>JAKLJP010000002.1 GCA_023151115.1 Anaerolineae bacterium
GGAAATCTTTAGAATTCAGTACATTTAGCAATGGTCTATCCGTGACCTTCCTAATCCCATTTAGTGAACTCAGTGCCCGACTCTGATTGAGTCGCGTTTTTTTGTCCACAAGAACTTCTTGAAGGAGATTGGAGATTATTCTATTTCCCAAGCCTCAATCTCCAATCTCCCCCAATTTTACCAGAGTAGTTCACAGCAGCCATTGACCCAATGCACGGTGACACTGCCCCGGTTGCTGCTCAGGCGCACAAAGCCATCGCCCAGGTTAAACCCCAGCCCATAAATATGCCACAGCACTACCAACGTGAGGACAGCCATCACGACCAGCGTGGGTAGATGGAAAAATGTATCCAGTAATTTTTCCAGCATCGTTTTTAAGTGCCCAGCACCGTCTCTTCGGCCAGCATATCCACTACGGCTTTGAGGTCATTGGTTTCCTGGTATTTGCGCAGTTGGCGGTCGGCGCTGGTACCGTGTTTCAAAATAGTTTTGATGTGCTCGATCTCGCGGCGGGTACCCAACTCGTCCACCACCTCGTCCACAAAATCAATCAGTTCGCCCATCAGTAAACGCAGCGGCACTTCCTCTTCTTTGCCCAGGTCAATCAATTTGCCGTCAATCCCATCCTTGATGGCCCGCCACTTGTTTTCGGCAATCAGGCCGCGCCGGTAGATGCGCCAGGTTTGATTGTTTTTGCGCAGCTTAATCAGCTTGGCTACGGTCGCCTGGATCAAAGCGGCGATGGCCATCACGTCGTCAATTTTGGTCACACAATCGCACATTCTAAATTCAAGGGTGGGGAATTTGGGGTGGGGCCGGATATCCCACCAGATTTTGGTCGGCTCTTCGATGCACTTGGTTTTGAGCAGAATCTGGACGTAGTGTTCATACTCCTGGGCCGAGCTAAAATATTCGGGCGGGCCGGTGCGGGGCAAATCTTCAAAGATAATGCTGCGGTAAGATTTTAAGCCGCTGTTGCGCCCCATCCAAAAGGGCGACGAGGTGGACAGGGTTAAAATGTGAGGCATAAAATAGGTCATTTGATTCATAATATCAACCCGCAAATCGGGGTCTTTAATGCCCACATGCACGTGCATGCCAAAAATCAGCAGGCGTTGGGCCACCATCTGCATATTGCTGATAAGACCTTTATAGCGGTCTTTGTCGGTTACCAGTTGATCCTTCCAACTGGAAAACGGATGGGTGCCGGCAGCCACAATCTTGCGCCCGCTCTTGTCGGCTACCTCGGCTACCGCGCCGCGCAAGCGGGTAATTTCGGCCCGCGCCTCCTTGATGTTGCGGCAGACATGGCTGCCAATCTCCACCTGCGATTGCATAAATTCCGGCTTAACTTGGTCTCGAAACAGCACCGCCCCTCTATCCAGAAACTCGGTGATAAAAGAGGTCAGCTCCCGCGTTTCTGGGTCAATAATTTGGTACTCTTCCTCGATACCAATTGTCAGTTCCTCCACGTTTTATCCTCCCCTTTGATTAGCGCCGGTCTACCGGCCCCCATTTTGGACGGATTATAGCACAGCCTGGGCAGACCTCAAAGGTTTAAAAATCTTTGAGGTCTTTCAACAAATTCCACATTTTGATGTTCTATGCTACAATGAAATTCCTCACCCTTATCACTCCTGTAACGTTATGGTTAGTTGAATAGACTATCCTATGCTGCAAACAAGTGTGCATCATAACCCAATTTAGGAAGGAAAAGCGACGATGGCAAAAAATCAATTTGGACTGATTGGGCTGGCCGTGATGGGCCAAAACCTGGTCTTAAATGCGGCCGACCACGGCTTTAGCGTCTCCGTTTACAACCGCACCGCCGCCAAAACCGAGGAATTTATGGCCGGTGAAGCCAAAGAGAAAGCGATTACGCCGACCTATACCCTGGAAGAGTTTGTGGCCAGCCTGGAACGACCGCGCACCATCCAGATTATGGTTCAGGCCGGCGGGCCGGTGGACGCGGTTATCAACCAGTTGAAACCGCTGCTGGAAGAGGGCGACATCATCATTGACGGCGGCAACTCCTTCTTTCCCGATACCGAGCGTCGGGCCAAAGAACTGGAAGCGGCTCACCTGCGCTTCATTGGTATGGGCGTCTCCGGCGGCGAGGAAGGGGCGCGCTTTGGCCCCAGCCTGATGCCCGGCGGAACCAAAGAAGCCTACAGCTTTATCGAACCCCTGGTCACAGCCATCGCCGCCAAAGCCCCTGCCGACGGCGCGCCCTGCGTCACCTACATCGGCCCCGGCGGCGCGGGTCATTACGTCAAAATGGTCCACAACGGCATCGAGTACGGCGATATGCAGCTCATTGCCGAGAGTTATGCCCTGCTCAAGGCAGCCATCAATCCTTCGGCCCAGGAATTTCACCAGATTTTCAACGAGTGGAACGCGGGTGAACTGTCATCCTTCCTGATTGAAATTACGGCCAATATCTTCAAAAAAATGGACTTGGAAACCGGCCAGCCGTTGGTTGACCTGATTCTGGACAAAGCCGGGCAAAAAGGCACCGGCAAATGGACCAGCCAAAATGCCCTCGACATTGGCTCGGCCATTCCCACCATTACCGCGGCGGTGGATGCCCGGATTGTCTCTTCTATCAAGGATGAGCGGGTGGCCGCCTCAAAAGTGTTGTCCGGGCCGGAGGCACGCTACACCGGCGACCGCCAGCAGTTGATTGACTCGGTTCGGGCCGCCCTCTATGTGTCAAAAATTTGCTCCTATGCCCAGGGGATGGCCTTGCTCAAAAAAGCCTCGGCTGAATACAATTACGGTCTGGATCTGGCCGAAATGGCCCGCATTTGGCGGGCCGGCTGCATCATCCGGGCCGAACTGCTGGACGATATTACCAACGCCTATCGCCGCAACCCGGCCCTGCCCAATCTGCTGGTGGATGACGAATTTAAGCAGCGGGTGCTGAGCCGCCAGGCGGCCTGGCGCTTTGCCGTCAAAACGGCCATCGAGTTGGGTACCTCGGTTCCCGCCATGAGCGCCTCGCTGGCCTATTTCGACGCCTACCGCTCGGAGCGCCTGCCGGCCAACCTGATTCAAGCCCAGCGTGACTATTTTGGGGCGCACACCTTTGAACGGGTTGACAAATCAGGCGTCTTCCACGCCGACTGGCTGGAGGGCTGAGCCATGCCCGACAAAGTAACGACCGTCTCTACATCACCGGCCAACGGTAAAGACGCTCTGCGCAAAGTGCCCGATCCCTGTGTGGTGGTCATCTTTGGCGCTTCGGGCGATTTGACAGCCCGCAAACTGATGCCGGCCCTGTTTAGCCTGGCTTGCGAAGGGCTGCTGCCGGAACACTTCGCCGTGGTCGGCGTGGCCCGCAGCGAGCTGGACGATGACAGCTTCCGCCAAAAGGTGAAAGAAGGTATCGAGAAATTTTCGCGGCTCAAGCCCGACGAGTGCAGCGCCTGGCCCAAGTTTGCCGAGGGTCTGTACTATCACCAGGCCGCCTACGACGACTCGGCCGGCTACATGACTTTGGGCAAATTGTTAGCCAAGATTGATAAAAAAGCCGGGACGGGCTGCAACTGCCTCTTTTACCTGTCCACTCCGCCCCTGCTTTACCCGGTTATCGTCGAGCAGTTGGGTAAAGTGGGCCTGGCCCAACAAACCGGCGACACCTGGCGGCGGATTATCATCGAGAAACCGTTTGGCTATGACCTGCCCTCGGCCATTGAACTCAACCGGCAGGTCCACGAGGTTTTTGAAGAAAGCCAGGTTTACCGCATTGACCATTACCTGGGCAAAGAAACGGTCCAAAATTTATTGGTTTTCCGCTTTGCCAACGCCATTTTTGAGCCGCTCTGGAACCGCAACTATATTGACCACGTCCAGATTATGGTTTCGGAGGATGTCGGCCTGGGCAGCCGGGCCGGTTATTACGACACCGCCGGGGTGATGCGCGATATGGTCCAAAATCACCTGCTCCAACTCTTTACCCTGACCGCCATGGAGCCGCCTGCCGAGTTTAACGCCACCTCGCTGCGGGATGAAAAAGTGAAAGTGCTCAAAGCCGTCCGCCCCATCAGGCCGGAGGAGGTGGGGGAGTACACCGTGCGCGCCCAATACCGGAGTTATCGAGATGAAAAAGGGGTTGCGCCGGGCACCGAAACGGCCACCTACACCGCCATCAAACTGTATATTGATAACTGGCGCTGGCGCAATGTGCCCTTTTACCTCCGCTCCGGCAAAGCCCTGGCCGACAAATTAACCGAGGTCACAATTCAATTTCGGCATGTGCCCCACCTGATGTTTCCGCTGGCCCCCGGCGACCAGCTTCCGCCCAACACCCTCAGCCTGTGCCTGCAGCCCAACGAAGGCATGCAGTTGAGCTTTGAAACCAAAATTCCCGGCGCCGGCATGCGCACCCGCTCGGTGGATATGACCTTTTTGTATGAGCAGGATTTTGGCAAAAATACCTTGCCCGATGCCTACGAGCGGCTGATTCTGGACGCGCTGCAAGGCGATGCCGCCCTCTTTACCCGCGGCGACGAAATCGAGCTGGCCTGGCGCATTGTAGACCCCATTTTGCAAGGCTGGCAAAGCAAATACGCCCCGCCGCTCATCTTTTACGAGTCGGGCACATGGGGACCCAGCAAAGCCGAGGAGTTTATCAAAGCCGACGGCCGGCAGTGGATTTACGGCTGCGGCCGGGCGCAAGATGGTAAATGACTTTGACAATCTATTTTTGCCAGGAATAAATTAATAAGCGGAACATTATTAAGTGGATGGGGCGTAATGGACAAACAGATTGAACGCGAATTATTGGCGGTCGCCGGTCAACTTTCGGCCCGTGAAGTTGAGTTGGTCATTGAATATGCCAGAGTTTTGCGCTCAACACCTATCAGCGAGGTCAGCCGGACTTATCTGGAAGTGCTCAACGATTTGGGCGCTTCCCCCACCGAACTTCTTCGAGCCGCCCAGGCGACGCAGCGGGTCGAGGAACGGTTGGCTCAAGGAGACTCAGCTACTCAGTACTATGAGCTAGAACGGCGCACCGATGATTATATGCGATCCTGGCTTCGAGAGCGAGGTCTTGACTATGACACAACGAGTGAAAAGCTGTTTGACGAGATTATTGACGGCATAATTCATCAACGCAGGCAACAAAAGTGACCCGTGCGGTTCTTGATACCAATGTCTGGCTTGGGTCTATTCTCTGGCGAGGGTTGACTTGTCAAACGTTACAACGGGCAGAGGCAGGAGATTATACGGCTGTCACTTCAAACCCCATCCTGTACGAGTTGGTCGAGGTGTTACGCTTCGACTTTAATCTTCCTGATGAAGTTATTTTTGAATGGTGGGTTCGCTTGAGTCGCTTATGTGACGTTGTCCACGTAATCATCTACTCGATTTGAAGCATTACAACGAGATAAAGATTGTTAGGGTGGATGGCTTTCTAGAGATTTTGAGCGTTACTCTACCGATGGGTTAGTACCTTACGAGTCAGATTCTTGTACAGTGAGCAAGAAGTTATTACACAGAGGGACACGGAGAAGTCACAGAGTTTCTCAGAGGAATTTTTAGAACTCTCTGTGTGCCTCTGTGGAGTCTCTGTGTAGCTCTGTGTTCCTTTTTGGTTCTGGCTCGGCCAGGTTAGGAATTTTGGTTTAATGAATCTTTATGTTTTCCCAAACCCTCAAGAACTCGGCCAAGCCGCCGCGGCTCACGTGGCCCAAATTGCAGCGGAAGCCATTCCGGCACGGGGGCGATTCATGGTGGCCCTGTCGGGCGGCTCGCTGCCGCAACTGCTCGGCCCGGCGCTGGTCAAACAGGCCAGCGACTGGTCGGCCTGGCACGTTTTCTGGGCCGATGAACGCTGCGTCCCGCTGACCCATCCCGACAGCAACTACATTTTAGCCAAGCAATACCTGTTCGATCACGTCCCCATCCCGCCGGGCCAGATTCACGCCCCTGATACCGCACTCGACCCAACCCAAACCGCCGCCGCCTATGAAACTGCCTTGGCCCAGGTTTTTACAATCCCACCCTCCATCCCCCAACCCGAAGAACCTCTCCTCCAACCTTCCAACCCTCCCCCCCTGCCCCAATTCGACCTCATCCTCCTAGGCATGGGCGAAGACGGCCACACCGCCTCGCTCTTTCCCGGCCATCCGCTGCTGCAAGAAACCGAGCGCTGGGTTGCGCCCATCTTCGACTCGCCCAAGCCGCCGCCGCAGCGCATCACCCTGACCCTGCCGGTGCTCAATAATGCCCGTCATGTGGCCTTTATTACCGCCGGTTCCGGCAAAGCCGGCATTTTGCCCCAGGTCTTCGCTGCCGGTTCGACCCTGCCCGCCCACCTGGTTCAGCCCACCTCCGGCCACCTCGACTGGTTTGTGGACGAAGCCGCCGCCGCCAAGCTCAAAACCTCAAATCCCTGATCCCGCTGAAAATCCCCTAACCTGGCCGAGTCACCTTCGGCCAAACAGAATTTTTCGCCACAACTTGTCCAAATTAACGCCAAAGATTTTTAGTAAAATTCGTGCAATTCGTGGCAAAGTTCTTGCTCAATATACAAGGACACACCTGCTAAAGTACTAATTTAAACCGCCCGATTTTGCCAGTCCTTTTGCCTCTTTTATAATAAGCGGCCTATCCCCATTTTTAACAGAAAGAGGAAACAAGATCATGATTGAACGCCCCGGAGATGTAACCCACCGAGGCCGGCCGCTGACCGTGCTGGGGGCTAAACTTAAGCCCGGCGACAAGGCCCCTGATTTTGAACTGGCCAACAACCTTTTCTCAACCGAGACCATCAGCCTGGCCCACAGCGCCGGGAAGGTGCGGCTTATCAGTGTTGTACCCTCACTGGATACCGGCATCTGTGACGCTCAAACTCGCCGCTTTAACGAGGAAATCGGCAAATTTGGCGACAATGTTATCTGCTATACCATAAGCGTTGACCTGCCTCCGGCCCAAAAACGTTGGTGCGGCAACGCCGGCGTCGAGCGGGTGGAAACTTTATCCGATTACCGCAGCATGTCATTTGGCGATGCTTACGGGACGCACGTCAAGGAGGTGCGGGTTGAGCAGCGGGCCGTATTTGTCGTTGACGCCGATGATACCATCCGCTATGTCGAGTACGTACCGGAGATTTCCCAGCACCCTGATTATGAAGCCGCGCTGGCGGCATTGCAGGAAGTGGTCGGGTAAATTACTCGGAAGGCAAACAAAAACACCTCGCTCCGGTTGGGCGAGGTGTTTTTTAAGTAGTCGCGCAGGTAGCTTACCAGATTTTGACCGGTTAAAAGGCTGAAAACAAACCTGAGAAAGCCTAGCGTTGCCGAAAAAATTCCAAACTGATCAAATTTTTCTGGCAGCCTTCTTGATCTTTGCCATAAGTTTCAAACGAATAGACTTTTGAAATCGGGTTTCCTTCTCCATCTTCCAGTTGAGCAAAGTAGTAATCATAGGTACGACGAGGTTGGTTTGCCAGAAAAATATCTGCCCGGACCCCCGCGCTCACCTCAACATAATTGTCAATACCACCTCCCCAGACATGCAGCCAGTGATCATCATCCCGATCATCATTCCAAGGGTACACTTGAGCGGTCACCCCCATTCGATCACAGTTCATCCCCACTTTATAGTTCGGCTGTTCCCATAAAAGAACATACGCCACTCCGGCAGAAGGGGGAGTCGGCTCAACCATGGCTGCGTTCTCGCGCCGGCAAGCCAGGGGTGTAAAAAGGGGATCAAGCAGCTCGGGTTGAGGAGTGAAGAATTGGTATTCTCGACCCTGCTCATTCTGGCGAATTTGGTCTAAAATACGTTTAGCTTTATCAGTTAGGCCCTCAATTTCCTTAGAAGAGCGTTGATCTGTCCGGGCATTGTAAGCGGCGCACAGATAAGCCTGGGCTAAATCCCAGCGAATTTCGTTATAAAGCGGATGTTGTTGCAGCATCTTTTTATCAATAACATAGCGGAGCACCTCAATCGCTTCCTGGGGCCGGCCCTTGCCCAGGAGAACTTCGCCCAGAGTAGAGCGAACAATTTCTTCATTTACCGAGCCATATTTATTGCTGACCAAGTTAACGGCTTGCCGGGCGTATTGCTCGGCCAAATTGGCTATCTCGCTATCAGGGCCAAGCGGCGGTTCAGCTTGGGGCATGTAATAACGCCAGACCCAAAAATTATAAGCATAATTATTCAAAGCTAAAACGTTGTTTGGATCAAGATTAATAGCCTGCTGGTATTCATCAATCGCCAAACGATAGTAAGACGAAGACAATTCTTGATCCTGTCTCAAGACTTGTTTAGCCGAATTTGAATAATCATCAGCTAAGATTAGATGAGTCTCCGGGCTGTTTGCCAGCTCTTCCAACAACTGGGGGTTGCCCAAGGCATAAGCAGAGCTGGCTGCATTGCAGCGAATAACTGTATCATCAGGCTGGAGCGCCAGCGCCCGCTGGTGATATTGCAAAGCTGCCGGTTGGTAAACTGAGTAGTAAATACGAGGAGGTAAAATCTGCCCCTGGTTGTCAAAATAGGACGCATAACAGACCCAAGTATCGCCCGGAAAGGTAAAATAAATGTTTTCGGTTTTGCTGAGGATGATCCCCAGCAGGGTCAGGACCGAAGCCTCTGCCTGCTTGATTGAGGGCGTGGAGCGCAAGGCAGAGGGTAATTCTTGATATAACCTTTCCGCCTGCTGACAGTAGAAATAGGCCAACTGGGTTGGCTCTTCATAGTTAGCCGTGTATAGACACAAGCCGTAGTAGGCAGAGGCTCGATCAGGTAAGGTAGCCATCGCTTCAGGTAAGAGAATAAGCGACTGCCAGAGACGGCGCGCTTCGCTGTCCCGCGACCAGCGGGTTGTATAATCAGCAGGGGATTGGGGCAACACAGCGGCCGGGCTGCTGTAATAATTAGCGTAGCTATCAAAATTGTAAAGGAGGTAAGCTAAGGCATTGTAACCGGGGGCAAACTCCGGGTTAGCCACCAAACTGGCCCGAAAAGCTTCGGCCGCCGCTGCCGGTTGGCCGTCATCCTGTAAAGCCAGGCCCAGACGGTAATAAGCGATGGCAAATCTGGGGTCTCGCTTTGTTGCCTCTCGAAAGTTCTGGATAGCCGCCGTCAGGTCGTCAAAATCGCTGTTATTCAAATTTCGTATCCCCTCCTGGAAAACATCGAATGCAAGCCAGGAATCGGTCATGCCCAGGGCGGCCAGCGCCGGCTCCTGCCGGATAATTTTAAAGGCCAATTCTTCGGCCAGGTTAGACAGCGCATCGTCGGCGCTCTGTTCAACTTTTTGCGCAAAGTTTTTATCCTCGCTCAAGCGGGTTGAGATAATTGAATAATCAACCTGCCAGGTCATACCCTGACTGGAATAAGCCCGAGCCATGTATTTGTCCCTATCCTGTTGAATGCTACCATTGATAATATTAACCCCCAACAGCGATCGGACTGGCTGCTGAAGCGGGGTCACCAGCAGGTTCAATGGAATCTTAACCCCATAGAGATCCAAATCTGGGCTTTCAGCCAGGGCAGCATCTACACTACTTGAAGTGAGCATAACGTAAGAGAATTTTGACTTTTGCTTGCTCGATGGGTTGGGCGAACCGGGCGAAGGCACAATGATATCCGGTTGCAGTTGTTGAGTGAGCAGCCCAAGATTAACAAATACCCGGTTGGCCATGACCTCACCATACTTCTCATCCCTAAAACCAAAGGCGCTGAAAGGTTGAATGGTAACCTTGCCGGCATTGGTCACTTCGCTCAAAATAATTAACACGGCCAGGCCCAGCAGCACTTTCACAATCATCACAGGGATAGAATTAACCTGAGTTAACCGGCCCAGACCACTACTCAAACGCTGCCCGGCCCTGTAAAACTTGACCCGTCCCTCTTTGTTGAATAGTTTTCCCTCACGCTGCAGGCGCCATAGTTGATGGAACAAGCCCCTGGCCGCCACTTCGCTCAACAGTGTCCAGGCCAAAAAGAAAATAACCAGGGCTACCGACGGATCAATAGCAGCCAAATAAAAAAACCCGGTCAGGCTAAAGGCCAAAAAAGTCAAGCTGCCCAACAAAACAATTTGGCGCAGCGTAAGCCTGGATTCTTTTAATATACCGGCTCGCTGCTTTTGATAAAGCGGCGGCCCATCGGCCAGACCCAAGGCCAGGAGCAGCCAGCCTGACCAAAATCCAAAAGCGCTCACCCCAAATAGAACAGAAAATATTCTATTTTCCGCAAACCACTCTCCCTCTAACCATAGCCACAGGCCAAAAATTAAGGCTAACAACAGACCTAGCAGCGAGCTAACCATAAGTGTGGCGATGATAACCCAGCCGAGATTAAGCCAAGGCTTGAATTTTCTCAGCCGCAGTTTGAGTTGGGAGAAGGCCAAAGCGGCAGGGAGAGGTAGCACCAGCCAGATCCAACCAAATCCTTTCTTGGCGGCCAGAATAGTGTTGAGCGGCACAACCAGCAACAAGCAAGCGATCCAAAGTACCTGCAAAGAATCGCTTAAGCCCGGTTGGCGCAAGGCCAGCAGACTCAAACCGGCAACACCCAGCGTAGTTAGCCACCGGCAAGCCCAACGATTTTTGATCCGCAGCAGCGTAGCGTAAATTTCAACCAGGCAGACGCCAAACCAGATCAGCAGGGGCGGCCACCACAGGTTGTAAGCGTAAACAACAAAAAATGGCTCCGTCTCTTCCGGGTTAATCGGCTGGATACCAAAAGTTGATACCAACCCAACTATTATTCCACCTGTCAATAACCAGGGCCAGCGAGAGGGCCAGGCCGCGGCGGCGCGGGCCAGGTGCCAACTAACCCCAAAGCTCACGGCCAAACCAAAAATAATAAGGCTCAAACCCAGGCGGGCCAGATTGCCCTGCACCATAACCAAGCTAAATTCCGGGCTAAAAACGAAGACCCCCCAGAATGATAATGCCTGCCCAATGCCTCCCAACCCGGCTAAAAAGATGGTCAGTAAGCCGAGCCAACGCACATAAGGCATGACCCTAGCTCTGACCAGGATGGAAAGACCTTCCCCAAAAAGCAAGGCCACCACTCCAAACCCTACCAAGTGCGAAAGAATAAGCCAGTTCATCATACCCTCCTTGTTGAACAAACCTGTTAGATTAATGCCTGTAGGCTAAAGGTTAACATACAGGGTAGCTCTCAATTTTGGCTCAATTATTAAGCAAGGTTCGCCCATTATAAATATGAGTTACGCAGTTGGGCTGTAGTTTAGAGCCTTGTGCCCACCCACCAGGGGCTAAACTACCTTGAAACTACCTTGAACTGCGCAACTCCTAATAAAAACACCTCGCCCGATCGGAGCGAGGTGTTTTTGCTTTTAGAGAGGATAGCCTGAGGATTAGGGCTTTAAAACCATCGGCTTATAACACAGCCCGATCCCAACAGCAAACATCACCGCTCCCAACAAGGCCGGCGCGAGATGGATCAAATCGTTATAGCCAACGATAGGATGGATGCCGATAGCCGTCGCAAAGCCGATACAGCCGGCCAGACAGAGAGTTTGCCACAAACTGCGCGAGGGGGCAGCGCACCAGACCGAGAAAAAGATGGTGATCCCGGTGGTCAGTACCCCGCCGCCAAAACCGGCCCGGTCATGGGCGATGAGCGGCGCCAGGCGTGGGTTGATCGCCTGCAAATCGGCGGGCAGCAGGCCCATAAAATGCAAATCCTGGGGCACAAACACTTCAGTCATGCCAATGAGCAAAATGGTCAAGCCCCCGCCGCTCATACCAAGGGCAGTCAGGAGCAGACACAAGCGCCCCAGCGCCAGGGGTGACTTCCAGCCGAGCGGGAGCGCCGGTTGGAACAGGCTTTGCGGCCGCAGGGGCCGGGGTATTAAAGCCGCTGAGCGAAACAGACCCAATCCAAAACAGGGCAGCAGGATCAGCGTCGCCAGGCCGTGCCAGGTATCGAGGTAACCGTAGCCGAGATAGGCCAGAAAACTGCCAAAGCCCAGCAGGCCCGACAATGTAAACAGCCACCAGGCCCAGGCTTCGCCCCGGCGCAAAGGAAATTCCGCCAGCCACATGTAAAGCAAGCCAATGGAAATTAACGCCCCGCCAAAAGCCACCCGGTCGTGGATCATAAAGCGGACAACCCGGCAGTCCTGTAGGGCGCACAGTTGCTCAGCCGTCATGCCCAGAAATTGGGTATCATGGGGCAAAAAATGGCCGGTCGCCGCCAGAAACAGGGCAAACCCACCCGACAGGACAATGCTGAGACCGGTGAACAGCAGCAGCGGCCGACCATCGCCGATGAGAGCCTGGAACAGCCCTTGCTGGTCGGGCCAGGAATAAGGTGGGTCGTGAGGTTTCATTTTAGCCTCTCGCCATTGCTTACCCAGCTTCAGTAGATCACAATTTTCGAGGACGCGAAGCGGGCACGCCTACGTGCCGAACACCGCCGCACGTGGGCGTGCTGGCTCCTCAAATTTGGATCCACTGAGTTTAGCTTAATCCACGCCGCCGCCAATAAAACTGATACCACAAAAAAGCACCAATGACCACCAAACTGAGAATTCCCCACGGAAACTCGCTCCAATCAAACGAAGCGCGTGGCTCCTCCGGCACAATGGTCAGGGCCGGGTCGGGAGTGCCGCGTTCGGCCAGGAGGGCGGCGGCGGTAGGCTGGTAGATGGAGGTAGCCGTAGGGGCCAGGGTCGGCAGTTCGGCCAGGGTGGGCAGTCTGTCGGGGGTGGGCGTGCGGGTGGGGGTGTTGGTGGCGCGGGGGGTCGGCGTGACGGTCCCCAGGCCAAAAATGGGCACGGCTTGCTGATCGCCCTGGAAGCGGACAAACTCGGCGGCCACCCAGCCGACACCCTCTGGCCCGGCAGGAAAGTCAATCTGCCACCAGTCGCCATCTTTGCTCACGGCCAGCACATCGGCTTTGTCGCCCAGGTACAACCCGCCCAACAGTTCACCGTCGGTCGAGGGTTCGGCCCGGACGTTGATCGGATCCGTAACCTCAATCGTCCCGGCGATAATTACTTCGGTTGCCGTTGGGGTGGGTGTGATTGAGGGCGTGGGCGGAACGGTGGCCGTGGGAGTCTGGGTGAGGGTAGCGGTGGGCTGGTCAAACTCGATGACCGGCACGCCAGCGGTGTCGCCGCTAACATCCACCACGGCGTTGGCAACCCAGGCCAGGCCGGCTTCGACGGCATTGGTCTCAATCTGCCACCACTCGCCGGTTTCACTTTGACCGACCACTACCGCCTCCGCGCCTTCGTCCAGCCGGCCCAGCAGCTCAAACTCCAGGCCGGGGCCGCTGCGCAGATTGACTCCCCCTGCCGGAACTTTGATGGTTGGTGCAGCGCCGGCGGTTTCCAGGGTTGTCGTCGGCGTGGCCGAAGCCTGGAGGGTCAGGCCGGTCAGCGAGGCTTCCGACGGGCTGGGCGTTTCTACCACCGGGACCGCCCCGGCGTCGCCGGTAAAAGTGACCACCTCGGCGTTGACCCAGCCGCGGGCGTCGGAGCCGCGCGGAAAGTTGATCTGCCACCAGTCGCCCGCTGATGTTTTGCCAATCACAGCAATCGGACTGCCCGCCGCCAGTTGCCCAATGCGTTCATAAGCGGTATCGGGGCCGCTGCGGATATTGGCCCCTTCCTCGGCGGTAATGTACGGGCCGGTGGGGGTGGCCGGAGGTTCGGCGGTGGGGCTTGCGGCCGCAGCCGGCGCAGGAGGCGGACTGCCGCGCAGGGCTGTGACCAGTTCGCGGGTCAGGTCAAGGTAGAGATTGCCGTAACTGGCGCTTGGCTCCAGGTGGCTGCCTTCGGGCCACTCGTTGAAGCTGTTGATGATGACCATATTCGGGCTGCTGGCGATGGCCCCCTGCCACGTTTCGCGGTAATAGTCGCCGTTGCGCCGGGGCACGGCAAAGGCGTCGGCGCGGGGCAGGCGGGTGTCGTCGTAACCGGGCATCACCGTCGCCACCCACAAGCGGTTGAAGCCATTTTCGGCGGCGTAAGCCCGCACCCGGCTGGCCCACTTGGCCAGTTGGTCGGCGGGCGAGGCGGCCCAGGCAATGCTGTAAAGATGATGGCCGTCGAAAACGGCTTGATAGGCCAGTTCGGTGCCCTCGGCAATCCAAACGGTGGCCCGGTTGGGGTCCACCTGAGCGCGAATGGCAGCCCACTGCTCGACGGAGAACTGCTGCTGCCGCCAGAAGAAGATGACCGGCTTGTCCTGATAGCGCAAATAGGCCGGGTGCTGGGCGTGGGTGGCCAGCAGCTTGGCCAGGGCATCGGTAACGGTGGGAATACTGCCCAGGAAGGGACTGGTCACTTCCAAATCAACGGCGGCTTTGAAGCCTCTGGCCCCGGCCACGTCGAGCAGGGTGCGGAAATTGGTCTCGGTCTGATTGCCCCCTTCCTGCGGACCGTACCAGGATTGCACAAAGGCGTCAATCCCGGCGCTCTGGGCCTGCCCCACCTGCCGCTCGATGACGGCCCGATCGGCTGAATTGTACGGTTCGGCGGGCAGGTCCACCGACTGGCCGGAGGCCCAGGTATTCTGATCGAACCAGGCATAGTAAAAGGCCAGCACCAGCGGCCCCTCCTGCGCTGCCGCTGCCGGAATTTTCCCCAACAAAAGTAGGGTTGATAACAAAATAGTTATACGAAAAACTGCGCTCATCGTCATTATCGCTCCAAGCGCCGAGTATAACATGCAACAGGGGGTTGGCAAAAAAGGGGAGAAAGCGTGAGGCAAGGCGAAGATGGAAGATGGTAGATGGTAGATAGAAGATAGAAAGTAGACTATCCTCTATCCTCCATCCTCTATCCTCCAGGAAAGGGTGTCCCAACGAGACCGCAGCTTGGCCGCCAGGTAGCGCCCGCCGAGCAGCAGGAGCAGTCCGGCGGCGGCCAGCAGGCCCCACTGCGGCCCGGTGAGTTCAAACCCGTGCGAACCAATCAGGGTGACGAGGATCATCCCCGGCAGGCGGCCCAAAAAATTAGCCAACAGAAAACGCCCGAATGAAATCGAACCCAGCCCGGCCAGGTAATTGGTGGCGTTGTGGGGCACAATGGGCAGCCAGAAGCAGGTCAAGAAAAAGAAAAAGCCTCGCCGCTCTACCACCGGCTGCCAGCGGTGCAGCACCGGCTGAGGCAGCACCCGGCTGACCCAGGCCTGCCCGGCCCGGCGAGCCAATACAAAGGCCACCTGGCTGGCCCCGACCCCACCGATAAGATTGAGCGCCAGGCCCAGGGGAAAGCCGTACAGATAACCGGCGGCGATCATCAGGGCATGGCCGGGAATGGTGGCCGAAAGAACCTGGAATAGGATAATCAGCAGGTAGAGCAGCGGCCCGCCCCAGCCGAGCGGCTCTAAATAGGCGGTGACGGCCTCGCGGTTGCGGAAGAAATGGAATAGTTCAAGGAATTGGAAGTGGTTGAGCCAGAGGATAACCAAGAGGAGCGCCAGGATCAGACCCCACCCCAGCCATTTTTGGGCCTGGTCAGCGATTAACTTTTTGTGTTCCAATTCCTTCATC
This sequence comes from Anaerolineae bacterium, assembly GCA_023151115.1. The sequence continues at coordinate 15,502 of JAKLJP010000002.1, forward strand.
TCACCTGTCGGGTGCGCCAGAGCAGGCGCAAAAAATTTCGGGTGTGCAGCAGCGGGTTGATGTGGCTGGTTTGGCCGGCATAAATGGTTTCGATGGGCACCCAGGCCAGGGTAAATCCGCGCCGCACACACATGGTAATCATCTCGACCTCATATTCAAAACCCCGCTCAAAGTTTTGCTCCAGCAGGGTGGTCAGCAGGCGGCGGCTGAGCAGCCGGTAGCCGGATTGGTTATCGGGGATGGTCTGGCCGACCGCCCAGGAATAGCCCAGCCCGCCCAGCCAGTTGGCCAGGCGGCGCACCGGCGGCATCTGGCTGAAATTGCGCTGGCCGATGACCAAATCGGCCCGCAGCGTATCGTAGGCTTGCAAAAACTTGGGGATTTCGGCCGGGTTGTGCTGGCCGTCGGCGTCCAGCGTGACCACCGCCTCGTAACCTTCGACCAGCGCCCAGCGAAAGCCAGCCTGCAAGGCCGCCCCTTTGCCCTGGTTGGGGGTTTGAGTCAAAACGGTCGCTCCGGCAGCCCTGGCCTGGTCTGCCGTGTCGTCGCGGGAGCCGTCGTCTACCACCAGCACCGGCAGGTGAACCAGCGCTCCTTCAACCACTTTGGCGACCCGGAACGATTCATTATAGGCGGGGATGAGGGCAAGGAGAGTCATTTCACCTTCCTGGATGGAATCAGATAATGCCTGGTCGGGAGTCCATTTCCGCCCTGCCGAACGTCTGATGCCTCGCCGCCCGTCGCGGGAGATGCACCGACTGCACCCCCATCATAGCAAGTGGGACAAAATGGCAAATTTAATTTAGCCAGCGGGCTGGTTATCATCATTGGGTTGCGGGGATGGTCGCGCCGGTAATTCAATGATGGAATTGGCCCATTCAACAAATTTTTCGGCTAAGGTTAAACCAGCACTGCGGTCAAAGCCCTGCTCCTCCTGATACAACAAATAGCGAAACTGGACGGCAAATACAGTCAGTTCTTCTACTGCGTCTATAGAAGCCGGTAATGTCAGCCCGCTATGTTCAGCCTGCCGGTAAAGTATCGAGAGATCGTGCGTAAATTCATATTGGCTGCCCAAGCGGGTTAAGGCCGCTTTGATGGTTTTTTCAATGGCCTGCTGGATATGAAACCCAACAATTTCATCGGCGACGGCATCAGAATCAGCTACGCTCATTACCAACGCTAAATCCTGGCGGGCCTTTTGCAGTAACAACCGGGCCAATTCTTGCTGACGCATTTCACGAGTGTCAGCCATAGAGCACCGTACCCTCGCGCATGGCGGGATAAAGCACGGATCCCGGAATATCGCCATAGCGCTCGGCAAAAGATTGCCCAACGACGATAATATCTACCGGGATTTCCAAATCGCGCAGCAGTTGCCGCAGCCGGATGGCTTCTTGACGGGCTGAAACCGGATCGCGTTCGATGACCAGCAAATCTAAATCACTGCCAGGGTGCGCCGTACCCCGCGCCCGAGAACCAAACAGAATCACCTTCACCGGGTTGGCCGCAGCAACAATGCGGTGGGTGATGTCTTGATAAAGCCGGGCAGCTTCGGTCGTCATTGGTATTTCCTCTCTGTAAAATATACTTATGGCTATTGTACCACGTTTTTCAGAGATACGGATACCGTCTCGTCCGCTCATAAAGCACTTGCCGGCGGTAATCGGGCGGGGGCTGGGGCACAAAGAGCATTAGAAACCAGGTGAGGATGATGCCCAAGACAAAACCGCCGATGTGGGCAAAAAAGGCCACGCCGCCGCCGGACTCCACGCCCAGCGAGGCGAAGCCGCTGAGAAGCTGCACTACAAACCAAAGCCCAATCACCAGCCAGGCCGGCCACTCCGACCACATGCCGATGTAAAAAAGGGGCACAATACCGCGCACCCGCACCCCTGGAAAAAAGGCCAGGTAGCTGCCCAACACCCCGGCAATAGCCCCGCTTGCGCCTACCAGCACAATCGGCGAGGTGGGATCAATGGCGATCTGGGCCAGGGCGGCGGCAACACCACTGCCAAAATAAAGCAGCAGATAGAGCAACCACCCCAACCGGTCTTCGACGTTATCGCCAAAAAGATACAGGTACAGCATGTTACCCAGCAGATGGCCCCAGCCGGCGTGGAAAAACATGCTGCGCAGGATGTCCAGCAGCGTTTCCAGCGAAAAAGGGCTGCGGGAAACATTGGCCGGAACAACGGATAGGTCCATCAGGATGGGTTCGAGCGCAGCGGACGGCAGGCTCAGTTCCCAGAAAAAGACCAGCAGATTAAGCGCAATCAGGCTATAGGTCAACACCGGAAAGCGGCGGGTTGGGTTCATATCGCTCAAAGGCAGCATCAGTTATATCCTTTCATGTTGTCGTCGGATCAGTTTTTCCACTTCCGACACCCAGAAAACAACGGTGCTCAAGCCCAGGGCCAGAGCCAGGTCCGGCAGCGACAGGGGCACAGTTTCAAAGATGGGCTGCAAAAAAGGCAGATAAATAACCGCCAGTTGCAGCAAAAAGGTCGAGAGCACCGCGCCGATCATGGCCCGGTTGGACCCCAGGCCGATGGTAAAAAGCGAGTCGCGCTCGGAGCGGATGGCCAGGGCGAAGAAAACCTGCGACATGACCAGGGTGGTAAAAATCATGGTTTGCCAGGTGTCATGGCCGGCTTGCCAGTAAGCATAACCCACCCCCAACGAAACAACGGTCATCACCAGGCCCATGCCGATGATAATCCGCACTATGCTGCGGCTAAAGATATTGCCCGTCGAGTGAGGCGGGCGGCGCATGATATTGCGCTCGGCCGGCTCGACGCTCAGGGCCAGGGCCGGCAGGCCGTCGGTGACCAAATTCATCCACAAAATTTGCAGCGGGAGCAGCGGCAGCGGCATGCCCAGCAGCGGCCCCAGCAGCATGACCCCCAACTCGCTGGAGTTGCAGCTCAACAAATAGGCGATAAATTTGCGGATGTTATCAAAAATCGTGCGACCCTCTTCAACGGCGGCGACGATGGTGGCAAAATTGTCGTCCAGCAGAACCATATCGGCGGCTTCTTTAGCGACGTCGGTGCCGGTAATGCCCATAGCCACGCCGATGTCGGCCTTTTTCAACGCCGGGGCGTCGTTCACCCCGTCGCCGGTCATGGCAACGATGTGGCCCTGCTTTTGGTAAATCTCAACCAGGTCCAGCTTATGCTGCGGGGCTACCCGCGCAAAAACCGAAACCTGTTGGGCCGCCTCGGCCAGCTTTTCCGGCGAAAGCTGGTCCAACTCCTGGCCGGTCAAAAAGCCATCATCGCCAATGCCCAGTTCAGCGCCGATATAACGGGCCGTGAGCGGATGGTCGCCGGTGATCATCACCGGGCGAATGCCGGCGGTGCGGCAGGTGGCAATCGCCGCTTTGACTTCAGGCCGGGGCGGGTCAATCATGCCAAAAAGACCCAGCAAAATCAGGTCGCGCTCCAGGGTTTCGGCGCTCTTCCCGGCGGGCACAGCCTCCAGCGGGCGCAGGCCGACGCCCAGGACGCGCATACCGTTTTGAGCCAGGCTGTCGTGAGCGGCCATAATCCGCTGCCGCCAGACCTCGTCCAGCGGCTCCAGGCGGCCCTCGACCCAAACCCGGTTGGAAATGTTCAGCAGGCCATCAATGGCCCCTTTGGTAAAGGCGACAAAGCCGGCCTCGGGGTGGGGTCTTTTGGACCAGACGTCGGCCAGTCGAGCGGGGACTTCAGCAGCGGATTGGGGCCGGCGGTGAACAGTGGTCATGCGCTTGCGAACCGACTCGAAAGGCAGTTCGGCCACCCGCGGGAAGCGTTGGTCCAACTCCTTTTTGAGCAAGCCAAATTCGGCGGCGGCCAGCAGCAGCGCGCCCTCTGTGGAGTCGCCCACCACGTGGTAGGTGTGGGGCTGCTGCGGGTCGCTTTGCAGCACTGCATCGTTGCAGAGCGCGCCGCCAATCAACAGCAAATCGAGCGTGGGTTGGATGGGGGTCGCATCCGAGGAGTCGGCAACTTTAACCACTTCCAGACCCGCGCCAACCCGTTCTTCGGTCAAATCAATGCGCCGGTTGGCAATGTCGAGGACGGTGACGGTCATTTTGTTTTGGGTTAATGTGCCGGTTTTGTCGGAGCAAATGATGGTGACGGAGCCAAGCGTTTCCACCGCCGGCAGCTTGCGGATGAGGGCATGGCGCTGCAACATCCGCTGCGCCCCCAGCGACAGGGCGACCGTAACCACTGCCGCCAACCCTTCGGGCACCGCCGCCACGGCCAGGCTGACGGCGGTCAGGAAAACCTCACTTAACTTATCGCCGCGCCACAGCCCAATGACAAAGATAACGCTGACAATCACCAGCGCCGCCGCTGCCAACACCAACCCCAGCCGATTCAATCGCTGCTGGAGCGGGGTCGGCTCCTGCTCAACCGTCTGCATCAAATTGGCAATGTGGCCCAGTTCGGTTTGCATGCCGGTTGCGGTAACAACGGCCAGGCCGTGCCCGTAACTAATGGCCGTGCCCATATAAACCATATTGCGCCGGTCGCCCAGCGATTCTTCGCCGCTGTAGACGGCCTCTGCATCTTTCTCGACCGCCTCAGATTCGCCGGTGAGGGCGGCCTCTTCCAGGCGCAGGTTGGGGCTTTCCAGCAGACGGCCGTCGGCAGGGACTTTGTTGCCGGTTTCGAGAATAATAATATCACCCGGAACCAGCTCGCGAGAGGAGATTTCTTTGACATGCCCCTCGCGGCGCACCTTTACCATCGGCACGGCCAACTGTTTCAGGGCCGCCATAGATTTTTCGGCCTTGTATTCCTGCCGAAAGCCCAGAGCGGCATTGAGCGCCACAATCGCCAGAATCACCAACGCGTCCAGCAAGTCGCCCAAAAAGAAGGAGATAACGGCGGCGACGATGAGGATGATCGTCATGACGTTGGTCAATTGTTCCAACAAAATTTTCCAGGGGCTTTTCAAGCCCTGCTCGACCAGCGCGTTGGGGCCGTACTGCTCCAACCGGCGGGCCGCCTCAGCCTCGGTCAGGCCGTGCGCCGGGTCGCTGTGGAGCTGTTGTAATACTTCGCTTGCGCTAAGTTGATACCACTGGCTCATGTTTGAAAAAAATTCCAAAAACAGATAAAATGCGGCTTGACTGCCTTTGATTGTAATTGATTTTAACTATCACGCGAAACAAGGAGGCTAAAATGGACAAGAAAACGGCGATGTTATGCGCCCGGATTGCTCACGCGGCTTATGGCAAAGGCTTTGATATGAAAGAGTTTAAGCTGCACGGGCGGTTTGAAAACGCCGGAACTCATACCCAGGGTATTTTTGGCGTCGCCTTTGGCAACACCTTCATTTTAGCCTATCGCGGCTCCGAGGAAACCGGCATTGCCGATTGGATTAACGACCTCAAATTTATGCCCGCCGATTTTGCCTATGGTGAAAAGGGCAACTCGGCCATCAAAGTGCATTACGGTTTTATCGAAGCTTATAACTCGGTGCGCGAAGCCATGTTCAAAGCGGCCAAAGAGACGGCCCACAAGCAAATTATCTGCACCGGGCATAGTCTGGGCGGTGCGCTGGCAACCTTGTGCGCCGTAGATATCAAGTACAATTTGCCCGATAAAGAGGTCAGCGCCTATACCTTTGGTTCGCCCAAAGTGGGCAATGCCGAGTTTGCGGCCTTTTACAATAAGCTTGTGCCCAAAACCTATCGCATTGTTAACAGCGTGGATATTGTGCCCAACCTGCCGCCGGATATTCCCTTGGTAGTTAATTATGAGCATGTGGGCGAACTGCACCATCTGGGCGACCTGCAGGCCAGCCGGATGAGCGCCGATGCCGGCATGTGCCATCTGCCCCAGAATTATATTAAGTGCCTGGAAGTATAATGACTTTATCGGCCTGCCCGCAACAAATCGCGGATTTCGGTTAGGAGTTTCACCTCCTCTGACGGTTCAGACGGGGCTTCTTCTTTGTCCCGGCTGAACCGGCGCTGTAATTGATTGAGGCCGCGGACCATCAGGAAAATGACCCAGGCTACAATCAAGAAATTGATGACCGCCTGGATAAAGTTGCCATAATTAATCGAAGCCGCGCCGATGGTAAGGGCAAGGCCGGAAAAATTTACCCCGCCCAAAAATATCCCCAAAATAGGGGTGATAATATCATCTACCAATGAGGTGACAATCGCCGTGAACGCTGCGCCGATGATCACCGCGACGGCAAGATCAATAACGTTACCCCGGCTGATGAATTCACGGAACTCTTTTAACATTTCTTACTCCTTCACTTTATTATAATCTATCTTTTAATAGCTGTCGCATTGAATGTTAAAAAAACTTATAGCAATGGCGAGGCCAGCCGAAAGACTGAATCTCTGACCCGGCCAAACAGGTTGCCGCGTTTGTAAGCCCTCAGCTTAAACTCCTGGCAATGTTTTAGATCGTTCAAAAAATCCTCCTCTAATTTTTTGGTCGTCTTTTCATCATAAATTACCAGGTTCAACTCGTAATTAATGGCAAAGCTGCGAATGTCCATATTGGCCGACCCTACCGAACACAAAACCGAGTCGATATTGATCGTCTTAGCGTGAAAGTAGTCGCCCTGGTAGTAATAAATTTGTACGCCGGCCTCGGCCATGTTGGCCGCGTAGGTAAAACCGGCGCGGTAGGCAAAATACCCACCCGGGCCATCGGGGGCCAGCATCACTTTTACCTCAACCCCCGTCCGGGCTGCGCCGCTGAGGGCTTCGGCCAGGCTGTCGTCCAAAATAAAAAAAGGAGATTGAATATAGATGTGATGTTGGGCGGCGGTAATCATGGCAAAGTACAACTGGCGGATGGCTTTCCACTGCGAATCCGGGCCGGAATTGACCACCTGCATCGGCAAATAAGTGAGCGTTTCGGTTAAAGGGGGAAAATAGGCCGGCTCGGCCAGCCATTCATGGGTGGTATTGCGCCACTGGATCATAAAACTGGCCTGTAACCCCCACACGGCCTGGCCGGTGAAACGCGCATGGGTATCGCGCCAGCCGGTAAATTTTGCCTGGTCTGGTCCCTTTAGATAGGCTTCGGCCATGTTCATGCCGCCAGTGTAACCAATTCGACCATCAATAACAGCAATTTTGCGATGATTACGATAGCTGATGGTATGGATAATGTACAGTGGCGAATAGGGAACCATTTTGACGCCGCCCGCATTCATCTCACGCACGTAGCGCCAATTCAGCATAAAAAAACTGCCGATAGGGTCATACAGAACCCGCACTTGGACCCCTTCTTTCACCTTGGCCAACAAAAGCTGCTTGACCTCCTGCATAAAATCGTCGGAACTCCACTCATAATATTCCAGGTGGATCGAGTGGCGGGCGGCGCGCATATCTTCTAGCAGGCGCGGATATTTCTGGCTGGCATTTTGCAGGATTTCCAGGTTATTATAAGGAAAGAGGAAGGCGCCGGTAGTGCGGCGGAGCAAATCCAGCACCCGCTTGTACACCGGCGGGCCGGCCTGTTTGAGCGTTTCAATCTCGGCCTTTTGGTAGGTAGCCCAGTGCGCCAGGTGCTCGTTGGATTTCATAATCAGGCGCAGCTCTTGCCGCAGTAATTTATGCTCCCGGCTGAAGGCCCAGTGATCACGCCCAAACATGATGTAGATAATCACCCCAACCACAGGGACCACAAAAAAAAGCAACAGCCAGGCAAAGGTTAACTGTGGGCTGCGATTTTCCAGGATAATAAAGATTGACACGCTTAGCGCGTACACCATCGCTACTATCCAGACTGTCCAGGAAACCAGCGAGAAAATGCGCCAGATTTCAGCCGTATAATCCATTGTCCTTTTGCTCCGGTGGCAAATTGCGCCCGTTTATTGTATTAAAAAGTTTAATGGAATCAATTTCAGTCTATCTTGACACAAATCATTATCCGGGGTATAACTTCTTATGTAAGCTGATCGGCCGCTCCGATAGGTTTTTTCGGGGCGGTTTTTTATAAATCTTTCTTAAAGGAACTTCATGCAATTTACCCAACTTAATTTAAGTGAGCCTCTGCAAAAAGCAATTGCTGCGTTGGGGTTTGAAGAAATGACCCCGATTCAAGCGGAGGCTATTCCCCCCGCCCTGGAGGGCCACGACCTTATCGGCTGCGCTCAGACAGGCACCGGCAAAACCATTGCCTTCCTATTACCGGCCCTGGAACGTTTACAGCAAAATTCCGGCAAAACCAAAAATCCGCGCCTGGTTATTTTGGCTCCTACCCGCGAGCTGGTCATCCAGGTCACAGAGCAAGCCCGCAAACTGGCAGCCCCAACCTCGCTGCGGGTTGTGCCGATTTACGGCGGGGCCAGGTTAGGCGAACAGACCGACAAGCTCCGCCGGGGCGCAGATGTCGTCGTTGCCACCCCCGGCCGGCTGCTCGACCACATGCAGCGCAGAAATATTAACTTCAGGGATGTCGAAATTCTGGTCCTTGACGAGGCCGACCGTATGCTGGATATGGGCTTTCTGCCGGATATCCGCCAGATTATCAGCAAAATGCCGCAGCAACGCCAAACCATGCTCTTTTCGGCAACCATGCCCGCTTCGGTTTTGGCGCTGACCCACCAGTTTCAACACGACCCGGTCAGAGTTGAAATTGCCGTCGCCCGTCCACCGGAAGCGATTCGCCAGGCGCTTTATCCCGTGCCCCGGCACCTCAAAACCGAACTATTGATGGCCCTCTTGCAGCGCATGGATGTCAACAGTATGCTGGTTTTTACCGACACCCGCCAGGAAGCCGACATTGTGACCCGCCAACTGCGCCAAGCCAAAATCGCGGTGGCCTGCATTCACGGTGATTTCCGCCAGCGGGAACGCATTGCCGCCCTGGAAGGCTTCCGTTCAGGCCGGCACCAGGTTTTGATTGCTACCAATATCGCCGCGCGGGGGTTGGATGTGGAAGGCATCTCCCACGTCATCAATTATGATGTACCGGAACATCCCGAAGATTACGTTCATCGAATTGGCCGAACCGCGCGGGCTGAAGCCGACGGCGATGCTATCACCCTGGTAACGCCGGATGACGAAGCCTTGGTCCATCGTATTGAGCACGCTTTGGGTTATAAAATTGAGCGCAAAACGCTGCCCGATTTTGATTACAACGTACCCACGCCTTCCTGGGCCAAACCCTCGGCCAAAGCCCTGATGCGCGAGGCCACCCAATCGCTCAGCCTGGCCGACCGTTGGCGCTCGATGTCGGGCGGGCGGCGGTAAACATAAGACTCTAAAGGTTTTGAAAACCTTTAGGGTTTCCTGTACAAAAAAAGTCAAGCGTGATAAAATTTATAAAGATTATGTAAGTTAGAGAGGGTGAACGCTTATGCCAACGCTTGATGACGGCAGAGATGCCATAAACCAGGGAAATTTTCAGCAGGCTCGGCTTATCTTTGAAGCGATTCTGCAAGAGAATCCGCGCTCGGAAGAGGCATGGCTGGGGCTGGCCGATGTTTTGACCGATACCGAAGACAAGCGTATCTGCTACGAAAACGTCCTCAAAATTAATAAACAAAATCGAGCAGCCCGCGAGGGGCTGCGCACTCTGGAGCCTGAAGAAGATCAGTTGCGGAAGGCTTTTGGCATTCAGCCCACAGCACCGCCGCGCGAGGAAATGTCCGATGAGGAAGAAGATGAGCCAACGATGGTCAGCCCCCCGGTTGACCTGGCCTCCGCCGAAGAAGGTGAAACTCCTACGGTTATCCTGGTGGCGGTGGGGCTGGCCCTGTCGGTGGTGGTGATGGCGGCGGGCGGCGGCCTGGTTTTCTATATTATCACCAACCTCACCGGCGGCTAATCGAAGAGGCGATGACGCGAGGAAAGGTGAGGCGGATAGTGATCCTGGCTTCTTCGCTTCTTCGCCTCCTCGCCTCTCCAGTCATGCCTTATGTTACCTGATTTTCGCCTGCGCCAACGCGAATATCTGCTAGAAATCAGCCGCGCTATGAGCGCCCGGCTTGATTTATCGGCCGTGTTGGAGTTAACCCTGCGCAGTGCGGTGGAACTGCTGGCCGGGCAGGCCGGGCTGATTACCCTGCGCCGCGAAGACGATAACTCCTTTTTTCCCCATGCCAGTATTGGCCTCCCTCCACAAGCCGTCCCTTTATTTGAACCCCTCTGGCGCGATTTGGAATCAGAAGAAAGCCGCAGCGCCATTCCCGATATCTCGCTGCGGTTGGCGCTGGGGTCCAAGGCCGCAGGGGTACCACTGCGCCAGGTGGTCGCTTTGCCCCTGGAAATTGGCGGCGAAACGATTGGACACATCTTTATTTTCCGCGCCCGTGGGGCCGCCTTTAGCAGCAACGACCGCCAGGTTTTGAGTGCTTTTGCCGATCAAGCCGCCATTGCCGTCCAAAACGCCCGGCTGTACCAGCAGGTCAGCGCCGAGCGCGAACGCCTCAACGCCATCATCGAGAACAGCGGTGATGGGGTGATGATTGTCAATCCCTACCGGATTATCCAGACCTGGAACAAAGCCCTGGTCAATTTAACCGGCATCCCGCCGGAACAGGCCATTGGCCATCCCTGCTACGATGTTTTGAATTTGCGGACCGCTCAAGGCGTTAATGTCTGTCACACCGCCTGCCCACTGCTCCATCCCCCCGCCGATGGCCGGCTCTACATCGAGGGCCTTCACCGCCGCGCAGACGGTCTGACCCTAACATTGGCTAATAACTACTCGCCCCAGTTCAACGAGGAAGGCAAAATTACCCAGTACGTCGCCAATGTGCGCGATATCACCCGGCTGCGTGAGGCCGAAGAGTTAAAACAAACCCTGCTCTCGGTTATTTCGCACGAATTAAAAACGCCGGTGAGCATTATCAAAGGCTACGCCGGCACGCTGGCCCGCGAGGATGCCAATTGGGACAAGGCCACCCTGGCTGAGGGTCTGGGCGTTATCGAGGAGGAGGCCGACCGGCTGGACAAGTTAATCAATAATTTACTCGAAGCCAGCCGTTTGCAAGCCGGTGGGCTGAAACTGCGGCTGAGCTATGTCGAATTAGACGACCTGGCCCGGATGATTGTCAAAAAACTTCAGACAACAACCTCCAAACACACCTTTGTGGTTGAGTTCCCGCCTGATTTTCCTCCTATCCGCGGGGATTATGAACGTTTGCAGGAAGTGCTGACCAACCTGATTGGCAATGCTATCAAGTACAGCCCAGAAGGCGGGCAGATCAAAGTGGGGGGCACGGTCAGGGAAAACAAGCTGGTTCGGCTGTATGTCAGCGACGAGGGCATTGGCATTTCCCCCGGCGACCAGGAGCAGATTTTTGACCGTTTTTACCGGGTAGACAACCGGCTGACCCGCCAAACGCCCGGTACAGGCTTGGGCCTGTTTTTGGTCAGAGCGGTCATCGAGGCGCATGGCGGCCGGGTGTGGGTAGAGAGCACCCCCGGCCAGGGCAGCACTTTTTGGCTCGAACTGCCGTTTGAGTAAGTGTAACTACAACAATTGTAGAATTCCCTCATAAAAATGTGGAGGCAGACCGTCCCGGCGACGGTCTTTTTTGTGGAGCTTAAATCCACATCCAAGCTGATTTCAGCCGTAACACTTTGCCCTATACTATAGACAAATTGTGAATCAAATCACAGATATAAATCAACGGGGGAGTACTGTAGTGATGAAAATTTGTCTACCAAGTGAATTAGGCTATGAAAAATTTGCGATGATGGCTGTGGCTGCCGTGGCCAGACAGCTAGGCTTTGATACCCATCGCATTGACTGCTTAAAAACGGCCATCGCCGAAGCCGTGACCAATGCCATTGAACATGGCAATCAGTTAAACACCGAATTTGCGGTGCTGATTGGCTTGCATATTCAAGAAAACGCTTTAGTTTTGAACGTGATAGACCAGGGCTACCGGCCTATTCCTCAAATCCCGGCGGTGCGCCAGGAGCGAGAGGATCATCGCGGTTGGGGTCTATTTTTGATTAAGAATCTGGTGGATGAAGTAGAGGTTGTGGCTGCGCCGGGCCGCAATGAGATTCGGATGGTGGCGTATTTGGAGAGTTAAGAAACAACCACCAGATCAAACAATCACCCGGAGTTTGTGTGGATTCAGTTGATAGTGGATTTCAAGGGCCTCGGCGGCGATGATTTCGCCGTCGGCTTGGATGGGGGTGGGAGAAAAAGCGGTGATAGACAGCTCGGTCGTTTGGCGATAAACCACCTGAGGATGCTTGATGTGGCGGCCGGTAAAGGTTTGGGGGAGCAGACGCAGCATTTGCCATTTACTTAAGCCGGTGGCATAGAGAAAATCGAGCAGGCCATCGTCGGGTTGGGCCTGGGGGGTCATGTAAAAAGAACCGCCGGTGCGGTTGCTGTTGCCCACCGAAACCAGATTGATCGGCCCTTCAAAGGTGCTGTTGCCCCAACTTATACGCATCAGCCAGGGTTTAGCTCGGCTCAAAACTTGCAGCGCGGCCAGAATGTAACGCCCATTCCCCCTAACCCAGCGCATTCGGTCGTGGGCCACCGTGACCAACGGCTCCAGACCGACAGCGGAATTGTTGACAAAATAGTAGCCGTTGACCATGCCTACGTCAATCAGGCGGGTAACCCCGGCGGCCACACGCTGGCAAGCTAAAGTAACATCAAAGGGAATATTGAGTTTATCGGCCAAATCATTGGCCGTGCCGATGGGGATAATGCCCAAGATCCCCGCCTCGCCATCGCCGGCAGCTTGGAGTAGACCGTTGGCTACTTCGCTAACCATGCCATCGCCCCCGGCGGCAACCACAATCCGCCAGCCGTCACAGGCGGCCTGCCGGGCCAGTTCGATGCCATGGCCAGGCCGGGCCGTCACCTCCAGGTGGTAATCGAGCTTGGCCCGCTGTAATCCTTGTTCGACCAGGGATATTTTGGCTGCTGTCGGCAAGCGTCCGCCGTAGGGGTTGAGAATGATTTTGAGCTTGTCTGCCACAATGCCTGCCAACAGCCTTGATGAATTAGCGGCGAAATTTTAGGTAGGTAATACTCCAACCGCCCGGCCGGCCTGCTCAAACACGGTCATCGCCTGTTCAATCTCTGCCACTGTATGGCCGGCGGAAACGTTGGCGCGGATGCGGCTGGTTCCGTTGGGTACGGCCGGCGCCACCACCGGCAGCACAAAAATGCCGTTGTCCTGGGCCAGTTTGGCCATCAGCCAGGCCCGCTCATCACCCCCGGTAATAATCGGCACGATGGGCGTGGCGCTATTGAGGGTGTTAAAACCCCGCTCTTGCAATCCCTTGATAAAATAATTGACATTGGCCTGCAGCGCCTTGACCCGTTCCGGTTCTTCCTGAATAACTTCAAACGAGGCTTTGGCCGCTGCGGCCGAAGCCGGGGGCAGCGCCGCCGAAAAAACAAAGGCGCGCATACTGTGTTTGAGGTAGGTAATCAATTCGGCGCTGCCGGCAATATAACCGCCCACGCTGGGAATAGTTTTGCTCAAGGTACCCATTTTGATGTCAATGCCGTTTTCCAGGCCAAAATGCTCTTCGATACCCTGGCCGGTTTCCCCCAATACACCCAGCGAATGAGCTTCATCCACCATTAACAGCGCCTGGTATTTACGGCAAAGGCGGATGACTTCCGGCAGATTGATGATGTCGCCATCCATGCTAAAAACCGCGTCAACCACCACCAATTTACCCGCATCTTTAGGCGCATCGCCCAGCGCTTGTTCCAGGGCGGCCATATCATTATGTTCAAAACGAACAAATTTGGCCCGTGAGAGCAAACAGCCATCCACAATGCTGGCGTGGTTAAGCTTGTCGGAAATCACCACATCATTGCGGCCCAACAGGGCGGCAATCGTGCCCAGGTTGGTTACGTAGCCGCTTGACAGGGCCAGGGCGTCTTCAGTCTTTTTGAAGCGGGCAATGGCCTGTTCCAGTTCGACATGCACCCGTGTGGTTCCGGCCAAAATGCGGACCCCATGCGTCCCGGACCCAAACTCTTCCAGGGCGGCCTGGGCCGCGGCCTGAATTTTGGGATGGTGGAGTAAATTGAGGTAGCCATAGGAGGCAAACTGGAGCATTTTGCGCCCATTGATGGTCACATGCACCCCATCCACTGCCTCGGCCGGTTGCAAGTAAAGATAAAGGTCTTGCTCTTTGGCCGAGCGAACCCGCTCATTCATTTGCGCAATGCGCCAGGCAATAGGGTTGTGGCCGTTATCCAAAGACATAAAGTTCCTTTCCATGCCATAAAATTGGCAGCTTACGGGGGCAGCAGCAAAAGTATAACATCCTGAATCTAATTTGTAAAATAAATTCAAGAAGGGCAATTCAATTAAAATCGTAACTACTACCCCTCATGTCATTTCGAGGCTGAAAGCCGAGAAAGCTTTGAATCCGTTGTCTGCAAACCCCGACTTAGAAGATTTCTCGCTCCTAACGTCGCTCGAAATGACATGGCTGAGTAGTTACTTAGAATCTATCAAAGCCGAGGCCGCGTTCTTTTAGGCTGATAAAGCGTTGATGTCCAATCACCAGGTGGTCAAGGACATCAATACCCAGAAGCGAGCCTGCCTCGACAATAGAACGCGTAACCTGGACATCTTCGGGGGAGGGGGTGGGGTCGCCGGAGGGATGATTATGGGCCACAATCATAGCGGTGGCATTTTCGCGCACGGCTTCACGAAAAACTTCAGAGATGCGGATAATGGAGGAGTTGACGTTACCCACGTAAACAGTTGGGCTGGCTAAAACTCTATTTTTGGTATCAAGCAGCAAGGTCCGCAGATGTTCTTGCTCTAAACCGCCCATCTCCAGCATCAACAGATTGGCCGCCTCCAGCGGTGAGGTGATTTGGGGACGGGCATCGGGCGAAGTGATGAGCAAGCGGCGGCCCAATTCGATGGCCGCTTTGAGTTGGGCCGTTTTAGCCGTGCCGACCCCCTTGATGCTGGACAGGTCGCTAAAAGAAGCCTTGGCCAGCCCGGCTAAACCGCCAAATTCAACCAGCAGGCGGGTGCTGAGCGCCACGACATTTTCGCCGGTGCGGCCAACCCGCAGCAAAATAGCCAATAACTCGGCGTTAGAGAGGGCCGTTGGCCCGTAATATTGCAGTCGCTCGCGCGGACGTTCGCCCAGAGGAAAATCGTGGATGGTCGGATGATAGCGAGTGGATGGGTCGGTAGACATGGGCAAACCTGGAAACAGCGGCCTGGTTAGTAAACGTGGGCTTCTAAGCAGGTGACGCCTTGCGGTCCGACAACGGCGCTGTGCCGCACCCCGGCCGGTAGTTCCAGCCGGTCGCCGGGCATCAGGTTAAACACTTTATGGTGGGTGGGACAATCAAATTTGATACTGCCTTCGACCACACAAACAATTTTGTGATAGCCGTGGGTGTGGCCCGCATAAACTTCTTCGGGCCGGTTTGACCACTGATACACTTTGAGTTCTTGCTTGACCAGCGCATCACGCAATTCAGCCTCGGTGGGGGGGGTCTGGCCGACCCAGGGGATTACTTTCAACTCCATGCACTTCTCCAGATGTGATTATAAAAATTTAGATGGGCTTATTCTACTGCTTTGGCCGCAGATCGTCAACCGGATAACCCAGACATTTTTCATTGACAGGAGCGACCAGACCGGCTATACTCAAGAAATCCATTTTATTTCATTTCTCAAGGAGTCTGCCCGTATGAGCGTCGCCGATGATATCCAATTAATTATTCAAAAAATGCCCGGGGCTTTTCTACCAGAAAAGGCGGATGGTCTCGATACCAGCATCCAGCTTGAACTGACCGGCGACGGCGGCGGCGATTGGGTGATTAAAATTGCCAACAGGACTGTTACCGTTAAGCCGGGCCGCAGCGATGCGCCCAATTTGACCTTAACGATGGCCGCCAGTGATTACGTGGCTATTTCGTATGGCGAAGCCAACCCGGTTAATTTATTTATGGCCGGGAAAATCAAGTTACAGGGAGATATGACCCTGGCCCTGAAATTTCCTGAATTGTTTAATCGCAGCCGGGCCTAATGAGTTTTAATCTTCAAAATCGGTAATCTCGATAACCCAGGAGGATTGGTCAGGATTTACCAGTCTTCCAACCTCCCAGCTTTACCTAATTTGGTAGTCAAATTTTATAAGCTGGCTACAATTCAATCTATTCGATGACACAAAAAGGCGGCTGCGGGAGCAGCCGCCTTTTGATTCTAGACCATACTATTATTCAGGGTTATTGACCGCCGGTGGCCAGATAAGCAATGAGGTCATCCAAGTCGGTTGGCCCTTTGAGCCGTTGCTGAAAATTCTGCGGCATTAAATTAGGCTGAAACCCCTCGGTGATAACGGCATTGGGCTGAAGAATAGATTCGCGCACATGGTCCTCGCCTTTGTCGGCATAGACAGTGGTCAAGTTTGGACCCACTACCCCTCCCTGGCCGTCGAACACATGGCAACCAACACAGCCCATCCCGGTGAAGAGGTTTTTGCCGCGCTCTTCGGGGGTGTCGCCGGGCACGGGAGTGGGTTCGGCATTGGGGTCGCCCAAATCGGGGGCCGACTCTTGCCAATTCATAATGTAAGTGACAATGTTATCAATCTGGTCATTCCGCAGGGGGCCGCCATAATCAACACTCCAGGTCGGCATATTACGACCATAGTTAGGGTCTGACATCACGGGACGTCCTCCACGAATGGTCAGGGTGAGAAAAGCTCTCATCGAACCTTGATAACCAATATCAGCCAGACGTTTTTCAAAGAAATATTTACTGTTGAGGGTGGGGCCGACCCCGCCTTCACCCTTAAGGCCATGGCACTCCACACAATACTGGGTAAAAAGCGCCGCCCCGGATTCGATAGAACGCCCTTGAAAAGCTTTGGTAAATTCAGCCTGACGATCCGCCTCTCCGATACCGACGTAAACAATACCGCTGATCGAGATAAGAACCGCTAACAACCCTACCAAAATTCTTGAGTCTATCATGATTGTCAATCCACTTTGTTGAGTAATTTAGAACTTAGATTCGAGCAACTCATAGCCCGACTCGCGATGGATAAAGAAAAGTTTCTCATAGGTGCGCGGCTCTCGCTCAGTACCGCCTTCCGGCACTTCTTCCCATAGAACGGTCACGGTCAGTTTCTTCAGATCGGTCTGCCAATCTTCAATAGCAATGGTAATATCGCCCTCGAAAAAGTTATTATCCCCTCTTTCGCTTTCGCGGTCAACGGCTTCTTTCATCTCGGCCAAAATTTCGCCCAATCTGCCCGAAGGATAAGTGGCCGGATCGCTGGCTTTGTAGGCGCCTACAAACAGTTGGTCATAAGGGATGGCTCTCACTTCACCCACCCCTTCTTCGGGAATAAATTCCTGGATCAACTCAACCGGCGGCGGCGCAGCCACGCCCCATAGACCCGTCCCCATATAGGTCAGAATAACGATAAAAATCGTGGTCAGAATGCCAACGGTAATCCCCACCTTGCGATTTTTAGCCAAGCGGCTGGGACCGGGATCAATGTAGGGTACGGCAAAGAGGATCAGGAAGATAATTGTAGGGATAACAACGCCCCACATAGTTTTATCACCCAGTTTGAGCATGCCTTGCAACCACAGGAAATACCAGGGAGCGGTAGTATGCAAGGGTGTTTTTAACGGATCGGCATGGTGTTCCAGGGCGGCAGAGTAGAAAAAGGCAATGTAAACTGTCATCCCGGCAATCAAGATTGCAGCCCACATAAGTTCGCTGGTAATCAGATCGGGGATGAGATCAATTTTGCGCTTGGCCGCCGCAATCTTTTCAGGCGGCGCTTCGCCTTCTTCAATCACCGCCGGCAGCGAGATGCTGT
This sequence comes from Anaerolineae bacterium, assembly GCA_023151115.1. The sequence continues at coordinate 33,296 of JAKLJP010000002.1, forward strand.
GCTCACGAGAAACTTTGTAGTAATGAATACTGATAAAAACAATGGCCAGCAGCGGCAGCAGGAAAACGTGTAATAAGTAAAATCTGAGCAGCCCACCCGCCCCAATATCCTGCGAGCCGCGCAAAATCAGGTTAACCTGATACCCCACCAACGGGGCCGCTTCGGCCATACTGGTACCGATGGTCACCGCCCACAGGGCCAATTGGTCCCACGGCAGCAGGTAGCCGCTAAAGCTGAGGAACAGCGTCACCAGCAGCAACACCACCCCGGTCAACCAGGTAAACTGCCGGGGATGTTTATATGCCCCGGTAAAGTAAACCCTGACCATGTGCAAGGTCACGGCAATGACCATCAACTCGGCCCCCAGCCGGTGGAAATCGCGCAAAAATTTGCCAAAGTTGACATTACTCAGGATGTTAAGCATGTCGTAATAGGCTACGGTAGGCGAGGGGGTGTAATAAACCATCAGAATCAAGCCGGTGATGGTCTCGATAATAAACAACAACGTCGAGAAAAAGCCCAGGCGGAAGGTGTGGGTGAACCAAGTTGAGCCTTCCTGGTAAAATTTGGGCCGGATATGAAGCATAAACGACTTAACCTGGGCGCGATAGCGCGGATTGGGTTTTTCGGTCGGCGGGTCGCCTCTAAGCAAAGCCCGCGCTTCTTTTACCCCAATCCCGGCCAGAACGGCCCGGGTGGTTTCGTCAATTTTATCGCTGATGGCTTGTTTGACACCTTTTTGAGTCAGGTTATGCAAAAAGCCCATGCCGGGAATATCCATACCTGCTTATCCTCCTTCAACAATAAACTCGTAGGACAAACTGTTAGTTTGTCCGGGGCAGAGACAAGCTAACAGCTTGTCCCACCAATCTACTCACCTTTATGCCGGAACCAAAACAGTCGCGCCTAATATTCTTCGACCCGTATCAATAATCAGGGTTTCATCCCCGTTTATTTCTAAAGGATTGCCCTCAGCATCGGTTTCTTTAATGGACCCATCGGGAGAAACCGCCTGAATCACAAACCGGTCCAAACTGCGCCGGGCCGGGCCGGCAATGTAGTCGCCTGAAAGCTGGAATTTTGAACCGTGACACGGGCACTCAAAGCGGTTGGTCATCGGCACCCATTCGTACAGACAACCGAGGTGAGTGCAAACTTTGTAAATGGCCATAATCCCTTTTCTTGGCTGACCATTCACCTCAGTATCAAGATTGACCAGCCAGAATTTACCATCCACGTAAGCTTTTGGCCCAGAATTGACTTCGGGCAAAGCGCCTGCCGCATCGCCAATAGGAAAGTTGCCGCCAAACTGGCCCTCTTTAAAGTTAGGGAAGGCAAACCACAACCCCAGACCGATTCCCTGAACCGTCAAAAGGGCAATCGAGGCCAGCCAGGCGTAATTTAGAAATTCACGCCGGGTCACCGTGGGGTCAATTTTCTCCGGTTCGGCCGCCAGAGCGGCTTTTGCCGGGGCGGGCTTGGGCGCGGCGGCAGCAGCCGGTTTGGGAGCAGGGGCCGGTTTTTCTACCGCAACAGGCGCGGCCACCAGGGCGGGAGCCGGAGCAGCCTCAACAGGTTTGGGGGCCGGAGCGGCTGCTTTGGCCGCCTTGGCCGCCAGAAAAGCTTCTCGCTGCGCTCTAATTTCTTCCGGGCTTCGTTTACCCCCGGCGGGAGGGGCGGCTGGGGGCATTGAAGAAGTGGAAGCCGCTGCGGGTTCAGGTGTAGCGGCGGACACTTCGACGACAGGTTCGGGTGGAGCAGGAACTTCAGCAACTGGCTCAGGCTCACTGGAGGGGGTCGCAGATTGCAACGGCACATCCTGTCCGGCGGCTCTTGCCGCTTTACGGGCCAACCAGGCTTCTCGCTGCGCTTGAATTTCTTCAGGAGTTCTCGTCGGCATAGGCCAAATATCCTTTCCTCACTGACGCGGTTATTTGAATCCGTATTATAATGATGAACAAAAGGGGTTTGGTTCAGTCTGGGCTTATGGGTGTGCGATTATAACACGCTCAAAATCAAATAGCAAGCCTTATGTTACAATTTGCACGAGTGGACGCGTCTCCAAACTCTCTCACTCCCATAGTTTTAACACGCCCAAACCCATACAGCATCAGTCAACTCTCTTTAAACGTATTTTACCACACCAAGAATAATAGACAAAAAGAATGTAATATTTCGCACAATCACCACTTCCAGACCTTGTTGATAAGTTTGCTCAAATGACAAACATGAGCCAAAATCAGAGTATGGAAAAAACAATTTATCCCCTTACCTTTACCCCTGTTTTTCGTGATTATCTATGGGGTGGGCGCAACCTTGAAACTAAATTGGGCCGCGCTTTGCCGCCCGGCATCGTAGCCGAAAGTTGGGAAATATCGGGCCATCCCTCCTCGCCCACCACCACTGAAAACGGCCCTTTGGCCGGGCAAACGCTGCCCCAGGCGCTGGCGGCGCTGGGTCTGGATTTGGTTGGGTCTCGCTCACAGGCGATGCTAACCCGAGGCAAGTTTCCACTGTTGGTAAAATTATTGGACGCCACCCAACCCCTCTCGGTGCAGGTTCACCCTAACGACGACTACGCCAACCAGCATGAAAACGGTGAGTTGGGCAAAACCGAAATGTGGTATATCCTCCACGCCGAGCCGGACGCCTATTTGATTTACGGCCTCAAGCCCGGCGTCACCCCTGCTGCCTTCCGGCAAGCCCTCGAAGCGGGGGTGCTGGAAACCTGCCTCCACCAACTGCCGGTCAAAGCCGGAGACGCCATTTTTATTCCCGCCGGCTCGGTCCACGCGATTATGGATGGCATCATCCTGGCCGAAATCCAGCAAAATTCCGATACCACCTATCGCGTTTATGATTGGAACCGGCTGGGGCCGGACGGCCAGCCTCGGCCCTTGCATATAGATAAAGCCATTGAGGTGATTAATTTCACCCAGGTGGAGCCGGGCCATTTTCAACCCAAATTGCTCGAAGAAAACGCCGGCCTGCGCCGCGAAATCATCACTGCCTGTCCTTACTTTAACGTCGAACGGGTCACTTTCAAGCAAGCGGGGACAAAATTTTCAGGCCGCTGCGATGGCCGCACCTTTGAAATTTGGGGTAGCATGTTCGGGGTGGGCCGGGTGAGATGGGGCGACGGCGAGTCGTTTGAGCTGTCAGCAGTTCGCTTTACTTTGCTCCCGGCTGCCCTCGGCGATTTCGAGATTGAAGCCCTGGCCCCGGCGGTTTTTCTGCGGACCTATGTGCCGGGATGATAGTGAACAAAGAAAAATCTGTGAAATCTGTGTAATCTGTGTCCCATTTAATTTCTGAACGGTAACTGTTCAGCCATGTCATTTCGACCACAGGGAGAAATCCCCGGCTTACTTTTACGTATGGCACACTGGGGATTTCTCGACCTTCGGTCTCGAAATGATATGAGCCTGAGTAGTAACTCTGAATATTTGTTTGACGCAACTATAGCCTGGAGCAAGGTGTTTTAGTTTGGCAAAGGATAAATTGCTATGGATAATGAACTGCGAACCAAAAGCCAGGCGGCCAAAAAAGCGGCCCGCACCCTGGCCACGCTGGATACGGCCACCAAAAACAAGGCCCTCAACATCATTGCTGAAACCATTATGGAGCAGGAGCCAATCATCCTGGAGGCCAACGACAAGGATATTGACGCCGGTCGGGCCAACGGCCTGAGCGAAGCCCTGCTCGACCGGCTGCTGCTGACCCCCACCCGCCTGGAAAGTATGGCCAATGATGTCAAATCTATCATCAACCTGCCCGATCCGGTGGGCGAAGAGTTCGAGAGCCGCCGCCTGCCCAATAATTTGCAGGTCAGCAAACGGCGCATCCCGATTGGGGTCATCGGCGTTATTTACGAAAGCCGGCCCAATGTAACCATTGATATTTCCGCCCTCTGCCTCAAAAGCGGCAACGCCGCCATTTTGCGCGGGGGCAAAGAGGCTGCTCATTCCAACCGCGCTCTGGCCGAAGCGGTACGGCTGGGCTGTGCCTCAGCCGGCCTGCCCACCGAGGGTATCCAACTGATCGAGTCAACCGACCGCGAATTGATCAAAGAGATGCTGCGGGCCAACGGCCTGATTGATATGATTATCCCCCGCGGCGGCGCGGCCTTGCACCAATTTGCCATCGAAAACGCCACCGTGCCGGTCATTACCGGCGGCATCGGCATTTGCCATGTGTATGTAGACGTAGCCGCCGACCTGACCAAAGTTGCGCCGATTGTGGTCAATGCCAAAGTTCAGCGGCCCTCAGTCTGCAATGCCATGGACACCCTCCTGGTCCATCAAACCGTCGCTCCGCAAATCCTGCCCCGCGTGGCCGATGCCTGGGCCGAGCACAACGTCGAAATTCGCTGCGACCCGCGCGCCCTGGCTATTTTAGAAGACCATCCCGCCGTCAAGCCGGCCGGCCCTGACGACTTCGACACCGAATTTATGGCCTTGATTGCCGCCGTTAAAATTGTAGACAACCTGGACGAAGCTCTGGATCACATTTATACCCACGGCAGCAGCCACACCGACGCCATTATCACCGAAGATTACAGCGCCGCCATGCGCTTTGTCAACGAGGTTAACTCCGCCGCCGTGCTGGTCAACGCCAGCACCCGCTTCAACGACGGCGGGCAGTTTGGCCTGGGCGCGGAAGTGGCCGTCAGTACCCAACCCCTGCACGCCCGCGGCCCGATGGGCTTGAAAGAATTGACCACCTACAAATGGGTTGTGTTGGGCAACGGGCAGGTACGGCCCTGACGATGAAAATGAGGCGAGGGCGCATGAGGCGAAGAGGCGGAAGATTCTTCGCGTCCTCGCCTCACGCCTCCTCGCGTCTTTATAAAGGAGCTCCCCCCTAATGACTGACAAAAAGACCGAACTCAAACAAAAACTGGCCCAAACCCGCACCGAATTAGAAACCCTCCTGACCTCCCTCACCCCCGAACAATGGCACACCCCCATTATCAGTGAGGGCAACACCTGGACGGTGTTGGACATCGTGGCTCATCTGGTGGAAAATGAGCGCGGTATGAGCATCCACGTTCACAAAATTCGGCAGGGCAAAGACACCGTGCCTGACAGTTTTGACCTAACCCAGTGGAACGCCGGCCTGAAAGGGCGCATGGGCAACCCTACCCCCGCCGAGCTGCTGCAAAATCTGGCCCGGAACCGGGTCAAAACCCTGGAAGTGCTGGACAGCATCGGCCCTGAGGAATGGGGGCTGACCGGACGCCACCCGGCCCGCGGTTTGATTACTATCGAGCAGTATTACGAAACCATGGCCGACCACGACGCCGGCCACGCCGACGATATAAGGAAGGCGTTAGCCCTCAAAAATTAGAGTTTCGGTAGATCCAATTTTCAAGGACGCGAAACGTGCCGCACAGGGGATTGTGCCCCTTATTTTCTGTAAAAGTGATCTTACTCTTGAGGGGAAAGTCCGAATTTACAGAAAAATTGACGCACAATCTAATCTCCGCACAACATGGGCATACTGGCTCCTCAAATTTGGATGTGCTCAGTTTATAGAACTACGGGCCAGTCGAATGAAGGGGACTCATTCGACTGGCCCGTAGTTTTTATTACACAAGATATAGGTGAGAAAAATAAGATGACCTCAAGATTTAGTAGGGTGCATTTTTTGCGTCCTTCCTATTTATTATGTATACTACTTATGTTCATTCAATATGACTCACCCATTAAGGCGCAGTCGAATGAAAAGTCACCCAAAATTCAAAAATGTTTTCGACTCCTCGCCGCTTCGCCTCCTCCTCGCCTCCTTACTCTGCCTGCTGATCAGCCTCAGCCTGGCCTCTAAACCTGCTCAACCCACTTACGCTAACCGCGCCCTGCCCACCGACCTGTCCTACAACACCGAAACCCAATGGATTTTGCCTGGCCTACCCGACCTCGGCGAAACTTCCGGTTACATTCCGCACAACTTCTCGCACGGCGCGGCCATTTTTGAGATTGGCAGCGAAATCATCCACGGCTTCCGGCCCGGCAAAGTTTATGCCGAGATGTACGCCCGCGACATCGCCTGGGGTATGGAAACCGCCCAATATTACTACCCCGATGAATATCTGCGCGAGCCGATTGAAGCCTATCTGCGCCGCCAATATACCGACAGCACCATCAGCCTGGATGGCGATTTCGGCGTGGTGGCCGGCGCGGGGGCGATTGGCGGCATCATCACCCCGCAGGGCCGTAGCAACAAACAAACCATCACCACCGATGAAGAAACCAGCCTAATCCACGCCGCTTACCTCTACTATAATTTGGCCTATGATACAGCCTGGCTGCAAAGCCAGATCAACGGGCTGACCATCATCGAACGGCTCAACCGGGCCGCGGATTGGGTTTACCGCCGCCGCCTCGACCCGGACTTGCAGCTCATCTGGCGTGGCCACACCACCGATTGGGGCGATGTGAAATTTGAAAAAGGCCCCGGCTACACCGATTACAACCCGGCCCAGGACCACCTGACCGCTTCCATTTACGATCAAGCCCTGGCATACATGGCCCTGATTGAGCTGGCCAAAATGAACGCGGCGGTGGGCAACACCGAGCAGGCCGACGGCTGGCAAAGCAAAGCCGAAGCCTTGAAAGATCAAACCAATGCCCTGCTCTGGCAGGGCGACAAAGGCTTTTATCTGACCCACGCTCACATCACCCCCCTGGAGCACCCCTTCGATGAGTCGAGCATGGTCAGTATTGCCAACGCTCTGGCTGTCTACGCCGGGTTGACCGATTTTGAGCAGAGTCAGGCTATCTTTCACAGCCTGGAGGAGGCACGGGTCAAGGCCGGGGTCAACAAACCGGGCCTGTCGCTCTATCCGTTCTATCCCAACCAGTGGCCCAATCTCTTTTTTGATTATCTGGGCATGGGGCACGGCAACTATCAAAACGGCGGAGTCTGGGATTGGTGGGGCGGGGTGCAAATAAAGGCCGAATTTACCAACGGCTTTGCCGAGCAGGGCCAAATTCACCTGCTGCAAGTTGCTAACGATTGGCAAAAACACCCCGGCAATATCATCGAGTGGCACTCTTCGACCGACTCGCGCCACGAGGGCAGCCATTATTACAGCGCCGCCGCCGGGACGATGGGCAGCGCCATTATCGAAGGTTTTTTTGGGGTGGAATTAGATGGCCGAGGATTGACTCTCCAGCCCCGCTTGGGGCTGAACGACGGCTATATTCGCGTTTATCAGGCCGCCACCGACCGCTACGCCGCCTACAGTTACGATTGGGATCAGGATGTCACCCGCTTTGATTACGGCGCCAACGTCGCCGGCCCGGTGATGGTCAAAGTTTTGAAGCTGCGCTCGGAACAAATCCGCACGGTGACGATAGACGGCCGGCCGGTCGAGTTTGAAACCGAAACCATCGGCCATGATACCTACACCGTCTTCAGCGCTCCCAGCGGCCAGCACCGCATCGAAATTGTCAAAGGCCAGCCATTGGTTCAGCCTGCCGCCGTCGCGGTTGAAGCCCCAGCTCTGCCCTTACCCCCCGAACCCACCTGCCCCAGCATTGCTCCCAATTTGGCCTCACCTCCGGCTACACCCCCCGTTCCAGACTCTGCACCGGCCAAGCCGATCTCCGCTGACTCCGCTGTAACCGCCGCTGCAAGCCCAGATGACACAGCCGCAGCTTCGGCGGCGGCTGGCTCACTCGCTAACGAAAGAACCCGCCAGCATCGCAACGCCTTTTTCCGTTTTATTGGGGCCAGCCTGGCCATCCTGATCAGCCTGCTGCTGATGGTGCTGGTCGGCCTGCGCCGCACGCTGAAAAAATTGTGAATTGTGAACTATGAATTGTGAATTGTGAACGGATTGATAGCATCAGAATCTCATTAACAATTCACGATTTACAATTCACAATTCACAATTGTAATCCCCAACGCCCGATAGGGCGCTAACACCTCGTCGGAAATCCCCGGCTCTGTCACCAGGTGAGTCAAGTCGGTCAGCGGCCCTACCGTGTAAGTGGTGGCCGTGCCCAACTTCTCTACTGAAGCCAGGGCGACCACCTCGGCGGCGCTGGCGATCATGGCCCGCTTGACATACGCCTCTTCCAAATCGGGCACGGTAATCCCCACTTCCGGGTGCAAGCTGCAAATACCCAACATGCACAGGTCGGCCCGAACGGTGCGCAGGAAATCAATGGTAACTGCACCAATCGAAACCAGCGAGTCCTTGTCCAGCCGCCCACCGACCAATAGTACCTCGACGTGGGGATGGCTGGCCAGGGCCAGGGCAATCGGCGGGCTGTTGGTGACAACCGTGGCCCGCAGGTCAGCCGGTAGACGTTGGGCCACTTGCACGGTCGTGGTGCCCCCGTCCAAAATAATCACCTGCCCGTTGGTAACCAACTGCGCGGCGGCATGGGCAATCGCCGCTTTGGCTGTTTGAGACTGTCCCTGCCGGGCCATGTAGCTGGTGGCTGCTGGTGAACTGGGCAACGCCCCCCCATGAACCCGCTGGAGCAGTCCGGCCTCGGCCAATTTGCGCAAATCCCGCCGAATCGTATCCTCCGATACATCCAGGTCGGCGCTCAGTTCGGAGGCAATCACTTTACCCTGGCGCTGCAAGGCAGCCAGGATGTACTGCTGCCGTTCGGCGGTTAACATCGAGTTGCGTTCTTCTACGGGTTTATGCATCTTTTTACTTGTTTATACGCTAAATGTTGTATTGACTTTGCCTGAAAATGCGTTTATAATCGGGTTTATGCAAGTTATAGCACTTTTCTGCGGATTGTCAACTGTTAAAATGGAGGATTGGAAGATCGGCAGATGTCCAATCCTCCAGTCTTCCAGTCTTCCAACCTTCCAATGAGGCCCAATGACTCCACTCAAAACCTTTATCCGTGATCCCTTCACCTGGATGGCCTACTCTATGCTCGCCTATTATGCTTATTTCATGGCTATTCTCGGCCCGCTGATGCCATTTCTGCGTAGCGAACTCAACCTGAATTATACTGTAACTGGGCTGCATCTCAGCGCCTTCGCCGTGGGCATGATCGGGGCCGGCCTCCTCACCGACCGACTGACCGGCCGCTGGGGCCGCCGGCCTGTTTTTTGGGTGGGTGGCCTGGGGATGGCGCTGGGCGCTGTGGGATTGACGGTGAGCGGCCAGTCATTCTGGTCCATTACCAGCATTTTGGCGATGGGTCTCCTGGGAACCCTGATGTTAGCCCTTATCCAAACCACCCTATCTGACCACCACGGTGAACAACGGGTAATTGCCTTAACCGAGTCGAATGTGGGGGCCAGTATTAGCGCCAGTCTGGCTCCGGTCTTTGTTGGCAACTTTGAACGGATCGGGCTTGGCTGGCGGCTGGCGCTTCTTCTGGGGGTTGTCGCCTTTGTTTGGCTGACCCTTCGCTTTCGCCGCCAGCTGCTGCCGGAAAGGCAAAGAGGTTCTAGCCACTCTCGCGCCGGTAGCCGGCCGCTGCCGCTGGTTTTTTGGGCCTACTGGTTTGTTATCTGCATCAGCGTCTCCGTCGAATGGTGTCTCATTTTTTGGGGCGCAGATTTTTTGGAAAAAGTCGTCGGCTTGAGCCAGGTGAATGCGGCGACAATGATGAGCATCTTTTTTGGAGCGATGGTCGTGGGCCGCTTTGTGGGCAGCCGCCTGACCCGGATACTTTCGGGGGCAACGCTGCTGCTGCTGGCTATCGGCATTACCTTGGTTGGCTTTCCTCTTTTCTGGTTGGCTCGATTTGCCCCGCTCAATCTGGCCGGACTTTTTATCGCCGGGCTGGGGGTCGCCAATTTGTTCCCGCTGACCCTCTCGGTGGCGCTGAACGTGGTTCCCACCCAAGCTGATGTGGCCAGCCCGCGCTTATCCCTGGGCGGCGGAACGGCAATTTTGCTGGCCCCGCTCATTTTAGGCTGGACCGCCGACCAACTGAATATTCAAAACGCTTACGGGATTGTGGCTTTGCTGGCCATCATTGCCGCCGCCGTCACCTTTTGGGCCAATCGCATGGCGACGAGCCACGACAAGGTTCTGGCGGATGAGAACCCTGTCACCTGCTCGGAATGAAACCCTTTCTACTCAATCCTGACCCCGCCCCACAGGTCTACGAACGCCTATGGACCGAAGCCCTGAGCCGTTTCAGCCAGGGTCAGGTCGAGCTCGATCCACATTTGCTGAACCCAGAACGGGATTTCCGGCGAGGCATTAGCTTGATTGCTCGCCCGAACCCGGCGGTGGCAGAACAATTTACCAAATTGATTAATGAACTCAAAGCCCTGGAACCGGAGCAGTATTTCTATCAGCCGGAGGATTTTCACCTGACCATCCTGAGTCTTATCAGTGCTGCCACTAGCTTCGAGTGCCAGCAGCCGCCGCTGGACACCTACCACCCGATTCTTGCGCCGCTGTTCGCTCAAACCCGGCCCTTTATCATCTCCTTTCGAGGCGTTACGGCCAGCGCCGGGGCGGTTATGGCCCAGGGTTACGCCGACCAAAACCGGCTCAACGAGCTGCGCGACACCATCCGGCAGGCTCTCCAGCCCGCCGGTCTGGCCGATCATCTGGATAGGCGCTATAAAATTAGTACGGCCCACATCACGCTGATGCGTTTTCAGTCGCCTCCGCGCGACCTGCCCCGACTGATCACTGCCCTCACCGCAGCCCGCTCTCGTTTATTTGGCCAAACCACTATAGCGCGGCTGGAGTTTGTTATCAACGATTGGTATATGTCGCGCGATAAGGTTCAGATGGCGGCAACTTATCCGCTTCATTCTGAATCTTGATCAAAATTTCACAAGGGGGTAAAACCTATGTCTACCGTAGACACAACACTTTCGACCGGCTTGTCGGCCGGACGCATTTCTAAAACGGCCGCTTATTATCTGGCTTTTGTCGCGTTGGGGCTGACCAGCGCCTCCCTCGGCCCCACCCTGCCGGACCTGGCCGAGAATACCCGCAGCAATCTGCGTGAAATCAGCTATCTCTTTACAGCCCGTTCGCTGGGCTATTTAATCGGCTCTTTCCTGGGCGGCCGGCTCTTTGACAGTAAACCGGGCCATCCGGTCATGGCGCTCATGCTGGTCGGCATGGCGGCGACGCTGATTTTGATTCCCCTGATGCCGCTGCTGTGGCTGTTGGTCGCCATTCTACTCCTGTTAGGGTTGGCAGAGGGCGCATTGGATGTCGGCGGCAACACGCTGCTGGTCTGGGTTCACCGCCACCGGGTGGGGCCGTATATGAACGGTCTGCACTTTTTCTTTGGGGTGGGCGCATTTTTATCGCCGCTGGTTATTGCTCAAGCTGTCCTGCTGAGCGGCAATATTACCTGGGCCTATTGGACCCTGGCCCTGCTGGTTGTCCCGGCTGCGTTGTGGCTTTTGCGCCTGCCCAGTCCCCCGGCCCAAAAAGTCTCTCAAGGTGGGCCGGCGGGACAGGTCAATCATCGCCTGGTAGCCTTGATTGTGCTGTTTTTCTTTCTGTATGTCGGCGCGGAAGTCGGCTTTGGCGGCTGGATTTACACCTTTGCCCTGGACGCCAGGGTAGCCGATGAAACCATCGCCGCTTACCTGACCTCAGCTTTTTGGGGGGCGTTGACCGTAGGACGCTTACTGGCTATTCCCATCGCTGCGCGGGTGCGGCCGCGCTATATTCTGTTGGGTGATCTGATCGGCTGCCTGGTGAGCATCGGCCTGATCCTGTTGTGGCCTCATTCCCTGGCGGCGGTGTGGGCCGGCACGTTAGGAATCGGCCTGGGGATGGCCTCTGTTTTCCCCACCACCATCTCGCTGGCCGAGCGCCGCATGACCGTGACCGGCCAGGTGACCGGCTGGTTTTTTGTCGGGGCCAGCGCCGGGGCTATGTTTTGGCCGTGGATCATCGGCCAACTGTTCGAGTCAACCGGCCCGCAAATTATGCCGCTGGCGCTCTTCATTGATCTGGTCCTGGCCTTAGTCATTCTGATTATTCTGGTTTCCTATTCAACTCGCAGCGTCATCAAAGCAGAAGAACATTAAAAATTGTGAATTGTGAATTATTAATTGTTAATGAAATAAGCTGACAATTCATCATTCGCCATTCGCCATTCGCAAATTCACAATTAACCATGATTTACACAGCGATTTTATTTGATATGGATGGGGTGGTTATTGACACCCACGAGGCGGTCACGCAGTTCTGGCTGGCGCTGGGGACGGAGCACGGCGTACAGCTTAGCCAGGCGAACTTTCAACAGCACATCTACGGCTGCCCGATGAGCCACACCTTTGACGTGCTATTTCCTCACCTGAGCAGTGAACAACGCCGAGCCATTTTTGTCCGGCTGGAAGAATATGAAATCGCCGCCACTTATACCGCCATACCAGGCGTCATTGCCCTCCTGCAAACCTTGCGCTGGCGCGGAATTCCCACCGCGCTCGTCACCAGCGCCGACACCTGGAAGGTTGAGGTGGTTGAACGCCAGCTTAAGCTGCAAGGGCTGTTTACCACCCGCGTCACCATCGGCGAAATCAAACGCGGCAAACCCCACCCCGATGGCTACCTGCTGGCCGCCCGGCGCTTGCAGCAGCCGCCGCCGCGCTGTCTTGTGTTTGAAGATGCCATCAGTGGGGTTCAGGCCGCCGTAGCCGCCGGAACGACCTGCATCGGCGTGCGCCCGCCTGAAACCGCGCAGGCGCTGCTGGACGCGGGAGCCAGGCATATCATTCCTGATTTCACCGGAGTTACCCTGTCGGATATGCCGCCCAATGGACACCCCGCCTCGCTCTGGCTTCAGCTTGGAGCAGATCTGGGCCTGCCGCTTTGGAGATTAGACGCTTCGCGTGGAGATTTTAATCTCTAATCTCCTGCCCGGCCACTTCGCCTTTTGCGTCTAATTTACATCAGAGTACAATCCATTCAATGAACCCTTACCGGCGCGTTGTCATCCTCACCGGCGCAAGCCAAGGCATTGGCCGGGCCACGGCTGACGTTCTGGCACAGGCCGGCTGCAAGCTGGCTTTGGCCGCCCGCCAAGCCGAAACTTTGGAAGCTGTGGCCGCTGAGCTTCGCCGGGATGGACACACCGCTATTGCCATCCCCACCGATATGGGCGACCTGGCGCAGGCGGCGACGTTGGCCCATAAAGCTGCCGCCGAATTTGGCAAAATTGATGTAGTCATCAATAATGCCGCCATCGGCGTGCGCGATTCGGTGCTGGAATTGCAGATGGCCGAGGCGCGCCGGGTGATGGAGGTCAACTACCTGGGGCCTCTGGCTCTCATCCAGGCGGCTGTGCCTTATCTCAAAGCTAACCCGGAGGGCGGGTTAATTATCAATATCTCTTCGATTGTAGGCCGGCGGGCCATGCCGGGGATTGGCGGTTACTGCGCCAGCAAAGCCGCTCTGGAAAAGCTGGCCGAAAGCCTGCGGCTCGAACTGCTGGCCGACCAGATCCGGGTCAGCACGGTTTATCCGGGCGTCACCGTGACTCGCTTTAACGACAATTCGCTGGGTAATAACCAGCACGGACGGGGCCGCGTTCAAGGGGTTCCGCCCGAACGAGTCGCCCAGGCCATTCTCAAAACCATTCGTCACGAACAGCGCGATGTGTTCATCACCCTGTTTGACCGTGCCTTTGTCACCGCCAGCGTCCTTTGGCCAGGATTGATGGATAAGCTGTTAAGCGGTTATTTGAAGTGGAGTAGGAAGTAGGGAGTAAGAAATAAGAGGTAAGAGGTGGATAGCAAGGTATCACTTATCACGCACCACGTATCACGTTTCGCATCACGCATCACGTTTCACCTTGTCACTATTGAGGGTAGGCATGACTATTTTTAACTACGCCATCGTCAACGGCCAACTGATGCCGCTGGAGCAGGCCCAGATTTCGTTGTTTAACAAAGCTTATTTTTCCAGCTTTGGCGTTTATGAGTCGATCAAGGTGGATCAGGGACGCCCTTTTTACCTGGAAGAACATCTGCATCGCCTCCACACATCGGCGGCCATGCTCGATTTGGAATTGGCCGTAGATACGCTCACTCTGACCCGCTGGTTTGAGCGGCTGGCCCAGGTTGAGCCGCAGGCAACCTGGAGTTTGAAGGTTTTGGTCATCGGGGCCGCTGAAGCCGGGACTGCGCCAATCATCGGTATGCAGGCCGACCCGCTGGCAACTTATGCCCCCGCTTTTTATGAAACCGGGGCGACGGCGGTGCTGTACGAAGGCCAGCGCGCCTTGCCTCGCTGTAAAAGTCTCAACACGCTGGTCAACTACCTGGCCCGCCGCGCTGCCACGCGAGCCGGGGCGGTGGAGGGACTGCTCCATCATCAGGGCCATCTGACCGAAGGAGCGCGCAGCAACCTGTTTGTAGTGCAGAATGGACAGCTTCTGACCCCACCGGAAAGCGACGTGCTCTCCGGCATTACCCGCGATATTATCCTGCACCTGATGCAAAAAACCCCTCACCCGGTCATAGAAGCTCCACTGCCGATAGATTTATCATTATACGAAGAAGTGTTTATCAGTAGTACCAGCATGCACGTTTTGCCGATTACCCAAATTGACGGCCGGCCCATTGGCAGCGGCCAGGTCGGGCCGATCACCCGGCTGGCTATGGAACGCTTTAATCAGCATTATCGGCAAGTGATGGCCCAAGCAGTCCGGGTCTGACGTGCAAATCCCCGGACACCTGGCCCTCGCCCTGGCCCAATCACGCCTGCCGCCTTTTCGGGCTTCCAGGCGGTTGTTATTCTTTTTGCTGCTGGCCAGTCTTTTTCCCGATATCGTAGATAAAACCATCGGCTACGTGTTTCAGGCGATGCCCAACGGGCGACATTATGCCCACAATATTTTCAGCTTGCTGGGATTCTCGCTGCTGGTCACGCTGATGTGGGGCAAAACGGCCGGCTGGGCCTGGTTCAGCGGTTACCTGGGCCACCTGCTGGCCGACAACATCCAGCGTGTCCCCTGGTTTTTTCCCTTGAAAAAGTACCGCTTCAACAAGGGCCGGCTGGCCTTTGAGCCGGCTCAACTACTGCGCGAGGGATTTTTTCTGGCCCTGGTACTGCTACTCAACCACTTTGTATTGCCCCGGCGCAAAATCCGGTTATAATACTTCGGTCTGATGATGCGTGATACGTGATACGTGAGAAAAATCACGCATCACGTATCACCACTAACCCAATTATCACCAAAAGGAAATTCATGTCTCAAGCCGACCGCTTTCTCCGCGCCTGCCGCCGCGAAGCTGTGGACGCGACCCCCGTCTGGCTCATGCGCCAGGCCGGGCGCTATATGGCCGAGTACCGCGCCCTGCGCGAGCGCTATTCGATTTTGGAGTTGATCAAAAACCCGGCCCTGGCCGCCGAAGTGACCTTGCAGCCGATCAAAGCCTTCAACCTCGACGCGGCCATTATCTTTGCCGACATTCTGCCGCCGCTGGAAGGCATGGGCCTGAGCCTGGAATTTGTCAAAGGCGATGGGCCGGTCATCGGCAACCCGCTCCGCACCGCCGCCGATGTCGAGGCGCTGACCGTGCGCCCGCCGGAAGAAACGCTGGGCTTTACCCTGGAAGCCATCCGGCGGGTCCGGGCCGAATTGGGCGGCCGGGTTCCGCTGATTGGTTTTTCCGGCGCGCCCTTTACCCTGGCCAGCTACGCCATCGAGGGCGGCTCGTCGCGCAATTACATCGCTGCCAAAAGCATGATGTACAGCCAGCCCCAGGTCTGGCACAGGCTGATGGACAAGTTGGCCGAAGTGGTCGGCGCGTATCTGCGGGCGCAGGCCGAGGCTGGGGCGCAGGGGCTGCAACTGTTCGATAGCTGGGTCGGCGCGCTCAGCCCGGCGGATTATCGCGCTTACGTCTTGCCCTATTCCAAAAAAGCCATCGAAATCGCCAAAAGCGGCAGCGATGTCCCGCTGATCCATTTTGGCACCGGCACATCGGGCATGCTGTCTTTGATCAAAGAGGCCGGGGGCGACGTCATCGGCGTGGATTGGCGGATTGACCTGGCCGCCGCCTGGCAGCAGGTGGGCGACAACGTGGCTGTGCAGGGCAACCTCGACCCGGTGGTGCTCTTTGCCCCCATCCCCGAAATCCAGAAACAGACTGCCCACATTCTGGACGGGGTCAAAGGCAAACCTGGCCACATCTTCAACCTGGGCCACGGCATTTTACAGCACACGCCGGTGGAGCACGTGGCGGCGTTAGTGGATTTTGTTCACGAGCATACCAGCAAAGGATGAAGGATGAGGGATGAAGGCGGAAATTTTTCATCCTTCATCCTTCCGCCTTCATCCTTTAAACGTAAGGAGTGTTCACGAACCTGACGGCACGCCACCAATAATGAAAATGGAGTGCAAGGCTTGCCTTGCTAACAGCAAACCAAGGTTTGCACTCCTATTTACGAAGGAGAGTTTATGCCCAAAAAAGCAGTCCTCATAATGGCCTACGGGACCCCTGACTCCACCGAGTGGATGCCCTATTATCTGTCTGACATTCGGGGGGGACGCCCCATGTCGGAGGAGTTTGTCCAGGAGTTTCGCCATCGCTATGAATTAATCGGCGGCTCGCCGCTGACGGCGCTGAGCTATGACCAGGCTAAAAAAACCGCCGAAGAGCTGCAGCGGCGCGGCTACGATTGGCCGGTTTATCTGGGCATGCGCCACTGGTCGCCCTGGATCAAAGATACCGTCGGCCAGATGGTCCTGCATGGCATCGAGGAAGCGGTAGGGATTGTGCTGGCCCCCCACTACTCTGCCATGAGCATCGGCCGGTATTGGGACAAAGTGGCCGAAGCCCAAAAAGCATACGGCAGCAATATTAACTTTAGCTTTGTCAACTCTTGGTACCGGCAGCCCAACTTTTTGCAAGCGGTGGAGAATCATATCCGGGCCGGCTATGAGAAATTTGCGCCGGAGGTGCGGGGCAAGGTCAAGCTGGTTTTCAGCGCCCACAGCCTGCCGGCCCGCCTGCTCAAAATGGGCGACCCCTACGACGACGAATTAAAAACCAACGCCCGCATCATCG
Source organism: Anaerolineae bacterium (assembly GCA_023151115.1). The sequence continues at coordinate 50,288 of JAKLJP010000002.1, forward strand.
CCGAGCGGCTGGGCAGCGTGGATTGGATGTTCACCTACCAGAGCGCCGCCCACACCGGCGAACCGTGGCTTGGCCCACAGATTGAAGAAGTGGTGGTGGACCTGGCCCAGCAGGGATACAAATATATGCTGGTCGCCCCCATCGGCTTTGTCTGCGACCACGTCGAGGTGTTGTACGATATTGACATCGAGGCCAAAGGGCTGGCCGAAGAGCGCGGCATGCAGTTGGAGCGCATCGAGATGATGAACAGTGACCCCCTGTTTATCAACGCCATTGTGGATGCGGTGACACAGGAATGAAAATGCCATTGCGAGGCTGTAGGCCAAAGCAATCTCTGGTTTCCGAAGTGGAGACTGCTTCGACCTTCGGTCTCGCAGTGACATGAGCCTGACGCACACCACCAATAATGAAAAGTTGGAGTGCAAGGCTTGCCTTGCAACTTGGCAAAGCAAGCTTTGCACTCCAGCAGTCTATTTTTAGAGTAGGCAAAATGTCATCTAAATATCACCTGGCTCAAGTCAACATTGGCCGGATATTGGCCCCGCTTGATGGCCCCCTCATGGCCGGATTTGTGGCCCGGCTGGACGAGATCAACGCCCTGGCCGATGGCACTCCCGGCTTTGTCTGGCGGCTGCAAACGGAAGAGGGCAATGCCACCGACCTGCGGCCTTACGACGACGACCGCATCCTGGTCAATATGTCGGTCTGGGAGTCGCTGGAAGATTTGAAAGCCTACGTTTACAAGAGCGCGCACGCCGAGGTGATGCGCCAACGCCGCCAGTGGTTTGAGAAGTTCGAGGGCATGTACATGACTTTGTGGTGGGTCAAGGCCGGGCACATTCCTACCGTAGCCGAAGCGAAACGCCGCCTCGAATATCTGAGTGAGCACGGTCCCAGCGCCCACGCCTTCACCTTTAAGCAGCCTTTCCCACCGCCCGACGTAGCCCCAGAGAATTTTAGCGTCACCTTATTTGACCCCTGCCCGGCGGCCTGACATGGACTCGTTCGATGATTTGCCCGACCGCCTGGCCCGCATCCCGGAGAGGATTTCACGGGCTGTAGCCACGTGGTCCAAAGCCGAACTGCAAGCCCCTTCGGTGGCGGGTAACTGGTCCGCTGCGACAATTCTGGCCCACCTGCGCGCCTCCGATGACATTCTCACTCCGCGCATCTACGCTATGCTCGTCCGGGACAACCCGCCGCTGCCGGCCTATGATGACCGGCGCTGGGCCGAGGTGGCCGGCTACGAGCGGGCCGATTTCCGCGCCTCGTTGTCAGCCTTCACCCTGCGCCGGGCCGAACTGGTCGCCCTGCTGCGCAGCCTTGCTCCAGTAGACTGGCAGCGCACCGGCCTGCACGAGGCCCACGGCCCCATCAGCCTGCTTCAAGTTGTCACCCACCTGGTGGAGCACGAAGAAGAACACTGCCGCCAGCTTGAAGCGATCAAGGCTGCGTTTGTTTAATTTAAGGAATTATCAGAACCTACACCATATCACCCAAAAATGGTAGCAGGGTAGCAAGTAGCATGGATGGTTTACCGCTGTCTACTGTCTACCGTCTACTGGCTACTGTTTTTAGACGAGCATTTCTAGAGAATCAAAGGCACGGAAAAGTGAATTGGATTTTTTATGCTGTCATAACCGCACTCCTCCTGGCGGCGGCTGATGTTTTTGTTAAGCTGGCTACCGGCAAACTTTCCAACAGCGTCGCATTGTTGATTTATGGCAGTTGCACGTTTTTAATGGGCCTGGGCTGGGTGCTGTGGCAGCGGTTTCAGGGCGTGCCGCAGTACGCCCAGCTACCGGGAATGGTGGCTGCCGGAGCGGTTGGCCTCACCTTTGCTTTGGTAACAGTAGGCCTGTTTGTTACATTTGGCGCGGGCGCGCCTATCTCGCTGGCCTCACCGCTGATTCGGCTGAGCGGACTGGTGCTGGTCAGCCTGGTCGGCCTGATTTTTTTCAAAGAGCCGCTGACCTGGCGCTATGTAGCCGGGATGCTGCTGGCCTGCGCTGGGATTTATTTGATTATCACGCGCTAATCTGCTAAAAAGACTGAAACCCCCTCAGCCGATTGAAGTCAGTACGTCTTGGTTTCCACTACCTCGACAATCCGTACCTGAGCATTCATCATAATTGTGCCTTCAACCCGGCCCCACAGGCCGCGCAGCGCGGCAAGCATCGCTTCGGCCTGGCTGGCAGTGTCGAACTCAAGGTCAATCATCACGTACTTTTCATCGTCAATCGGTCGTAAAACCTGATAACGACGTACCCCCGACTTCTCCCGGCCCACAGGGTCGCTGTCGAAAGCCTTCTTCCAATCCTCAAAGTTGAAAATTGGGTGTTCAATCCGCAGAATGTGCATTTCAGCCTCCTTAACCTTCGGATAAATTTGTAACTGCCAACTAACCTTATGAGTTTTGACTGCAAGCAAAATTCGGTAAAGCCTGGAGGTTGGAAGATTGGAAGGCTGGAAGGTTGGTCAATATTTGCCAACCCTCCAATCTTCCAGGATTATCGAGATTACCAATTTTGAAAATCAAATCTCATTAGCTGCTAGGCGCCCCATTTGAACAGAGTGAGACGAGAGGAAGTTATACACCATAAGTACGCTGTGTGAAAATCGGGCAGTTTCCAAGTAGCTGGAGTGCAAAGCTTGTTTTGCCAAGCGGCAAGGCAAGCCTTGCACTCCAATTTCTCAACTAATTTGAAACACACCTACTGAGATTAAAGACATTGCCTGGACTGCCGGGTTATGCTATACTCCCTGGCATGCCTCATGTAACCATCATCGGCGGCGGCATTGCCGGGTTAGCCACGGCTTACTATCTGCAAAAGAAAAGCGGCGAAAGCGGGATCCTCTTTAGTTACAGCCTGATCGAAGGCACTCCCCGCCTGGGCGGCAAAATTGTCACCGACCGGGTGGATGATTTTATTATCGAAGGCGGCCCCGACTCTTTTATTACCCAAAAACCCTGGGCTACTCAACTGTGCCGCGAATTGGGGCTGGCCGACCGGCTCATCCCCACTAACGACGAGCGCCGCAACATTTATGTCCTCAGTAAAGGCAAACTGGTTCCTTTTCCCGGCGGCTACCGGCTGACCGTCCCCACCGAATTTATTCCCTTTGCCCTCTCTCCCCTCATCTCCCCGTTGGGCAAACTGCGCATGGGCCTGGATTTGGTCATTCCCCCCCGCCGCGAGCGGGGCGACGAGAGCCTGGCCGATTTTATCCGCCGCCGCCTGGGGGCCGAAGCTTTGGATAAAATCGCCGGGCCGGTGATGGCTGGCATCTACGTGGCCGACCCGGAACGATTGAGCCTGCTCAGCACCTTCCCCATGTTTGCCGAAATGGAGCAAAAATACGGCAGCCTGATCAAAGCCATGCGTGCCTCGAAAAAGCCCACTGCTTTAAATAGCGCTCATAATCATAATGGGGCCGGCCCCTCCGGCGGTCAGCGGTCAGCCGTCGGCGGTCCGTCTTCCATGTTCACCAGCCTGCGCGGCGGCATGCAAGAGCTGATCGAGGCGCTGGCGGCTCAGCTTCAAGGAGATTTACGGCTGGGCAGCCGGGTCACTGGTTTGCGCCGGCTGTCGCCCGGCTTTGAAGTAACGCTTGACTCCGCCGAGACTCTCCAAACCGACGCTGTGGTTATGGCCACGCCGGCCTACTCCGCGGCCGGTCTGTTGGAACCGATTGAACCCCGCCTGGCGACCCTCCTGCGACAGATTCGCTATGTCTCTACGGCCACCGTTTCGTTGGGCTATCGCCGGGCCGACCTGCCCACCGACCTCAACGGTTTTGGCTTTATGGTCCCCAAAAGCGAAAGCCGCCAGGTACTTGCTTGCACCTGGTCCTCAACCAAATTTGATCACCGCGCTCCCGCCGATGCAGCCCTGCTGCGGCTCTTTGTCGGCGGCGATACCAAAGAACACCTGGTTGAGACCCTGGGAGATGAGGAACTATTTGCTCTGGCTCAAGCTGAGCTTAGGGCGATTATGGGCATCACCGCCCCGCCGGTCGCGCAGCGTGTTTTCCGCTGGCCCAAAGGGAACGCCCAATACGATGTCGGCCACCTTGACCGGGTGGCTGAAATGGAGCAGCTTGCCGCCGCCATTCCCGGCTTATACCTCACCGGCAGCGCCTTTCGCGGTATCGGCCTGCCCGACTGCATCAAAAGCGCCCTGACCACCGTTGAAGGTTTAATGTCGCAGGTTCAACGTTTGAATGTTGAACGTTACTCACCGCAGGGAAATGCTCATTAATGTCATAACTTAAAACGTTTGAACGTTAAACGTTCAACGTTACTTGACCTTCCACCTAACCTACCATAAAATAGTTACAATGCCCCACATTTTATGGAGGATTGCTGGATGTCTGCCGACTCTGATCTGCCTGTCTCAAAAAAGCCGTTTGGATTGACCCTTAAAGGCAACGTAACCGTTCATTATCTCGATGGCCAGACGCTAGAAGGCGAAATTGCGGCCCAGGATGAGCTGAATATCTGGCTCACCATTGACGATACGCCCTATTTGATTCCGCGTCACCAAATCAGGTATATCAAAGGCCAACCGGGCCAGCCGATTGAACCGGAGCCGGCCGAAATCGGGCTCCCGGCAGACCCCTTTGCTCGCCTCCAGGCCGTACCAATGCCGCCGGTGCTTCAGGAAGCGCTGCAAGCTGAACCGGAACCCAAACCTGAGCCAGAAACCGAATCCTCTCCCGCTCCGGCTCAGTTTGTCGAAGAAATTGTATTTCCACCGCCCGACGAGGGCGGCACACTGGTCATTCCCGCTGGGGCAATTAGCTTTTCGCCGGAAGTTGAAGAAACCGGGGTTCATACCGCGCTGGGTGATGAAGTTGCCGATGCCGGCTCAACAATAGTTCTGCCCGCCGGAGTTGACCTTGTTTCAGATACCGTCGAAAGAGAGGTTACTTTAGGCAGCGGCACAACCGCCGACCTGGGCGAAACCGAACTGCTGCCCTCGCTGGACCTAGATGAGGACGTCACGTTTGTGCTCGGCCGGACTGAGGGAGAAGAAGTTTCTGCTCACCTGATTTGTACCACCGGGCCCCATGCCGGCGAAGTGCTCAAACTCAAGCCCGGTGTTACCACCCTGGGTCGCTCCAGCGATAACAGTTTCCCCTTATCAAAAGATAAAGAAGCCTCGCGCCGGCATGCCCTCATTGTTTACGAAGCCAGTAAATTTGTACTGCAAGACCAAAACAGCCTCAACGGCACCTTTGTTAACGACCAACTGATTAAGGAACCGTATCCCCTTCAGGATGGCGACATCATCCTTATTGGTGTTTCGACTTTAAAATTTCAGGAAAGCGCCAAAAAATAACCATCGCCAATGCTATCTCCGTACTAGTACGGAGATTTAACTCATAGTTTTCGCGGGGAAAACATGGGTGCTATTATCGTTGCTAAATTTTGCTCCAGGCATTAAAGTAGGGGCGTCGTAACAAAGTTAGGTTACACTGTTTACGATTATTACCCAAATTATCAAGGTTTGACGGATCACTCATGACGTTAAACCGAATTGCACTTTAACAGTTTTTACCTGCGTTCTGGGTCGTTCGCGAAGCCCTAGTAAATTTTCTGCTTTATAAGTAGTATCTATCGTCGTTTTTTCCCGCTTCGTGTTTCCAACGCCCCCTGTGTTTGTATCCCTTTAACCGGATACAAAACGCGCAGGGGGCGTTTTTGTTTACCAGGAACTTGTCCAACCACGTCACTCGCCAGAAGATGAAATGAACGCAAGACCATCCAGAGTTAGAAGCCCCCCTGAGTTTTTGAAAAACTACTAACACCAGAGTACCTGCAAGCAATATGAACTTATTAGAAAACTCAGGAGGATAGTTATGAAAAGCATACTCTTAGTAAAATGGTCAACGCTGATCATAAGTTTACTCTTACTCATCGGACTATCATCTGGCTGGGCTTATGCCCATGCAACCGGGCAAAACTTTTTTGCGCCAGAGCTTAATCCTCAGAATGATGAAGTTAATATTACCGGCTGTGGAAACACAACTCCCTTTGGTCAATCCGATAGCAGTGTAGCTTTTGTCTTGCCCTCGGCTATCACCGGCACAATTGATCTGGTCATGAATGGGCCGGCAGCCGTGGCCACCGGCGACACCTTCAGTGTAGCGGTAGTTGCCCAGCACATACCTGACCCCGGCCTGTATGGAGCGCAGTTTGAAATCAATTTCAACCCAACTCTGCTAACGCTCAGTAACCTTCAACCCAATCCTGATTTATCCTTCGTGGTCCTCAACGAGGTTGATAACACGCTGGGCAAACTCAGGTTCGCAGCCAGCCGCCAGGGCAACGTACCCGGCTTAACCGGCGATGTGACCTTGCTCACGTTCGACGTAACAGCAGGTAATACCCCCTGTATGCCGACATTAACCTTCACGAATGTAAAAATTGGCGACGCACAAGCTAATCCTTTTAATGTGATTATCCATCCATACACTTTCTCCATTGGACTCGCGCCAACGCCAACCCCAGGCACACCGACCTCGACACCCGAAACCCCAACGGCGACCCCGGAGACGCCCACCGTTACTCCAGAAACCCCAACGGCAACGCCGGAAACCCCGACGGCGACGCCTGAAACCCCAACAGTAACGCCGGAAACGCCGACGGCAACGCCCGAAACGCCGACGGCAACGCCCGAAACGCCAACCGCGACCCCAGAGACGCCCACCGCTACTCCAGAAACACCGACCGCAACGCCGGAAACCCCGACGGCGACGCCCGAAACCCCAACGGCGACCCCGGAGACACCCACCGCTACTCCAGAAACACCAACCGCAACACCCGAGACGCCAACGGCAACGCCTGAAACGCCCACGCCGACACCCACCGTAGCCACCGTCTCTGGGCAGGTCGTTCTTGCCGGGCGGGCCAACAACGATTGGTCCGGCGCAACCGTCGAGTTGGAAAACGACACTGTCTTCAGCGCCACCACCGAGGCTACCGGCAACTACAGTATGCTCAACGTGCCTGAGGGTACCTATACAAGCGTCACTGCCGATGCACCCGGCTATCTACCGGCGCTCTGTAACTCTCCCGTTGTGACCGCGCCGCTCACTACGCTGGCCAGTGTCTCCCTTCTCAGCGGGGATGTTAACGATGATGGCTTCATCAACATCGTCGATGGCACTACGGTAGGAGTCAGTTTTGGCGCAACCGGCTCAGGTTTGGCCGAAGACATCAACCGGGATGGCGAGGTGGATATTTTCGACATTATCCTGGTTAGTGTGAATTTTGGCGTATCAGGACCTCAAACCTGGACCTGTCAGTAATTCCATTTTCAGACCCTAAAGCATAACTCTAAAGACTTCCGAAGTCTTTCAGACTTCGGAAGTCTAACCCCACTGAAAATGCCGTAGGACGGGTTGCAGCCCGTCCTACAAACCTATATTCTCAGGAGTTGTCACGAGCTAACGTATACCACCGATGAGGAAAATACCTTGCGGCGGTCGGCGGTCTATTTACAAAAGAGTGTTCATGAGCCTCCGGCACGCCACCGCTAATGAAAATCTTTTGCCGACAATGACCGGAGACCGAGAACCGGCTGTTTGCTATCTCCCGGTCTTCCGTCCCCGGTCCTCGGTCGTATTTACGAAGGAGGACATTAATGAAAGCAATACTTTCGATACAAAAATGGCCGGTCGTGATAATAGGTTTGCTCATGCTGGTAGGCTTATCATTCGGTCTAGTTTATGCTCAAGCAGCCCAGGGAACGCTCATTGTCAATGCCTGCACCGACCATAACGCCGACGGCGATTGTAACGATCCGGTAGATGGACCGGCCCCGCCAGGCGTGCAAGCCTGTCTGAATGACACCTCTCTGTGCCAAACTGTCCCGGCTACCTTTACCGTAACCCCCGGCGCCTACACCACCTTCCTCTACTTCACCGGAGCCAGCCAGGGTTATTACCCAACTACCGGCCGCGTCTCTATTGATTTAGTCAACGGCGCTCAAGAAACGATCACCCTCGGCGCAGTCTACCCGATTCATCCCAAAGGCGTGGCCGTGCATGAACAATTAAACAAAGTCTATGTTGCCTTTCAGGGACCCTTGGTCATCTCCGGCGCCCAGCGGGTTAAACCCTACCCCTTTGTCGCTGTGATTGACGGCAACACCGACGAAGTGCTCTACACGATCCCCGGCGGGCCGGATGGTGTAGTTGATCCCAGTTCTCACGCACCGAACTCTGCCGGAATTGGTCGTGGCCCCTGGGGGGTGGCTACCTCCGGCAACGGCCAATTTGTCTATATCGGCTCTTTTGAAGATGGCCTGGTTACCTATATTGACCCCATCTCTGATACCACCGTCGCCAACTACTCTGCCGGTTCGAGCTTCATGCCCACAGCCCCGATGGTCAACCCGGTTACGGGCCTGGTTCATTATCCTGACTACGAACAAGGCAACATGCTCATCCTCAGTACCGATCCGGCCAACCCCCAAGTTGCCTTCCCCTTTATTGAAAATCCACCTGTCGCCTTTAGTCCATTAGAGATAGCCATTGCCCGTGTTCCAGGCAGTTACAATTTCCTTACCTTGCGTGATGCTATTCAACCCAACCCCTTTAAGTTTGTGGGTCTGCCCAGTGTCGCTCCCTTCACCCTCACCTTCCACGACATCAGTTTGCCCGGCGGCGGCACCGGCACCCCCCTGGCTATTGGTCTTTGGCAGGCCACAGGTCAAAATCGGCTCTTTATGACTTACGCTGACGATCCTCGAGATGACCCAGTACCACCCTTCTATGCCAACCCAAACAAACTACTGTTTTACGATTTTGATCCAAGCAACCCTACCTCCGTCACCCTGGCCGGACAAACCGACTTAGGCCACGACTATGCCGAGGTTGGGCTGGTTTACAATCCAGCAACCAACCACATGCTGGGAACTTATGCCGGTTTTGCCTATGACGATCGAGCGGGGGATATTGCTGCCTGCGATAGCACCGAACGGGGGGGCATCTACCTGGTAGATTTTGACGGGATTGTATCAGACGGCCCGCTTCCTAGCCTCGTCGTGGGCAACCCACCCCTGGCCGGTGCAAATCTGCAATGGAAAAATCCCTTTGAGATCGCCATCAACCCCAATAATGGTAAAGTCTACGTAACTGACCGCTGCTGGAATGAGTTTCCCGAAGGCGACCAGCCCGTCGGCGGGGCCGTCTTGATTTTCCAGGACACAACCTCCGGGCCGACGCCCACGCCCACCCTCACGCCGACAGTCACCGCGACTGCTACACCAACAGTTACAACCACCCCAACCGTGACCACAACGCCCACGGTGACAGCTACAACTACGCCAACCGTAACCGTCACCCCATCGCCCGGTCAAATCAGCCTGGTGATGAATGGCCCGGCCTCGGTGGCGACGGGTGAAACTTTTAGCGTGACTGTTGTGGCTCAGAGTGTGCCCAATCCTGGCTTATATGGGGTCCAATTTGAGATCAACTTTGATCCCTCGCTGCTTTCGCTCAGCAATCTGCAACCCAACCCCGATTTTACCTTTGTAGTCCGTAACGTGGTTTCAAATACGCTTGGCCAGCTTACATTTGTGGCCAGTCGCCAGGGGAATGTGCCCGGCTTGACCGGCAATGTCACACTGCTAACCTTCGACGCCACAGCCGCAAATACACCGGGTCTGGCCAGTCTGACCTTTAGCAACGAGAAGATCGGCAATGCTCAGGCTCAAGCTTTTATCACCAGCAGCCAGAGCTACACCGTTTCGATTGGCGGCGCTTCGACACCTACCCCCACCCCCGCCACACCCACAGCTACACCAGAAACTCCAACAGCCACACCAACGCCGGAAACACCCACCACTACACCGGAGACGCCAACGGCGACCCCTGAAACACCGACTCCATCACCAACTGCCGCCACCGTTTCCGGCCAGATAGCCCTGCAAGCGCGAGCCAGCGGCAATTGGGCTGGAGCCATCGTCACGATTGACGACAGTAATCAGAACGACACCACAGCTGCCAATGGCAACTTCTCCATTGCCAGCGTTGCCACCGGAGCGCACAGTTCCATCACTGCCGATGCGCCAAGCTTTCTACCGGCGGTTTGTACCGCACCAACCGTGACTGCGCCGGAAACTATCTTGGCTAACATCACCCTCCTCAATGGCGATCTCAATGATGATAACCTCATTGATATCAATGACGCTACGACAGTGGGCGTCAGCTTTGGTCTGATTGGTTCAAGCTTGCCTACCGATCTCAACCAGGATGGCATTGTTGATATTTTGGACATCATCATTATCAGCGTCAACTTTAACCAGGGTTCACAGGTGTGGGCTTGTCTACCTTAACCCGATGATTTCTTCACGGCGATGAATTAGACCAAAGACCTCCCCGCATCAAGCTGCGGGGAGGTCTTTTTCCATCCTGTACTTGACATAATTGACTTGACCTACGTTTTATGGTAAGCTGTAGGTAATAATCTTTCCTTTACTTTGAGGACTATTCAGTTATTCCTCGCCTCCTCGCCGCTTCGCGTCCTCGCCCCTCAGGAGGTTTTATGCGCTTAACCCACAGAACCGCCAAAGTAACTTACAAATCATTGTTTGGCTACAGTCTGGTTGTCATTGCCCTATTGATTGTGGCCGTACCGGTTTTTGCGGCCACCAGTTCGGCTACGCCCTGGCTCGATTTTTCCCTCAGCACCCCCACGGGTACGTCACCCCAAACCGCCCGGGCGCTGACCAAAGGGCTAAATGTCAACCATCTCAACCCCGGCGAAGAAGATTGGTATACCTACAGCCGCGCCAGTTTTGACGATCCGACCTTTGCCTGGATTTCGCTGGCCATGCGCTACGAAAGCGAAGCGCTGATTGAGCCGGAGCAGGCTAATTTTGAAATTATGGCCCAAAAGGGGGGCGACTCCTGGTTTCCGGGCGACGCCGCTCGCGCCAACGTTTTGGGAACCGGCCTGACCTCGCCCTTAAAAACGGCCCATGAGAATCTAAACGCCATCTTCTGGACGGGCGAAGTGAGCGATGAAGACGTGTATTACGTGCGCGTCTTCAACCAATCGCCTTTTGGCCTCAACTACACCCTCGAAGCCAAAGCCGAACAGCCCGCCGTTTCGGGGGCCGCTCCGGCCAGCCTGAACTCAGCCATGAGCGACGCCGACGTGTTGAGTCTGCGCCAGCAAGCCTGGGCGTTGACGGCGCAGGCCGCCGGCAAAATGACCCCCACCGACGCGGCCCGCTGGATGCAGCAGGCCCAGTCGGTGGGCTGGATTGTCACCGCCGGCACGGCCATTGACCGCGCCCCCAAACCCGACCAGGCCAATCCGCAGTTATTATGGCAGTTGACTGCCCAGGCCATTGCCGGGCTTGACGCCGAAGCCGCCGCCCGCTGGCTCAATCAGGCCGACGCCCTGGGCTGGCTGGCCATCCCACTGGCCGTTCCCCAAAACCCAAATCTGGACGTGCCTCCCAAGAACAGCGGCGATGACGGCGGGGAGGGTCAAGGCGAGGCTCAACCCGCTCCGGCGGTACCCGCGCCGCCCGAAGAAATCTACACGCCCGTCAATATCTACCCCAATAATCCGTTGGAGTTTGATTTTCTCGATATCAACAGCGGCCGCCTGGCTCCCTACGGCGAACACTGGTACAGCCTGCTGCGCGATGACCTGGACGACAAAAAAATCGAAGCTATGGCCTTGACCATGTTCACCACACCCAGCAACGGTTTTATTGACAGCCGGGTTAACTTTGAAATCTTCCCGGCCGGCCAATATCACATCTGGGCGCGCGGCGACGCCGATTATATGGAAAACCTGGGCCTGGGACAGTGGGTTTCGCGCGACGAGGATAACCACACCGGCGAGCGGCTCTGGAAAGGCTCGCTGGTGGATGGCGACCGTTATTTGATCAAGGTCAAAAACAGTTCGCCGGAAGTGGTAGATTATTATCTCTTCCCCGACGATGTTGAAAATGCCGAATTAGGCAATCCGACCCTGCATCAAGCCAACGGCACAGCCGGGCGCGTCCCTTATGCTGCCTCCCCCCCGACCCGGCCCAGCCTGCCGCCCATTCCCGGCGCTGCCCCCCCCGACGCCATTGATTTGAAGATGGGGGTCACGATGGGCAAGCTGGAAGCCGGCCAGGAGCGGTGGTACAAATTTTATTACCGCGACTCCTACAACGAGACCACACCGCAGCACGACTTTAAAATTTTCCTGACCAGCACCCCCCTGGACGAAATCCGCGCCCGCCACGCCGATTTTGCCCTGTACACCGGCAATCAGCTCCCCATCTGGCTGCGCGGCACGGTAGACAAGCTCGAACCCTTTGGTGTGAGCATGCCCTCACCTTACCCCACCGAAGATGCCCGCAGTTTGCAAGTGCTGTGGGACGGCCAATTGATGGAAGAACACGTCTACTATTTAAAGATTTGGAATCACGACATCGGGCCGTTGGAGTATGAGTTGGAAGTGCAGGGTGGGCCGTGAGGGGAGAGTGATAGAAGATGGAAGATAGAGGATAGAAGATAGAAAGAAAATGATGACCTCGCTCTGGCTCAGAGCGAGGTTTTTTTATAAATGCAGATTAATGTAGGAAGTATCCATCAATTGGAAATGCCGCCCAATCAGCGCTCAAGGAAACATATGTTCTGATTGAGAGTTAACATTTGCCTGGAAAGTCGTCATCGGGTAAAGTAGGAGGGATGAACCCGCCAATCAACCAGTTTTTGAGACGGATTTGGATGCGGTAGAGATTTTATCAGAGTTGTAGCCAAGGAGAAAATTATGGCAGAAACCCAATACGTAGCGTTACTACGAGGCATTAATGTTGGGGGGAAGAACATTATCAAGATGGCCGATTTAAAAGCCTGTTTTGAAAAGATGGGTTTTGCTGACGTAGCCACCCTATATTCAAAGCGGCAATGTGCTGTTTAGCACTAATGAAAAAGACAAAACCAGCCTGATAAACACAATAGAAAAGGTTCTATCGGATAGCTTCGGCTACAACTCACGTATTGTCCTCATCACCCATCAGCACCTCAAAAGAGTTGTCGAAGAAGCGCCGCCAGGGTTCGGTCAGCAGAAGGACACCTATCGCTACGATGTGATTTTCTTAAAAGAACCGCTCACCGCCGCCGAAGTCATGAAGAGTGTAACGACCAGGGCCGGGATTGATACCGCCCATCAAGGTCATGATGTACTGTATTTTTCCCGGCTCAGCAGTAAAGCCGCGCAAAGCCACTTAACGAAGATCATCAGCCTGCCTGTGTATCAGAATATGACCATTCGAAATTGGAACACTACCACCACCTTGCTCACTCTCATGGATGCAAGAGTCGTGAATTAAAGACCGAGGGTATGAACATCACCCACAAAGAATCTGGGGCTTCTCTCATCCTCGCCCCATCGCTTCCCCCTATCTTCGCATCTGCGCCGCTTCGTGGTAAAATGCAGTAATCAGTTATCAGTTATCAGTTAGTTTTCATTACAACTGTTCACTGACCACTGATTACTGTTCACTGACCACTGATTACTGTTCACTGACCACCGATTACTGATCACCATTCCTTCAAAAGAGGTTAACCCATGACCCGTAAAACCCTCGGTTACGTTAAACTCATCTGGAACTGCCCCAACTGCGGCTCGCGCAACCCCGGCCCGCAAAAGATTTGCTCCAACTGCGGCACACCCCAACCCGATAATGTCAAGTTTGAGCAGTTGCCCCAGGCCGAACTTATCACCGACGCCGCCGAAATTGCCCAGGCCAAAGCCGGCCCCGACGTGCATTGCTACTACTGCGGCAGCCGCAACCCGGCGATGGCCAAAGTTTGCAGCCAATGCGGGGCCGATTTAACCCAGGCGACCGCCCGCGAGAGCGGCCAGATTTTGGGTACGCCTCAATCCGGCCCGGCCCAGCCCATCGAATGTCCATCCTGCGGCGCGCCCAACGACCCCAATGCTGCCAAATGTATTCAATGCGGCGCAGCTTTGACCGAACCGCAGCCGGCCGCACCGCTGCCTGTCGCTGCGCCGGCTCCGGCCCAAAAAGGGCAGTTTCCCCTGTTTGCGATTATTATCGGGGTGGCGATGCTGGCGCTCATCGGCGGGTGCATCTTCTTCCTGGTTTTGTCAACCCGCACCACCGACTTGACCGGCCAGGTCGAGTCGGTGGCCTGGACGCGGCGGGTGCTGGTGCAGGAGTTGGTCCCCATCAGCGGGCAGGATTGGCGCGACCAACTCCCCCCCGGCGCGGTGGTGGGCAGTTGCAGCGAGAGACAGCGCGGCAGCGAACGGCAGGATACCGGCCAAACCCGCGAAGTTTGCGGCACGCCCTACACCGTAGATACCGGCAGTGGTTTTGGCGAAGTCAGGCAGGACTGCGAAACCGAGCCAATTTATGAAGAAGTGCCGGTTTACGCCGACTATTGCAGTTTCACGGCTACGGTCTGGCAAACAGTACCCGGTCCAACCCTGACCGGCACAGACCTGAACGCGGCCTGGCCCCAGGCCAATCTCCTCGGCCCCAACCAGCGCGAAGCCGGCCGCGAGGAGAGCTACGAGGTTGTTTTTAAGACCGACGGCAAAGCCTATACCTATTCCACTACCGATTTCAACGAATTTCAGCAGTTTCAAATCGGCAGCCGATGGACGCTGAAGGTCAACTCGTTCGATGTGGTCACTTCGGTCGAGCCGCCTCAATAGCAATTCAAGGCTAGCGTCTATTTTGAAATACGGGCGCGTCATGGTAGTATGGGCGTGTTCAATGCTCCGTCTTTTTTATCCTGATAAAGAAAGGAGTAACTAGCGCAAAAATCCCCTTTCACTAACGCTGAATTTAGTCAAAGAATGCAGTACCTAACCTTATCTCTGTAGGAGGAGATTATGAAACGTTTTGTATGGCTTGCTGTGATCATTCTGACCCTGGCGTTGGTAGCAGCCCAGTGTGGCGCAGCTCCGGCCGCTCAACCCGCCGAAGAAAAACCTGCTGCCGAAGCTCCTGCTGCTACCGAAGAAGCGGCAGCCGAGGCCCCCGCGGCGACTGAAGAACCCGCGGCTGAAGCCCCCGCCGCCACCGAAGCCCCCGCCGAAGCCAGCGGTGACGCCGAAAGCAAATATCAGATACCTGCCATCGAAGAAGGTAAATTCAATGTCGCCTTCGTTTATATTGGCCCCCACGATGACGGTGGGTGGACCCAGGCCCACGACGTTGGCCGGATGTACATCGAAGAAAACGTCGAAAATGTCCACACTGCTTATGTTGAACTCGTCCCCGAAGGAGCCGACTCAGAGCAGGTTATCCGCTCGCTGGCCCGCAAAGGCTTCAACCTGATCTTTACCACCTCCTTTGGCTACATGGACCCCTCCGAAACAGTCGCCAACGAATTTCCTGATGTCAACATTGTTCACATCAGTGGTTATAAAACCAACAACGAGAACTTTGGCAACCTGTTTGGGGCCATGGAAAATATCAAATATCTGGCCGGGATGCTCGCCGGTTCTCGGGCCAAGGTGGACAGCAATCCGAAAGTCGGTTTTATCGCCACCTTCCCCATTCCCGAAGAAATGCGCCTGGGCAATGCCTTTGCCCTGGGCGTGCAGAAAACCTGCCCTGAATGTCAAGTGGATATGCGCTGGATTTTCACCTGGCACGACCCGATTGTGGAGCAAGAGGCTGCTAAATCCCTATTCGACTCTGGTTCGCAAGTCGTCATGACCGGCGCAGATACCCCGGCTCCCGCCGAAGTTGCCCCCGAAGGCAAATGGGGTATCACCTACGACTACATTGACAACTGTAAAGTTGACGCCTGTCTGACCGGCATGTACTGGAATTGGGGTCCGGTCTACGCCCGCATTACCGAAGAATCAATCGCCGGCACCTGGAAGGGCACGTCTGAATATTTTGATACCGACAGCGGCGCAATGGGCCTGTACGGTTTTATGGAAGGCCAGACTCCACAGCCGGGCATTAACGATTTGCCCGAAGAAGAAGTTCAGATGGTTCGTGACACTTTAGATAAAATGCTCAAAGGTGAGTTTACCCGCTTTGACGTTTTCAAAGGGCCGATCAAAGACAATAAAGGCAATGTCGTGCTCGAAGATGGAGTGAGCCTGGAGCAAGTTGACCTGGACGGCTTTAGCCAGTTTGGCGCTCCCTGCAAAACCTGCATGTACTGGTGGAATGAAAACATCACCGCCGAACTGCCCGAATTGAACTAAACGCTAATTGAGTGCTTGATTGTTGGAGATTAGAGATTCTCAATCTCTAATCTCCAATCTCCTCAATGGGGCGAGGTCAAACGAGTTCGGCCTCGCCCTTTGTTTTAAGTGGAGCTTCCATGACCGAAACGCCTCTTGCCGTTGAAATGTCAGATATTGTCATTCGTTTTCCGGGTGTGCTGGCCAATGACCACGTTAATTTCACCTTAAAGCAGGGTGAAATCCACGCGTTGCTGGGCGAAAATGGGGCCGGCAAAAGCACCTTGATGAATGCGCTCTCCGGCCTGTACAAGCCTACCTCAGGGACCATCAAAATTTATGGGCAGACGGTCCATTTTAATTCCCCCAAAGACGCCATTGCCAAAGGGATTGGCATGGTTCACCAGCATTTTATGTTAGTCCCCACCCAAACCGTCACCGAGAATATTTTGCTCGGTCTGGACGAACCCCGCTTTTTTCTCAATCTGCGGGCCTTCGATCAAAAAATTTTGGCCTTGCAAGAGCAGTTTGGGCTGCGGGTTGATCCAACGGCCAAAATCTGGCAGCTTTCTGTGGGCGAGCAACAGCGGGTTGAGATTCTCAAAACCCTCTATCGCGGGGCCAATATTTTGATTATGGACGAGCCAACGGCGGTGCTGGCCCCCCAGGAAATTGAGGAATTAATGGCTACGATGCGCTCCATGGTTGCCTCTGGTAAATCTATTATTTTTATCAGCCACAAGCTCCACGAAGTCACCGCCGTTGCCGACCGGGTAACAGTGCTGCGCAAAGGCAAAGTAACCGCCGAAGGCCAGAGTATGGCAGGACTGACCAAAGCCGATTTGGCCCGGCTCATGGTCGGGCGGGGCGTTGTTTTTATGGTCAAGAAGACTCCTCATCAGCCGGGCGAGGTGGTTTTATCTATCCACAATGTAACCGCCGAGAACGACAAGGGCCGGCCCGCTCTGCGCGGCGTGTCGCTGGAAGTGCGCAGCGGTGAAATTTTAGGGATTGCCGGCGTAGCCGGGAATGGGCAAAGCGAGTTGGCCCAGGTGATTACCGGCTTAAGGCCGTGCAGCGGCAGCATAAAAATTAGTGGTCAGGAAGTCAGCAACCGGCCGCCTATTGCCGCTATTCGCAGCGGTGTGGCCCATGTGCCCGAAGATCGCAGCAAAGTTGGCACCGCGCCCAACATGAGCATTACCGAAAATACTATTCTCAAAAGCTACCGCCAGCAGCCGGTGGGCGATGGCTGGACTATCAATTTTACTCATGCCCGCGAACAGGCCCAGGGACTCAAAGAAAAGTACAATATTTTGGCCCCCAGCGTAGATATCCCCGCCCGCAAGCTCTCCGGCGGGAATCTGCAAAAGGTGATCCTGGCCCGCGAGATTTCGGCCAAACCGAAGTTGATGGTCGCGGTGCAGCCTACCCGCGGCCTGGATGTCGGCGCGATTGAAGCCATTCAAACGCTGCTGCTGGAGCAGCGCGAAGCCGGGGCCGCCATTCTGCTGATTTCGGAAGAGTTGGAAGAGTTGCTGGCCCTGAGCGACCGCCTGGCCGTTATTTTTGATGGTCAAATTATGGGCATTGTCCCCACCGACCAGGCCGACATCAACGAAATTGGCCTGATGATGACCGGAAGTAAAAGAAAGGAGTAGAGAGAGGATAGAAGATAGAAGATAGAGGATAGAGGATAGAGGATAGTCCATCTACCATCTACTATCTTCCATCTACCATCTACTTTCCTCCCCCTTACTCCCTACTACTTACTACCTACTTCCTTTTAAGAAAGGATTGAAACAGCGCATGTCCACCCTATCCACCACAAGCGAGGAAAAAAGAGGCTGGCAGTTTCCTTACCAACTCACCCTGGAAAAACGGGTTGAGGACGTGCCCAAGTGGCTGCCGGCCGCCACTACAATTGGCTCAATCGTTATCGCCTTTATCATTAGCGGGATCATCCTCAAAATAATCGGCGGCGAGCCGCTCAGGGTGGCCGCGTTTGCCTTTGATGCCACCTTTGGCAGTTGGGGCGTGTTTTCAGATACGCTGGTCAAAGCCACGCCGCTAATTATGGTCGGGCTGGCCTGCGCCATTGCCTTTCAAATGAAGTTGTGGAACATTGGGGCCGAGGGGCAGTTTTATATCGGCGCGTTTGCCGCCACGATGGTGGTCATGGTCCCGCTCGTCCCACCCGACAGCCCCAAAGTTGTCGTCATTGGGGCTATGCTGATCATGGGGCTGTTAGGCGGCGCTGTCTGGGCCTTTATTCCGGGTTTCCTCAAGGCTCGCTTTAACATCAACGAAATCATTACCACCTTGATGCTTAACTACATTGCTATTTCCTGGAATAACTTCTTTATTTTTAATAACTGGAGCGACGCCGGTTTTCAAATGACCCCTACCTTTGAAAAAACGGCCTGGCTGCCCCGGCTGGCCGACTATGCCCGCGAGTATCGCATTTTTTCCGGCATTACCCTGCACCTGGGGGTTGTTTTTGCCCTGATTGCCACCGTCATTATGTGGTGGATTCTCACCCGCAGCCGCTGGGGGTACGAAATCAAACTCATTGGCGACAACCCTAACGCCGCCCGCTATGCCGGCATCAACATCGCTCGCAACATTATTTTGGTGATGATGGTTTCCGGGGCGCTGGCCGGTTTAGCCGGGATGTCGGAAATTACCGGCGTCGTCCACCGCCTGCAAGAGCGTATTTCGCCGGGCTATGGCTATACCGGCATCATTGTGGCCTGGCTGGCCAAACTGAACCCCTTTGCCGTAATTTTGGTTTCGATTCTATTTGGGGCGTTGATTCTGGCCGGGCGAGAGATTCAACCGGCGGGCTTATCTATGCTGCTGCAAGGGATCATCCTGTTTATGGTTATTAGCAGCGATGTGCTGCTGCGCTATAAAGTTCGCTTGGTGAAACGGGAAGCGTGAAACGTGTTTCGTCTTGCGTCTTGCGTTTATTCACGCAAGACGCAAGACGAAAAAACAATTTTTATTGGAGGGTTAGACTCAGCTATGGACCCCATTATTATTCTCCACGCCGGCATGGCGACCGGGACAATTTTGCTGTTTGCGGCAATTGGCGAAATTTTTGCCGAGCGAGCCGGGGTGCTCAATCTGGGCGTCGAAGGGATGATGCTGATTGGGGCGATGACCGGCTTCAGCATCTCGCTCTCCACCGGCAATCCCTGGCTGGGCCTGGCCCTGGCCATGCTGGTCGGCGGGCTGCTGAGTTTGCTGCACGGCCTGGTAACCATTCATTTTCAAGCCGATCAAGTGGTCAGCGGTTTAACCCTGACCTTTCTGGGCACAGGGCTGGCCCTGGTTTTTGGCGAAGGCTTGACCGGCCAAAACCCGCCTTTGATCCCCAATTTTGACATCCCCGGCCTGGCCCTCATTCCGGTCATCGGCCCCATCTTTTTTGAAGATCACAGCCTGCTGGTTTACCTGGGCTACCTGTTCACCCCGCTGGCCTGGTACTACATCTACAAAACCCGGCCCGGCATGCACCTGCGCGCCGTCGGCGAGAAGCCGGAAGCGGCCGATACGATGGGCATCAGCGTTTATGGGCTGCGCTATTTTTATGTCTTTGTCGGCGGCTGTCTGGCCGGCCTGGCCGGAGCGACGATCAGCCTGTCCGTGTCGCCCGGCTGGTACAGCGCCCAAACCACCTCCGGCCAGGGCTGGATTGCCGTCGGCCTGGTTATTTTTGCCCAGTGGGACCCGGTTCGGGCGGCCATCGGAGCCTACCTTTTTGGGGCGCTGCGCCGGGGGATTCTGGATTTGCAGGGGCCGCGCACCATCTTTGGCCTGACCAATCCTTTTTTTGTTAACTCCAATTGGGGTTTCTTTTTGCAGATGATGCCCTATATTTTAACCATTATCGCCCTGATTCTCGGCGCGCGGGCGGTGGCTAAAAAGCGACTCGGCGCACCTGCAGCACTGGGTGTGCCCTACATTCGCGGCGAAAGAGGGTTGTAAACCACCAACCTTCCAGCCTTCCAATCTTCCTGACCAGCAGCGGATATGACCATGAAATATTTCTTCACCTGTTTCCTCTTGATTAGCCTGCTCCTCGGCTGCCGCGATGAGCGGGCCTGGACCAGCGCCGACTCCTGGTACAACCCGCCGCCTTCGGAAATTTATCCCCTCACCGGCTGGCAACCCCTGGATTACACCCAGATCCATCAAGTGACGGCAGCACAGCAGCCGGCGGCAGAGGCGCTGCTGGAGGAGGCCGCCGTTGTCGAACTCACCCCCCAGCAGGCCGCCGAGATGATCGGCCAGCCGTTGGCCGACCACCCCAACACCAAACCTTACCTCGCTCGCGGTGTTTATTTGAACCGAGGTGGGTTTTCCATCCATTTTAAAGACCAGCAACTCCTCGTGTCTCACGACTCGCTGGGGCACGGGCCGGTGCCGATGAAACGGCAGGCGTTGGTGCTGCAATTAAACCAGCTTCCCCAGGAAGTATTTGTGACCTGCTCGATGGCGGAGTAGGCGGCGTGATGCGTGATACGTGATGCGTAAAAAGTCACGTATCACGTGTCCCCTTCTCTCAACCCCACTGACCGGCTTTGACGCCTGAGCCGGCAGGGTTATAATTCCCAAATGTTCTGTCAGCTATAGATATCCAGAAAAGTTTGGCTCATGTATAGAACAAGTGCAATGTAGCAGAGGCGGCTCCCACGCTGCCGGGGGCCGGGCGTGGGAGCCCGGCCTGCTTTGCACTAGTACTTAACATGAGCCAAAAGTTTTTTCCAATGATTTGGAGCCGGGATTAGGAGATTTTTCCCTTTATTTTCCATCCCCAAATCCCCTAACCTGGACGAGCCAGAACCAAACAGGAACACAGAGTTACGCAGAGATTTCACAGAGACACGCAGAGAAGCGATAAAAATTCCTCTGTGGGACTTTGTGACTTCTCCGTGTCCTTCTGTGTAATAACTTCTTGCTCACTGTACAAGAATCTGACTCATAAGGTACTAATCCCGGCGAAAATTTTTCTGGAGGATTATATAAGTGAGGATACGCCGCATGAAACTATTCCGTGTTTTGCCGGGCCTGGCTTTGGCTTCAGCGATCAGCCTGACGGCTTGCAACGCCGAACAACCCGCGCCCGCCGCCCCTCCCACCGCGACGCCGGTTTCCTTTTTGACCCAACCCGAAGCCACCCCCACGCCCGTCGTTGAACCCGCCAGCGCCGCCACCACTGAACCCCTACCCTCCCCTACAGTCTCAACGCCTACACCTGCACCGACCCTGCCTCCTGAGCCGACGGCAACCAACACCCTTGTCCCCACCGCCACCCCCCTGCCTTCGCCCACGCCCATTCCCGCACCTCAAGTGACTGTGCCCAATAGTTCGACCACGGCCATCAACGTCCGTTCTGGGCCGGGCACGGCTTACCCGGTGGTGGGTCAATTTAACCCCGGCCAGACGGCTCCGGTCACAGGCCGCAACGCCGAGCAAAGCTGGTGGCAGGTCAGCCTGGCCGATAACAGCCTGGGCTGGGTGTTTGGCGAGTTGGTCCAGCTTTCCGGCAGCAGCGAGGGCATCCCGGTGGCCGAAGCGCCGCCCCCTCCGCCGACGGCTACGCCTGTACCGGAGGCTGAGGCTGAGGCCAAGGTGGAGGCGGAGGAAGGGAGTCAAGAGCCGCAAACGCCGGAGGAGTTGGAGGGTCAACTACGCTGCGGCAAAGATTTCTGTGTAACCTACCAGGCCATGGTGCCCATCTGGGAAAACGGCGGCTGCATTGGCAACCACAGCATCTACGTGACGGTGCTACAAGGCCCGCCGCCGGGCACGCCGATGGATGGCGTGGTTATCGGCGATACTTTCAACAATATCGAGGTCGCTTCGGGCGATAAAGGGCCGGGCACAGCCGAGGTGACGCTGTGGATGAACAGCATGTCCTTGAAGGTCAAACGGCACATTGACGGCACCCCCTTCACCAGTGAGGAAAGCTTCAGCTTTACCTCTCACGACGAACTCATCCCCGCCGAAGTCTTGGCCGCCAACGGTTACTGCGACGGCAGCGTCGAGAAGTGCCGGGTGGCCCAGCAGAATAATCAAGTCTGCCGGGGGCATTACTCGTATCGGGTGACGTTTCATAAATTTGATTAGAGCGTGTGATGCCCCTTCGCCTGTTTGAAAAATTTCTCAACGCCCGTTACAATATATTATGGTAACTGTTCAGCTATGTCATTTCGACCGCAGGGAGAAATCCCCGATACCTTACTTTTACATGTTGTACCCTGGGGATTTCTCGCTCCTTCGTCGCTCGAAATGACATGAGCCTAAGTAGCAACATATTTGTCAGTTTTGCTCAGAGTCGAGGGAGGTTATGGCGATGAGATATATCCCAACCAGCAGAGTTGCGTGGGGAAAATTTACCAACCGTAAGGGTCTGTCACCGCCTACCTTGTGTTGGCAAACCACGGTTTGCCCGCTCCTTCTCCTCTTCCTCAGCCTTAGCCTTAGCCTCAGCCTTTCTTCCCCTGCCCACAGTCAAGAATCACCCATCACCGCCTCCGTCAACCACACCCACTTTTCCACCGATGAATTGGTTATCTTAACCGTCACCGTCACCGATGATTCGGCCTTGCAGCCCCGGCCTATTTTGCCCCAGTTGGACGGCCTGGTGGTGGTTGATATGGACCTGGCCACCGACCTGAGCGTGGTCAACGGCAAAATCCAAACCGAGGTCCATTACACCTACCGTTTACAGCCGCGCCGCACCGGCACACTGACCATCCCGCCGGTCACAGTTAAAATTGACGACAAAATTTACCGGGCTGCGCCCATCTCGGTTGAAATAACCCAGGGCGCGCCGCCCGCACCGGCCGCCGGCAATGCCGTCAGACCGGCTAACATCTCGCCCCCGGCGGCGTTGAAAGGGCAAGATTTTTTCATCGAAGCCCAGGTTGACCCACCCAGCCCCTACCTGGGCCAGCAAATTATTTACACCTTCCGTTTTTACCAGGCCATCAAAATTTACCGCCAGCCGCAGTACGACGGCCCTCTGTTTATCGGCTTTGAAACAATGGGTCTGCCGGTGCGCGAATACAATCTCGACGCGGCGGGCCGGACCTACTTGGTCAGCGAAATCCGCACGGCGCTGTTTGCCAAGAGCCCGGGCCGCATCACCATCAGCCCGGCCCGGCTGATGTTTCCCGGCAACATTTACGAGGAGCCGGTCGAGCTGTACACCGAGCCGGTCACGGTGGAGGTCAAGCCCCTGCCCGACAACGCCCCGCCCGGTTTCAGCGGCGCTGTCGGTCAATTTACCATGGAAAGTTCATTCAGCCCGCAGGTGGCCGTTGTTAACCAGCCCTCCACGTTTCTGCTGGCCGTGACCGGCGTGGGCAATATTCCGCTGCTGCCGGAACCCACCTGGCCCGACCTGACCGGCTGGCGCATGTATGACTCCCTCTCCAGCCTGACCACCGAAACCGGGGAAGACGGCCTGATGACCGGCACCCGCGTCTTCGAGCGGCTGGTGGTGGCCGACCGGCCCGGCGACTTTACCCTACAGCCGGCCACCTTTATCTACTTCGACCCGCTGGCGGCGGAGTATCGCACCATCTCCAGCCGGCCGCTCACAGTCAAAGTAATCCCCGTGCCTACCCCAGACCCCGCTGCGACTTCGACGCCCACGCCGGCCAACACGCCGGTGGCCGCGCTAACAGCAACCACGCCGATGCCGGCCGACCCGATAGTGAATCCGGGTTTGGTGGTTTCACCGGACACGGTCCAGTCGGTCACGCTGCCGGCGCTTTTTCTGCTGGTAGGCGGGCTGTGTGGGGCGCTGCCGGTGGCGGTAGCACTGGGGGCTGGCGGGTTGTGGTGGTGGCAGCGGCGACGCCGTCCGCTGGTGATTACGCCCAAACCCCGCCCTGAACTGAAAGGGCTGCGCCAGCCGCGCCATAGCCTCCACCCCAGTTTGGCGGCGGCCATGCGCGGCCAGGATGATAATTACAAAGTGGTCAGCCTGGCTTTGCAGCAGTACCTCGGCGCTGCGCTGCATACGCCGGTGCAAGGCTTGACTCGCACCGAACTGGCCCGCCGTTTGCGAGAGGCCGGTCTCGGCGAGGAGCTAATCGAGCGGGTGGAAGCCTGTCTGGCCCAGAGCGAAATTGGCCGTTACGGTCCGCCCAGCGACGACGCCGGCTGGGGCCTCATGGCCGAAACCGAAGCCCTGCTGCGCGAGTTGGAAGAGGTGTTGGGAAAAGTTTAGCAGTTACATTGGGATAATTCCTCCACATAGCCCCAATCGTTCAAAGGGGCAAAAGTCACGCCTACGGCGAGACTCCCCCTCATATTTGACGACGGCTCATACCTGTTATAACATAAAAACAGGGTCCCTGAGCTTAGAGCCTTTTCCGAATAACCCTCAAACCGTTGGGGTGATGCTTGTCATCAAAAGCAATGATATTTGTTACTAACCCACCCGGAAAGAAGCTGATATCATCATCCGCTTCCTCACGGGTCGCTTCAATGAGTACGCTGCTATGCACCCAGAAACCGAGTTCGAGTTTGTGGAACTCTATGTGCCGGATATTGTTGACAAACTTATTAGCGCGTTTTTGACCGGCACGGGAGCACCTGATATCATTGGCCTGGAGCGGGGTAGGTTTCCCCGGGTTAAAAGAGGGTCTGGCCGAGCGGGAGCTATACGGCCTGAACCCCCGGCTGGAGACGGAGGGACCTGGTTTTAAGGATAAGTTTCTGCGCTGGGGACTCTACTCGTGGGCCGGCAAAACCTATGGCATAGACCAGGGCCTACCCCTGTGTGTTTACTACTATCGCCAAGACATTTTTGAGCAGGCCGGCCTCGACCCGAACACCTTTAAAACATACGACAATTTTATCCGGGCGGGCCAGATACTCAAAGCCAAAACCGGCTCATATTTGACCATTACCGAGACAGCCTCTTCCACCTATCCTTCGCTGTTTTTGCTACAGAACGATGGCGGCCTCTTTGACCAATACGGCGAGGTCCTGCTCGACAGTCCCCAGATCATATCAAAGAACTGGTTAGAGAACGCACGCATGACCTCCAGACAGCCCAGCGAGCCGCCGAAGCGGCCAATCAGGCCAAGAGCACTTTTCTGGCTAACATGAGCCACGATCTGCGCACCCCGCTCAACAGCATCTTGGGCTATGCCCAGATCCTCAAACGGCGCACCGGAGCAGGCAACTCTCTGTTCGAGGGGTTGCAGACCATCCAACACAGTTGTGAACATCTCTTGGCCTTAATTAACGACATCCTGGACCTGTCACGCGTTGAGGCCGGCAGGTTGGAATTGAACCCCACCCAAATTCATCTGCCAACCTTCCTGCAGGCTATTGCCAGCATCATCCAGGTTCGCGCCGAAGAGAAAAGCCTCCTGCTTACCTATCAGGCCGCCGATCTGCCCGTCGCCATCCTGGCCGATGAACTGCGGCTGCGCCAGGTGCTGCTCAATTTGTTGGGCAATGCCGTCAAGTTCACCGATGCCGGTCAGGTAACGCTGCGGGTCAAAAAGAAGGATGAAGGCGAAACGCTTCGCGTGAAGGATGAAAATTCTGTTACCCCACTTCATCCTTCGGCTCATGTTAAGTACTAGTGCAAAGCAGGCCGGGCTCCCACGCCCGGCCCTCGGCGGCGTGGGAGCCGCCTCTGCTAAATTGCACTTGTTCTATACATGAGCCCATCCTTCATCCTTCATCCTTCTGACTTTTGAGGTAGAAGACACCGGCCCTGGCATCCTCCCTGATGACCTGGAGCGCATCTTTCAGCCCTTTGAGCAGGCTGGGGAGGCAGAACGTCGGGCCGGCGGAACCGGCCTCGGGCTGGCTATCAGCCGCCAGTTGGTACGCTTGATGGGGGGAGAATTTCAGCTCAAAAGCCCCGTTTCACCTGCCGAACCGATGACGCAAGGAGGACCGGGCAGCATCTTTTGGTTTGAGATAGTTGTGCCGGTCCCTGAAGTCGAGGTTGCTCCGCATGCCCCGGCCCAAAGTATTATTGGCTACAGCGGCCCCCGCCGCAAAGTGTTGGTTGTAGACGATGTGGCCGCAAATCGGATGGTTGTGTTGGAATTGTTGACAGGGTTGGGCTTTGCCGTGTTTGAAGCCGCTAACGGTCAGGAGGGTCTGGAGCAAGCTCAGGCGCTCCGGCCCGATATCATTTTGATGGATCGGGTGATGCCGGGGCTGGATGGGCTGGCCGCGACTCGCCGTATCCGCGAGATTCCCTTTCTCCGGGAAACGCCCATCATCAGTATTTCGGCCAGCGTTTTGGAAACAGACCGGGAGCAGTGCCTGGCCGCCGGGGCCAATGCTTTTGTATCTAAACCTATCCACCAGGAAGAGTTACTGGCCCAGTTGGGCCGCCAGTTACAGCTAACCTGGTTGTACGAGCAGCCCCCGCTTGAGCCGGTCGAGGCGCTCCAGGTTGACTTGCCCCCGAAGAAGTGGAGCTGCTCTATCACCTGGCCCGGCGGGGGCGTATCCCGGAAATTCGGACACGGCTGGATGAGTTGGAACAACGCGGCCCCGAATATCAAGCCTTTGTCGCTCAACTACGCCGGCTGACCCGGCACTACCGCAGCAAAGATATTCAAACTTTACTAGAATCCTACCGGCAGGAGTAGAGGCAGCGTGAAAATCGAAAAACCTGACAAGCATCACCTCTTGATTGTAGATGATACCCCCACTGATGTTGACATATTATTGGAATATCTGGGCCAGGTTGACTTTGAGATTACCATAGCCGAAGATGGGGAACGAGCACTGGAACTCAGCCAGGCTGAGCCGCCCGATTTGATCCTGTTGGACGTATTCATGCCGGGAATGGATGGCTTTGAGACCTGCCGCCGCTTGAAAGCTAATGACCTGACTAAAGAGATTCCCGTTATTTTTATGACCGCCTTGATGAGAAGAGAAGGCCAGCTTAAAGCATTTGAAGTGGGCGGGGTAGACTACATCACCAAGCCCATTGAGCAAGGCGAGGTGCTGAGCCGGGTGAAAACTCACCTGGCCCTCCGCCACATGCAAAAAGAACTCGAGGCCCAAAACGCGCAGTTGCAGCAAGAAATTGCCGAGCGCAAGCGTATGGAAGAAGTCCTACAGCAAGCCCATACCGAACTGGAACAGCGCGTGGAAGCGCGCACCCTTGAACTCAAACAAACCAATGAACACCTGACCCAACAAATAGAGGAACGCAAGCGGGTTGAGATAGCGCTGCGCCAATCCGAAGAACGTTATCGCCACCTGGTCGAATACGCCCCGGATGTGGTCTACACCGTTTCGCCGGAGGCAATGCTAACCTCGCTCAACCCCGCTTTTGAAAAGATCACGGGCTGGTCACGCGCCGAGTGGCTGGAGCGCCCCTTTGGGCCGCTGCTTCATCCCGAAGATCTCCCTGTGGCCTTGACAGTCCATCAGCAGATGCTGCAAGGAGAAACCGTACCCATTTTCGAGCTGCGTATTCAGACCAGGCAGGGAGGCTATGTGGTGGGAGAATTTATCACCACGCCGCTCTGGCACGAGGGGAGGGTGGTCGGGGTGTTAGGGATTGCCCGCGACATCACCGACCGCAAACGGGCCGAAGAAGAAATCCGGCGCCGCAATCGGGAACTGGCCTTGCTCAACCGCGTCATCGCGGCTTCAGTTACCGAAACAGAGCCGGAGGTCATTCTCGAAAAAACCTGTCGTGAGTTAGCCCTGGCCTTCGATGTGCCCCAGGCGGCAGCGGCCTTACTCAATGCCCAGAAAACCGAGGCGGTGACAGTGGCCGAATATTTGCTGCCCGGACGGCCCAGCGGCCTGGGCGACATCATCCCTGCGACGGATAATCCTTCATTCCAATATTTACTCAAGCACAAAACGCCCCTGGTAGTGGAGGATGCTCAAACTGACCCACGCCTGGCCGCCGTTCACGATTTGGTGCAGCGGCGCGGCATAGTTTCGCTGCTGCTTGTCCCTCTGCTTATTGACGGTGAGGTAATAGGTAGTTTGGGCCTAGATGCCATCGAGCCGCGCCAGTTTTCGATTGAAGAAGTCAATTTGGCCGAGAGTGTGGCTAACCAGGTATCCGGGGTGCTGGCCCGGCTCCGACTCGACCAGGAACGCCAGCGCCTGGAGGCGCAGTATCATCAGGCCCAAAAAATGGAAGCGCTTGGCCGGCTGACGGGTGGAGTAGCCCACGACTTCAACAATATCTTAACTGTTATCTTGGGGAATTGTAGTTTTATCCTCGATGACCTGGTACAAGGGCACCCTCTGCGCCCGGATGTTGAACAAATTGAAAAAGCGGCAGAACGGGCTGCTTCGTTAACCCGCCAACTCTTAGCCTTTAGTCGCCGCCAAGTCCTCCAGCCCAGTGTTTTAGACCTCAACCACATTGTGACTAATATTGAAAAGATGTTGCGCCGTTTAATTGGTGAGGATATTGACCTGGTGACTGTGCTCGAACCGCAGCTTGGGCCGATCAGAGCGGATGCCAGCCAGATTGAACAGGTGATTGTGAATCTGGTAGTGAATGCCCGCGATGCGATGCCTGAGGGCGGCAAGGTCACTATCGAAACGGCTAATGTCTATCTGGATGAGGCGTATGTCCGCCGGCATATTGATATAGTGGCCGGCCCCTATGTCATGCTGGCGGTGAGCGATACCGGCCTGGGTATGGATGCGGAAACTCAGGCCCACATCTTTGAACCCTTCTTTACCACAAAAGGAATGGGCGAAGGGACAGGTTTGGGCCTGGCTATGGTGCATGGCGTGGTTAACCAAAGCGGCGGCCATATTTGGGTCTACAGTGAGATGGGGCACGGCACAACCTTTAAAGTTTATCTGCCGCGCATCGAGACCAGCGCCGAGACAACCGAGCCAAAACGAGCCACCGAATCGGGTCGGGGTTGGGAAACTATTCTGTTAGTGGAGGATGAAGATATGGTGCGTGACCTGGCTCAACGGGCGCTGTTTAATAAAGGATATAAAGTATTGACAGCCAAGCACGGGGAGGAAGCCCGCCAAATCTGCGCCACCTATCAAGGCCCCATCCACCTGCTGTTGACCGATGTGGTGATGCCGGGGGGGATGAGTGGGTCTCAGTTAGCCAAAACTTTGGTCTCGCTGCGCCCGGAGATGAAAGTGCTATACATGTCAGGCTATACTGAGAACGCTATTGTGCATCATGGCGTGTTGGATCCAGGTATCGCTTTTTTGCCAAAACCTTTTGTGCCGGATGATCTGGTCTACAAGGTTCGTGAAGTTTTGGAAGCGAGGGAAGAAGCTAACCCCTTCTAAGTAAACGTCTAGAATTTACTTCCCGTTTTGAGTTCCTACCAGTTCCTTTAGTTCCCAGGGAACTCGTAGGAACTTGGGGGAACTTATTTTTGGACAATTACTAAACGGTTCCCCACAGCTAACTGCTTGCAGTACCCCGGCGACTGGTAACGACAGTCAGACTCGCGCCACCACGATGGTAATGTCATCGTGCGGCTCCGCTTCACCCACATAAGCGGCTATTTCCGTTTTGAGATGCTCAAGCATCGCGGCGGCGCTGGAGGTTGGTCCAGTAATAATAGCCTGCTCCAATCGTTCAAAGCCAAACATTTCAGACCTGCTGTTATTTGCTTCGACCAGGCCATCGGTGGTTAGAATGATCATGTCACCTTTTGCCAGCAAATGCCTGATTTCCTGATAGCCCATTTGCGCGCCCAACCCTTGCCCCAGGGCGAATCCACCAATAGCCGCCCATTCGACCGAACCATCGGCGTGTTTGAGATAAGGGGGAATACAACCGGCGTTGACGGCTTTCAACATAGGGCGAACGGTGTTAATGCCCACCATCTCAACATAGCACAGCGCACAATTCTGACGCCGTGACTTGGTATAGGGCAGCAGGGCTTGATCCAGATAGACCAGGCATTTAGCGGGGGTTAATTTCAGTGATAGGGCAGCGTCAAATTGTGACAGGCTGGTGGCCATGAGCAAGGCCGCCGACACGCCCTTGCCTGACACATCGCCTACGGCCAAAATATACTTACTCAACAAGACTCTGGCCTGGGTGGAGGCATGATAGGCATAAAAATCCCCGCCGACTTCAAAGGCGGGTTGGGTATAACAGGCCACCTCCAGATCAGGCCAACGGGGAGTCGGTGGGGGGAGCAAACTTTGCTGTATCTCTCGCGCCAAGACCAAATCGCTCCGCAAACGATCAGCCATTAATCGCTGGCGGTCTTCGCTTTCCTGGAGGGCTTGTTCCAGCCGTTTGCGTTCAGCAATTTCATGCGCTAACTGCTGCTTGAGGGTTAATACCTGTTGGCGGCTCGCTTCCAGGGCAATGTTGGCCGCATTTAGTTCATGGTCAACCGGCTGAACTTGTTGATATAGACCCTGGCTGAGCGGGTTACTGGGTGGACGGTTCCCGTCGGCAGACATCTTTTTCCTTCGACTAAGAACCTATCCGAATAACCCCGGAGTGACGCATCCCTATGCGTCACCGGCTGGTATAGGGATGCCAACCCGCCGTTTTTCGGATAGGCTCTAAAATAGGTGGCTCCCGTCTGTTACTGCCAGAAGTTTACCCCCAAATCTTTAAAAAACAAAAACCAATCTTCCTGGATTATGAGATTGCCGATTTTGAGGATCAAAACTCACAAGGTCTTAAAGAGCTTTAGGGTCTCGCCGTAAAGTGAATACTTCCTGAACGGCCGGCAAGTGAAGAAACGACGCCCGCAGGTCAGGATCACCCACGTTACCGGCAATAGTCTCGACGATTTCCTGCGCTTGCCGGCGGAGGCGAGTGGCTTCACCGGGATCAAGTTCAATCCGGCTGAGGGCAAAGAGGATTTGCCACAGCATCCGGCGTGAACCGAGAGCTTCGGCTTTAGCCTGGGCTTCGAGCAGGGTCTTCCGGGCCGCTTCAGGTTGACCCATAGCCCCAAAGATTTGTCCGCGCAGGTACAGCAGCTCGGCCAAATGCACCCGCAAGTTCGAATGGGTCAAGATTGTCAGCAGAGTCTCCGTTGCGGCCAGGGCGCGCGCATAGTCGCCCTGCTTGAGGGCCAGTTCCGCCTCGGCCAGAAAGATAACCTGGAATAAGATGGGCGCGCCTGCCCGGTTGAACTCTTGTTTGCCCTGCTCAATGGCAGCTTCGGCTTCGTCGAACCGGCCTTGCCACACCAGAAATTGAGCCAGTTTGGTAAGCACATAAGGGCGGAAAATGGGCATGTGCGCTTCGGCCACGGTCAGGGCCTGGCGGATCATTTCCAGGCCCTGCTCCAACGCGCCCAGGCTGCCGTAGACAGCCGCCAGGTAAGTGCGGGTGAGAACCTGGGGGGTGAGGTAATTGGCCAGGTCGCCCAGGCGCAAACATTCCTGCATGATGGCCATGGCTTGATCGGGTTGGCCGCGATCCCAATAGACATAACCAATCGAAAGCTTACTATAAGACTGCCCCCATAAATTAGCGATAGCCTGGCTGATTTGGTAGGCTTCGCCGGCCAGGGTTAGGGCCAGAGAATAGTCGCCGCTATCAATGGCCATACCGGTAGCCCCGGATAAACTATCGGCCAGCATAGGCAGGTTGTTCAGGGCGCGCCACAAGTCGCTGGCCTCAGCCAAAAATGCTCTGGCCCGCTCCACACGGCCGCTGAGCCAATAACACAGCCCCAAATTGTTAAGAATGAAAGCCTCCAGCTCAGGCAGGTCAAGATCGCGGGCCAGGGTGAGCGCTTGTTCGCCGCAGGTTATAGCCTGCGGCAAGCGGTTGGCATGGGTGTAGAGGTTCATCAACCCCCACAAGATTTTGGCCTCAGCCGCCGCATCGCCCAATTCGCGGGCCAGGGTGAGCGCCTGTTCCGCCAAGGCTTCCCCCTGAACCGCATTAAGCGACGGGGAGGGGATAGACTGGAGCGCGGCCTGGGCCATCAGCGCGGCCAGCTTCATCGCCGGGACATGGCGCTGCTGGGCTATTTTCTCCATGTCCTCATAAACGTCCCTGGCCTGCTCAAATTGACCATGCAGTTCCAGCGCCCGACCCAAATGCAGATAAAGGCGCTGGCAAACGGCGCTCTCTATCTGTGCCGCCGACCCGGCCGCCAAAAGCCGGCGGGCGGTCTCGTAGTGGGTTATCGCATCGCCGGCGGCAAAAAGGTGGAGCGCGGCATCACCGGCAGCCAGACTGTAATAAAAAGCATCTTCGTTCATCCCTGCCGCCAGGGCGTGATAAGCCAGGCGCGCCGGGTTGCCCCCCTGGAGTGCGGTTACAGCCCGGCGGTGGAGCACCTGCCGGCGAGCGGCGCTGGTTTCGCCATAAATCACCTCTCGAATTTTATCGTGAGTAATCAGGTAAACCTGACCGGCCGCATGCGGGTCAAGCAGCAAGCGTTTAGCCACCAATTCTTCCAGCGCGTCTAACCCGGCCATTTCCTCTATCCCGGACGTCTCAGCCAGTTGCTTGAACGTGGCCGCCTGCCCCAGTACGGCGGCGGCGGTGAGCATGGCCGTTGCGGGCGGAGTCAGCCGGGACAGCCGGTCCAGAATCGCCTCGCGTACACTGGTGGGAATGACTCGGGGCAGCGGAAAATGGCCGGTGGTTTCGCCGGAAAGAGTCCGCCACTGGAGTCGCTGGACGCCCTCGGCGGTGTGATAAGGGATCAACACCTTCTGTTCCAGCAAGGCTTTGATCGTCTCGACCAGGTAAAGCGGCTGCCCGCCCGTTTCGCTAAAGAGAGCCTGGGCAAAGGTGTTGAATTTGGGAGGTGATGCCTCCTCCCCGGCTGCCGGGACAGGTGAATGTCCGGCTTCCAGCGAAGCCACCAGGGCCATGGTGTCTTCAATGGTCAGCGGGGCCAGTGTCAATTGGGTCACAGCCAGCTTGGCTTTGAGGCGGGTGAGCCACTGCTGCACGCTGCTTTTTTCTACCAGGGCTACGTCGCGGGCGCAGAGCAGCAGCAAGACGGGCGCCTTGTGCTCCGTCCAGCGCGACGCCGCGTAATGCAAAGCGTCTAATGAAGCCACGTCAGCCCACTGAATATCGTCAATAAAGAGTAATAACGGCGCGCGTTTGGCTAGAGCCTGTCCCAAACGGGTGATAGACTCCAACAGGCGGCTTTGCGCCGTAGCTTCATCCGGCTGGGGTTGCGGTAATTCAGGATAACGGTCGCGCAGTTCGGGCAAGAGACGGCTCAACTCGGCCAGCCAGGTCACAGAGAGCAGGTCAGCCGGCGTCGTTTCCTGCTCCAGGCGGTGGCGCAGCAGTTGGGCCAGGGGCTGATAGGGCAACTCGCCCCCGGTTTCAAAGGCGCGGCCTGGCAGCACCTCGGCCCCCTGGGCAGCGGCCCATTGTAGAAACTCGCCGGCCAGGCGCGTCTTACCGATACCCGCTTCACCCAGCAAGATGACCACCTGGGGCTGCCCCTGGCTCGCGGCGTGGTAAGCTGCCGTCAAACGCCTGAACTCCTCGGCCCGGCCCACAAAACTGAGATCAGCCGGGGTAGGGGTCTGGGGGGTTCGGGCGCGTGGCTGTTGAGCCGGCCTGCTGGCCCGGATACGCGCCGCCAGGCTCTCGATTTCGGGCGCGGGTTGGCCGCCAAATTCGGCGGCCAACATCTTGCTGTATGCCTCGTAAACTTGCAGCGCCGCGGCCCGGTTGCCCTCGGCAAAATGAAGCTGCATGAGGCGCTGCGGCGCGGCCTCGCCGTAAGGGTCGTGAACCCGCCAGCGGGTGGCCGTTTCAAGCCCGGCCGGCAGGTCGCCCGCCTCAAACTGCCATTGAGAAAGGGCGTCAAAGATCAGGTTCAGCCGGCTATGCCAGACTTCCCGCTGCAAGCTGGCCCAATCATCAAAGTCGGGCGTATCGGCCAGAGAGAAGCCCTCCAGAAAATCGCCACGATAGAGGTTAGCCGCCCTTTGGAGCTGGCCGATGGCCCGCTCTCGCTCCGCCGGGCCTGGTTGCGGCTGAATCAGGTCGAGGGCGGACTGGAGGGTATGCAGGTCAAGCTCAAAATGGCTGTGGAAATCAAAGCCGAGGAACTGCGGCTCGACCATGAGGTAATCGGTCTCGAAGTTAGCCATCACTTCGCGCAGATAAGCCAGGGTGGTCCGCAGCATCCCCCGCCCCCGCGCCGCGTCGCTCTCCGGCCAAAAGAGCGTGGTCAGTTTCTCCCGGCTGTGGCTTCCACCCTCGGTGGTCAGGTAGATAAGGAGGGCTAAGGCTTTACGGGTGCGAAAGGTAAGCGGCTGATCGGCATAACTAATCTCCGGCGTGCCCAACCAGGCTAATTTCAGCCGGTTAATTTTCTGCCCAATTTCTTTTCCCACGCTTTTTCCCACGTTTTTCCCACGCTCACAGTTTATACTGCTTATTAAAAAAGAGGCTTATCTGTAGAACGTCTGCCGGTAAAGCCTATAGCAAAGCCAATCATATTTTCAAAACTTAAACATGAAAGGATCTAAACAATGACACTCACTAAAACCATCCAAACCATCCAGGCCGAGTACGCAG
The DNA here is from genome assembly GCA_023151115.1 of Anaerolineae bacterium. The sequence goes on from JAKLJP010000002.1 coordinate 85,009, forward strand.
GACTCAATGAGGCCATCAGCTCCTTGACGGCTGAGCAAACCCGGCTGCAACACCGGCTCGTCGCGCTCAATTTGGTGCATCAATTCAAGCAGCACGGCGTGGCCGTGTCCCAGCCCATCTGGTATGTTCCCGGTGTGGGACTTAAGATTGAGGCATAAATATAGTTCTCTGGAAAATTTTTCGGCTACTGAAACAGATAGCAAGGTAGCAAACTTGTTACCTGCTACCCTGCTACTTGCTACCTTGATTGTTGGGAAAGAATTTTTCTGGACACTTGTATGTAAGTTGACCCTCATTATACACGAAGGAGGTGAGGATGTCAGAAAAAAACCTGGTCCTTGTTCAGCATTTCTATGAAGACGTTTTTACTGCTGGAAAAATGAATAGCGCCGCCATTGACCAATATTTAGCCGCCGATTTTGTCGGGCATGACTTGCCGCCCGGTCTGAACGGGCGCGAAGGGTTCAAAAAATTTGTCGGCATGTTGGCGGCCAGCTTTAGCGACACAACCCGGATCGAAGCTCACGAAATTATCGGTAATGGCGACAAAATTGTGGTGCGCTGGTCCAGCACGGGCAGACACACCGGCGAGTTCATGGGCATCCCGGCCACCGGCCAGCGGATCACCCTCAAAGGGATTGATATCTTCCGCCTGGCCGGAGGTAAGATTGCCGATTTATGGCAGGAAATGGACATGTTGGGCATCTTGCAGCAGATAAGCGGCCCCCTCCCGGGCGAATCAAGCGTTGAGGAGGTTTACCGATGTTAATGATCGAGCCATATCCAATACTGTAGTTTAGCTCTTTGCGGGCGGGCACAAAGCCCTATGCTACGGCCTTACTTGAAAAGTATCGGAGCTATATCTCAATTAATTGATTGTGTATAAAGAAAGGAAAATTATCATGTTCACCCTAAAAAAGAAACAAGCCCTTTTATGGGGCCTGGCGATCGTGCTGGTCGCCCTGAGTATCATTGAAGCCCTGCCGGGAGTAGGGAAACGCAACTTCGAGATCACTCCAGGAGAAGGAGCCAGGGCCGTGATCTCGGGTCTGGAGATCATTTCCGGCAATGTTCAGGCGGCGATCTTTGGACCGGTGCAGGAGCCGGCCTTATTAGCGGGCAGTAGCCGCAAGGCTTCTAGAACCGAGGTCTCATTCTAATTCGGCTGGCGCTCACACTTCATCGAAGTGACAACTAAGGACATCTATATTTTCGATAAAGGGCTACGATCCAAAATTTTAACCTGCGCAACTCAATGGAAAGGGTTAAATCTTGAAAATGAACAATTTAAGGAGATCAACCATGAAAAGTAACGAATTTATGCCAACGTTAACGGCTGAGCTGCCGGCGGTCGAGGAACTCGCCGCCAAGCTCAGCGGCCAACTCATTCGCCCCGGCGACGCTGCCTATGAGGAGGCCCGCCGGCTCTGGAACGGGCGGATAGACAAATACCCGGCCTTGATCGCTCGCTGCCGCACAGCCCAGGATGTGGTGTTGGCTGTCAACTTTGCCCGTGATCACCACTTAACCGTAGCTATCCGGGGTGGCGCACACAATACCAATGGCTTTGCCAGCGCCAATGACGGCCTGGTGATTGACCTATCGGCCATGAAAGGGGTGCAGGTTGACCCCACCACCCGCATCGCCCGCGCCGAACCCGGCGTAAAGATTGGCGAATTTATCCGGGCCACCCAGCAGTATGGCTTGATTGCGCCCACCGGCATCTGTTCCGATACCGGCATCAGCGGTTCCACCCTGGGCGGCGGTATCGGCTGGCTGATGGGCAAACACGGCCTGGCCATTGATAACGTCCTGTCTTTTGAGCTGGTCACTGCCGATGGCCGGCTGCTCAAGGCCAGCGCCGCTGAAAACGCGGATCTATTTTGGGGGCTGCGCGGCGGCGGCGGCAACTTTGGCATCGTCACCGCCTTCGAGTACCAACTCCACCCATTGGGCCAGGTGTTGGCCGGGATGGTCATCCATCCCCTGGCCAGGGCCAAAGAAGTACTGGATTTTTATCGGGATTTCGGCCGCACCATCCCTGATGACATGGGCGCCGAGGCCTTTCTGGCGACGGTACCTGAGGTCGGTCCGGCAGTCATTATCATGGCGGGATACTTTGGCGACGATTTGGCGGAAGGAGAGCGTTTATTAGCGCCCCTGCGCCAGTTTGGGCCGCCGCTGGTGGATCTGATTCAGCCGATAGCTTACCCTGACTTTGTCTCGATGCTCGACCCGCTTGCCCCGGTGGGCCGCCACTATCACGAATCGGCCTACTCGGTCAAACAGTTCAGCGATGAGGCCCTCGCCACCCTCATCGCCCGGGCCGAACAGATGACGTCGCCCTTCTCGGTCACCATCATTCACCACATTCATGGGGCGGCCACGCGGATTGCGCCTGAGGCGACGGCCTTTGCCCTGCGCGAGCCGCATTATATCGTCATTCACACCGCCGCCTGGGAGGAAGGCCCAGCCGAGCCGCATATTGCATGGGGGCGGGCCTCCTATGCCGCGATGCAGCCATTTGCCAGCCCGGGCCTGTATGTGAATTTCATCATGGGCGAAACAGAAGAGGCTGTCCGCGCTTCTTACCGGACCAACTATGACCGGCTGGCCGCCTTGAAGCGCCAATATGACCCAACCAACTTCTTCCGCCTGAACCAGAATATCAAACCGGCTGTGAAAGTTGACTCTGTTTGAATTTAGGGGGTAGCAGTACAGTGATGCGTGATACGTGATGATCCTAATCACGTATCACCTATCAGGATCAAACTGCGAAATCCTGAAGAAGTTGAAAGTTTAGCGTTGAAACCCAGTTACCGCTGATAAACGCTGATTAAGGGGAAAAGATGAGCACACAACATTTTGAAGCGATAGGACGTTACCAGTCGGGTTCGGCCACCATTGATTTGTATGGTGATCTGACAGTTCAAGCAACGGAGGCGCTCAATGCCGCCTATACGGCGCTGGCAAGCCAAAATCCCGGCGTTATCTTCTTCAATTTTGCCGGCGTGGATTATCTGAACAGCAACGGTATCGCCTTGCTGATCAGTCTGGTGGCGCGAGCGCGGCAAAGCTCCCATACCTTGATGGCTTATGGTTTACGTCCATTTCACGCCGAACTGTTTCAATTGGCCGGCTTGCATGAATATATGCCCATGCTATCTCCTGAAGCCGTTTGAACCTATGGAGCTATGACCATGATTTACGATACGATTGTTATCGGCGCGGGCCAGGCCGGATTGGCTACGGGCTATCATCTGCAACGGGCCGGACTGCGTTTTCTGCTCCTCGAAGCGGGCGACGAGCCGGGGGGTTCCTGGCCCCACTTCTACGACAGCTTATCCCTCAATTCGACTGCGCGCTACTCGTCGCTGCCGGGCCTGCCTTTTCCCGGCCAGCCCGACCGCTATCCCCGGCGCGACGAGGCCGTGGCTTATCTCCGCAGCTACGCGGCCCATTTCGCTTTGCCGATTGTGACCGGAGCGGCTGTGGTCAAGGTCGAGCGTGTGGGCCGCTTCTTTCGAGTTATCACCACCGATAAAGGCTGCTTCAGAGCGCGGACAGTGGTGGCGGCCACCGGCTTTTTCGGCCGGCCAAATATGCCTGACCTTCCCGGCCAGGGGCAGTATCGCGGCCAGGTTCTCCATGCGGCTGAGTATCGGAGACCAGAGCCATTTCGCGGGCAGCGGGTTGTGGTGGTCGGCGGGGGCAATGCCGCCGTGCAAATTGGGGTAGAGTTGGCTCAAGCCGCTCACGTCACCCTGGCCACGCGCCACCCGATTCGCTATCTACCGCAGCGGATTCTGGGACAGGACATTCACTTTTGGTTAAAGCTCAGCGGCCTGGATCGCACCCAATGGTTGGATGAGCAGAGTCTGCCGGTCTTCGATACCGGCAAATACCAGGCTGCGATAGCCGCGGGCCGGCCTGACCAGCGGCCCATGTTCGAGCGTTTCAGCGCAGAGGGCCTTATCTGGAGCGATGGCCGCTATGAAAAGGTGGATGCGGTCATCTTTGCTACCGGCTACCGGCCTCACCTAACCTATTTAGCCGAATTGGGCGCGTTGGACGAAACGGGACGCGCCCGGCAGCGCCGGGGTGAGAGCACCACCGTGCCGGGCTTGTATTACGTTGGCTTGCCGAGGCAGCGCTCAGTAGCTTCGGCCACCCTGCGCGGTGTGGGCGCCGATGCCAGGATTGTTGTCAATCATCTGCGGCGTTACTGCGAAGCCCAGCAGCGAACACCCATCAGACGGGCGGCAGAGGCAACTTTAAAGCGGCGGACTCGCGTTTGGGTTTCAAGAAGCCAAGAGTTGATGGGCTTGATCGGCCTGATGACGCTGGCCCTGCGCCAGCAGCTAGCCACGCAGCGGTTAGCCGCACCCCGGCTGGTAGGCGAAGCGATAGTTCGGTCTGTTATGGTCAGCGCCGGTTTTTTGGGCCTGGGCCATGCCGCCGCCTTGTATGCCCCGAATTTAATGCGGAATTAACCGCTTTCTCGTCGTTCTCCTCGCTGCGAAACTGTCACCAGCGATGACCGGAGACCACAGACCCGCTGCTTACTTTTGCCCAGTCTCCGGTCATCGGTCCCCAGTCTATTTGCGAAAGAGCCAAAAATGAAAACCTGGGTTAAAATATTGATAATTACATTCGATGATGCATCGGGGAGGCGCAAATGGAAACTAAGGGGCAACGTATTGTTCAGAACGTGGAAGATATTCCACCGCTGGGCCATCAAGAAGCAGGGGAGATGGCCAGGGTTGAACTGGAGCGGTTTATCGCCCTGCTGGAGACATTGGCGGAGGATGATTGGCTGAAACCAACCTACTGCACCCTGTGGAACGTGCGCCAAATAGTCAGCCATCAGGCCGGGGCCTATGCCGGATTTGCCAGTGGGGCCGAATTTAGACGCCAGTGGGGACCTCCGCCCCAACCCAAGCCGGGTCAGATGACGGTTGATGCCGTCAACGATCGCCAGGTTGCCGACCGCGCCCAGGCCACGCCCGCTGAACTCATTGCCGAACTGCGCCAGGTGGGATCCAGGGCCATCGCCAACCGGCAGCGAATTCCGGCTTTTATCCGCGGGCTGCGTTTCGATGCCGAGGCGTTCCTCTATGCCTGGCGTCCTTTTGATATTTTGCGCGCCCTGCGCTGGCCTTATGGAGCTATTACGGCGGGGACAATGCGGCTGGACTATATCACCGACCTGATTTACACCCGCGATACCTGGATGCACCGCATGGACATCTGCCAGGCCACCGGACGGGAGATGATCTTGACCGATGACCACGATGGCCGGATGATGGCCCTGGTCATGCGCGACCTGGCCGATCTGCTCAAAGATGCGCTTAATGGGCAGACCGTCGCTTATGATATTCCGGGGCCGGGCGGCGGCTGTTGGAAAATGGGGCCGGCCTCTACCCCGGCGGCAACCATCCAGATGGAGCTACTTTACTTCAACGTTCTGGCCTCGGGCCGCATGACCCCGGCTGAAGCCAGAGCGCAGGGACTTGTTTCAATCAGCGGCAATGTCGAGGCGGCCAACCTGGCCCTCGATCATATGTCGCCTCTACCGTACTGAGACATAATTTTCATCAGAAAATCGCCAATTGCGTTGGAACGCACAAATAAAAAAACCGGCTTGCGCCGGTTTTGAGCGGGTAAGGGGATTCGAACCCCTGACATCAACCTTGGGAAGGTTGCGTTCTACCACTGAACTATACCCGCATACTTAGTACCTATCCGAAAATCTGGAGGTTGGCATCCTTATGCCAGCCGATAGAGGTTTTTGGGTAGGCTCTTAGCCGGAATTATAGAACTGAGGCCGGAGATTGTCAAACTCAACGGGTAAGAGGGGTCGAACCCTTGATGAGTCTAATTGATGTTTAACCTACCCTTTGTTATAATCCCCTGCCAGGAGGCGAGGGGATTCTTCGCCTCCTGGTCTCACATCTCATCACGTCTATCTTACAAAGGAGTCGTCACGAAGCCCCGGCTTCACCACCAGCGACGAAAAGCCCTCACCCCGTCGCTGGCACGACTCCCCTCTCCCGGTGGGAGAGGCTGCCGAGTGCGCAGCACCCAGCGTGGGGTGAGGGCTATTTTCAGAGGAGCAAAGTAATGCAAAAGATCCAAACGCAAGGCGTCCATCATATTACCCTGGTTGGAGCCAGCCGGCAGGTCTCCATTGATTTTTGGGAAGGCGTACTGGGGATGCCCTTCATCTTCGAGCAGCCCAATCTGGATGTCCCTGACGAGAGTCACCTTTATTTTGATCCAGGCGATGGCCGCCTGATCACTGTTTTTACCAATGAGAGCCGCCAAATTGACCCCACCCCTAACCCCGAAGGGATTGGCAATGTGCATCACCTGGCGTTCAGCGTCTCGCGAGCCACCTTTACCCAGGCGGCTCAACGGTTAGAGGCACGCGGGGTTAAGCACACCGGGGCTATTGATCGAGGGATTTTTGACTCGATCTATTTCCGTGATCCACTGGGGCAGTTGATTGAACTGGCATGCTACAAGTTCGAGCCGCCGGCGGGCCTCACCCACAGCCAAGTTTTGTTTGAAGCACACCATTTGCGGGTGGCCGAAGGAGCCTACAATATTCAAGAGTCGCACCTGGCCGATGCCATCGAGCGGCTGGTCAAGCGGATGCAGCCTTCCCTGTCGGAAGACCGGGAAGCCCGACAGGCCTATCCTTCTACCTAACCCGAACAAGCCTGACCTAACGAAATTCTTTACCACAAAGATACAGGGACACAAAGTTTTTAATTTTTCTTGGTGTCTTGGCGTCTTTGTGGTTAAACATCTTGCTCAGTTGCCCTCCAAAATGGACAGGGCGGCCTGACCAATCCAGCGACGGAAGGGGAAGAGGTCAATAAAGCCGACATGCCCGCCATAGGGTTGGATGTGGATTTGCAGGTAAGGGGTCAAGCTGCGGAAGGGTAAAAAGTCGCTCACCGGCACAATGGGGTCGTCGGCGGCGGTGATGATAGTGAGTGGGGTTTGCAGGCCGGCCAGCATCGCCGGGGTCAGAGCATAGCTGGCCAGATAAGTCCGTGCATCGGGGTAGGGGGTATAGGGGATAAAGGCCTCGGTCATGGCCATACAGGTGCGAGCCGCCATCACTTGAGAAAAGTCGTACAGGTGAGGCCAGGCCGCCTGCTTCCGGCTAAAGGATCGCCGCCACTTGCGCCGGAAATAAGCCAGGTAAAAGGCGGGAGCGCGGTCTATTTGCTGGGTGGTATGATAGGGATCGAGCGGGGGATTAATCGCCAAAGTGTGGGCCAGGTTAGGCAGGGGCGCATCGCCGTGCCGCCAGGCCAGGCGCGCTGCAAAGTTACCTCCCAGTGAAGAGCCAATGATATAAAAGGACCGGTCCGGTTCTAGACCGGCAATCCGGCGGGCAGCGGCAAAGGTTTCGTCCAACAGATCGCCCCGAAAAATGCCGGGGTTGAGATGATGGGTTTCGCCGTGGTCACGCAGGTTGAGCCGGAAAACACTGTAACCGTGCTGGTAAAGAAACTCGCCGATGGCAATGTTGTAGCTGGCGTTGGCCTGGCCCAGCCAGCCGTGGATCAGCAGGACCAACCCTTTGGCCTGTTCGCCGGGTTGGGGCGAGTAGAAGCCCTGCAAGCGCACGTTGTCCTCAACCTCTAAAATCAGCTCGCGGGCGGCGGCAACCATAACCGCGCCTCGATTGCGGGCCGTACTGGAGGCGATGGTTTGAAAATGGGGGTTGCGGGCCAGGCGGTGAGGCCGGAAGGTGAGGCCGCCTGAGGTTGAAAATAGGTTATTCTGACTTGTCATGACTCTAACCCGGACAGGCGGCCTTCGGCCAAACAGTTTTTTCGCCACGAATTACACGAATTTTCACTAAAAGATTTTCCTGCCGAGAGTGCATCCATTTCGTAGCAAACTTCTTGCTCAATAAGGTTTAATTTACCCGATGCAGAAATATTGCCCCACTCAGGCTCAAAATAATACCACTTACGGTGAGCCACCAGCCCCAGCCCAGGGCAACCGGCTGGTGGTAGGCTTCGGCCAGGCCGGGCTGAATTAGACTAAAGTGCCACCAGGGTAAAACCAGGGCGGCCAGCCCCCCAATCAGCAGCAGCCCAAGCAAGGGCTTGAGCGGTAATTTGCGCCACAGGGGGGCGCTCACCGCCAGGGTTACAGCACTGACGGCTAGTAAGGTTTGCAGCCGAAACTCCGGGGCCGTCAAAACCGCTGGGGTCCATACCGGCGAGAGACCGGCCAGGGCCAGCGGAATGACGGCCAGCCGTAGCAACCAGCGCAGCCAGCGGGGCAGGGCCAATTGCGAGTTTTCAGCCAGCAGAGGCAAGGCCAGCATGCTCAAAAAGAGCGGCAGCAGAAAAAAGAGCCGCTGCACGGCTACCTGGTTGTAGCGCACCTGGGGCAAAAACTTAACAAATTCGGCCAGGCCGGGGGCGGTCAACTGTAAGGCCACCGGCTCACGCCAGAGCCAGGGTAAAAAGGCCCCGCCCAGGCCGGCCAAAAATAAACCCAGGGCTAACAGCCAGCTGACCGGTCCTGGCCTGCTCAATCCTCGAATTCGAAGTCGCGCCACGCGGTCTTCTCACTGTCGCCCAGGGTTGAACTGGTCGCCCAGACCCGCCAACGGCCCGGCCGGCCATCGGGAAAATCATCCATCTCATAACTGGTCCCGTTCATGCCCGTCACCGTGCGCCAGTTTTCCCACTCTCCGTCATCTTCGGATTGAATTTCGATGTTGTAGGTAATGGTCCCCGGCGCGCTGACCGGCGACCAGACAAACTCAACATCATCGCCTTCGTCAAAGTTCTCCTCGTCGTCGGGCGAAATCAGGCTGGGCCGGGGCATCCCGGTGGCCTGGACATTGATGGTGACGGTAAAATCCTGGGTCGAGCCGTCCAGTCGCTGAACTCGCAGGGTATGGGTGGTGCTGCCCACCGGGTCGCACACTTCCCGGTCCCCCTCATCGCCTGCGCCGGCCACCCCATCCACAAAGTAGGCCGCCACATTCCGCACCCGCCAGCGCAGCCGGGTGCATTGGCCCTGGTTCAGTTGGGTACTGTCGGCGGTAAAGCTGATCTCCGCCGCAGGCAGCGGCGTCGAAGTGGGTGTAGCCGGAACCGGGGTGTTGGTCGGGGGTGGAGCCGGGGCGGCTGCCACCGGCACACCTCCGGCGGCAGCATTGGCCTGCACATAGGTATTGACCACCCAGCCGGTGCTGCCGCTGTTGGCCGGATAGATAATTTGCCACCAGGCATTATCGGCGCTGCGGCCGGTAACGGCGGCTACATCGCCGGCGCGCAGCAGTCCCACCACCGGATAATTGGTGCCGGGGCCGCCGCGCACATTCACATCGGCCACAGCTTGCAGGCCCGGCTGGGGGGCAGCGGTAGGCTCAGGAGTAAATGTCGGCGGCACGGTGGGGGTAAACAGGATAATGGCCGGCGCAGTAGCGGTTGGGCTGTCGGTGGGGGGGATGGCAGTGGCAGTGGCCGTATCCGTAGCTACAGGACCGGTGGGCGTTACCGACCCGGCCAGGGTATTCACCGTGATCACGCCGACGGCGCTTTGCTGGTTGGCAGTGTTAAAGGCCCGCAGTTCCAGCACATGGTTGCCGGGGGTGGTCGGGGTATAACTAAAATTCAGCAGCAGCGGTGAAGCGCCCTGGGGCGAAGGGCTGGCCTGTTGGCTCACCAGCACGCCGTCGGCCCACAGCTCCAGGCGGGTGACGCCACGCGGGTCGGTGGCAGTGGCCTGCACAATTAGCGGCACATTCAGGGCTACCTGCGCGCCATTGGTGGGGGTTAAAAAGGTAACGCTGGCAGTCTGGCTAACGGCGCTCTGGTTAAAGTACCACAGGGCACCCAGGCCCAGAATCGCAATCAACACGGCCAGGGCCAGCCCTAGAATCGCCAACCACAGCCAACTGCGCTGGGGGGCGGCCTGAGGTACGCGGGCGGGATAGCGGGCCGGCATAGCCGGGGCGACGGCATCCATATTACGGGCGGTAGGGGTCAACTCGCGGCTAACCAGGCCCTGAAGCAGAAAAACGGTGCTGCCAATAGCTACCATGTCCCTTTCGTTGAGGGGCTGCGGGCTGCTAATGGCCCGGCCATTGACCATAGTGCCGTTGGCGCTGCCCAAATCTTCCACCAGCAAGCGGGCGCCGTGCCAGGTAAAACGAGCATGCCGGCGCGAAACTTCGGCGTCGTCAAGCGGCACATCACACTCGGCTGCCCGGCCAACCAGCAGCCCGGTGGGAAGAATAGCATAGCTGCGCCCTCGCTCTGCCCCCTGCTGCACCACCAATCGGGGGCCGGTTCGGGATTTGATCATGGTTTCAGAGTCGCCGTTGCCGATATTACTCATCGTGTTATCCTCTGTCAAGTGTCAGCATTTTGTAGATATTTATAATTATACCCCTCCAGCGCTCCTATCCTTCTTATTTAAGAAGCCGCACCTGGGTCAGAGTAATGCTGTTGCCGGCCGGGTTACCGACCTCATCCAGCACATCCAGCCGGCCAAAGGTATCGGGCAGGTAAAGGCCGACCTGCAAAGGGTAGTCGCCGGGCGGTGTTTCAGGCTTAAGGGGGATGGCGTGCTGATCGGCGATGATCTGGCCAGGCCGCCAGACTTCGGTAGGATAAGTCCAGCAAACCGGAACGCCGTCGGCCTGGGCCACCGGGCCACTCTGCCCCTCCAGATGAGTAAAAACCTGATAGCTGGCGGGAATGGGGGCCAGAGCCTGCCAATACAGAGTGACCGGGATGCGCCCGCCAGGGTATGCCCGGCGCGTATCCAGGTCGTAGCCAATCAGGCGGATCAAATTACCAAAGTTTGCCTCCACCGCAATCGCGCCCCGCGCTGACCGGGCAAACGCCGCCGGAGTGGCCGTTTGGTCAAAAGCAACTGCCAGCGGGGCGTCGGCCAGGTCACCCAAGTTTAAGGTACTTGGCTGTAGTTGCATTATCCGCAATTGCTTTTGGTTTGGCAAAGTCACCCGGCCAATTTGCTCATAGGCCGAGGCAATCAGATCGCTGGGGAGTTCAACCGGGTCAATCAGGTCGTCGGCCAAAAAGTAAAATTCCGGCTGGGGGTCGCAGGCGCGGGGCGCGCCGCGAGTGTACCAGGTAGTCACATCCGGCTCTTCATTGCTGCCGTAGTCGCCGGCCAGCTCACCGCTTAGAATTTTCTGCCCAATGGTTTTCCAGCCGGCGCGGTGGGCAAAGCCAAAAAAGCCGGCTGATGGCGGCTCAGCGTAGGGCGTCCAGTAGAAGGGCAGGTTGCCGGCGGGGTAGTCTTGCCAGTATTCAACATCGTGACGAATAAAGGCGTTCCAGAGGAAGAGGGTGGATAGGACGGCCAGGATGGCGAGGAGGCCATTGGAAATCAAGCGGGGGAGCGGGGGAGCAGAGGAGCAAGGGTGATTTCTCCCCAACTCCCCAACTCCGCTGCTCTTTTGCTCAATTATATACCAACCCAGGGCAGCCAGCAGCGACCAGGCCGGGACGATGGTGTAAATGTGGGTCAGGCCCAGGGCGACGATAAAGTTGTAGCCGAGGAAAGGGACGGCGAGCCAGAGGAGAAGAGGGAGTAAGAAGTAGGGAGTAGGGAGTAGGGGGGGAGAAGAGGAGAGGAGAGGTTTTGATTGGGAGATAGGATGAACTAGTAGCGCGAGAAAACCGAGGGCGAAGAGAACGGCAAAGGGAAGGATGGAAAGATTGAATTGTCCGGCGGTCAGCCAGGCGGAGTTGAAGCTGACTAATAGAAGTGTCCCTAACGCGACGAGGCCGGGCCAACGGCTCCAGCGAAAGGGCCATACCACCCCAATGAGGGCTGCCAGCACCAGCAGGCCGGTAACAATGAGATAATAACTGGAACTGTAGAAGGTGTTGAAATGAAAAAAGTCGGGCAGGTTGTTGCGCAGTTCGCTGCCGATGCGCCCGCCGACGTAATCGCCGGTGCGGTTGGCCTGGGGATCGAGGGCAAAGGGTAGGTAGAAGGGCAGGGTGGTCAGGAGGAAGGAGAGGATAAATAAGGTCAGACCGGGGACCGGGGACCGGGGACCGGGTTTTTTCGCTACCCCCGACCCTCGGCTAAGCAGCAGCCAACCTATGGCCGGGGCTACCAGGATGGCGTCGTAATGGGCCAGCAGGCCCAGCCCCAGGTTGAGGCCGGCCAGAATGACATAGCGGCTTTGGCGGGTTTCATGCCAGAGCAGGGTTAGCAAAAAGGCCAGCGCGCTAAACCAGATGACCAGGGCCTGATATTGAACAATCCGGCCAAAGGCGACCATAAAGCCGTTAAAGGCAAAAAATCCGGCGGCCAGCCAGCCGAGCCGGGAGCCGCCCAGCTTCTGGCCGATCAGATAAACGGTCACAACCGCCAGCAGGGCGGCGGCGGTAAAAGGCAGGCGGGCGATAGGTTCGTTGATGAGGCCGCTCAGTCGCCACAGGGCCATCGGCAGCAGCACTTCGCCTGGCCCTTTGGAGCGCAAAAACAAGGCGTCCTCGTGCCCTTCCAGGGCCTCGGCGGCGGTAATCAGGGCCAGGGCCTCGTCGCCTTGAAATTCGCTGTAGTCAAGATTGATGGTCCGCAGGAGCAGGGCAATGAGCAGGATCAGGAGGAGGGGAAAGAGGGTTGGAAGGTTGGAAGGTTGGAAGGTTGAAGGGCTGGAGGGTTGGAGGTTACGCCAGTGGAGCAGCAGGGGGAGGAGGGCCAGGAGATTGAGCGTGACCAGGAGAGACCAGCTGGGGAGGGGGCCGGGCAGGTAGGAGAGCAGCAGGGTGGTTAATAGGGTAAAGCTGAAGCTAAACGCGGCGGCCAGAGTCCAGTGCAGCAAGGGCGGCTGGTCGGGAAAAAAGCGCTGGGTCCAACCCAAGCCGGGCAGCAGACCGGTGAGCAGCAGCGCGCCGGTCACGCGCAGCGACGAGGCCGGGGGAAGCAGCAAGGCCAGGTTGGCGGCCAGGATGATTGCCGGGTATAACCAGGCCATACCGTTTACCTGGCCTTAGCAGATGATGCTGGCTTCATAACAGCGGGCTTTCCACCCGCTGGCCCAGACCCAGGAAAAGGGCTTTTTCCATGGCTAAGGTGGCAATGACCGTATCCTGAATCTCCACCCCGGTCAGGTCGGCGACGGTGATTTGGGCAGGATGGGTTCGACCGGGAATTTTGCCTTTGATAAGATCGCCCAACTCGCCCTGGATCTGCTGTGGGGTGATAACCCCGGCATTCAGGGCATGGTGGATTTCACCGGCGGCCATGCCCTGGTCTAGCTTGTCGGCAATAATGACCTCGGCCCGCTGGAGAACATCTACGTGCAGCTCTTGTTTATCAGGATGGTTGCTGCCGACAGCATTAATGTGTACCCCAGGCTTGAGCCAATCGGCTTTGAGCAGGGGTTCCTGGCTAGAGGTAGCGGTAATGACCAGATCAGCCAGACGAACCGCGGCCTCCGGCGAGGGTGCAATTTCGATGTTGAGGTCGTGATCTTCGACCATACGGCGGGCGTAACTATCCACATGCAGCGGCGACCGTCCCCAGACAGAAACCAGGCCGATGCTGCGATCCATCATTAAACTTTTTAGTTGAATATAAGCCTGCCTCCCGGAACCGATGACCGCTACCCGGTTGAGGGTCGGATTGGCCAGATAGCGGGCAGCCAAAGCACCGGCTGCACCGGCGCGCAACTGGCTGATGTAACCGTTGTCCACCAACAGGGCGATAGGATGGCCTGAGTTAGCCTCAAACACCAGCGTCAGCCCGCTGGGTGAAGGCAGGTCAAGCTGATAAGCCTGGTGAAAACTGCTGTTGACTCGAATAATGTAATAGGGTATTTGGCTCAGATAAGAACCTTCGACCTCAACCTTGCTCTTACCCTCTGGCATATCCAGGGTAAAATGGCCGGGCCGGTGCAAACGGTCCTCGGCCAGGGCGGTAAAGGCAGATTCGACCGCGGTAATGGCTTCGGGTAGGGTGACAGTTTGGCGTAATTCATCTTCATTAAGAACAAGTAGGGACATATTGATCCGTGAGTTGGGTAAGGGTAAGTGGTTACCAATTCAAGTATAGCATAAAGCCCGGTAAACAGCTAACAAACGGGCGGCAGCGACAGGCCAGGTGAATTTTTGCGCCTGGCGAAAGCCAGCCTGGATCGCCCTTTCGCGGAGGGCCGGGTCGGCGGCCAGGTGGGCTAACGCCTCGGCCAGAGCCGAGGTATCGGTGGCTGTCACCTGCAAGGCCGAGTCGCCGGCCACCTCCGGGAGGCAGGAATTGTTGGCGCAGACGACGGGCGTACCGCAGGCCATGGCTTCGATCACGGGGATACCGAAACCTTCGTAATGCGAAGGGTAGGCAAAAATATCGGCCAGGCTGTACAGGGCGGGCAAATCGGCGTCGGCTACAAAGCCGATCAGATGGATGCGGTCGGCAGCGGGCGAGTTGTGGGCAGCGGCAAAAATATCATCATAGAGCCAGCCTTTGCCACCGGCAATCACCAGATGATGGGTTTCTCGCACCGGCGATTGGGAAAAGGCGGCGATCAAGCCGGTAAAGTTTTTACGCGGTTCCAGGGTGCCCAACCCTAAAATAAACCTGCTCGCCGGGGGCAGTTTATACCGCTGCCGCACAGCATCAAGGGCGGCGGAGTCGGTGATAGGCCGGAAACGTTCTTCCACCCCGGCCCCGATCACGGTAATATCGGCCGGGTTGAGGCTAAAGAGTTCGATCAAATCCAGTTTGGTGCTTTCAGAGTCGGCCAGAATGTGGTCGGCGCGGGTCAGGCTGCGGGGCACCACCTGGTTGAGCCAGCGGCGCAGGCTGGCGACCGCCCCCTGAGGATGGCGGATAAAGGAAAGGTCGTGGACGGTGAGCAGTGTTTTGGCTCCCCGCGTGGGGGGCAGAATGAAGTTGGGCGAATGGAATAGATCGAGCGCGCCCGAAAACCACTCGACGGGGAGGGGTAAATAAAAACGATGCCAGGCGATGGTCAGCCATCGCTCTGGTAGGGGATAAATTTTATGGCTAAAGTTGGCAAACGATTGAAAAGTTTGCAAGTCGCGGCGGGGAGCGTCGCTGGCGGCGAGCAGGGTGTACCGGTTTTGAGAGTCGAGGTGGGCCAGGGTGGTGATCAGGCCGCGGGTGTAGCGGCCAATACCACCGCTTTGTTTGAGAGCGGCGGTGTAATCAATGCCAATATTCAAACCTTATTACAACCCTCGATAGGTCCACAGACGATTGACCCCGAAATTCCAAAACAGTACGATGCCAATGGCAAAGGCTTTGGCAATATTATAACTCCACGGCTCACCGACGTGAGGTACAAGCAGAGAATCAATACCGACAACAATCAGATTGTTAATCAGCAGGCCGACTAAGTTAACCAGGACAAATTGGGGCAGTTGAGTGCGCTTTTTACGGCTGCGCGACTCCGGAAAAGTCCAGTAGCGATTCCAGATAAAGTTACTGAGCATAGCCACACAGACGGACAGGGTGTTGGCCCAGAGTAAATCCCAGCCAAAAACGCCGCGCATGAGGTTGAGCAGGCCAAAGTCAATCAGCGCGCCCAGCGCACCGACTATAGCAAATTTGGCAAAGCGGTTAAATTCTTTTGGCCGGCTTAGGTAAATATTGGTCAAGGTCTGGATCATGGATACATTCTTTCGCTGCTCGGGTTGGTCCGATGACATAAATAGATAGCGGATATAAGCCCCAGGATAATGGCCAGGTGGAGATACATGCCCTGTACATACAGGTTATCAAACAAACTGTGAATCTGTAAATGGACTAAAATACCTATTCCCCCGGCCACCACGGCCCGCTGAAAAGGATCGGCGACACGCAAGGCTAACAATGATACTCTAAAAGTTAAAATCCAGAAAATTGCATAGACGATTATCCCCACCAGGCCGGCTTCAGCGCCGATGTTGAGCCAGTAATTGTGGGCATGCCCCAGTGGGTCAAGCCAGCGGCCCACCGCATAAGCCGGGTAGATTAGCGCATAATTACCAAAGCCAACCCCCAGCCAGGGCTGGTCGCGCCACATCTCGCGAGCCGCTTGCCAATGAGCCAGCCGCTCGATGGCGGCGAAATTGGCATCGTTGACCTCGATAGTAGAAATATCGCTAATGGTAGCTACGGCCGCGGCATCAATCAGCCGTTGGGTCACAGCACTGGTACTGGCGATCCCCCAATCAAAGGAGCCGACCAGACCGGTCAGGGCAATCAGCATCGCTGCCATGAGGACAACCAGCGCTGCTTGTTTGCTCCGTACCGCCACCGTCACCACCGCTGCTGCTGCAAAACCAACCCAGGCCCCCCGCGATTGGGTCGCAAACAGCGCCGCCAGCAGGAGAACCAGAGACAAACCATAAAAGATTTTAGATTTTAGATTTTGGATTTTTGATTGAAAAATAAATCGTAAATCGTAAATCAAAAATCTAAAGTCGCGGAAGGCCCAGATAGCCAGGGACAGCGCCAGCGGCAGCAGCAGGCCCAGATAACCGGCGTAGGGGTTCGGTTGGGCAAAGGTGCCATAGGCGCGCAGAAAACGGCCATCAAACAACAGAAAGCCGGGCGGTCCCACTTTGAAGATGAATTGGTATAACCCCAGGGCCGCTTGAGCCATGCCGGTTAACAGCAGCGTTGCTATAACCCAGGGGATGTGCCGCGCCGGCAGCCGGGCGACGATGAACAGGTACAGGGCCAGCATCTCGACCCATTTGGCCGTTTCAACCAGACTCGCTCCGATGGAGAGGGTATCGAGCCAGGACAGGCTCACCCCGCCGAGAAAAAGCAAAAAGGGCCAGAGCAGCGGCGCTTGAGGGATAATCACCTGGCCGCGGGCCAGCATTTGCAGTAGCCAGGCGACCACCCCCAGCGCCAACATGATCTCCATCAATCCGGCGTTGAAGCCGCCCAGCGGCGCCGCCAGCAGGCTGCTGAACGGAATGACCGGAATGAGCAAATACAGGCTGAGGATCGGGTGGAGTAGGAGGGCAGTTAAAACGATGGCCCCACCCAAACCCAGCACGACCCATTTCAGCGGCAGCCAGGCCACCGCCAAACCAACAACTATGACCAGCGCCGCCAGCAAAGCCTGCTGTATTCCGGTGTTAAGGGGTAGGGGTGGAAGGGTTAAACTCAGGAATCTGTTTTTGGCCTGGTTATAACTAAGAGAAATCATCCCGATAGTTCAAGGCTTGAACAAGCTAAAAACTTGAGTGTTTAAACTCGTGGTTTAAAGTAGGCAATCGTTTCTTTTAACCCATTTTGCAACGAGACTTTTGGCTCCCAGTTGAGAATGCGCCGGGCCTTGCTAATATCCGGTTGGCGCACTTTGGGGTCGTCCTTGATGCGCATATCGGTGGGCCGGACAAAAACAATTTCCGAGGTGCTGCCGGTCAACTCGATGATGGCTTTGGCAAAATCCAAAATTGACATCTCGACCGGGTTGCCAATATTGACCGGCTCAAGCTCATTCGAGAGGAGCAAGCGATAAATCCCGTCCACCAAATCGCTGACGTAACAGAAAGAGCGGGTCTGGCTGCCATCGCCGTACACAGTTAGCGGCTCACCGCGCAGGGCCTGGGCAATAAAGTTGGGCACCACCCGGCCATCCTCCAGGCGCATACGCGGCCCATAGGTATTAAAAATGCGGACAATGCGGGTATCTACTTGATGGTAGCGCTGATAAGCCATCGTCATCGCTTCAGCAAACCGCTTGGCTTCATCATAAACGCCGCGCGGTCCCACCGGGTTGACATTGCCCCAGTAATCTTCAGTTTGGGGGTGAACCAACGGGTCACCGTAGACTTCGGAGGTGGAGGCCAGCAGAAAGCGGGCGCCTTTGGCTTTAGCCAGACCCAGAGCTTTATGTGTACCTAGCGCCCCGACCTTGAGGGTGGGAATGGGCAGTTCCAGGTAGTCAATCGGGCTGGCGGGCGAAGCAAAATGCAGCACAGCATCCAGCGGCCCTTCGACGTAGATATAATTAGTGACATCGTGTTTGACGAAGAGAAAGTTGTCGTGGCCGGCCAGATGTTCGATGTTGGCGGTCTTGCCGGTAATCAGATTATCCATGGCAATAACGGTGTGGCCTTCCGCCAGAAAGCGATCACACAGATGGGAACCGAGAAAGCCGGCGCCGCCGGTAATTAAAACGCGCATATTTTCTCCAATAATAAGGGTATAGACTCTAGGCGTTTATTTTAATCCTAAAAAGTAGGAACTCAGTTTGAAAATCCTTAGAAGATGGTTGGAAAAGTCAGGCGCTTGTTTCATCTTCATAGACCGGCAAGGTAAAAAGGAAGGTGGTGCCTGACTCGCCATCACTTTCCACCCAAATCGAGCCACCCATAGCCTGGGTAGCCAGATGACAAAAGGTTAGCCCCAAACCAAACCCAGCGCGGGTGGAGGGAGAAGCCGCATTTTTGATTTGGGCAAAGCGATCAAAAATTTCCTGCTGGCGGTCTTTGGGAATACCCGGCCCCGCATCGGTAATACTAGTAGTAATTATGTTGCTATCATAGGTCACATTAATCCTGATAGTCGTCCGAGGGGGCGAAAATTTAATGGCGTTATCCAGTAAATTTTCAATAATGCGCTGGCTGATATGGGGGTCGGCAAAGGCGGTGGGCAGGTCGTCGGGAAAAGTACACTCTACCTCCAGGTGACTCATGGTGAGTAGGGGCGAAACCCGGTGCAAACTCACATCTATTAGGGTGGGCAGTTCAAAAGGTTCCACATCGGGTTTCAAGTGACCGTCTTCCAAACGCTGTCCTTCCAGCAAAGTTTCGGTCAGGCGCAGTAGTTGGTCGCCGGCAGCATTGGCGGCGGTTAACAGGCGGGCGTGGGTGCTGCTCAAATTGAGATCGGGGTCGGTAATCAAAAAATTGATCGCGCCCAGCACTGCGCCTAACGGCGCTTTGAGGTCGTGGACGATCATGCCGGTCAAAGTTTCTTTGAGAGTACTCAACTCGCGCAGTTGGTTATTAATATATTGTAACTCCTCATTTTGGGCGCGGAGAACATTCTGGGTATCCAGTAGATCCTGGTTGGTAGTAATCAGTTGGCTGCTGATGGCCTTGATCCGGTGCTTCAGGCCCACATAGTCCAGAATCCGGTTGATCGAGATGATGCTGCGAGTTGGGTGTAACGGCACGGTCAAAAAGCCGTCACAGAGGGTCTCCAGGCCGGTCTCAAACTCACTGTAAGGATCAATGACAGCTACAATAACAGTATTCGGTACATAACGACGAGTTTGCCTAATAAAATTCTTCACTGCTTCATCCGGCTCACAGTAGTCTACTAATAAAGCGGCAGGGGGAACAGCACGGGCTAATTGCAAGGCTTCGCTTAACGAAACCGGCGTTTCTACGCCAAAATCGTTTTCGGTCAGGATAACGGCCAGGGTGCTTTGAATCTCTTTATCTTCAATGGCCACAATAGCGCTCGGTCCGCCGGGAATAGGAGATGTTCGGGCCGGGGCCAGCAATTTTTGAACTACCCGGATAAAGCGCTGCAAATCAACCGGCTTGGGCAAAAAAGCATCATAAGAGAGAAGCTGCCACTCGGCGTTGGGGCTGGGCCGCCACGGCTCATTATTGGCCGGAATATTCAGGGCGCTAATCACCAGAATGGGGGTCGTGGCGTTTTCGCGATCGGCGCGAAAAGCCTTCCAGACCTGATAGCCGTCGAGGCCGGTCAGCAGCAAATCCGACACAATCAAATCCGGTTTTCTGATTTGAGCCAGGCGCAAGGCGGCGTGGCCATCCACCGCGACCAATACATTATAACCGGCCCGCTGGAGCGTCGTCTGGAGTTGCTCCAGGGTTTCCGGATCTTCATCCATAATCAAAATTGTGGGACGTTTGCTCACGGGGCAGGAGTTCCTTTGTTTTCTTCAAGCTCAAACGAGGGGGTTAAGGTTGCTGTCTGAGTGACTGGGGAGGTAGCAGTAGCCGGGGGGGGCGGCGTCATGGTTATCATTGGGTTTGGCGGCGTTATTGTTGCCCCCTTCTCTGAGGGAGAGACGGCTGAAATAGTTTGGGTTGGGCTCACCGGCGTTGTTAGGGTGATTGTACTGGTGGTGATAGTGCTGGTAGTGGTAATACTGGTAATCAACGGTGCGGCGGCCACCCACTGGGGATGGCTGGCCTGACCATCGGCGGTGAGCTGCCGGGGTGGCGCGCCGTTACTCTCAATCATATACAAATTTCCGTTGTAAGTAAAGAGCAGGGTTTCGCCTTGAGCCGACCAAACCAGTTCTGGCAGTTGCACCCCCAGCTCTTCGCGAAAGGGGAAAAGCTGGCGTTTGTTGCTGCCATCTCGATCTATCAGTTGAATAAAGTAACGACTGGTGGCCGATTGGAAGGGGTCAGTTGCTATCCCAAAAGCGATCCCATGCTGGCCCCAGGCCGGGTTAGCCCACATACCTACCTGCCGGCCCACTTTGACCGAAAGGCCATTGGCCAAGCCGATGAGCCACAAATCAAACACCTGACTTTCCTCAGCCGGTTCGTTAGCCAGGGGTTCACCATGGACCGTAGCCGCCAGAAATTGCCCGTCGGGCGACCAACTCAGGCCGGGAACCCAAACCCACTCACTGAAGGTTTGCAGCGGCACAAAATCAACCAGCGGGGTGATGGTGGAACTAATCGGTTGGTCCCTATTTAGCTCAATCACCCCCAGCTGGTCGGCGCGGGCATAGGCCAAGCGAGTCCCATCCGGCGACCAGGCAAAGGTAGTACCCCACCAAGGGTACAAGCCTTGGGTGTTAGGCGGAATCACCTCAACGGCTTTACGCCGGGCTTCGCCGTTGACCGGGGGTCGAGAAGGCGCATACAGCCACAGGTCGTTGTTGGCCCGCCAGCCGGGCGAGCTGGCTGTTCGCTCGGCGGTGCTGTAGGCAATGAGCGGCTGGCTAATCACCGGCGACCACTCGGCATACAGCACCCCCTGCACCCCTACCGTTATAGCTGCCTCGCCTACAATCGTGGTCGAAGCCAGCCACATTTCGTTGAGCGGCAGCTCAATCTCGTCGGTTAAGGCACGGGTGTAAAGGAGTTGGCGGCCATCGGGAGCAAGGCTAAAGACGCGGCCATCCAGGTCGCCGCTGGTGGTCAAAGGGCGGCGGCTGCCGCTGCTGTCGCGCATGAGCCAGGCGTTGCCATTGGAAATATAGGCAATTGTGCCTTCAATGGGGGTGGATGGCAGTGCCCCCTGCGGCCCCACCACCAAAATCTCCGGTACCGGCTGGATCACCGTGCTGCGCGACACCTCGGTCCGGCTTACTTCTACCCCATTTTCATAAACCACCCGGATTGAAATTTCGTCTTCACCATTGACGCCCAGTTGCGAAATGCGGGTTTCACCCGTCGCCAAGGCTTCGTTGGTGACGGTCTGGCGCTCAAAGGGGATGACCTCCCGCTCGATTTCGATCTCCTCCTTGACCCGCGTGACCACAATCACCAATCCCGGTTCCAGTTGGGTGTACAGATCGGGCTTAACCCGGTCCAGCGCACCCAACTCCACCTTGGCTTCGGCCAGCGCCTCGCGCACGGTAGCGGCCTGGGTGGTCAAGCTTTGCCGCCCGCCATCCACCTCGATAAAAATCTGGTTGGGTTGGGCCTGGCAGGCCAGCAGTAACCAGGCCATCAACATCAGCCAGATCAGACCTATTCCGTCGCGCAGCCGCTTCAAATTGACACTCCGGCTGCCCTCATTTGAGCAGGCCTCCGTGACCAAGCGCTACCAAATCACGCCGGGTCAGCCGCTCGCCGGCGGCCAAGCGCGGCAGAACCATATCTACCACGTTATAACTTTTACTTTTGGCGCAGCCGGGTGCGCCCACAATCGGCACGTCGCCCCGGTAGGCCAACAGCATCAAGTTGCCCGGCTCGACCGGCATGCCATAATGCGTAATCTCGCCGCCGACCGATTTGATGGCGCGGGGCGTTACATCGTCCTCATCCATAATCGAGGTTTCTCCGGCGATCAGAATCATTTGTGCGCCGCTGCCCAAAGCCCATTGTAGGGCTTGGCCGATTTCGGCTTCATCTTCGAGTACGTAAGGGCCGGCGATGAGTTCGGTGTTGTAGCCGGCCAGCCGGTCGCGCAGGGCCGGGGTAAAGCCTTCGACTACTTTTTCCCTGGCTTGGGCGCTGCCGGTGGTAATGAGGACGGCCCGACTGACCACAAAAGGTTTGATTGCCACGAGTGGAGAGCCAACGGCCCTGGCTTCAGCCACCATCACGCTGGCCTGCGGGACGCCGTAAGGGATGATTTTGAGGGTACCGACCATAGTTTTTGGCTGGACAGCGGTGTTAGTCGGCAGGGTAGCCAGGGTAATGCCGGGGATGTCGTTAAAGGAGAGCAGGTTCTCGACATTGACCTTGAGCAAACCGTTTATGGCGGCGATGAGATTCACCCGGCCGGTGGTGGCACTGGAAGCGGTCAGGCCATCGCTAAGCATCGCCCGACCCAAACGACGGGCGGCTTCATTTTCATCAAGGTCGTCGCGGTCCAAAATAGCCACAAAAACCTGTTCACGGCCCAATTCTTGCAGCAGCGAAATATCTGCCGGGGTTAGACGCTGGCCCTTTTTGAGCACTTTTCGGCCATCCGGGCCAACTTGATGGTGTAGCAGAATATTTCCAACCGCCTGAGCGAGGGGAACCTGGGCAACTTTCATGGCAAAAATTATAGCACAACTCTGTCAGCATGCCATGCTTTTGTTTAAATTTGAGTAAGAAAAAATACTCCTTGGGGCTGGTCGTAATCTGTGCTATAATTGGCCTTCGACTTTACTATGATTGAGGTAAAATGTGACCAGACTTACAGCAGATAGTACCCTTGATAGCCGGGCTTTTCGGAACACTATTGGGCTGTTTGCCACCGGGGTAACGGTGGTGGCGGTAGAAGTTGAGGGAGAAACATACGGGATGACGGCCAATGCCGTTACCTCTGTTTCTTTGGAGCCAATGTTGGTGCTGGTCTGCGTGCAGAAAGAGGCCCACCTGATGGCTTTTCTGCGCCGGGCCGAAGGATTTTCGATCAATATTTTAAGTGAGGCGCAGCAAGATTTATCCAACTATTTTGCCAATTTGTGGTCTGAGCCTGAACCACCCCCCTTTGCTTTTAGCCCCTGGCTGGGGACTCCCCGCCTGGAAGGCGCGATTGGGGTGATTGCCTGCCGCACCACCGAATTTTTGGAAGGCGGCGACCATTGGATTGTGCTGGGTCAAGTAATTGGCTTGTACCGCCAGGAAAACCCGGCCAACCCATTACTGTATTACCAGGGCCAGTACCGGCGCATATTGACGGTGAAGGATTAGCCAACTACGGTGATGGGAGACAAGGGTAATAGAACCGTGAATGTGCTGCCTTGCCCTTCCTCACTCTTTAAAGTAATCTGACCGTTCATGAGCTCGGTCAACTGTTTAACAATAGACAAGCCCAGCCCAGTGCCGCCCTGCTGTCGCGTCATCGAACCATCCACTTGTCGAAAGGGTTCAAAAATATAACCTTGAGCTTCAAGCGGAATACCGGAGCCGGTGTCGGAGACTTGCAGCGCCCAATGAGTTGCGTCGGGCCGGTATACATACACTCGTACCGCGCCCCTTTGCGTAAATTTGATAGCGTTGCCAACCAGATTGACCAAAATCTGCTGCAACCGCGCCGGGTCGCCCCACAGCATGGCCGGTATATCGGCGGCGATGTCGGCGGTCAGGCTCAACCCTTTGGCCTGAGCCAGCACGTTCATCTTAGAGAGGGTCTGCTCCACCACCTCGGCTGGGGCAAAGGCGCTGAGGTTGAGTTTTAATTTACCGGCGTCGAGTTGAGCCTGATCCAACAGTTCATTCACCAGGCCGGTCAGATCATGGGTGTTCTCAATGATCCTGGTCATGAGCTTGTGTTGTTGGTCAGACAGAGGGCCATAGAGGTCAACTGCCATGATTTCGGCAAAACCCAAAATAGCGCCGAGAGGCGTCCGGAGTTCGTGGCTCACCTTAGCCAGAAGTTCGGTTTTTAGGCGACTGGCTGCCAGAGCTTGATCTCGGGCCAGAGCCAGGGCTTTTTCTGTGCGCTCGTGCTCGATGATTTCTTGCAACAGCTTTTCGTTGGCTGTTCTTAATTCGGTGGCCTGCTCCTGCATCTCGCTGGAAGAGATGGTCAGCGAGCGTTCCAGCAGATAGCGGTCTCGGTCCGCTTCGGTATAACTTTGGCTCACCCGCTCCAGAAACTGCTGCCAGCCTTCGAGAGGGGGAGCGGTCATTTTATCAAGGCCCAGCTTTTTCAGTTGCCGTTGAACCAGGCGATGGAGCACAACTTTAAGCCTCGCTGATGGTGGTTAAGGTCATCGTCTGGTTGTGAAAATCACACGAGCCGCCGGCGTCGTGAGGCGATATTTCTCCGTAAGAATAAAACCCAATTTGTTGAGTTCCCGGCAGGAGAACTTCACAGGCGGCTTCCAACTCTTCTTCGGTTCGCTCGCCCAGCACCAGCCTCCGCCCCACGCAACTGACGGCAATGGACAGCATGGGGGCGGCTTCCGGCTGCTGTTGGCGGGTCATCTGGGCGGCTTCTGCTGCGCCATCAACCAGCCGGTCAAAATTGCCCCGCATAAGTTGGGCCAGGTGTCCTTGCGGAATATCTCCGGCAGAAACGATGGCCTGGTTGGCTTCATCTATGGCCAGCACGGTGCGCACCACCCTTTTGGGGTCCGATGTGTTGGCTCGCAAAGCCAATGGAAAATAAAAGGCGCTGCCCGGCAACCCCGCCGCGTGCTCGCCCAGGTACTCCTTATAAACCTGTAAGGCCGGCTTGCCATCGAGTTCATACAGGATATTGCTGTTGGAACGGGTGACCAGGCGTTCCGGCCCAAAAATATCCCAGCCTCCCCTGGACCCATGACCAATCTTGACCCGGTCACCATAAAGACCCACCGCAGAAACAAAACCACTTTGCAACGATCCATCCTTGATGACCCAAGTGCGCTTGAACTGATCGCCGTCGCCCGCCAGGCCGCCGGTGACGATAACAGAATGAGGCAGCGCAGTATTGAGACCGCGGACCAACTCACTGCCATTCACTTTAAGCCCATCCGACAGGATAAAAACCGCGCGCAAAGCAGGCTGATTGAGTTGTTGAGCTATGGCCTGACCCACGGCAAACGATTCCTGGATGGCCTGAACCGGCTGGGTGATTGAAGCCAGCGTAGTGTGCTCAAATTGGATGACGCCTACGGCCAGACTGCCATCGCTGATGCTGGTTCCAAATATCTCGCCCGAACTGGAACAGCCAACCACATGCGAATTGGGATAAGCCCGGATGATTTCAAAGACCGGCTCAGGCGTGTCAATGAAATCAGGCCCGCCAAAGACAATAACCCACGTCTGCTTTGAGTCAAGGGGCGGAAATGAAGCCACAGACCAGGCGGATTGAGGGGTGTAGCAAAACGTTTCGAGTTTCATCATCTGACTCCTTGTAAAAATAGTTTTTAGTAACGACTTCAGTCGTTCTTTTTGGAGGAGTATGGCGTGGAACGACTAAAGTCATCACTACATAACCCCTTTGTATAGATACGAATTAGGTGGATAAAGAAGCACATATTTGTTTGGCTAATTCGTGCAGTTGGATAAAACCAAAAGGTTTGACCAGGATAAAATCTGCTTCTTCCTTAAGATTTTCAGCTTTAAGCACGTCAGCCGTAGCCAATATAACTATCGTCTTGGCCAGCCGTTCCTCTGTCCGAATATAACGAAGGATCGCCTGGCCTGAGACATGCGGCAAATGCAAGTCCAAAAGAACTAGCGCAGGCGTGACTACAGCCAATCGGTCTAAAGCGGTCCGACCATCTCGCATGAGTTCAATTTCAAACTGGGCTCTCTCTAAAGCTGTCTGGAAGACCTCGGCCACAGCTTCATTATCCTCGATAATCAAGGCCAGGGGGTTTTTGTCCGCAGGCATGTCGGTCATATTGTTTTCTCCTGAATTAGAGTATAGAGATAAAAGTAAGGTGATGTAGGACAGGATGGGGCCTCCATGCTAGATATGAGTAGAACCTCCTTAATTATTAACCTGAGCCGGTTATGTCGGGTGGGCGCAGACGTTTAGCCAAATCACGCAACTGGTGGAAACTAATGGGTTTGAGCAGCACCAGGTCGGCTTGCTCTTGCAGCGTTTCGGCCAGGAGCGCATCGGCGGTGGCGAGCAGGACCCGCGTTTTAGCCAGCCGCTTGTCAGCCCGAATTTGTTGCAGAATCGTCTGGCCTGAAACCCCAGGCAGATGGAGGTCTAAGATTACCACCGCGGGGGTGATGGTAGTCAGTTGAGCCAGAGCAGCCCGGCCATCCGGGACAACTTGGGTTTCAAACTCAGCGATCTGCAACGCTTCGGCAAAGATGGTAGCCAGGTAGGGGTCATCTTCGATAATCAAAGCTAAAGGGTTAGTCATGCTATTTGCTCCTGGATGGGTTCTAGCGGGAAGGAAATGGTGAAGGTACTCCCCTGCCCAATCTCACTTTCTAAAGTAATCTCACCTCTCATCAGGATGGTTAATTGTTTAACAATGGACAGCCCCAACCCGGTGCCGGCTTGTACCCGTGTCATCGAACCATCCACCTGCCGGAACGGCTCAAAAATATAACCCTGAGCCTCTTTGGGAATGCCGGAGCCGGTATCGGAAACTTGCAGCGCCCAATGGTCGGCATTGGGACAGTAGAGACGCACCCGTACCCCGCCCGCCGGCGTGAATTTGATAGCATTGCTAATCAGGTTAACCAAAATTTGTTGCAGCCGAGCCGCGTCACCCTGGAGCATGGCTGGCATATCAGGGTCAATATCAGTGGCCAGGCTTAATCCTTTGGCCTGCGCTAACACGTTCATCCTAGCCAGGGTGTTGTTAACTAAGTCAGCCGGAGCAAAGGGCCGAATGTTCAACCTCAATCTACCCGCCTCAAGTTGGGCCTGGTCTAGCAGTTCGTTTACCAGGTTGGTCAAATATTGGGTGCTGTCAATGATCTTGGCCGTCATCTGCCGTTTTTTGTCGGAGAGAGGCCCGTAAAGGTCTACTTCCAGCATCTCGGCAAAGCCCAAGATAGCGCCGAGGGGCGTCCGGAGTTCATGGCTAACTTTAGCCAGAAGTTCCGTCTTCAAGCGGCTGGCTTCAAGGGCTTGGTTGTGGGCCAGCGCCAGCGCCGCCTCCGCCTGCTTGCGCTCGGTGATGTCACTGACCAGGCCATAAATCATCAGACTTTGGCGGACGGCATCTCTTTCCACCCGGCCGCTGTCGCGCACCCAAATAATGTCACCGTTGGCCCGGATGAGGCGATACTCCACCTCGCTGTTCTGGCCCTGCGCCAATCGCGCCGCCTGAGCTGCGGCAGCGGCGCGGTCGTCGGGATGAATTACGGTTGAAGGCCAGAAGCTCCAGTCGGCAATAAACTTGTCCAAAGGGTAACCGGTCAAGGGTTCAACATGAGGTGAAAGATAAATATTAAGGCGCTGTCCGGGTTCGGTTATTTCGGTTACATAAATATGGTCACTGATAGACGAGACAAAGTGACGAAAACGTTGTTCGCTCTGGCGCAAGGCGTGTTCGGCTTGCTGGCGCTCTTGAATCTCGCGCTTCAACAAGGTGTTTGATTGTGACAACTCAGCCGTACGCTCTTCAACCCGGATTTCCAATTCCTGATGCGTTTGGCGCAGGGCCTCTTCGGATTGGCCTAAAGCGGTCAACATTTTGTTGATATTCTCACTCAGGCTGGCCAGTTCGTCGTTGCCAAAAACCTTAACCCGTCCTGCCGAGTTACCAGCCTCGGCAATCGCCTTGACACTCCAATTGAGCTGGCTCAGACGTGACAAAACTTCTTTTTCCAAGAGCAGTAAGATGACCCATCCAAAAACCAACCCACTAACCAGAAATGAGACCATAAAGTACGACAAACTGGCCTGACCTTGCCCATAAATGTTGCGGGGCAACGCTACTTTTAACAACAGAGCCGGCTGCCCGTAAACATCCTCGATGATGGTATAGCCGGCAACATTCTGTTGATCCAGAGGACGGACCAAAATGGGGCTATCTGGGGCGAGGGTAGTGCGCGCAGCCTGAAAATCTGGGGGTAATTGCGCCTCGTCGAAGCGGCGAACGGAGATAGATAAATGGGTCTGTTCGGCCAAACTTTCAATTTCGGCGGCGTCTAGGTAGCGGCCTACTAAGAGCGTACCGTGAATAGGGCCTTCATAATTACTCGTAACAATGGGGTGCGAGGCAAAGAGCAACGGTCCTTCGGGCAGGGATATGAGGCCGCTAAGCCCCTCCTGAGGGGTGGTGTGGCTCAAAATGAGTGTATTGTTGGCCAGGTGATCCTGTAAACTTGGCGGCGTATCTACGGCTGTTTGCGTTTGTAAATCAATGGCTTTGCCAAAAACAAGCTCGCCGGCAGTGTTGAGAAACAACATGGCGTTGATATTGAAATTGAGCAGGGTGGATTCCTGTAAATTGGATTCGATATAGGTTTCATTCCCGTCCATCACAAACTTATAGGTGTCATCCCAGGGGGCCCAATCGCCGGCAATGCTATCCAGGGTAGCCAACTTATCCTGGAGCGCCGCTGTGACTCGCTGCA
This sequence comes from Anaerolineae bacterium, assembly GCA_023151115.1. The sequence goes on from JAKLJP010000002.1 coordinate 113,661, forward strand.
CGTTTTGACGCACATCCTGCTCTTCCAATTGAGTAAAACTATTTAATAAAATCGTTTGGGAGATAAAATACAATAACGTGATCAGACCCACCAGCGTTATGCTAATGATGAGGAGGGTTTTTTGGCGCAGGGTCATTGTCTTACCGATTTTACACTGCTAGCATGCCTGACGATGAAAAATAGCCAGCAGTGTGAACATAGGAGGCTTTGAACGAAGTTGAATCCCGAACTATGGCCCAAAATGAGCCACAAATTTCTTTAGATTGTAAATAAAAATACTGGCCTTGTCTAGGGGGCAAACAGTACTTTTTGCTAGTGGTTCAGGATGCGTTTTGATTGCAAGCAAAATTCGGCAATATCACTGGAGGATTGGCTATCGCTTTATCGTAGGCGCCCCCAGTCCTCCAATCTTCCGAAGTTATTACCAATTCTAAAAATCAAATTCATGAAGCATACAAAGTTTTTGACAAAAATTATTTACATGGAATAATATGCAGCCGATTACCAATTGTTAGTTTTACAGATATAGCTTCATGAGAGTTCGTCAACAAATTCATAATGTACTCTTACTGATCGTTTTGGTCAGTTTAGCCTGTACCATTCAAATGCCGGAAAATATGGCGCGGTACGCTACTCAAACTCCCCCACCCCCGCCCGCCGACAATACGGCTCTGTCCAATGTAATAACCAACACCACCGTGTTGTCCACGCCTGAGGCTGAACCACCGCCCCCCCCTGTACCTCCCACCGAACCTACAGCTATTCCACCCGCCAGCGCCCTTGAACAGCCTGTACCCGCTGCCTTAGCCGAGCTGAGCACTGATACTCTGGTTAAGGAGGTTGAATTTGTCTCCACCATCTCAGCCGATACCATCAACCAGCTTCAGGCCAAATTCTATCCGGCCAGCAACCAAACGCCGGCCCAATTTGCGGTTGAGCGCTTCAAGTTGCGCTTTAAGAGTCGAAACGAACAGGGCCACTGGGTTTCAATCCGGGCCGAGGTGTTTGTGCCCAAAGTAGATACGCCGGCCGAGTTTCCCCTCTTTATCTACGGAGCGGGCACAACGGGGATCAACAATCTCTGTGGGCCGCTGGACGAGGATACGCGCGGGCGCAATTGGGGCCAATACCAGATTCACCTGATCTCCTATGCCGCGCAGGGTTTCATTACCCTCTTGCCCCACTGGCAAGGCTATGACGACCAAACCCGCAAGCACCACTACTTTATCGCCGAGTTGGAAGCCTCGATTATGCTTGACGCTACCCGCGCCGCCTACGAACTGTTCAACAAAAATCTGCTCCCCAACGTTCTCGCACGGCCAGCCCAGGCAATCTTTTATGGCGGGTACTCCCAAGGCGGACACGGCGCCTTTGCCGCCCTCGATGCCGCCAGTTATTATGCCCCGGAGCTGCCCATTAAGGGTGTTATCGGCCACGCCACCGCCCCCAATGTTGAAGCCCTGCTGCGTGAACGCCCCCCGCTTGCCCCTTACATTATCTACGCTTATCTCAACTACTACGGCGATGTTATCAGTCCCGAAGCTGTTTTTTTACCTAATTGGCTGCCCACTTTTTACACGGATGCGGCCAGCAAATGTGTAGATGAGGCCTATGAATATTACCCGGAGGACCCGAAGCTGCTCTATCGTCCAGAATTTATGGAGGCTCTGTACGGCGATCGTTTGGCTGAAAAATTTCCCGACTTCAAACAGGCGCTTGACTTCAATTATGTAGGCGACTCACTCAACACCAATGTACCGGTCGTGCTATTCCACGGCGAGGCCGATACAATTGTAACCCCAGACACCCACGACCGTTTTGTGGCCCGCTTGTGCAACCTGGGCAAAAACGTCAGCTACAAGCTCTACCCGGAGATAAATCACTTCCAAACCCGCCAGGCCAGCTTTGTCGACTCGCTGACCTGGATGCGTAACATTCTGAGCGGTCAACTCCCCGCATCGCAATGTTCAGAATATTTCAACAGCAAATTTGAATAGCTATCGTCATATCATTTCGAGGCCGTAGGCCGAGAAATCTCTACAGCGCAACATTGGTCTCAGAGATTTCTCCCTTCGGTCGAAATGACATGCCTGAGAGTTACAAATTTGAATAGTTAGAGCCTATCAGAAAACCCGTAGTCTTGCATCCCTATGCAAGCCGAGGACGCATAAGGATGCGTCCTCTACGGAGGTTTTCGGATAGGTACTTAAAACTGGGAGTAAATAAAGGGGACATCTTCGGTAATGCCGAGGTTCATAATCGCCAGGGCCAGGGCCAGGTAAGCTGCCCAGCGAAACCAGACCGGCCGCTGCCAAAGGGTGGGTAGTGACTGGGGCCGTTCCTGAACCCAGTGGACCAGCCCCAACAGCAGAATTAACCCCAGCGAGAGGACCATTTCCTGGGCCGCATTGCCAACGATGCCGGCCCAGGGTGCGTTGACTTGAGCAAAGCTGCTCAAGGGGGCCAAATTACTCAGTACCAGCAGCGCCTCGGCCACCGAATTGGCTCTGAAGAAAACCCAGGCCAGGCCGACCAGCACAAAGGTGATAAACCCGCTCAACAGCGCGTGCGCAGTGGGCCGCCGGTCAAGCCCCAGCCGGTGGGCCAGCCTGCCGCGCAGGTCTTTGGTGGCCGTCTCCCCAATCATGTAGAGGCCGTGCAGCCCGCCCCAGATTACAAAGGTCCAGGCGGCGCCGTGCCACAACCCACTCACCAAAAAAACAATCAGCAAGTTTAAGTACCAGCGCGGCAGCGGCACGCGATTGCCGCCCAGCGGAATGTACAAATAGTCCCTAAACCAGGTGGATAGAGAAATATGCCAGCGGCCCCAAAACTCTGAGGGCGACCGGGCAAAATAAGGCCGCCTGAAATTTTCAATCAGATTAATCCCCAGAACCCGCGCCGCTCCAATAGCCATATCCGAATAACCGGCAAAATCGCAGTAAATTTGAACGGCAAAAAAGAAAGTTGCCACAAAGACCGGCCAGCCGCTCCACTCCGCGGGGTTGTTATAGACGGCGTTCACATACAAGCCCAGCCGGTCGGCGATAACCTCCTTTTGAAACATGCCCCACAGCATCAGCCGTAACCCGCTGCTTACCCGCGCCTCGTCAAAATCGAATTTTTCATAAAACTGGGGTAACAACTGCGGCCCACGGCCAATGGGACCGGCCACCAGTTGCGGAAAAAAGGCCACAAACAAGGCAAATTGGCCCAGATGACGCTCCGGTTCCATTTTGCCCCGATAAACATCAATGATGTAGCCGACAGTTTGAAAGGTATAGAACGAGATACCCACCGGCAGCAGCGCCTGAAACAACGGCGCATCGTAGACAAGGTTGAACTGATTAAAGACGACTCTGAGCGAGTCGTTGAAGAAATTAAAGTACTTAAAAGCGAACAAAATGCCTAAATTTAGGCACAAGCTGGCCCCCAGAATCAACGTCCGTCTGGCTTGATGTTCTGGCTTGACCAGCAGCAGGGCGGAGAGGTAGCTGACCAGCGTGGCGGTCAACAGGAGCAGCACATACTCCAGTTTCCAGGCTGCGTAGAAATAGTAACTGGCGGTCAACAGCAGCGCCCAGCGGTAGCGAAAAGGGCAGGCAAAATAGAGCGCCGCCACAATCGGGAAGAAAATGAGAAATTCAATGGAGTTGAAGGGCATAGTATGCCTATTGGCTGGCGAGGCTGGCGCAGCTCGGCTCGGGCAGGTCGCCGGCGGCTACACTTTCAATCCAGTTGATGGTATCTCTAAAGCTGGCCCGCCGGATGTTGGGGTGATCCACAGCCGGGTAGCTCAGGTAAGTCACCCGGTTACCCAGCCGGCACAGGGCGGCAGCAAATTGTCGCTGGCTGGGAGGGGTAACAATCTGGTCTGCCGTGCCCTGGAGAATGAGAACCGGGATTTCCTGACCGTCGGGCGACAAGCCGGCTGTGTTGTCCTCAAGGGCCGCCTGGAAAGCCGGAGCTACCGCTTGCAAACGGTCGGCGTAGAGCGCATCGGAGAATTCCTGACGATACATCTGGCGGGCGCTGAAGCCATAGTAACTAAAGAGGCCATCCACACAGCGGCTCATCACATCGGCCTGGAAGCGGGCCACCCAGCGCTCCTGGAAAATATCGGCCGGTTCAATCACCTCCGGGCCGTAGAAATCGCGGTAAGCCTGCACGATGTAGGGACTGAAAACGGCTACTTCTTTGAGCAGGGTGATGGGGTTGGTGGTTGGGCCGTGGCCGATGACGCCCTTGAAGGGCAACTCCGGGGCATAACTGGCCGCGAAATCTTTGGCCGCAAAAACGGCATGTCCGCCGCTGGAATAGCCGGCCATGACCACAGCCTCCAGCGGGCGGGCGGCCATTTCAGGAGAGGCGGCAAAGGCATTGTAAGCAGCCCGCGCCGCGTCGAGCAAGGCCCGCGCCTGTAGCTCGGAGATAAAGTAGGGATGCGGCAGGTCAGGAGAGTCAAAGCCCTGGTAATTGGGCAAAACGCCAATCAAACCCTGGGCAGTGTATTCGAGCATGTAGCTGTGATACGCCCCCCAATCGTTCCCACTCGACCATTCGTTCAGCGGAGCGCAGTGATCACTGAGGCCGGTGGTGCCGGGGCCGTAAACCAAAACGGGGAAATCGGTGGGTTCGGCAACCTGGGGCACGTACAAATTGGCTTCAACCTCAGTGACGCGCTCGTTCCGGTCTACGGTTTTGTAGCGCAGGCGATAGACCTCGACATTATAATTGCCAACCGGCTCGAAGGTGGTCCAAAATTCAGCCGAAACAAGCTGGCCTGCTTGTCGCGCCGCCAGCGAGCGCGGCGTCGCCGTGACCACCAGTGTGGCGGTGGGGGTGGGTGGCGAGATTGAGTCAGCCTTGGGGGACGCCCCTGGAAGTGGGGCGTTTGGTTTGACGGCAGTGGGCGTTGGCGTAGCTGTGTTCGTCGGATCATCCCCGCCGGACTGCTCAATGGCTGAAAGGTGCGGTGTGGGGGCATCATCAACGGCAGTTGAGGCCGGTCGCTGGGGTTGAGGCGGCTCAATCTCTGCGGCCAGAACTTTGGCGATATAGGTTTTGCCGTTTTCGGTCAGATGCTCCGTATCAACAAAATTGTAGGCTTCCAGGTCAAAGACCAAGTTCAACACATCCACCCCTTTTCGGCGCAAGACGCGCTCAACAACGCCTGTATTCTCGGCCAACTGCCGGTGAAACCTCTGGCCGAGATGTCTTTCGCCCAGCTCGTAATTGATGGGGGTGATGTAGAAAATCGGTTTGATGCCATTATCGGTCAGCAAGCGACTCGTCGCCTTCAAGGATTGAAGCTTACGGTGGTGGTAATCCAGGCCGGGCATATAATAATAAATCAGCGTCTTCTTCAATGCCTCAACTTCATCTTCAGAGGGGAGGTTGGTATGGTAGGCAAAGTCGGTCGAGTCGTCTTCAGCCTCCGGCGCTGTGGCTTTGAGTAGTTCCTCAAATTCGGCCACCTCGCCGACGGGTTGGTCGCCGTTAAAAACCGTCGTAGCCTGAAAATCAGCCTGGCTGATCGGCGAGTCAAACAGCCCAAAGGTATCAAAGGCCTGGTAAAACAAGCTCGAAAGCGGCAAGCCGTACGTCAGAATGGTTTTCTCACGCTCAAACTGGTAGGTGGGGCGCAAATCCCACTCCGGCGAAAACGAGCGCATGTTGATCGGAATGATGACGGCTTCAACCTGGCCCTTGTGTTTGACCAGATAATTGACATAGCGCTCGTACAAGTCCAGGTGATAGGCCGGGTGAGCCACATCCCCCAGCCGATGATTGGGCAGCAAACCGCGCAAAATCTCCGGAATCGTCGCCTCGCCCAGCGGATGAATCAGGGTGCTATCGCCCAGGTAGACCACATTGACGCCGGCCTGGAGCTGTTGATCTAACGACAAGATTTCTGTAGGCAGCTCGGGCGGATACATCGCCGAGACGACGACCTGTATGGTTAGGAGAATGGCGCTGAAAGCGGCCAGTTTTAGGAAAAAATTCCTCATTAGAGTGATCTTGTGCTTGTATCGAAGAATTGGGTCAGATGGGCAACATATGATAATAGCCTTGCTTTAATTTATACCCTACTTTTTTTAGAAGAAGCTGAGAACGACCCACCCCGGATAAACAACTCATTTTGTTCGTAAGGGGGATGGTGGGGAATTGGCAGAAATGGGAGAACCTGTGAAGAAAATTATACCTATTAAGGATCAGTGGATCCAAATTTGAGGAGCCAGCACGCCCACGTGCGGCACGCTTCGCAGTCGGCACGTGGGCGTGCCCGCTTCGAGTCCTCGGAAAATTGGATCTACTGAGGATAGGAATTTATATTCCTCGTAGAGCGAAAAATACGCCCGACGAGTGCCCAGTTTTTACCCTTAATGAAAGCGTTCGGAAACTGTTTTGTCTGGCTGGCCCGCCCCGGCATGAATGCCAGGGCTAAGGAACAGCGCCGGGTCAACCCGGCTTTAGCCCGATTAATCGGGCGCTGTCGTATAGTCCGGCGACTTCATCGCCGGACGAGCGCCGGTAGCAAGGATGCCTGGGGAGTTTCCGAACGTTCTCCCTTAATAACAGGAGTTACGCGGTCATGTCATTTCGAGCGACGAAGGAGCGACGCGAAGCGTCCCTCAAAACTCCGCTGGCAAGACGAGCCAGTAGGGATTTCTCCCTCCGGTCGAAACCTGTCCTGAGCCTGTCGAATGGATGACATGGTTAGGCCCACCGCGTAACCCTTGTAAAATGACCGGCTGGCTCAGGGTCATTCGTCCCGCTGTTTGATTTGCTGCACGATTTCTTGCAACGCCTCAAACGGCTGTGCCCCGGAAATGAGATATTTTTGGGCGATAATCGTGGCCGGGACGCCCTGCAAGCCATAAGCCTGGGCTTGCTGGATGTCGGCGTCCACCGGCGGAGCATACGCCCCGCTGCTGACGGCAACCAAAAAGTCGGCCCGATCCAGGCCCACTGCGGCGGCTAGATCGCCCAGGATTTCCAGGTTGCCAAAATCACGATCATCCACAAAATGCGCTTTGAACATGGCCTCGTGGTAGGCATCGCCAAAGCCTTTTGCCTCGGCAACCTTGGCCCCTTCCAGGGCGTAGCGGGATTTGACGCCCCAACGATGACTTTTCATTTCCAGCCCAAACCGCTCGCGGGCAATCTGCTGCACCCGCGGCCAACCCGCCTCGATGCGTTCCCGATAAGATTTTTCATACTCCGGCGGCAGCGGCGGTGCATCGGCCGGCCGCAGTTCGTAACTTTTCCAGATGATTTCGATGTCTTCAACTTTGGCGAGTTCGTCCAGACCGGACTTCAACATATAACACCAGGGTCAGACAAAGTCGCTCCAGACTTCAAAGGTCAATTTGGATAGGGTCATCTTCACCGCTCGATTCGTGATTGATTAGAGGGGTAATCTTACCTGAAAAAACGATTCTAGCAAAGGGGGGTGCAAAAGCAGTCGCCCTCCAATTTTTTGGCCTCTGGGCTGGCCTAATGGAGTAGGGGCACGGCCTTGCGCCTGCCCCGTAGGGGCGACCGCAAGGGTACGCCCCTACAAAATCAAAATGTTTTTCTGAACATCTATAGTTCGGTAAAAAAAAGTTACACCGAGAAGCACGGAGAAGACACAGAGCTTCGCTGAGATTTCTCTGTGATTCTCTGTGCTCCCTCTGCGCGCTTCGCGTCTGTGTTCCTGTTTGCCGATTTAATTTTTGGCAGGATTTAAGAGGCTGCATCCTTCGATACGATTTTCGCTCCGCTCAAATCACTCAGGATGCAGGCCAGACAAGTCGATTTGGCTAACCCGCACCTTCGATACACGCTCCACTACGTTTCGCGTTACTCAGGCTGCGTCCTGGGCGAAGTCGAAGGGATGCTGGTCTTGAAATTCGCCCTCAAACAGGAATGTTCCTTTTTTATTTTGGGTTGTCATAAAGGCCAAAAACTGATACAATGGGGAGAAACTGAAAAGCCCTATGGTAAGTTGTCATATTTTTTCGACAGGATTAACAAGATTTACAAGATTATCTGCCGTTTTATCCTGTTAATCTTGTAAATCTTGTCTAACATTTTTATGTAAAATCTACAAGTTAATAGGGCAAACTCTCATGCCAACCAAACTAACCCCCCAAGAGTTTGTCGCCAAATGGAAAGCTTCAACCCTCAAAGAAAAATCCGCTGCCCAGGAGCATTTTATAAACCTGTGCCAATTGGTCGGCCATGCCACCCCCGCCGAAGCGGACCCGACCGGCGAGAAGTTTACATTTAAAGGAGCATGCAAAGATGCCAGAAGTTGCTCTACGGGGCGTTGTGCCCATTATCCCCACCCCGTTTGTGCCTGAAACCGAAGCGGTTGATCTCGCTGCGTTGCGCCGCTTGATTGATTTTGCCGTTGAGATTCAAATGCCTGCGGTTTGCCTGCCGGCCTATGCCAGCGAATTTTACAAGCTGTCCGAAACCGAACGGCTTCAGGTGGTCGAAACCGCCGTGCAGCAGGCGGCCGGGCGAGTGAAGATTATTGCCCAATCAAATCATCCCTCGCTCAAGCTGGCCCAGGAGATTGCCCACCGCAACGAGAGCCTGGGGGCCGACCTCATCTCCTTTGCCATTCCCCGTCTCTTTGGCCTGGGCGCGGACGACGTACTGGACTACTGCCGAGGCATGTGCGAAGCAGTGCAGCGACCGGTGCTGATCCAGGATTTTAACCCCAACGGCCCCACCGTCGGCGCGGACTTTGCCCGCCGCCTGCACGAGGCCTGTCCCAATTTCCGCTACCTCAAACTCGAAGAGCCGCTGATGGGAGCCAAAGTCACCGCCATCCGCGAGGCGACGGACGACGCCATTGGCGTGCTCGAAGGCTGGGGCGGCATGTACACCCTGGAACTCATCCCCTACGGCATCTGCGGCCTTATGCCCGGCCTGGCCGCCGCCGATGTGCTGGCCCACGTCTGGGGCTTGGGCCAGGAGAGTCGCTGGGCTGAAGCGATGGATGTGTTCCAGCAGCTTTTACCGCAGCTTGTCTTCAGCTTGCAAAATATGGAACTCTTTCATCACCTGGAAAAGCGGCTGCTGGTCGCTCGCGGGGTGTTGGAGCATGCCGTTGTCCGCCGGGCCACGCTCACCCCCGATCCGCAAGTATTGGCCTACGGCGAATTTTTGAATCAGCGGGTGCTGGAAGCGGTGGCCGAGTTGGAACTGGTGATGTGAAGCGTGAGGCGAGGAGGCGAAGACGCGAAGCGTGAAAAAGTACCGAGGTGAGTTAAAATGTTTCCTAATATGATCGGCGCGTACGGCCCGTGGGCCGCTTCTTTGCCAGGCGATGGACCGGCCGCGCTCTCTTTTCGCAATGAGCGATTTACGGAGGTCGAGAGCTGGCGGCCCGTAGCCCGGCAGCGTGTGCTCGACTTGCTGGCCCAGCCCGATACCGGCGGCGTTCCCACTGTAACGGTGCATGAGCGGTTGACCTACGACAGCCTGGACATCGAAAAACTGTCCTGGCAGCTTCCCTACGGCCCGCCAACCGAGGCCGTTTTCTTGAAACCGGCCGGGGCCACCGGCCCGCTGCCCGGCATCCTGGCCCTGCACGACCATGCCGCCAACAAATATTTCGGCTGGGCTAAGATTGCCCGCACCGGGGCCGACCTGCACCCCATGATGCGCGACCACCAGGCGCAGTACTACGGCGGGGTGGCCTGGACCCATGAACTCGCCCGGCGAGGCTATGCCGTGCTGGTCCACGATGCGTTTGACTTTGCCAGCCGGCGGGTGCGGCTTCAGGATGTACCGGAGACCATTCGCGCCGGTCTGACCGACCCCGACCCGGAGAGCACCGCCGAGATCGAAGCTTACAATACCTGGGCCAGCCAGCACGAGCATATCCTGGCCAAGTCGCTCTTTTGCGCCGGGACCACCTGGCCGGGCGTCTTTCTGGCCGAGGACCAGCGCGCTCTGGATGTGCTCTGCGCTCGCCCGGACGTGGACGCTGCGCGAGTTGGCTGCTGCGGCCTGTCCGGGGGTGGATTGCGCACTGGATTTCTGGGTGGGCTGGACCCGCGCATCCGCTGCGCCGTTTGTGTCGGCATGATGACCACCTGGCGCGATTTCCTGCTCCACACCAGCTACACCCACACCTGGATGATCTACATCCCCCTGCTCCCCCGTGACCTCGACTTCCCGGAAATCCTGGGTCTGCGCGTCCCTTTACCCACCCTGGTACTGAACGACTCCGACGACGAACTGTTCACCCTGCCCGAAATGAAGCGGGCAGCGGCCATTTTGCAGGAAGTCTACGCCAAAGCCGGGGCCACTGACCGTTACCGCGCCTCTTTTTACCCTGGCCCGCACAAATTTGATTTAGCCATGCAAGCCGAGGCATTTGATTGGTTTGATCGGTGGTTGAAATAGGGGTTAACTATGCCCACCCGCGCCGATGCACACGCTCATTTTTTTCACGCCGGTTACGTGGCCCTGCTGCCCGAAAACTGCCGCCGCATCCAACCGGATGAAGTGACCCTGTACCAGGGCTTGGCCGGGCAGTACGGGGTGCAGCAGGTATTGGCGGTTGGTTATGAGGCTGAACCGTGGGCGGTGGGTAACAATCGCTATTTGAGCCGGCTGGCGGCCAGCCTATCCTGGCTGAGGCCGGTTGCTTTTGTGGCGGAACCGGCCAAGCTGGAGTTGGCCAGCCTGGAAAAATGGCAGCAGGAATCGTTTGTCGGCTTGAGCTTTTACTGCTTCGACCCGCAGCAAGCCGCTGCTTTGGGCCAAGTATCGGCTGAAGTTTGGGGCTGGCTGGCCGAACGGCGCTGGCTGATTAGCGTCAATTCGCGCGGCGAATACTGGACGGCCTGGCAGCCATTGCTGGAATGCCAGCCCGATTTACGGCTGCTGGCGTCGCACCTGGGGCTGCCTCCGGCGATTGAGACTGCGCCCACCGCAGCCTCGGCCCGGCAGTTGCTCCGAGAGGTTGTGGCCCTGGCCCCATTCCCGGGGGTGCATATTAAGCTGAGCGGCTTTTATGCCTTAACCCAGCCCGGCTATGCTTATCCCCACCAGGCCGCCTGGCCCTATGTCGAGGTTCTACTGGCCGCGTTTGGCTCGACTCGGCTGCTGTGGGGGTCAGATTTTAGCCCCAGCTTGGAGTGGCTCAGTTTTCCACAAACCTTTGGCCTTTTTGAGGCGATGCCTTTTTTGAACGAGGCCGACCGTGAGCGAATCGAAGGGGGTAATTTGTTGGGACTGTTGGCCGGTGTCCAGTCTTCTGCTCACGCAGTGTCATGAAGTTAGCAGCATCCTGAGTAGGGGAGCGAAGCGACCCGTATCGAAGGGTGCTGCGCCGTCAGGGAGTCGTCGCCAAATCGCACCCTTCGATACGCGCTCCACTTCGTTCCGCGCTACTCAGGGTGCGATTTCTGGCTTAACTTAAGACATTGACTAAGGGCTGACCCCTGAGGAGGTGCGCCGGGCAATTTCCTCACGGACAACGGGCGCAACCTGAGTGCCCAGCAGTTCGATGGCATGCATCACTTTGGCGTGGTCAATGGTCCCGACGCCGAGTTGCAGCAACAGCCGTTGATGGCCGAAAATCTCGTGTTGAAACAGAATCTTCTCGATGATTTCAGCCGGGCTGCCGACAAAGTCCGAGCCGCGCAAGGCCCGTCCGGCTTCGAGCTGTTGGCGGGTGGCGGGCGGCCAGCCGCGCTCGCGGCCAATCTTATTCATCACCACCACCGCCGAAGGATAGTAGTCGTCAACAGCCTGCTGGGCTGTATCGGCGATAAAGCCGTGCGAGTTGATGCTCAACGGCAGTTGGGCCGGGTCGTATCCGGCTTGACGCGCCGCCTGCCGGTAGAGCTGGATGAAAGGGGCAAAACGCTCCGGCATGCCGCCGATGATCGCCAGGGCCATGGGTAAACCCAGGCTGGCGGCGCGCACCACCGATTCCGGCGTGCCGCCGACTGCCACCCAGATGGGCAGTTTTTCCTGCATGGGACGAGGGTAGACGCCCAGATTGTTCAGGGCCGGGCGATGTTTGCCCGACCAGGTGATGGTTTCTGCTTCGCGGAGTTTCATCAGCAGCTCTAGCTTCTCGGCAAAAAGGCTGTCGTAGTCGCGCAGGTCATAACCAAACAGCGGGAACGACTCGATAAATGAGCCGCGCCCGGCCATGATCTCGGCCCGGCCATTGGAAATTAGATCGAGGGTGGCAAAATCCTGAAAAACCCGCACCGGGTCATCGGAGCTAAGCACCGTGACCGCTGTTGACAGGCGGATGGACTGGGTGCGGGCCGCCGCCGCTCCCAGAATAACCAGCGGGGCTGAGGCAATAAAGTCGGGGCGGTGATGCTCGCCGACACCAAAAACATCCAGGCCCACCTGATCGGCCAGTTCAATGGTTTCGAGCAGGTTGCTCATCCGCTGGACCGGGCTGATCATCGCTCCGGTCACAGGATCGGGGGTCAGTTCGACAAAAGAATAAAGGCCAATCTCAAACGCCCCGCTGCCGGAGCGAGTCTCTGAAACGGGGGTGTCTGTTTGGGTAGAAATAGTTATGCTCCTCGAAAGTAACTGTCACTGCGAGCCATAAGGCGAAGCCGCGTAGCATCCTACCCCGGAGAGGGGGATTGCTTCGGCCTGTGGCCTCGCAATGACATTTTCATCACCGTATAAGCAAATAATGATAAACGCGCTCCCCCGCGATGTCAAGCCAGTTTCAAATTCCTTTACCTAAAATCCCAAATTCTCCTTGACCAAAATTGTGGTGATCCGGCTTGCCGTAAACCTCGGTTTGACCTGCCAGCAAGGGCTATCTTAAATCCTATAAAAAGCAGCAATTGTGTTCGCGAAGATAGAGGAAAAGGGATATAATTTATTAAGCCATCGGTAATTCATCCCATTGCCAGGATGATTGTGAGGAGGCCACCTATCACTACTGAGACCAAAGATACTGCTCAATCCAACACCTTTGCCTTAGATTGGCTTGTCTCTAACCTGCGCTGGATCTGGTTATTGCTCATCGCCCTGTTTGTAGTGGGCGACAGCCTGCTGAGCCGCCAACCCTCGGACAATGTAACCCGGCTGCTGGTACTGGTGGGGGTCGGGCTGGGGCTGAATGGAATTTATGCCGGCCTGTTGTGGTCTAAATTCTTTCCCCATTGGCTGGCCGTAATTGCCGCGATCCTGGATGCTGTGCTGGCCATTGGCTTGATGATTATGCTGACCAGGCACGCCCAATTGCTGCTGCCACTGCTGATGGTCCCGGTCATGCTGGCCGGGCTGCGCTGGAACGCCGAAGCCGGCCTGTTGATGGCCCTGCCGATTGCGCTAAGTTATGGCGTGCCGCTGGTGCCGCTGCTGAGTGGCGATATTGACCGGCTCCAGGTGATCAACGCCTTGCTGACAGCGGCGGCCAATGCGATTGTACTCTTTATTGCCGGTGGACTGCCCGGCCCTTTTATTCGCCAGCAGCTTGACCTGGCTGCCCAGGATAATGAAGCGGAGTTAAAAAGTTTGCGTGTGGCCACCGAGCGCGGCAAACTTATCTCAGAAATGGCGCTGACCCTCGGCTCCACCCTCAACTACCGTAAAGTGCTGCGGACGATGATTGACCTGGCCTTTTCGGCCATGGCCGAGGTCGGAACCAAAGACGAGTCAACCATTGCCATGGTCTTGCTCTTTGAAGGCGACAGCGAAAACGGCGCAGACCGGCTCAGGGTGGCCGCCGGCCGCAATATTGGCCGTTCCGACGAAGGCCGCCGCGTATCGGGCGAAGAGGGGTTGATTGGCCGCACCATTCGCACTGCCGAAGCGACCATCACCAACAATGCCCAAAAAGACCGGGTGTTAACCTCTTTTGCTTCAACGCCGGGCTGCCGCTCGGCCATTTGCGCCCCGCTGCGAGCCGGGTTGAACACTTATGGCGTGGTGCTTTTTTGCAGCACCGAACCCAACTTTTATAATGAAGAACATAAACAACTCCTCACTACCTTTTGCAGCCAGGCCATCATCACCCTGCAAAATGCCCAACTTTTTGAAGATTTACAGCGCGAGCAGCAAAAGATTCTGGAAAAAGAGGCCGAGGCCCGGCGCAAACTGGCCCGCGACCTGCACGACGGCCCCACCCAATCTATCGCGGCCATTGCCATGCGGCTCAACTTCATTAAGGTAGTGCTGCAAAAAGAAGACGTAGCCAAAGCCTATGAAGAGGTGGTGAAGGTTGAAGAGATTGCCCAGCGGACCACCCAAGAAATCAGAACCATGCTTTTTGCCATGCGCCCGGTCATTTTAGAAACCCAGGGCTTGCTGCCGGCGCTGACCCAATATGCCGACCGACTGAACGCGACCGAATCCTTCAAAGTCACTGTCAACAATCGCGGCTACAACAGTCAACTCACCGGGGAAGCCGAAGGCGTGGTTTTTGCCATTATCGAAGAGGCGGTCGGCAACGCCAAAAAACACGCCCAGGCCAGCGAGATCAGGATCAACCTGCTGGCCGGTAAAAGCAGCTTGATGGTTGAGATCAAGGATAACGGGGTTGGCTTTGATGTCGAAGCGACCAAATCCACCTACGACCAGCGCACCAGCCTGGGGCTGCTCAACCTTGATGAGCGCGCCCAACTCGTTGGCGGGGTGTGCTCGATCGAGTCGGCCCGGGGCCGGGGCACCACCGTGCGGGTCGAAATCCCCTTTGCCGGAATGAAAGAAGCAGCATGACCGATCAAAATATCATCCTGGCAGGTCTGGCCCTTTTATCCCTGGCCCTGCCAGTCGGTTGGGCCTGGTGGCAAAAGCGTCAGGGCGAAGCCGGGATCAACGAGCAGTGGCTGTCTGTCACTGCTCGATTTATTTATGGGATCGGCTTGCCTTACCTGGCCGTCATCGCCGGCCTCTTGCCGCCCCGATTTTTAGGTTTGAAGGGGCTTGAAACGATCATGGCCCTTGACCTGAACGGAGCCAGCCTGCAAAAGGCTGTCGCCCTGCTCCTGCTGGAATGTCTGGCCGATGGCGGAATGGTCATCAGGCTCGGTTTGGCGGCGCTGCTGCTGGCTTTGGGGCTGCGCTGGGGGCTGGCTCGCCTCGACCTCAAGCCGCTCGCTTCCCGCCTCTCCGTGTTGGAAATTCTATACGACGGCCTGCATTGGGCCTTTTATTACGCCATCTTTTGGGCCTTGACCGGCGATCTTTACCTCGGAGTAATTGGCGGCCTGCTGTGGGTATTGCTGGAAGGGGCGCTGGTCGCCTGGGTGCAAAGAGATGAGCCGACGCCCCGGCTTAGCAAAACCGTCATTTTAATCCTCACTGCCACCATTTTCTTTTATGCCCCCAATTTGTGGCTGCTATGGCCGGTTCACGGCGGACTGGCTTTTATTGGGACGCGCCGGGAGACTGGCCCAGGCTAAGCCGGCCTGCGCCAAATTTGTTGTTGGGCAGCGCGTCGCTCAGTTTGACCGCCCGGTTTTGCCGGCTCAAAATTTGACAAACGCTCAGTTTCAATCGTACAATAGTGATTGAATGCGATCTATTTGTGATGTTTTATGATTGTTTGAGTCTACATCGAACGCATGGATATCAAACTTCCCATCTCCAATCTCGAACGACAAGAACTACTTCTCAACTTTGTCAAGCTAAACCAGCGGGCTACGGTTGCCCAGATTTCTGAAAAATTTTCGGTCAGCGTGGCGACCGTCCGGCGCGATTTGGAAGCGCTGGCCGAACGAGGGGAGATTGAGCGTTTTCACGGCGGCGCAAAAGTTATACGTCAGGCTCCGCCCGAACCGCCGGCCTTGCAGCGCAGCCGCGAGCAGGCCGAAGAAAAAAAACAGATTGGCCGGGCTGCCGCCGCCCTAATTGAAGAGGGTGAAACTGTTTTTTTGGGCAGCGGCACAACCGTTTTGGAAGTAGCCCGGCATCTGCGCGAGCGCCATAAATTGACCGTGATCACCAACTCGCTGCTGGTCATCAATGCCCTGGCCGACCTGCCCGATTTTACCCTGGTTCACTTGGGTGGGATTGTACGCCACAGCGAGATGTCCACCATCGGCCACCTGACCGAGCAAGCCCTGGCCGAAGTGAATGCCCGGAAAATTGTGCTGGGCATCCACGCCCTGGATATTGAATACGGCCTGACCAATGAAAACCTACCCGAAGCTATGACCGACCGGGCCATCCTGGCCCGCCGAGGCCAGATTATCATCGTGGCCGATCACACCAAATGCGGCCGCATTTCGACCGCCTTTGTCGCGCCGATCAGCGTCATCCACAAATTGGTAACCGACAGCCAGACCCCTCCCGATTTTATTGACGCTCTGCAAGCCAAAGGGATAGAAGTTCTGGTTGTCTGAAAATAACAGGTAGCAGAGTCGTAGAGTCGCAAAGGAAAGAGGCAGTTCCAGGAATATAGTGTGTGGTGCGTGGTACGTGATATAAATACGCCACGCACCACGTACTACGCACCACGAGAACTAACGTTTTATTTTCTTGGAGTTGCCTAATTCCCCGTCTACCGTCTACTTTTTCAGGAGTAAAGATGCTACTCACCGATTATCGCCCGCGCCCGGTACTGGTCACCAAAACCACCGCTATAACCAAGCCTCGCTTCCCGGTGATTGACGCCCATAACCACCTGGCCGAGCCGTTTGGCGGCGGCTGGGACAAACGCCCGCTGGCGGCGCTGCTGGATGTGCTGGACGAAGCCCAGGTGCAGCTTTACGTGGACCTCGACGGCGGCTGGGGCGAAGAGATGCTCCAGCATCACCTGGATTACTTCAAAGCGGCTGCGCCGGAGCGCTTTCAGGTTTTCGGCGGGGTG
This sequence comes from Anaerolineae bacterium, assembly GCA_023151115.1. Next base: position 130,477 of record JAKLJP010000002.1, read on the forward strand.
GATTGGGCCGCCTGGCCCGATCACGGCGACCGCTTTGGCGAGTGGGCCGCCGCCCGGCTGCGGGTTCAAGCCGGCTGGGGCGCGCAGGGCCTCAAAATCTGGAAGCCGTTTGGCCTGCATGTGCGCGACCAGCACAACGCACTGGTGGCGGTAGACGATTCCCGCCTCGACCCGCTGTGGGCTACTGCCGGGGAGCTGCGCCTGCCGGTCATGATCCACGTGGCCGACCCGGTCGCCTTTTTTGACCCCCTCGACGAAACCAACGAGCGCTGGGAGGAACTGCACGCTCACCCCGACTGGCAGTTCCCCAGCCCACCTTTTCCTGCTTTTATGACCATTATGACCCAACTGGCAAATTTGGTAGCGCGTCATCCCGCCACTACGTTTATCGGGGCGCACGTTGGCTGCTATGCCGAAAATCTGGCCTGGGTGAGCCAGCTACTCGACCGCTGCCCCAACTTTTATGTGGATATTGGGGCGCGCATCAGCGAGTTGGGCCGCCAGCCCTACAGCTCGCGCCGTTTCTTTCTGCAATACGCCGACCGGATTCTGTTCGGCGCCGATTTAGGGCCGGACCTGGCCGGCTATCGCTTGTACTACCGTTTCCTGGAAACCGACGACGAATATTTCAACTACAACACCGACCCACACGGCATCCCCGGCCAGGGCCGCTGGCACATCTACGGTCTCTATTTGCCGGACGATGTGCTGGAAAAAGTGTATTACCGTAATGCTCAGCGCGTGCTGCGATTGTCAGATTGACCTGCGGTATAAAATTATTTAAACGCATGAAAGAATTTGATTTGGTAGTTGTCGGCGACCTGAACGCCGAACTGGTTTTAACCGGCGATGTTGTGCCCCAGTTTGGGCAGGTCGAGAAGTTGGTGGACGATGCCACGCTAACTATGGGCAGTTCGGCGGGCATTTTTGCCTGCGCCGCCGCCCGGCTGGGGCTGCGCGTGGCCATGGTCGGCAAGGTGGGGCCGGATGAGTTTGGCCGGTTTGTGCTGAACTATTTGCAAGGCCGTGCTGTGGATACCCGTGGAGTGGTGGTAGATGAGCGGGTTAAAACCGGCCTGGGGGTGATCCTCTCTCGCGGCAACGACCGGGCCATCCTGACCTATCTCGGTTCCATTGCCCAACTGCGCTATCAGGATATTAACCTGTCGCTGCTGGACCAGGCCCGCCACCTGCACCTGGGTAGCTATTTTCTGCTCGACGGCCTGCGGCCCGACCTGCCCCGGCTGTTTGCCCAGGCCCGCGTCCAGGGCTTGACCGTTTCCCTTGATACCAATTATGACCCCGTCGAGCAGTGGAACGGCGGTCTGGTTGAAACCCTAACCCAGACCGACATCTTTCTGCCCAACACTACCGAACTGTTTGCCATTACCGGCCAGGCCGAACTTGAGCCGGCCCTGGCTCAGTTGGCCGGGCAGATACCACTGGTGGCGGTCAAACTGGGCGAAGCCGGAGCAGTCGCCCAGCGCGGCGCGGACATTTTCCGGGCCGGCCCCCTATCCATCAGCGTGATAGATACCACCGGGGCAGGCGATTCCTTTGACGCCGGTTTTCTCTACGGCTATCTGGCCGGTTGGGATTTGGCCAAAGCACTGCGGCTGGGTTGCGTCTGCGGGTCACTCTCCACACGGGCGGCGGGTGGCACGGCAGCTCAGCCCTCCCTGGCCGAAGCGTTGGCGTTGATGTGACGTTCCAGAGGGGGAGTTGGTATAGCTCATCCACCCACTCTATGACGAGATTAGCCCCCTAAATCCCCTCACAGGGAGGCTTTTTAAACCCTCCCCCCTCTGGGGGAGTTGGAGGGAGGCATACACCGGAAATCACGAAACCTCATACCCCTCAATAAACCCCTCCTGCGCCGCCGTTTCGATGGCGCGGGGAGAGCGCACCCGGCGCACTTCGCTGATGGCGGCGGCGGCGTTCAGTCCTCTGGACTTTAGGTAACAGCCGGCCACCAACCCCGACCGGCCCAGCCCGCCCACACAATGCACCAAAATATTGGCCCCCGCTGCCAGGTTGGTTTGCAGCCAATGGTTCAGTTCGGCCATCTCCGCCGGAGAACAAACCCGCTGGTCGGGGATAGGCAGGCGGCGGACGGCCAGGCCGGCCTGCTGGTAGCTGTCCAGCAGCGATTCCACTCCATACGTCACAAATTCTTCATCGGTAATCAAGCAAACTATGTGGCTGACTCCCTGCATTTTGAGCGCGGCCACGTCTTCGGCCACAGAGCGACCATAATCCTGGCGGCCCGGCAGCAGGGTCAGCCCCAGCCGGCCGGGGCCGGTGTATTGGGCGTCCAGCCAGTCTATCCGCAGGGGGCCTTGCTGCCTCAACCGCTGGCTGAGGCTGAACCCGGCCCAGGCCGCAGTATAGAGCGCCCACAACTTTTGCCAGTGGCTGGACTCATCAAACGAGAGGGTATGCACCGCGTAGCGCAACTGGCCGATGAGCAGTTGCAGCGGGTTGCGGTCTTCCTGCACCAGCTCCGGGTAAAAGGTGCGCAGCATGCTCACTGTTTGGTAAGCCCGCCGCAGCTCCGGGTGAGTCAAGGGGGTGGACTCCACCTCCGGCAGGGGACGGCCCAGGTCGGCCACACGCAGCAGGCAGTGGGTTAACTGGCAGGCTTCGGCCAGTTCCTCGGCGCTGTTGATGGGGGTAAAGATATACAACAAATCGTTTTCCAGCTTAATCAAATCTTTGAGCACGTGGCCGTAGTGAGTGTGGAAAAAGTCAATCAGCCAGACATTGTCCCGCCCGTCAATGATGATATTCGCCCCGTTCAAGTCGCCATGCACGTAAGAGAAATAGCTGGACCCACCGGCCAGCGGTAAGATAGCCTCCAGCTCCTGCTCGTAAAAGTGGCACAGATTGGGCATGTCGTGGCCGGTCGGCAGGCGCAGAGTGGTCTCGACAGCCGGTTCGCCCAGCAGGGTTTCGACGCGCTGGCGCACGCTGGCCGCCCACTTGGGGCTAAAGGCGTAATAGTCCAACAGATTGCAGCGTTCCAGGGCCGCGGCCGCGTAAAAGCGCCCCAACTGCTCTTTGAAAATGATGGTCAGATAATTAGCTGTCCGTTCGGCGGACAGGCCGGCGCAGTACAATTTTTGAAACGTGGTCGAAAAGCCGCTGCCCATCCCGGCGTAGCGGTATTTCAATGCCCCCCGTCCCCCGGAATCGGCAAAGGCGGCGATGCGGGGCGCGTTGTTGCCCAGCACGCTTTCCACCTGCTCAAAGGCCGTCCGCTCCTGGCCGATCGGCCCCTGCGGGCCAATCTTGACCACGTGGGCCGCCTGGTGGTGGCCGCGCAAGTCCACACTTTCGCTGCCCAGAACCACATTGCCGGAGAAGCCGCCATCCAGCACCCGGAGCTGCACCCGCCGGCAGTCGCGGAAGAGGTGGCGAATCAAGTTATAATCCGTTTCCTCCAGTGGACCGCCCCCTTCGGTCAGACTGATTTCGGGCCAGTGGGCGTGACTCGGCGCGGGCAGAGGGATTTCGACCGAACTCCCGGCCAGAAATTGGGTAAACTCGCCAATCGAGGGAAAGACGGTCACGCCCAGCAGCCGGCTCAACTGGCCCAGGGCCATAAAATGGTGCGCCCGCGACGAACTGGCGGTCAGGGCCGAGCAGACGGCCAAGTGAAAATGAGGATAGCGGGTCCGCAGGTCATAAGCCAAAAAGGTAATCTTGGCCTCGGTCCAGACGCCCATCAACCCGACCCGCAACGGCTGACCGGCAAAGGGAGCCAACACCTCATCGAGTGGCGTACCCACAAAGTCGTTCAACCCCGGCGAATTAATCACGGCCAAGGGGCGAGCCGGGCCGGTTTCGGCAAAGGCAAACCGCGCTCCCTCGGTCTCCATCAGGCAGTGCGGTCCAAATTGGCGCAGGTGTTCCGCCTGGAACGGGTCGGCCGGGTCGTGCCAATCGCGGATGTGAATAATCGCCAGATCGCTGGCGGGCTGCTGGTAAGCCCACTGCATGGTTAAGGCCACCGGCCCTTCCGCCGGATTTTCGCCCAGCAGCCGCCGGGCTTCTTCAAAGCCGACATGCAGGTTATTGGGCAACGGGTCGTACCGGCCCAGGGGTTTGACAAAGTCGTTCTGTAGGCATTGGGTAATCAGAATGGCTGGCAGCATGGCACACCTCTCAGGAGCAGTTATATTTGACCGGGCCAGAGCAGAATAGACAGAATAAAAGAACCAAGCTTCTTACATTCCATAGATTTTACTCTCACCCACCCCCATTCTACTACAGCAGCGAGGATTCCGTAATTAGGAAAAGCAGCCCAAAACGGGCAGGGATAGGACCCTTAGGCCGCAGCCAAACCTGGCCTCAATTTAACTTTGACAGCCAAGTGGGTTATAATGGATTTGGGGAACGGCGTCTTCAGGCTTACAGCCTATTAAAAGAAGGTGAGGACATGCTTACACGATCAACCGCGCTTAAACTTATGATTCTCTGCGGGCTGTTGTTGGGCGGGGCTGTTGACCCGGCCCAGGCCCAAAGCCCTAACGGAGCGGAATACACCGTTCAGGCGGGCGACTGGCTTAGCAAAATTGCCGAGAAGTATTTTGGCGATGCCGGCGCTTACCCGACCATTATTGAGGCGACCAACGCCAGAGCCGGCCAGGACAACAGCTTTGCCGCGATTACCGACCCCAACCTGATTGAGGTAGGGCAAAAGCTGTGGATTCCCGGCATCCAGGGTGAGAATACCATCACCGCCGGCAGCCTGTCCTTCCAGCCGGTCGAGATTGAGGCGTTAGGCGTGCGAGCGGTTGTGCCGCAAAACTGGCCCGAAGTGGAAAGCGCCGACCCCCTATTTGCTCACGCCTGGAGCGCCGGTTTGTTCAGCGTGGTCAACTTTACCACGCTACCGGGAAATGACCCGTTGGTGGGCGTGGCGCGCGGCCTGGGCGTGCCACCCGAAGCGTTGAGCGGCTCGTCGTTGGGCGGGCAGCTTATTACCGATCAGATAGGTGGGCGAGCCTGGGCCATTTATACCCGCGATGAGGGCGGCCGAGCGGCGATCACGGCGGCCACCGCCGAACAAAAGGTGATTTACCAGGTCAACATCTTTTCTGAAAGCTCGCAGGCCGAGACCATTGTGCGTACCGTGCTGGAAAACTTTGAGATTGTTGATCCGCTGGCGGCGCAGCAGGTCATTACCATTCAGTCGCCGGCGGCGGGCAGCACTCTGACCAACCCCTTTGAACTGCGCGGCGCAACCAGCCAGTACCCGTTCCGGGGCAGCCTGGTCTACCGGGTGCTGGATGCCAGCGGCAATCAGGTGGGCCGGGGGCCGTTTGAGGTGGTGGGCCGGCTGGGCGGCTCGGCTACCTTTGCCGTCCAGGCCACCTACCTGGCTTCTGCCGACGGCCCCGGCACGGTCGAGGTGGCCGAACTCAGCACCGCCGACGGCACGATTATCACCATTGACAGCGTCGCCGTCCAGCTTGTGGCCGACCCGCCCGGCTATACCGTCACCATTGACGACCCGGCCCCTTATGCCAGCATCGCCAGCCCGGTTGAGGTGCGCGGCAAAACCAGCAACAAGCCCTACGAGTCAAACTTGAATTACCGCATCATTGACGCTACTGGGCGGCAGATCAGCCAGGGCGTGTTCCAGGTCGTCGGCGAAGCCGGGCAGGTGAACGCCTTTGGCGGCTTTGTGCAATTTGTGGTGCAAGAGGACGGGCCAGGCCGGGTCGAGGTCTATGACTTGAGGCCGGAGGATGGCTCAACCTTTGCCATTGGCAGTGTTAATGTCTGGCTAACCAAACCGCGTTAAGATATAAGAGATTATTGGAACTAGAGCAGAGTTATTACCTTAACCACAGATTTCACAGATGACACAGATAAGAGATTTGTGAAATTTGTGTAATCTGTGGTTTCTTTTCGCTCTGTCGTTATTTCCGATAGAGCTTAAAGGAAAAAGGTGCAGGATTATGAGTGATACCCTTTCTACTTTATTGAGAACTTTAACAGACAAAGACGGCCTGGTTCGCAAACGCGCCCGCGATGAACTGGTCGAATTGGGCGCGGCGGCCACCCCCGGCCTGATGGAACTACTCAAAGACAAGCGCACCCACGTGCGCTGGGAAGCGGCCAAGGCTCTCAGCGAGATTGGCGACCCCCGCTCTGCCCCGGCGTTGGTAACGGCCCTGGAAGACAACGACCCCGGTATTCGCTGGATGGCAGCCGAAGGCTTGATCCGGGTGGAGGCCGCCGGTCTGCCGCCGCTGTTTGGAGCATTGGTCGAACATGGCGGCTCCATCCGCCTGCGCGAGGGGGCCGACCATGTACTCAAGGTGCTGGCTAAAAATGAAAAGCTGCCCCCCTACGCCGAGCCGGTCTTAAAGGCCCTGCACGGCCCCGCCTCCCCATCCGAAACCTCTCGCGCCGCCAAGCACGCCCTCGAAACGCTGTTATAGTTGGCTAATCCTCAATTGACTCGTTAAGAAATTTAGCTACCATGACAGCAAATACCCCGGAGGAAAAACCTATGTCAAGCTCATCCCAATTCCCGGTGGCCCGGCCGCGACGGTTACGACAGAACGGGGGGCTGCGCCGCTTGGTGCGGCAGACCACGCTGACCCCGGCGGATTTTATTTACCCCATGTTTATCCGGCACGGCCAGAATGTGCGCCAGGAAGTTTCCTCGATGCCGGGCGTCTATCAGCAGTCGGTGGACATGCTGCCCGCCGAAGCCGCAGAGCTGCGCTCCTTGGGCATCCCGGCGGTGATGCTCTTTGGCCTGCCCGCCGAAAAAGACCCGGTGGGCCGGGAAAACTTTGCGCCAGACGGCATTGTGCAGCAGGCCATCCGTGCCTTACGCCAGGCCGACCCTGACCTGGTCATTATGACCGATGTCTGCCTGTGTGAATACACCGATCACGGTCACTGCGGCCTGGTCGAAGATGGGCAGATCTTGAACGACCCGACCCTGGAAATATTGGGTCAGGTGGCCGTATCACACGCGCGGGCCGGGGCAACCATAGTTGGCCCCAGCGCCATGATGGACGGCCAGGTGGCTGCCATCCGCCGGGCGCTGGACGAGGCCGGTTTCCCTCAGATTCCCATTATGGGGTACTCGGCTAAATTTGCCAGCGGCTTCTATGGCCCTTTCCGCGAGGCCGCCGATAGTCCCCCCCAATTCGGCGACCGCTCGACCTATCAGATGGACCCGGCCAACAACCGCGAGGCTATGCGCGAAATTGCCCTGGATGTGGCCGAAGGGGCCGACATCATCATGGTCAAGCCGGCCCTGCCTTACCTCGACATCATCCGCCAGGCCCGCGATACCTTCCCCGACCTGCCCCTGGCCGCTTACAACGTCAGCGGCGAGTACAGTATGCTCAAAGCCGCCGCCCGCCTGGGCTGGCTGGATGAAAAGCGGGTCGCCCTGGAAAGCCTGACCGCCATCAAGCGGGCCGGCGCGGATATGATTTTGACCTATTGGGCCAAGGATGCGGCGCGCTGGCTTGATTAGTATTGTATCTGTGTCCATCTGTGGACCCAAAGGAGCGAACATGAATTTTTCCAACTCCGAACGCCTCTTCGCCGCCGCGCAGAAGGTTATTCCCGGCGGAGTCAACTCGCCGGTGCGGGCTTTTCGGGCGGTGGGCGGGCAGCCGTTGTTTATTGACCGGGCCGAAGGCCCCTACATGTGGGATGCCGACGGTAATCAATATATTGATTATGTCCTCAGTTGGGGACCGCTGATTTTGGGCCATGCCCATCCTGATGTAGTAGATGCTTTAAAGCGAGCCGTAGAACGTGGCGCCAGCTACGGCGCGCCGACCGCACTCGAAACTGAACTGGCCGAACTGGTCTGCGAGATGGTCCCTTCCGCCGAGCAGGTCCGCTTTGTTAACTCCGGCACCGAAGCGACCATGAGCGTGCTGCGCCTGGCCCGCGCCTTTACCAAGCGCAACAAAATTATCAAACTGCAAGGCAACTATCACGGCCACGCCGACTTTTTGCTGGTTCAGGCCGGTTCCGGCGTCGCTACCCTGGGCCTGCCCGACAGCCCCGGTGTGCCGGCCGGAGCCACCCGCGATACTTTAACCGCCCCTTTCAACGACCTGGCCGCCATCGAAAGCCTCTTCAACGAGCACGGCGACGATATCGCGGGAATTATTCTGGAGCCGGTGGCCGGTAATATGGGCTGTGTGCCACCCGTCGAAGGATACCTGGCCGGCCTGCGCCGGTTGTGTACCCAATACGATGCCCTGCTCATTTTTGATGAAGTCATGACCGGCTTTCGGGTCGCTCTGGGTGGAGCGCAGGAGTATTACGGGGTGATGCCCGATTTAACCGCGTTGGGCAAGGTCATCGGCGGCGGGCTGCCGGTGGGCGCATATGCCGGGCGGCGCGAGATCATGCAAACTGTCGCCCCGGCCGGGCCGATGTACCAGGCCGGCACCCTCAGCGGCAACCCCCTGGCTATGACTGCCGGGATTGAAACCCTCAAAGCCATCCGCGAGCCGGGCGTATTCGAGCAGTTGGTGGCCGGAACAACAGAGCTGTGCCAGGGCATAGGCGCGGCCGCGGAAGCGGCCAACATTCCGGTCTATCAAACCCAGGTCGGGACCATGTTCTGCATGTTCTTCACCGACCAGCCGGTGGTCAACTGGGATACGGCAGCCAAAAGTGATACTCAAAAATATGCCCGTTTCTTCCAGGCCATGCTGCGCCAGGGCGTCTACCTGGCCCCCTCTCAGTTTGAGACCGGCTTCTTCTCCACCGCCCACACCGAAGGGGTTATCGCCGCCACGCTCAGAGCGGTGGAGGCTGCTTTTCAGGAAATAATGGACCAGTAGCAAAGTAACAGAGTAGCAGGTAGCAGGGTAGCAGGTACAGACTTGTAACCCTCTGCTACTTGCTACCCTGCTACCCTGCAATTTTCTCAAAGAGGAGACAACAACTATGTTCAAACGCATCATTGCCGCTGTGGATGGGTCTGAACACAGCTACAACGCCTTGCGTTATGCTAAAGGATTGGCTGAGTGCTTTGGCGCCGATTTATACCTGGTGCATGTTTTTCCCCACACCTCTGATATGCTTGGTTACGACGAGTACGAAAAGCTGGTCGCCCGGCGCGAACACGCCGGACAGGAAGTTTTGCAAGACGCCCGCCAGAAATTGGGCGAAACCAGCGTGACCGTGCATGAAGAGCTGTTAGAAGGACCGGAAGCCGAGGCCATTTTGGCCGTCGCCGAAACCCGCCAGGCTGATTTGATTGTTATGGGCACGCGCGGCCTCAGTACCTTGCAGGGCCTGCTGCTGGGCAGCGTCAGCCACAAAGTTATGCGCCACGCCACCTGCCCGGTGATGTTGAGCCACTAAAGATCAGCGCTTAAGTAACTTTCCTCGTTTAAGACAGTTCCAAGATTTAGATTAACCAAAACGTGTTGCGTCTTGTGTGTTCCGTCTGCTTTACGTCATGCAAGACGCAACACGCAACACCAATATTGAGCATTTATTTTCTTGGAGTTGCCTAAGAGGAGATTAGAGATAGGAGATTCAGGCTCATAATCTCCTCCTATTCTTGTCCCCCCTTATTTTCCCATTGCGTTCTCAAATTAATCCTGTTATGATGGATTTTACAAACATTTAACAGTATTTAGAGATCATGTCCATCTCTAGAAATGGGGGAGGATGACATGGCCTCAACTGAACTTGATCTTTCCACAATTACAGCGGCCGTAGTTCAAGAAAATAGTGGCCAGATAGCCATCGGCAAGTACGTGGTGCAGATTGGCTCGATTCATGGCGGGGTGGTCAATGTGGCCATGCCGGAGGAGCAGGCTCATTGGCAGCCGCGCCTGACGCCTGTTTTGCTACGCCCGCGCCGTTTTACCGGCCTGTTAGACCGGCAAGTAGAAACCGGCGCCGCGATGGCAGCGGTCCAGACCACGCAGCCTCTGGCCTTGTGCGGCTCACCGGGGCTGGGCAAAACCAGCCTGCTGCGCCACCTGGCCTACCATCTCCCCTTGACCGCCTGCGCCGACGGCGTGATTTTCCTCTCGGCGCAGCAGCACGCCCTGGCCGACCTGCTGCAATTCCTCTTTGAAGCTTTCCACGAAAGCAACATCCCGGCCAAAGCCACTGAAGCCCAAATTCGACACGGCTTGCAAAACAAGCAGGCGTTGATTTTGCTGGATGATATCGGCCTGGAGCGCACCGAGGTGGAAGCCCTGCTCGACGCTGCGCCCAACTGCGCCTTTATTTTAACCTCACCCGAGCGCTGCTTGTGGGGCGAAGGGCGGGTTTTGGCGTTGCACGGTCTACCCCGCGATGACGCGCTGACCTTGATCGAACGGGAGATGGCCCGCCCGCTCACCCCTGACGAACTTTCAGCCGTTTTGACCCTATGCGATCTGCTGGCCGGTCACCCGCTGCGGCTAATCCAGGTGGCCGCGCTGGCCCGCGATCACGGCTACTCCCTGACCGAGATAACCCGGCAGATACAGCAAGCTGTCCCCACTGAAAGCCTGAACAAACAGCTTTTGAACCAGCTTTCTCCGCCCGAACGGCGGGTGCTAGGCACGCTGGCCCTCTTTGGCGGTGCGCCGCTGGGGCACGACCATCTGGCGGCCTTAACCGGGCTGCCCGATCCCACCCCAGTAGTCGAGGCGTTGATCGAGCGCAAGCTGGTCCAGGCCCACAGCCCCCGCTACAGTCTTACCGGCGACCTGGCCCAGCGCTGGCCCTCAGCCTGGGATTTAACCCCGCTGGCTGAGCGCGCCCTGACTTATTTTGCCGGTTGGGCCGAGCAGTCCCAGGCCGCCCCCGACCACCTGCTAGAAGAGATGGGGGCTATCCGCCGCCTCCTGGCCTGGGGGGTCGAAGCCAAACGCTGGCCGGAAACCTTCCGGCTGGCGCGGGCCATCGAAGGGACATTAAGCTTGGGCGGCAGGTGGGACGCTTGGGCCGAAGTGCTGCAACATGGCCTGCAAGCTGCCACAGGTCTGGGCGACCGGGCGGCCAAAGCCTGGGTCTGGCATCAGCTTGGCACCCGCGCCCTGTGCCTGGACGACCATGTTACGGCTCAAACCGCTTTGAGCCGGGCCCTGCGCATGCGCGAAACCCTGGGCGACTTTGCCGGCGCGGAAATTACCCGCCATAACCTTAATCTTTTAATCGGGCCGCTGCCGCCGCCTCAGTCTCCTTCGTCACCGCCGCCCGCCAACGGAATAACAGGAACACCCTGGACTTTGTTTGGACTGCTTGGCGTTTCGATCATCCTGTTATTGATCCTGATCGGATGGCTCGGCTCCGCTTGGTTGCCTCCATTCAATCAACCTGAAGTGAAACTGACCGGTGCTGCCACGCCAACCAACCTTCTCCAAATTGTTTCCCTGTCCACCGCTACCTTTACCCCAATTCCGCCGGTTGTCACCACGCCGCCCGCCCCCCTGACTTTGACCCCCGTTCCGCCTACCCTAACCGCTACCCCATCGCCTTCACCCTCGCCGAGCCTCATTGCAACCGCCTCGTCCACGCCAACCTCAACGGCCACGCTCACCCCTACCCCCACTGCTACCTTCTCCCCCACCTCCTCTCCTACGCTCACTCTCATTCCTTCTCCCACCCCAACGCCCAGCCCGACGGCTACGCCCAGGCCGGTCGCATTTTTAACGCCGCAGGATTTGAATTTTGGCTCGGTCCGGGTGGCTGAAACAAGCCGCACCGCTACGGTCAGTGTGATCAATACCGGCGGCGGCCTGCTGACGATCAACAATATCACGCTTGAGGGCGAAAATCCCGGTGATTTCCTGTTTGACTCTGGCGTCTGTTTGAGTCGCTCAGGCTTCTCGGCCAATATGAGCTGCACGGTGAGCGTCCGCTTCCGGCCCACAGCGGCCAGAGACCGCCGCGCCCGCCTGACCTTCTTCACCAACAGTCTTGACAGCCCGCACAGCATCTTTCTCAGCGGCTTTGGCCTGGGCGACCCGGCAGTAAACCTCAACCCCGATACGGTAGATTTTGGCGAGCAGCCGCTAAACAGCACCAGCGAGCCACGAAGCGTAACTTTGACCAATGTGGGCCAGGGCGATTTGAGGGTTTCCAGAGTTGAGCTGGGCGGAGCAAACGTTGACGATTTTACCTTTGAGGAGGTCTGTACCGACTTTTTAATGCTGCCCGGCGATGCCTGCGTCATCACTGTCCGCTTTACGCCCCGCTCGACCGGCCTGCGGACAGCCGAACTGATCCTGACCGACAACGCACCCAATTCGCCGCAGCGTTTGCCCTTGCGCGGCATCGGTTTAGTGACCCTACCTGATTTGGTGATTACAGCCCTGGACTCGACGGGGTTGCCGCAGATAAACGGGCAAGGCCAGGTCGAAGCTCCCATCCGCATGGTGGTTAGAAACCAGGGCAATGCCGAAGCCGGTATCTTTAAAGTCTCCACCGATTATACCGATCCCACCGGCGGTACCTTTGCCGTTGCTTTTACCGTGCCTGGTCAGAACAGCCTGTGGTACCCTTTTACCGCTGCCCCGCTGCCCGCCGGGGGCGAGATTGCTTTGGAGGGGTGGGTCACATTCTTGCCCAGTTTGCAGGGGCAGATTGTCTCTCTTACCGGGCTGGCCGATAGTTGCAGCGGCGACGAGCGCATGCCCGCCATCTGCCGGGTGGAAGAAAGCCAGGAAAACAACAATCAGTCGGCCCCACTCTCGCTGACCTTGCCCCGCGCGCCGATCATCCAGTAAACCGAGGGGGATTTATGATAGAACTTCGCCAATCGCACGAGGAGATTTCGCTCAAACAGGAGCATCGCAACAGATCGTCAAACCTCACCCCGCTGGCCCCGGCCTCTCTCAAAACGGCGGACAATCTGCACACCATTGCTCAGCGCTCGCAGTTGTCTCTGCCGGAGGTCGAGCGGCTGACCTTGCCTGAATTGACGGCTGTAGTCGAGCAAGTGGCCCGCTTGACCCCGGCGGGCAATGTCCCCGGCATGATCCTGAGCGGCCTGGCTCGCCTGCCGGAGCGCCGCCCCCCGGCCAAAATAGTCCGGCGCGATCTGAACCTGCTGTTTAAGGGGGTCGAACAAACGCTAGATAAAGCCGTCTTTACCACTTTTTTTGCCGGACCGGCGGCGGTGATTGGGGCCTATCAACACCTGCTCAAACTGGCCGGCAAAGACCCGGCTGAGGCGTTCCCCGAAGGAACGTGGCAGTTTTACGTGGAATATGCCGTACGCGAGGACACCGCCCGCCACGCCAACGAAACGCATGGGTTCGACACGTTTCTGCGCCGCCACAACTTTGACCTGAACCCGGTTGAGCGGGTCACCGCCTGGGTTATGGCCGCCATCTACTGCCTGCACCAGTACCATGATTTGCTGGCCAATGAGTGGCGTGAGCGGGTGGCGACCCATTTACTGGGGGAATTGACCCGTAACCGGCCCGACGCTGCCCGCTATGCTCACCTCTACCGGCGCTGGGAAAGGCTGCGGCCTTATGGGCGTAATCCCGCGGGTGAGTCGCGCCAGCCCTATTTTGCCTATCGCCGCGACTGCTTTGACCAATTTCTGGCCGAGGCGCTGGCCGATTTGGATACCGCCACACAAGGCGCGTGGCAGCAGGCCCTGCGCCGGGCTGAGGCTGAGGAGTTGCCCGCTTTTCAGCAGCAAATGTCTATCCTAGCTTATCTTGACCCCGGTCCTTACGGGGAAATCCGCACCCCCATTCCACTAACCAAAGCGCATATCGGTTTGATTCACCGAGGCTGCTATTTTATGATTCCTGTCTGCGCCCCCGGCTCGGATGGTCCGGCCCAGGCGCAGAGAGTCCGGGCGATGGTGGCGGCAGCGCTCGACCAAACCGGCTCGGCCGGCCCAACGCTGCCGCTGGCCCAAATCAAGCGTTCCGCCTGGCCCGATCTGCGCCAGAAGTTGGACCGGGACTTCATCGCAGAACTGGACCGGCTGCGCTTTGCTCCCATTCTCATCAATTGCGACCAGCGGCCCCGCAACCTGCCCCTGGCCGAGATTCGCCAGGCCGAACACGGGCGGGGCGACCATGCCTTGACCCTGTTCGACACCGGCGAAACGATGGTCTTTGACCAGTCGCACATCTTTTTTGATGGGGCTTGGGGAGCAGCCCTGGCCGAAATAATGACCCAGGAAGCTATTTATTGGGCCAAACAGCTTGGCGAGTCAGCCCTGACGAGACAATGGCAGCCTCAGAAATTAGCCTTTCACCCTCAACCCGCCGATTTGACCCTGCTCCAGCAGGCCCCCACCGTAGCTGTTGAAGTCAGCGCCGAAACGACAGCGATTGACCTCAAGGCGCTGGTCAAATTACGCCGCCTTTTCAAGCAGCGCAACGATTTGATTCAAGTAACCATCAACGATCTACTGATTCTCTACCGGGCCATCCACGCCCTCACCTACCAACCCGACCCCCAGTTGATTGGGGCGTTGGAAGCGTTAGCTACCCAGCCCGAAGCCCGTCCGGCGGCGCTGGCGGCGTTAGGTGCCCTGCGCAATGTCGAGCCGGTGAATCCGACCATCCTCATCCCGGTGGATGCCAGCCAACGCGCCCCGCGAGACCGGCTCTATCCGGTTACATTTGAAGCGCCCTTAACCCAGTTGGATTTTATCGGGCTGCACCGGCAGGTGATGGCCGCCTGGAAAAAGTACCAACAGGCAGCCGGGGATCGCAGCGCTGCTTACGCCGAGTTTGACCGCTTGCAGCGCGAATATTTAGCCACTCTGGCCGGCTTTGGACAGATATTGGAGCAAGTTAAGGCGTCGGCGCGCGCGGGTGAGAGTTTGAGCCTGAGCGCTCTAAAGCTGCTGGCCCATTTCCCTGCGCCGCTGCAGCATTTGCTAGAAAAAGTTCCGGCGAGTTTTGATCTTCTGAATGACTTGCTCAAAGGCCGGGAAGTTTTCTCAAACGTCGGGGCGGTGGCAGCGGGCAGCACGCTGACCCGTTTTATCTCGGCCAAAGACGACAACGATAAAAAGACCCTGGTCTGGGGGGTGCTAACCGATGCCCAGGGTGTGATGCACCTCACTCTGCGCGATTTCCGGCCGCACGGGGCGCTTTTGCTGGCCTGCGGGCACAAAGCGTTAGCCCAGCGTTTAACCCAACACTACCTCGACGCTTACGCCGAGGGATTAAATAAATTTGCCCAGGAGCTACGCCAGATCACCCAATCCAGCCGGGAAACTCATTTAGGCAATCCCAGAATTTAAATTACCCAAGAAAATTTAGGGTAACTGATGCGTGATAATTCTGAGCAAAAACCTTTCACGTATCACGCATCACGTATCATAAAAGAGAGTGTTATGACTGAGCAAGCGTTAACCGATAATTTACTTTCTCAACAGTTGGACGAATATCGCCTGGAAGCGCTGCTGGGGCACGGGGGGATGGCAAGAGTGTATCGCGGCTTTGATACCCGCCTCAAACGCCGGGCAGCCATCAAGGTCATTGACACCCCCTTTCAGACCGACCCGGCTTATACGGCCCGCTTTGAGCGCGAAGCCCAGGCCATTGCCCAGTTGAAGCATCCTCACGTGGTTGGGGTGTACCGCTATGGCGAAGCCAATGGGTTGCTCTACATTGCCATGGAGTATATCGAGGGCGATGATTTGGAGACCGTTTTGGCAAAGTATCACGACGACGAACAGTTCATGCCGCCGGCTGAGATGAGTCAGATCATCCGGCCCGTCTGCCTGGCCCTGGATTATGTTCACAGTCAGGGCGTCATCCACCGCGATATCAAGCCTTCCAATATTATGCTCAACTCGCAGGGCCAGCCCATCCTGACCGACTTTGGCCTGGTCCTGCTCGATTACCAGACACGCGGGGAAATTTTTGGCACGCCCCATTACATTGCGCCGGAGCAAGTGGTGTCATCGGCCGGGGCAGTGCCACAAAGCGACCTGTACAGTCTCGGCGTAATTTTGTATGAAATCTTCACCGGCAAGCTGCCCTTTGAAGCGGATCATCCTTATGATATTGCCATGCTTCATTTAACCGAACCGCCGCCGCCGCCGCGCCAGCACCGGCCCGACCTCAGCCCGGAACTAGAAGCGGTCATTCTCAAAGCGTTAGCCAAAGAACCGGGTGATCGCTACCCCAATGGTGCAGCCCTGGCCGATGCCCTGGAACAGGCTTTACAGGTCAAAGGTGTCAAAGTATCGGCCAAGGGGGTTTTGGCGCAGGCTGTGGCCAAGGTCGAACCCCGGCCTAAAGCTGCGCCGGATGTCCAACCAGGGCCAGGAAAACCGTCCCGGCCGGTCGCAGGAGCGGTTTCGATCCATGCGGCAAAAAAGGGGCAGGTTATTACCACCCGTTACATCCTCAAAAATATCCGCTCCCTGCTAACCGAATTAACCGTCGCCTTGACCGAGGAGGAGCTGCGCCGGCTTTACTTTGACCTGCCGGAATTTAAGCCGGTCCATCACCAACTGGCCCGCAGCAAAGGTAAGGCCGAAATCATTGACCGCCTGCTGGAGTACGCCGAGCAGACTCTCCAGCTTGACGATTTGCTGGCGTTGGCCCGCGAAAACAATCGCCGGGTGTATGAAAAACATCAACCCTACTACGAAATTGTCACGGCGGCCCGGCGCGATTTGGTCGGTCGAGATTTGGGCCGCTACCACCTGGTCGAGCGGCTGGGCCAAGGCGGTATGGCCGATGTTTACAAAGCTTATCAAGCCGGGCTGGCCCGCTACGTGGCCGTTAAAGTCATTCACAGCCACCTGGCCGAGGACGAAGAGTTTATTGAGCGGTTTGAAAGCGAGGCCATGGCCGTCGCCGGGCTGCACCATTCCAACATTGTCCAGGTTTTTGATTTTGCCCGTGAGGATGACCTGTATTACATGGTCATGGAGTTTGTAGAAGGCTCGACCCTGGAGGCCGAACTAAAGAAGCATAAAGAACGCCACGAATTGCTGCCGCTGGTCGAAACCGCCGCTATTTTTGAGGCTTTGGCCAGCGCCATAGATTATGCCCACGAGCGGGAGGTTATCCACCGCGATTTGAAGCCGGCCAATATTATGTTTACCCCTCGCCGGCGGGTGGTGCTGACCGATTTTGGCATCGCCCGGATTATGAGCATGCCCAGCTACACCAGCAAAAATGCGGTTATCGGCACCCCGGCCTACATGTCGCCGGAGCAGGCCCAGGGTGAAATGGTGGACAAGCGGAGCGATATTTACTCGCTGGGCGTCATTTTGTATGAAATGGCCACCGGGCAGGTTCCTTTTGAGGGCGACCATCCGATTGCGATTGTGCTGAAACTGGTCAATGAGTCCTGGCCCCTGCCGACCAGCCTTAATCCCAACTTGCCTATAGCGGTGGAACAGGTCATTGTCAAGGCCATGAGCAAAAACCCGGATGACCGCTACCAAAGCGCCGGAGAGATAGCCCAGGCTCTACAGCAAGCTCTGGCTTTGCCTAACACGCCGTCTGAGAAGGCCGAACGTAAAACGTTCAACGTTCAACGTTCAACCCCTGAGATAGAGGTAAAAATCCCGGCAGTGGATGGGGCGGAACCGGCCTGGTTGAATGACCTGGGGAAATTGGCGGCCAATCTTACCAATCTACCCAAATCCAACCAGGTTGCCACCGGGCAGAGTTTTGTCCAGGTTGGGACAATGACCAACTCCTATGTTTCGGCCAACTGGGGCAACTCCGCGCGGACGGTTGAACCCCTGGCTCCCAGAATCGAGAGCCATCTGGCGATAATCTATGAACAGCTCGATCATCTGAAGGCGGACGTGACTGCCGAAGCGCCCCCCGAAAAAAAAGCCGCCGCCCTGGAACGTCTCCATGAGCTGCGCGAAGCCTTCACCAGCGACCCACCTGATCTGGATACTGTCGCTTACGTCAAAAGTTGGTTTGGCAAAAATATCCCGGCCCTGGCTGAGGCGGTGACGGCGTTGATTGGGCATCCATCGGTCGGTCAATTGATGGTCGCCGCCGGGGAGACAGTGGCGGCTGAGTATCGGCGGCGGTTTGGAGAAAAATAGCATAAACTTGTCAGCTACCTGCCATACCGGGTCAGGAAAGCTTCCAGGCCGGCTTCATAGGCCGCCGCTTCCAACAAGACGCCCTCGTTGTGGCCGCCGCGCAGCTTCAAAAATTCCTTGGGTGTGTTGGCGACCTCGAATAGTTTTTGTCCGTGACTATAGGGTACTACATCGTCGTCGGGGCTGTGGATAATTAGCACCGGACAGGTGATTTCCGGCAGGCGGGCCATGGTGTTGTAATGGACTCGCGCCAGCAGCCGGATGGGCAAAAAGGGATAGGTTTGTGCCCCCATGTCGGGGACGGAGGTAAAGGTGGAGAGCAAAATCAGGGCTTGTGGTGAATGGGTTTGGGCTAATCGAGCCGCCACCGCTCCGCCCAGCGACTCGCCAAAGATGATGATTTGTTCGGGCGTAAACTGCTTCTCTTCAACCAGAAAACGCCATGCCGCCTCGGCGTCGAGATACGTGCCCTGCTCGCCGGGTTGGCCTTCACTCTGGCCGTAACCCCGATAATCAATGATAAAAGTGCTCCACCCCAGGCGATGAAACAATTCCAGCGATTCGAGCCGGTGCGAAATGTTGCCGCCGTTGCCATGAAAAAATAAAATCACCCCTCTCGCGGGTTGAGCCGGGACAAACCAGCCGGATAACTTTATCCCGTCCGCACTTTCAAGCCAAATCTCTTCATAAGGTAGACCGGCCTGGGCCGGCGTCGCCAGCCAGGTCCGGGTGGGAAAGTAAATCAGCCGCTCCTGCCCCAAAAAGAGCAGCGCAGCCACGGCCAGATAGCCAATAATGAACAGGCCGACAATTGCCCAAGCCATACGCAAATATGAACCCACGACTCTAAGAAATGGCGCAAGGATGAACTTTGCAGCTATTCGCCTCCTCGCCTCCTCGTTCCCTCTACTCCCCCTGAAGCGTCACCGTCACCATGCGGCTGCCGCCGTGATCGCGGTGTTCGCACAGGTAGACTCCCTGCCACGTCCCCAGGTTCAAACGACCAGCGGTGATGGGAATGGTCAAAAAACTGCCCAGCAGCGAGGCTTTGAGGTGAGCCGGCATATCGTCCGACCCTTCATAATTGTGACGATAATAGGGGGCGTTTTCGGGGACCATCTGATTGAAGTGGCTCTCAAAATCAACCCGCACTGTCGGATCGGCGTTTTCGTTGAGGGTCAGGCTGGCCGAGGTGTGGTGCAGAAAAATGTGGGCCAGGCCAATTTTAATACGCTGAATATCCGGCGCATTGGCTTCGATCAAATGGGTAATCACATGAAACCCCCGCCGGAAAGGCGGCAGTCGAAACGTAGTTTGATACCAGGCCATAAAAACTCCTGTTAAAATTCTAGCACGCAATTCCCGCTCTAACAATTGTCCCCCGGCCTGTTTCATGTTAATCTATTCGGTTGAGGCGAGGAAGCGTGAAGCGAGGAGGCGAGGGCAAAAATTTCCTCGCCTCCTCGCCTCACTTCTCATCGCCTCACAACTTTGTATAATCTAGAGGTCAGACCATGCCCTTCGCTCATCGTAACCCCCTGCTCCGGCCCGAAGCAGGCCAAACGCTCTTTGCCGGGCGCGAAAAAGAAATCGGCCTCTACCGGCTCCATTACCATCGCCCGCCCGATCACCCGGAAGTGCGTCTGATTACCGCTATCTCCGGCGCTGGGGGCCTGGGCAAAACCCGCCTGCTCGACGAGTTGGAGTGGTACCGTCCCGCGGAAGCCATTTTCAGCCGCCTCGATGCCGGGGCCGGCTTTGGGCATGACGGCGTGCGCCTGCTGCGGGCGCTGGCTAACAGTTTGCACCGCGAGGGCGAAGCTGTGCCCACCCCCCATTTTGACCAGCTTTTCCAAAAACGACAAGCCCTGCTGACCCGGGCCATCAGCCGCAGCCGCGACCCCAAACAACTGCTGCACCATTTCTATCGAGCCACACTCCTGGGCGTTGATCCTCCCCCGCCGGCCAGCAAAAAAGAACCCGTGTTTGGACAGCTCGCTCCCCAGGATTATCTTCACTGGGACGCCGCCGACATAGCCTTGGCCTTTGAGCATCCCCTCGGCTTGCTGACCGAGGCCCTGATAAACGACCTCAATCAGGCAGCAGGGAGTAAGGAGCAAGAATCTCCAGCCAAAGAGGTCATTGTCTCCCATTTCTCATCTCTGAAGCTTGTACTGATTTTTGATACCTTTGAGCAAATTTATCGAGTAGTCAACGACTGGCTGCTGACCCATTTGCTCGGCCACGCCCGCGAACTGATCAACTGCGATTTGCGGTTGGTCATAGCCGGGCGCGACGACCTGCTGGCGAGCGATCCCCGCTGGCAGCCCTGGGCCGATTTCATCCTGCCCCTGCCCTTGCAGCCCTTCACCTCCGCCGAACTAAACGACTTTATTCAGAAAAACAGCACTGTCACCGACCCCACCGCCATCAAGCAAATCGGCCAGCTTACCGAATGTTCTCCTCTATGGCTAAATGTCTGGACTGCCACCGCCACCCCTCCAATCTCCACGCAAAGCGTCCAATCTCCAATCTCCCTCTTCACCGAAACCCAACGCGGCTGGCTAGAAAAAGCCGCCCTGGCCGGCGACTTCGACCAAAACCGGCTGGCCGTCCTCCTCGGCAGCGCCGAAGTCAAAACCGCTTTCAAGTGGCTCATCGGCCAGCCCACCCTGGTCCGCTCCGGCCAGCTGCCGGGCCAGTTCAGACTGGACCGCACCCTGGCCGCCGCTCTGCTGGCCGAGGCAACACCGGACCTCCTTGCCATAAAGCAAAATTTACTCGACTATCTCGACCAGCAACTGGCGGCCCTGCGCCTCGAGCAGCGTTCCGTCCAGTCTCAGCCAGACCCTGATGCCCTGACCCTGCTCCAGCCCAGCCCGCGTACCCCCAAAACCAAAGAGACTGCCCCCGCCACAGATTTGGCTGCTTCGCCCTACGCCGCCGTGCTGCTGGAACGTTTGCGCCACAGTTTGCACCTGACCGCGCCAGACCAGCCCCTATCCCCAGAGACTCTCAATTTGTGGCAAGCCAGCCTGCTGGAAGCGCTTAACGAGCAGCCGGTTTTTATGTTTGACCTGATAGACAGCGGGGGCGCACACCCCTTCGGGTGCGCCGAAGGGCGGGAGGCGCGGGGGCGCAGAGGAGCAGAGGAGCAAGATCAAGCTTCTGAAATCGTAAATCGTAAATCTGAAATCGTAAATCCAAAATTGCTGGTGGAAGGTTGGTTGTCCGGCCAGTGGGCCTCCATGCGCCCTGCCCTTCTTGATCTGGCGGGCGACGAGCAGCTTGCGCCCGAAGCCAGGGCCATCGCCTACGAGTGGTGGGGTTACAGCTACCACGCCAACAGCGAACCGGAAAAAGCGATTGAAATTTACCAACAAGGCTTGGTTCTGGCCCCCCGCCAGCCTTCGCTGCACCTGAGTCGCGGCCTGGCCTGCTTTGACCTGGGCCGCTTTGCCGAAGCTATCGAAGATTTCACCCACGCGCTAAGCAATCGGCGGTCGGCTCTCGAACGGACCAGCCGTCAGCGGTCGTTTCTCTTCCACCTGCGCGGCCTGGCCTACGCCCGCCTGCCCGTCCCCAACGACTTGAACGCCATCGAAGATTACAACCAGGCCTTGCGGCTCGACCCGGATAACAGCGCCATTTTTGTGGATCGCGGCCTGGCTTTTGCCCGCCAGGGCAATTACGAGCGGGCCGGCGAAGATTACAACCAGGCCATCCAGCTCACCCCCACCAACGCGGCGGCTTATTTTTACCGGGGCCTGACCCACATTCAGCAGGCCAACATTGACGCCGCCATCCAGGATTACAGCCAGGCTATCTGCCTGCGCCCCGAATACGCCGAAGCCCTGTACCAGCGCGGCCTGGCTTACGTTAGCCAGAACAATCTCGCCGGCGCCATCGCCGATTTTAGCCAGGCCCTGGAGTTAAATCCCCACGATGCCGCCAGCTACCGCCAGCGCGGTCTGGCCTATGTCCAGCAGGACAACTTTACCCAGGCCGTGGATGATTTCGACCAGGCCATTCGCCTCGACCCCGCCGACCGTATCTCCTACTTCAACCTGGGCCTGGCCTCCATGCGCCAGCAAGACCCCGTGCGAGCCATCCGGCACTTTGACCGGGCGCTTGAGCAAGAGCGCAGGGGAGCAGAGGAGCAGGGGGGCAGGGGAGCAAAACCCACTCTCCAATACCCGATGGGCACGCTGTCTTCAATCTCCAATCTCCAGCCTTCCATCTCCGGCCCAATGTTTCGCGCCACAGCTTTTTATCAGCGTGGCCTGGCCTATACCATGCCGCCGCTGCTCAACTACCAGCGGGCCATTGAGAACTTTGATGAAGCCATTCAACTCACCCCGGAGGCCGAGCGCGCGCCGCTTTTATACCAGCGCGGTCTGGCCTGGGCCGGGTATGGCGATGATTCTCGCGCCATCCAGAATTTTGACCACGCCCTCCAGCTTAACCCGCTCTACGCCCTGGCCTTTTACCAGCGCGGCCTGGCCTACAGCCGCCGCCAAGATTTCGCCCGCGCCGTCGAGGATTTCGATCAAGCCATCGGTGTTGAGGGTGTGGCGTTAAAGGTTCAACGTTCAACGTTCAACATTCAACTTGATAACTCTCAAAGGAGTGATGCCTTTAATGAGCGGGGCCGTGCCCATGCTCGCCTGGGCAACACGGCGCAAGCCATTGCCGATTTCGAGCAGGCGCTTCAATTGAACGAGCGAAATGCGGCCGCCTTCAAAAACCGGGGCGGCGTCTATTTCAGCGCCGGTGATATGCCCGGCGCTATTGAAGATTTCAATCGGGCGCTGGCGCTCAGTCAGGGCAGCGACGGCGAGGCGCTCATCCAGCGGGGTCGGGCCTTTGCCGCCCAGCGCGATTACGGCCAGGCCCTCAAAGATTTCAATACAGCCATCAAACTCAACCCCGAAAATGAGGCTGCCTTCTTCTGGCGCGGCTGTGCCTACGCCGAGCAGGCGGCCCAAGGCGGCGCCAAAGAGACCGGCCAGCAGCGGGCCATTGAGGATTTCAGCCAGGCCATCTTCCTCAATCCTAAAAATGCCGGGGCTTTTTATCAGCGGGGACTGGCTTACCTGGCCCTGCGCGATTACCGCCAAGCCCTTGAAAATTTCGACCAGGCGCTCGCCATGAGCGAGACCGACGGGCTTGAACTTGCTGACAAAATCAACCTCTACCAGCAGCGCGGCCTAACCTATATTTACCAGCAGGAGTATGGCCGGGCCATCGCCGATTTCAATCAGGTTCTCAAGTTCAACCCGCAGCAGGCCGACGCTTACGCCCAGCGGGGCCGCGCCCGCGCCGAGCAGGGCGACACCGCACGGGCCATCGAGGATTACAGCGAGGCCCTGAAATTGGCCCCGCCCACCCCGGCCACCCTCTACCAGCGCGGCCTGGCCTATGCCCAGCAGAAAAAGTTCGGCCCGGCCATCGAAGATTTTAATGCCGCCATCCAACTCGACGCCGCCCAGCCGGCCTACTTTTACGCTCGCGGGGTTGCCCTGGCGGCCCAAGCCAAATTCGCCGAGGCCATTGACGATTTCAACCAGGCCATTACTGTTTCCGGTTCAATGTTGAATATTGAACGTTCAACCTTCAACGTTCAACTGAGCGACGTCTTCAACCAGCGCGGTTTGGCTTACGCTGCTCAGCAGGAGTTTGAAGCGGCGCTGGAAAATTACAATCAGGCTGTGCGCCTCAGCCCGCGCCAGGCCGAGTTTTACTTCAATCGGGCCAACGCCTTTGCCGACCAGCCAGCCCAAAAGTACGCCCGCGCCATCGAGGATTATAACCAGGCCCTCAAGCTCGACCCGCAGCAGGCGCTCTACTTTTACCGGCGCGGGCTGGCCCATTTTCAGCAGGGCAACTACCTGCCAGCCGCTGAAGATTTTAGCCAGGCCATTGCCCTGGACAACCGCCTGGGCTTGGCTTTTAAATATCGGGGGCTGGCCTACATCCAGCAGGGCGAGCCGCTCAAGGCCATTGAGGATTTGAGCCGGGCCATCAAATTACTGCCCGATAACGCCGCCGTGTTTTATCAACGCGGTTTGGCCTACAATGGGCAGGG
Source organism: Anaerolineae bacterium (assembly GCA_023151115.1). The sequence goes on from JAKLJP010000002.1 coordinate 154,590, forward strand.
CCAGCCGGCCAAAGCCATCGAGGATTTCAACCACAGCCTCAAGCTGCTGCCCGGCGACGCGGCCTGCCTGGTCCAACGCGGTTATGCCCACGCTCAACAGGGCCACTACGCCCAAGCCATCGAAGATTACAGCCAGGCCCTCAAGCTGAACCCGCACGACGCCGCTGCTTACTACAACCGGGCGCTGGCTTATGTGGCCCATCAGGGCAGCTACGAGCAAGCCCTGGCCGATTTCCACGAAGCCCTCCGGCTCAACCCTCACCACGCCGACGCCTACGTTCAGCGCGGGCAGGTCTACTTGCGGCAGGATAACTCCGACCAAGCGTTGGCCGATTTTGAGCGCGCCCTGGAATTGGAGGCCAGGCACGCCGACGCCTTTGCCGGGCGCGGCCTGGCCTTTGCCCGCCAAAACAACCACGCCCGCGCCATCGAGGATTACAACCAGGCCCTCCGCCTCAAACCCGACCGGCCTGACCTGTACGCCCGGCGCGGCCTGGCCCTCTACCAGCAGTACAACGACGAGCGGGCGGTTCAGGATTTGAGCGAAGCCCTCCAACGGCTGGGGAACCAGGGTTCCAGCAGCGACAAAGCGCTCTGCTACAAATACCTGGGCCTGGCCTATGCCCGCCAGGCCAACACTGCTCAAGCCCTGGAAGCCTTTGACCACGCCACCAATCTACTGCTGGCCGAAGCTAAAGCCAAAAAGCGTGGCCCTGGGGAAACTGGGGCGCCGGCCTCATCGCTTCATCTCCTCACCAACTCAGCCCTCGATCCCGAAGCCCAGGCCGGTGAAATCTTTACCCAGCGCGGTCTGCTCTACATGGCCCAGGATAATATTTTGCAGGCCATTGACGCTTTCAACCAGGCCGTCAAGCTTAACCCGCGTGATGCTGAAGCCCTGTACCAGCGCGGCCTGGCTTACAGCCGTCAAAATGACTTGGTTCAGGCCATTGCCGATTTTAACGAGGCCCTCGGCCTCAACCCGGCCTCGGCCCAGACCTACTTCCAGCGCGGGCTGGCCTTGGCGCAGCAAGGCAACCTGCGGGAGGCCATCAAGGATTACAACCAATCGCTGCGCCTGTCGCCCCAGCAAATCGAAGTTATCTACCAGAAGGCACTGGCCTTTGTCCAATTGGGCCAGCCGATCGAGGCTATTGAGTCGCTCAACCTGGCCTTGCGGCTGAAACCGGGCAATCCGGCGGCGCTTTATCAGCGCGGGCGGGCCTACTTTGAGCAAAACAACTATGCTCAGGCGGCCCAGGATTTCAACCAGGCATTAGCCCTCAACCCGCCCCCGGAGATCAAGGCCGGGAGCCTGTACTATCGGGGGCTGACGGCTTCGCGCCGGGCCGAGTATCTCCGGGCTATCGAGGACTTCAACCAGGCCGTCGCCCTTGAGCCTGACAATGCCGCCCTGCTCAACGAGCGCGGGCGGGCCTATTCCGGCGCAGGTGATCACGACCGGGCCATCGAGGATTTCAACCGGGCCATCCAGCTTCAGCCTCATCTGGTCGAAGCCCTGGCCAATCGCGGGTTGGCCCACAGCCGGCGTGGCGATTACGTCCGGGCCATCGCCGATTACGATCAGGCGATTAGCGTTGAACGTGGAATGTTGAATGTTAAGGCGGAAGACGAGGCCAGGCTCTATCGTTATCGAGGATTGGCCTTTGTGCGCATGGAAGAGTATTTCAAAGCCGTTGACGATTTCAACCAGGCTTTACACTTGCATCCGGGGGATGCTTTTACCCTCAACCAGCGCGGCTTTGCCCAGTATCAATTAAAGAATCATCCCCTGGCCCTGGAGGATTTCGACGAAGCCCTGCGGCTCAACCCCAAGCAGGCCGATGCGCTGTATCATCGCGGCTGTGTCTACCTGGATCAGGGCGACCCGGCCCAGGCGGTCAAAGATTTCAACCAGGCCATCCGGCTGCGGCCCCAAAACGCCGAAACCTTTTTCAGCCGGGGGCGCGCCCTGGTTTTGCAAAACGAAACCCAGCGGGCCGTCAACGACTTCACCCAGGCGATTCAACTTAATCCCGACCAGGCCAATTATTATTACCAGCGGGGGCTGGCCTTTGCCTACCAAAACGACGCCAACCGGGCCATTGACGACTTCAAGCAGGCTATCCGGCTCAACCCCAAAGAAGCCGAGATGTTCCATAGCCTCGGCCTGGCCCTGGCGCATCAGGGCAACTATGAGGAGGCTCTGGAAAATTACCAGCAGGCACTCCGGCTCAAACCCGACAGCGTCGAGATGCGCCAGAATCGGGGGCTGGCCCACGCTGCCCTGCACCACTTTGAGGAAGCGATTGCCGATTTCAGCCACGCCCTCCAGCTTGACCCCGACAACGCTGCTACCTATAATTATCGCGGTAGTGTCTATGCCAACAACCGCTACTATCCCCAGGCCATTGACGATTTTACCCAGGCCATTCTGCTCAGCCCGAAAGAGGCCGGCTACTACCACAACCGGGGCATCATCTACATGCAGCAAAACGCCACCAACGCCGCCATCGAAGATTTCAACCAGGCCATCCGCCTCAATCCGGAAGACCCGGCGGTGTATGCCAACTGCGGCAACGCCTATTTTAAGCAGGGAGATTATCTGCGGGCCATCGAGGATTACAACCAGGCCCTCCGGCTGGACGCCAACAACGCCGCCACCTTCAAAAATCGAGGGCTGGCTTATGACCGTTTGGGCAACCTGCAGCAGGCCGTCAAGGATTACAGCCGGGCCATTCGCCTCACCCCCGACGACATCAGCGCCTACACCTACCGCGCCGCTGCTTACGAGGCTTTGAACGAGTATCAGCAGGCCATCGGCGATTATGACCGGGTGCTGGCCGCCGACCCGTCCGACGCGGACGCGCTGCACAGCCGCGCCCTGGCCTATTACGCCCTGGGCAATTTCGAGCTGGCGCTGCGCGACTTCAACGGGGTGATTGAACTGGACCCCAACGATGCCGCCGCCTTTCACAATCGCGGCCTGACCTTTTACAACCAGGGCAATTATGCTCCGGCGATGCGCGACTTTGACCAGGCCATTCGTCTCGACCCCGACGACGCCGATGCCGTTTATCACAAAGCCTGTGTCCTGGCCCGGTTGGGCCAGGATGAGGCCGCCGTCACCTGGCTAACCCAGGCCCTTGAACTGGACCCCGGCAAGCGCGAATTTGCCAGCAACAGTTCCGATTTTGAGGGCTTATGGTATAAGCCGGCCTTTCGCCGGTTGTTTGGCTACCAGTAGGAAAAATGAAAGTTATGGTCAATCCTGAAAAATCGGCTTCAGCGCTCCAGCTTTTCTGGCGAAATTTTAGACGCAATTTTTTTGAGATGGGCGCTATCCTGCCCAGTTCCGGGGCGCTGGCTCAAGCAGGGGTAGCGTATCTGGCCCAAAAGCAAAAACCGGCCCAGGTGTTGGAGGTAGGGGCCGGCACGGGCGCATTCACCAGAGAAATTGTACCCCTATTACAGCCGGGCGATACGCTGGATGTGGTTGAAATCAACCCAGAGTTGATGACCCACCTCCAGCAGCGTTTTCGCCAGGAGCCGGCTTTCAAAATAACGGCGGGGGTGGAGGTTAACTTCATCACCGCCGATATTCGCCGTGTTCCTTTCCAACACCCCTACGACTACATCATCTTCAGCCTGCCCTTGACCAACTTTCCGCCCAGTATGGTTGAAGAAATTTTGAATTTGATGATAGAGCACTTGAAGCCAGGTGGCGTTTTTAGCTACGTCAAATATATTTTTATTGGCCGTTTGAAATATCTGCTGGGTGGCTCAACCGTTCGCACCGAGATGACCGCCAATCAAAAAATTATCCAGGGGTTTGCCAGCCAATACCAGGTCGAGCGCCGGGCCGTGTGGCGCAATATTCCACCGGCCTGGGCTTACTATTGGCAAAAGCCCCATCATCAATAATAAAAATGTCATTGCGAGGCCGGTAGGCCGAAGCAATTCCCCTCGGGGTAGGAAACTGCTTCGCCTACGACTCGCAGTGACATAACAGTTATTTTCGAGGAGGTTATCTTGCCCAGACGAGTTACTACAATTTTACCCAGTACAGCCACCATTGGCTCGCTCATGTTAGGTGTATTGGCGATCATGGTGTTGAGCGACGACAAATTTCTCCTGGCGGCCCTATTGATTACCCTCGGCTCCATTTTGGATGTGCTGGATGGACAACTGGCCGCCCGGCTGGGGGCTATTAGCGATATTGGCAAAGAGTTGGACTCATTAGCCGATGTGGTGACGTTTGGTGTAGCGCCCACCATCTTGTTGTATCATCTGCTCTTGATTGTGGGGGTGGCGACTCATATCGCTATTTTAGCCTCGCTCATGTTTGTGTTGGCCGGCGCGTACCGCCTGGCCCGCTTCAATACCCTACCCTCTGACCGCCAGGCTTACTTCAAGGGCATGCCCATTCCGATGGCCTGTACCTTGTTGATAAGCGGCAGTTTCTGGCAGCATTGGGTCATCAACATCTGGTGGACGGCCATCATTGCTATGGTCAGTTACCTGATGATTAGCACCTTTCCTTATCCTAAAAGCAAACATCTGCTCGCCTACCCGCTGCTGGTTTGGGTAGGTGTGGTAACGGCAGCGCTCGCCTGCTGGCTGCTGGCCGGTTGGGAGGCGATTCCTTTTGGCTTGTTGCTGCTGTACGCTCTGAGCGGCCCGGCTCGCTGCCTTTACTTTTTGGCCCGGCCTCGTCTCAGCCAGGGTTAAATTATGAAGAGTGGCATTGTGGCGGCCTGGCAAGAGGTCAGAGCTATTGTTTTGATACTTATCAGCGCAATATTGTTCGTTTTGTGGCTGCAAAAACGTGGGTTGGCCCTGTTGGCGGCAATTCTATTGGGCTGGATCTGCTACTTTTTTAGAGACCCCGAGCGAATCCCAGATTCAACGGGGGCGCTGGATATTCTATCCCCGGCTGATGGCCGGGTAACAGCCATTGATCAGGTGAATGAGCCAGACTTTATTCACGGTCCAGCCTGGCGGATTAGTATCTTCCTCAGTCTGTTCGATGTGCATGTGCAGCGCAGCCCTTACACGGGCGTAGTTCGGTTTTTACGCTATCAACCCGGTGATTTTGCGCCAGCTTTTCTCAAAGATACGCACAGCAATGAAGCCAATCTCATCGGCCTGGAAACCGCCCACGGCTCGCTGTTGGTCAAGCAAATTGCCGGCATTTTGGCCCGGCGAATTATCTGCTGGTGTGGGCCAGGCGACGCCTTGGCCGCAGGTCAACGCCTGGGGCTGATTAAATTTGGCAGCCGGGTTGATCTGTTTTTGCCGTCCGGCGTCGAAGTATTGGCTTACGTAGGTCAACAGGTCTACGGTGGGCAAACGGTTGTAGCCCGGTGGTCTGGCTAGTTGACCTGCCGATTTTATGGTACCCCATTTGACAATCCAGGGAGGCGCGCATATAATCATTTTTTGTGTGTGCCCCAGGTATTGGGCGCACTCATTTTTTGTTAAAGCAGCAATTTTCAGCCAGGGAGAGTTGGACAATGTACGCAGTCATCGAGAGCGGCAGCAAACAGTATCGTGTGGCCGAAGGCGACGTGATTGAAGTGGAGTCCTTGCCGGTTGAGGCGGGTAAGGAAGTAGAGCTTGAGCGCGTCTTAATGGTAGCCAGCGACGGCGGAGTTAAGGTTGGTACCCCGACAATTGAAGGCGCTAAGGTTACGGCTACGGTTAAAGGCCACGGGCGCGGCAAAAAAATCATTGTTTACAAACACAAGAAAAATTATCACAAGAAGCAGGGCCACCGGCAAAATTTCACCCGCCTGCAAATTGATAAAATAACCAGCTAAGAGGAGGATCAGCATGGCGCATAAAAAAGGCGGCGGTTCCAGCCGCAACGGTCGTGACAGCGCCGGGCAACGTCTCGGGGTCAAAAAATTTGGCGGCGAAGCGGTGCGTTCCGGCAATATTCTGGTTCGACAGCACGGGACTCAATTTTATCCGGGCGTCAATGTCGGTTTAGGTCGAGATTATACTTTGTTTGCTATGGCTGACGGCTTTGTGAAGTTTGAGCATATTACCCGCGATAAAAAGCGTATCAGCGTTTACCCCGAACCGCTCAAGTAGGACAGGCTGTTAGCTTAAGAAAGGTTTTTGTGATGAAAAAAGGTATTCATCCTCAATATTATCCCAACGCCCAGGTTATTTGTTCCTGCGGCAATACCTGGACCACCGGCTCCACCCAACCTGTGATCCGCACCGATGTTTGCTCGGCTTGCCACCCCTTCTTTACCGGCGAGCAGCGCATTGTTGATACGGCCGGTCAGGTAGACCGCTTTATGAAGCGCCTGGACCGCTACGGGTCTCATCAAGCCGATGCGGCCAAACGCCAGGCAGAACTCCAGAAAAAGCAGGAACAACGCTTCTTGAAGCAGCAGTTGGCCGCCCTTGATTTGAACAGCCAGACGGCCCAAATCTTGAACGACGCCAACATCGTTACCGTGGGTGATTTAATTAAAAAGGTAGAAAAAGATAGAGCAGGATTGCTGGCTTTGGAAGGGTTCACCCCCAAAGCTTTGGAAGAAGTTCAAGCCAAATTGGCCGAAGCCAGAGCAACTTACTTTGTCGAAGCCTAATTAATTGTGAATTGTGAATTGTTAATTTGGATCAGTCACTATTCACAATGATGAGCGAAGATTGCCGATGTAATAAGGGTCTCTTAAATTAGTATCTTGGGCAGACCGTGATATGCGGTTCTGCCCATTTTTTTTGGAGATGGCCGGATATGTATCACCGTTATGATGGCGGCTGGATTGAACTGATTTGTGGCAGCATGTTTAGCGGCAAAACCGAGGAGTTGATCCGTCGCCTGGTTCGAGCCGAAATTGCCCGGCAAAAAGTCCAGGTGTTCAAACCGGCGCTGGACAACCGCTATAAGGTCAACAAGGTTAGCTCCCACAGCGGTAAATATTATGAAGCCACCGTGGTGGAAAATGCCGAGCAAATTGTCGCGCTGCTGAGCCAAGATACGGGCGTGGTTGCCATTGACGAAGTTCAATTCTTCGATTGGACGATTGCGGAGTTATGTGAGCGGTTGGCCAATGAGGGGCGGCGAGTGATTCTGGCCGGCCTGGATATGGATTTCCGAGGCGAACCCTTCGGCCCGATGCCGCTGCTGATGGCCCAGGCCGAGCAGGTAGACAAACTCCAGGCCATTTGTATGGTCTGTGGCGCGCCGGCCAGCCGCACCCAGCGGCTCATTGACGGCCGGCCTGCCAACTACGACGATCCCGTAATTATGGTCGGCGCCAGTGAGGTCTACGAGGCCCGCTGCCGCCAGCACCATGAAGTACCGAGGAATAGAGAGGAAAGTAGCCGGTAATCAGAAGTCAGACAGCTTTTTCTGGCTACTGACTTCTGACCTCTGACTACTGACCTCTAATTTATCTCCTCCGCTTCGGGGCGGGCTTCCAGGGTTAGCTCTACCTTTTGTTCTTTGCCGTTGCGGATGATGGTCAGCGTTACGGCCTCCCCTACAGTTCCCCGCCGCGCCAGAAATGAGATGAGATCATCAAAGGTCTCAATCTTTTCATCTTCAATAGCAATGATAACATCACCCCCAATTTGAGTGACAAACCCGTTGCTCAATTCAAAATCACGGGTGCCGCTGCGCAAGCCGGCTTTGTCGGCCGGGCTGCCGGAGATAACTTCGGCCACCAGCGCGCCCGAGGCTTTGGGTAACTTCATCTCCTCGGCAATCTCTGGCGTGACCGTACTGCCCGAAAAGCCAATCCAGGGATGTTGATACTTGCCACCGTTAATCAGGCTGGGCACCACCCGCACCACCAAATTTGAGGGAATGGCAAAGCCGACGCCCAAAAAGCTGCGTTCGCCCAGCGCCGTGCGACGGGGCACGATAGCAGTGTTAACCCCAATCACTTCGCCCTGAGAGTTGAGCAGCGGGCCGCCGGAGTTGCCGGGATTAATGGCCGCGTCGGTTTGGACAATTTCGGGGATACGAAACGCGCCGCTTTCGGTGGGCAGGCTGCGTTTGAGGGCGCTGATAATGCCGCTGGTCAGAGTGCCGGACAGTCCAAAGGGATTGCCAATGGCGACCGCCCGCTGCCCCACATGCAACTGATCCGAGTCGCCCCAGGCGACCGGGCGCAGCACTTCTGGCGGCAGGTCAACCTTGACCACGGCCAGGTCGCTGTCGGGGTCAGTTCCTATCACCTCTGCCTCGGCGGAGGAACCATCGTAAAACGTTACTTCGACTTTGGTAGCCTCGGCAATCACATGGTTGTTGGTGATAATGTGGCCTTCGGTATCATAAATAAAGCCGGAGCCCTGGCCCTGAGTCGGAAAAATTTCTTCTTCGGGTCCCAGCACCGTCCCTTCTTCTTCCACTGTGACCACAATATTCACTACCGAAGGATTGACCCGCTCATACAAGTTAATCAACAGCAATTCTTCGGCATCGGCTTCGGCAATGGCTTCGGGGGGCAGCGGAGTGGGTTCGGGGGCCAGGGTGGATGGGGTTTGCAAACCTACCTGGGCGTCTTCTAATTCATTTTCGTTGTCCCCCGGCTGGGTCGCGGTTTCAGCGGAGTCGGCGGCTGGGGTGTCGTCGTTCAAGGAGAGCGATGAAAACAGCGGACCAAAATTACAGGCAGTTGTAATAAAAACCAGCAAGCTTACCAAAATGAGGCGTAGTCGAAACAAAGTACCCTCCTGCCAAAATATAGCGATAGCAGGTAACTAACCCTATGTTACCTGCTATCTTGTGTCGTGATTGGTTGCTATAAGTTATATCCCAAGAAAATTAAATGTAAATGAAGCAGCCAACTTCCTAATCGTTTCGCCGCCCCATGCCCACGAGGATAAAGACCCAGCGGGCCAACTCCAAAATGGCCGCCAGCGCCGCGACCACATAAGTCCAGGCGGCGGCGTTAAGCACGCTGCTCACCCCGGCCAGTTCGCGCTGGTCAACAACATTATACTGGTAGAGCAGCTTTTTGGCTCTGGCGCTGGCATCCAGTTCAACCGGCAGGGTGACAATGGCAAAAAAAGCAACCACAGCATACAAGGCCACCCCAAACCAGGCCAGGGTCAGGCCCAGATTGGTTACGCCGAGCAGGGTTTCCAGAAAAATACCACCAATGATAATCAGCGGCCCCAGCCAACTGCCAAACTGCACCGCCGGAACCAGGGTGCTGCGGAGTTGCAACGGCACGTAGCCGGTAGCATGCTGCAAAGCGTGCCCGGCTTCGTGCGCCGCTACGCCTACCGCCGCTACCGATGGAACACGGGCCACGTCGGGCGAGAGACGTAAGGTGCGGCTGCGCGGGTCATAGTGGTCGCTCAGAAAACCTTGCGTTTCCTCCACCGTCACATCATACAAGCCGTTGGTATCCAAAATTTGGCGGGCCACCTGCGCCCCGGTCAACCCACGCATGGTTCTGACCTGGGCATATTGGTTAAATTTACTTTTGACCATCGCCTGGGCGATAAAACCCAAAATCAGCGCCGGAAGCAAAAAACACAAAAACGTTGAGTCGTAGAAAAACATTTAAATACCCTCCAAGATAAACCTGATACGTACTCTTCTTGATGAAGTATTATACTCAGCTTATGTTAGAAATAAATTAGACCCGGCTATAAAAACAAACATTTCTACCGAAACGGGGCATGCTGACAAGGCAAAATCGCCTTAATTGGCAATCCTTAAAGGAAAGAGTAAAATAGTTTCATAATGTCTCATTGTTGATACTTGATACTATTTTAAGGAGTTTTATCATGGCTCAGCTCACGCGAAATTCTCTTGGCACGCGCGCCAAGTTTAATACCGGCAATGGTGAAGCCTATATTTACCGTCTGGACAGGCTTGATAAAGATGTCTCCCGGCTGCCCGTTTCAATTAAAGTCCTGCTCGAAGCGGTGCTGCGCGAGGTGGACGGTTATGTAGTGACCGAAGCCGATGTGCATAAATTGACTAACTGGAACGCCAAGTCCCCCGCTGCCGAAGAGATTCCCTTCAAACCGGCCCGCGTGATATTGCAGGATTTCACCGGCGTACCGGCGGTAGTGGATTTGGCCGCCATGCGTTCGGCCATGGCCCGCATGGGTGGCGATCCGCAGAAAATCAACCCGGTGGTGCCCGTCAACCTGGTCATTGACCATTCGGTGCAGGTAGACGTGTTCGGCCAGGCCATTGCCCTGGAGCGTAACGCCGAGATCGAATTTGAGCGCAACCGCGAACGGTACGAATTTTTGCGCTGGGGCCAAAAAGCCTTCGCCAACTTCAGCGTAGTCCCCCCGGCCAGCGGCATTGTCCACCAGGTGAACCTGGAATACATTGCCCGCGTCGTCTGGACCCGGCCGGAGGAGGAGGGGTTGGTAGTTTATCCCGATAGCTTGGTGGGAACCGACAGCCACACGACCATGATTAACGGCCTGGGCGTGGTTGGCTGGGGCGTCGGCGGCATCGAGGCCGAGGCCGTCATGCTGGCTCAGCCCATCTATATGCTCATCCCTGAAGTGGTCGGCTTTAAGCTGACCGGCCAACTGCGCGAAGGCGTCACCGCCACCGACCTGACCCTGACCGTAACCCAAATGCTACGCAAAAAAGGCGTGGTCGGCAAATTTGTCGAATTTTACGGCCCTGGCCTCAGCCAGATGAGTCTGCCCGACCGGGCCACCATTGGCAACATGGCCCCCGAATACGGGGCGACCATAGGCTTCTTCCCGGTTGATCAGGAGTCGCTCAACTACCTGCGCCGCACCGGCCGCTCGCCGGAGTTGGTCGAGCTGGTGGAACGCTACACCAAGGAACAAGGCCTCTTCCGCACCGATGAGACGCCCGACCCCGAATTTACCGATACCCTCAGCCTCGATTTGAGCGAGGTTGAGCCGAGCCTGGCCGGCCCCAAACGTCCGCAAGACCGGGTGCCGCTGGCGGCTATGAAAACCACCTTCCAAACCGCGCTGACCACCCCTATTGGCACGCAGGGGTATGGCCTGGACCAGAAGGCCCTACAGCGCAAAGGGGTGGTCAAAGCCGATGGCGCCGCCCAGAGAGAAATTACGCACGGCGCGGTCGTGCTGGCTGCAATTACCTCTTGTACCAACACCAGCAACCCTTCGGTGATGCTGGGGGCCGGCATTCTGGCCAAAAAAGCGGTTGAGCGTGGCCTCAGAGTGCCCGGGTACGTTAAAACCAGTATGGCCCCCGGCTCCAAAGTGGTCACCCGCTATTTAAATGAGGCCGGGCTGACGCCCTATCTGGAGGCATTGGGCTTTCATACGGTGGGCTATGGCTGCACTACCTGCATTGGCAACAGCGGCCCCTTGCCACAGCCGGTGGTCGAGGCGATTACAACGGGCGATTTGGTAGTGTCGGGGGTGTTGAGCGGCAACCGTAACTTTGAGGGACGCATCCATCCCTACATCAAGGCCAATTACCTGGCTTCGCCGCCGCTGGTGGTAGCCTATGCCCTGGCCGGCACCACCAATATTGATCTGACAACTGAGCCGATTGGCCTGGACAAGTCCGGTGAGCCGGTCTATCTGCGCGACATTTGGCCCAGCCAGGCTGAGATTGCCGCCGAATACGATAAGGCGCTCAACCCGGAGACTTTTCACCAGGAGTACGACGGCATCGAGCACAGTAACGCCAAATGGAACGAGATTCCTGTGCCCGAAGGTGCGTTATATGCCTGGAATGAGTGGTCTACCTACATCCAGGAACCACCCTTTTTTGTTGATCTCAGCATCGAGCCTTCGCCGATTCAACCGATTATGGCCGCCAAAACCCTGGTCAAAGTAGGCGATTCCGTAACCACCGACCACATCTCACCGGCCGGTTCCATTCAGGCGACCAGCCCGGCCGGATTGTATTTGCAGGAACACGATGTCGCTCCACAGGATTTCAACTCTTACGGCTCGCGACGCGGCAACGACCGGGTGATGACGCGCGGCACATTTGCTAATATTCGCCTGCGCAATCAGATGGCCCCCGGCACCGAAGGCGGCGTGACCACCTATCTGCCCACCGGCGAAGTCATCTCTATTTTCGAGGCCAGCCAGAAGTATAAGGCCGACGGCACCCCTTTGATCGTTATTGCCGGTAAAGAGTATGGTACCGGCTCCAGCCGCGATTGGGCGGCCAAGGGCACTTATCTGCTCGGCGTGCGGGCCGTGCTGGCCGAAAGTTTCGAGCGCATCCATCGCAGCAATCTGGTTGGCATGGGGGTGCTGCCGTTGGAGTTCAAACCCGGCCAGAATGCCGAAAGCCTGGGCTTGACCGGCAAAGAGAGCTACACCATTCATGTAGATGACACGCTCAAACCGCGCCAGGATGTTGTGGTGGATGTGACCGACGATAAAGGCGTGACGCGCACCATCGTCATGACCTGCCGCGTGGACACCCCCGTAGAGGTGGATTACTACCGCAACGGCGGGATTTTGCAGACAGTCCTGCGTCATTTCTTGAAAAGTTAAATTTTAGGGTACTTTACCCTACACCCCATTTTATCCACTTCATTACGCTCGTGTTGCATTAAGAGCCTATCCGAAAAACGGCCGGGTGGCATCCCTATGCCAACCGGTGACGCAGAGGAATGCGTCACTACGCGGTTATTCGGATAGACTCTAAATCAGGTAACTACTCAGCCGTGTCATTTCGAGCGACGTTAGGAGCGAGAAATCTCCTCACCCGTGGGTTGCAGACAACGGTCTCGGAGATTTCTCGGCTTTTAACCGCGAAATGACATGAGGGGTGAACAGTTGCCTTTTCCCCTTTATTTACCATCGCTTTGTTAGTCAATTCTTATCATCTCATCTCGATAATGACCTCTTTTGGTCAATTTGTTGGGTAGCCCACCCCAAATTTGCTGACCGGATCGAAGATAGTGCCCCAGGCCAGCACCCTCGCCCCTTTTGCTTCACTGGACTTGATTGAACGACAGTAGAACAAGAAAACCTACGCCCACTGTGGAGCGCCTTTTGGTGCGCTTGCCGCAACGTTCCCGGTGCGAGCAGCGGTTATGATAGAGCCATCATCAATCTTTGATAACCCTTAAATTTCTTACCCTTTGAGTACAAAAGCAATGGACAATAAACCCTTAAACCTCATGTGCATCCTGGCCCACCCCGACGATGAGTCGTTAGCTACGGGCGGTATCCTGGCGAAATATGCCGCCGCCGGAGTCCAAACCTACTTGGTCATGGCCACTCGCGGCGAGCGCGGCTGGACCGGCCCGGCCGCCAAATATCCCGGTCCCCAGGTATTGGGCCGTTTACGCGAGGCCGAACTACGGGCAGCGACCCATACGCTGGGCCTGCGCGAGGTTATTTTTTTGGATTATCAGGATGGGGAGTTGGACCAGGCCGATTCCACCGAGGCCATCGGCAAAATTGTGACCCAGTTGCGCCGCCTGCGCCCGGAGGTCGTCGTTACGCTTGATCCCCAGGGCATTTACGGCCATCCCGGCCCCAGCCGGGTCAGATGACGGTTGATGCCGTCAACGATCGCCAAGTTGCCGACCGCGCCCAGGCCACGCCGGCTGAACTCATCGCCGAACTGCGCCGGGTGGGACCCAGGGCCATCGCCAACCGGCAGCAAATTCCGGCTTTTGTCCGCGGGCTTCGTTTCGATGCCGAGGCGTTCCTCTATGCCTGGCGTCCTCTGGATATGTGGCGCGCCCTGCGCTGGCCTTATGGACCTATCGCGCCGGGAACGATGCGGCTGGACTACATCACCGACCTGATTTATATCCGCGATACCTGGATGCACCGCATGGACATTTGCCTGGCCACCGGACGGGAAATGGTCTTGACCGATGCCCATGATGGCCGGATGATGGCCCTGGTCATGCGCGACCTGGCCGGTCTGTTCAAACATGTTCTTGAGGGGGAGACCATCGCTTATGATATTCCGGGACCGGGCGGCGGCTGTTGGAAAATTGGGCCGGCCTCTACCCCGGCGGCAACCATCCAGATTGGAGACTTTTTAATCTCTAATCTCCAATCTCCTGACATGCGCAAAGTTATTTCTGGACAGATCCTTGGTATTTTGCCACCAGGGTTTTGGCTTCAGGGCGATGCTTGGCAGGCACCGGGATATAGACTTCCTTAGTACCCCGGCCGTTACGGCGGCGATAGGCCGATACAAAATGCAAGCGGGAGGGTGATGGGGCGATATAGGTCACCTTTTCCAGCCACAGGTTGAAGCCTCGCAAGGGAATGAAGCGGCCAAACATGAGCACACCGTTGGGGCCAAACAAAATCTCCCCGGCCTCCAGATCAGCGGCGGCGTAACGCGCCCTCACGTTCAAAAACTCCAGGTAACTTATCAGGCTGACCACCAGACCGGCTCCGAGTAAAATCCCCCCCATAGCCCAGGCCAGGATCAGGGAGAAAAAGGCAAAGAGGACCGCGCCGGCGCCGGCCAGGCCAAACGAAAAGCCGATGAACAGCTTAACCTCGCTGCTCAGGCGGGCCAACTCGCTCTTGAGGAAGGCCCGGTACTCGGCGACCGTACATTCCCAACGAGCCAACATGTGGCCCGCCTCCAACTCGCCAATCTCCTGCTCGTAGGCCTGCCCTTGTCCGTGCCCGAATAAGAGGATGATGAAGGCGGCCAACATCACCCCAGTGGTGAGGCCGATGAACGCCAAGTTCTCCGGCTTATACTGGAACACCGCCAGCAGTATCATCGGGATGGCAGCGGCAATAAGAATCTGCGCCGCCAGAATCCATCCGCGCAGGGGGTTACGCGGATAGGGACGCAGCAAAAGCCACAGCCCACCCACAGCCAAACTGCTCACGCTTAGCCACAGCAATATATTCAGCATCTCCATTTTTGCTCCTAATTTATTAGGCTGTTTTTGTTTACAGTTTAGCCGGAGGGCGTCTTCTGCTCGTTACGGCAGGCGTTACAAACCCACCGGCGTCCTTTGGCGCGGGGAGAGTAGGGCAAGAAAACCCAAGCAGATTGTGGAGCGCTTTTTGGTGCGTTTGCCGCAACGTTGCTGGTACGCCTGACCGTTATAATACGAGCATCATCACTGAAATCAAAAAGAAGGGAAATCATTCACTATGAGCAATAAATTGATCCAACGTTTTTACGAGATCGAAGCCGAGGTGGCAGTTATCCAGGAGACGGGCGCCACTAACGCGACGGTCGAAGCTATCCAAGCGCGGATAACTGCACTTGAAACTAAACAAATGGAATTAAAGAAAACAATGCTGCACCTTATCGCCCTATCCAAGCTCAGAGATGAGGCCTGGCAGACCTTATCCTACGGGCTGAAGGCTTAAGGGCGGCTGAGAGAAAGGGTAAAACATGATACTGCATCCAAATGTATTGTCAGACCTGGCCCATCTTCAGCATCAGGATCGGCTGCGCGAGGTCGAAATTTGGCGGCTTGCCAGGGAAGCGCGCCAGAGCCGAGCCAAGTTTGTGGGTCATCTTTTTCATCGCTTGTTCGTGTTTGCCAGAGAACAATTGAGGGTTCAGGCTCGACCCAAGTCGGTGACGCCTGATCTGGCCGACTTACGGAGATAAGGGAGAATTGCCATGAAAGGAAAAAAGCAATGGAACAGCCAATTACTCATTATGATGTAATTATTGTGGGGGCCAGTACGGGCGGCTGCACGGCGGCCATGCAGTTTGCTCGCCGGGGCTTGCGAGTGGCTTTGCTGGAACGCCATCAAGACATTAATGCCTACAAAAAAGTCTGCACCCACTATCTTCAACCCAATGCCGTCCCCACTCTGCAACGGCTCGGCCTGGCCGACGACATCGAGGCCGCCGGCGGCATTCGCAACGGCGGTCAAGCCTGGACGCGCTGGGGCTGGCTGGGGGCTGGCGCACGGAAGAATGACAAATCTTACGGCTATAGCATCCGCCGCGAGGTCTTAGACCCACTGCTGCGCCGCCATGCGGCGGCCACGCCAGGCGTTGATTTCAAACCGGGAACAACGCTAAGAGAACTTATTTACCGTAATAATCGCGTCGTCGGCATCCGAGCCGAGGGACCTGACCGGCAGCAGCTAGAACTTCGAGCGCAATTGGTGGTCGGGGCTGATGGCCGAAACTCGCGCACCGCCGAATTGGCCGGCGTGCTGACCCAGATACACCCGAACAACCGCTTTTTGTACTTTGCCTACTTCCGAAACCTGACCCTGGCTACCGGCCAGCGCAACCAGGTCTGGTATCTGGAACCGGAGGTGGCCTACGCCCTGCCCAACGATAACGGCTTAACCCTGTTAGCTTGCGCCTTGCCCAAGTCAAGATTGGCCGAGTTTAAACAAGATGTACCGGGAAATTTCGTGCAGTTTTTTGACCGTTTACCCAATGGCCCCAATCTGCGGGCCGCCGAGCAAGTTTCAGAAGTCATGGGAATGTTGGATATGCCGCTTATCTCTCGCCCGTGTGCTGCGCCCGGCCTGGCTCTGGTCGGTGATGCCGCTGTGGCGCCCGACCCGGTCTGGGGGAATGGTATTGGCTGGGCCTTCCAGGCGGCCGAATGGCTGGCAGACTGTACAGCAGAAGCCTTGCGCGAGGGTCGCCCGGAGAAGTTAGACCAGGCGCTGGAACGGTATCGAAAACAGTATCAGACGGCCTTTGGCGGTCGCTTTGCCCGCGACGCCGATTTTGCGCAAAGGGGCAGGTTCAACCTCTTTGAGCGGCTCATGTACTCCGCCGCCGTCCGCGACCCACGGCTGGGCCAATATACCGGCCCGCACACCACCCGTCTGGTCCATATTCGCCACTTTCCACCCCTCAAAGCGATTATCCGGGCTGTGTGGGTCAATCTTACTTATCAGGAGCAGGCATCCGGCTCGATCCCCGAACAGCGAAGGCGATTGCTGGCCAGGTAAAAAACTTATAAAAATTTACGAAAGCAACGGCGACTTCGACCCTATTTGAAAGGTTTTTAGCAAGAGAGGAAAATCTGCGTGGAACTTTCCAAAGAATTACAGGCAATTAAGCCATTAACGCAAAAGTCACCTTTAGCTAGCTTTGAATACGTGCGGGGGTTTGGCGTGTTTGGTCTGCCCTTCGATTCCGGACACGTGCTGGCGCTGCGGGTTTTTCCCGAAAACAGCTTTGCCCCCTACATGACAGTCTGGCACCGGACCCCGGAGGGAGTGGGTCTATCTTTGTGGATGGTCCCCGGCTGGACGCGGCCTGTCCCCGCTATTATGGCGCAGCCGCCCGCTATGTTCAATTTGCCAAGATTACCCTGCACTGGACCGGACCCATGGCCCTGACCACCCTGGTAGATAGCCCCCGGCTTGAGTGGCACATTTCAATGGCGTCCTCGCCCCTGTTTGATTTAATGAACGCTGTCAGCCCGCGCCTGCCCGAACCCTTATGGCGGACGCCGCTCATGCTGCGCGCCTTTGAATGGCTGGGCAAAACGTTATTCGATTTGGGCAATGTCACCTTAACCGGAACTGCCCCCAACGGCCATTTTACCATTCTCATGCCGCAACGGATGCTTCCCATCACCTCTGGCCGGGCCAGCCTCAACGGGCAAGACCTGGGCCGGCCCATCCGCAGCCCTGAAAACCCGGCCATTGGCGCGGTCAATTTGCCTGCCCGACCCGTCTTTGCCATTGGCCGCGCCTACTTCAAAATTCAAGACCCGGGGGAATACGAGCGCACCCTGGCGGAATTACGGCTGGCCCCGACTACGCCGTAGTATCGGGCCTTGTGCCCGTTAGTGACGCCCACAAGGGGCTATAGCCGCTCGCGAGACGTGACCAGCAGACTGGTCCGGGGCGCGGCCTGCAAGATATCCGAGAGCAGCTCGGCCCCACCCCACCGTTGAGCCTCCGGCAGGGAGATTAAATGCTCAACGTTGTCCAGCAACAGCAATAGATGTTTCTCGCGCAGGTAGGTGCGAAGCTGGTCTTTGGGGTCGGCCGCCCCGGCAAAATTAAAGGCCAGGGCTTCGGCAATGGCCGAGACAATCAATTCCGGTTCGCCCACCGGGGCCAGGGAGACAAAGTAGACGCCGGCGGGAAATGCTTCCAGCAGCGCCGCCGCTGCGGCCAGGGCCAGCCGGGTTTTGCCGGTCCCACCGGGGCCAACCAGGGTTAACAGACGGCAGTCAGGCTCGTGGAGCAAAAGCTGGCGAAGCTGGCCCAGTTCTGCCTCGCGGCCAATAAAAGGCGACAGTTCGGCCGGCAGATTGTGCCGCGGCGGGGCCGGCTCGACAGGCGTGAGCGAGGCGGGCGGCTGCGGCCTGGTCTCGGTCAGCACTTCTACCTTTGAAGCTGGTTCTGGCCTAATTTTGAGGAACGGTTTGAGGATACGTTTAGCCTTGATAGCTTCGTACAGGGTGGTTGTTTCTTCTTCGGGCGGCAGCCCCAACTCGTCATCCAGCAGCTTGGCATACTCTTCGTACTGGCGCAGAGCGGCGGTGGATTGGCCGGCCTGATGGTAAAGCTGCATCAACTGCTGCTGGGCCGGCTCGTGCAAGGGGTCCAGCGCTACCCAGCGTCGGGCGTGAGGAAGCGCGGCTTCAGAGGCCCCCTGGCTGCTCAACCCCCGCACCAGCCGTTCCAGGGCCGAGGCTAAATCCTGGCGCAGTCCTTCGGTTTGGAAAAACTGCCAATCATCAAATTCGGGGCTGTCGCGCAGGGTAAACCCGGCCAGAAAGTCGCCGGTATAAAGGGCTGCGGCTTCGGTCAGCAGGGGCAGGCAGTCGGCGCAGACAATTTCTGAGGTGTGGCCGTGTGCCTGGCAATCGGCCAGGAGGCGTTGAAACTGCCCGGTATCCACCCACAGGCCGGCCTCGCGGTTCAACTCGACGGTCTCCCGGTCGGCGCTGAGCCAACCGCCGGGGAGGCTGGTATTGAGCGCGGCTAAATCCCGCCGAAAGTAGGCTCGCCCACGCTGCTGATCGAGGTCGGGCCAGAAGAGGGTCGCCAGGGCGTCGCGGCTGTGGGGTTGGTTGCTTACGGCCAGGTAGGCCAGCAGGGCCATGGCTTTGCGGCGCTCAATATCCACCGGCGCTTGATCCAACTCCACCCGGGGCGAACCAAACAGATAGAGTTTTAATTCTGCCATGGCTTAGCCCTACCCTCCGCGCTCATTATACCAAATTCTCACCCAATCAACCAAAACCCTTTGCCGGTGCGCTTTCTGGTGCGTTTAGCGCCACGTTAGCGGTGCGTTTAGGGGGTATAGTAGAGCCAGAAAATGATTATTCAAAACAGTGATTTGTGATACGTGACCATCTTACTCCGGACTCCTTGCGCATCATGTATGACGCATCAATTCTGGAGGTTAATTTAACGCTATTTGAACTATAAAGTTGTGCCCACCCCCTTTGAACTGGCTCAGGTCTGGGCCGAACAGCTTACCTGGTCCAACCTGGAAATGAAGGAGCGGCACGTGGCTTGCCTCATGCCCGTCGCAACTGATTTTCTGCGCCGGTTGAATAAGGATTTATTCAATTAGCCAGACAGATTACGCTGGATCACTTCCAGCCCCGCAACCCCTTGGCGCGCCTTAATCGGGCGAGATAAATTGATGCACTTCGTCCAAAAACTGCGGCCAGGCCGGCTCGTGTTCCAGTAAGATATGGTTTTTGCTCTCAAGGATCACCAACCGCGCCCCCGGAATCAGGTCGGCCAGGTGGCGGCTCTGGGCCAGGGGCGTCACGGCGTCGTCGCGGGCGTGGAGTACCAGCGTCGGCGCGGTTACTTGTGGGGCCAGGTCGCTCACGTCTACTGAGAAGGAAGCAATGGCCATACGCACAGCTATCTCCGGCGAGGTGGATATCCGCTGTAGATCGTTGAACCAGCGCATCTGTTCGGCTGTTCCTTCCGGGATAAAGAGGCCGGTGTAGACCTGGCGAAAGGCCGGATTGGCCTTACCCCAGCCCAGTTCCATCACCTTGAGCAGCATCTGGGCTTCTTCAAGCTGCTCCATTGTCTGGCTGCGCTTCAGCCGGCCACGCATGTAGCTGCCGTACAAAATCAGGTGGCTGACCTGCTCAGGATGGCGCACGGCGTAAGCCAGGGCAACCGGACCGCCCCCGGAGAGGCCGAGCAGGGGGAAGCGGGTTAGCCCCAACGCGTCTACCACCGTTTCCAGGTCTGCTACCTGAGCGGGCAGGGCAAAGTCGGCGACATCCCGATCCGAGAGGCCGCAGCCTCGCTTGTCATAACGAATGAGGGTGTGATGCCGGGCCAGCCCCGCCAGCCAATGCCGCCAGACCGGGCTGCGCCACTCGTACTCCAGGTGACAGAGCCAATTGGCCGTTTTGACCAGGGGAGGGCCATGACCAACGGTGGCATAGGCCAGGCGAACTCCGTCGGCGGTACGGCAGTAGCGAATCTGCTGTTTTAACCCCAACCGAGGTTCAGGCAGAGTAGCACGTTTTTCTTCCCCCCTGCTCCTCCGCTCCTCCGCTCCTCCGCTCCTCTGGTCTACCGACCCACCCAACTCGACCAGAAGCGCCTCAGCTTCTTGCCAATCAGCCGTGTCAAACCCTTCGCTAAACCAACTGCAAATTTCGGCCAGCATGGTCCTGGCCTGGTCGCTCTGGCCCTGGTCTTGCCACAGGCGGCCCAGGCTCACCGCCGCCCGCAGTTCCAATGATTTAGCCTGCTGGCGGCGGGCAATATCAAGGGCTTGCTGAAAAGCGGCTTCAGCGGCAGCCAGGTTTTGGTGCGGGTCTAGCTGCAAAAGCAGCGCCCCCTGGAGCCGGTGCAGTTCAGCTTCATGGAAAAAGGCATGACTCTGGCCAGCCAGGGCAAAAGCGTCGTTTAAAGCAGCCAGAGCTTCCTCCAGCCGGCCGGTGCGGCCGCAGGCATCGGCCAGCAGGTAGAGGAAATAGGGATGGTCAATGGTCGCGCCGGTGGCCTGACAGGTTTCCAACCCCTGCCGTAGTTGAGCCAGTCCCCGTTCGGCTTGCCCCTGGACGACCACCGCCCAGCCGCGCAAAATCTGCCCCACCCCCAGCCAGTAGGCAAAGCCGCCCTGAATAGCGGCGGTAATGGTAGCCTCGGCCTGTTGATAAACGGCCTGCTCTTCCCGGCGCAATTGATGGAGCATCGCGGCTTGCTCGTGGGCATGGGCCAAGCTGAAGGTGTAAGACAACTCTCTGGCCTGACGAAGGGCTTGTTGGCTGCGGACCAAAGCCCGGTTGGGATAGCCCAGAAACCATAAGGCTAAACCGGCCCAATGATAGCTGGAGACGGCAGGATTTTCGCCCAGGAGGGCCGTTAAAGCCATGTCATGCGGTTGGCAAAAATTGAGGGCCTGATCGGCATGGTCGAGGGCCTGCGTAAATGCGCCCTGATGAAAGGTAGAACAGGCCAGCAGTTCGTGCGATTCAAGCTGCGACCGGTAATCCTGGGGGTCATGCGGCAATTGCAGCCGTTCTTTCAGCAAGTCATGTGATCGGCTGTAATTCCCTCGCAACTCGTACAGGGTGGCCAAACTATACAAAATCGAGGAAAGGCGGCGAGTATCCCCCAGCCGCCGGCATAACTCACTGGCCCGGGTATAGGCTTGCTCGGCCTCAGGGGCCGCCCAACCGCGAGTCATGATTAAGGTCGGCCCCAGGGCGGCCTGCAAGGTTAGCTCATGTTGGGCTCGTTCGGGCAAATCGGGGTAGTGGCGCAGAAGTTCCAGGGCTTGATTTAAATGCTCAATTGCCTCGCGGTAAGCATTACGCTGGATGGCCTGTTCGGCGGCAAACTGTAGATAGGTGATGGCCCGTTCCGGGTTGCGCCCGCGCACAAAATGAAGCGCCAACTCAGCCGCCTTGTCCTTCGCGCTGGCCCCATAGCCTGCTTCCAGGCGTTGACCGATTTGCCGATGCAAGCGCACCTGCCGCCCGGCCGGGACGCGCTCATACAGCACTTCTTGATACAGATAGTGACTGAACCTGAATTGGGCGGCTATTGTGCCATCGGGCCACTCCACAATGCCACCCGCCTGCAAAAACGGGCCTTGTTGGGCTAAGCCAACGCAGCGACGTTCAATCTCTTCCTCGGTCAGGTCAATGCCGACCACCACGGTAGCCGTTGAAAATTCCATGCCAGCCACACTGGCCACTTCTAAAATGTTCTGATCGGTGGGATCAAGCTGCCTGAACTGCTGTTCAATCAATTGGCGCAAGGTATCGGGCACACCCACCAACAATTCTTCGAGCCTGGCTTGCAGCCTCCAGCGGCCCTCCACCACCGCCAGCGAGCCGTGAGCGATCCAGGCGTCAACCAGGGTGCGGATAAAGAGGGGGTTGCCAGTGGTGCGCTGGTGCAGTAAATGAACCAACTCAGCCGGCAGGGTGGCCTGGTTAAAGCGCAGGGAGAGATAGGTCTCTACCGCAGCCGGGGTGAGTAATGGCAGGGGCAGTTCTACGCCCTGGCCGCGACGCTGAATATCCTGCACCACCGCCCCCAACGGGTGATCTTGCAGCTTTACATCCGAGGGGCGATAGGTGCCAATCAAGAACAGGCGGGCCGGTTCTTGCCGCCGGGCTAACCAGGTCAGCAAATCCAGGGTTGAATAGTCGCTCCAGTGCAGGTCTTCGAGCAACAAAATAAGGGGCTGTTCGGCGGTTAAGGTTTCAATGGCCTCGGCCATTTCCCGCAGCATACGCTCGCGGGTGGTAGCCAGGATTCTGCTCTGCAATGCCTCGAAATCTTCGGGGCTAACCAGCCAGGGCATCTGCGCCAACCAGCTCGGGGCTACCCTGGTCAAGAGGGTTATCAGCGCCTGGCCGCCCGGTTCTCGACACATCCGCCCCCAGGCTTCCAGTATCGGCATGTAGGCTTCGCCGGCCCCGTGATGTTCGATGCACTGGCCGCGCCCAATCCAGAGGCTTGTTTTAGCCCGCAGTTCGGCCAGAAAAGTTTCAATCAGCGTCGTCTTACCCAGCCCGGCCTCCCCGGTGATAAAGACCAGTTGGCGGCTGCCGGCCAGGGCTTGTTCCAGGCAGGCAGATAGTTGGCCTAGCTCTGCCTCGCGGCCAATGGCCCGGTTTATCTCCCCGGTTGAACTTTCAGGAAGCTTAAGCGGAGACATCCTGGCCGGGCTGGTTTTGGAGACGGGCAGCGCCGCCTTGTCTGGCGCGGCCACCGGTTCCGACGCCAGCTTCTCTCTGCGCCGGGCCCGATCGCTGCGTTTGTGTTCTTCCGCTTTGATAAATGAGCCTAACAGCCGTTTAGCCTTGATGGCTTCGTACAGCGTCGTCGTTTCCTCTTCGGGCGGCAGGCCCAGTTCTTCCTCCAACAGCTTGACATACTCTTCGTATTGGCGTAGCCCGGCGACCGGCTGCCCGGCCTGGTCATACACCTGGATTAACCAGCGTTGGGCCGGTTCGTGCAGCGGGTCGAGGGCCACCCAGCGCCGGGCGTGAGGAACGGCTGCGTCGGCTTTGCCCTGACTGTTCAATCCCTGTACCAGCCGCTCCAAGACCGTCGCCAAATCCTGGCGCAGGCTTTCGGTTTGAAAAAACTGCCAGTCATCAAATTCGGGGCTGTCGCGCAGGGTAAAACCGGCCAGAAAGTCGCCGGTGTAAAGGGCCGCGGCTTCAGTCAGGAGGGGGATACACTCGGTGCAGACAATCTCCGGGGCATGGCTGTGTTCCCGGCAGGCAACCAGGAGGTGGTGGAACTGCTCGGCGTCCAACCAGGGGCCGGCTTCACGGTTCAACTCAACCGTCTCCCGGTCGGCGAGGAGCCAGTTACCGGGCAGGCTGGTATTGAGCGCGGCCAGGTCACGCCGCAAGTAAGCCCGCCCGCGCTGCTGGTCCAGCTCGGGCCAGAAGAAAGTAGCCAGGCTATCCCGGCTGTGGGCTTGACCACTCACGGCCAGGTAAACCAGCAGCGCCAGCGCCTTACGCCGCTGGATGTCAACCGGCGCACCTTCAAGCTCGATTCGGGGAGGACCCAGCAAAAATAACTTCAAGCCAGCCATCAGCATGACTCCTATGGGGGAGGCCAAATTATAGCAGCAATAAAAATTTCAACCAAATTGCTTTGTGGTACGCTTTTTGGTGCGTTTGTCGCAGCGTTCACGGTGCGTTGGGGGAGTATAGTCAAGGCATAACATCAATTGATGAACATTTAATCACCTATCATAATTCAAAAATAGAAAGGACCTAAACAATGACTAACACTATCCAAAATATCCAGGCCGAGTACGAGGGCGTAAAAAACGCCATCACCTCCTTAATAGCTGAACAGACCAGATTGCAACACCGGCTCACCACGCTCAACTTGGTACGCCAATTTGAGCAGCATGGGGTGATCCAGTCCCAGCCCTACTGGTATGTTGCCGGGGTGGGTTTTAAATTTAACCGATAAAGAACGGGTGATTCCACAAAACGACTCAGCCTCATGTCATTTCGAGACCGAAGAGCCTGCCCTGAGCGAAGCCGAAGGGTCGAGAAATCCCCAGGGTACAACGTGTAAAAGTAAGGTATCGGGGATTTCTCCCTGCGGTCGAAATGACACGGCTGAGCAGTTACGCTAAAACGAGATAAATCTATGAATACGCCACAAGCATCAATTACCCCGCGTAACAATCCGGCTGTTTTTGATCACGCCATCGTTATCGGCAGCAGCATCGCCGGCCTGGCCGCGGCTCGCGTTCTGAGCGACCATTTTGCCCGTGTCACCGTTATTGAGCGGGACCGCTTACCGGCCACGCCCGACTTTCGCCGGGGCGCGCCCCAGGGCCGGCACGCCCACTTATTACTGCCGCCGGGCCAGGCGATTCTGGAACAACTCTTTCCAGGGTTAAACACGGCCCTGCTGGCTGCCGGGGCGACCTCTATCAACAGCGGCCCGGAAACCACCTTCTTTCTCGACGGGGCCTGGCACGATGACCTGACCTGTCTGAGTTGCAGCCGGCCCTTATTGGAAGCTACTGTTTACCAGCGCGTGACCGCCCGGCCAGGAGTGCGTATTCTGCAAGGGTATGATGTTTTACATCTGGATGTTGACTCACGCCGCCGGCATGTCACCGGAGTCCGTCTGCGCCGCCGGGGCGACTCCGTCGAGGCCAGACTGGCGGCCAGTCTGGTAGTGGATACCAGCGGGCGAAACTCACGCGCGCCGCAATGGCTGGCTGAGTTGGGCTATACTCCACCTCGGGAAACCATTATTAACCCCTTTACCGGCTACACTACCCGCATCTACCGCCGCCCGACTAATTTTGACCAGAACTGGCAATTGCTGCGCGTCCGGCGCACCCCCCCCGACGGCACACGGGGCGGCCTGATTTCGCCCATCGAGGGCAACCGCTGGTACGTGACCTTGATCGGCATGTCACGCGACTTTCCGCCCACCGATGAAGAAAGCTTCATGGCCTTTGCCCGCAGCCTGCCCAGTCCGCGAATGGTTGAAGCCATACAGGCGGCGGAACCGATCTCTAAAATATATGGCTTTCGGAACACGGAAAACCGGCTGCGCCATTACGAGGCGCTGCCCCGCTACCTGGAAGGCTTTCTGGTCGCCGGCGATGCCGTCTGCGCCGTCAGCCCGGTCCATGCCCAGGGGATGACCTCGGCCTTGCTGGGGTTGGAAGGGTTGGCCGACTGCCTGGTTGAGCAGCGTCAGCGGGGCAATTTGAACGGCCTGGCCCAAACCTTTCAGCAGCGTCTACGCCAGGCCACCGACACAGTCTGGCAACTGATCACTAACGACGACCTGCGCTGGCCGGCAACGATTGTGACGGAACGGGTTGATTCGACGGCGCTTTTGCGCCAACCCGCTGCGGCTTCAATTGCGCCGATGGTAACAGGGTAGCTGAGTAGCATGTAGCAGAGATATAGTATCAGTGGATCCAATTTTCGAGGAGTGAGGCACGCCTCCATGCCGAACGAGCCGCACGTGGGCGTGCTGGCTCCTCAAATTTGATCTACTGAGTATAGAACCCCTGTCTACTGTCTACCGTCTACCGTCTACTATTTTTGGAGGCTTTTATGAAAACAAAAGCGTGGGGCAACCTGATCTATCCCATGGCCCCTGGCCGGATTACGGCTAAACCCCGGCAGCAAGGGCTGACCATGATCCTTGACCGCTGCCAGGGCCTCAATGAAACGCAGGATCTGCTGGCCTTGAGCGGCGATTACATTGATCATATCAAGCTTAGTTTCGGCACCAGTGTTCTGGTGGATGAGACGCTGCTGCGCCGTAAAATCGAACTGGTGCGGGCGCACGCAATAGACATCTACCCCGGCGGCACCCTCATGGAAGTAGCCCTGTTTCAGGGCGTTTATCCTCAATTTGTCCGCCGGGCCAAAGCGCTGGGCTTTACCGCCCTGGAGATTTCGGACGGCAGCATCTCCATCCCTCGACCGGTACGCCAGGACTGTATCAAGCAAGCCCTCGATGCCGGGCTAAAAGTGATTACCGAAGTAGGCAAAAAAGACCCCACCTTATCCATCCCCCCCACAGAGATGGTTGAGCAAATAACCGACGACCTGGCTTTAGGCGCGGAGAAGGTGATTGTCGAAGCCCGCGAGGGGGGCCGGGGTATTGGCATCTATGATGAAGAAGGCCGGTTGCGGGATGATGAGATGGCGCTGATTCTGAGGTATCTGGACCAGCGCCAGGATCAGGTTATGTGGGAAGCGCCGCTGCCCAGCCAGCAGTCAGCCTTGATTTTACGCGGCGGGCCAAACGTCAACCTGGGTAATGTTAAACCCAACGATGTGTTGGGCCTGGAAGCCATGCGCTGCGGCCTGCGCTTTGAAACCTTCCGCCATTTTGCGCCTCAGCCGGTCTTACTGCAAATGGACCTGACGGCGCGGCCAGCAGTGGAGTACGCCGGCTAGAAATTCAGCCGATAGAGCAATAATGGTGCGTTTTTCGGTGCGTCTGCGTTACGGCTGAGAAATATACTGGGCTTAGCAACATAAAAAACAGATTTGATTGCCGGTCACCCTGTCAAGTAACAGCCTCACCCCCGGCAGTCGGACAGAAAGGAGGAGTATTATCGAAATTAAGTAACACACCTTTACCACCGGCGCACGTCCGGCGACTTTATCGCCGGACTATGGAACAGCGCCCGATTAATCGGACTAAAGCCGGGTTCACCCGGCGCTGCAAAGTAGCCCTGGCATAAACTGCCAGGGCGGGTGAGACAGGCCGAAGCAGTTTCCGAACACTCTCAACTATCAAAAAATTACTAATCATAAGGAGAAACTAAAAAATGACCCCTCAAGAAACCAACGCTTATATGAAAGAAAAAATGGGCTTTCTGCCGCGTATGTTTGCTACGGTTAATCAGATTGCCCCGCCGGCCGGCCAAACCTTTGCCGATTTCTACGCCGTTATTTTTGGCAACGGCGCTCTGCCCCAGAAAGTTAAAGAGTTGATGTTCATGTCAACCGGTGTGGCTTACTGTTCCCCCCGCTGCATTATCCACGTTGTCCCGGCCATCGAAGCCGGCGCAACCGACGCTGAAATCTTTGAGGCGGCTGCGGTTGGGATGATTGCCGCCGGTTTTGTGCCGGGTGGCCCCGGCATCCCCTACGCCTTTGAATATGCCGCCAAGTGCATGGATATTGCCGCCAAGTATCGCGCCGGCGAAGAATGGGAATACCTGCCCGCGCCCAAGTTCAATCGCGGCGTGTATTGATAAGATGAAACGTGATACGTGAGGATTTTCCACCCGGAGTCATCACGTATCACGCATCACGTTTCATAACAGGGGAAGTCATGATGAATGATACTATTACTTTAACCCATCTGGCCGCAGAGATGGCCCAACTCCGGCAGGAAATTGAACAAATGAACCAGCGCCTCGATATGATCTACGGAGCCGTCACCCGCCTGGCCGAAAGTAAAGCCCAGCCGCAGCCATTCGCCGCCGCTTCTCCAAAGCGGTCCGCTGCCCTGTCCTCTGCCACCGACATGCCGTTCTCGGCGCAAGCCCTGCTGGACCCCGGCAGTATGTTAGCCTCATTACATCAACACGCCGTCAAGGCCGGGCTGACCATACCCATCGAAGCAGTTGAGCGCCTGCAAGAGGAACTTCCTGATGAAATTCAACGACCAAATGCTTAAAAAATCTTCTCCTGCCCCCCAAAACCTGGTTCCGTTACCCTATCGCCAGGTGAGCGTCCAACCCTACACCGGCCCCATGACCGCCGAGGCCATTGGAATGCATCTGCTGGGCAGAGATTCTTACCGCCGCACTCGCTACGTGGTGCTGGAGCAGGATAATACCTGCGCCATTGCCGTCGTCAGCCGGGAAAGTGAAGAGCCGCTCTTCAGCCCCATCACCGCCGTCGAAGTGCTGGCCCTGCCCCCGCTGCAATTGGTTCTACACAATTTCGACCTGCGCGATCTGGCCGATCAAACCCCCGACGCCGAAGCTTACCTCATCCCCTGCCGCGCTGCGGGCCTGAATTTTGACGCGCCGACCTATTTTCTGGATGAGCATCCCCCCCGCCACAATTGGACCATGATTGCCTGCGAACGCAGCCGCCAGATTCACCGCCATTTTTACGGCGACGACGCGCCCCGCATCGAGATGTGTCCCCGCCGCTTGACCCAGGATGACGGCACACCCACTCTACTGAAATGCTGTTTGCTGGAAGAAGGGTTCGAGATCGAAGGCTGCCGGGTGATTGTGCCCTGGGGCGCTACTCTGGCCCAAGTTGAAGGGGGCCTGAAAGCCCTGGTTTCGACCAGCGAGGTCGAGATTGACTAAGCCGGTTGACCCGGCTTACGGCGGCGCTTATAATAGGCGTGAATAGACCCAAACCCACACCTTAGCCCAAGTAGAGAGGTGAACCGATGCCCATCCACATGATTGATTCGGAAATTTACAGCGGGGCCTGGAGTACTGACGAAATGCAGGCCATTTTTGATGATGTACCCCGCACCCAGGGCTGGCTGGAGGTCATCGCTGCGCTGGCCGAAGCCCAGGCCGAAGTTGGCCTCATTCCGGCAGAAGTAGCGCCGGAAATTCGGCAGGTCTGTCGAGTGGAATTGCTCAACATGGCTGCGCTGCGCCAGGGCTACCAGGAAACCGGCCATTCGACCCTGGGCTTGATCCGGGAGTTGAAAAAGTTGGCCTCGCCGGCTGCCGGAGAGTGGCTCTACTATGGGGCTACCGTGCAGGATATTACCGACACCTGGCTGGCGGTGGCTCTGCTCAAAGTCTGGGCCATTGTCTGGCGGGATTTGCGCGATCTTGAAGGCACACTGCTGGCCTTAGCGGTGGCTCATCGCGATACACCCATGCCGGGTCGGACGCACGGCCAGCCCGGTTTACCCATTACCTTTGGGTTTAAAGTCGCCGTCTGGCTGCGCGAACTGCGCCGCCACATTGAACGATTGAAGGAGGTGCGCCGGCGGCTGGGTGAGGGTCAATTAGCCGGCGGGGTCGGATCGCTGTCATCTTTTGGCGAGAAGGGCCTGGCCTTGCAGGAACGCTTTTTTGCCAAACTGGGCCTGCGCCCGCCCGATATTGTCTGGAATACCGCCCGCGATACCCAGGCCGAGTTTATCCATCTCCTGGCCTTGATCGCCGCCACAATAGATAAAATCGGCCACGAAATCTACAATTTGCAGCGCCCGGAGTTGGGCGAGGTGCGGGAAGGTTTTGTCAGTGGTACAGTTGGCAGCATCACCATGCCCCATAAACGCAACCCGGAAATTGCCGAACACCTGGGCACCCTGGCCCGCCTCATCCGGCACAATGCCGCCTGTCTGGCCGAAAATCTGGTCCACGATCACGAGCGTGACGGGCGCTCCTGGAAGGCCGAATGGGGATTGATCGGCCCTACCTGCGCCATGACCGGGTCGCTGCTGCGCCTGGCGAAAATCATGTGCGCCAACCTTCAGGTGGATAAACAGGCCATGCGCCAGAATTTGGAAGCCACCCAGGGCTATGTTCTGTCTGAAGGGGTCATGCTGGCCCTGGCCCAAAAGGTCGGCAAGCAAACGGCGCACCGCCTGGTTTATGAGACGGCCATGGCTGCTTTTGAGGCCGGCCGGCCTTTGCCAGAGGTCATCCTTGAAAATGAACAGATTACAGCCCACCTGTCCCCGCAGGAGATCGAAGCATTGTTTGATTATGAACGGCAGTTGGGGCTGTGTCCTCAATTTGTGGATCGGGTCGTCCAACTGACTGAGGCCGATCGGGCCAGAGACGAGACTGAGCCAGGAGCTGCGCCATGAAGTTGGCCTCGCTGCCGCGTGTCCCTTTAGCCACCCTGCCCACGCCGCTGCATTACGCCGAGCGTTTGAGCATAGCGCTGGGTGGCCCACAGATCTGGTTCAAACGGGATGATTTGACCGGCTTTGGGATGGGCGGCAACAAAATCCGCAAGCTGGAATTTCTGGCTGCCGACGCCCTGGCCCAGGGCGCTGATACCCTGGTGACGGGGGCCGGACCGCAATCCAACCATGTGCGGGCGACGATGGCCGTGGCCGCCCGATTGGGGCTGAAAGGTGTGGCTGTTTTGCACGGCTCTCGTCCGCCGGAGACCCAGGGCAACTTGCTGCTGGACGAGTTATTCGGGGCCGAGATTATTTTTACCAACAACCCGAATCGGGCGCAGTTGGATGCGCGCATTGAAGCTGAGGCGGAGCGGCTGCGACAGGAAGGCCGGCGTCCTTATGTAATTGGGCGGGGCGGAGCATCGAGCCTGGGCAGCAGCGGATACGTAGCCGCTTCGTTGGAGCTGTTGACCCAGCTTGTAGAGCAAAACCTTCAGCTTGATTATCTGATCTGCGCCACCGGCTCGTGCGGCACCCAAACCGGGCTGCTGGTGGGAGCGGCCTGGTTACAGCCGGGTTATCAGATATTAGGTGTGACGGTTAGCCGTCCTCGTCAGGAATGTCTGATCCGTATCGAAAAACTGGCCCAGGAAACCATCAGCCTGCTTGATCTTAACCTGAGCGTATCGCCGGCTGAGATCAAAGTCAACGATGACTACATTGGCCCCGGTTACGGTATTCCTACCCCGGCCTGTGTTGAAGCAATTCGGCTGGTAGCTCAAACCGAAGGAATTATGCTCGACCCGGTTTACAGCGGTAAGGCCATGGCCGGGTTGATAGATTTGATCCGGCGAGGCGAAATCAATCAGCAGCACAAGGTGTTGTTTTTGCATACCGGCGGCGCGCCCAGCCTCTTTGCTTATCAAACTGCCTTAAGCGGGTCTCAGTAAATTGGCTTGTTTATCGGCCCAAATAAGCCTGCCGCACCTGTGCGTTATGGAGCAAATTTTTAGCCAGATCGGCCAGCACCAGCCGACCCGTTTGCAGCACGTAGCCCCGGTCGGCGATGGAGAGGGCCATATTGGCGTTTTGCTCTACCATAAAAATAGCGACTCCTTGCCGGTTGATTTGCTGAATAAGCCGGAAACTGCTTTCCACCAGCGCCGGGGCCAACCCCATCGAAGGTTCGTCCAGCAGCAGCAGCTTCGGACGAGCCATCAGCGCCCGACCCAGCGCCAGCATTTGTTGTTCGCCTCCGCTGAGGGCGCCGCCCAGTTGCCGCAAGCGGTCTTTAAGCCGGGGAAACAGTTCGAGCACCCGCTCCAGGTCTACCTTGATTTCGTTACGATTCCGGCGCAGATAGGCCCCCATCAGCAAGTTCTCATACACACTCATCTCCCCAAAGATGCGCCGGTTCTCCGGCACTACGGCGATGCCCCGCTCGATACGATAAGCGGTGGGGTAATCCCGGATCATTTCCCCGGCAAACTCCACCGAACCACTATCCGGTCTAACGATCCCCAAGATAGTCTTCAAGGTGGTGGATTTGCCAGAGGCGTTTCCCCCCAGCAAACAAACCATCTCAGCGGGGTAAATCTCCAAACTGACATCCTGGAGGATAGGGATAGGGCCGTAGAAGGTGTTGATGTTGACCAGACGGAGAAGGGGAGATTGGAGATTGGTAATTTTTCCCATTTATCTATACCTCATTAGTCCATAGGACGTGATACGGACTCATAAAATTTCTGCCACCACCTTCTGCGCCTCACGCTTCACGTTTCACTTGGCCCAATGTTCCCGCTTGCGCCCCAGGTAAGCTTCAATCACTTGTTCGTTCGCCACCACCTCCTGGTAGCGACCCTCGGCGATCTTTTGGCCGTAATCCAGGGCGATCACTCGATCGGAAATAGCCTCGACAACGCTCATATCGTGTTCGATCAGCAGGATGCTGTACCTACCCTGGTCGCGCAGTTGGCCGATGAGGTGGGTGATTTCCTGCGTCTCTTGGGGGTTCATCCCCGCCGCCGGCTCGTCGAGGAGCAGCAGCCGGGGCCGGGTTGCCATCGCCCTGGCAATCTCCAGCCGCCGGCGATTAGCATAGGACAGGCTGTAGGCCGGTTGATCAAAGCGATAGCCGACCAACCGCTCCCCAAAAAAGGCTAGAGTTTCCTCGGCCAGCGCCCGGATGCCGGCCTCTTCACGCCGCCAGGCCGGGGTGCGGAGCATGATGCCGAGCAGTCCGGCCCTGGTATGGACATAAGCCGCGGCCATCACATTCTCGATGACGCTCATATTCAAAAACAATCGCAAGGTCTGGAAAGTGCGGGCGATGCCCCGGCGGGTAATCTGGTGGGGTGACAGACCGAGGAGAGAACAGTCCTGGAAACAAATGTCGCCCATATCCGGCTGATTGATGCCGCTGATCAGGTTCAATACCGTTGACTTGCCGGCCCCGTTCGGCCCAATCAGGCTGAGAATTTCGCCCTCGTTAAGCACGAATGACAAATTGTTGACCACCTGCAGACCGCCAAAAGATTTATTGAGTTGTTTGACTTCAAGCAGCGCCATTTTTACACCACCCTGACCTGAGGTTTACCCAGCATCCCTTGAGGCCGGGTAATCATTAAGATGATTAACGTCGCGCCAACAACGAGAAGGCGTGTAACCGCCGGCTCGCCGGCCAGCCGGGTTTCCCAGGCAAAAACCGCCAGATAGATCGCCAGACTCAGCAAAATCCAGCGTACCGATTTTTTCAACCACAGGCTTAACCATAGCAGCAACATGGCCAGACCGATAGCGATGTTCCCGACGAGTTTGAAGTCGGCCGGAATAACCAGCCAGCTTTGCGCCCATTGATTGAAGAAAGAACCGGCGGCCGGGGGAATGCCGCTGTCAAAACCGGGCCAGAACCAGTTGACCCCCAGGTTCAGCATAACTCCACCCAGCAGCGTCCCGCTGAGGATGGCCGCCAGCCGTGGCGAGACTTTCAGCCAGCGGACCAGCGCCAGCAAACCGCCCCCATAAAAAAGGAAACCGGCCACCTCGACGCTGCGTAAAACCTCCGGCAGGACAGTGAAAACTAACGCGCCTATCATTGCGCCGGGCAGGCTGCCCAGACCGCCCAGAATGAGCATGGCATACAGGTTAATCAGGCTGAGCGCGTCGTAACGGCCAGGGACCACATTTCCCTGCCAGGCGGCGAAAACTGCGCCAACCAGGCCGGCAATGGCTGCGCCAAAGGCAAAAGCTAACAATTTCAGGTGTGAGGTGGGCATGCCCAACGCCTCAGCCGCCAGCTCATCCTCGCGCATGGCCCGCCATGCCCGGCCCAACCGGGAGCGGTCAAGATGATGGACGACCAGGGCCACCAAGCTCAGCAGGACCAGAAAAAGAAAATAGTAGGACCAGGTAGACTCGAACCGATAGCCAAACAAAACAAGCTCATCCAGGTTGTTCAGGCCGTTCGGTCCGCGGGTCAGGTCAAGCGGTTGGTTTAACCAGGGAAGTTGAACGCGGGTCAGGGTCGAGGTAAGCTGGACAAACAGCAAGCCAAAGCCCAGGGTAATAATCGCCAGATAATCGCCGTGCAGCCGCAGGGTGAGCCGGCCGATGCCCCAGCCGGTCAAGGCAGTGAAACCAACTATCAAAGGGAGGCTGATAATAGCCGGAACATGCAGGCCGGCAAAATCCGAAGAAAGATAGGCGTAGGCGTAACCGGCCAACCCCCAAAAAGCCACATAGCCCAGATCCAGCAGGCCGGCAAACCCAACGACGATATTCAGACCAATCACCAGGATACTATAGGCCAGAAAGGTTGCCCCCAACCTGACGATAAAATCGTTGTTAGAAATTCTCAGCAAGCTCAAAACCGGCGGCGCACTGGTTACAAAAGGCAGGCTGACCAGCACCAGGGCCATCAAGGCCATTCGCCCCAGCGGGGGAAAGGAGGCCCAACCCTGGACGAACGTCCTACTAAAACTGGCTGGCCGACGCCGACGCTGTTCGCTTTGGGCCACCCACTCATCCATCCCCAGCGGGGAGCGTTGACCTGAACCAATTTTGGTGATTGTTTGCTCATTATTCATTGGATAAGTTTCTGAATGAAAATCTAAACTTTTTGAATGGCGGCGCGGCCCAACAGGCCGCTGGGCCTGACCAGGAGCATCAGCCCCAGGATCATAAAAACGATAACGTCTCTGAAGGTGACGGAAATGTAAACGCTGGCCAGGGCTTCAACCAGGCCGATCAGCAGTCCGCCCAGCGCCGCGCCGGGGATATGGCCAATGCCTCCCACTACCGAGGCCGTAAAACCCTTGAGACCGGCCGTAAAACCCATCGTATGCTGGATAGACAGAAAAGCGATGCCCACCAGCACTCCGGCTGCTCCGGCCAGAGCCGAGCCGATCAGAAAGGTCAGGGTAATTACCCGGTCAACGTCAACCCCCATCATCGCCGCGGCATCGAGGTCCATAGCTACGGCGCGCATGGCTCGGCCCAGGCGGGTGCGCTGCACCAAATAGGCCAGGAGGAGCATCAAGCCGACTGCCGCGCCGATGACCAACAAGCGGGCCGGGTGGAGGCGCAGACTGCCCACCATGATGCCGGCCTCAATGGGGATGAGCACGCCGCTGCCATAGCTGAGGGGTCGGGGGCTGACGACTAATTGGATGAGGTTCTGTAAAAGTAATGAGATGCCCAGGGCCGTAATCAGTGGAGCCAGACGCGGGGCGCGGCGCAGCGGCCGGTAGGCCAGGCGCTCGATGGCGACGCCGAGACCGGCGCTGCCGACCATCGCCGCCAGGAGCATCAAGCCGATAATGACCGGGATGGGCAGGAGCGGCCCGCTGGCCGGAACCAGCGCCGCCAGCACGCCGTAGCCGAGATAGGCTCCCACCATGTACACCTCGCCGTGGGCGAAGTTCAGCAGCTTTAAGATGCCGTAGACCAGCGAGTAGCCCAGGGCAATCAGGGCATAAACGCTGCCCAGGGTCAGGCCGTTGACAATTGTTTGTGGGAGTTGGGCTAGAAATTGCTCCATAGAAGTTTCTCCTCATTTTCAAGGTCCCATACCACCACATTCCATAGCTCTTTTCCGTCGTGATAGGTACTGACCACCTCAAATCCCATCTTCTGGTGCGCATTTAAGGATATACTGTTTCGTGCCGAGACCTCTGTCACACAGAGCTGGTAGCCAGGTGGCAGCCTGTTTCTGGTTTCGTGGTAAAGGCGGCGTAACAACCCTTGTCCTCTGAAATCTTTGTCTACACAAACCTGTCCGCCCACCATAAAATGATACGTTGTTAAAAGCCTGCCTTTGTATTGACTGCGTTCAAATTCCGTAAACATCGGTACCAGACTTGGCATGTCATGTTTCATCGAAACGGGCATGGCCAGATTGTAACCCACCACTTTGCCATTGCTTACGGCTATCACTTGAGGCAAATGAGCGGCCATCATTTTTAACAAGGGTATGGTATGCTCGGCAAAAACAAAACCATGCTGCGCTTGTTGCTCTTCACTGATTACGCTAAACAGGTTCTGCTTTTGCAGTTGTAATATCTGTTCAAAATGTTGTTCGGTCGAAGCAACCTCGAAAACTATCTCCATAAGATGCTCCTTGAAAGAGGCGAGGAGGGGTGACGCGATGAGGCGAAATCTTCCTCACCTCCCCGCCTCATCGCGTCATTTTATTTCACCAACACAAACTGGCCCTGCTTCACCTGGAAGATGAAGAACTCGCCGCCGTTGAGCTGGTTGCCCGCGCCAAAGGAGACCGGGATGCCGAGCATACTCTCCGACATATTGGTGGCTTTAAGTTCTTCGATCAGACAGGCCCGGCTCAGGTTTTCGGCTTGATGGCAACGCTCCAGGGCTTCCAGAACGATCTGGGCCGATAGGGCCGCCGCGCCGCCAAAAGCGCCGTAAGTTTCGCCGTACTTTTCACTGTAGCGGTCAATGTACGGCTTGGCCTGGGCGATAAAACGCGGGTCTGGGGCGAAGAAGGAGACGTAAGCGCCTTCGGCCGCTGCGCCGGCTGCCTTCGGCCAACTGGTGTCAAACCCGCCGTCGCCCAGGAAGTAGTGACCTTCATAGCCCTGCGCCCGCAGTTCGGTGATCAGGTTCGCCATCTGATTAGCCACCTGGCTGGGGAAGAAGACGACGTCGGGCTTGGCGGCTATGATACTGGTCGCCAGGGAAGAGAAGTCCATCTCTTCCTGAGTGATCGAGGCGCGCTGGATGTCGGTCAGGCCCAACTCCTGGAGCGTCCCTTCCACCTCGGCCAGCAAACCGGCAGCATAGGAAGTCTGTTCATCCACCAGATAGACCGATTTAACACCCAACTTTTCGACCATATAGCGGGCATCGGTTGGGCCTTGCAGCCCGTCGTGGGGGATGGGCCGGAAGAAGGTCGGCGTGCCCGGTTCGGTCAGGCTGGTGCGGGTGCAGGAAGCGGTGATGTGGGCCAGCCCGGCCTCGGCAAAAACCGGTTGGGTGGCTTCACACTCCTGGCTGCCCGTCGGGCCAAACACGGCCAGGATACTGTCGTCGGCGGCCAGACGCTCGGCCACAATTTTGGCTTCATCCGGCTCCAGCTTGGTATCGGCTTCGACCACCTGCACGTTCAGGCCGGTTTTTTGATTAAAGACATCCACAGCAGCTTTGACAAAGCCCAACTGCTCCTGGCCGATAAAGGCTGCGCCGCCAGTTAACGGCCCGGCAAACCCTAGTTTGATCTCCTGGGCCGGTTTGTTCTGGCTTTCCACCACCGAGTTTTCCGGTGTGGCGGCATCGGCGCCGCTGCAAGCAACCCCACTCAGCAGGGTTAA
The DNA here is from genome assembly GCA_023151115.1 of Anaerolineae bacterium. The sequence continues at coordinate 191,609 of JAKLJP010000002.1, forward strand.
CAACAGCAGTAAGCCTAGCCACAGGGCTTTCAATTGCGTTTTCATTGAGTAGTTACCTTTCTCTTTTTTGCTAAACTTTGTGATTTTTTCAAGATTTTGTTCGTTAAGTTGGCTGTCATCATTTATTCATACTGTTCAATTCCATTCGCTTTCTCCCTTCTTTTATTTCTGCCACAGGTACAGCATTAGATTGGCTACGGGTTGGAAACCAAGCTGGCGATAAACCTGGACCGCCATCGGCGTTGAGTGCAGCACGGCGGTATGGTGGCCTCGCCGGCGGGCCTCACGCAGGGCGGTTAGGCAGATAGCCGTAGCCAGGCCGTGACCCCGCGCCTGGGGCAGCGTGGCGACCTGATACAAACCGACCGCCCCCGCCCCGGCCACCACACTGCACGCCGCCACCGGCTCGCCGTGCCAGAGACCCAGGTAGCGCTGCCAGGGCAGGTTGTCCCCAACCCCCAAACCTGCCTCCAATTCAAACCAGGCCGCGGTGATATCCGGCGGGATGTTGGAATTACGGGCCAGCACAGTGACAAACTCGCGCAACTGATCCAGGTTTTCTACTCGTTGTACCGCGAAATCCGGCGGGAATAATAAATTCTCGTTGAGATCGGCCAGATTGAGTTTCATCCCCTGCAATGGCAAAACAGGTTGAAAATGATACGTTTCCAGGGTCTCGCCTAACTGCGCCGGCTGCGTGGCCGGACCGACAAACCAATAGAGGGCTTTGTGATGAGCCTCGGCGTCGTACAGCAGGCTGTTGATAAAGGCGTGGGTTTCTGCGGCTGTGTCAAAGTTGGCCCGCAGCACCGTATTGAACAGATAGTTAGGATAGGCAATATCGGTGGTGAACCAACTGATTTCCGGCTCGACAAAAAAGCGCATATGGGCCGACTCGCTCAGGTAGGCAAAGCGGGCCAGCAGGTTGGCTTCGAGCAGGATATTTTCTTCTTGACCCTTAAGTTCTGGCGGGTTCGTCATGGTTCCTCCTGTTGGTCCAGTTGCTTAACCATCTTGAGCGTGGGCAAAACAATACCATCCGGCAACTTGACCTCTACCCGCTCAACCACGTCAAAACCACAAGCGGCGTAGAGCGGCGCGCCGGTCAGGGTGGCCAGCAACTCCAGCCTGGTAAAGCCGGCCAGGCCGGCCGCAGCCTCGCAGGCGCTCATCATTTGCCGGCCAATGCCTTGTCTGGCCCAATCGGGATGCACATAAAAGGCGCGGATTTTGGCCGAGTCACGGCGGGGGTCGAGTAGATTTTCCTCGGCCTGGCCTTTGGCCTGGTCACCCCCATAGAGCGTCTTGCGCCGGCTCCAGCCGCCGGCCCCGACGAGATGATAGTCACTTTCAACAACAAAATAAGTGCCATCCTCGATAAGCCGGGTATCTACCCCAAAGACATATTTGAGCGAACTTTCGATTTGCTGCGGGCTGTAATCCCGCCCACCCAAGCCGCGTACTGAGGCTTCAATCAGCCGGGTCAGCGCCGGGATATCCTCCAGGCGGGCTTGGCGCAACTTTAAATTAATCTTGTTGATAGTTGGCGCGATATTCATCGGAACGATTCCTCCTGGAATATGTCTCTCAGGAAAAGTGTGTTATACTGCCACTGTACCAAACTAAAGCGAAAAAAATGCGAAATCAGTGTGAAATAAACGCGAATTGCCGCCAAGTTTTTTAAGAATGGACAATTTGCAGCTTCATCTATTAGGCAAGCCGGAAGTTTTTTTGAATAACCGGCCTGTCACCGGGTTTGAAACCAGTAAAGTCCAGGCGCTGCTTTACTACCTGGCTGTGACTGGTCGCGTCCACAGCCGGGACACCCTGGCCGATTTGCTGTGGGGCGACATGGATGAGGTCATGGCCAAACGCAACCTGAGCAAAGCCCTCTCCAACCTGCGCCATCTGCTGGGGCCTTATTTGCTGATTGACCGGCAGAGCGTCGGTTTTTATCAGGAGAAATCCTATACCCTGGATGTGACTATTTTTCAGGCAGCCATTGAAGCGAGCCTGCTGCTTGAACCCAGCAAGCCGGAGGACCTGTCGCCGCTGCGTAAGGCGGTCAATCTTTATGGGGGCGATTTTTTGGAGGGGTTCTATGTGCGGGAGGCCCTGACTTTTGAAGAGTGGCTCACCAGCCAGCGCGAGCAGCTACGAGAGATGATGCTGCAGGGGTTAGACCGGCTGGTTAAGCATTATACCGACCAGAGAAGTGATGACGCTGCCGCGCTGGAATACACCTCGCGCCTGCTGGCGTTGGACCCCTGGCGGGAGCCGGCCCACCGGCACATGATGCTGCTGCTGGCTCGCAGCGGACAGCGCAGCGCCGCTCTGGCCCAGTATGAAACCTGCCGGCGTATTCTGGTCGAGGAGTTAGGCGTCGAGCCGATGGCCGAAACGACGGCATTGTACCAGCGGCTCAAAGCAGCCGCCGCCCCGCCACACAATCTGCCCCCGTTGCCCAATTCTTTTCTGGGGCGCACAGTCGAGTTGAAACAAGTGGAGTTGCATCTGCGCAATCCGGCCTGCCGCTTGTTGACCCTGGTCGGGCCAGGCGGCATCGGCAAAACCAGCCTGGCGCTTGAGGCAGCCCGGCGCTGTGTTCAGTTGGAGCCGGCGCTGAGTGAAGCCGGCTTTGCCGACGGCGTCTATTTTGTCAACCTGACCCCGGTACGGATTGGGGACGACCGCCCCGGTGAGCCAAACCTGACCGATCTGGCCGACCTGTTCGCTTCAGCTATCGCCGAAGCGCTGGACTTTTCTTTTCAGGGGCCGGTTGACCTGATGAGCCAACTGCTCAAGCACCTGCGCCAGAAGCAGGTATTGTTGGTGTTAGATAACTTTGAACACTTAATCGCCGGAGCCACCCTGCTGATTGAGCTGTGGCAAAAAGCGCCCGGCGTCAAGCTGCTGGTCACCTCGCGTGAGCGGCTCAATCTGCGGGAGGAGTGGGTGGTGGAGGTAGAGGGGCTGGATTATCCCCGCCTGGAAGATTGGCAGGCCGGCAAATTGGGGGATTGGTCTCAGCTCCGCCAACGCATTTTTGATCAACATTACTGCGCCATGTCCCTCTTTATCCAACGAGGCGAGCAAATTCGGGCCGGTTTGGCCCTGTCCAAGCAGGATGTCAGCCATATCATTCAGATTTGCCAATCGGTCCAAGGTTCGCCGTTGGCGCTAGAACTGGCAGCCAGTTGGCTGCGGGTGTTGACCTGCGCCGAGATTGCCCAGGAAATCGAGCGCGGCCTGGATTTTCTAACCACGTCCCTACGCGACGTGCCGGAGCGACATCGCAGCATGCGCGCCGTCTTTGAGCAGTCGTGGCGCTTGTTGTCAGACGCAGAGCAAAGCGTCTTGCGGCGCTTATCTGTCTTCAGGGGCGGCTTCCGGCGGGCGGCGGCCCAGGAAGTGGCCGGAGCTTCACTGCTCACCTTGACCAGCCTGGTGGATAAATCGCTGCTGCGGCTGACCGCTTCGGGCCGCTACCAAAGCCACGAGCTGCTGCGCCAATTTGCCGCCGAAAAACTGGCCGAAATACCCTCAGAACGTGAATCCACCCTGGATGCGCACTGCCGCTACTATGGAGATTTTTTGGCCAAGCGTGAAGATCAGCTAGAAAATGAAGACGGGCCTGCCCGACTGGCCGAACTTCAGCCCGAAGCGGATAACATTCGGGCCGGCTGGGAACGAGCCATCACCGCCGACTGGTCCCTGGCCATCCCGGCCATGCTGGATTATGTCCGCGGCATGCGTCTCTTTTACAGCGCCTACGGTTGGTACCATGAGGGCATAGCCTTGTTTGACAAAGCCATTCAGCGCCTGGAAACGGTTGTGGCTGAGTCAAACGAGGTTCAGCAGCGCATCGTGTACGGTCGTTTGTTGATGCAACAGGCCATGTTCTATCAGTATCTCAGCCGCTTCGCCCAGGCCGAAGCATTATGTGTCCGCAGTCTCGATGCGCTGCAAGACACAGGGGCCGACCGTGACCAGGCCGCCACCCTGCGCCGGCTGGGCGCTTTAAATTACATCAACGAGAAGTACGACCTGGCCCAGGCTTACCTGGTCAAAAGTTTAGCCCTGCTCGATCCGGCCAAAAACCCCCTCAGCTACGCCAAAACCCAGCAATTTCTGGGAATGGTGGCGCACGAATTTAAGCAGTATCAGCAGGCTAAGCAGTTGTTGGCCGAGAGCGTCGCCACGTTGAAATCGTTTGGCGAGCTGCGCTACCGGCATTTTGGCCTGGGTTATCTGGCCAGTACTATGTATGCCCTGGGCTACCTGGCAGAAGCGAAGCAACTGATGTGGGAATGTCTGACGCAGAGAGAACTTATCGGCGACCCACGCACAATTCCACATATGTTATATCACGTCCGGGGAATTTTTGATGTGATGGACGCGGTGCTGGGACTTGAAGCCAGGCGCTACCTGCAAACCGTTGTCGCCGTTTGCCGGGAGAACGCCGACGAATGGGGTATGGCGGTTTCGTTGAATCAGTTGGGTTATACCCACTGCCAGTTGGGTGAGCACGACGAGGCGGAAAAGTGTTTTCGTGAGGCGTTACAGACAGCTATGAAGCTGCCCACCCTGCCAATGGCCTTGGAGGCCCTGGTAGGGTTAACTTTGCTCTTGACCAAACCAGGCCCACCCTCGCCCGAAAACCAGGCCTGGGCCATCACCAGTCTGACCCTGATTCTAAACCATCCGGCCACCACGCGCCCCACCTATGATCGGGCTGCCGACCTGTTAGCCGAGTTAAAGGAGACTGGGCTGCCGCCGGAAGGTGTGGCAGCCGCTCAAGAGCGGGCGGCAACGCTGACGCTGGAAGCGCTGGTTGAGGAATTATTTTCCGTAAGCTAAAGAGATGGGACCAAATACTGTTGGATGGAAATTTTTCTATCGTCGCGGTGAAATGACCGTGGCTACATCCGCCTCGGTGATGGGGAGAAAAACAGTGAATTTTGTACCCTCGCCGGCCGTGCTCTCGGCCCGGATGTAACCGCCGTGGGCCTCAACAATCTCTTTGGTAATGGTCAGGCCGAGGCCGGTCCCTTTGCCGCGCTTGCGGCTTTTGTCAACCTGGTAAAATCGCTCGAAAATGCGGGCCAAATCCTGGGCAGGGATGCCCGGCCCGCTATCGGCGATACTGACCTCAACAAAATCGCCCCGCTCCGAAAGGGCGGTGGTGGCGTCGGGCTGCACCAGGCCGGCCCGGACTCGCCGGGGACGCGGCAAACCTTTGGCGGTCTGGCCGGAAATGGTTACCTGGCCTCCCGCCGGGGTGTGGCGCACAGCATTGTCTAACAAGTTGGTAAAAACCTGGGCCAGCCGGTCGCCGTCGCCCACTACCGGAGGCAAGGTATTCCATTTTTTGATCAATCGTATCTGCTGCTGAGCCGCCTGGGGCAGCAAACGCTCGACGGTGCTGGTCAAAATCTGGCCCAGGTCCAACTGCGCCTTTTTCATCACAATCTGGCCGGAGTCAATCCGGGCCAAATCAAGCAAATCTTCAACCATGCGGGCCATCCGTCCGGCCTCCTGGTGGATGATACCAGCGGCCCGTTTGCGCGCGGCGTCGTCGTAGGTAGCGCCTTCCATTATCGCCTGCGAAAAACCCTGGATGGAAGTGAGCGGTGTTTTTAATTCGTGCGAGACGTTGGACACAAAGTCGCGCATGGCCCGCTGGCTGCTTTCGACCCGCCCGACCATCACATTGAAACTGTGGGCCACCCGCTTGATTTCCGGGAGGCCGGTTTCTGGCAGCCGGTGCTCGTAGTCTCCGGCGGCGACCGCCCCCACTGCCGCCGCCATTTGCTGTAGCGGTAAGGCAATCGAGCGGGCAATAAAGACCCCCAACAACAGCGAGACCAGCAGCGCCACTCCCCCGGCGGCCAAAAAGCCCCGGCTCAACTCGCCCAACACCCCCAGCAGCCCCGACAAGCGCGGGCCTACCGCAGCGATGTACCCGGCCCGATTCTCCGCAGGACCAACCGGAATAGGAATGTAAGAGAATTCATCCCCATTGGGGGCAACAAAATTCTGCGGTTCAATCTCGCGCAGGGACAGTGAAGGGTCGTCCGCAGAGGCGGGCAAGGGAAGCTTCTGACCCACCCACGCGCCCCGGCTGTCGGCCAACACCTGGCCTTGAGGGTCTAAAAAAAGCAAGCGGGTCTCCTGTTCAGCGGCGGCCACCTTGAACCGCGCCAGAACAGCTTCGCTTGACAATCCCTGGCGATACAGGCCGTTAACCAGGCTGGCCGCCTGGCGGCTCTCAGCCGTCAGCCGTAGCCGGGCCAGCCGGTTTTGCACCGGTCGCGCCACCAAAATCAAAGTGCCAAAAGCCAGGGTCAGGCTGACAAAGATGATAATAAGGTAGGAAAGAAGCAAACGCGCGGTAAGAGTCATTGCAGTAATCGCTAATCAGTTATCAGTGGTCGGTCATCAGTAGTCAGAGATCAATCTCCAGATATTTCTCTGATTACTGATCACTGACATCTGAGCACTGACCTCTCTACTCGACAATCAGTTTGTAGCCCACCCCCCAGACCGTCTCGATTTTGACGGGGGAGTCATCGCCCAGGCGGTGGCGCAGATGGGCCACATGCACGTCTACGGTGCGGGTTTCGCCATAGAAATCAAAGCCCCAGGCCAGCTCCAGCAGTTTCTCCCGGCTGAGGGCCAGCCCCTTATTTTCGACAAAGGTTTGCAGCAGATCAAATTCCTGGGTGCGCAGGTCGAGCAGGCGGTTATGCAGCCGGGCCTCCCGCCGGGCCGGGTCGAGGGTGAGCGGGCCGGCCTGCAATACCGGTCCCGCTGGAGCAGCATTGGCCGGAGCAGCGGCCGCTTTGCCGCGCCGGAGCACGGCTTTGACGCGGGCCACCAACTCACGGGGATTGTAGGGTTTGGTCATGTAATCGTCTGCGCCCAGCTCCAGGCCGACAATTTTATCCACGTCGTCGGTGCGGGCGGTCAGCATAATGATCGGCGTTTCGCTCACCGCCCTGATCTTTTTGCACACGTCCCAGCCGTTCAGTTCCGGCAGCATCAAATCGAGGACAATGAGCGCCGGTTTCAGCATTTCAAACTTGCGCAGGGCGGTCAGGCCATCATTCGCCGCCTCGACCTGATAGCCCTCGTTTTCCAGGTAGAGCCGGCCCAGTTCGATAATATTTTCTTCGTCGTCCACGATGAGAATCAAGTCGTTAGCCATTGCTTTCCCCTTTGCCTTCCATTTTACCAAAAAAGGGGGAATAAACAATAGCCAAAAGGGAGTCCCAATGCTTGGCCCGGCTTGTTTCTTAAAACTGGTTGATGTAAAATGGGGCTGCTCAACTCAGCGAGGAGTAAAGGATGCGTATTTTAGCCATCGGCGCTCACCCGGACGATTTGGAGATTCTTTGCGCCGGCACGCTGGCCCGTTATGCCCAAGAGGGCCATGAGGTGGTGATGGCCGTCGCCACCGATGGCACGGCCGGCCACATGGTCATCAAGCCGCCGGAGCTGGCCCAGATTCGAGAACGCGAAGCGCGGGCCGCCGCCGAAGTCATTGGCGCGGAATTTATCTGGCTGGGCTTCCCCGACGAGCTGATCTTTAATGACCGGGAAACCCGGCTGGCCTTTGTTGACGCCATTCGCCGGGCCAGGCCCGATGTGCTCATCACCCACGCCCCCGACGACTATCACCCCGACCACCGGGTGGTCAGCAGCCTGGTGTTTGATACCAGCTTCATCGCCAGCCTGCCCAATGTCGAAACGGAGCATCCCGCGCACCCGGTTGTCCCCCCCGTTTATTACATGGACGCCATTGCCGGCAAAGGCTTTCATCCCACCGAGTATGTTGACATTACCGCCACGATGGACCTGAAACGGCAGATGTTGGCTTGTCACCAAAGCCAACTGACCTGGCTGAAAGACCATGATAACATTGATGCGCTGGAATTTATGGACGTGGTCGCCCGCACCCGTGGGTTTCAGTGCAACGTTCCTTACGCCGAAGGCTTCCGCAGCGCCGATGTCTGGCCGCGGACGCCGGCCAAACGATTATTACCATAGAGGTTTCGTGTTGGAAGGCCGGAAGGCTGGAAGGTTGGAAATACAATCTTCCAGCCTTCCAACCTTCCTCACCGTCAAACATTACTACCTTGAGAGGAAATACCTATGAGACCCATGAGCAAAGTTGCCCCGGAGTGGTGGGATTACACCACCCTGGACCGCGCTATTCTGGACGATGCGGCCCGTCTGACCGCCGATGATTTACTGAGCCTGAGCCGGCCTGGCTTCACAGTGAAGTTCTATGATACTATCGAGGATTTTTACCTGGCCGAGGCGCTGGAATATATCACTTCATGGCGGCAGGCCACCCCGGAGCAGCCCGCCGGCATCTGCGGCCCCATTGGGCCAACGGAGCAGCTACCGCTGGTCGCCCGGCTGGTCAATGAACTGGAAATTGACCTGCGCCACGCGCATTTTTGGGGCATGGACGAGTGGGTGGTGGATGGCAAAGAAGCCGGCATGGATTTTCCGCTCAGCTTTGCCAGAGCCGATATGGAACTGTGCTTCAACCGCATCCGGCCCGAACTGCGCATGCCCCTGGAAAACATTCACTTTCCTGCGGCGGACCCCAGCGAATACATTGCCAGTTGGGGCCAGGCCCGCTGTCTGGTGATGCAGGGCGGCCAGGGCGAGGTCAAGCATTGGGCCTTCAACGACCCGCCCAAACGCGAACCGCCGTACCAGGACAATCCCCCGCCGCCGGAAGTTTACCGCCAACTGACCACCCGCATAGTTGACCTGCACCCGATCACCCTGATCCAAAACGCCCGCACCTCGGGGGGCGGGGTGGTGCAAAACGTGCCCAGCCAGGCCATTACCGTCGGCCCGGTGGAAACATGGCAGGCAGAAAAGGTCTCCATCTGGCATGCCGGAACCCACGACAACCCCTTTGGCCTGCGGCTGACCACACTAATGATTTCTAAAAAGATACCCGACACCGCCGTGCCCATGTCGCTGCTGGCCGACCACCCCAACGTGCAGTTCAACTTTCTGCGCAGCGGCATCGGCGTCTGTGAAGCGGAAATGCACTGAATAATTGTGAATTGTGAATAGCCAATTGTGAATGGTTAATGATTCTTTTTCATTCACAATTCATCATTCACAATTCACAATTTCTTAGTCTTTCAGTCAGGGCGGTCCAGCGGGCGGTAATCTTGTCATTTTTGACCGCCATGGCAATGGCCTTGCGCGTGCCGACAATGACCACCATTTTTTTGGCGCGGGTGATGGCGGTGTAAAGCAGGTTGCGTTGTAACAACATGTAGTGCTGCGTCAGCAGCGGCAGCACTACCACCGGATATTCGCTGCCCTGGCTTTTGTGCACGCTCATGGCATAAGCCAGGGTCAGTTCATCCACATCACTAAATTCATAGGTCACGCTGCGCCCCTCGAAATCCACCCGAATTTCACCTTCTTCCAAATCAATGCTTTCAATCCGCCCGATGTCGCCATTAAAGACATCCTTATCATAGTTGTTGCGCAGTTGCAGCACCCGGTCGCCCGGCCGAAAGACCCGGCTGCCGCTGCGGTATTCGGGCCGGTCGTAGCGCAGGGGATTGAGCCGGGCTTGCAGCTTTTCATTCAGCGCCCGCGCCCCCGCCGGCCCGCGGTGCATCGGGCTGAGCACCTGAATATCGTCAATGGGAATGTTGAACTTTTCGGGGATGCGCCGGGCGACGATGTCTACCACCAACTCGGCGGCCTGTTCAGGGTCATCGGAGCCAAAAAAATAAAAATCGGTGGGGGGTGGTGTTGCCATAGCCTGCTTCCTTAACCTATCCTCAGTAGATCCAAATTTCCCGTAGGGTGGCATCCCTATGCCGCCCGCTGGGATGCGCCAGCTACAATGAAAAATTGGATCTACTGATCCTGCCCATTATTTTACCCGGCCCTGAGGGTCCGCACAAGCCAAAGCAATTTTTACCCAATGAACCTATTGACGCACCCGCTCGAATTATATTATAATGACACAATACTTGCTTTATCATCCAATCTCAACTTCTTTCACAAACAGGACACGCTTCACATGGCAGATTTAGTCGGCAAATCGTTAAGTCACTATCGGGTAGTAGCCAAGCTGGGCAGCGGGGGCATGGCCGAGGTCTACAAAGCCTATCAACCCGGTCTGGACCGCTACGTCGGCATCAAAGTGCTACACTCCCATCTGGTCGAAGACAAAGATTTTATTGCCAGGTTTGAGCGCGAAGCTCTGACCATCGGCAAGTTGCGTCACCCCAATATTGTGCAGGCCGTTGACTTCAACCTTGAAGGCGATATGTACTTCATGGTTATGGAGTTCATTGACGGCCCGACCCTCAAAGACGAATTAAAAGCGCGCCTCGCGGCCAATCAACCTTTTACCCTCGAAGAAATCGCCCGGATTTTTCTGGCCCTGGGCAGCGCCCTGGATTACGCCCACGCCCGGAACATGGTCCACCGCGACATCAAGCCAGCTAACGTGATGATTAGCCAGGAGGGCCAGGTGGTGCTGACCGATTTTGGTATTGCCCGCCTGATTGGAGCTACCCAATACACCCAAACCGGCGCGTTGACCGGCACCCCTGCTTACCTTTCCCCGGAGCAAGGCCAGGGCGAACGTGGCGACAAACGCAGCGATGTCTACTCGCTGGGTATTGTGCTTTACGAGATTGTCACCGGGGCGATTCCTTATGACGCCGACACCCCATTCGGGGTGATTATGAAGCACATCGCCGAACCGCTGCCGCTGCCCACGCGAGTCAAGCCCGACCTGCCCCAGGCCGTCGAAGCGGTTATTCTCAAAGCTTTAAGCAAAGACCCGGATGACCGCTACCAATCAGCCGGAGCATTGGGCCACGCCCTGGCCCAGGCGGTGGGGCTGTCGCCCGGCGATAATTTGGACCTGCACCCGCTGCAAGCCGTTGCGCCCCCACCCAAAATTCAGCAAATCGAGCACAAAACCGGCCCGCTGTCGAAGCAAATCGAGGCCGCAGCTGCCGCCTTAGCCGCGCCCGCCGTGGGACGGGAAACATTGACTTTGCCTCAAGATGGCGCGGGGCCGGCTGCGCCTCCGTTGACGGTCAAAAAAGCCTTTCCGGTCATGCCGGTGGCTATTGTCGTGGGGGCAGTGGCCCTGCTGGTCGCTGCCGGTCTTTTCTTTACTGCCTCACAGCCAGCAGCCACTCCCACAGCAGATGCCGCAGCCATTGCGGCCAGTACCAGCACCGCCGCGGCCAATCTGGACGCTACCGCCACAACAGCAGCCCAGACAACCGCTGCCGCCGTCACCGCCCAGGCTGCCGCGCCAACTCAAACCGCCCAGGCTCTGCTGGACCAGGCCGGCACAGCCACCGCCGAATTTCAACAGCAGTCGGGGATTGTCGCCAGCTTGTTAGGCACAGCCCAGGCCGGTACCGCCGCCGCCGTTACTGCCGAAGCGGCCACCGCCGCCGCAATTGCCAATGCGACCGCGACCGCCGTGGCTAACTTTACCCCTACGCCAACAGCTACCCCAACCTCAACCGACACCCCCCTGCCGCCACCCCCACCCCCACCTCCCAATGCCGGCGGCAGCCGGGGCGGCGGCGTTTTTCGCCTGGTTTTCACCAAATGGGATGGCGGCAAGCATAATCTCTATGTCGCCGATACGATGGGGGCCAACGAACAGTATTTATTGAGCTATGCCGCCGGGCCATCGTGGAGTCCTGACGGGCAGCTTATTTACTTCTTCGGCGAAGATGGGATTAACGTGCAGGATGTCAACGGGGTGAAGTATCCCTTCAGCGATATCAGCAGCGGTATTGTAACCTTGAATGCCGTGCCCTTGCCGACAGGGATGGATCAAATCAAGCTTTCGCAACGGAATGAGTGGAAACAGGGCAGCGCCCGCTGGGCCAGCATTTCGCCCGACAGCCAGTTGATTGCTTATGATGCCCGGCCTGGCGGTGACTACCGCATCTATTTCTTTCCGACCGACCCCTACCAGCGGTCCAACATCGAAATCCCCGGCGAACAGGCCGAATGGTCGCCCGACAGCCAGAAATTGGTTTACCGCTCCGGGCGCAACGGCAAAACAGGGATTTGGATTTCCAATCGGGATGACTCCGGGGCCACCAACCTGACCAATAACGGCGGCGACGCCTTCCCGGCCTGGTCGCCCGACGGCCAAACCATCGCCTTTAGCCGCGACGAGGGTGGGAACATAGACATCTACACCATCAAGATTGACGGCAGTGATTTGCAGCGGCTCACCGATACACCCGGCCCCGATACCCTACCGGCCTTCACCCCCAGCGGCGATATTCTTTTCCGCAGCGCCCGCAGTGGTGGGAATTGGGGCATCTGGAAAATGAACAGTCGGGGGGATGACCAGGTTGAAATTATTCCCGCCGCCGGTGTTGGCCCTGACTGGTCTAAAAGCCGCATGGATGTCATCAAGTAGACTCGGTTCCAAATTTGAGGAGCCAGCACGCCCACGTGCGGCGGTGTTTGGCACGCAGGTATACCTCACTCCCCGGAAAATTGGATCTACTGGGGCCGTTTGGCCGTTGGGAAAATGGGCATTTCACCACGATTGATGCGGTGAGCATTGGTGATAATGGTGCTGTCGGCGGCTTGACGGAAGATGACATTCAGCCGGGTAACCGGCGCCACCTCGCTGGCAATAATGTCGCGCAGCACATTCCCCGCGCCCACGCTCGGTAGTTGGTCTGCGTCGCCCACCAGCAGCAGATGGCTGGCCGGGTGAACTGCCTTGAGCAGGTTGTTCATCAACATCAAATCCACCATCGAACATTCATCCACAATCAGCAGGTCACATTCCAGGGGGTTATCCTGGTTGCGCTGAAACTTGAATCCTTCACCGGGGCTAACTTCCAGCAGCCGGTGAATGGTTTTGGCCTCGTGGCCGGTGCTTTCCGTCAATCGTTTGGCTGCTCGCCCGGTGGGAGCGGCCAGCAAGGCCGTTTTGCCCTTACCCTGCAACAAGCGCAGAATTGCCTTTACGGTGCTGGTTTTGCCGGTGCCCGGCCCGCCGGTCAAAATACTTATCTTGCTGGTCAGGGCCATTTGCACCGCCCGGCGCTGCTGTTCGGCCAGTTCAAATTTGGCTACTGTGGTATCTTGCCCGGTTGAAGACAACCAGGCAAAGGCTTTGTCCCAGTTGACGCTGGCAAACGCGGCCAGCCGGCTTTGCTCGCTGGTCAATAATTGGGTAATTTGCCGGGCCACGCCGATTTCGGCATAGTAGAACGGCGGCAGGTAAACAGCCTCGAGGGGATTTACTATTTCGGATTTACGATTTACGATGTGTTGATTATTGACAATTTTCTCCCCTGCCCCCCCGCTCCTCTGCTCCCCTGCTCCTCTGCCATCGAGAACCTCAATCTTAACCCGGTCTGCCTGCCGCAGAGCCTCGATTTGGGCGTCAACCTGTTCCGGCGTCACTTCCAGGATTTTCACGGCGGCCTGGATGAGGTGGTCACGCGGAGCAAAAACATGGCCTTCGTCGGCCAGTTGGTTGAGGGTATATTCGATGCCGGCGGCGACGCGCTGCGGCGCGTCGGCCTGGATGCCGATGTTACGAGCAATCTTGTCGGCGGTAACAAAGCCAATACCAAAAATATCGCGGGCCAGGCGGTAGGGGTCATTTTTGACCACGCTGATGGCGGCATCACCATAAGTTTTGTAGATTTTGACCGCCAAATTGGTGCTCACCTGGTGGCTTTGCAGAAAGAGCATAATTTCTTTGATCTGCTTCTGCGCTTCCCAGGCCTGGGCAATCATCTTGACCCGCTTGGAACCGATACCCTCAACCTCGGCCAGCCGGCCAATGTCGCTTTCGATTACTTCCAGAGTGTAGCGGCCAAATTTTTCGGCAATACGTTTGGCCATGACTGGCCCGATACCCTTAATCAGCCCACTGCCCAGATAGCGTTTGATGCCTTCGACAGTGGCCGGCATTTGCTCGGTATACCGCTCGATTTCAAATTGGTCGCCGTACTTGGGGTGAGTTTTCCAGCGCCCTTCGATTTTCAACCGCGCGCCCGGATGCACCTCGGCCAGGCTGCCAACAATCGTAATCAAGCCAAACTGCCGGTCGGCCTGAAAACGAGCGATGGTGTAGCCATTCTCCGGGTTGGTATAGGTGATTCGTTCAACTGCCCCGGTCAGGGTTAAAAGTTGGTTCATAATGTAGTTCGGTTATCAACACAGCAAAGCTCGTGTTGCGTCTTCCGTTTACAAGCTACGCAAGACGCAAGACGCTTCTATTAAAATAAGCGCTATGGATTAGTTACGCTTCATCGGTTTAATTTTACTACCTACACTCTGCGATTCAATGACACCGGGTCGAAATTGGTAGCGATACAGGTCTACCCGCATAAAATGGGCCTGTTCCACCAGTTGCGCGTTAGCATCGAGCCAGGCGCGGGTCAAACGGCGGTTATCCCAGGCCGCCTCTTCCGAGACCACCAGCCACAACTCGCTCAAGTCGGCGGTTAAGGCTGTCATTTCAGCGTCAACTTCGGCTTCGGTCTTGCCGTTGTTGGTCCACAACCCTTCGAGAATTTTGTAGTTGCCTTTGTAATAATAGCGGAGGGTATGGCGCAGATACGGCATTTGAACCATCACCATGGCCGGAGCTTGAGGCTGGCCGGCCAGATATGCGCCCGCTGCCCGAAAATCAGCTTTGATCGGTTGGCGCTGCTGCTGCCAGATACCCAGCAAATTAATCGCCAGCAGCAGCCCCAGGCCCAGACCCGCCAGCAGCCGCGAGTAGCGCCGTACCAGAACCAAGCCCAGCGCAATCAATAAATAAAAGGCCGGGACAGTATAAATGAGATAACGATCCTCAAAAACAGCCACCCGCAGCGAAATCAGATAAACGATCAAAAGTGGAAGGAGTGTCCAGCCGGCCAGGGTGAGACGGGGAGCAGGGAACGTGAAACGTGAGGCGTGAGGCGTGAGGCGTGAGGCGTCAGTTCTTTCTGGCCCCCGGCTCCCAACCCCTGACCCCGGCAAGAAAAGACCACACAACCATAGAAACACAAAAAGAATGATCGCCGTCAAACCGGCAAAACGGACCAGGCCGCTGCTGTAGAGCTGCAGCAGGATAAAAACTTGTCTATCCAAAGGGTAAAAAGGATGGCCGCTTTCAAATTTTTGAAAAAACAGCGAGGCCTGCCACAGCGCCAGGGGCAGGTAGGGCAAGGTCAGACAGGCCATACTAATCAGCCAGCCGCGCCAGTGTCGCCGGAGTTGAGCCGGATGCAGCCCGGCAACCAGGCCGTAGATGACCAGCATTAACGGGCTTAGAATGTGGGTATAAAACGACAGGCTGGTGGCAACCACAAAGACAAGCCACCAAGCCCATTTTCTACTCCCTCTCCCTTTCGGGGGGAGGGTTGGGGAGGGGGTCAAAGCCTTGAGGTAAGCGATAAAGGCCAGCAGCACCAGCACCAGCAGCAGGGTGTACATTTTGGCCTCCTGCCCGTACCAGATCAGGTAGGGGGAGGTGGCCAGCAGCAGGCTGAGCAGCAGCCCCACGCGCCGGCCAAAACCTAGTTGGCGAGCTAGGACGTAACCTAGCGGTACCGCCAGCACCCCCAGCAGCGCCGAGGGATAGCGCAGAGCAAATTCGGAGTTGCTGGCCAGGGTGCGCCAGGGCCGGAGTAATAAAAAGAAGAGCGGTCCGTTGTGACCTTCTCGAAATAAACTGCCTAATAACTGCCCCAATGACCAATTGGAAAAGCGAATGGCGTCAACTTCATCCCGCCACAGGCTTTGCCCGGCCAGGTTCGGCACGCGCAACAAAAAAGCGACCCAGGTGATAACCCAAAGCACCCTCCGAGTCGCTTGCGTTGATTTTAGAATAGTTGAGGACCCAACCAGGGCGGCCACTCGCTGCTTTCTCATTCACTCTTGCCAGGAAGGCTTGGGCAAAATAAGCTGACCATCCCCTTGAAGTAAGCAGGAGCGCAAAACCAGTCCTCCATGCTTCCAGCCTTCCATTCGCTAATAACCTTCTTCCTTTATAATTCTACTGCGTCCTCGAATGTAGACAAATAACAGAACCAACGGCACCAGCAAGAACAAACTCACCCCACAGCACAGCCAGACGTATGCGCCGGAAACCACTACGGTGTCAATGAGTTCGGCCTGGTCCAGAATAAATTGAGCCGGCCCACTCCCTTCGACCTCATCCAGCGGCGCTTCTTCCCGATCGCGCCGGATGGGTTCAGGGGCGGGGGCTGTAGGCGCAATAGGCGCGCCGGCCTGGTCTGCCGGGGGTTGTTGAGCGGGCGCTTGTTCAACGGGCGGCTGTTCAACCGGAAGTTGTTCAGCCGGAGCTTGTTCGGCGGGTGGCTGGGCTACAGGAGACTCGATGACTGGCGACACAGGGGACTGAAAAAGCGCGTTGGCATCAATATGCCCGGTGGCCAGCCACAAACTCAATCCAATTGAACTCAGGAGCAGCAATTCTGGCCGTCCCCATATGGGGGCCGGACCTACTTTGATCCGGGAAAAAAGGCAGCGCCGAAATGACTTGATCATTCGAAGTGGAGCCGGTCGGCTCATAATCTCAAAAACTCCTTCCTCAATTAAAGCCGCCGTATCGTGCGGGTGAAATTTCCTCGATTGGTTCCCACAACCGGAGAAAGACAAAACAGGCAACGGCTGGGCTATTATAGCAACGTCGTCAAGCTTTTGCCAATTCGCGCCGAGTCAACAAATACTTAAAATAAAAATCGGCAAGCCTAAATCTTGCCGAGTGACTAAAACAGGCATTACCGAAGGAGTAAACCTGTGCTGGCGTATAAACTTGTTAAGAATTAACCCTCAAAACACAAAGGGAGGGCCGCCGGTAGTCGGGCTGGGAACCACTAACATGCACAAACAGCCTAGAATCACTACTGAAAAGAATAGCAAAATCGCCAAAATCAAAAGTTGTTGTCGAGTGATACTTCTCATAATTGTCTCAATGAACAAACTAAGTTAAAAAAACTGCTTGCCTTGAGCTTTATCAATTGTACACTATCTGAACGCAAAACGCAAGCGATAGCCGGGCAATTAAATCTTATGTAAAGAACTGAAGGGTACAAAGGTAATTTTTTTAACATTTGACGAACCCGGCCATATATACTACACTACTTTTGAACCCTTTAGCCGGAGCCTGTCCGGCTAATATAGGGTGATTATAATGATGACCCAAGCTGCGGACAAACTGAGAACCCTTCTCCGGCAACCTGAGCTGATCCTCATGCCCTGCTGTTTTGACGCTTTTTCGGCCAGGTTGATTGAGCAAGCCGGTTTCCCCTTGACCTTTATGAGCGGCTTTGCCGTTGCGGCGGCGCGGTTGGGGCTGCCCGATACGGGACTGATCTCTTACGCTGAAATGGTCGAGCAGGGACGAAATATCTGCCAGGCCGTAACTATCCCTGTAATTGGCGACGGCGATACCGGCTATGGCAATGCCCTTAATGTGAAGCGAACTGTATTTGGCTATGCTCAGGCCGGCTTTGCCGGGATAATGATTGAAGACCAGGTTGCGCCCAAGCGCTGCGGCCACACGCGCGGGAAACAAATTGTGAGCCGGGGCGAGGCATTGGCCCGTATCCGCGCCGCCGTGGATGCGCGCCAGGAAGGGGCCAATATTCTCATCATGGCCCGCACCGATGCCCGCGCTACGGATGGCTTGGCAGAAGCGTTATGGCGCGCCCAGGCTTTTGCCGATTTAGGGGCCGATATTATCTTTCTGGAAGCGCCCCACTCCGAGGCCGAAATGCGCGCCTTTTGCGCCCAGGTGCCCGGCCCCAAAATGGCCAATATGGTTGAGCAGGGCGACACCCCCCTGCTGCCGCCGGCCCACCTGGCCGAAATTGGCTATAAAATCGCCGCCTACCCCCTCACTTTGCTGAGTGCTGCCGCCAGAGCTATGCAAGAAGCTCTGACCAGCCTGAAGGCGGGGCAGCACCCGGAGCGGCTGCTTGAGTTTGCTACCCTGCGCGAAATTGTCGGTTTCCCGGCTTATTACGAGGCCGAGCGGCGATACGCCGCCCCAGATTAACTGAGACAGGGTTTGCCCGTATCGCTAAAATCGGTAAAATCGAACTATTGAATATCCCTAAGAGCGGAGACCCGGCCCCAGGCCGGTAAGAATATTTTTATGAGCGATCAAACTGACAATAAAAATGTCATTATTAATAAAACGCTGCAGATTCTGGTTGAACATAACCATCTGACCCCGGCAGAAATAGCCCAGCTACGCCTGTCGCACCTGCACCTGGCCGGAAAGAATCCCAGCATCAGCTTTACCCCCGCCGGCCAGCAAGAACCCAAAATCGTCAACCTTGATATGGAGACGCATCGGGCGCTGGTCGGCTGGCTGGTTAACCGGCCTGACTCCACCGGGGATTTTCTGTTTCCCGGTGAAGGGGATGAGGCTATGAGTGTTGAAGCCATTGAAGGCCTGGTTCAACAAGCTGCAAGCGCACCGCCTTCTTCTCCGTCTGGCTCGGATTTACCCAAACCGGTCGTTCCCCCGGAGGCCGACCTGCCGCCTCAGCCGGTGGAGCCCCCCAGCGCCTCCCGTCCGGTCCGGCCCCTATCCCGGCCCGAAATGGGTGCGCCGCCGCCTGGCACCACCCCTATGAGTGCTGCCTTTACGCCGCCGCCAACGGCCCCGGAAGAAGAAGAACCGGTCAATATTCCGCTGCCTTCCGCTGCGCCTGCCCCTCCGCCAACTCGGCCCCCGGCTTCTCGACCTGTTAGCCCACCTCGGCCGCCCTCCGGTCCAATCAGCCGCCCCGAGCCTCCTCCCTCAGCCTCGACCCCGGCTGCGGCTGCGCCTTCGGTAAAACCGGAAAAGGCGGCCGCGCCACCGGACTTGGAAGCCACCCTGGCCGGGGCTAAAATCAAAGAAGAAGCCCCTGCTGCGCCACCGGCTGAAAAGCCGGCCGAGCAGACTATGACCGCGCCGGCCAAAAAAGAGGCCAAATCTGCGCCCATCCCACCGGTTAAAAAAGTGGAACCAGCCCTGGCTGCCAAAGATAAGCCCAGCATGGCCCGACCTCTGCAAGAACGTTCCCGCTGGTCTCGCCCGCTTATTCCTGGGATTATTGTTGTGGTGCTGCTCTGCGCCGTTTGTCTGGCGGGAAGCTGGTATATTGGACAATCGGAGACAGGCAGCCAATTTTTGGCCTCGCTGGGCTGGTCGGGCCAGGGCACTGATGAGGCCGAGGGCACAGCAGGGGCTACCGCTGAGGCTGTCGTCTTTGAGTCCGCGCTGCCGACACCGACTCTGCCGCCAACCGCCACCTCAACCCCGCTGCCGCCCACCAACACTCCCTTACCAACCGATACCGCTACTCCAACCCCTTTTCCCGACACGCCGACCCCGGTAGGAACGGATACGCCCACCCCAACCGATACGCCTGAGCCAACCGATACCCCCGCGCCCGAAGAAGAGGCAGAAGCGGAAGTACCGCCGACTCCCACCCCGGGGCTAAAATATCCCGCCCCGGAGATTTTGGAACCACGAGATGGCTTTGCCTTTATCCGGGGTAATACCATTGTGCTACGCTGGAAACCGGTCGAGTTGGCCCCCAATGAACAGTACGCAGTGCGCCTGGTTTATATTTACCAGGGCCAGCCTACCTATCAGGGCGCCAATATCAAAGAGTCCGAATGGACTGTGCCGTTGTCGTTGTTTGGGCAGATTGATGGCCCCGAAAATCGTTACGAATGGTATGTGGTCATCGAGCGGCTCAACGACGATGGCTCCGGCACGGCGGTCAGCCCCGAAAGCCAGCACCGCACCTTTACCTGGAAATAGCCGCTGCTGATCCGCCGATTTGCTTTCGCAGTTCAACCAAAACCAAGCCGTCTGCCAGCACGGTTCGCCGGACTACTTGGTAGCCATACTTCTGGTACAAAGTTACCGCCGGCAGATTCTTTTTCAGCGGTTGAAACGGTGGTCTGCCCGATGCCCGGCTCACCCCCTTCGACAGCATCGAGCAGTTTTTCGGCGATGCCCCGCCGAAAGTAGGCCGGGCTGACCACCAGCCGGCAGATATCCAGCGTGTCGCCCAGCCGAAGATAAGACACTGCCCCGGCAATTTGTCCTTCCTCCCTATAAATCAGAAATTGTTCCCCTGAGTGTTGCAAATCGATAATTTGTGACAAAAGTCACTGCCAGGCAGCGCACATTGTGTTAGAATTTCCATAATAAAAATCCTTTGGAGGCTCTCTATTATGGCCGAAAATCAAGCTGTTTGTCAATGTCTCAATTGTAATCGTCCTGAAACGGTTATTCCGCTGGTTAGCCTGCGTTACGTCGGCCGCCCGGCCTGGATTTGCTCCCAATGCCTGCCCATGCTGATTCACCAACCGGAGCGCCTGGCCGGGAAGCTGGCCGGAGCCGAACAGTTTGCGCCCGCCCCGCCCCTGTCTTCAGAAGCTGTCTGAGAAGGTCGGATTTGAGGCTCGTAGTAACGACTTTAGTCGTTTGCGGCCTCCCTATTGACGACTAAAGTCGTCACTACAAACACTTTGCCTCGCTCTCAGATCCTCTTTTAGGTATTGCGGTGGTTGTCAGAGATAAAGATAAGAATCCAAACTCAAAAAAGGCTGCTTTCCTGCAAAGGGTTCGACGGGTTGGCCCTTTTCCCCTGATGGCTATGGCTATGGCCGCTTTGTTGGCCGCCTTGTGGGCCGGGCTGCTGCGCCTAGGCTGGGCTTTACCGCTCCTTCAGCCAACTCTACCGATGAGTCATGGTCCGTTGATTATTGGCGGTTTTTTGGGAACGGTCATTGGCGTAGAGCGAGCGGTGGCCCTGGGCCGTCCCTGGGCCTATCTTGGCCCCCTGCTGACCGGCCTGGGCGGGCTGGTCCTACTGATAGGAATGACCGGCCTGCCCGGCCCCCTGCTCATCACCCTGGGCAGCCTGATGCTGGTGGTTGTCTTTGGCTTGATCCTGCGGCTGCAACTGGCGCCCTTTACCGTAACAATGGCCCTGGGGGCGCTGCTGTGGCTGGTGGGCAATTTGTTGTGGCTGTTTGGCTGGCCGGTTTACCAGATTGTGCTGTGGTGGCTGGGCTTTCTCACCCTGACCATCGCCGGGGAAAGGTTAGAATTAAACCGGGTGCTGCGACTGTCGGGTAAAGTTCAGCAGCTTTTTCAGTTAGCCGTAGCAATTTTTCTGGTAGGGCTGGCCGTAACCCTGTTTCATTTAGATAGCGGGATGCGGCTGGCCGGCGTGGGCCTGGTCGCCCTGGCGGGGTGGCTGCTGCGCTACGACATCGCCCGTTACACCGTGCGCAAAACCGGCCTGACTCGCTTTATTGCCCTTTGTTTGCTGACCGGCTACGTTTGGCTGGGATTGGGTGGGCTGCTGGTGCTGTTTTATGGCGGCGTTACGGCCGGGCTACCCTACGATGCCATCCTGCACGCAGTCTTTCTTGGCTTTGTTATGGCCATGATCTTTGGGCATGCCCCCATTATTTTCCCGGCCGTACTGGGCAAACCGATAAATTTTTCCTCTCTGTTTTATAGCCACCTGGCCCTGCTGCACCTGTCCCTTCTGCTCCGGGTGGGAGGTGATTTGATGATCTGGCTGCCGGCCCGCCAGTGGGGTGGACTGCTCAACGTGGTGGCGATCTTGCTGTTTATGGCTAACACCGTACGGGCGGTTCATCAGGCGGCCAGGGACGCCTCGTCAAAAAAAATCGCCAGCCCCTCACGGCTGTAAAATTTCCTGAATCTGTTTGGCATAGGCCGTGCTGGCGGGGTCGCCGGTGAGCAGCTCAATCTTGGCCGGGCTGTCAATGCCCAACCCCAATTCGACGGCGCGGGCAAGCTGCTCCTGCTCAAAGATGGCCCCCTGGCTAACCGCCGGAGTGGCGCCAAAATAGCGCAACACCGCCACGCCCACCGCGTCCAGGGCTACCCGGTCGGCGCCCGCCAGAATTACATTGGCCTGGACTTTTTTACCATGGTCCGGCCCCCCTTCGACAAAGGCCTCCACCCCATCCAGAACCACCAGGTCGGGCTGATAGGTGGTATTGATCTCGGCGATCATCCGGCGCTGGTGGCTCGAGCTATGCAGTTCGCTCATATAGTTGTAGCCCTGGCCCGGCAGCCGCTTGGCCGCCAGGCCAACCGAATTTTTGAGCGAGAGGGTAAAGTGCCCGCCAAAGCGATGGGTTTTGAGGCAGCAGGTCTGAATCACGCCCTCGGCCTCCAGCACCGGCCGGGCAATGGCAAAGCCTTGCTGCCAATGACTGTCGGGTAGTTGCTGGAGGAGCCAATCATCAGCCGCTAACTCGTCAAAGACAACAACCTCAAAATCAAGCTCCTGGGCCATGCGGAAGACGCCGATTTGCTCCATTACGGCGCGGGTGTTACCCATGCCGCTCCGGTCGCCTACGGTAATGCGCCCCGCGCCCAGGGTTTGTAAAGCCTGAATCAAGCTGCTGAGAGTGTCGGGGTGGGTCGAGCCGGGGGCAGGATCGGCGCTGTTAAAGTTGGGCTTGAGAAAAAACTGTTTGCCTTTAACCCCGCTAAAACCCAGCAAATCCAGCGCCTTTTTGACTCCCGCCGCCCGATCCTGGGTTTTGACAAAGGCCACCTGGCTGGCAGCAACCGGGGCAAGTTTGAACCAGGGCGACAGCAAGGCCGCACTGCCTAATACCGTTGAAGCTTTCAAAAATGTGCGTCGGTTCATTGGACCCTCCCGCTTTGGCTTATCCTTATCTTTAAATCCAAATTTGAGGAGCCAGCACGCCCTCGTGCGGCTCTGTTCGGCACGTAGGCGTGCCTCACTCCTCGAAAATTGGATGTACTGAGTTTACTACCCTATGCTTAAAAGAAATTGAAAATTAACCCCTCTCCTTCCCTCCCCAGTTCCCTCAGTTCCGTGGGAACCGGCCAAATTCTGGCGAAAAGACAACACCTTTGCCGAACCTCCGCTGCGCTGGTATACTTCTGTCAGGGTTGGTAGGGATGCTTGAAATCATTGATTTGAGTCAGGAAATCTTCAGCGGGATGCCGGTGTTTCCCGGCCTGCCGCCGGTGGAGATCACCCTGTACGCCTCACACGAACAGTGGGATGGTCTGACCGATAGCGATGGTGTTTCGCCTGCCGTGTACCGGCTGTCCCTGGGCGAACATACCGGGACGCATGTGGATGCCCTCAACCACATGGCCCGGCAGTACCGGGGCCAATCTATTGACACCATGCCGCTGACGATGTTTTATACCGAAGGGATCTGTTTAGACCTGTCTCATAAAGGCCGGCGGGAGTTGATTGAGCCGGCCGATCTAGAACGCGCCCTCATCGTGGCCGGTCTTGAAATTAAGCCGGGGGATACGGTTCTGCTGTATACCGATCATTATCGCCGCGCCTTTGGCACAGACGATTGGCCCCACGGCCCCGGGGTCAGCGTTGACGCTGCCCGCTGGCTGGGGCAGCAGGGGATCGCCGCTTTTGGCGTCGAAACGGCCTCGCCGGGGGTGAGGGATGTTTCTAATAAGGAAGTTCATCATATTTGTGGGGAGTTGGGCTTTACCCATTACGAGAACATGATCAATTTGCACCGGCTCATTGGTCGGGGGCGGTTTCGCTTTATTGGTCTGCCGCTCAGGATTCGGGGCGGAACCGGCTCGCCGGTGCGGGCGGTTGCGGTGTTTGACGGGGAACATTTGTACCCGTCAGGGGATTAGAGATTAAAAATCTTCAATCTCTAATCCCCAAAACTGAAAACTTATTTGTGGGTAATCACATCGTATAAAAGCTTGAGTAAGTTTCCACCTTTACAGCCGCTTTGCCCGGCTCACGCTAGGCCAATGGACGAACTTCTCTACTGCGCTTCTCTATCCAGTCCCTTCTATTAAATAAATAAATAAAAAGATTCAAGCAACATGCTCTTTTTATTTTTAATATCCGGTGGTAGTATAATGCGGTTAGCCTTATCTGCTGGCCTTTTGTGATTTGCTTGGGGGACTGCTCACTCCATTGGCAAATCGGAGTTGCAACTGGCCTTGAGTTTGAAGGCGCCGGCATTGGGCTGGCCAATGTGCAGCGGATTATTCAGCGGCATAGCGGTCGAACTTGGGCCGAAGGAAAAGTTGATTGGGGGGTACGTTTTACTTTACACTACCTCAACCTATTTAAGGAGTATAGCTATGAATACACTGAAGCGTATTCTGCTGGTCGAAGATGACCCCAATGATACTGAGTTGACCCTCGCTGCGCTGGAAGATTATAACCTGAGCAATGAAATTGTGGTCGCCCGCGACGGGGTGGAGGCGCTGGATTATCTGTACCGCCGGGGAGCTTTTGCGGAACGTCCGGCGGGGCACCCGATTGTAATTATGCTTGATCTCAAGCTGCCTAAATTAGATGGCGTTCAAGTTTTACAACAACTCAAACAGGATGAAGCCATGCGTCTTATCCCCGTGGTAGTGCTCACTTCTTCCAGAGAGTCGCAAGACCTGGCAGAGTGTTATAAGCTGGGTGTCAATGCCTATGTGGTAAAACCGGTACGTTTCGGTGAATTTGTTGAAGCTGTCAAACAGATTGGCATATTCTGGGCGCTGATCAATGAACCGCCGCCTGGTAGCATAAAAAAAACGTAACCCTCAAAACCTCTTACTCCGCGAGTGAAAGGAAAAGCACAAAGTGGGTCCAATCCACATTCTACATCTGGAAGACGACCTGGCCGACGCCGAACTTGTTCAGGTCAAGCTTGAAGCCGCCGGGCTAACCTGTCAAATCACCCATGTCCAGACTCGCGCTGAATTCGATAAAGTCCTGCGGCTGAGCAACCCTGAAATCATCCTGGCGGATTTCCATTTGCCCATGTATGATGGCATGTCGGCCCTCCGTCTGGCTCAAGAAATATGCCCCGATGTACCATTTATCTTTGTCTCCGGAACCCTGGGGGAGGACGCCGCTATTGAAGGGCTGACCGAAGGCGCAACCGATTATGTCCTCAAGCAGAAGCTGTCGCGTCTGGTTCCGGCGGTCAAACGAGCCTTGCACGAGGCGGAGAATTGGCGCGAGCGCCAGCGAGCCGAGGAAGAACTGCGTAAGCTATCTCAGGCCGTAGCGCAGAGCGCCAATATGATTGTTATTACCGACATCCAGGGCCGGATTGAGTATGCCAATCCCCGCTTTACCGAAACTACCGGCTATACCCTAGACGAAGCACTGGGACAAACCACCCAGATCCTAAAATCAGGCCATACCCCCCCGGAAGTGTACCAACAATTGTGGGCAACCATCACCGCTGGCAAAGAATGGCGGGGTGAATTTTATAACAAGAAAAAGAACGGTGAGCTTTATTGGGAATCCGCTTCTATTTCGCCGATAAAAAACGCCGATGGCGTGATTACCCACTTTTTGGCTGTTAAAGAGGATATTACCGAGCGCAAGCGAGCGGAAGAAACCCGGGCCAAACTGGAAGACCAGTTGCGCCATGCTCAAAAAATGGAGAGCATTGGCCGCTTGGCCGGCGGCGTGGCCCACGACTTTAACAACATGCTTACCGTCATTCAAGGCTACTGCGCCCTGATGCAAGACCAGATCCCTGCCGGAGACCCGCTCCTGGCGGACCTGAATCAGATCCGGCGGGCCAGCGAACGGGCCAGCACCTTAACCCGGCAGCTCCTGGCCTTCAGCCGCCAGCAAGTCCTGGCCCCCACCGTCCTTGATCTGAATGAACTGGTGGCTAATCTACAGAAGATGTTGGGCCGGCTGATAGGCGAGGACATCACCCTCTCGACCATCCTTCAGCCGGGGTTGTGGTCCATCATCGCCGATCCCGGCCAGATGGAACAGGTGATTATGAACCTGGTTGTCAACGCCCGCGATGCCATGCCGACCGGCGGCCAAATAATCCTTGAAACCGATAATGTTTATATTGATGCCAGTTATGCCCAAACTAACCTGGAAGTCCCCATCGGCCCTTGTGTGTTGCTGGTGATAACCGATACCGGTCACGGGATGGATAAACCGACCCTGGCTCGCATTTTTGAGCCGTTCTTTACCACCAAAGAGCAAGGCAAAGGGACCGGCCTGGGGCTGGCCACCGTTTATGGCATTGTCAAGCAAAGCGGCGGCCACATTACCGTTTACAGTGAGCCGGGCCAGGGAACCACCTTTAAGATCTATTTGCCGGCTACAGAAAGCCCTGCCACCCCGTTGACGCCGCCCCCAACTCAACCAGCCGCGCGTGCTGGCACTGAAACCATCTTGCTGGTTGAGGATGATGAGATGGTGCGCCATCTGGTCCAGCGAGAGTTACAAGCCGAAGGATACACCGTGATGGAGGCCAGTTCTGGCGACAAGGCGTTAGCTCTGGTTAAGCAGCATGAGGGCGAGATTGACTTGCTGCTGACCGATGTGGTCATGCCCTATATGAGCGGCCGGGAGTTAGCCGAGCAGTTGAAAGAGCTTTATCCCCAAATAAAAGTCCTCTTTATCTCCGGTTATACCAGCGACTCCGTAGTTCGGCGCGGCTTGCTGACCGCCGAGATCGAATTTCTCCCCAAGCCTTTTTCGCTGGGCAAGCTGGCCTCTAAAATCCGCGAGGTCCTTGAGAGACGATGAGCTAAGGCACTTTTCCGGTAACTGCTCAGCCCTCATGTCATTTCGAGGCCATAGGCCGAGAAATCTTTACGGCGTGATATAGGCATCATGGATTTCTCCCTTCGGTCGAAATGACATATCTAAGAAGTTACCTTTTCCGCTAAAAAAGGATGACAAAAATGAAAATTTGTGTAGTCCAGACAAGACCGATCAAAGGTGACATTCAAAGTAACCTTGATAATCACAAAAAATTAATTGACCTGGCCGTTGCCAATGGCGCAGATATCGTTATTTTCCCCGAACTATCCCTGACCGGTTATGAACCCACCCTGGCAAAAGAATTGGCGACTCATCAAGACGATAGCCGGTTTGACGATTTCCAAAAGATGGCCGATACCCGGCAGATAACCATTGGGGTTGGGGCGCCAACAAAAAGTAATACCGGCATCTGTATTAGTATGCTTATTTTTCAACCACATCAGGCCAGACAAACCTATTCAAAAAAGTATTTACACCCGGATGAAGAGGAGTTCTTTGTTAGCGGACAAAACGTTATGGATTTAATAGGTAACAAAACCGCTATTGCCCCGGCCATTTGTTATGAATTATCAGTTCCCGAACATGCGGAGAACGCATTTAAAAGTGGAGCAGAAATTTATGTGGCCAGTGTGGCCAAATTTGTGAATGGGATAGACAAAGCCATTAACCGGTTAGCTGACATTGCTCATAAATATTCAATGACAGTATTAATGTCAAACTGCATTGGCCAAGCCGATGGTTCTGAATGTGCCGGGAAAACATCAATTTGGAATAACAAAGGCTTATTGGTAGGACAACTCAATGGTCAAAATGAAGGCATCTTGATTATTGACACCGACACCCAAGAACTCATTGAAAAAACTGTCCCTACCTGAGCGCCAATGCCAGCAGCAGCGCCGTCTCGACGGTTTCGCAGATAGCGCCGTAGACATCGCCGGTGAGGCCGGCAATGCGAGCCATCGCCAGAGCTGAAATCAGGGTCATCACCAGCCAGGCGATTCCGCCCAGCAGCAGCCCCAACCAGCCCAACCCACCCACAGCCGTAGCAGCAGCAATGGCCGAAGCAATGATAACCTGCGGCCAGCCCAATCCGGCGCTAAAAAAAACACTCGCCCCCTCCCGGCGGGCCAGCGGATAGCGAACCATGGCCCAGGTGACGGCCCAACGCGCCAGCACCGGAATGACGATCAGGCCGGTTAGCCGATACTCCGCCGGCAACGCCGCCAGGGCGTTGAATTTGACCAGCAGCAGCAGCACAACGCCAATTGCCCCAAACGCGCCCACCCGGCTGTCCTTCATAATTTCCAGCCGCCGGGCCGGTTCGCGGGGCGGCAGCAGGCCGTCACAGCTATCCATAAAACCGTCGAGATGGAGCAGGCCGGTCAGACTGGCCCACAGGGTCAGGAGCAGCGCGGCGGCCAGGCCAACGGGGAAGAAGAGCGACACTATCCAACCCGCCCCGGCCAACAGCAGGCCCAAAATCAGCCCGACCAACGGATAGTAGGCGGCGGCCAATCCCGCCGGACGATTTGAATCTGCGGGGATAAAAGGCAGGGGGATGACGGTCAGCAACCGCCAGGCCAGGGCGAAGTCAGTGATCTGTTTCACGTTAGAACGTTTAATATTAGAGGTTTAAGCCAACAGCCCATAGCCCCCATCCACCGTAATCGTCTGGCCGACGATCATGCCGGCGCTGTCGGAGCAGAGAAAGGCGACGATGCGAGCCACATCTTCCGGGGTGACGAGGCGGCCGGTAGGGGTGCGGCTTTGGGCGTAGTCAAAGGTGGCTTTTAGATCAACGGGAAAAGCGGTTACGGCGTCGGTGTTGACCAGGCCGGGCGAAACGGCGTTGACAATAATGCCTTTGGGGGCCAGGTCAACCGCCAGGTAACGGGTCAACGATTCGACTACCGCTTTGGATAGGCCAATGGCGCCGTAGTGAGGCAAAACGCGGGTACTGCCGGGGCTGGTGATGTTGATAATCCGGCCCCAGCCGGCCTGAGCCATGCCCGGCGCAAGCCGCTGGACGGAGCGCAAAATAGCGCGGGCATTGACATCCATCGTCCAATCCCAATGTTTATCGCTCACATCCAGCACATCGCGCGGGGTGCCGCTGGCGGCGTTGCCCACAAAAATATCGCAGCGGCCCACCCTGGCTTCGATCTCATCAAACATGGCCGTGATTTGATCGGCCTCGGCCAGGTTCGCCTTTACGGCCACAGCCCGGCAGCCCAGGGTTTCAATCGCGGCCACCACTTCTTCCGCCGCCGTCTTTTTGCGCAGGTAATGCACTACCACATCGGCCCCCTGCCGGGCCAGTTCCAGAGCAATCGCCCGCCCAATCCCCCGCGACGAGCCGGTGACGAGGGCGGTTTTGTGAGTGAGGAATTTGTCCATTATGGTCAGCTTTTAAGATAGAGATTGGAGATTAGAGATTGGAGATTGGAGGCTTTGCTTGGTTAATCTCCAATCTCCAATCTCTATTTGCCCAGCATGGCCCGCCCCATAAACAGCACGTTGGCCGGGCGCTCGGCCAGGCGGCGCATAAAGTAGGGATACCAGGCAGAGCCGTAGGGCACATAAATCCGAACCTGATACCCCAAATCGGCCAGGCGCTGCTGTTCGTCGCGGCGGATGCCGAGGAGCATTTGAAATTCAAATTGGGTAGGACTGATCCCGCGCGCCTTCGTCTCGCGGATGAGCCACTCAATCAGTTCCGGGTCGTGCGAGCCGAGGATGAGATAGGCGTTGTTAGCCCTGGCTTCAGGACTAAAAAACAACTCCATCACCCGTTTGGAAGCCGCATTGATCTCGGTTTTGCCCTGGTAGGCTATGTCGGGCGGCTCTTTGTATGCGCCTTTCACCAGCCGGACAGCCCCGCCGTGAGCGATAATGGCCTGCACGTCAGTCGGGGTACGGTAAAGGTAGGATTGAATAGCCAGGCGGACGCCGCCGCCAAAGGTATCGAGCAGGCGGTGATACACGGCCAGGGTTGCATCCACATCGGGGCTGCCCTCCATATCAATTTCAACCATGTTGTGGTATTGCTGGGCAGTTTGGACAATATCGGCCACATTTTCGTAGAAAAAATCGGGGCCAAAGGTCAGGCCGACGTGAGAGGGTTTGAGCGAAATATCGGCGTCCAGGCCCTCGGCCTCAATCCGGCGCAGGATGGTGTGAAAGGTGGCCGCCGCCGCGCCGGCTTCAGCCTGGGTGGTGACACTCTCGCCCACCTCGTTGATGATGGCTTTGAGGCCGCGCCGGTTTAAATCTTTGACCACCGCTACCGCTTCGTCGAGGGTTTCGCCGGCCACAAAACGGCGGGCCGTTCGGCGGGCTGGGCCAAAATGAGTCACAAAACGGCGGGCCGACGCGCTGGTGGAGAGTTTGATGAAGAAGTTACGCATCTTAAAAAGTTTACAGTTACTCAGGCATGTCATTTCGAGCGACGTTAGGAGCGAGAAATCTTCTAGATTTACGTTTGCACACAACGGTCTCAAAGATTTCTCGGCTTTCAGCCTCGAAATGACATGGGGATTGAGTAGCTACAAGATAAACGGGTCAGGCGCGGATTATTTCCAAAATCTGGTCGCGCTTTTCTTCCATCATGGCCTTTGATTTGGCCTCAAGGTTGAGACGCAGCAGCGGCTCGGTGTTGGAAGGGCGGACATTAAAGTGCCAATCGGTATAGGTGACGGATAAGCCGTCAAGCCACTCGATCTTGCCATCACCGAAGGTGGCCGCCAGCTCAGTCAATTTGGCCTTGACATCCCCGGCAATGCGGCTGTTGATCTCGCCGGAGATAAAATATTGGGCTTCCAGCGGCTTGAGCAGGTCGGACAGTTTGGCCTGCTTTTTCGACAACATCTCCAAAATCACCAGCGAGGGGATGATGCCGGAGTCGGCAAAAAAGAAATCTTTGAAGTAGTAATGGCCGGTCACTTCACCGGCGAAGACAGCGCCTTCTTTAGCCATGCGAGCCTTGATAAAGGCGTGGCCGACCCGCTCCATCAGCGGCGTACCCCCGGCGGCAGCGATCAAATCGGGCACGGCCCACGAGGCCCGGACATCGTACAGAATTTTTGCGCCGGGGTGCTTCTCCAAAAAATATTGGCCCAATAGAGCGGTCAAAAAATCACCGGAGACAAAACCGCCCCGGTCGTCAATGGTGAAAAAGCGGTCGCCGTCGCCATCAAAGGCAAAGCCGACGTCGGCGCCCTCGGCGGGGACGCGGGCTTGCAGTTCGGCCCGGTTTTCCGGCTGGAGCGGGTCGAGGCCGTGGTTGGGCAGGCTGCCGTCCGGCTCCAGGTACATGCCGGTCAGCTTTACGGAGGGCAGCCGGTCGTAAACCCGCTTGAGGATGGGTCCAACCATGCCGTTGCCGGTATCGGCAATCACCTTAAGCGGGGCCAGGCTGTTGACCTCAATCAGACCCAACACGTAGTTGACAAACTCTTCGCTCAAATCCATTTCGGTCATCCGGCCCTGGCGAGTCGGGCTGGCAAAGGCATCGGTCTCGATGATGCGCCGCAAATCCTGAATCCCCTCGTCGCCGCTGAGCAGATACGGCATCTTTTTGACCATTTTGAAGCCGCTGTACTGGGCCGGGTTGTGCGAGGCCGTGACCATCATGCCGGCCTGGTTGAGGGTGGCGCAGGCGTAATAATATTGGTCGGTGCTGACCATGCCGATATTGACCACATCAGCGCCCTGATCCATCAGCCCGCGCGTAACGGCATCGAACATAGCCGGGCCGGACAATCGCATATCCCGCCCGACGATGACGGTATCTACCTTGAGGAAGGTGGCAAAAGCGCGGCCAATCGCGTAGCCGGCTTCTTCGTTCAGTTGGTCCGGGTATATCCCGCGAATGTCGTAGGCTTTGAAAATACCTGGGGTGATTTGCATGGCTCCGTCTTTCCTTATTAGAGCCTATCCGAAAACCCGTAGGCTTGCATCCCTATGCAAGCCGAGGACGCATAGGGATGCGTCCTCTACGGAGGTTTTCGGATAGGTACTTAGTAAAACATGTCATTTCGACCGAAGGGAGAAATCCCCACCGCTCGTCTTGCAAGAGGAGTTGTGAGAGATTTCTCGCTCCTTCGTCACTCGAAATGACATGACCGCGTAAGTCCTGTGAATACGAATTGGATAACCATCCGCTTACAATCCGGCAGCCTTGAAGGCGGCCTGGACGATGGTCTGGGCTTCGGCCTGGATGGCGCTCAGGTGCTCAGGCCCCTTGAAACTCTCGGCATAGACCTTGTAAATATCCTCCGTGCCCGAAGGCCGGGCCGCAAACCAGCCATAATCCGTCACCACCTTTAAGCCGCCGATTGGCTCGTGGTTGCAGGGGGCGTGGGTCAATTTGGCAATGATGGGATCGCCGGCCAGGGTGTCGGCCTGGACCAGCTCCGGCGACAGGTTAGCCAACACTTTGCGCTGGGCGGCCGGGGCCGGTACATCGCTGCGGGCGTAGGCCGACTGCCCAAACTGCGCTTCCAGCGCCCGGTAATGCTCGCCCGGGTCGCGCCCGGTGCGGGCGGTGATTTCCGCCGCCAGCAGATCGAGAATGATGCCATCCTTATCAGTGGTCCAGACCCGGCCGTTCAGCCGCAGAAACGAGGCCCCGGCGCTTTCTTCGCCGCCAAAGCCCAGCGAGCCGTCGAGCAGCCCGTCCACAAAATATTTGAAGCCAACCGGCACCTCGCACAACTGCCGGCCCAATTGAGCCGCCACCCGGTCAATCATCGAACTCGAGACCAGCGTTTTACCAACGGCGGCGTTCTGGCTCCAGCCGGGGCGATTTTGAAATAAATAGTTGATGGCTACGGCCAGATAATGATTGGGATTCATCAGGCCCGCGCTGCGGGTCACAATCCCATGTCGGTCCACATCAGGGTCATTGCCAAAAGCGATGTCGAACCTGTCTTTCAATTGGATCAGGCTGGCCATGGCATAGGGCGATGAGCAGTCCATGCGGATTTTACCGTCGTGGTCCAGAGTCATAAACGAAAAGGTGGGGTCAACGAATCGATTCACAATCTCCAGGTTGAGACCATAGCGCTCGGCCAGCGGCTCCCAAAAGGCCACACTCGCGCCGCCCATCGGGTCCACCCCAATTTTGAGACCCTCGGCTTTGATGACGGCCATATCTATCACATTAGCCAGGTCAGACACGTAGGGGGTGATGTAATCGTAAGCCTGTGTTGTCTCGGCTTTGAGGGCCTGGGCGTAGGGCAAACGCCGGACCTCCTTCAAGCCGCCGCGGATCAGGGTATTGGCCCGATTCTGGATGAGTTTGGTGGTCTCGGTGTCGGCCGGGCCGGCTGAAGGCGGGTTGTATTTGAAGCCGCCGTCGTCGGGCGGGTTGTGCGAGGGGGTAATCACAATGCCGTCGGCCAGCCCGCTGGTCTTGCCTTCATTATAGGTCAGGATGGCGTGGGAGATGACCGGCGTCGGGGTGTAGCCGCCGCCGCTTTGCACTACGAGCCTGACGCCGTTGGCAGCCAGAACTTCGATGGCCGTAGTCAGCGCCGGTTCGGATAGGGGATGGGTATCCTGGCCGATAAAGAGCGGCCCGGTGATGCCGCGCTCCAGCCGCAGTTCGGCAATGGCTTGCGAGATGGCGGCGATGTGCTGCTCATTAAATTTGCCTTTGAGCGACGTGCCGCGATGCCCCGACGTGCCAAAAGCGACCTGCTGCGCCGGGTCGTCCGGGTCGGGCTGGTAGGCGTAATAGGCCGTGATGAGGCGGGGAATATTGCTTAATAATTCACGGGGCGCAGGCTGTCCTGCGAGTGGATGAATAGCCATAATACCTCCTAAAAAAGATGCGATGACTCGTGAGGCGAGGAGGCGAGGAAGTGCTACGCGGCCTCGCCTCCTCGCGTCCTCGTCTTATTTTCACGCCTGATAATATTTATCTCAACCGCTGCCATTCTTCGGCCAGCATACTGTAAACCACCAAATCAACAAACGTATCGTGCAGCCATTCGGCCTGGCGCAGAATACCATCCTGTTGAAAACCCAGGCGTTCGGGCACGGCCCGGCTGCGGGCGTTGGCGGCGGCGCAGCGGATTTCGACCCGGTTCATTTTCAACTCGTCGAAGGCGTAGTCAATCAGCTTGCGGCAGGCGGCGGTCATCAGTCCCCGTCCCTGAAACTCAGCGGCCAGCCAATAGCCTATCTCGGTGGTGCGGTTTTCCCAATCCAGCCGATTGTAACCAATCTGCCCGGCCATCTGCTCCCGGTAAAAGATGGACAGATCAAAACCGGCATTGTCGGCCAGGCGTTTGAGGTTATCTTTGATATAACTGCGACTATCTTCCAGCGAGTAGCCCGGCTTGACCCAGGGCATCCAGGTTCGCAGATGGGACCGGTTCTGGTCAACCAGGGCAAAGGCCAGCTCGGCATGGCGCTCTTCTAGCAGACACAATTGGATTTCATCGTTGATATGAAAACTTAACATCCGTTATCTCAACCAGTCCAAATTGCGCCCAATTAATAACTCCGTCATCTCCGCGTGATGAGTATTTTTCATCGGCACGGTCTGAAAGTCGAAGCCATGCTGTTGGGCCAGGGCGCGCACTTCGGCTGCATCATCATACGTCATTAAAAAGTCGCCGGCAATTTGACCGGCAATATTGAATAAGGCTTGGTGATCCACTTCTGAGTGTAAGTAAAGGCGGCTCCCGGCTCGTTTTCCCCCGGCTGTATAAGGTGGATCAATAAAGAAAACCGCTTCTTTTCGATGGACATTCTGAGCAATTACTTCAAGACCATCGCCATGAATAAAGGTAATTCGCTCTTTAACAGCGCCAATGTTGCGAATACGCTTTTGCAGCGTAGCCGGATACCAGCGCGATTTTAAGCCCTTGCCGCTTTCTCCGCTTTTCACTCGACCCGCCCCAGGGGCCAGAATCCCCCTTCGATTGACCCGATTTTTGAGGATGGTTTGAAAAGCTTTTTCTGAAATTGTTTGCGCCGGTTCGTTCAGGATACGCTCAACCGAGGCGGAGGTTAGTTCAAAATTGGCGATGCGCTCGGCCAGCCAGGTGGCCTGCCCACCCAACACCGTTTGCCACACCGCAGCTACTTCTGCATCTAATTCTACCATCGTGACATGCTCGGCCAATTGTTCAAAAGCTACAGTCAGACTGGCAATTCCCCCACCGGCAAAAGGCTCGATAAACTCGGCAGGCCGAGTCGGGTTACTGCGAGCAACCAACCAATGCCGGAGATACGGCACCAGCCAAGTTTTGCCACCCGGATAACGAAATGGACTTCGCTGCGGTACGGAGGCGACATTGACAATGCCTATTTTTGGGCGGGGTTGCTCAAAAAAAGATAACTGAACCATAATAACTTTTTACAACTCAAAAATATCGGTCAACGCAGGCGCATCCGGCGGATTGTTATCTTCCAATTTTTCGTCAAGTTTGCCTTGCAAGTAATTTAAAAACAGGTCTACTGAGCCAGGTTCAGGCGTTGTAATTCTGTCCAGGGCTGGTTTGAATAGGGTGTAGACAGTTTTGGCAAGTGTTAAATGGTAACGCTGATTTTCGGGGTCAAGTTTCAGGTCGTAGATAAGCCAGGCCACATCGGCTGTTTCAGGCGCAACCTCGGGCAAGCTGGGTAAAGTTTGGTAAAAACCACGATGCAAAGCGATGGCCTGCTTTTTACCCCAGGAATGTAAAATCCCGCCTTTATAAATCAACTGCGGCGCAAGCCGTTTACGTGACGAGGATAAATAATCAGGACGTGGATAAAGTTTTTGGTTTGACCAATCAAAACTTGGGAGATTTGTTGGGTCTTGCATGAAACGCTCAAAAGGTAGCCGAACATTGCCCGAAATGTAAACGGCCTGGACTTCCAATGCGCCAAAATCAATGATCTGACCACGATCGCTATAAGCAACTAAAACCACATCAATGTTGCCGGCCGATTTACCCTGCCGGTCATCAAGGCGAACTTCAGTCAAAGTCGTCCAATGGGTATCGGCAGGAAAGAAAAAGTGAGCCGCATGTTCGGCAATGAGCCAATATTGCCGAAAACGGACCGGGCAAGTAATTGCCACATCAGTACCCGTATGAATAGAGCAGACTCCCAAAGGATCGTTGGCCTTGTCTTTGGTGCAGGAGGGTACACGATTGTTGTAAGGGCAAAGTCGGTACTGGCGGGTACGGTTCGCTTCCGGCGAAAGATTGTCGGGCGGAAAACCAAAAACTTCGGCCAATGGATGTTTAGGCATAAAACCCCAAAACTACAAATCTGTTCATGGCTCAGTTCCAATCCACCGGGGAAGTCAGTTGTCCCAACACCGCCCGCCGCACCCAATCTAACCCCTGGATGACCATCCAGCGGCGGGTGTGGTCGCTGTCCTGATAGTTGCGGCCGCGTTGGCTCACCTTTATCCCGGCCGGACCGTGTACGGCAATGAAGGTCAGCCGGTCATCCGTGCCATCAGACAGCGGGCCGAGAATGGCCAGGCCCACTCCATCCGCCGGGGTCACTGTCTGGGCCAAAGCCCCGGCAAAGGCCGCTCCATCCGCCGGAATTGTTGTCAGGCCCACTGCCGCCGCCGCTTCCGCCGGAGTAGCCGCAGCCACATCGGCTTCCAGCACCTCGCGGAAGCCGGACTCAATTAGCTCGCGGGCCAGTTGGCCGCCGGTCAGCGTGTCTACCACGCCCAGCTTCAACCCTTTTTCAACCAGCAGCCGGCCCACGATTTCGGCGACAGTTTCTTTGTCCACGCCGTAAATGGCCACCCCCAGGCGTTCGCGCAGGCGAGCTTCCATTGCGGCAATCAGGGCGTCGGCTTCGGCCTCGGTGTCCGCTTTGGCGGTGATGCGCACATCGGTTTGCCCGGCGTGGGCCGATAGGCCGACAGTCGGGTTGCGTTCGAGCATCAAATCGCCAATGGCCCGGTCAATGTTGCTTTCGCCCACGGCACAGGTGCGCAGCACCCTGGCCTTGATAATTTTGGCCCCGCCCATGCGCTCGATCAGCAGCGGGATGACGGTGTGGGTCATCATATATTCCAACTCGCGGGGCACGCCGGGCAGGGAGATAATGAAGCCGCGCCCGCGGATATCCTCGCTCAAAAAGCAGGGGGCCGTGCCGGCCGGGTTGGGCAGGGGCAGCGCTCCTTCCGGCAAATAGGCCTGGCGGCGGTTGTTGTCGGCCATGGGCCGGCCAAAACTGCGAAAACGGGCAGCAATCTGCGCTTCCAGTTCTTCGCTGTAAACCAGCTTGCGCCCGGTGGCGTTGGCTACGGCCTGGCGGGTCACGTCGTCCACCGTGGGGCCGAGGCCGCCGGAGGTAATGACCACCGGCGAGCGGTCGAGGGCAATATTGAGCACCTCGGTAATGCGCTCCTCGTTGTCGCCGACGGTGGTTTTATAAAATAAATTCAGCCCGATGCTGCGCAGCATCTTGGCCATCATGGTGGCGTTGGTATCTACAATTTCACCCAGCAGCAGCTCGCTGCCGGTCATCACAATTTCGGCGTGCATAAAAATCCTCGATAGTAAGATGAAGAATCCTGAAACGTGTTGCGTCTTGCGTTTACGGAATACGCAAGACGCAACACGCAAGAGGTACATGCATTTTACTTGAAATCAATCGAAACGAAAATACTGGGGAGTTGAAGCGCAAGGCTGGCCGCGCCCGTACTCAATCGCGCCGTGCATGAGGTCAATGATGGCCCAGAAAACCGTTTCAGTTTCACCGCCGTGCCGGCAGAGGGAGTCCGGCGCGTTGGCGTGGTCGGCCAAAAAGGTTTTGAGCATTTCGGGTGTGACCGGGCCGGGGCGGGTCTCCATCAAGGTGCGGGCGCGTTCGTAGCGCAGACACGACCCGCGTATTTCTGCAGGGTCGCGTTCATAGGCGGCCATTTTGGTTGAGCAGTAATGATTGGTGTGGACGGTCCAGCCGGCCTGAGCGTAAATTAGCTCATAGTCGGTAGCCGAACCTTCAAAATTGACAATTGTACCGCCGGCGTGGCTGATGAGCTGGTTGTAGCTGGAAGCCCGTTCAGGCCGGGCGGCAGCGGTGAGCGCAGCCTGAGCCGTGCGCTGGGCCAGGATGTCGCGCACCAGCAGCAGGCGGGGCACACCGATTTTGTCGTCGTTGGGCGAAAGCTCGTTGCCGGTCAGGGCCAGTCCCGCCGCGTTGTAGCCGATGCTGATAAACGGGCCAACGCCCAACGTGAACAGTCGCGGCTGGTCCTCCACCTGCCACTCGACGGCCACCACTCGGTCACGCACTTCCGGCCCCAAATCGTTGTTGTGGGCCAGCCAGATGCCGCCGTCAAAGGTGGCCGGTGGGCCGGCGGCGAAGTCGGAGCACCCCCCCCTTCCCCCCCCGCAGCGGGGGGGACCAGGAGGGGGTGCGTCCCAAATCTCCTCCGTTGCGCGGGCGTACAAATCCAGCACGTCCAGGCCGCTGCCGGCGGCGATGCCTTCCATTTCCCGGTGCAGCCAGGGAATAACGGTTTGAGTCATTTCCAGATAAGGCTGGGCCAGGCGGCGCATGTCGTCCCAGGTGCGGCCCGCGGGCGGTGTGACCGGCCGGCGCAGCGTGTCAACCGTAGCCGCACCAAGCTGGCGGCCCGCTTCAAAGTGAGAGCCGGAGATTTTGAGGAGGGAGATTAGTTTTTTTTGACTATCATCCATTTTTTTATTATAATTTCACAAATCTGATTTTTCAGATTTTTAAATAAACCATTCTATAAATACACAAATAATTTTAACTACTGCTGTAAGAACTCAAGAATATGTATAACACAATTTTACAAATTCGAAGCAATGGTCAAATTACTTTACCGGCCTCGATTCGGCGGGAGGCAAACTTACGAGAAGGGGACACCCTCGAAGTTATAGTGGAAGCTGACGGCTCGTTACGTTTAATCCCTAAGGTTGTCATAGATCGCAGCCAGGCTTATTTTTGGACAGAGCGCTGGCAAAGCGGGGAACGCGAAGCTCAAGCCGATCTCGAAGCTGGGCGAGTTCATCGCTTTGAAAACGTTGATGAGGCGTTAGACTTTCTCGACAACCCCGAATAGAGGTGTTGGAGTTAGTTCATGCCGATAGTTCTCACCCACCATTTCAAAAAAGCTTATCAGCGATTACCATCTCACATTCAACAAAAGATGAAAAAGGCGCTTCGGCTTTTAGATGAAAATCCTCGCCACCCTTCTTTACAGGTAGAAAAAATCAAGGGCAGAACGGATAATGTTTATGAAGGTCGGGTGGACGAGAAATACCGTTTTTCTTTTCAGTCTGAGGGCAATGATAAAATCCTCCGCAATGTTGATAACCACGACGATTGCCTGAAGAATCCGTAGGCGCTTGAATTTTCCTGATCTTATAAACAAATCGTCTGGCCAGGATTGACAAATTCTGGCTCCAAGCCGCTGGACATGGCTATCCAGCGGGAGCGGCTGTGTGACTTGACTCAACCAGTAAACATGCCGTTTCGTGCCCCTCACTGACCGGCATTAACTGCGGGTCAACCTGGGGGCAACGCTCAAAGGCCAGG
This sequence comes from Anaerolineae bacterium, assembly GCA_023151115.1. The sequence goes on from JAKLJP010000002.1 coordinate 230,812, forward strand.
GGACAGCGAGGATGGAAACGACAGCCGGAGGGCAAATTGATGGGATTGGGCGGGTCGCCCTGCAAAATGGTCCGCTTATGCCGTAAACGGGGATTGGGCACGGGGATGACCGAGAGCAAGGCTTGGGTGTAGGGATGGGTTGGATTTGTCAATACCTCCTGGGCCGAGCCAATTTCGACAATGCGGCCCAGATACATGACTGCCACTCGGTCGGCAATGTAGGCGGCGGTGGCCAAATCATGGGTAATGTAAATAACCGACACCCCGCGCTGCCGGCGCAAATCGGCCAGCAGGTTGAGGATTTCGGCCCGGATGCTGACATCGAGCATCGAAACCGGCTCGTCGGCCAGCAGCACATCCGGCTCCAGGACCAATGCGGCGGCAATGACCACCCGCTGGCGCTGCCCGCCTGAAAGCTCGTGGGGACGGCGGTGGATAAAGCTGCTGGCCGGTTTCAGGCCGGCGTCTTCCAACGCCTGGCTGGCCCGTTGGAGCCGCTCGGCTTTGCTGCCGCTAAGCCCGTGAACCAACAGCGGCTCGGCCACAATTTCGCCGATGGTCATAATGGGATTGAGCGACTCAAACGGGTCTTGAAAAATCATCTGGATGTGGCGGCGCATCTCTTTCAGCCCGGTTCCGTTGAGATGAGTCACATCCCGGCCATTAAAGGTAATCGCGCCGCTGCTGGCGTGTTCCAGCCCTAACAGGGTCAACACCAGGGTAGATTTACCGCAGCCGCTCTCACCGACCAACGCCAGAATCTCACCCCGCTTCAACTCCAGGCTAACGCCATCCACTGCATGCACTTGCCGCTGCGGGCCAAACAGTCCAACCCGGCCTACGGGAAAGAATTTGCATAAGTTCTGGGTTTGGAGAACAGGTATTTCACTCATTGATAATAACCTTTGAAAACCAGGGAACTGAAGGAACTCATTGGAACTAAGGGAACTCATAAAACAGTTAAGTTCCTAGAGTTCCCTCAGTTCCCTTAGTTCCATACTTCGAGTTCCCTTAATTTGCTTCAACCAGATAACAACTGGCATAATGCTGCCTGGCTTTGTCGGTGAGGTAGAGAGGCGGCGGGGCGGTGTGGCAGCGCTCGAAGACGGCGGGACAGCGCGGGGCAAAGCGGCAGCCGGGCGGCAGAGCGTTCAAACGGGGGGGGGAGCCGGGAATGGAAATCAGTCTATCGCTAAGGTTGGACACATCCGGGAAAGCTTTAAGCAGTTCTTGAGTGTAGGGATGCTGCGGGTGATTAAAAATCGTATCTACGTCGCCGTATTCGGCCACAATGCCGCCATACATCACCAGAACCGTGTCGCACACCTCGGCCACAATGCCCAAATCGTGGGTGACAAACAGCACAGCCAACCCCAATTTATCACGCAGTTCACCCAGCAGTTCCAGAATTTGGGCCTGGATCATCACATCTAGGGCAGTGGTGGGTTCGTCGGCAATTACCACCTGGGGCGTGCAGGCCAGGGCCATGGCAATCATGGCCCGCTGGCGCATCCCCCCGGAGAATTGGTGGGGATATTGGCTTTTGCGGCTGGGCAAAATGCCGACCATATCCAGCAGGGCCGAAACGCGCTCCTCGACGGTCGCTTTATCCGAGACGGGGTAGTGCTGCCAGATGGCTTCGGCAATCTGGTCGCCTATCCGGCGCACCGGGTTCAAGGCGTTCATCGCTCCCTGAAAAATCATCGAAATATTTTTCCAGCGGACGCGGGCCATGTCCGCCTCGCTCAAATCCAACAAATCCTGGTCTCGAAACAACACCTGACCGCCGATAATCCGTCCGGCCGGAGCCAGCAGCCGCATGAGGCTGAGCATCAAGGTGCTTTTGCCACAGCCGCTTTCGCCGACAATGCCCAGCATCTCGCCCTCAGCCAGAGTAAAGCTGACATCTTGCAGAGCATGAGCCGGCGGCTGGCCGGGAGACACAAAATCTACCGACAGGTTGCGCACGTCGAGCAGCAGAGGAGCAGCGGATTTTGGATTTTGGATTTTGGATTTTGGATTTTGTGCTATCATCAAATCTCTATCTTCCAGCTACTTTCCCGCTGGAGCAGGGGAGGTTTCCGGGGCGCTTGGTTGGGCGGAGCGAGCCACCATTTTTGGCCCGACGGAGAGGTGATGCAGTTCCAGGCGCGGGTTGAAGACGCGCTCCAGGCCGTTGCCCAGCAGGGTTAAAGCCAGCACCACCCAAACAATGGCCAGGCCGGGCGGCACCAGTGACCACCAGGCCCCGGCGCTCATGCCCCCGCGGCTAAAGGCAAATTGAAGCATCTGGCCCCAACTCAAGCGGGTCGGGTCGCCCAAGCCCAGGAAGCCCAGCACACTCTCGTTGTAGATGGCCACGGAAATAACCAGAACTGCATTGACCACCATCAACGGGAAGACCATCGGGAAGATATGGCGGCGGATGATATATAAATTCCCGGCCCCTACAGCGCGGGCGCGGTGGACAAACTTACGCTCTTTGACCGCCAGCGTTTGGGAGCGGACCACGCGGGCGGTGCTGGTCCAACTTAAGATGCCGAGCACGATGATAATAATCCACATGCTGCGCCCCAGCAGGGCAATCAGAATAATCATCAACGGCAGATCGGGCAGCACCAGCAAAATGTCGGTCAGGCGCATCAGCACATTTTCGACCTGTCCTCCGTAGAACCCGGCGATAATCCCTATCAAACCGCCAATGACCAGAGCAATAAAAGCGGTAAAAAAACCGACGATGAGGGAGACCCGCGCCCCATAAATCAAATTAGTCAGCACATCTTTGCCGGCGTCGTCGGTACCCAGGGGGTGTGCGGCATTGGGCGGGGCGTAGATATTCTCAATAGTTACTCTGACCGGCGCTTCTGGATCATAAGGGGCCAACACCGGCGCAAAAATTGCCATCAGCACGGTGACAATAAGCATGATGAGGCCCAGCATGCCCATACGCTGCTGTTTGAAGCTGTGCCAGAAGTTGGTGAGGATGTCCATGCTTTCACCTCCATATCGTGATGCGTGATACGTGAAAATTTGCGCCTCACGTATCACGCATCACGTATCACCCTGTCTGTATCCGCGGATCAAGGTATGAATACAACAAATCCGCGGCCAGGTTGGCAAAAATAACACTGACGGCCAGGAGCAGGAACGCGCCTTGCAGCACCGGGTAATCCTGCCGGCCCACCGCTTCGACCACGGCATGCCCCAAGCCGGGCCAGGAATAGACCGTCTCGACCTCGATGGCCCCGGAAACTAAAAAGCCCAGGTTCAGCGCGACAACGGTCACGGTGGGCAAAAGGGCGTTGGGCAGGGCGTGGTCGCGCAAAATCTGGAAGGAATTTAAGCCCTTGGCTTTGGCGGTCAGCACATAATCCTCTGAAAAGATTTCGAGCACGGCGCTGCGCATAAAAAGGGTGTACTGCCCCGCGTAAATAATCGAGTAGGTTAAGGTGGGCAGGATCATATGGCGGCCAATATCAAGCCATTCTTCCCAAACATTGCTAAAATTGCCCCCGGCGGTGATTTTGCCGCCGATGGGCAGCCCGAACTGGCTGCTGCCCCAGAACAGCAGGATCATGCCAAACCAGAAGGTCGGGCAGGCCCAGGCGACCAATGCCCCAATGAGAGCGCCGTAATCCAGAACGGTGCGTGATTTCCAGGCGGCGATCAGCCCCAGCAGGACGCCGAAAATAATCGAGAGGAAGACGCCGGGACCGATGAGCAGGATGGTGTTCCACAGGTTTTCAGTCAAAATGGTAGCCACCGGCCGTTGGGTGTGGAAGCTGGTGCCCAGTTCTCCTTGCAGCAGGTTGATGATGTAGCGGCCAAATTGAGTTTCCAGAGGATTGGCCGCGCAACTGCCCAATTTGAGCGGTGAGATAGCTTCGACGCAGTTGATGACCGGCTTATCTAGCCCAAAGCGCTCGCGCAGGGCGATAATAGCATCCTGTTTGAGACGCGGGTCTCTGACGGTGCGGGCCGGGTCGCCGGGCAGGATGCGAAACAGGAAAAAGTTGAGCAGCACCACAAAAAGCACCGTCAACAAGGCCCAGCCGATTTTTTTGAAAACGTATTTGTTCATGGAAAACCGGGAGTAGGTAGTAGGCAGTAGGCAGTAGGGGGAGAAGATAGTAGATAGTATAATCCTCCAGAAAAATTTTCGCCGGGATTAGTACCTTATGAGTCAGATTCTTGTACAGTGAGCAAGAAGTTATTACACAGAGGGACACGGAGAAGTCACAAAGTCCCACAGAGGAATTTTTATCGCTTCTCTGCGTGTCTCTGTGAAATCTCTGCGTAACTCTGTGTTCCTGTTTGGTTCTGGCTCGTCCAGGTTAGGGGATTTGGGGATGGAAAATAAAGGGAAAAATCTCCTAATCTCCTAATCCCGGCTCCAAATCATTGGAAAAAACTTTTCTGGATATCTATAGATAGTAGATAGTAGATAGTAGATGGACACGAAGCGTGGTCTATCCTCTATCTTCTATCCTCTATCTTCTATCCTTTATCTTCTATCCTCTATCTTCTATCCTCTCACCTTACTCCTTACTCCCTACTGCCTTTACTGAACTTGTGTGACAATCATCAATTGGCTAAAATCTTCCAGGGCCACTTTAGGCACGTCGGTTATCCAGCCCTGGAAGCGATCTTTGCGATAAGCCTGAACCTCTTGCTGATAAAAGGGAATGATGTAAACCACATCCTCAAAGATAATTTTTTGCATCTCCCACACAATCTGGCGGCGTTTTTCTGGATCGAGTTCGACGCTCTGTTGAGCGTATAGTTCATCATATTTGGGGTTGGAATACCCCGTTTCACTGCTGCCGGTGGGAATATCAGAGGTTCGGAGGACGCTGAGGGGACCTTCGGGGTCTGGTCCCCAGGCCCAACCCCAAATCATAATATCAAAGTCAAAGGCGGGGCAGCAGGCGGTGGTCAAAGCATCGGGGTCAAAGGCTTGCGGCTCCACCTTGACTCCAATCTGCTGCCAGGTATCGGCCAAGAGGTCGGCGATGCGCGGGATTTCGGGTTCGTCATTGGGCCAGTAGAGCCGAAAGCTCAAGGGCTTGCTGCCGTCGGGCATTTCGCGCACGCCATCGCCGTCGCTGTCTTTGTAGCCGGCGTCGTCGAGAATTTGGTTGGCTTTGGCCGGATCATAGGCGTAATCTTCGAGGGTATTGTTATACCAGGGACCCATGCTGTCGGGGACAAGCGTCAGGCCCGGCGTGGCCAGCCCGAGCATGGCGACGTCAATGATATTCTGCTTATCGGTGGCGTGAGCCAGGGCCAGGCGCACGTTGCGGTCGCGTAGAGCCGGGTGGCCGGTGCATTTGCCGTCTTCGGGCGGGCAATTTTCGGGCGCAATTTGATTCAAAATGATGTCGCGCACACTGGGATCACGGGGCGCGCCGATGACCAGGCCAATATCGGCGTTGTTGCGTAGCACCGGTACCGCTGTCGAGGAGACGTCGCGGATTACATCCACCTGCCCGGTGGTCAGGGCCTGTACCAGGGCGTCGGGGTTGGCAAAGGTCTGGAAAATGACCTCATCTATTTTGGGCGCTCCATCAAAATAATCCTTGTTGGCCCCCAGGCGCACAAATTCGTTTTGCTTGTATTCGACCATTTTGAAGGCGCCGCTGCCAATCATTTCCAGGTTTTCAAATTCAACGGCGGCAGCCGCGTCTTCATACTTAGACCAAATATGTTCGGGCAGAACATATTGGTAAGCTAACTGGTTTTCAATATTGGGGATGGCGTCGGTGAGTTTGATGACGACGGTGGTATCGTCAGTCGCTTCGACGCTCTCAAACTTTTCACCGTAGGTGCTCATGTAAGGAAAGTCGGGGTGGCTACGGTAGTAATTGTAGGTAAAGGCCACATCCTTGGCCGTTAGCGGCTGCCCATCATGGAACTTGACCCCCGACTTTATTTTGAAAGTCCAGGTTTTGCCGTCGTCGGAAACATCGTAGCTCTCGGCCAGCGAGGGCTTAAATGTGCCGTCGAGCTGGAGGTCAAACATCGTATCGTAAACCAGGTCGGCAATGACGTACGACTCGTATAGAATGAAGGTGCCGGGGTTCAAGGTATCCGGGCTGCCGCCCCAGCCAAAGCGCACTGTCCCGCCCGTAGCTCCGCTGCTGGCCGCCGCTTCTTCTGTCGCTGCAGCCGGCTCAGTTGTTTCGGCGGAGGTCTCGCTCTGAGCGCTCTGCTCCTCCGCCTGGGTTCCGCCCTCGGCCGGCTTTTCCGTTTCGGGCTGCGCTGCACCGCCGCCGCAGGCAGCTATGAATAGAGCCATCAGGGTTAGGGTTAATAATAATGCCAACCATTTTCTTTTGAACATCAATCTCCTCCTTCGTAAATAACTGTCATGTCACTGCGAGCCGCAGGCGAAGCAGTCGCCCATTGCTTCGGCCTCCGGCCTCGCAATGACATGTTCATCGCCGGTGTCGTCCCGTTGGGACTGACCGATACTTAAGAAAATAAATTTTTTGGAGTGCAAAAGCTAAGCTTTTGCACTCCAAATTTTCATCACTCTAAATAATTTACCATAAAGAGTATTTACCTTTAACGACTGCGATAGGCAAAATAAAAATAAACGCCCAAGGTGCCAAACACTATCAGCAGGACTACCGGCATAAAAGCAGCGCCAAGCCCCTTGACTTGCCCCAAAGCAGTCCGAATGGTTGTCCATTCCATAAAACCGAAAAGCAAGATAACTTCGGCCTTAAGCCAGGACAGAACAGAACAGGCCAATCGGTATTGGCGGCTGGCATTTTGGGCAGTGATCGGCCAGGGATAATTAAGTTTGCGCGGATCACGGCGGACAAACGTTAAGAGCAAGTACAGCATCACGCTTACGGAAGGCAAAATAAAGATGGTCCGTTTATCACCCCAGCCATCCGCTTCTCCGGTCACGCCAAAATGGGTGGGAATTGAAGCAGGCAAAACCGGCCAGAACAAGATAAGCAAGCCGATCGTTAACAACACACCGCCCAGAGCTACCGCTTCAAGGGCTAAATCTTGAAAGGTGTAAGGCAAATCAATGATGGGTCGTTCTCCGGCTTTCATTGGGTCGGATTATTATCGAAGACCAGGGACGGGGGACGACTGTCATTTCTGCTGCTCTTCCGTCTTAGGTCTCCGGTCAAGGCGCTAAACCATAAAACTCTTGGGCGGATTTTCCATCTGCAAAATGGGCCGGTCAATTTTGAAGGCGTCAATGTTGCTGGCCGTCGAGCCGTTTATCGCCAACTCACTCAATATTTTACCAATAAGTGAGGCAAATTTAAAGGCGTGACCCGCCCCAATAGCAACGACACAGTTTTCGTAACCAGGCAGGGTGTCAATGACAAAATCCCGGTCGGGCGGCATGGTGTAGAGGCAAGTTTTGCTGTAGTGGACAGGGCCGAGGGCCGTGGGAATGTATTTGCGCAGAAAGTTTTCGACCCGTTGGGCGTTGGCGGGATTGGGTTCAAACGAGCGTGTTTCGGCGGTGGTTTCCTCGCCGCCAACATCCTGGGCGGCCTTGGTGGCCGGCTCGCCATAGGCCGGAAAGCCGTAAAAGCACGGCGCGTCCATCCAGATCCAGATGGGGAAACGCTCCGGGGCAAAATCGGCCAGGTGAGGGGTGGCAAAATAAGTCACCTGCTCCTGGGTGACGGTCAGCGGGAGTTTGAGGCCAAAATTGGCCAGGGCGCTATTCGTCCAGGCTCCGGCAGCGATGACCAGCTTGCCACAGCGATATGTCGTTCCACCCGCTACCACCTCAACTTCACCATTAAGCGGGCGGATGGCGGTGATAGGCATATTGTCCAGCAGCGTGGCCCCGTTGGCGCGGGCCAACCGCTGGTGAGCGGCGTTGCACTTGGCAGCGGGAGCAATCCCGCTTTCGGACTGGTAGAGGGCGGTAATGTCGTCGGTCAGGCGGAACTGAGGCCAGCGGCGCATTACTTCGGTGGCGTCCAACTGTTCAAAAGGCACAGCGCAGGCGGCCATGCTGTTAGTATAATCTTCAGTCGCAATCACACTGCCGGCCGGCCACAAATCGAGGCCGCCGGTTTTGACAATCAGTTTTTCGTCTGCTTCCTCTTCCAGCACCGCCCAGGCTTGATAGGCTTGTTGGGCCAGCCGCACATAGCCGGGGGTGTGATACGACAGCCGGATGATGCGCGAGTGGTCCTGCGACCCGCCCCGGACATGGCCAATTTCAAACTGTTCCAGCCCCAACACCTCACCGCCCGCCTGCCGTGACAGCCAATAGGCCGCGCCGCTGCCCAGCCCGCCCAGGCCGAGAACGATATATTCGAAATCCTGTTTCATAAGTTGATCTTCCCGCTCCTTGAAAAGAGGCGATGACTCGTGAGGCGAGGAGGCGATGAGAAGCCTCGCCTCCGCTTCCTCGCGTCAGCGACCCGCTTCGATGGCTTCAACCGCCGCTTTGGCTTCGGCCAGCCCTACCCCTGTTGCCTCGCGGTAAATTTTAATCGCTTCAATTTTGTTACCCCGCTGCAAAAGCGACTTGATTTGGCCGATATAGGCGGGGGCGGGTTCGTCCTGCTCGTCGTACTCCAAATCCAGGTGTTGCAGGATAAAATCTATTTTCCGCTCCAGTCGCGCCACTTTCTGCATTAGTTGATAGAGTTGGGTATATTCGGCGGAATCGCTCATGAGTTGCTCCTGGATAAAAACGCTATTGACTCAATCGGGCAAATACTCTGTCCCCACTACTTTTCCATCTTTAAGATAGACAATTAACCACTCTGAATTGAACCGGCCATCGGTTGGGTCAAGGGTGTAATGCAAAGATTGATTGGGGGCGCCGGCCAACTGCGGCATGTTATCATAAGGTGTGACTGGGGAGCCATTACCCCAATGCCAGACCGGGCGTCGAAATGGGCCGCCGACCGGAAAATATTGCTCGTACAAATGGGACACTTGATATGCACTCATACTAGGGAGGATAGCACGGTGAAATTGGACAAACGGCTTGAGCGGGCTTATGGTGATACTGTTGAGGCCAAACAGGGCCACGCCAAAGAGGCTAAGGAGCCAGAGGTTTGTTTTTTGCCGGGCCAGAAAACTGGGTAATAACACCAGCAAGGCCAGAAAAGCCATCGTCAGGTTAAATTGCCAGAACAGGGAAACGGCAAAATAGACATCCAAAAAGAAGGCTAAACCCAGCAAAACTGTTAAGCCAAAAATTTGGATAAGGGTTGTTAAATTACCTTTTGGCATGGGGTTAATATTTTAGAAAAAGTATTTTATGTGAGTTTAGCAGCAGAAGGGGTGATCAGGCCGGGAATAACAAAACAGGTTGTGAGGTCCAGGTTGGGTGACTGCGCTCAATATAACAGAAATAGTTATGCCTGTCAAGACAAACTCAACTTGACCAAACTGCGCCCTCTGTGCTAGATTGGAGCAGGTTAAATGTAAAGAGTTGTCACGGACTATCCTACACCACCGGGAATGAAAATACCCCCTCCCCAACCCTCCCCCGCAGCGGGGGAGGGGGTTAGCCAGCTTCCCCCCGCAGCGGGGGGACTGAGGGGGGTATCTTCGAAGGAGGGACATTATGACACGCAAACGACTACGAGATTTAGGGATTATCATCGGCTCGCTGCCGCCAGGGCCGCATAACGCTATTACCGATGTGCCGGGAGTGCTGGTGGGCCATACCACCGTGATTTTTGACGAACCGTACGTAGCTCGCACCGGCGTCACCGTCATTGTGCCCCGTGAGGACGAAATCCGCGACGACCGGGCCTTTGCCGGGTATCATTCCTTTAACGGCAACGGCGAGATGACCGGCCTGCTCTGGCTGGAAGAGTCGGGCATGCTCGGTTCGCCCATCGGCCTGACCAACACCAACCAGGTCGGTGTGGTCCGCGACGCCCTGATCTGGCACGATGTTGAAAATTTTGAAAGCCGCGGCTTCAAGCTGCCCATCGTGGCTGAAACCTACGACGGCTGGTTGAGCGATATTGACGCCTTTCACCTGACCGAAGACCATGTCCACGCCGCCCTGGCGATTGCCAACGGCGGCGCCGTCGAAGAGGGCAATGTCGGCGGTGGAACGGGCATGATTTGTCACGACTTCAAGGGCGGCATCGGCACGGCTTCCCGCCTGGTTGACAGCAAAAGCGGCCAATACATTGTCGGCGTGCTGGTGCAGGCCAACCACGGCGACCGCCACGCCCTGCGGGTAGACGGTGTGCCGGTAGGCCGAGAGATTGGCCCGGAGCTTGTCCCGCTGCCCTGGGAAGAGCCACCCCAGGGCGGCTCAATTATCGTTATTATTGCCACCGATGCGCCGTTACTGCCGATGCAGTGTAAACGCCTGGCCCAACGCGCGACGGTGGGTCTGGCTCGCGTCGGCGGCATTGGGCACAACGGCAGCGGCGACATTTTTCTCTGTTTTGCCACCGGCAACCATATTCTGACCAACCCCACCGGGCCGCGCCCGCTGGAAATGATACCCAATGAACACCTCAACCCCTTTTTCGAGGCCGTTGCCGAAGCAGTTGAGGAGGCCATTCTCAATGCCATCACCATGGCCGAAACGATGACCGGCTTCAAAGGCCGCACCGCCTACGCCCTACCGCTGGACCGCTTGCAGCAGGTTATGGCTAAGTACCGGCCTTTAGATCAGAAGGGATAAGCCATGAACAGGATTGTCGCCGGGCTGGCAATTGAGCCATCCTCGGATGAACCATTAGCCGAATTGCTGCGATTGGTGGTAAAATAGCAGCGGGAAGAATGATTTGGGGGGCTGGGGTAGAATTAACCGAGGAATTAGTCACTGATGAAGCGTGAAGAACTTTTACAATTAATTGCCGCGGCTCGGGCTAAAAGTGAAACGCCCGACCTGCGCAATGCCGATATGAGCCAAACCGATTTGAGCAGAGCCGATTTGAACGGGGTGAATCTGCGCTATGCTAACTTGAGCGGGGCAAATTTGAGCGAGACCAACCTGGAAGGCAGTGACCTGACCGGGGCCAACCTGAACGAAGCCAATTTAAGCAAAGCCAGGATGAAAAGCGCCCAACTAATGGGGGCCAACCTGATCAAAGCAAATCTGCGCGAGGTAGATTTGCTTGACGCCAATCTGCGCAATGCCAATTTAACCGACGCCTACTTGACCAGCGCCACCTTGATCGAAACGACGATGCGCGGCGCCGGTTTGAAAGTAGCTGATATGCGCCAGGCCAATTTAGAAGACGCCAATCTGGTCCGCGCCGATTTGACCGGGGCGAATGTAACCCAGGCCCAGCTTAGCCGGGTCAAGAGCCTCAAGGGGGCAATTATGCCCGATGGAACGATTCATCCTTGATAGACCCCGCTCTTTCTACTTGCTCAAAAACTCATACACCAGTGATTGAAAATGATGCACGCCATTCTCCCGCTTGACCGAGAACCGCCCCTGGTTGTACGAGCGTGACCTTAAGCCCTTCTGCACTGTCTCGCAGATTTCCATATCCTCTTTTTGCACCTGGTCGCTAAAGGCAATGGACTGCTGCATGCTTTCCCAGCCTTCGCCGCTGCCGGGCTGCTTGAAATACCACTCAAAAATGGTCAAGGTCCGCTCGTGGCTGAGTGGGACGATGATGTTGATCTGCATATTGTCAGGGTAGAAGTTCAGCATCAAATTGGGGAAAACCCAATAGTAAAGCGCCTGCGACTCTTCCTCCGTGCGGAGATAGCGCCGGTCGCGGCCCGGCAGGTTATCGCTAGGGCGCAGCGGGCGGATGGGCGCATACTGCGACGAATAGTAACGATAAGTGTCTACCCGGTACTGCTCATAATCAATCTCGCGGAACAGGCCGGGGTGGGCGATGGGGATGTGATAACCTTCCAGGTAATTATCCACGTACACTTTCCAATTGGCTTCAACCACGTAATCCCGCCGCTCGACAAGCTGCATCTGCTCCGGCTGAAACCCGGCCCGGTTGACCTCGTTGGGAATGGCCCCAAAAATTTCGGCCAGAGGCACCGGCTGCGGGTCGAGATTGACAAATACAAACGGCCCCCACTCCTCCACCTGAACCGCCGGCAGGCAAATATCCTCTTTGCGCCAATTTTCCACCCCCTCAAATTCGGGTTGGGTCAGCAGCCACCCATCGAGGCCGTAAGTCCAGCCGTGATAGCGGCACTGCAAACTTTTGCGGTTGCCCTTACCCACGGCCACCGGCCCGGCTCGATGTGGGCAGACATTGAAAAATCCCCGGAGCCGGTTATCCACCCCCCGCATCAGCAGCAGCGGCTCACCCAACAAATCGTAGGTAAAAAAGTCGCCGGGCCGGGAAACCATCTCCACCCGCCCGACCAACTGCCACGTTTTCCAGAAAATCTTTTCCTTCTCCAGCTCCAGAAATTGCGGCTCCGTGTACCAGCGCGCCGGCAGCGTCGAAGCGCGGGCAAGATCGGCGGTTGGTTTGAAATCGCTCAAGTCAAATGGCCTCATTGATGTTGTCTCCTTCGAGAAATAATCCACAGATTACACAGATTTCGCAGATTTTTACGACGTGCGCTAAGATCACTACCTTTACAGTTTATGAAAAGCAACATAGCGTAAGATGTTGCCCCTCAGTTCCAACGAGTTCCTTCAGTTCCTTTCTTCGTTCCCTTCTTCCACCCACTCTACTTCGTCACCGACAGCAATTTCGCCGTCATCCAAAACGAGGCCAAACGCGCCGCCGGACCAGTTGCCGTACATAGCCTCTTTCAGGCCTGGCCAGGCGTCGTCCATCTGCTCGCATGGCTTAGTTTCACCCCAAATCTGGATACGGCAGGGACCAATCCGCAAAATTCGATTCTGGGTGTGGGCCAGGCGAATCCCACTCAGCAGCAAATTGGCCCGGCGAGATGAGGGATCGAGGTCTGTGCCCATTTCGGCCATGAGCCGCTGCCACACTTCTTGCTCGATCAGCGTCACCTGCCGTTTGCCGCCCTGGTTGGCATTGCCCACCAGGCCCTGATTGGCCTTGAGAGTGGCCCGTTCGACCGGGTCCATCGGCCCGCGCCGCATCCGTTTGAGCCAGATTGCTTCGAGTTTGCCGGTTGGGGTCATAGTGTATCTCCTTAGAAAATAGACCGACTGACTGGAGTGCAAAGCTTGCTTTGCCAAATCGCAAGGCGAGCCTTGCACTCCTTTTCATTATTGGTGGTGTGCCGCAGGCTCGTGACGACTCCTTTGAAAATAATAGACACAGGCCCATGGGTGGCCCACTTCGCGTCCTCTGAGTCTACCGGGCGTAAAACTGCCCATTATTGAGCAGGACATAGACTTTGGGCGCACTGCCCTTAAACATCAACCCCTGTTCAAAGGGCTGCGCCTGGCCCACATTATCAAAGCCGTACTCCCGGTCCAGGGCCCAGCCCAGCGGCCCATCCGCCCCGCCCAGATGAGTCCGCCACAGCCAGCCAAAGCCACGTTTGGGTTCCACCAAGCCCGGCGGCGGAGTCAGCCCCACCCCCTCGGGGTCGCTGCCGTCCCATTTCCACTCCGGGGGAATCAACTGCCACTGCCCCTCTACTAGCTCCGTCCCATCCCGTTGCCGGTCAAAAATAAGATAAACCTGGTCGGTGTCTCTGCGCCAGAAGAGATGGCCGCCCTGAAACGTCTCTTCGGCAATGGTTGAAATTGTCTGGGGTTCGCCGGTAGGACAGCCTAATTGGCGGCGATAGTCAGGCCACAGCGATTCAAATGGGCCGCCGGCGCTGCGGCTGCAACTTTGGGCCAACTCCGTTGGCGTCGCTGTTGGCGCTGGCGGCGGGTCGGTGGGGACTACAACGGGGGTGGGGGCCAGCGTTGCGACAGGCTCCGTCGGGGTTATCTCGGCAGAAGGGGTCGGAGTCGCCGGGCGGCTCAACATCCAGGCCACCCCGACCGCCAGCAGCATGGTCATCAACACCGCGCCCAATCCGGCGGCCAGCCAGGGCAACCAGGGCAAGCCGGGCCGAACTGCCACCCGGTCAGGCGGGGAGGCTATGGCTGGGGCCGGCGAAACGGGAGCAGAGGGATAGGGCAGTCCCGCCAAGGGTTGAGCGGAGCGGGTCAGCAAGGAGGCGGCCCCGGTACTTTCGACAGCCCGGCGCAAAGCTGTGACAAATGCGCCGGCGCTCTCAAAACGGTCGGCGGGCCGGGTGGCTAAAGCCGTTTGGATGATCTCATCCAGCAGCGGCGGCAGATCGGATCGGGCCGATTCCAGCGAGGGCGGCGGCTCGTGGTTGCGCCGGTAGAGAATGGCCTGGCTCGCCTCGGCCAGATGGGGGATTTCACCGCTGAGCATCTGGTAAACAATTGCCCCCATGGCGTAAACATCGGTGCGGACGTCTACCCCAGCACCCCGCCCCTGCTCCGGCGACATATAAGCCGGGGTGCCCAAGGCGATGTCGGTAATCTGTAGCGCCGCCGTTTCCGTCAGCCGAGCCAGCCCAAAATCGGCCAGAAAAACCCAGGTGCGATCCAGCAAAATATTGGTCGGTTTTACATCGCGGTGGATCACCCCACGCTTATGGGCATAGTCGAGCGCCGCTGCGGCCTGTTCCAGATAAACCAGCGCTTGTTGGAGGGAGAGCGGTTGGCGCATCATATCACCCAGGGTACGCGAACCTTCAATGTAACGCATGACCAGGTAAATATACCGGCCCTGCTGCCCAAAATCATAAACCGGCAGGATGTGCGGATGCTCCAGTTTGGCAATGGCCTTGGCCTCGCGCAAAAAATGGGCGCTAAAGTGAGGGTCGGCGGCCGAGGCCGGCGGCAGCACCTTCACCGCCACCCAACGCTCCAGGCCCGGCTGCCAGGCCTTAAACACCGCCGCCATGCCGCCCTGGCCGATCATTTCCACAATTTGGTACTGGCCCAATCTCTGGCCGATGAGTTCTTGCATCGTGGCTTAATTATACGTGGGCTGCCAGTAAGCATCAACTTAAGGCAACTCCAAAAAGTAAAACTTCAGTTTTTACGATGCGTGGTGCGTAACATAAATGTGCCACGCACTACGCACCCCGCACTACGCATTAGACTTTCCCCGCTTCTTGGATTATATTCAGCCTCAATCATGCGCCTCTCGGAAAAGAGATAATCCTGTGACTCCATTCCTGGGCGAACTCGCCGCCCTGGGCACCTCGCTGTGCTGGTCGGCGACCGCCACCTTTTTCACCCTGGCCGGGCAAAAAGTCGGCTCGATGGTGGTCAATCGAAGCCGCTTGCTGCTGGCTATTTTGTTTCTGCTGACTACCCACTGGCTGCTGCAAGGAACCTTGTTACCGCTTGCCGCCGGGTGGGAACGCTGGTCGTGGCTGGCCTTATCGGGCATCATTGGACTGGTGGTGGCCGATGGGTTTTTGTTTCAAGCCTATGTTTCCATTGGCCCGCGCCTGGGGTCGCTGTTGATGAGTTTGTCGCCGGTGGTCAGCGCGGTGCTGGCCTGGCTGGTGCTGGGCGAAAATTTGTCCTTGGGACAGATGGCCGGCATTGCCCTGGCTATTGGCGGGGTGATGTGGGTGATCTTAGACCGTAACGGCCTGGTGCGCGCCTCGCCGGATCGCCGCCGCTACTTGTGGGGCGTTTTGTTTGGGCTGGGCGCGGCAACAGGCCAGGCGGTTGGCCTGATTTTGGCTAAAAAAGGATTGGCCGGTGATTTTCCGGCGCTGTCGGGCAACGTTATCCGCATGCTGGCGGCGGGAACCACGCTGTGGGCCGTTACTTTTTTCCAGCGCCAGGCCGGAGAAACCGTCCAGCGGCTGCTGCGAGAGCGGCGGGCCATCTTGAATATCATCGGTGGGGCTTTTTTTGGCCCATTTTTGGGGGTCTGGCTGTCACTCATTGCCATTCAATTGACCCACATCGGCGTTGCCAGCACCCTGATGGCCCTGCCGCCCATCTTTTTGCTGCCCATCAGCTATTTTGTATTTAAAGAACGGCTCGGCTGGTCGGCTATCATCGGCACGATCGCGGCGATGGTGGGGGTGGCAATTTTATTTTGGGTGTAACATGTTATTCTCACTCTATCCAACCATTACTCAAAACTATTTCTTTCTTTGCTTTGTGGCTGTATTGGGGACGCTGCAATGGGCGGCAGCCCGTAACCGCAAACCGGCTATTAGTCTGTTAGGCCCACGGGGGCTGGGACGAGTGGGGCAGAGTGTGGGAGCATTTTTAATTTGCGCCAGCTTTAGCTGGTTTTTTGCTGCCACGCCTGGTCTTTTTACACCGGGTCTGGCGGGAGGTGAGTTGAGTACCCTTTTTGCCGCCGGAGGCTTGAGCGCACTGGCAACGGCTCGACTGGCGGGGGCGTTGTGGCAGGGGGAGTTTTGGCGAAGCCGCGAAGATGGTTTCGCTAACAAAGCCGACTGACCCCCATTACTTTTGACTGTCTCGGCAATCTGTCTGATAATAGGCAGGAGCTTTAGGCAATTTCAAGATTTAGTCTAAACAAGACGTGATATGTGATGCGTGAGGATTTTTGCCTAGAATCCTCACGCATCACGCATCACGTTTCAGACCAATTCTCAACCTCCATGACCTTCATCCGTTTTCTGGACCACTGGCTTTTCGGAGCGATTAATAGCCAGGCGGGACAATGGCCCTGGTTAGACCGGCTGGCCCGCCTGCTGCTCAACGATTATTTTGTGCCGACCGTCCTGGCCCTGATGCTGCTGGCCCTGTGGTTTGAGCAAAAAAACCTTCCAGGTCTTAAAGACCGGGAAAGTTTAAAGAATTATAACCGGCAAGCCGTCTTGACCGCCAGTTTGAGCGCGGCTCTGGCCAATGCGCTGCTCAAGATCATCAATTTGCTTTATTTCCGGCCCCGCCCTTTTGCCGGTCACGCGGTCAACTTGCTATTTTACCGGCCCAGCGACTCTTCTTTTCCCAGCAATGCGGCCGCGCTTGGTTTTGCCATTGCCGCCGGGGTCTGGTTTTATAATCGCGCCTGGGGTTGGGGGCTGCTGGCCCTGGCCGCGCTGTTCGGGCTGAGCCGCATTTTGGGCGGGGTGCATTACCCTTTCGACGTGCTGGCCGGGGCGGTGTTGGGCTGGGGGTCGGCCTGGCTCATCCGGCGGCAGCAGCGACTAGTGGAGAAGCTGTTGGGTTTGATTGAAAAGACAGCCGGCAGATGGGGTTTAGCTTAAAAACGACACACTATCATGACACGATTAAAGCCAACTCCTGACCGCCGACCCGTTCGGCAAGTTCAGGGCGGACCGCCGACGGCCGACCGCCAGTCCTTATTCCATCATATCTGGCCTATCTTAATTTATTTTCTATTGACAATCCTGATGACCTGGCCCACCGTTCTCCACCTGACCGGCGGCATCCCCGGCGACGGCTTCGACGGCTGGCAGAACTACTGGAATATGTGGTGGGTTAAAAAGGCCCTCCTGGAATTGGGGACTACCCCTTTTTTCACCGATTATCTTTACCCGCCCAACGGGGCCAGCCTACTCTTTCACACCCTCAACATTTTTAACAGCTTCTGGACGCTGCCCATCCAACTCAATTTTGGACTGGCGATTGCCTATAATGCGGTCGTGCTGGTCAGCTTTACCCTGGCCGGTTACGGCGGCTATCTGCTGGCTCTGGATACATTAACCCGCCTCCGCTTTTCCGGTCGAGGACTGCGACCGGCAGCTTTTGTGGGCGGGCTGGTTTTTACCATGTCGCCGTTTCACTTTGCTCATCTGCTGGGCCACATGCAGGTTTTTAGTATGATCTGGCCGCCGTTTTATGTATTGTGGTTATTACGCACGCTGACCCCACCCCCAACCCCTTCCCTAAAAGGGGAAGGGGGCAAAGCCCGGAGAGAGGTCCGCAACGCTGTCCTTGCCTGCCTCTTTCTGATTTTAGCCACCCTGATTGACTGGTATCACACCCTCTACCTGCTTATCTTTACCGGCCTAACTTTGGGCTGGGTGTTATGGCAGCGAGCAGGTGAGCGAATAGCGAATGGCGAATCAGGAAATCATCCTCCACCCTCTATCTTCCATCTTCTAGCTTCTATCCTCTATCCTCTTCTGCTTATCGGCCTGGGGTTTGCGCTGGCGCTCTCTCCCATCCTTGTCCCGATGATCCGGGCCGCCCGCTCGACGCCGGAGCTGCAAATGGGGTTAGAGCAAAGCATCACCCTCTCTGCCGATTTGCTGGCCTTTATCCTGCCTTCAGAAATGCACCCGCTCTGGGGTCAATGGGCCAAAACCATCGCCGATAATTTTAGCACCACTCTTTCGGAGCGGCTCATCTTTGCCGGTTTTGTGCCCTTGGCCCTGGCTTTTTGGGCCATCGGGCGGAGCTGGCGGCAGTCGTGGCTCAAGTTTTGGGTATTTATCACCGCCAGCTTTGTCATCCTGGCGCTTGGCCCGTATCTGCACATTGGCGGCAAAATTGTCACCATTGGCGGCTGGCCCCTGCCATTGCCTTATCTGCTGCTGTATCACACCGTCCCCTTTATCGGCCTGACCCGTTCCCTCAGCCGCTACGATTTAATGGTCATGCTTGGCCTCGGCGTGCTGGCCGCCATCGGCCTGGCCTGGCTAATGGGGGTCAGGGGTCAGGGGTCGGGGGTCAGGGATGACGCACCACGTACCACGCACCACGTTTCGCCATTCGCCATTCGCCATTCTCTCCCTCTCCTCGCCGCCCTCCTCATCTGCTTCGAGTTCCTTGCCATCCCCTATCCTATTTCCAAAATTGATACGCCGCAGTTTTATTTTGATTTGGCCCAACAACCCGGTGATTTCGCCATTGCCGAGCTGCCCATGAATTGGGACCGGCCCACGCCCATGCTGTACCAGACGGTACATGGCAAACGCCTCTTGACCGCCTACACCTCGCGCGACAATCCCCTGGAACTGGCCTGGCGCACGCCTGTTTTCCAACACTGGCGCTACCTCGGCCCGGACATCATTGATCAGCCGCTCGATCTGATTGCCCCGACGATCTTCTACGACTTCAACCTGCGCTATATTGTGCTCGATTACTACCAAATGCCGCCCGGCCCGGAACGCGAAGCCTCCGAGCGCTGGGTCGCCGCTGCGCTGCCCAATACCTTGCCCATTTATGATGATGGGCGCTTGAAAGTTTATCCCACCCCGCTCCGGCGCGAGCCCCAGCCCTACCTGAGTTTGGGCCAGGGCTGGAGCAAACGCCAGGAAACGGCTAATAGCATCACCCGCGCCATCGCCGCCGATAGGCCGTCCGAACTTTTTCTGCATCACCCCCAGAACCGGCCCCTCACTCTGGAAATCACCGCTGCCGGCCCCGGAAAACCACCGCCGGCACTGGTCATATTTGCCGATGGCGAGCCGTTGGGTAGAATAAAAACAAGCCAAACTCCTGCCACTTATCTCGTTGCTTTACCTCCTCTATCGCCTGAATGGGTCAAGCTCAGCTTTCAGGCCGATCCCCCCTCCGATGCGGTTACTGTCTGGCGCTTGTCGCTCAAAGAGGAATAAATTTTGAGGCGTTTTTCCTTAGCTACCCTGCGCAGCCGGATCATCCTGTTGGTATTACTGGCGATTATCCCGGCCCTGGCTCTGATCATTTTTACCGACCTCAGAGTTCGCCAGGCCAACCTGGAACAGGTCCATGAAGATACCCTGCGGGTAGCACAGCTCGCTGCACAGCAGCACCAACTGCTCATCGAAGGAGCGCGCCAGCGTCTGCTGGGTCTGGCCCAGATTCTCCAACTGCACCGGGATGATCCGGCCGCCTGCGTCACTATTCTTAGCAATTTATTGACCAAAGACTCGCGGTATGCTAATTTAGGTTTGGCCGATCCCACCGGCGCCCTTCTGTGCAGCGCAAAGCCTATCTCTCAACCGGTCACCGTTGCCGGCCAAGCCTGGTTCAAGCAGGCGATGCAAAACCGTGACTTTGCCATGGGTGAATACGGCCATGACCCTGTGACCGGCAAATTTGCTCTGAGCTTTGGCTATCCTCTGCTTAACGCCGCCGGCTCACCCTCGGCCGTGCTTTTTGCCACCCTCGACCTGGCCTGGTTTGACCACCTGGCCGTCACCGCCGGTTTGCCAGCCGGCTCGGCCATGGTCGTTATTGACCGGCAAGGCACAATTTTAGCCCGTTATCCTGATGCGGCGCAGTGGGTGGGCAAGACCGAGCCTAAAGGCCCCTTGCGGCAAGCTATGCTGGCTCAACAGGGCGAAGGGACAATTGAAACACCCGGAATAGACAACATCCTTCGTCTCTATGCCTTTACCCCGCTCTATGGCCCAGCCAACCATAAAGTTTATGTCGCCGTCGGTATTCCTACCGGCGTAGCCCTGGCCGAAGTCAACCGATTGACCGCCCTCAATCTTACCGCTTTAGGCTTTGTGGCCATCCTGGCCGTGTTAGCCGCCTGGCTGGGCAGCGATTTATTTATTCTGCGCCAGCTTCGCGCGCTGGTGGGGGCCACCCGGCGGCTGGCCGGCGGCGACCTACGCACGCGCAGCGGTCTGACCAACAACCCGGACGAACTGGGCCAGCTTGGCCGCGCCTTTGATGAGATGGCCTCCACTTTGCAAATACAGCAAGCGGAAGTTGAACAAGCTACTGTCGCCTTGCAGCGCCACCAGGATCATCTGGAAGAGGAGGTGGCTGATCGCACCGCCGAATTGGTCAAGGTAGTCGAGCAGCTTGAGCAAGAAATTAAGAAACGCAACCAGATCGAGGCCGAGTTGCAGGAGGCTAAACAAAGCGCCGAAGTGGCTAACCGGGCCAAAAGTGAGTTTTTGGCCCATATGAGCCACGAACTGCGCACCCCGCTGAACGGCATCCTGGGCTATACCCAGATTTTGCAGCGCGAGGCGCGTCAAGTTGGCCCACCGCTGACCGGTTGGCAAGACGGCCTAAGCACCATTCAGCGCAGCGGCGAACATTTGCTCACCCTGATCAACGATATTTTGGACCTGTCCAAAATCGAGGCGGGGCGGCTGGAATTATATCCAACTAATTTTTACCTGAATGAATTTTTGCAGATGATTGCCGACGTTGCCCGCATCCAGGCCGAACAAAAAGGGCTGGCCTTCAAATACGAACTCCTCTCGCCGCTGCCCAAAGTTATCCAGGGCGACCCCCGCCGCTTGCGCCAGATTCTCCTCAACCTGCTGGGCAATGCAGTAAAGTTTACCGAACATGGTCAAATCACCTTCACCGTCAGCGTTATTGAGCGCACCCCCATCGCCGGCCCTGAAACTAGCGGTACTTACCTGATCCGCTTCCAGGTGGCCGATACGGGGATTGGCATTGCCCCCGACAAATTGGAAGAAATTTTTCAACCCTTCCGGCAGCTTGACCGGCTCTATCACTTTGAAGGAGCCGGCCTGGGGCTGCCGATTAGCCGTAAATTGGCCGAGTTAATGAACGGCCAACTCCGGGTGCAGAGCCAGCCGGGCCAGGGCAGCCTCTTTTGGCTGGATGTCAGCTTGAACGACCTGCCTGAGTGGGTCGAGCCGGCCACTCCCGGCGACATCACCGGGTATCAAGGCCAGCGCCGCAAAGTTTTGATTATTGATGACAACCGCGATAATCGCGCCGTACTGGTGGCCCTGTTAGCCCCGCTGGGGTTTGAAATAGCCGAAGCCGCCGATGGGGCCGACGGGCTGCACCAGGCTGCCGAGTTTCAGCCGGAGCTGATTTTGCTCGATTTGGTCATGCCGCGTCTGAGCGGCATTGATGTGGCCCGGCAGATTCGGCAGTCAAGCAGCTTGAAAGACATTATCATTATCGCCGTTTCAGCCAGCGCCTTTGGCATTACCCGTGAGCAAAGCCTGGCCGCCGGCTGCAACTATTTCCTACCTAAACCGGTCGAGGTGAATGTTTTGCTTGACATCCTCCAGCATTATTTAAATCTAACCTGGGTGTATAATGAACGCCCTCTTACAGCGAGCCAGGAAGCGACAGATTTTGACGGAGCCGCTCCGCTGTTCCCTCGCCTGCCCGTAGCCCCCGGCCTGATTGGCCCGCCGCCAGGCGAAGCAGCCCTGCTGTTTCAATTAGCTCAGATAGGCGATGTGAGCGAGATTCGCGCCCGCATCAACCATTTGGAACAGGTTGATCAAAACCTGGCTCCTTTTGCCGCCGTCGTTCACTCGCTGACCAAAACATTTGAGTTGGAAAAGATCTGTGAGCTGGTCAGACACTACATGGAGGAAGGCTATGGCGCCTGAAATGATTGCTACCAGCACCATCCTTATTGTGGATGATAACCCGACCAATCTAGAGTTACTGCTGAAGAATTTTGACCAAATTGGCTTCAGGGTGCTGGTTGCCAAAGATGGCCCTGGCGCTTTGAAACGCCTCCAGTACGCCAAGCCCGACCTGATCCTGCTGGATATTATGATGCCGGGTATGAACGGGATCGAGGTCTGTCGCCAGCTAAAAACCAATAAAACCACCCAGGATATTCCCATCATTTTTATGAGCGCCCTGGACGACGTTAACAACAAGATCAAGGGCTTTGAAGCCGGAGCGGTTGATTATATCACCAAGCCTTTTCAACAGGAGGAAGTGGTAGCCCGGATCACCACCCATCTGACCCTGCGCCTGCTGCAACGGCACTTGCAAACCCAAAACGAGGAACTGACCCGCCTCAATAAAGAGTTGGCCGAGCGCAATCAGGAATTGGATGCTTTTGCCCATACCGTGGCCCACGACTTAAAAAATCCGGTCGGTATGATAATCAACTTTGCTGAGTTGATTGCCGGCGAGGTCAAACTGCCTGAGGACACACAGAGACAATTGGGCCTCATCGCCCGCGCCGCCCGAAAAATGAACAACATCGTCAACGAATTGCTGCTGATGGCCGGGATGCGCCGGACGGAGGTTGAACAGTATCCTTTAAACATGGCCCGCATTGTCGGCGAAGCCCGGCAGCGGCTGAGTTATATGATTGAAGAACGGGAAGCCGAACTGATTTTGCCGGCTGACTGGCCTGTGGCCGTTGGCCACGCGCCCTGGGTTGAAGAAGTTTGGGCCAACTATCTCAGCAACGGCCTTAAGTATGGCGGGCAGCCGCCCCGCCTGCATCTGGGGGCCACCGCCGACTCGGACGGCATGGTGCGCTTCTGGGTCCGTGATAACGGCCCCGGCCTGACCCCCGAACAACAAACCCATCTTTTTGCCGAATTTACCCGGCTCAACCAGATCAAAACTGAGGGCCACGGCCTGGGCCTTTCGATTGCGCGGCGGATTGTGGAGAAATTGGGCGGACAGGTGGGGGTAGAGAGCGAAGGTATCCCCGGCCGGGGCTGCACCTTTTTCTTTACCTTACCCCAGGCCCCCAACGCCCTACACAACCAATGAGTATTCACAAGCCTGAGCACACCACCAATAGCAAAATTTCTATGCCTGTGTTGACCGAAGACCGAGGACCGATGACCGGGCCTTTATCTCCGGTCTCCGGTCTCCCGTCCCCGGTCTATTTTCTTGGGAAACTCCAAAATTTTGGCCTCCTCCTTTTTATCCTATCCGTCGTGCTGTCGGCCTGCGCGACGAACCCGCTCTTTCAAGCTAACACCGCCCCCGGCCAGTCACCCGTAGCAACCCTAACCCCGCCGCCCATTGCCTTGAATCTGAAATCCGCCACCTCTGGCCTGGCCGGCCTGCAAAGTTATCGAGCCAAGTTGACGGTGGATTTTGAGGGGACGCGCAACGGTCAGCCTGCGCAGGGCCGCCTGGAATCGCTAACCGAAATGACCCGCCAGCCGGCCGCCTGGCATCAAACTCTCAAGGTGAATACAACGCTAACCAGCACCGAGATTATTTCCGGGGTGTCGGAATTTTATCGGACCGGCGAGCAGGTGTATGTGAAGCGAGGAACAGAGGGAGCATGGTTTAGTTTCAGCGACGGCGGCGTATCGCCCGCCGACCTGGGCTTTTTTGCCCTGGACCGGCTGATCGTTCTGCCGGCGGTGGTTTCGTCGCCCCAAGCGGAGCTGCTGGATGGTCAAAAAACGCAGCGCTTTTCCTTTACCGGGCAGGATTTAGCGGCCCCCAACCTGATTTTTGAACAGGCGGAGGGCGATTTATGGCTGGCCCAACCCGACACATACCTGGCCCAATACGTCATCTCGGCCACTGTGCGCGTGGTTATCCCTGATCCAAAGGTCCATCTGTTTGACCAGGGCCGGCTGACCCTGCGCTACACCGTCTCAGATGCCAACGCCGAGCTAACCATTACCCCACCGGACGAGGCCCAGGTGGAGCGCGGCCCGCTCAGCCGCCTGCCCCGTCTGCCCGACGCCAAAATCGTTTCGATTTTCCCCACCTTTATCGAATACACCAGCGCCATCACCCCCATCGGCGCGGCCTTGTTCTACCGCGACCAGCTTATTACCGAGGGCTGGAGCGAAAATCAGGCCGACATTTTCAACGAGAAAGCCCGGCTCCTCTACGCCAAAAACGACGAGTCCCTGACCATTCTCATCACCCCCGGCGAAGAACGGGACAAGATTAAAGTGCTGTTGGATTTGAAGTAGGTGGGGTTTCAAGGAAACTCCTCAATCACCCGCCCCAACGCCTTGTAGCGTTCTACCCAGAGGCGGACGAGATCCACCTTGTATTCATAACGCGGCGGCGATTCGCCCAGCTCACGGACAATATCGCGCTCGGTTAAACGGCGCAGCGCTTCGCGGACGATCTGGAGTTCCAAGGGTCTGCCTCGCTCGGCCAGCAGTTCCACAATTTGCGTCGCCGTCACGGTGGGCGTTCTGGATAACAAACGCATCAACGCGGCCAAGATCAATTGCTCCGTCGGCGAAGACTGCTCCCACAGAAAGGCAAAGTGAGCCTCGCCTAATTCCACCAACTCGTTCAGGGTATCGTTGACATCCCGGATGGTCAGATAACCCCGGCCCTCGCGATTGGCCCGATTGACCAGGGCGTGACAGATCAGTTGCAAAAAATAGGGCTGACCCGCTGTGACCCGTATGATTTTATCCAGGGCCAGGTCGTCGTAGAGTAAACCGTGTTGCGCTACCGGCTCGACGATGAGCGCTTTAGCTGCCCCCTCGCTCAAAAAAGTGACGTGCTTGTACAAGGCAATATTGAACAGAATAGACCAGTAGTCGGCGGTCAGTTCCTCCAGCCGGTGGGCGCCGACAAAGACAAAGCCTACCTTATCAGCATGCTGCATGAGATGGCGGAAAAAGGGAAAGATGGTTGCTTCCAGCTTGCCCGAAGCCACCCGTATTTCCAACTCTTCAAACTCGTCAAACAACAGCAGCAGGCGGCGCGAGCCAATGGCTTCAAAAACAGCCGGCAGAAAGGTGCGCTCGAAGACGCCGCTGGGCCGCTCCTGAAAGTCAGCCAGCTCTGGTTCTGCGACGGCGCAGCCCTGATCGGCCAACGCATCGGCAATGGCCAGGCTGAGATCATAAAAGAAGTTGGCCATGCCCGGATCAATCCCCAAGGATTGACCGTCGAGGTAAACCGGCAGATAAACCTGGCCCAAGCGGGCCGGAAGCTGCTGCAAAAAAGAGGTCTTGCCCATGCGCCGCTGGCCGATGAGGACCAGGATGTTCTGGCGCGTCGCTCCCCCCAAATTCTCGGCGATGAACTGGAAGAGGTCATCCCGGCCAAAAAAGATGGGCGAGCCGGGGCGCAGCGGCGTGCCGGGCGCGTAGGGATTGGGCATGGTTTGAAAGGCAGCGCCGGGTTTGAGTAAGCGCACCAGGTCGGCAAAGGCCACCCGTTTGCCGCTCCGCTCGCGGTCGTCAAAGGTGATGGCAAATTCAGCCCGGAACTGCTCCACCGACGGCGCAGCAGAAAGGGGAAGTTCGACCACCACCGAACGCCCCGCCGGCAGAATATCGAGGTACGCCGCGCCATTGCCGACGGCATAGAGCTGATCCGGGACCAGGCTGATGGTCAGGTTAGAGGCCGGGCTGCGGCCGGTGTTGGTCAGTTCCAGGGATAAGGTGGTTTGTTCCAAGTTTAACACCTGCCGGGTTTTGAGCGAGGCTTCAATCTGGGCGCGGCCTTGCAGGTCTTCCAGGGCGTTGGTTGTGACCATCAGCCAGTTGAAGGCAATCCGGCTAAAGATATTCCGCTCCGGTTGGGGCAGCGCAGCCTGGAACTCGCGGTCCAAACGGCCCAGCGATTCGATGGCCTGGGCCAGGTAGGCGATTTTGTCTTCCACCGTCTCGACCCGCTCGTAATTGTGCAAGGTCTGGGCTACCCGGCTCAATTCAGCCAGGGGACTCTCAGTCGTAGTAACGACTTTAGTCGTTGTTGGCTGGACGACTAAAGTCGTCACTACGGAGGAGTCTTTTTGCTCAGCCAAATACCTCTGCAAGCTGACAATCCGGGAAACAGTATTGGCCTCCAACGCTTCCAAGCATAAATTGTATAGGTGGGTCAAGTCATTTGTCTTTTCATCACTCTTACTCCCCTGCTCCCCCGCTCCTCTGCTCCCCTGCTCTTCCGCTTCCCTGCTCTCCGGCAAAGCTTCGCTTTGCACTCCAGTCTCCCCCGCTCCCCTGCTCCCCTGCTCCCCTGCCCCTCTCACCACCGCTCGCAGCCCCTCGACGGCTACTTCGGGCCGGGTCAGGATGAGATTGAAGCCTTCACTCATATCAGCCAGGGCTGATTCCCCAGCCTCACGGGCCAGGCCGGGTAGATAGGCCAACAGTGCCGGCTCGGCGCGGGCGACCGTATGCAGTCTTAACAGGGTTTCGTCTGGGTGGGCGCGTAATTGCTTGAGTAAGCTTTCGGCCCGGCCCACCGGCGAGCGCCGATAAGCCCGCTGGCGGCGGTAAAATACAAAGCCCAAAGCCACCGGCAGCAGCAGCAACGCTCCGAGGCCAACCCATTGGCCATAAAAGGTATACCAGGGCAGCGTAGGAATGGTAAAGGGACCGGCAACCTCTTTCAGGGTTCCCTGATTATGGCCGTCGTCGTAACGAAAGCGGAAGCGGCTTTCCTGGCCGGAGTCCCAGGTGTCGAAGGGATCAGGAACATCCAAATTCAATTGTCCTTGACCTTGGATCACACTTTGTGTTGCCTGCGTAAGCCAGAGGCCGGCCGAAGGATCCCAGATTTCCAGGGTTATGGTCACCACATTCTTATCTGGATCATTCACCTTCACGCTGTAAGTATAGCCGGTACGGGTCTCGGCCAGGTCTGGCCGGGTCAGCAGGGGCGGCTGATTAGCAGCCTGGCCCCAAAAATGAACATATCCCTGATCGGTGACTACGGCCACCTCTACTTCGCCGTCCCCATTCAAGTCGCCCATAGCAATACGGAGCGCCGGGCTGTCTACCCTGCTCTGCCAGAGTAATTTACCGCTGGCCAGCAGGCTGATATCCTGTTCTCCGGTGAGCATAGCCATGGCCTCTGGCCTCAACTGAACTTGCCGGGGCGATACCCCAAGTTCCTGAATTACTGTTGGTTTGCCAGCGCCCAGGCGATAAATCCGACCGTCGGCTGTGGCCGCCAGCCCCTTGCCCAGATCAAGCACCCTTGCCCCCAAATCATATTCTGTAACCGGCTCGCCGGTCACTGTTAGCTCGTAGATGCGTCCTTTTTCCGTTGCAGCCAGAATCTGTTTGCCGTTATTGCTCACTGCTATCACTTTTTCATCAAACTCTCGCTGCCAGAGCAGTTCCCCTTGATCATCCAACAATATCACCGCCCCTACACCGCCTGAGCGCAAATTGCCGCCACAAATGATTCCAGCCCAGCCATCATCGTTCAGGTCGGAGACGGCTATACTGGTGGCTAACAACCCAATTGGAACGGTCCAAACCTGCCCGGTTCCGTCGAGCAGGAAGATTTGCCCTCCACCAAAAGCCTGGCTGCCCCCAAACGTAGCCACCACCAGTTCACTCTGATCGTCGCCGTTCACATCACCCGCATTCAAGGTCAAAACAATGGCCCCCTTGAGATCTATTTGCTGGCGGACCTGTCCATTATCGGCCAAAATGTAGACCAAGCCTTCTTGCGAGCCGACCGCGATCTCATCTCGACCATCGCCGTCCAGATCAGCTAAATAAAGATCGGTCACCGACCTTACAAAGGAAGATCGCCACAACGCACTCTGCTCAACCTGGGTAGAGGCCCCAAAAACCTCGACACCCGTTTCAGTACCAATGATGATCTCACCCCGACCATCGCCGTTTAGATCATTATAGACGAGCGGGCTGGCGGTTCCGACCAGAGTAGTCAAAGGGTTGGATTCTGTCGCCGTCAGGGGTGTCGAAGGGTAGTACTCGGCCAGGCGATGACCGCTTGCATCCAACAAGTAAACCACCGCTGTCAGGGGCGTTGAAGGGTAATACTCGGCCAGGTGATGACCACCGGCATCCAACAAATAAACCGCGTCTTGCCCTGGTATCGCCGCCAATACTTCGGCCTGACCGTTGCCATCTATATCGCCGCCGGTGAGGGTACCGGTCGCTTCGAAAATATTGGCCACCTTTGAAATCTGCGAGATTTCAGAATCGCTCCCCTTTGCGGCCAGACTTAGCGACTGCTGCCAGAGCTGGCGCCCTGTCCCATCGAAAGCGTAAACCGTCGCACCGACCAGAATGATAATCTCTGCCCGACCATCACCATCCAAATCCTGGAGAAGTAGTTGACCGGGCCCAGGCCCGGCAGGAGACGACCCGGTGACCAACCCCGGCTGCTGCCAGACTGGGTGGCCATTGTTCTCCAGCAGCAGCAAGTCCCAGGTGGTGGTTAGCACAACCACCTCCGCCAGCCCATCGCCATCCACATCACCTGCCCGGACCAGGCCCACCTCTCCTTCGATGCGCTGCTGCCAGGCAGAGATAAAGGCTTCTTGCGACACATTCAACACATCAAGCGCGTAGACATCGTGGCCGCCCATGGGGCTGGGCACAATCTCTGGCCGCTCATCTCCATCCACCTCTCCCACCCAAACACTGAGCACAAGCCGCGTTGTTCCGTAAAACATATCCGAACTTGCAAAACCCACATCCACCATAGCGCCTGCCGCGCGCCCAAGCGCGCCGATGATTTCAGGCCGCCCATCCCCATTTAGGTCAGAGGCGGTGACCCTATAGACGGTTTCGCCATCATTGAAGGCCAGGGGAGGAGTCTCGGCATCATGAAGCAGGAGATGTTCGCCGGCCCCACCGACAAAAATCTCGGCCTTCTGCGGGTCACCGTCCAGATCAGCCACCAGCAGACTCGTCGTCTCATGGGTTGTTTCGTAGCGCCAGGCTAAATTGCCATCGTTCTCCAAAACGTAAACCCAATGGTCGGCAGTTAAAAGAATTACTTCCGGCGCGCCATCACCATTAATATCACCGGTTTGAATGTGGGTTACGGGCGCAAGGGTAGAGAAGCTCCAGTAAGGTCGAACCGCCAGGCCGCCATCGGCCTGAGCTGTAGAGACAGGGAGAACAGCGAGGAGCAGGAGTAAGGTTAAGTGTCGTCTCACCAATTTTGTCATCTTGGCATCCCTCTTCATGCAACAACACTCTTGACCGGATGTCCAGGGTATTCGTTTCATATTTACGCGGGTAATGCTTGAGTTTTATCTACCCTACTCAGGAGTTACCAACACTGTGATGGGAGTGCGTTCCAGAGGATTAGAGATAGCTCATCCCACTCCTCACCATCGACACCACTGTCGAAATCATCGAAGCTGATGTAATCTTTAAGAATCTTTTGTATTTTACAGGGGTGTTGGCAGTCGATCAGGCGGATGATTGCGGCCTCATCGTCATCCCCGCAGTCACCATTAATGAGATTCCAACATAAGGCGACAATATCCTTGATCGACAATTGAGCGAGCTTTGCTTTGGGTGTTTGCGAGATGAACCATCGCGTTGCATCATCATCAAACTTGGCGAGGTCAACCAAACCACACTCTTGAAGTCGAACTACAAGTAGGTCCCACTCTACATCGTGAAACTCGTCCATAAGGTCGCTGACCCCGATGCTATTGACAACACCCTTGACACGACTACAAGGAAGACAGTTGAGCACCTTAAGTATTGCTATCTCATCGTCGTCACCTGTAGGACCCGCAATCATAGCGTTAAACTTATCAATCCAATGAGGGTCAGGCTTACCGATGATTTCATTACACGACGATTTTTTGATCTCAGCTCTGGCCGTATCGTCGTCAGTATCATTGAACCAATCTTCTATATTGTCGCCAATCCAGCCGATCAAGCCACCGATTGCATATAAAATCAGCACAGTCCAAAATGTGTCTCCATCGGTCTCAGTGCAGACGGTCGCCCCGGTCTGGTCTTCTGCACAGATACCATAGGTAGGTGCCCCCCTGCCGCTAGTAGCCACCTGATAATCTGGATAACTCTCTCCCCTCCCGTTAGTCAACTGTGCAAAACGGACTTGAACCTTCTCGAAGTCATGCGCTCCATGTTCAAGTACATCTTCAACCTCTCGCCATGTCCGAATGCCATATGTGTGGAGTGCTGCCATAGGCGTCATCTTGACCACCTTGCTTACCAGTTTTTCTGGATCATGGTCCAAGTACCGATTTACGAACCGCGCCAGGGTAGTTATCGCATTCCGGTCTAGTTGCAGCTTATCCTTTACGGTCAGGTCGGGCCGCACCTCAGGCGCACGCATACGTACTCGACGCATGGCCGTTGCCGCTTGCGAGAGTGCTGCTTGGGTTCTCCATGCAGACGCCAATCTCACGGCACGTGCATCATCCGGCTTCCAGGGCGACAGATTTAGCGAAACCTCTGAGACCGGGTTATATAGCCTTCTGGCAGCCTGTAACAGGCTTCTGACTTCTCGCTGTACAGTTCGCTGCTTGTGTAAATTGTTGTTGTGTAAATTGTTGTTAGTCACGTTCGAATCTCCCTTAGTATTACCATATATCCTTGCCCTTCTAAAGAGTTGGATTTTTTAGCCCCAAAACTTATCAGGATCTGCTCCCACTATATCATGCTGTGAGCCACGCGCCTCTTTGACAGACTTATACCCTCTAAGCAGAGTTACGACCCTTTTGGAAGCCATTGTAAGTGATAAAGCAAGTAGAGGAGCAACTATTGACCCCATCGGATAAAAGCGGTTACTTCAATAGCGCTGGGGTCGAAGTCCGCACCATCCTCAGTTCGGTCAATCCGCCCCCTGAATGACTCCACAAATACTTCTGCACCGGGGCCTTCACTTCGACGGCAGTTCGCACGCTGGTCAGTTCGGTCAGCCCACCGCCCGAATGGCTCCACAAATACTTTTGCACCGGAGCCTTCGGCTCAACCGCAGTCCGCACGACGGTCAGTTCGGTCAGCCCACCACCCGAATGGCTCCACAGGTAGGTTTGAACCGGGGCCTTCATTTCAACGGCAGGCTGCACGCCGGTCAGTTGGGTCACCCCACCGCCGGAATGGCCCCACAAGAATATTTGAACTTCGGCGCTCACAGCCAGGGGGAGCGCCAGCACGGCCACGATTATCAGGGTTACGATAACTAACTTTTTCATTATTGCCTCCTGTTGGCTTAGCCATAACCATCAATTTTTAACTTGGTCACAGCATACAACATAGGAGGGACGATTTTAAGGGAAAATGAGGGGGGATTCAGGGAGAATTAAGGGAAAAACTAATTGACATTTGTCTCATTAAGATATATCATTCACGTTATGAATAATTTTTATTCAGAACAAGAAAAATATTATCAACGCTGGCTTATGCCTCTATTGCAAGCCGCTACGGCTGACCATGCGGTGATGATTCTGACGGGGGCGCGACAAGTTGGGAAAAGTACCTTGCTGCGCCGAGCTGAACCATTTCGCCAGTGGCGGTATCATACGATGGATGATTTTGATACCCTACGGCAGGCCAACGATAACCCCCAAAGTTTGTGGGCCGGAACCAGCGAAGTTGTGCTTGATGAAGTGCAGAAGGCTCCGGATCTTCTCTCGGCGGTGAAAAGGGCGGTGGACGAGAACCCCGGCCGCTTGCGTTTTGTCCTGTCCGGCTCGGCTAATTTGTTGCTGATGCGGCAGGTCAGCGAAAGCCTGGCCGGACGGGCGGTCTATTTTGTCCTCAATCCGATGACGTTGGGAGAAATTCATGATCGAGACCCATCTCCGCTCTTGTCCGAAGCGCTGGCCGGGCGCTGGCCCGCTGAGACCCACCTGGCCGAATCTCCACCCGACCCGACGTCGCTGTTGCAGCGAGGTTTTTTGCCCAAGTTGCTAACTCTAAACACGCCGGAGGCTTGGCTGCGCTGGTGGGAGGGTTATGTCGCCACTTATCTTGAACGTGACCTCCGCCAAATATCACAGATCGAAATGCTGTTGGATTTTCGGCGGTTGATGGAATTATTGGCGCTACGGACGGGTCAACTCCTAAACCAGTCAGAGTTGGCCCGTGACACCCGCCTCTCGCAACCGACGATCCACCGCTATCTCAACCTGCTCGAAGCCACGCATCTCTTTGAACGCCTGCCGGCCTACACTGCCAGTCACACCACCCGCTTGCTGAAATCGCCCCGAGCGTTTTGGACCGATCCGGGGTTGGCCGTTTTTCTGTCGGGTTATTTCGATCAAACCAGCCTGGCCCAGAGCCGGGAACTGGGCGCTTACTTCGAAACCATGATCTATCTTCACCTGCGCGTCTTGACCAGCCTGCTAACCCCCCGCGCCCGCTTGTACTTCTGGCGCACCCAGACCGGGGCCGAAGTAGATTTTGTAGTGGAACATGGCCGGCGCTTGCTGGCGATAGAAGTCAAAATGACCGATAATCCGGGCTATCGCCACACCGCCGGACTGCGCGACTTTATGCAAGCCTATCCTCAAACCTCTGGCGGCATTTTGCTCCACAGTGGGACAACCATCAAGTGGTTGGATGAAAAGATTGTCGCCGTTCCCTGGACGGAGTTAACCGGCTAAGGAATGGGAATCAAATAACTTATACAGCAGCACTGGCTCCCACGCCAGTGCTCCGGCGGCGTGGGAGCCGCCTCTGCTAGCAAATGGGGAAGTTATTTAATCCATAATCCTAAGTCAGCTTATACCCCACCCCCCGCACGTTCTCCAGCCGGGCTGCCTCTGCCCCCAACGCCTGGCGCAGCCCTTTGATGACCGATTTCAAGCGTTCCGGGTCTTCGATGTATTCCTCGGCCCAGACGGCCTGCTCCAACGCCTCATTGGTCACAATTTGACCGGCTCGTTCTGTCAGAAAAGCCAGCAAGATGTACTGCGTTGGGGTGAGGGTAAGGGCTTGACCATGCAAGAGAGCCTGGCGCTGGCCTTTGTCTATGGCAATCGGACCGGCCTGGAAGAGACCGGGGATAGGTTGAGCCTGAGCAAAAGTGCGGAAGGCTGAAGAGAGGTAGTCATAGCGGTCGTTGCGGCGGATGATTAAGCAGGCTCGCTCAAGCCGGCGGATAATATCCGGCTGGCTGGACTGGGTGGCAGATAGGGTTGCCAAGACGCGCTGTTCCTCGGCTGAAAGATTGCGCCAGTAGTAACTAAAGTGCTCTTCCACCGAGGCCAGGAAATGGCGGCGCAGTTCGGCGTTATCAAATAAGACCTTTGAGGTTTCTGAAACCTCAAAGGTCTGTGCCAGTTCAAAGGCGTGGAAACCGGCGATTTGCAGGAAAAGGGGGTGGGGGCCGGCCAGGTCGAGCAGAAAATCGAGGAGCGGGGGGTCAAAGGTTAATCCGCCTCTGACGGCCAGAGTGGTCAGCAAATCATGCGCCTCATCCTCGGCAAACGGGCTGAGGCGGATGCTGGCAAAGATGTTGAAGAAGGGCGAACTGAGGGCGCTGGCGTCGGCGTAGGTTAGC
Source organism: Anaerolineae bacterium (assembly GCA_023151115.1). Next base: position 264,560 of record JAKLJP010000002.1, read on the forward strand.
TCCAAAAGGGGCTGCCGGGAAGCGGTGACATAGGCGATGGGGTAGCGGGCGGTCAGGGCGCGCAGGCCGGAGAAAAAATCAGGGTCCAGGTGAGGATTGCGGCTGAGCCGTTCGAACTCATCGAGCAGCAAGATTAGTTTCCAACCCTGCCGGGTCACTTCGCGCAGCGCCCGCTCGAAGGCGCGATAGGTGAGCGGATTCGCCTCGTCGGGCAGCGCCGGTGGGCCGGGGTCCGCGCCTCTTTCGACCAATGCCTCGCCGATCTCTTCCAGCAGCAGCCAGTAGAGGCCGGGGGGATCCAGTCCGGCCAGACTGCCGCAATCAATATAGATAAAGAGATGTTGGGTGGAACTCAAGCCGTGTTGGGCAAAAACTGCGGGGGTGGCCAGGTGAAACAGCAGCGAGGTTTTGCCAATCCGCCGTTGGCCGACCAGGGCGATACTCTGGTTGTTGCTCAGCAGCGACAGGATTTGACCTGTTTCCTGTTGGCGGCCAAAAAAATAAGCAGGGTCGCGAACCGGACCGCGATGGAAGAAAGGATTTGAATTTGGCATGGTCCTTTCTTTCGACTTGAGAATGAGCCATTGTTCAGGGGGTAGTTACACTATAACACAGTTCTGAGGCGTTGGCAATGGGTTCATGAAGCCGGCAGCACAAACCGAAAGCGCGTGCCCTGCCCCACCTGGCTTTCGACCCAGATACGGCCGTGGTGGGCCTCGACGATGCGCTTGGCGATGGCCAGGCCCAGGCCGGCCCCGCCGGTTTCGCGGCTGCGGCTCTTTTCGCCGCGAAAGAATTGGTCAAAGATGTGGGGTAAATCTTCGGGGGCAATGCCCTCGCCAGTATCGGCCACTTCTACCCGGACTCCTTCCGGGGCCACCTGGGTGGACAGGGAGATGGAGCCGCCGCTGGGGGTGTGGCGAATAGCATTCTGGACCAGGTTATAAATGACCCGCTGCAGCTTGTTCAATTCGCCCTTGATAATCGGCAAATCCTCGCTAAAAATCCCTTTCAGGGAGATGCCTTTGGCTCCGGCCTGGGCCTGCATGCTTTCCAGCACGTCGGATAGCAGATCATTCATATTGACCGCTTCAACGGCCAGTTGCGCCTGCCCGGTTTCAAGCTGCGACAGCTCAAACAGGTCATTGATCAACCCCGATAAATTCTGAATTTGAGAATGCATGACCCCGTAATACCGCTGGACGGTTTGCGGTTCGGCGACCACGCCATCGGCCAGGGCTTCGATCATGGCCCGGATGGAGGTGAGCGGGGTGCGCAGGTCGTGGCTGACGGCGGCAATCAAATCGCGGCGAGCCTGCTCCAGTTCGCGCTGGCGGGCAAAGGATTTTTGCAGCTCGTCGCCCATCAAGTTGAACGCCTCGGCCACGTCCGAAAGCTCGTCCACTTCGGTCAGATGGACGCGGGCCGAAAAGTCGCCGCGAGCAATACGCTGCGCTCCCTTTTGTAGCAGCGCCAGCGAGTGGGCCATGCTGGCCGCCAGCAGATAGCCAAACGAGGCCGACAGAATCGCGGCAAAGGTCAGCAGCAGCCCCAACAGCAGAAAGTCGTGCTCCGAGACAAACATCAACTTGGAGGTAACGTAAATGTTGATGATAGCGATGATCACCCCCAGGCTGTACGCCAGCAGGGTTTTGTAGCGGATACTATGCAGCCAACGCCGGCCGACCACAAAAATCAGGTAGCCCAGCAGCAGCGAAGGCAGGCTGGAGGTGAGCAAAAATTTGAGCAGATCGTTCAGGTCGCTGGCCGGCGCTTCCATAACATAGATGGCAATGGCCAGGGCCGCCACAAAAGCGCCCACCAGCCCCGCCACGGGCGACCACATTTCTCGCCAGGCAATTTTTTGATTCGTCATCTTTTAGTAATGCCTTAAGTGAAATTCGTAACTGTTCAGTCTCCACTGTCATTTCGAGCGCCAGCGACGCGTAGGCGTCTTCTTGCTCACCATAACAAATAATCAGCGGTAACGAAGATTCCTCCCTACGGTCGGAATGACATGGGTAAGTCGTGGCAAAAATTTCGAGTCGGCTAACGCTCAATCATTCAACCTGAATTTATAGCCAACACCCCAGACGGTCAGCACATACTCCGGCTTGGTCGGGTCCCGCTCCACTTTTTCCCGCAGCCGCCGCACGTGGACAGTGACGGTGCTGGCATCGCCAAAAAAGTCAAAGCCCCAGACCCGGTCGAGCAGTTGATCGCGGGTAAAGACCTGGCCGGGGTGGTTCATCAAAAACCAGAGCAAATCGAACTCTTTGGCGGTGAGGACGGTTTCTGCCTGGCGTACCCAGACCTGGCGGGTGCTCGGATTGAGGGTAATCTCGCCGCTGCGCAGGGGTTGGGCCTGGGGGTCTACCAGCGGTTTGTCGCTGGCCCGGCGCAAAACAGCCTTGACCCGCGCCACCAGTTCTTTGGGGCTAAAGGGCTTGGTCAGGTAATCATCCGCGCCCAACTCCAGCCCGGCGACCCGGTCGGCCTCTTCACCTTTAGCCGTAAGCATGATGATCGGGATGTCGCGCTCGTCGCCCTGGCGCAGGGCGCGCGTCACCTGGATGCCGCCCAAAATCGGCAGCATCAAATCGAGCACCATCAGGTCGGGCCTTTTGCGCTCCACCGCCGCCAGCGCCGCCGCCCCATCGCCCACCACCTCGACCTCGAAACCGTCGCGGCGCAGGTATAGCTCGACCACTTCGCGGATATTGGGTTCGTCGTCAACGACAAGGATACGTTTTTTGGAGGACAAAGAGGGACTCCTTTAACAGGGTAGCAAGGTTGCAGGGTGGCAGGGTAACAAGGTCGCAAGTAATTTTGGTTCTTCAGGATTTCATGGGCTTGGGCCTGATACGTGATGCGTGATGGCCCTGATCACGTATCACGCGTCACGTTACCAGTGACCCCTGAATTCCGAAAGAGCCGTAATTTTCTGCTACTCTGCTACCCTGCTACTTGTTACACCTTCTCCGCCAGCAGCGCCTGGATAATCTCTTCCTGCTGCTCGTAGCGGCCCTCGCCGATGTGGATATGGCGCAGGTTGCCGGCTTTGTCAATAAAGTATTTGGCCGGCCAGTAGCGATTGTGATAGGCCCGCCAGGTTTGCCAGTCGTTGTCAATGGCTACGGCGTAGGGAATATCCTGGTCAATGAGGGCCTGCTTGACGTTTTCAAGCTCGCGCTCGTAGCCAAATTCCGGGGTGTGGACGCCGATAATGACCAGTCCCTCATCCTTATAGGTGTGGTGCCAGGCCCGCAGCGAAGGGACCACGTTTTTGCAGTTGTAACAGCCAAAGGTCCAAAACTCGACAATGACCACTTTACCATGCAAATCGGCCAGTTTCAAGGGGTCGGAGTTGAGCCAGACTTGATTGCGCAGTTCCGGCGGCATGCCCTGGTTTTCCAGACCGGCCAAAAGCTGCAATTGGGCCGGGGTGGGACCCACTGCCGTCATCGTTTCCTGTTTCATCGTTTCCGCCTCAACGGGCGAGGCCTCGGCCATCGCCCCCGACTCTGTCACCTCCGTTGTAGGTTCTTCAACCTCAGCCATACCTTCCTCGGCCATCGTCTCCTCAGCCGCCGGTTCCTCGGCCTTGGTCATTGACTCTTCGGCCATTGCTTCCTCAGCCGCCAGTTCTTCGATTTTGGCCGCTGACTCCTCGACCATCGCTGCCTCAGCCGGTTCTTCCTCGACTTTGGCCGCCGCCTCTTCGGCCATTGCCTCCTCAACCGCCGGTTCCTCCACCTCAGCTACTGGCTCTTGAGCCGCCGGCTTATCGGCCATGCTGCCGGTCTCCACCTCAACCGGCCTGGCCGCTTCGACCTCGACCGGGGCGGGTGAGCCGGCTGCGGCGCTGCTGCAAGCCGCCAACCCGACCACCAGGCTAATCAGCAAAAGGTTTTGTTTGAGCATAGTTTTCTCCTTTCCTTATATAAGCCTAAAGGAGAATTCTTACAATTGTATTAAGCCCAATTTGGGTTTTTGTGGAGTTTGGACCTGATGCGTGATGCGTGATCACTCTCACGGATCACGCATCACGTATCACGCATCACACCGCTTTTTACCTTAATTTTCCCCTCACCCCCTGTTCAGGCGGTCTCGATTCGGTTATAATGGGGAAGTAGCGGGGCGAGGACGAAAAAAGCATATAGGTATCTGTATAATGCTCTTTAAATAACCTTACTCTTTCCATCCACCATAATCTACAAGGAATTGACATGAAAATCAATCACGTCCTCATCGATTACGAGAATGTCCAACCCAAGGCGCTTGATCTTCTTAACCAAGAGCATTTCCAAGTGCTTGTTTTTGTTGGCGCTCACCAGACCAAAATCTCGCTCGAAACCGCTGCGGCGCTTCAATGCCTTGGCTCCCGCGCCCGGTATATCCAAATCTCTGGCAATGGCGTCAACTCTCTGGACTTTCATATTGCGTTCTACATTGGTCAACTTTCTGCACAGCAACCAGATGCTTACTTCCATATCATCTCAAAAGATACAGGTTTTGATCCTCTAATTCAACATCTCAAGACATTAAAGATACGCGTTTGCCGGTCTCGTGATGTAACCGACATCCCCATTGTGAAAGCATCAACTGCGACTTCCCAATCAGAAAAACTTGCTGTTATCATTGCGAACTTTCAACAGCGCGGTACCTCCAAACCGAGGACAGTGAAGACCTTAACCAGTACACTCAATGCGCTTTTTCAAAAACGTCTTTCTGATGACGAGCTTGCCACACTCATTCAGGACTTACAACAACAAGGCATTATCACTGTTGAGGATACAAAAGTCAGTTATTCATTACCACATAACCAATGAGAACCATTTGTCAACCCGGCGGCCTACCAAATGTAGGCACTTGTCAAGAACCAGAACCTAAAAATTATAAAAATAGGCCCAGGTAAAGGCTGAAAAAAGAGACAGCTTGAACCAAACCGACCTCAAATCCAGGGGTTGAGCGGGGGTCAAGGAAAGGCAGCCCCCTGCCAGAAGGGTGGCGAATCCAACGGAGCCAATGAACCCTCTACTGCAAAAACTGACCGGTGGCGACCGGCGCTCGATTGGGCGGTCTGATGAAGTAGTGGCCGAGGTGTTGGCCGAACCGGCCCTGTTTCCGCTGCTGTTTGAAGGCATGCTCAGCCACGACCCGCTGATCCGCATGCGGGCGGCGGATGCGGTGGAGAAAATAACGGCGCAGCAGCCTGGCTATCTCCAGCCGTACAAAAATCAACTCATCGGGCAGGTGGCCCCGATTAATCAGCAGGAGGTGCGCTGGCACGTGGCCCAAATGCTGTCCCGGCTGAGTCTGGACAGCACCGAATTGGCCCAGGCCGTCGAAATTTTGCTGGCTTATCTGGATGACCCCAGCAAAATTGTCAAAACCTTTGCCATGCAGGCCCTGGCCGATCTGGCCGAGCAAGAGGCCAGTCTGCGGCCCCAAGTGATAAAAATAGTAGCCGAGCTGACTCAAACCGGCAGCCCGGCTGCGCAAAGCCGGGGCCGAAAACTGCTCCGGCAGTTGAGCAAGAAAGGTTCGTGAGGCGAAGAGGCAAGGACGCGAAAGATTTTTTTGCCTCCTCGCTTCACGCTTCCTCGCGCCATCATATGTGAGGAGCCAGCCATGACACCCCCACCTTCCCCTGTCGAGGCCCAAACGGCGGCAACTATCGCCGTAATCCGGCAGTTTAACGACGCGCTCAACCGGCGCGATGTGGAGGCCATGATGGCTTTGCTGACTGACGACTGCGTTTTCGACAATACCCACCCGGCCCCGAATGGAACGCGCTACGAAGGTCAAGCCAGCGTCCGGGCCTTCTGGACCGACTTTTTTGCCGCTGCGACCCAGATCGAGTTGGAGACAGAAGAAATCTTTGCCGCCGGGGAGCGGGGAGTCATGCGCTGGGTTTATCGCTGGGTCAGCCAGGACGGCCAGCCGGGACGCGTGCGCGGGGTGGATGTGTACCGGGTGCAAAACGGCCTGATTGCCGAGAAGTTATCCTACGTCAAGGGCTGAGACAGAATTTATTAATGGCGAATTCCTATTTGTACTGATGACTAACGCTGTTGGCAATCGCCAGGTGACGGCGCAGCAAGGTCATGGGGGTTTCGACCGGCTGGAGCCGGCTCATCATTGTCCGGGCAGAGACGCGGCGCACCATCTGCTGGCGTTTGGCCAGCATCCGGCCCAACGTGCGTAAAGCTTCCCACCGCCCTTTCAGAGCAGGCAGGCCGCGCCGGGTGGTCAGGGCAAAGCCGATGGACATTAATTCATAGCCCACAATGAGCGGGCTGTACCAGAGCAGGTGCGGCCAGGGATAATTTTTGCAGATCAGCCACAGCTTGTTGCGGCCCAACAGCCGGGTTTTGAACGGCGAGCCTTCTTTAATGGTGGCTGAATGAGCGTGGTATGTGACCGCACCGGGCACGTAGACGCCCTGCCAGCCGGCCCACTGTCCCCGCCAGGCCACATCCACATCTTCAAAATAAACAAAAAAGTCCTCGTCAAAAAGACCGATTTCCAGCAGCATGGCCCGGCGATAGAGCGCCGCTCCGCCGCACGCGCCAAAGACCGGCTCCGGCGAGGTGGGGCCGGGAGTGTGGAAGGTCCCGCTCTCCAAGCCCCAGGCAATCCCGGCGCGATCAACGATAATACCGGCTGACTCGACCATATCGCGCGGATGGGTCAGCAGCATTTTGCTCGCGGCCATGCCCAGCCGGGGGTCGGCCTGGAGCGCCTCAACCAACTGGCCCAGGCAGTCCGGCTCGAGTTCCGTGTCATTGTTCAAAATCAAAACAAACTCGGCCTGAGTCGTCAAAATACCGCGATTGTTGGCCGCGCACAACCCCAGGTTACTTTCATTCTGCAGGAGTTGAACCTGGGGAAAACAGCGGCGCACCATCTCCACCGAGGCATCGCTGGAGGCATTATCTACCACATAAACCTGAAAATCCTGAAAATCCTGGGCAAAAATTGAGCGCAGACACTTTTCCAGGTAGCGGCAGCCATTCCAATTGGTAATTACGACCGCCACTTGATAGGTTGCGGGGACGGGCGGAGAAGCTTGCGGGGGTTGCATCAAACAGTTGAGCCAATCTCAGAGTATTTTGACCATTATCCCTATACTATGCTAGAATGGCGGGCAAGTCAAAACCGACCGCAGACCGCAGACGGCTGCTGACCGCTGAAAAAATTTATGTGGCGGTCTGCGGTCTTTCCTGGAAACCTATGCAGCTGGCTGTTATTATCCTGAATTGGAACGCGGCGGCTGACACCATCGAGTGTGTCCGCCGTTTTTCCGGTTGGAGCCGGGTGCAGCCGACCATTTGGGTAGTGGATAACGCCTCCGGCGATGGCAGCGCGGAGACGATTGCGCGGGAGTGCCCCCAGGTTCGCCTGCTGCGTAATTCGGCCAATCTGGGTTACGCCGGGGGCAACAATCGGGCCATTGTCGAGGCCCTGGCTGCCGGCGATGCGCCGCTGCTTTTGCTCAACAACGACGCCCATGTAGCTGAAGCGGATGTTATGGCTATGCTCAACACACTGGCTGTCAGGCCGGAGGTGGGCATTGTGGGACCTCTCATGTTTGACAGCGACCAGCCTGATAAGCTGCTGGCGGCAGGCGGGCGGAACATTGTTAGGCATTTGACTTCCCATCTGGCCGGTCCTCCGGCCGGTGAGCCGGTCTACCCCGTTGACTACATTCCCGGCACGGTCATGCTGGTCCGGGCCGAGGCTTTCCGGCGGGTGGGGCTGCTGGACGAGGCTTACTTTTTTACCGGCGAGACCCCCGACTTCTGCTACCGCGCCAAATTACAGGGGTATCTCAGCGTGGTCGAGAGTAGAGCGCGGGCCAGCCATACGGTCAGCCGCTCCTCAAAGCTGCGGGGCACCTTGTATGTGTACTACATTGTCCGCAATCGCTTTCTGTTTCTGCGTAAACATTATCGCCGGCACTTCTGGCTTTTTGGCTTTTGGACGCTTTACGGCCTGGCCCTGACGGTGAAGTTGCAGCTCAGCAGCCAATCGTCTACGGCTAAAGCGACCTGGCTGGGGCTGGCCGACGGCTGGCAGAGGCGCTTTGGCGGTCAAAATGAACGTGTTTTGGCGGCTTGTTCCGGGCAGCCGTCCTCGGTTTTGCAGGCCGGCCAATCGAGACAGCGCCCGTGAAGATCCTGTACCACAGCACCAATCTGCCCCCCAAGCTGGCCGGAACAGAGGCGATGCTGCAAGAAATCAATATCCTGCGACATCATTTCGGCGGCAACCTGATCCACGTTAACCCCAATGACCAATCGCGCCTATATTGGCCGCGGCTGCTCTTTGGTTTTCACCGACTGGGGCAAATCCGGGCCGAGGAAAGCGGCCTGCACCTGCACCATTTTTACAACGCCGATCCGTTTCCGTTTCCTTTTCTGCGCTGGCTGCGCCGGCCGGTGATCTATTCCATCAGCAGCGGGGTAGGGTTGCAACCGCCCAACCGAGCCTTTTTCGGCTCACTGGCGGCGATCACCGTGTCTGATGAGCGCAGCTTGAAACGGCTGCAAGGGTGGGGGTTGGGACACAACACCTATTTAGTCCGGCCCGGCATCGAGACCTGCCGCTTTTCGTATTCGGCCCTGCCGCTGCGTTCGGAAATCAGGTTGATGGTAGGGTCGGCCCCCTGGACGTTGGGGCAGTTTCGCAGCAAGGGTATCGAAGTGCTGCTGGCGGCGGCGCAGCAAACGCCCCACCTGCGCCTGGTTTGCCTGTGGCGCGGCGTGCTGGCCGAAGAAATGGCCCGCCGGGTGCGGCAGATGGGCCTGGAGCGGCAGGTCGAAATTATCAATCAAAAAGTGGATGTGAATCAAGTGCTGGCCGGGGTCCATGCCAGCATCACCTTGGTCACAGACCCGGCTATCATCCGCTCTTACCCGCACACATTGATGGAGTCACTGGCCGCCGGGAAACCGATTCTGGTCAGCCGGACGATCCCTATGGCCGATTACGTCGAGCAGACCGGCTGCGGGCAGGTGATCAAAGAAGTCACCCCCGGCGCAGTGCTGGCGGCGGTAGAGGCTTTGGCTCAAAATTATGGCCGGCTGCAAAAAGCGGCTCAAGCGGTTGGGCCGCGCGGTTTTTCCAAAGAAGCACTGATTGCATCCTTCAAAAGCGTGTATCAAAAAGTGATGGATGATCATGGATCCGCTTTTACAAATGCTTCTTATTAAAACTCATCCCCTGAGCGCACCCGTTGATTATATGCTGCGGCTGGCTAAAGGCCAGCTTTATCTGCCTCCTTACCGGCTGCGGGATGTCGGCCCGACGGATTTTGAGGCGACGGGCCAAGAATTTTTGGGGCTGTTTGTCAAATTAGCCAAGCTCCGGCCCGATGAGCGTGTGCTGGATATTGGCTGCGGCTGCGGGCGTATTGCTTTACCGCTCACCGGTTATTTGAGCCGGGCCGGGTCTTACACCGGCATGGATATTACCCGCAAAAGCATTGAATGGTGTCAACAAAACATTACCCGGCGCTATCCTAATTTTCAGTTTGTCCAGGCCGACCTGTTTAGCCAGCGTTACAACCCCACCGGACGCTACCTGGCTAAAGATTATACCTTTCCTCTGGCGGATAAGCAGTTCGATTTCATTTTTCTCACCTCAGTTTTTACGCATATGTTACCCGCAGATGTTGAAAATTATCTGCGGGAAATAGCGCGATTGCTGCAAGAGTCGGGACGCGCTTTGATGACATGTTTCTTGCTCAATGAGGCTCAACAACGTTTGGCTCAGCAAGGTAAAAACGATATCAACTTTCAATACGGACCTGGCTCTTATCGCCTGCGGAATGAGGCGATTCCAGAAAGCGCCGTTGCTTACCAGGAAAATTTTTTGATCGAACTCATCCAAAAGCGCGGAATGGAAATATCCGGGCCAATTTACTACGGCGCCTGGAGTGGCCGGGATGATGGCTTGTCGTATCAAGACATTTTGTTGGTAAAACGCAGTCCAGTAGGCTATTGATGGCAATAAATCCCGACCTCCCGCCCAAAATTACGGTTGTCATCCCCAATTGGAATACCCAACGCTGGCTACCCGGCTGCCTAGATGGTCTGCGCGCCCAAACCTACCGCGATTTTAAAGTCCTGCTGGTTGATAACGGCTCGACCGACAATTCGCTTGAACTGGTCAGAACCCGGTATCCCGAAGTAGAAATTTTGGCCTTTTCCGAAAATCGGGGCTTTGCGCCGGCAGTTAACGCCGGGATCATGCAGACGACTTCCGAATATATTGCTCTGCTCAATGTGGATACTATCCCTCAGCCGGACTGGTTAGCCTGCCTGGTTGAGGTGATGGAACAGAATTTGCCGGGCGTGGGCAGCCTAGCGGCAAAAATGTTGTCTATGGACGACCCTGCAATTATGGACGATGCCGGCAATACCTTAAGTTGGTATGGCTCTGCTTGTAAGCGCGGGCGGGGTGAACCGGCCCAGAATTATATCCAGATGGAAGAAGTCCTTTCGGCTTGCGGTGGGGCTGCTTTGTATCGGCGCGATTTTCTTGAGGCCGTAGGGTTGTTTGATGAAACGTTTATCAGCTATCTGGAGGATGTGGACCTGGGTTTGCGGGGACAGTTAAGGGGCTATCGCTGCCTATACGTGCCCGGCGCTCAGGTGCTGCACCAGTGGCGCGGGGCCGGTATTCCCCGTCCCCGCTATGTTTATCTTGCCACCAAGAATCGCCTCACCCTTTTGCTCAAAAATATCCCCTGGCCTTTGCTGCTCAAGCACAGCCCGGCTCTCCTGTACGGCCAGTTTTATTTTTTTCTGGTCTACAAAAAGCCGCTTGCGTCCTTAGCCGGGTTTTTTGCTTTTTTACAGGCTATGCCCCACATTTTGAAGCAGCGATGGATGATTCAGCAGCACAAAGCCATTTCTAACCAGAGGCTTGAAGCGCTGCTCACCCATGAACTGGGTGAGCCTTCTCTGAGCGAAATCCTGATGAATAAGTTGCGGCGAAACTAATGACCCCCTCTTCAGCGACCACTCCCTCGGAGCCGCTATTTTGGGGCAAATCCATCCTTTTCTGGTTGTTAGCTCTGGCGCTGGTCAGAGGTGTTATTTATGCCTCGGTCGTGCCTCCCTGGCAGGCCCCAGACGAACCAGCCCAATTTGAACGGGTGCGAGCCTCCTTATCGGCCCAAGAGTGGAACAGCGAATTTGAAACCGATCCGGCCTGGTATGATGAGCTTGACCAATCTTTATTTACCTTTAAGTTTTGGGATTTCATGGATAGCGGCCGCCCCCAACAAAAGTTCCACTCGCGGCTAAGCGATCACGTGGCCCTTTATCACGAGATTTATCAGGGATTGTACGGCAGCCGGCCTACCTACGCCTTAATGGGCTGGCCGCTGTTTTTAACGCCCCAGCAAAATATCATCCTTCAACTTTACCTGGTCCGGCTTAACACCGTTTTGATGAATCTGGGCATTATTTGGTTAGCCTATCTCATGGTGCGCACTATTTTTCCACACGACATTTTCCTGGCCGTCGGCGTGCCGGGGTTAATCCTGTTCAACCCTCAACACACGCACATGCTCTCCACCGTCAACAATGGCAACCTGGCCGAACTTTTGACAACGGCTGCTCTCTATTTTACGGTGAGAGGAATTATCGGCGGCTTTACCTGGCGCAACGGGATAGCCATTTTGGGTTTCTCAGTGACCGCGATGTGGACCAAAGCCACGGCTTACTTTTTACCACTTGCTCTGGGCTGTATCGCCCTGTTTTATCTGTGGCGCTACCGCCGGCATTGGCGCTGGCTGCTGCCGGCCGGTCTGGTTTTGGCCGGTTTGTTTTTTTTTCTAGCCCCGCAGCGGCTGATATTACTTGTTCCTGATGCCCTGGCTCGCTTCAAGCAAAATGAGATTTATTTGGACCCGATTGTGCCCCAGGATCTCTTTTTAAGTTTCTGGGCCATGCCCGGCTGGGCTGCCTTTCGAATCCATCCCTTTTGGTACCAAGTGATTGGCTGGCTCTGTCTTCTTGCTGTGGGAGGGTTGATTATCGGCTTAGTAAGGCGCTGGCGACTGCTTTCCAGACCGGAACTTCAACCAAAAATCCAGGCATTGGTGGTGTTGGCTGTGGCGGTTGTTGTCGCCGTCGGTATTATCCTGGGTTGGAACGCCCTGACGAACAGCATCGTCTATCGGCAGGGACGTTCTCTTTATACGGTTTTGACGCCCATATCTTTGTTGTTAATGTTGGGTTGGCGGCAGTTAATCCCACCGGCATGGCGAAAAGCAGGTTTGCTGGGGGCTATCACGCTGTTTTTCCTTTTTGACTGCCTCGTTCTATTTGGTTATATCGTGCCGATATTCTATTCCCGCTACTGAGTTTCAGCGATGAAAAAACTGGTAACGATTATTTTCCTGAGTGTAGCCCTGACAGGATTTGGCGCCATTATCGCTTTCTGGCTTGATCAGTTGGCTTGCGAAGGCCAGCCCATCAATAATAATGAGGTTCCGACAGAAAGCCAACAAATCTGGGGCGAACAAATTATCAGCCAGAGCTTTGTCGCGCCGCGCAATCATTTAAATCGAGTGGACATCCTTTTTCAAACCTATCAGCGACAAAACACCCACGATGTAACCCTGCGGCTGCTTGAAACCCGGCCTGATGGCCAAAATCCTTTGGTGGGTCTGGAACTTTTTAAGACGACTTTCAATGCGGCCACCGTAAGCGATCAATCCTGGCGAACCTTTACCTTTCCCTCGATCAATAATTCTGAGGGAAAAACCTATCTAATTACCTTAGCCTCCCCGGAGTCGGTCGAGGGAAATGCAATCACAGTCGGGGGCATCGAGCGGGATATTTTTCAATCAGGCAGCGCTTTTTTAGGTCCGGTCCCGTTGCGGGCCGACATTACCTTTCGGGCTTGCTTTCAGTTGTCGGTCGGAGAAAAATTACAGGTTTTAGCGAATCAAATAACCCGTAACCGTCCCGCAGTTTGGGGTGAAACCACTTTTTATGTCGTTACAGTAGTTATCTACCTGGTATGCCTGGCCGGCTTTTTTAGGCAGTTAACCAGGTTAATACTCGGCTAAATCGGTGGTCCGATTTTCAGGAGAAGAGGGTTGTGTTATATAATGGGGGATACTAAAAACTCGACGGGTAGGGGCTTAAAAGGAGCATAGCTTGAACAAGATTGCGGTAGAGTTTGTGCGTTTTGTGCTGGAACAGAATCCTAATGCGGCTGATTTTGTAGCGATCTATGACGCAATGTCGCGGGCGGCCTGTGCCCGGTCTTTTCATAATTTAGGGCACGAAGAGTTAGCTATGGCTGGGATTTCCTTTTCGCTGTTGGATACAAGCAAACTAGAAGACTTGATCGCCCAAGCCCAGAAAATAAGAATGGCAGAGTAGGGGAGGGGAGGCATGTTGGGATTAACGTTATAATTTTATAAAATTATGATTTTATGATTTTACAAAATCAGAAACAACCTTACGAAAAGTCTCTATATCTCTAATTTGAGCACTTTCTATCGAGTTTTTACCTTTTCCCTCCACCAAAAGCGTGAGCACATCAATGGCCACGCCCACCAATTCACTCCGATTGGCGGTGAACTGCTCGCTGACCAAAAGATGCAGTTTGTTCAGGTTTCTAACTTCGGTTTTGGTTAAATGGACAGTAGTAGGTTTACGCTGAACCTTCTTGGGGGGTCGCCCTAAAGGTTTAGGGCTACGCCGGCTTAATTCCTCTTGCACGTCGTAGAGCTGGGCAAAGGTTCCCTGGCCCTCTCGAGCTACTTTTTTCTCCGTCATTACCGCAACTCCTCGATTACTTGCTCAACCAATGGCTCGTCAACAATAGCTACTTTATTTAAGATAGCGATTGGTAAGATATTCAAACAAATCACACAAATATCACGCGGCATGCCCCGGCTGTAATTGTAGATTCTGATCAGAGCCGCCTCGGTGAAGAGAGCCTCCTGGCGTCCGGCCACCATCACCCGGAAATTAATCATGGATCGCGTGTCCTCAAAATGGAGCGGCTCCAGCGTTGAGCGTGTAGCTACCCGCGAAGCGAGCGCCCGCTTGAGGCGCAGCTTATTGCGTAGTTCATTCTGACCGATCAAAACAATTTGAATTAACTTCTGAGTGTTCGTTTCAAAATTCAACAGTTGTCGAATTAGCTCAAATTGGGGGCCAATGAGCCCTTGAGCTTCGTCAATAATAAGCAAAACATTTTTGTCATCTCTAAACGCCTTGATCAAAAATTCCTCAAAAGCGGCCAATTGGAGCAGTTTGCTGCGTTTGGGACTCAGGTTAAATTCAGCGCAAATACTTTTGAGAAACTGAAAGTCCGAAGGAAAAAGCGGTGTTGGGATATAGGCCGTATGATAATCCGCCCGATCTCGATAAACCTGATAAAGGCGGCGAGCAATCGTGGTTTTGCCTACGCCCACATCGCCAAAAATAACCGAAAGACCCTGTCGCTGCTCAATAGCATAAGTGGCTTTAGCCAGAGTAGCTTTGTGCTGGAGAGAAACATAAAAGTAGCGCGGGTCGGGCGAGAGCGAGAAAGGGGCCTCTATCAGCCCCAGTGGACTCAAATCGAGCATTAAGAAGATACCTCCACTACAAACGTGGGCGTAATTATAGCACCTACCCCCCAAAGTTACAAGTAACTCTTGACATTTTATGTAGATATGTTTATAATCCTGGATAGTAAGGCCTGGAGTAAAGCTAATTTTGGGTAATAGTGCCCTAAATTAGCTTGCCACGGAGATAGAAAAAGAGGCCCGTTGCCGCGAGCCTCTTATTCTGAAGGTTTAGTTGTTTTCGATTTTGCTCAGAGTGGTTGCCGCCATCTGAACCGCCATCCGAGGCAGTTTTGTCTTTCTACCTCATCACTCTTTCTGGGAATAAATATACCATAAAGAGGTGAGTTCTGTCAAGTTCACAGGCCGACCTTGATTCAACTATATTAAGAAATTAACCCGAGAGCGCTTTATTGCTCAGTGTTTGAGACAATGAGAGGCGCTTTTGGTTAAACTTCCAGTAAAGGTCTGGTCATGTCTGACCTGTCAATCCATCCGGTATATTTAAGCGCCCGAGCGGCCATTGTGGCCCCAGAGCGATCCGTTCCGGTAACGCTCTATTCTGCTCAAAAATGGCTGCCTCGGCTCGGCCCCGAACGCTGGTGTCTGGTAATTCTGCTGCGTGGCTTGTGTGTTGATGCCCCCCGGCGCAGCGACGGCACCAAGCGCGTCACGTGCAGTTGGCGTGAGCTGGCTGAAATGCTCGATGTCCACGAAGAGACGGTCGCCAGTTGGTTAAAACATCAGCCCATCCCCAACGATAAACCCTGGCGTAGTATTATTCCCAGTGATGAAAAAGCTAAATATCTCGCCCTTTTTATTCCCCGCATCCGCTATGCCTATGAAACATATAACGGCAAAACACGTCGCGTGGGGTTTTTGCTTGAAATTCTCATGGAAGATCCTGTTGTTCCCGAAGACGAAGCGCGATTACAGCAACAAGTAGAATTACTGCGGCTGCAACAGGGTGAATTGGGCCTGGAAACCTACCGGATTGCGCCGGTCGTAAAGGGTAACCATTTGGATTTACCTAAAATATCGGCCCATTTCAATGAGCGGAAAAAAACCGATTTACCTTATGTAAATCAGAAAAGTGTAGAATTACCAAGTAAGGCTAATCCGAAGCCAGCTGATTTACAAAAGCCTTTCGTGAATCCAGATAATTCCGATTTAGTGCATGTTGTGAAACAAAATAATCTTGGCTTAGATAGTTATGTAAATCTACCTTATTCAAATTCACCCGATAGTAAATCGGCAGAATCCAGTAAGAACGTTAACGAACTTGACATATTAATTAATCAACTCAAAAGAACAAATTTAAACAAAAATAATCGGCGGGCTATTTTAGACCCTGTTGTTCGTTTAACCGAGGTTTTGCTACAAGATCATCATTCAGGGGCTATGTTTTATAAAATGCTCACTGCTTTATACCCTAACCATCTGGATTTATATATGGCAGCCGTTCAGGCCGCGATAGATGCGGCCGAGGATGACCCTATGATCAATCAAGGGGCGGTTTTTGTGCGCGCCCTCCGGGATTTTGCCGATGAGGCCGAAGTAGATTTGGGTTTAAGGCAATCCTCGGAACGGGAGTTAGAGAATCAGGAGGATGAGGCGGTGGGAACCCAGGTTCCCAGTCCGACCCCTTCACTCCCCGCCTTAACTCCTCCCTCGGTTAATGAAGCAATTTGGGCCGAGACGCAATCCGTGTTACGTCCTCAGATGACGCGGGCAACTTATGATGCGATTATTCAAGGGACTACGCTGTTGGGGCGCGAGAATGGTAACTATATCGTTGGGGTGCAAACGGATATGGCTAAAGATTGGCTAGAGAATCGGTTGCGAGATATTGTGCGCCGCGCCTTATCAACTGTGATTGGGGTAACGGTAAATGTTGAGTTCAGATTGATGGATATGGGCAAATAACCTATAATACTATCAAAAGTTTCTTGTATTTTTACTTGGTCGCAGCATAGGAATCAATTATGGTTGTTGTAACCCTGGCCAATCTCAAAGGTGGCTCAGCTAAAAGTACTACCACGTTTAATCTGGCGGGAGTTTTAAGTGAAGCTGGGTTTCGAGTCTTATGTATTGATATTGATCCCCAAAAAACATTGGGTGAGGCTTTTTTTGGGGTCTATGCCGGCGAAACAGCCTTATCAACTGTGTTAATTGAGGATGGATTGATTGGCACAACAGTTCAGCCGACTAATTTTGCCAATCTGCACGTCATCCCGGCTGATGACGGTTTAAAGGCGATTAAGAGTGGTCAGACCCAAATTGAAGGCGGTGAATTAAGACTGCGGAGTTGTCTGACTCGGATCAAGGCCGATATTGACCGAATTAATAATATCAACCAGATAGATTGGATTTTGATTGATTGCCCTCCCAGTTTGGATAGATTGACGATGAATGCGCTGGCCGCCAGTGATTACGTTTTGATCCCCGTTGATCCTGGCGCGGGGGGGCGCGGCGCGCTGGGCGATACAATTGAGTATATCCAGTCGGCCCAACGCTGGTATAACCCTACGCTAAAAGTGTTGGGATTGCTGATCAACAACACCGACCCTCGCACTGTTTATGATCAAGCTACGGAAGAAGTGGTTCGGGAAACATACGGAGAACTTGTCTTTAAAACGATTGTGACTGCTTCGGTGCGGGTGAGAGAATCATCGGAAGCCCAGGTTCCGTTGGTCTATTGCGAAGGTTCAGAATTTGTGCGTTATGCCGACATGTACCGTGCCCTGAGAAAAGAAGTGCTGCAACGAACCGGGTGGCAAAGGGGGATGAATGGCCAAGAGAAAAATTAACATTCAGCGCAACCTGGGGACAAGGACAACGCTGCTGGAGCAGACTGCCCCAGGGAGTGTGATTGATCAATTGACCTCGACTATGTCTGGAGTAGATATTGGCTTTCGTCCAACCGATCAGAGAGTGTATGAAATAAATCTGGACCGTATCACCCCTGACCCTTCTCAACCTCGCCATTTACTCCCCCACGATTTGAGAAAAGCTGTCCACGAAAAAACTATCTCGCCGGCTGAAGCCATGCGCGAATTGGTTCTACGAGCAGAAAGGGGCGATACGGTCGCCCTTTTGATTTTGGGCGCGCGGCAAAAAGGTTCCGTTGAAGAAGAGGATGAAATTGTTGAAGATACCGGCTTATTTGCCCTGGCTCAATCTATTCAAGAGGTTGGTCTGCGCCAGCCCCTCAATGTTTATCGTATTGATGACCCGGATCAGCCTGATCGGACCGCTTATCGCCTGGGCGAAGGAGAACGCCGCTTTTGGGCGCATCACCTGTTGGTGCAGCGTGGTTATACAGAGTTCAACAGCGTTAAATGTATTGTCGAAACACTGCCGGAAGATGAAGAAATTATTCATCAGCGTCAAGAAGCGGAAAATGCGGCCAGAGTTGATTTGCCGGCCTTGGCTCGGGCGCGTTCCATGCAGCGGATTAAAGAGCGATTAAATATGGAGATGGGAACCCGGGTTCCCGGCGAAAACACGATTAAGCTGCCTAGCCAACGCGAGTTACAACTTATGGTGGGCCAACGAGTCAAAAGCTTTACCGGGCGAGCCATTGGCGACCGCATGGTGCGTAATTATCTAGCTCTTTTGAATTTATCCCCAGAAGCCCAGGATTTGGTTGAAGCCGCGCAACTGACTGAAAAGCAACTGCGCCCGGTGATGAGATTATCTACTGATGCCGAGCAGTTAGCCATGATTCAACGGATTGTCGAAGAGAAGTGGAGTGGGCGCAAAGTTTTGCAAGAAGTGACAACTCCTACTCCACCCACAACAGCCTTGCGCGAAGTGGCGCAGACAACGGTCGAACAGCGGTTCGAAAAGCGAGTCCTTGACGCCGCCAAGACAATTCATTCATTGTTGTCGTTACCCCCAGCAAACTATGAGGACGCTGTTAATGCTTTGGCGATACGGGCCAAAGACGCAAAGACGAGACAGGCTTTGCAGGCGCTGCGCCAAACCCTGGAAGAGGTACTGTTGAAGGCGGAAGATTTTGCCGAGTCAAATATTGTTGAGGTATCCTTGTTGGCGGTTATCCCACCGCTTGACGCGCTGAAACGCCATTTACCCGCCGAAAAAGTTGAAATCTTTGAAGCGGAAGTATTAACCGGAAGCCAGATTCTGGAGCAGCTTGTGACCTGGCGGCAGAGCGACGGCGTTCTGGCCAGCCGTCTGGAACCCTTCTTCAATCAAATTGAATTTGATGCTGAGGCCCTGCGGGCCGGGGAACCCATGCCGCTCCCCCGGCTTCGAGGAGAGAAAAAAGCCAATTACGGCGAGGTGATGATTTACCAGGTTGAGGCGGGTGTTTCGGTTTATTGGGCGCACGAACTTTTGGTAAGAAGAGGAGAGAGCCAGTTTAAGCTGATGAAAGCAGAAATTACGGGTGTTACCGTAGTTGATAATGATTAAAATGGGAACCCAGGTTCCCATTTTTTGTTTTCCCTGCTGAGCTGTATTACCGAATAATTCCCCGAACAATTACTTGCCCTTCTTGCCATTCGGCCGAAGTGAAACGCACCGGCAGCAAATCCGCTCGTCGCAGTTGAACCTGAATTTCATCTTCAATCGCCTGCCGAATTGGCCCAGGCACGGGTAAGCTTAACTCCAAAATTTTGACTTGCGGCAACCCTTCTGCCAATGTGATATGGGCTTTACCCCCCACATGAACGCGCAGGCCGGCGATCGTTGCATCTCCCTCTCCAGTCACATAGGTAGGAGTGATTTCTACTTTTGGGTTGGCAAAAGGAATTTGGGGGTAACGGTGTAGATACCAGGTAATGGTTTGCTCTGCTTCCAATTCCGTCAGAGTGACCTGCCAGGTTTCGCCCGAATGATCCCCAGAGTGGATATAATTCAACAAGGTCTCAATTTCCGGGTCTCTGACGGGATCAACTACGTATGGCGCTGGCATAGCTAAAAGCAAATCGGCCCAGGCAAAAAGATTGGCGGCAATAAGCACCGCCGCAATCAAAAAATTGAAGCGAGTCAAGAAGGGTTTTTTCATTCTTTTACCTTAACAAGAGTTGCAGTCCGGTAATACCCATAGGTACGATGGCGATAAGGCAAAGCATGGCCCAGATTGCCACACTTCTATCAGAAAGAATAAAATCGGACTTTGTCGGTTCACGATGAGATAGATTATCAAGTTCGACGTTTTGCGTTATCGAACGTCCTGCCCACAAGGCCGCCAGGCCCAAGATAATGAGCAAGGCCAGCGTTGTTCCAGCCATAGACAACCCTAGAATATCAATCTCCGGCGGAAGCTGGCCGAAGAACTTCGCTCCGGCCAAAGTAATGACCAGAAGGGAACCCCCGTTCCAAAGGGCATGCAATCCCACCGCCAGACCAAAACGAACCAGCCAGTTAAGCCACGCGCCTGGCTCATTTCGTAAAACGCTACGCCAGCCCAGAGCGACTAAACCGGCGCCAAGCGGATGAATAGCACCACCCAAAGCCCGAACCACTAAAATGCCGGCCCAGAAATAAAAGCCAAAACCGGCGTAAAGCACATTCTCTACGGCGGCAAAGCCAACGCCCGCCATTGCTCCAACCAGAAAAGCATCTCGGCGGGAGAGATGACCAATCAAAGGCAAGGTTGCTAAGGGCTTGGCTAATTCTTCGGCCAACGGGGCGATAATCGCCAGTTGAACCAGTAGAAAAATAAAACCAGGTTCAGTAACAGCAGCCGCAATATTTTCTCCAGCCAAAGCAATAAATAAATCTTCGAGATGGGCAGTCACAATCTCGGCCAGATTGAGCACCAGGGTCAGTACCACCAGCGGCAATATTATTTCCAGTATCAACGCCACGAATACGCCGATAGTAGCTCCCCCAACCAGAGCCACCAAACCTCGTCGCCAGGTCAACCCCCCCGCCTTTTGATGGGTAAACCAGGAAACAGCCAGCAAAGGGGGAACCGCAGCTCCAACGAACAGGAGTGGTGGAAAAAGTAGTCCGGCGGCGAAATTACTTTCCGTAACAAATAAACCGAGAATGACACATAAACCAAAGAGACCGACCATTGTCCAAGCTGGAGGCAAGTTCAGTGATTGGGAAGGTTTTCCTTGCAAGGATTGCAGACTATGCCAGAGGACTATTCCCCCGGCCCCAACCGTAATAGCGATCAGTATGAATCCACCTAAACCAATTTGAACTCCCTCTGTAGCGCCTTCGGCGACCACTATCAGAATCATACAGAAAAAACCCAGGGCTAAAGGCAAGCCGGGCAAAAACAGGAGCAACCCTGCGGCGGCGATGGCTCGTTTCATTTGCTTGGATAAAGGTTCTTCGATTGGAGGCTGCATGTCACTCCCAAGTTTCTAATACTTCATGCCAGGCTTTAATATTTTCAAGTTTGCGTTCTACCAGCACGGCTACTACAACCAGGAACAAACCAATGAAGCCGAAGACGATCCATTGGTTAATCGAGCGCAAGGAGTTGATCAATTGTCCTACCGTAGCCAAAATTACGGCGACCATCCCGGCATACAAAAAACGGCGTATCCGGCGGGCGCTGCCCCACCACAGGGCCGAAAATCCTTCTGAGCCTAACAACAACGCATAAGTCCATCCGAATAAAAGCGTTTGCCAGAACAACGAGCCTAGCAGCAAGACCATGGCTGTGTAATCAAGCCAGCGGGCGGGAACCTTATTGCCCCGCTGCCACTCCAGATAGGCAATGGCTAACAAATAGCAGCCGGCAGGAATAGCGTACCACTGAATATTCTCCCAGCGCTGCACATAAAATGCATGCAGCATCCAGGCCGCCAATAACATCCCAATTGCGCTATAACCCCAGCGCAACCGGCGATAGGTAAACGCAGCCGCAACATACAGCAGTCCCAGCAGTGACAATACTCTAACCACCATCTGAATTATGGCTAACCCGACGGTTTCTCGGAACGGTAAACCGATCAATGCCCTGATGGTCCAGCCAACCACATCTAAACCCAGCCAGGCAGTGAGTAGCAATATCGCGCCCGAAAAAATTAAACTAAATCTTTGTAAAGGTAATTCCCAGATGACAAGCCAGGAACGCAGAGTTCTATTTTCCGGCAAATTTTGCCGGATCCAGCTTAGTCCATAACCAATCGAACCATACCACAAAGCCAATCCCGCCAGAGCTGCTGGTAATCCCTCAATCGGGCCTTTCAAAGTGGATAGCCACTGCACCAAAGCAACGACCCCTAAAGTAAGACTTATAAAAGGCAGCCAGGTTGACAACCAAAATGAAGCCAGGGTCGCAATAATAAGCGCATGGGTTAGCGTGACCGTCATTCCTACTGTCGTTGCACCCAGACTAAACAATTGTCCAAATATTATGTCAACTAAAACTATTATGTAAAGTGGACGAGACCACCCTTTGAAAAACCGATTCAGGTGAAGTGGCGATCCCTCTTGTCTATAACGTTCAATAAATAGGGCAACTCCTACTGTAATCAGGGTAACTGGCAGGAATCTGTACCAGGCCCAGGGTGGGTAACGCCACCAGCCCAATTCCTGTAAGTAATAAACAGCCGCCAGATGTCCGGCCACACATAAAGCCAGGAGCCATACTCGCAAGCGGAAGCGGTAAATTGCCCAGCTAAACAGCGGCATCAACAGCAAGAAATTCAAGGCCGACAGCCCAGCCTTGAACTGGGTAAAGAAAGGACTGGCAACAGCTAAACCAAACCCCAAGGCGTAAAGCGGCAATCCCCACCACTGCAAAAAGCGTCTTGCCAACGCCGCCAACCATTGGCCTGGCCGGCCCCAGGGAAAATCTCGATACCCGCCCAAACGATGATCCAGCCCCCAGCCTAGCATCAGGGCAGCCAGAGCGCTGGGAAAGAGGGCCAATCCGTAATACTCCGGCGATAAAGCTGACTTTTGCAAGCCCATGACATAAGGAACAATAGCCAGGGCGCTGGCCGGGGTGAGAAGTAACGGTTGCTGCAGCCAGAAAGCCGTAATGGCGTAAAGCAGGGCCGCTGCGCCATAACCCCACAATGCCCCTGTTTGGTCTTGACTCGACGGAGGCAGGCCCAAAGCAACCAAAGCAAACCCCATGGTCAAAGTGGCGGTGGCATAGGCGTCGAGCTTAACCCGGCGCAGTGTCCAGGCCAACGCCAGGTAAATCGAAGCCAAGCCGATTAACCACCAGCCCTGGCGATTACCGGCCACATTGGCTTCGTGCAAAGCCAATAAAAGGGAGATCGGGGCAAGGACCGCTGCCGGGTAAACCCACAAAGGTTGTTTGAACAGATGCGCTGAAAAGATCAGCAGTAGCGCATCGAACAGAAGTACTAGTGCCAGCAGCGGGGTGTTGTGAGCTACTAGCATCGTCCCCACAATCAGTGAGCCGTAGCCCATCAAATAGGCGGGTAGGGCGTAACTTGAAGCTGAGACTGGCTGAGGAGCTATGCGCTTGAGCCACTGCCCGGCTATTAGTCCCAACGGGCAAAAAGTTAACAGCATCAGGCCATAATGCTCGTGGCGAGCCTGGGGCAGCAGCCAGGCCAACAGATAGACGCACCAGACGGGCAGCAGCCCCAATGCTGGATAGAAGAATCGGGTTTTCTTGAGGGGAGAAAGCACCCCCTCCGGGTATATGACCAACGAGCGATGATCCAGAACAGCCGCCAGCGTGTACAGGCCAATAGCCAGGGCAAAGGTGAACCGGCTGGTGTCTACGTCGGCCAGGCCCCACAAAAGCGAAAAAGGCAACAGGACATGAGCGACAACTTTTAAGGGGCGAATATAGGCGGCAGGAATAAATCTGCTCAGGGCTAAAGCGGTCAAATAAAGCGCCCAGGCTAGAATGACCCAGCTCAGGGCAAATCCGGGGACGGTGGGCCGGTAGGGGGTGAACCAGCCCAAGTTGGTCAGAATAGTCCACGGGGCAAAAACCAGCAGCGCTGCCAACCACACAAAACGAGCCTGGCGGAATAATCGCGCCGACAGGGTGTACAGACCGACCACCACCAGCAACCCCACGACCGCCCAAATTTGCTGGATACGCCCACCGCCCAACAACCACAAATTGCGAACCAGGGCCAGGCCCACTGCTCCGCCCGAAACAATCCAGCCGGCCGCCAGCAGGGGACGCCGGAACAGTCGCCAGGTTAATCGGAAAAATGCCTGGTGACGATGAGACAGGCCGGTGCGCTGGCGTGACCGGAACCAGAATAAAGCGCGTTCAAGCAGAATCAGAACCAGCGCCATCAAGGCCACCAAAGCCGCCGACGAGCCGCGTTCCTGGCTGTAATTGATGACCACAAACCCTCCGGCGGCGACGGTCAGCCAGACCGCCAGGTGTCCCCACCGTTCTTTGTAGGTTCCCCAGGCATAGACGGCATAGGCTAAAGCCAATACCGCTTGCGCGCCCGCGCCCCATAAACGCATTGGGTCGGTCCACAGGGTATCAAACAAAACAGCGTTGACGGGGCGAAGATAAATCTGGCCGAGCAGAAATAGGGTCAAAACGTGTGCCGTGAGATAAAGCGGCAGCAGAAAAGTGTGGGTAAACACCGGCGACCTTCGCCGCTCGGTCCACAATCCGGCCAAAAAGTAAGCGGCAATGAGCAAAGACAGCCCAAACCCCACTGCATCAAGCGAAAGGGGTAGCCGATTTAGCACAAAAATGTAACCCCAGGCGATCACCGGCCCGGCGGGGGCCAGTTCCAAAGTTTGCCTTTGGCTGATGGCGTCGGCCAGGTAAAGGAAACCGGCCAGCAGGAGGGTTAGACCGGGGGTGAAGCCAGCGGGCGCGATGATAAAGGCAGCGATAGGCGCAGCCACACTGACCAGCAGCCCGGCCAGGTACCAGGGCCAGCGATATGCCTGATTGGCCCGGCCCAGCCGGTAACTGAGCAGCACCAGTCCCCAGGCCAACACCGCCAGCGCCAGAGGCAAACTAAAGTCAAGCGGGCGGCGATTGGCAAAGAGCAGCCATAACCAGACCGGCAGCGGCCAGGCTGTAAACCAGTGAAAAATGGATTTACCCCATTTGCTCTGCGAGGTAAAACCGGGCTGGCGTTGGTGAGCCAGGCGAGCGCCCCAGGCGGCTAAGCCCACCCAGTTGCCAAGCGTGTAGGCCAAAGCGTCGCCATTGTAGGGGAACAGGGGCGGCAGCAGGGCCAAGGCAGCGATGATATAACCGGAGACGACAAGGGGGTGGGCGGTGTTATTTGAGTTTGGGAACCGGGTTCCCAGATTGAGCGCGACCAGGAGATGAACAATCGCCAGAGAAGCCCAGCCCACGCCCAGTTGCGAAATGTTTAAATCCAGTTCGGCCATGCCAAAGGTAGCGGCTGAAAGAGAGAACAGCGAGGCGGCGTAAAGGATGCGAGGCTGTCGCCACAACCAGGCGGCCAGGATGACCGCACCGGCCAAAACCACATGAGTACTGGCCGCCGCCGCGCCGTTAGTAATGTCGGTCAGGGACCAGAGGGCGGCGGCGATGAGCAGCGCCACGCCCCAGCCGGTGGCAGTGCGTCCGTGGCCGTGCAGGCTAGGGTCATCTTTGAAGGCCAGCAGTTTGTGGCCGGCGACAAAATAGAGCGGCGTCAGCAGGGCCAGACCCAGGCCGTGCCAGGCCGGGTTGACGCCGGTGTGATAAAAAATGGCCGCCTGGGCCAGATACATGGCGACAGGCAAGGTGATGGCGGCCAACAGGCCCAAACTGCGGCTGCGATAGTGAATGGCGCCCCAGGCAAAAATAAAGCCGCCCAGCCACCAATTCACCGTGACCGCATAATGGAGGGTGTCGTAGACATCGCGCCCCACGTACCGCCAGCCAAAGGTTAGCGGCATGAGCACGCCAACCGCTAGAAGGGATAAGTAACGGAATGGCTCGGCAAAAAGGTGAGCCGAGGCGAAGCGAGCGGGCTGTTGTTTATCCAGGGTGGTTGCCAAAACGATGAGCCCGAGCCCCAGGCCGGACAGGCTGGCAGTTTGCCAATCGAGGGAAAGGCCGAAGGCCTGATGCAGAATTTGGACAAGCGCCAGGACGGTGCTTCCGGCGGCTACGCCGACCAGATAGCCAAAGAAGCGGCTGCGAATGATAAGGGTTGCGCCCACATAAGCCATCAGGCAGATGAGCGAGGTGATGAGCCAGAAAGACGGCCAGAAATCCGACGAAATATGGAAATTGACATAGATGGTGTAAAAATCTATCGGAATGAGCAGCGCGGCGATGGCGCTCAAGGCAATGCCGGAGCGATAGAGCGGCGTTTTGGTGCGGACGTACCAACCCAGGGTAAAAAAGAGCGCGGTAAAGCTGGCCGGGATGGCTACCCGCAAGGGCGCCGAAAAATCTTTCCAACCCCAAACGACAAAGGAAAGGGCGGCGGAGAAGAGCAAAAAGATGCCGAGAAAGAGCAGGGCTTGCAAGGTTCGCTCGGAGAGGAGGGTGCGCCAGAGCCGGTCGCGGAGCGGGGGAGCAGGGGAGCGGGGGGGCAGGGGGGTAGGAGAGACATTAGGCGTGGATTCGGTCTCCTGGGCGGGTTCTTTATCAGGTGGGGACTCGCTGGTCGGTTGGCTGACGGGTTCAGGGATGGGCCGGAGGCCCAAGTTGATTTCTAATTGTTCTTTTTCGGCTTGGAGTGGGGTCAGAATTTGAGTTTCGGCGGTGGGGGTCGTAAAGCTGTGGGTTTGGCGCAGATGGGCTGCGGCTTCGAGTAGGAAATTTGTGAGGTTCAGCCGGTCGGCCTCGGTTTGGGGATAGTCGGGGCGGGAGTGGTTCTCCAACTGTTCAAGGAGGTCATCTACCTGTCTGGTGGTTTGGTCAATCAGGGGTTGGGTGGTGGCGGGGTCAATCAGACCGGCGGCCAGCCAATCTCCCAATTTTTGAAGCAAAGCTTCCCGTTGAAATAGTTCGGGCCAGGCCAGGCGAGCTTCTTCCGGGGTGAAGGGGGGTAAACGCAGCTTGAGGGCAATTTCCAACTCGCGCAGGTGGGTGGTGTACTTTTGCCGGATGAGGTTCAGGTCGTAGGGTTTGACTCCCAGGCCTGCCCACCACGTGTCAATTTCAGCTAAAAGCCATTCAATCCGGTCCAGTTCTTGGATTAAAGCGGGGTTGCCGCTGAATTGGCACAAAGGACAGGGTTGTAGAGGGTCATAGTTTGGTTGAGCGCAGTTTGGACAAGGCATAGGGTCTTCCAAATTAAAGGGTCGCAGGGTCGCAGAGTCGCAAGGTAGCAAGATTGCAGGGTCGCAGGTTGGCTTATAAGAGTCGGTTGGCGAGTTTACAGTTTTAGTATATCAGCCCATTCGCTAGAAATCACCTATCAAAAGTTAGGTCAATGGCTCATAATTTACCTAGAATATCAAGGTGTATAGATAATTTAGCATACTTCTCAGGCCGAGTCAAGAGGGTAAATCAACCTCTTTTCGACAGGTCAAACTTTTGGCTGGCAAAGAATCGTGCTAAAATAGCGCGTCTGAGGCCTGTCAGCGCCAAAGTTTGTCGGCGGCGCTGATTTTTATTGTCATTGGATTGAGGCGTGTTTATGGTAACAGTAGAAAAGACGGGGTCGGGTTTGGTAATTACGGCCAACAAGACGCTGCCCTGGTTTGCTCGGCCTTTCTATTTTTGGAACAATCTGCGGGATCGAATCAGCGAGCTGTGGTCTTACCGGGAGCTGGTCCGCAATTTGGTGATGCGGGATTTGAAGGTGCGTTATCGCAACTCGCTCCTGGGGGTGTTGTGGTCGTTAGTCAATCCGCTGCTGATGATGCTGGTTTTTACGATTGTCTTCACCGTGATTGCGCCCACCACCGATATTAAAAAGTTTCCGGTCTTTATTTTGTGCGGTATTCTGCCCTGGAACTTTTTTTCTTTTTCGGTGATTGGTTCGATTCGCAGTATTGTGGATAATGCGCCGTTGGTGAGCAAGGTTTATTTTCCGCGCGAGGTTCTGCCTATCTCGATGGTGCTGGCCAACCTGGTAAATTTTCTGATCGCGCTGGTGGTTTTGTTTGCCTTTATCCTGGTTTTTCAAATTCCGTTGACTCGCTGGGTGCTGCTTTTGCCGCTGGTGATTTTAATGCAGCTCATTTTTGTCATTGGGGTCGGGCTGATTATGGCTACGGTCAAT
This sequence comes from Anaerolineae bacterium, assembly GCA_023151115.1. The sequence goes on from JAKLJP010000002.1 coordinate 292,262, forward strand.
GTGTTTTATCGAGATACCCAGGTGATTATGGAAGTGCTGATGCAGGCCTGGTTCTTTTTGACGCCCGTTTTTTATCCGGGTGATATTTTGCCGCGCAATTATGAGTTGTGGGGGGTTACTTTTGATGTCTGGCGCTGGATGAATATTCTCAACCCGATGGCTTCGATTATCGCTACCTATCGGGTTATTTTGTATGGGACAGGCAATGGCGGCGCGCCGCCGGAATTATATTTCTTCATCCGTACTTTGTTAACGGCTGTTGCTATTTTGGGGATTGGTTCTTTTATATTTTATCGTTACAGCCGCACGTTTGGCGAGGAAGTTTAGGGCGATGAGCAATCAGGTGATTAGTTTTGAAAATGTTTCCAAACGGTTTCGGCTGCTCAAGATTCCGCGCCGGGCTTTTCAGGAAGTGTTTGTGAATATCTTTAACCGGGAGGCGCGGGGTAAACATTATTTTTGGGCTTTGCAGGAGGTTAGCTTTTCGATCAAAGCAGGTGAGACTGTTGGCATTTTGGGGGCCAACGGCTCCGGCAAAAGCACCATTCTAAAACTGATTAGCCGGATTATTGACCCCGATACGGGGGTGATTAAAGTGGCGGGCCGCTTGTCGGCTTTATTGGAGTTGGGCGCGGGCTTTCATCCCGATTTAACCGGACGCGAAAATATCTATCTGAATGGGTCAATTTTGGGCTTGAACCGGCGGGCGATGGATCGCAAACTGGATGATATTATCGGCTTTGCCGGGATTGGGGAGTTTATTGATACGCCGGTGCGCAGCTACTCGTCGGGCATGCAGATGCGGCTGGGTTTTTCGGTAGCTATCCATGTCGAGCCGGAAATAATTCTGGTGGATGAAGTGCTGGCCGTGGGCGATTACAGCTTTCAACTCAAATGTTTGGAGCGGATTCGCCAACTGCAAAAGCAGGGGGTGACGATTCTGTTTGTATCCCACGACTTCGAGGCGGTGGAGAGTTTGTGCAGCCGGGCTATCTGGCTGGAGCATGGTCGCCTGCAAGGGGATGGGGATGTGACCGAAATTCTGGCCGAAATGAGAGCCAGGTATCATTGGGATGGCAAACAAAAAATCACCTCGGTTAAAAAGGTATTAGCAGGGTTAGCCTGAGAGTTAGTAAATTAGTACCGAATGGCTGGCAAAGCGCATGAATTATAGGCTGGTCGGGCGAGCGAGCGCGTTATCAATATTATCCTTGATCGAAAAGATAAAGATTTAAGGCGTAACCTAATATGGCCGATAAGATCGGTTATGTCGTTCATACCTTTCCCCGTTTGACGTTAACCTTTGTATTGCGAGAAATTCTGGCTCTGGAGCAGTTGGGGGCTGAGATTGTTGTATTTTCGCTCAAAGAGCCGTATGATACAGTAACTCATCCAGAATTTCAGCAGATGTCAGCGCCGATAGTATATCTGCCTGAGGAAAGATGGTCGCTGAAAAATATAGCAGCTTCATTATTTAGACTATGCCGATTTTTTAAGTATCCTCATCGCCTGTTTGGCATCATCAGTTTCCTTATAAAAAATCTGGACAAAAAATTATGGGGTGATTTTCTGGCTGCAAGTTGGTTAACAAGCCAGTTGGATGCGTTGGGAGTCAGGCATCTCCATGCCCATGCCGCTACTTCGGAAACAGCAATAGCTATGTTTGCGGCGATTTTAACCGGGAAGACTTTCAGCTTTACAGCTCATGCATCCGATATATTTCCTCGTCAGGATTATTTACCAAAGAAATTAGACACAGCCAGCTTTGTGGTAGCAATTTCAGAATATAATCGAAGATTTTTGATGTCTATTTATGGCAACGAAACTATTGGCCGCAAAATACACGTGGTTCACTGTGGAGTACCCCTGGCTCTGGTGGATAATACTAAACACCATTTGCAACAATCCCCGGCTAAAAAATTTACTATACTGACAGTCGCCCGTTTGGTTGAACAAAAGGGGCATCACATACTGATAGAGGCCCTATCCATTCTACGGAAACGAGGGCATGAATTTTGCTGGATTGTTGTAGGTAGTGGTCCCCGTCAAGCTGTGTTGAAAGAGATGATAAAAGTCAATGGCTTGTCGGCCTATGTAGACTTTAAAGAGGATCAAGACAGCGATACCATATTTAATTTGTTGCAAACGGCTGATGTATTTGTGTTACCCTGTATTCGGACAAAAAAGAATCTGATGGATGGTATCCCAGTTGCGCTTATGGAGGCCATGTCGGCCGGAACACCAGTTGTGTCTACCTTCATCTCTGGTATTCCTGAACTTGTTGAAGATGGGATTAGCGGGTTTCTGGTTCATCCCAATAATCCAGCAGCGCTGGCGGATAGTTTGGATCGAATTATGAGGAATCCTATTCTTTTAGAGCAAGTGCGTAATCCGGCCCAGATAAAAGTGAAAGAGAGCTTTGTGGCTGAAGTGAACGCCAGCAAGTTGTATCAGCTCTTCCTTAACCAGCTCCATGGAAACTAACTGATGTCTTCAGGCAATCCTTATGTGCTAATTGTTGATAGCCATAGTTCAGCCAACAAGGGTGATGCAGCAATTTTACAAGCTTTGATCGAGTCTTTAACAAGAGAATTGCCGGACGCTATCTTTAAAGTTCATTCAACTTATCCGTCCGTTGCCGCCGCGATGCATCACATTCCAGCCAGTCCGCCTTTAGTTAATCGCCCCCACCGAAGGCTGGCTTATATGCCGATGGTGTTCAAGATGCTCCTCTTTTTCGTTTTAGGTGTTGGCTATAGATGGGGGCTGAATTTACAAAGATTATTACCAAACCGGGGTATCTTTGCCAGATACAAAGATTTTCTTGAGGCTGATCTGGTAGTTGGAATGGGAGGGGGATTTTATAATGATAACTATGATCGAAGCTTGCCGGGCCGATTGTTTCATCTGTGGTTGGGCAAAATTTTACAAAAGCCGGTAGTTATCAGCGCTCATTCAATTGGCCCTTTCAAACGCCCTTTTTATAGGTGGTTAGCCGGTTTTGTTTTTCGCCAGCTCGATCTTATTTGTCTGCGTGATAGCGAAAGTCTGCCTCAGTTGGCTCTGATGAATGTGAGTGAGGCCAAAGTGCAGGTGGTAGCTGACTCAGCCTGGTTGCTCCAACCGGCTAGCATTGAAAGAGCCCAAAATATTTTACAATTAGAAAAAGTTCCAAATTCAAAACCACTAGTCAGTGTAGCTCTGCTGCGGTGGCGTTTATTTCAGACTAAACCCTGGCTAGAGGGGCATCAACAATATCTGAAAACTGTTGTTGAAGTTCTTGGTAACTTAATTAGATGCCACAATTGTCACGTTGTGTTTCTTTCCACGAATACTAACCTGGGGGGACATCCCACTGATGACCGACAAACTGCCAGAGAAGCTTTGGCCCTAATGGATCCAGCATTGATTGAACATACTACTATTATTGACGGTGAGTATCGCCCGGAAGAGTTAAAGGCGCTTTATGGTCAAGTGGCCTTACATATTGGAACCCGTATGCATTCTGTTATTCTGGCTGCTGCGATGCAAACTCCTGTAATAGGCATTGCTTATGAGTTCAAAATGTTTGGCGTAATGCGCTCATTGGGGCTTGGGGAGTATGTGTGTGACATAGAAAATATTACCCTGGATGATCTCTGGGGCAAAGTTGATGCTGCTTTCAAAAAACGAGAATCGCTTCGAAGGAAAATTGCCAGAGCACTGCCTACACTGCAAGCGCAAGCCAGACGAAATGCCCAGTTGATTGCCGGAGTACTCCAAGCTAAAAAGGAAACCTGGCCTCGATTTTAAATTTTAAGTGAATTTTTATGAGTTTGACTAAAGCGTCGGCAAAAGGTGTGTTTTGGATCAATGCTGATCGGGTGATGGGCCAGATTCTGGGTCTAATCAGTACAGCCATTTTGGCCAGGTTACTGATACCGGCAGATTTTGGATTAGTAGCCATGGCAAACTTGGTGACTAATCTTATGAATTTAATAACCGAACTGGGTCTGGCTGAGGCTATCATTCAACGCGAAGAATTAGAAGAACGGCATAAATCTACAGCTTTTTGGGTCAATATGATTTCCGGCTGCGTTCTGGCTTGTGTCACTGTTTTGACTGCGCCATTAGCTGCTTGGTTTTTCGAGAGTCCCGATTTACAACCTATTCTTAGTGTTTTGTCGCTCAGTTTTGTTTTTGGTACATTTGGCAGCGTTCAAGAAGCATTGTTTATCCGCCGTATGCAGTTTCAGGTTGTGGCTATGGCTCGGATTAGCTACACGGTGATTCGGGTGGTAATAACAATTATTCTGGCGTTAGCCGGTTTAGGAGTCTGGTCTTTAGTCATTGGAAATTTAGCCGGAACTTTAACCGGATCTGGCTTAATGTGGATTTTTAGTTCCTGGCGGCCTAAACTGATATTAAGTAGAGATGGGCTAGGGGAACTGCTAAGATTTAGCCTTAACCTGGTTGGCGCACGGGTTATGGGTTATTTTGGCAATAAAATAGCAGATATCTTAGTAGGCAAATTCTTGGGACCGGCTGCTTTGGGGGTTTATTCTATTGCCTCAAATATCACCTGGGTCTTGCGTGCTCAATTAGCTACTTCGGTAACCGAAGCCACCTTTCCTGCTTTTGCCTCGATTCAGCAAGATGATGAGCGGTTGCGCCGGGGATATATCAAGCTCGTCAAGTATATTAGTTTGGTTACATTTCCGGCTATGGTTGGATTGATCATAGTTGCTCCTGAGTTTGTTCAAATAGTTTACGGCTCCAAATGGCAAGAAGTTGTCTTACCTCTACAAATTTTATGTTTTGGTGCTGCGTTTTCAACTCTGGGAATTATCAATGGGCCTATTCAAAAAGCCAAAGGTCGAACCAATCTTCACTTGAATTTGGTGAGCACCTCGGTAGTTTTGTCGGTTATTTTTACTATAATTGGCGCAAATTATGGTTTAGTTGGGGTAAGTATCGCTATAGCCGTTAGAAGTCTTTTGTGGATGTGGATTGCTGCATTTTTTACCTATGCTTTGATTAATTTATCCTTTAAACCTGTGATTAAAGCACTTTATCCAGCTACATTAGGCTCTCTCACAATGGGAGGAGTGGCAATAGTTTATCGTTTTTATGCAGTCCAGCTTTTGAGTCTAAATGATCTCACAATGTTGACCACTACGACTTTGGTAGGGATAGGCGTGTATCTATCAACCCTAAAAATTTTTGATAAAAGTAGTTTGGATGAGGGGTATAGACTATTTGTAGATATTCTAAAGCCTTATTTTTTGACGATTCAGAAGAGGATTTTCTTTTTCAGGGCGCAATAGGACTGTCTTTTAATCCAAAAATTAGTGATAATACTCCCATAGTATTATTGATTTTGCCTACTAACTATGTTATCTTATCCATCAAGCGAGCAGGTTAGTAAGAAATAATTATCTTACATTATAAAGGAGTCTCTACATGAGAAAATTTCTATCACTATTAGTTGTATTAGGGTTGCTTTTTTCGCTGACAATCACCGCCGTCTCAGCTCAAGATCCGGCCCCGACTACAGATGCCACACCTGAGGCAACTGAGGAAGCAACGGCTACGCCTGAACCAACTGAGGAAGCAACCGCTACCACTGAGCCGACCGGGGAAGCAACCCCTACCACTGAGCCGACTGGGGAAGCAACCCCTACCACTGAGCCAACTGGGGAAGCAACCGCTACCACTGAACCAACTGGGGAAGCAACCGCTACCACTGAGCCGACTGGGGAAGCAACCGCTACCGCTGAACCAACTGAAGAAGCTACGGCTGAGCCAACCCAAGAAGCTACGGCTGAACCAACGGTAGAACCAACCGTAGAAATTACCCCAACTACAACAATTACAACCACTCCTGAAGTAACATCTACTCTTCAAGCAGAAAGTTCTGAAATAAGTTCTCTGGCTGCCAAAACGGCTGCTTATACTAGCAGACTTTATGTTCAAAATCCAACTAATTCCTCGGTCAGTTGGAGTATAGTTTTTTATCCAGAGGGGGGAGGCGCTTCAACTACATTTTCTCCTGCCGCTCTAGCTGGTTTTGGTTCCAGTGTAGTAGATGTGACCAGCGTTTCAATGAATAACGGACGGTACTCCGCTGTTGTGCAGAGCAATCAGCAACTGGCCGTTGCGTATCTCCAACTTACGAGTGGGAACGCGGGCGACTTTGCAGTAGATTCAGGTATTACAGAGGCTGATACTACCTATTATATTCCAAGTGTTCAGAACAGTTTAGGTAGTAAGAGATTAACTTCCATTATTGGTATTCAAAATGCGAGTGGTGGACCGGTAAATGTTACGGTTAACTTCCTCAACCCTTCCGGTTCGAGTGCGGGAAGTATCACCCGAAATAATATAGCATCTAATTATGCCACCTACATTGATGTCAGCAGTGCTGCGTTGAATGGCGGAGGTACCCTTCCAGATAACTTCTCTGGCGGGGCTATTGTAAACGCTTCGGGCGATGTGGTAGTGAGCAGCCTGATTCTTTCTGAGAATGGTGAGGCCAGCCAGGGTTCAAACGGTATAGCGAGTGGTGCGCCAATAGTTTACCTGCCTACGGCTCAACGCAACTTTGGCAGCCAACGGCTCAGTTCATTCACCGCTTTGCAGAACCCCAGTACAACTTCTTCAATCTACTATGAAGTTAGATATTTCAATGCCAATGGGGTGCAATCGGGTAGTACCTTAAGTGGTACACTCAATGCGGGTCAGAAAGGTAATGCGCATGCGGCAGATGCCGGGGTTCCCAATGGGTTTTTAGGCTCCGGTATTGTTAGAGCTTACACAAATTCGAGTAGAACAACGCCGGCTGATATTATCTCTGTGGTAAATATCGGTTCCAGCACCGTACCCCATGGCAGCAACTCTTTTGCTGGTGCTACTTCTGGCAGCACTACGGTGGCTGTTCCCTTTGTTTCTTGGGGGAATAACTCGAGCGAAATTAAAACTACCATAGCGATCCAGAATGTGGGCAATGGGTCCGCTTCCGGTACAATTCGGTACTATAATGCGAATGGTGTTGCATCTACGTCAGCAATTTCCTTCAGTGACTTAGCGGTTGGGGCTAAAACTAATACCAAACCCCAAGATTGGAACGGTACCAATGATTACATCGGCACTATATTGGTCACGGCCAATCAGCCCGTTACCGTACTTGTCAATGTCACACGGGTTGATAACCGGTACAAGGCCAGTTATCTAGGAACGCCGGTTACACCATAAGCTTAAATAACTTCATCATCATTTAACTCCTTGTTCTAAGATACAGCAAAAAGGTTATCAGGGTAAAATCCTGGTAACCTTTTTGTTTGACTGGGTTACGACAATATATTAGAATAATATGCTTTGTTCTGTATTTAAACTACCTAACTTCGTGGTTTATATGACTACACCTAAACGCCCAAATGTTATTCTTCTGGTTTTAGACTCTGTTCGAGCAGATCACGTTTCCTGTTATGGATATAAACGGTTAACCACTCCCACCATAGACAAGATTGCTCAAGAGGGGATTTTATTTAGTCAAGTTATCACCGCCGCACCCTGGACGCTGCCTTCGCATGCTTCATTATTTACAGGATTGTTCCCCACTGAACATGGAGTTAGCCAGGAAAATACTTACCTCAGCGAAACTATACCCACTTTAGCCCAACTCCTAAATCAAGCAGGCTATCGAACAGTAGGTTTCTCGAATAACCCTTGGGTAGATAAGTCAACAGGGCTGGATCGCGGCTTTAAAGAATTTTTTGGTTGGAGAAACTTTCGACCAACTACAAAAACAAACTTTTTAGAAAAAATAAGCCGCAAATTACAGTTATACAAGGGTTCGATGGCTGAAAATACCATAAAGCAAATGCTCTCCTGGATCAAAACTTACTCAGATCCAAAGTCAGCCCCATTTTTTTTATTCGCTAACTTTATGGAAACTCATATACCTTATTCAGTGCCTCGGCAATTTCTGCGCAAATTCTCTGCGACAGAATTTAACTGGAGAACAATCAATCAGGACGAAGCTAAATATATAACTGGCACAACCCGCATGTCTACTGAAGATTTAGAGAAACTTGCTCTTATGTATGATAGTGCTTTGGCTTATCTCGATAGTGAGATTGGTCGGTTTTTAACCTCTTTAGACAAGTTGGGTATTCTGGAAAATACATTATTGATCATTACTTCAGACCACGGCGAAAATTTAGGTGAACACGGTTTAATTTCTCATGTATTATGCCTATATGATACGTTACTGCGAGTTCCATTGGTCATGCGTCATCCATCTCTCATTTTACCGGGAACAATTGTTAATAATCAGATTCAATTACATTATCTTTTCTCTACAATTTTGCAGGTGGCTCAATCTATGGTTACAAAAGATGAGTACCAGGGGAGTATAAACCTACTTAATCAAACTGATAAGGGTCAGGTCAATCAGGGATATACCTTTGCCGAGTATAACCACCCAGTACTGACTGCTAATAGATTTAGAAAATTTAATCCAGATTTTGATAACCCCCAACTTATAACAGCGCTTAAATGTGTCCGTAGCTCACAATACAAATATATCTGGTCTGAGCGAGGACAAGATGAATTTTATGAGTTGGAGGGTGATCCCGAAGAAACGCATAACCTTATCCAAGATTCTAAGGCGTCGCTTGAAATAGATAAAATGAAGTGTGTATTAACGATGTGGGAGGGTACATTAGTTAAAACTTATCAACAGCTTATGATAGCCGACTTGGAGCTGGATGACGCGGCTCTAACTCAGCGATTAAAAGATTTAGGGTATTTCTAGTAAGAAAGAACCTGGGTGAAGATGTTACTTTCTATCTTTAGACAAAGTAAGCACAAATTAAAAAATCTGTGGAAAGATGTTAATTTTAAGTTTTTTGCTTTACGTAACCCCACTACTGCTCAAATAATCAGAAAGGTGATTGAAAAACATTTATCATATCTCAGCCAGGAGGCTTTATGTGATCTTGCTCAGGCAGCGATCCACAATGAGCGAAAGGGCATAACTGGAGTGATAATTGAGGCAGGTTGTGCTTTGGGCGGGTCAGCGATAACCTTGGCTAGTGCCAAAAGCTCTTGTAGATCACTTTTTCTTTATGATGTCTTTGGAATGATTCCCTCTCCGTCTATCAGAGATGGTCAGGATGTGCATAATCGTTATCAAAAGATTATTACCGGTCGCGCTGAAGGGCTTGGTAGCCAGCTTTACTATGGCTATGAGGAAAATCTCTATGGCAAAGTAGTTCAATCGTTTGTGGATTTTGGCTTAGATATTAAGGGCAATAATATAAAGTTAGTGCAAGGATTATATGAGGATACGCTCAAAGTTGAAGTTCCGGTAGCTCTGGCTCATATTGATTGTGACTGGTATGACTCGGTACTCACGTGCTTACAACAAATTGAACCTCATTTAGTTAGTGGAGGAACTTTAGTTATTGACGATTATGATCATTGGTCTGGCTGTAAGAGAGCCGTAGATGAATATTTCGTTGACAAGAAATTTGCCTACTATTTTATCAAAAAAAATCGTCTACACATTGTCAAAAAGTAAAGATTTTTATTGGGTTATTGTTTGGATCCCCTTAGGACTGAGGTAAATTCGTGAAAAGAAACTTAAATCTTTCGACTATCAACCAATTACTCACCTTTCTATACGTTCTAGGTTTGGTAATAGCGTGTACAAGTGTAGATGAAACCACACCTGAAAAAGTAGCTTCAACAGAGGTAACCCCGGTAGTTGTTGAGACAAAAACTCCTGAGCCGGCTACAGAGGTATCAACCCTTGTTTCGCCTGTCTCTCCAATTCAAGTCGAGGTAACTTCACCCGGCCCCCCCCCGACTATTGTAGTACCTAAACCGGCCAAAGATTCCGGAATAGTATACGGGCGTTTATCTCATCTTGATGGCACACCCTTTGCTAAAACTAACGTTCGCTTAGGCACAATTATCTGGTCGCCTGGTCAAGAAGGGATAGATGGTTTTGTGGCTGCCGATAAAACCAGCTCTCCTCAAACCCTCACTGATGATTGGGGTAATTTTGTGATAAAAGATGTGCCGCCAGGTAGTTATGGCTTGGCTGTAGATAACCCAGAACTATCCGGCTTTACGGGTTATATATTGAATGAAGCGGGTGATAAGATATTGATTATTGAGGTTAAGGCCGAGACAGTCACCAATCTTGAAGAAATCCATTTTGAGTTCGAATGAATAAGTTTTAAAGATAGTAGGTATCTATTTTGAATATTTGCATGGTTTTACGCGAGAGCGATTTTCCTGGCGATATTAGGGTGGAAAATGAAGCGATTGCGCTTACGGAGGCTGGGCATAAGGTGTTTGTCGTATGTGATCCGATGACCGGACGCGCCGAACATGAATTGTATAAAGGAATACAGATTTTCAGAGTTCCTCGCCAACAGCCAGCTATACTGAGTAAAATCAACACCCTACTTTATTTTCTGCTCTTGCGAAATTACTATTGGCAACATTTACTCGAAAAACTTTTCTGTCTCTATAAATTCGATGTGTTTCATGTGCATGATTTGCCCTTTACCGGCACAGTGATGGATTTGGCTCGGCGGTTATCGGTACCTGTAGTTTTCGACTCGCATGAGAATTATCCAATTGGTCTACAATATTACCAGAAAATACCGGCGGGAATCCCCAAACAGCTCTGGCCCAGTTATATCTTTAGTTTGAAACGTTGGCTGCGCTTTGAAAAGGAATCGTTCCAACGAGCGGCTAAAATTATTGGGACGGTACCGGAAATGAAGGAGCGTATTGTCGGGTTGGGTATTCCTGCTGAAAAAGTGGTAGTGGTTAGTAACACAGTCAATCTTGAACAGTTTGCTAATTTTTCAATTGATCCGGAAATTATCAGTAAATACCAAAATAGATTCGTCATCTCTTATATCGGCAGTATTGTTCAGCATCGCCGCCTCGATACCATTATTCGAGCTATGCCTCAAATTCTGGCAGAAATACCGCAAGCCCTCCTGCTGATTGTAGGGGGAGTGGATAAACGTCCTGAATTCAAAGCTCTGATACAAGAGAAGGGCCTTAATCAGGCTGTCGAATTGATTGGGTGGCAGGATTTGAGCAAAATGCCCTCCTATATTGAGGTGAGTGCGCTGGGTGTTTTACCTCAACAGCCAACCGAGCATACCAGCAACACTATTCCCCATAAGTTATTCCAATATATGTATATGGGCAAAGCTCAGGTGGTTAGCAACTGTACTGCGGTTGCCAGAATTGTGCGGGAGTCAAAATGTGGTATCGTTTGCGAAGCGGATCTTGACAATACGGAAGCATGGGCTGAGGCTATTCTGGCTTTAAAAGATGATAGACTACGCCGGGAAATGGGGCAACGAGGTCGAGAGGCAGTAATTTCTACCTATAACTGGTCTGTTGATAAGCAAACGCTGATAAGCCTGTATGAGTCAGATGTGTTACGACGAAATAACAAAGCAACAACCCAGGGCTGACAAAAAGTCTGAACTCAGTTATGACAAATTCTAAATCTGATAACTTGCCGCCGCCAATTTTTATTTTAGGAGTATTGCCGCGGAGCGGAACGAATTTTTTATATGATCTGCTGCTTCTACATCCTGATTGTTACCCCAGTTTGGTTGCTGAAGATTATTTCACTGCCTACGCCGACCTATTACTGAAATACGGGGCTACAGTTAACAAACACTGGAAACCTAACTGGCGAGTCAAGCAGTTTGTGGATCAGCCAGAGTTGCTTGTCGCTCAATATCTGGGCTTGGGCTTAATTTCATTTTTGGCGCTGAAGCCTGATACTGAAATAGTGAGTGAGGATAAACGTTTAACTCTGGTTAACTTGCCTCAAAAGCGTTTCGTTACAAAAACCCCTTCAGTAAAAAATTTGAAATATTTCTTTAAAATTTTTCCAGATGCTCATCTGGTTATCATCATCCGTGATGGTCGAGCAGTAGTAGAGTCAGGGGTCAAGAGTTTTCAATGGAATTATGAAAAGATGACGCGAGTCTGGGCCGATTCCGCCAGAACAATTCTCAAGTTTGAACAAGAAATGCATGACACCAAACACAAGTTTCTGATAGTTCGGTATGAAGATGTATACCAAGAGCCTGAAGTTCATCTCAAAAAGATTCTCTTGTTTCTTGGCTTAAACCCGGACTGTTATAATTTCGAAAACGCAGACAACCTTCCCATTCGAGGGTCATCTGAACTGCGTAAACAAAGTAAGCAAGACCTGCACTGGAAACCTATCGAAAAAACGGCGGATTTTAACCCGACCACCCGCTGGCATCATTGGAGTCGAACCAAACAGGAAAGATTCAAATGGCTTGCCGGAAAGTATTTAGTAGCTTTTGGTTATTGTCAGCCAGATGAACTCAAAAGCATTATCTTCTGGCAGATTTGGAATATTATTTTAGACATAAAATGGGGCATCCAAACCACCTTTTTCGAGTCCGCTCGCTTTTGTTGGAGACTCTTGAAGCGTATTAAACAAAAGCCCAATTCTTGAAAAAGGCCTAAAAATATTTATGTCTCCAACTGTGAGTATCATCATTCCAACTTATAATCGGGCGCAGTTTATTGGCCAAACTATTGATAGTGTCTTGGCCCAAACTTTTACGGACTACGAGATAATTGTGGTTGATGACGCCTCTACCGATGATACCGCTCAAGTCCTGGCCGGCTATGGGGATCGTATTCGGGTTATCACCCTGGAAACAAATACCGGGCCCTCGGTGACCCGTAATACAGCGCTGCAAGAGGCGCGCGGGGAATTGATTGCCTTCTTAGACTCTGATGATCTGTGGTACCCTATCATGCTGGCAACAACCGTCGCCCATCTAAAAAAAAATCCAGCTACCGATATGGTAGGGGCAGCCTGGGATGTCATTGATGAGTCTGGTCAACCTATTCGGCCGGCTAATAAGCCCTCAAATTTTCAACCAGCCGTGCAAGCCGATTTTCTAAGAGCCATAGCCGTTGGTAATTTTTTGTTGCCCCTCTCTCTATTGATCAGGCGAAAATGCTTTGATTGTTGTGGTGGATTTGATCCAACCCTTAGAGCCTCGGTAGATTGGGACTTGTTTGTACGCTTGGCCGCGCACAACCATAAGTTAGATTTGATTGATGTGCCGGTCGCTCGTTACCGGCGTCATCGGGCCAGCATAACCGGCGATCCCCAACGGATGGAGCAAGCCTCCCGGCAATTACTGGAGAAATTGTTTTCAAATGAAGCCTTGGCTCCGCGTCTGGCCGGACTGAAAGAATATGCTTATATGAAAATGTACCTGGCTGTTGCCAAATTTTGTCATGAGGCGGGGCTAGAAACAGAACGGCGAAATTTTGTACAGATGGCGCAGAGGCTTTATCCGAAAGCGCCTAAAAATAAAGAGTTGAATCTTCGGCTTCTGAGCGCTTTATTTTTACTACCAGAGACAGAACATTTCAGACGAATAGTTATCACCTCCGTGCCGGAACAGGTGCTTTTTTACTACTGGCGGCGAGGCAAACAACTGTTACGAGATAAACAATTTAAAATAATGTATGAGCGACTCAAATTAAGAAATGTCCTGTCTCTTGCCTTAGGGGTTAGAGATGCGTTTTGGGGACGGTTAAGAAGACAAAAAGAAGTTGAACAAAAATAAAATTGACTCTTGCCAGAGAATGAATCTAACGTGAACAAACGAGTATACATCCTTGGCGCCGGCATGACCGGTCTTGCCGCCGGGTTGGTCTCAGGGCTGCCCGTTTACGAAGCCGCCGCTGCCCCCGGCGGTATTTGTTCTTCCTACTATATCCGGCCCGGCAGTGAAGAGCGGCTCTCAACTGCACCCGCCGATGGCGAAGCCTACCATTTTGAATTGGGCGGCGGCCACTGGATTTTTGGCGGCGACCCGGCGGTGCTTCGTTTCATCCGCTCTCTGACCCCCGTAAAAACTTACCAGCGCCGTTCATCTGTCTTTTTTGCCGGGCAGCAGCTCTACGTACCCTACCCTTTGCAAAATCATCTGAGTTATCTGGGGCCAGAAATAGCCGCCAAAGCCCTCCAGGAAATGTTGACCGCCCCTAAGGGCAATCCCAAAACAATGGCCGATGTTTTCAGCCAGAGCTTTGGTCCAACCTTGACCGAAACTTTCTTCGGTCCTTTTCACGAATTATACACCGCTGGATTGTGGACCCGGATTGCCCCCCAGGATGGTTACAAATCACCGGTTAATATCTCCTTGGCCCTGCAAGGCGCATTTGGGCAGACGCCTCCGGTTGGCTATAACGTTACCTTTGTTTATCCTGAAGCCGGTCTGAACACGCTGGCCCAACGCATGGCCGACCGATGCCAGGTGGGTTATGGCAAAAAAGTCGTCCAAATTAATGCCGGGCAGAAAACAGTTGAGTTTGCCGATGGCGCTCGGCTGCCTTACGACACGCTTATCTCAACCCTGCCCTTGAATAAAGCCCTGGCGATGGCCGGTCTGGCCGTAACCGAACCTGCCGACCCTTACACGTCGGTTTTGGTTTTAAACATCGGCGCGGTGCGTGGCCCCCACTGCCCCCCCGATCATTGGCTGTACAATCCCGCTACCCAGGCTGGTTTTCATCGAGTTGGCTTCTACAGCAATGTGGACCCGTCCTTTTTGCCTCAATCGGCCCAGACGAACAACAACCGGGTCAGCATTTATGTTGAACGGGCCTATCCTGGCGGAGAGCAGCCGGCTGTTGAAACAATAAAGGCCTATGCCGAAGTTGTGGTCAAAGAATTACAGGCCTGGGGATTTATTGGCGAGGCCGAAGTGGTAGATCCCACCTGGATTGACGTGGCCTATACCTGGGCCTGGCCCAACTCGCAGTGGCGTGCCAAAGCTTTGAAATGCCTGGAAGAGCATCAGATTTTTCAGGTAGGCCGCTATGGCCGCTGGATTTTTCAAGGCATCGCCGACTCGATCCGGGATGGTTTTGTGGTTGGGGGCGCTTTCAAAGGAAATTAATTGTCATTTCGAGCGACCCGCAAGGGAAGCGAGAAATCCTTCAAGTGGAAAATAAGCTACTGGCGGATAATCAACATCATACTCCCTCTGTTGTGGCCGTTATTGTCACCTGGAATAAACGGACCCAAGTATTGCGCTGCATCGAGTCTGTGATGGCTTCGACACACCCGCTGGCTGCCATTGTGGTGGTAGATAACGCCTCCACCGACGACACGGCTACCGCCATCAGGGAGCGGTTCGGCCAGACAGTGCAGCTGGTGGTAAATGCCAGCAACAAGGGTGGCAGCGGCGGCTTTTACGAGGGTATCGCCGCAGCCTTACGGTATCAGTCTGAATATTTGTGGTTGTTGGACAACGATGTTGTCGTTGCCCCAGACGCGCTCAAACAGTTGCTCCTGGTGGCCGCAGAGGAGCCGCGAGCGGGTATTGTCGGCTCTAAAATTTACTTCGCCGAAGCGCCCGAGATTATCTGGAGTCTGGGGGGGAGATTAAACCTTGAACGAGCTATGAATAACGTAGTTGGGGATAAAGTGCGGGATGAGGGGCAATTTGAACGAATTATGGAGATTGATTACGTACCGATGTGCTCCATGCTCCTGGCGACAAAGGTAGTGACCGAAATCGGTTCGGTAGATCCAGGCTATTTCGTTTACGGTGATGATGTGGATTTCTGTACACGGGCCAAGAGGGCCGGTTTCAGGGTGTTGAATATGCCCCATTCAAAGGTGTGGCATGACGTTACTTTGAATAGCGGACGGCTTTCTCCTTTTGCCGCTTATTACTATACGCGCAATCGCTGCCATAATGCCCTAAAGTTTGCCTCGGCCCGGCATAAACCTATTACCGCAGCCTGGTTGCTGATCTTTTTAATGCGGCGTTTATTGGCCCCTTTCAAATACTGGTCTGACCTCAAAACATTTATCTCGATTGAGCAGGCTGTACTGGTTGGTTTTGTTGATGGTTGGCGGGGAAAACGAGGCAAAGTATATTGATGGAACCCTTAACCCTTCTTTTGATTACGCCAACACCGCCCCTGCCCGATAGTGGAGGGGGGATCTCTATTTTTGGGACCTTGAGTGAATTAAAACGACGCGGCGCTGTGATTGATTTGGTCTGTTTTAGGGCTGATCGCTCAAGTGAAAAGCTTGAGCCGCTCCGGCATTTATGCCGTCGCCTGGTATTGATCGAAGGGTTGGGAAACTGGTCGGCGGAGTTGATGATTAAAGCTCTCCTATGGCAGCGTCCTATGGTTGTGGTCCGGCACCACAGCCGAGTCATGCAGCAGGCCATTAATCATCAACTGGGAACCTATACTTACAAACTGGTGCTGGTTGAGTTTAGTTTCATGTTTCAATATCTCATGCAGCCAGAATTGACCTTTGCGCAAGGTCAAAAGCCACAATTGGTGCTTGAACACCGGGTGGTTACCCCCAAGGTCTACCAATATTTCTCTGAGGTAGCCCCTAACCCGATCGTAAAGTGGTTTCGCCGTTACGAAATTCAACGCCTGAAAGCGTATTTGCGGGCCGTGCTGTCCACTGCCGACCAGCATCTTTTTGTCGGCCAGGAAGATTTGGCCTACATCCGGCAGGAATTCCCTGAAATCAGCAGCGACAAGCTTATTTACCGTCCGACAGGACTGATTTTGGAACGTTATCCCCAGGCCGACCCTGCCCAAACTGAACCAAATACCATTGGCTTTTTTGGCGCGTTTAACTGGACCGCCAATGTAGACGCTGTTCACTATTTTGTGCGCGACATTCTGCCCCTTATTCAGCTTCGCCTGCCCCAGGTTAAATTTTTGCTGGCAGGCCGGTCTGCTCCACCTTCAATCCGGGCGCTGGCCAGCCATCCGGCCATTGAGTTTATGGGCGAAGTAGACGACATGTTTAGCCTCGCGCGACGGGTAGCCGTGATGGTCGTCCCCCTGCGGGTTGGGGCCGGCACCCGCTTGAAAATTTTAGAGGCGCTGGCCTGGGGCAAGCCGGTTGTCAGTACCTCGATAGGGGCTGAAGGAATTGAATTTACCCCCGGCGAGGAACTGCTGGTAGCCGATCAGCCGGACTTGTTTGCCCAAACCGTAATTGAACTGCTGGCCGATCCGCTAAAACAGCGACATCTGGCTCAAGCGGGCAGACGGCGAGTTGAAACCATGTACACCGCTCAACGTTCGGTAGACCGGCTGCTGGCAGAGTTGGGGATCGAGATGGCAACCCCGGAGTTCTCCGGTATCACCGGTAGAGGTGATTGACCCGGTGAGTCCTTCACTGCCTACTGTGACCGTGGTCATGCCCGTCTTGAATGAAGCGACCTCCATTGAGCAAAGCCTGGAGGCTGTTTTGAAGCAGGATTACCCACCAGAACTGTTGGAGATTCTGGTGGTTGACGGCGGTTCAACCG
This sequence comes from Anaerolineae bacterium, assembly GCA_023151115.1. The sequence goes on from JAKLJP010000002.1 coordinate 309,658, forward strand.
ATGCCACGCCCACTCTGGTGCAATCCCTGGCGCAGCGCTATCCTCAAATACGCTTGCTGTCCAATCCGCGGCGCATCACCCCTGCTGCGCTTAATGTTGGTATTTTAGCGGCATGTGGCGACATTATTGTGCGGGTAGACGGCCATGCCCTGATCGAGCCGGATTATGTCAGTCAATGTGTGCGCTATTTGATTGAAGGCAAGGCGGATAACGTGGGCGGATTAATGCGCCCCAGCGGGGCCACGTATATCGGGCAAGGAGTCGCCCTGGCTACTACCTCGCCTTTTGGAGTGGGTGACTCAAAATTTCACTATTCGGCGCAAGAGCAGTACGTAGATACTGTGTATCTGGGCGCATATTGGCGCAAAACGTTTGACCAGATTGGCCTTTTTGATGAAACCCTGCGCATCAACCAGGATTACGAACTGAACTATCGTCTGCGCCAGGCCGGTGGCAAGATTTTACTCAGCCCGGCGATTTGTTCAACTTACACCCCGCGTTCCAGCTTGGCTGCTTTGTGGCGGCAGTATTTCCACTACGGCCAGGGAAAAGTTCAAACCTTGCAAAAACACCCCGAATCGCTGCGCTGGCGGCAGGCGGTTCCGCCGTTGTTTGTCGCCGCTTTTTTGAGCGCCCTGTTGGGAGCCTTTTTCTGGAGACCGCTGCGCTGTCTGTTCGGGCTGATAGCCGGCTGCTATTTGCTGGCAAATTTTGTTGCGAGTACAATAGGGGCTAAGCGGGGGGGCTGGCGTTACGGGCCGGTTTTGCCGCTCATTTTTGCCACAATCCATTTTGCCTGGGGCTTAGGCTTTTGGGTAGGCCTGGCCCGAATTTTTTTCAAACCCAAGCAGCGTTGAGTTATGGACAAAGAGCTGTTGTTACAACCGCACACGCCGGCATTGCCTCGCCGCAGCTTGGCCATGCAGCTGACCGAACATAAGTACATTCTGGTGGCGGTTGATGGTTTTTTGGTGCTGATTGCCCTTTTGCTGGGGCTGCGCTTTGGGGCGCAACGGTCGGGCTGGACCTTCTCCCTCAACCTGATTTTGGATTACACCGGCTGGTTGGTTGGCTTGACGGCGCTTTACTTTGTCCTGGCCACAGTCAATGACGCCTATAAACCCAAAGTAGCCGCCGATCCTGTCGCCAGTTTTGTGGCCCTGCTCAAAACAGTGCTGCAAATCTTTGTGTTGTACTTGCTCATTTACGCTCTATCCCCACCCTTCTGGCTGCCCCGCCACTTTGTCGGCTTTTTTGCGGTCGTTGCGCCCTTTTTGCTGTTTATATGGCGGCGCTTGTACAGCTCGGCCTTTGCTCTGACGGTTTTTCAACGGCGGGCCATTATCGTCGGCGCCGGCTGGGCCGGCCAAACCATGCTCAAGACTATTCGGGATTTTGCCCCGGCCCACTTTGAAGTGGTTGGCTTTGTGGATGATGACCCGGCCAAACAGCAAACCACTATCCAAAATGTCTCCGTTATCGGCTCCACTACCGACTTACCGGCTTTGGCGCAAAAAAGAGCCGTGACGGATATCGTTATGGCTATCAATCGGGATGTGAAGGGCGAAGTCCTGGCCCAGTTGTTGACCTGTTACGAGCGGGGAGCGCAGGTCTCAACGATGTCGGAGTTGTATGAACGTTTGACCGATCGCGTGCCGGTCGAACACACCGGCGACAATTGGTATGTGGTTTTGCCCCTGGATCGAGGGGGACAGCATCTATTTTACCGCCTGGTCAAACGGATTCTGGATGTTAGTATCGCCTTAATTGGCTTGGCTATTTTTGCCACCCTGCTCCCCCTCTTGGCTTTGCTCATCAAGTTCGACTCACCCGGGCCGGTTTTTTATCGCCAAAAAAGAATGGGGCGGGCCGGAAAAACATTTGAACTGATTAAGCTGCGCTCTATGGTAGTTGACGCCGAAGCCGACGGCCAACCCAAGTGGGCCGATAAGTACGACTCACGGGTCACAAAAGCCGGTCTTTTTTTGCGCCGCACCCGCCTGGATGAATTGCCGCAGCTTTTGAATGTACTTAGCGGCGATATGAGCCTGATCGGCCCCCGACCAGAGCGGCCCGAATTTGTAATCGAGTTGCAGCAAACCATTCCCTTTTATCGCACCCGGCTTACCGTTAAGCCCGGCCTGACCGGCTGGGCCCAGGTGAATTACGATTATGGCCGTTCCGCAAGCGATGCGCTGGAAAAGCTCCGTTATGACCTCTACTATATCAAGCACCAATCGCTACAATTAGATTTGGTGATTCTCCTCAAAACCGTTGGGATCATCCTCCTCTTAAAAGGCGTTTAATGGTTTCCGCCAGCAAACCCACTTTAATAGCCACCCCTCAGGTCAAAAACTTGAGTTTGAGCTGGCCCCTGATCCTGGTAGTCATTTTAGCCATAGTGCGGGGGGTACTCTACTTGTCCATTTTTCCCCCTTTCCTGGCCCCCGATGAGGCGGCCCATTTTGAAGCCATCCGCTTGATTGGCCAGGAAAAAAAATGGCCTACAGCTGAAGTTTACGCCACAACACCGATGCACCCCGAGATGATTCCTACGTTTGAAAAGTATAGAATTTGGTATCTGGCTAATCAGGATCCGTCTAACCAGAATGTGGGCCTTACTACGGGCCTGTTTACCGATTATTATGCTGCTCAAATTTCTGCCGGCGCTGTTAGAGCCAATTCGTATTTGATGCTTTATCATCTCACGCTGGCCCCACTCTCAGCCGCAACCGCCTCGTTTGATCTGACAACCCAGGTTTATTTGCTGCGATTCGTTTCCGTCTTATTTACTGCCGCAACGGTTGTCATCGCCTGGATCACAGTGAAAACCATTTTTCCGGCGCAACCAGGGTTAGCCTTAGCAGTCGTTTCCTTTATTACGCTTTGGCCCATGCACACCCATGTAGGAGCTTCGGTAACGGTAGACCCCCTGGCCGAGTTGTTAGCCTCCGCTTTTTTTTTACTTTTAGTGAAAATTTGGGTCAATGGGTTTTCGCTGCTGAAAGCTGTGGGTGTGGTGAGTTTGATGGCTCTGACCCTTTTGACCAAACCCACCACTTTTTTCTTACTGCCAAGCCTGGCGGCAGCTTTGATTGTCTTTCTAGGATGCCGTTTAAAATGGCCGCCCCGGCTTACCAATGGATTGCTGGTACTGCTGGTGGGGGTAACCTTGATTGGTTCGATTCTGCTGCATCAATATTCAGATGGAGGTAGACGGGTTCTTTTGCTTCTGGCAACGCCTTTCAACCTGCCTGCCTGGGAGGATTTGGTCACTGACCGGCCCCTATCATTTTATGTCGGCGCGCTAAACTTTGCCGTTTTGTCCTTTGCCGGACTGTTTGGCTGGTCCAATATTCACATTCCCTGGGTTTGGGTTCGCTGGTGGGCGGTAGGTTTGTTTCTTATGGGTCTGGGGAGTTTAATTTTTTGTTATCAATGCCTGTTAAGACCTATCCGTGAGGAATATAGTACCCGACAAAGAAGCATTTTAATCTTTTTGTTGTTAGCTCTCATTCTTTCACTCATCGGCGTCGCCACCCCCATTATCGGCAGTGAGTCGTCAAGCTGGGGGATTCACTCACGTTACTATTTCCCAGCGATTATCCCCCTGGCGCTCTATTTATACTTGGGATTTCGGCAGTTATTTCCAGGGGGCTGGCGCAACTTTGCTTTGCCGGTCTGGATTGTGGGCTGGTTTACTTATGATTGTGTTGTCCTTTTTATAGTCATCTTGCCTTATTTGTATAGCTAATTCAATGGCTCGTCGCCCGCTTCACTTATGGTATCTCAACTTGATCTTGCCTTTTATTTTGCTCCTGGGGGTATGGTGTTTAATTAGCGAGGGAAAGCTCTACCAGAGCGCCTATTATGGGAAGTGGTATGACGCCTCCCCACTCTGGTTAACTTCAGATAGCGAGGTAAGGCAAGAGTTTGTAGCCAACTATCCGGGGCTTTACCGGGTAGATGTGTTTGTCAAAAATCTAAACCCGGCTATCCCCATTGAACTTATGTTTCAACTGCGCCACTCTTGCCAAAACCAGAAAGATTTGAGAAGGCAAACGATGTTCCAGCCGCAAGGTGAAATTGAGGGGCAGACGTTTTACGCCTTCACTTTTGCCCCCCTCGAAGATTCAACCCATCAGAAATACTGTTTTATCCTCACTGCCCACACGGAAAGCCATGAAAAAGTGGTGGGTGTTTTGGCGGCTGAGGATGACCTATACCCCTTCGGGCAAGCCTTTCATCAAGAACCGTTAATCGAAAAAAACTCGGATAAGCCTGACGTTCTCTCTACTCCACAATCCTATTCAGAGGATAAATTTAGACTTTTTTTGCCTATTGTTCAAGCCAATATCCCCGATAATCATAAAAACCTTGATGTAGCTTTTCAGCTTCATTATGACGGATCGCGTTTAGAGACGAGCAAAGTCTTTTTTGATCGCCTGGTTAAACACAAGCCTTATGGCTGGAATAGGCCAGAATTTTATGGACTGCTATTTATTGCCTATATTGCTGGCGTAACTGCCCTTATCAGGCTCACTATAAAGCAGATGTAATATTTCCCACTTACGCTTAAAACAAGCATAAAAAATAAAAAAGATTGTAAAATTTTTATGAAAAAATGTAATTAAACCCCACTTTTGCCATCAACACTGTTTTTTTACAATTTTGCAAGAGGCGCAACAAAATTGAAAAACAAAAAACACAAAATTAGCCATCACTAATGGAGATTTTCCTAATTATCTATGGTTTTTAGGTAAAAGTGGGTTGATAACATGATAAAAACAAGGATACCGGTAGCAGTATCCCTGTTTTTACAATTTTGTTAATTACAAAACTTCAGCATGCGGAGTGCGCCGCAAAAACGCACCCTCACCCTGTTGACCATACCATTCCGTACCAACGACAATACTCTGCCCGCGCAGCAGGGTGCGCACAGGCCAGCCTTTGACCCTCATCCCCTCATACACATTATAATCCGTATTCATGTGATGGGTCTCGGCGGAAATGGTGTGTTCTTTTTGAGGGTCCCACAACACAATGTCGGCGTCAGAGCCTACGGCAATGGTCCCTTTGCGCGGGTACAGGCCAAAAATCTTGGCCGGATTGGTGGCCGTAATTTCTACAAAACGATTGGCGTTAAAACGGCCTCCATTCACCCCGTGATGCCACATGACCGGCATGCGGTCTTCAATGCCGGGCATACCGTTGGGGATTTTAGCAAAGTTGCCCAACCCCAACTCTTTGCCGGGGATGCGGCCCTTGACTCCCCCTTCATACCAAAAAACCGCATGATCGGTCGAGACGGCTTGCAGGGTATTATCGGCCAGCGCCTTCCAAAGGATTTCGGCATCTTTGGGCTGGCGCACCGGCGGTGAGCAGACAAATTTGGCCCCTTCATAGCCGGGTCGAGCCAGGTCCTCTTCAAAAACAAACATATATTGGGTACAGGTTTCACCCATAACCCGCAGCCCTTTGGCCCGGCCCAGTTGAAGTTGCTCAATCGCCTCCTGGCAGGTCATGTGGACCACGTAGAGCGACGCACCGGCAATCCCGGCCAGGGCAATCGCCCGGCCTGTTGCTTCGCCCTCGGCCAGGGCGGGGTGAGCCACCGCGTGATATTTAGGATCGGTTTTGCCTTCCGCCAGTAACTTGGGGACCAATTCGGCAATCACATCGCCGTTTTCGGCGTGGACCATGATGAGCAGGCCATTTTCAGCAGCTTTAAGCATAGCCCGGAAAAGGGTGGTGTCATCCACCTGAAACAGTCCTTTGTAAGCCATAAACAGTTTCAAGCTGGTTACGCCTTCATCAATCAGGCTGGGAATCTCGTCCATCACCTCCGGTCGTAAATCGGTGATCGCTACGTGAAAGCCGTAATCAATACAGGCTTTGCCTTCGGCTTTGTGATGCCACTCGCCCACGCCCTGCCGTAACGTTCCCCCAATGGGTTGAATGGCAAAGTCAATATGGGTGGTTGTCCCGCCGAAAGCTGCGGCTCGATGGCCGGTAAAGAAATCATCCGAGCAGGTGGTGCCGCCAAATGGGAGGTCTAAGTGGGTATGCACGTCAATGCCGCCGGGCAGCAGCAGCAAACCCTCGGCGTCAATCACTTCATGGCCTTCGCCCGACAAATTTTGGCCGATGAGGGTAACTTTTTCCCCTTCAATCAACACATCTGCTTTGAAGGTATCTCCAGCGGTAACAACCGTTCCATTTTTGATCAAGGTGGTCATAATAGTTTCTCCTTCGAAAATAACATTCTGTAGGACAAACCGTTTGTCCTACAAAACCGGCTCATTGTTATTCTTGGTAATGTCCAGTAAAAAATTCTTGATGGATAAATCGGCTTTATCCGTTTTTATTAATATAGGGAATAACATATTTCCCATACGCTTCAATAGTTTCTTCCTCATCACCGCTCATCAGATAGATATTGAATTGAGTCACCCCGGCTATTTCCTGTAACTCGCGCAGCCGGTGGATATGCTCTTCGGGCGGGCCGATGATGCAAAAGCGATCAATGACTTCATCAGAAACAAAATCCATGAACTCGGAGTCCTTATCGGCGTGCTTGCGATAGTCGTAACCCTTGCGGTCTTTAATGTAAGCGGTTAATTCTACGGGCAGAGTGCCATCGTCGTAACGAGCCACCAGGTCGGCCACATGGTTGCCGACCATCGCCGGGAACCAACGAGTCTGCTCCCGACCTTTCTCAATATCGTTGGATACCCATACCGGCGCGGCAGCCATCACCTCGATTTGGGCCGGGTCACGGCCTACTTCTTTCGCGCCCTGATGCACGTGCTCCATACACCATTTAATCAAATAAGGGTCGGCAAATTGCATGATAATCCCGTCAGCGTAACTGCCAGCGGATTGCAGCACTTTGGGGCCGTACCCGGCTACCCACACGGGCAAATCGCTGTTTCTGATCCATTCCAGCCGGGTAGATACATCATGGTAATCAATAGCTCGGCCCTCAACTAGCTCCCGAATTTGCAGAGCAGCCTTTTTTAGCTCGCCAATAGTGGTTGGCTGTTGGCCCAGCATCCGGCGCGAGCTGTCGCCCCGGCCAATACCTAGGACCATGCGATTACCGGAAATCTCGTTCAGGCAGCCCAATAAACTGGCCGTTACCGTAACATCGCGCACTGCCGGGTTGGTCACACAGGTACCAAACCGCATCCGGTGGGTGTGCCAGGCCAACAGCGAAAGTACTGGATAGCAATCTTTCCACAGCACGTGTGAGTCAAAAATCCAGCAGTAGGTAAACCCCCACCGTTCGGCCTGCTGGGTCACGTCAATACTGCGTTGGATCGACATGCTGCCTTTAAGTGTATAGGCGAAATCCATTGTTTATTCTCCTTACAACCTTATAGTTAAACCGTGAAACGCAAAACGTAAAAACACCGTTTTACATCTTACGTTTTACGGTTTAATCAAGCAAGCAAGAAAGAAGAGGGTGTTCCAGCTCGCCGGTGAGTGGAACACCCTCTGATTGCTACGTGTCCCGCTGACATGTTCGTTCCCAAACTCTGTTTGGGAACGAACATGAGATGACGGATTTATTCGCCGCCGGGGGTAACTTCAACCTCGAGCGCGGTCCAGCTTTCGCCGGTCACATCGCCGCTGAGATACTGGTGAGCCGCTTCGGCCAGGTCGGTGCGATAGGCGTCGGCGCTGGGGGCTTCCTTGATCACGCCGCCTTCAACCGAAATCGTGGCGGTTTGTTCCCACAATGCCGGATCCATAATCCCGATGCCGTTGGGGGAGGGCCAGATCAGCTTGTTGATTTCATTCAACTGCCAGCGCATGTGGCCTTCACCCAGGGTGGGGCCGTTGTCGAGCACAATTTGGACGCACTCGTCGAAGTTGTCGCGACAGAACTGCCAGCCCTTGAAAGCGGCGGCCAGGAACTGGGTGGCCAACTGCTCATTGCCTTCTTCGGCCAGCCACTTGCCGTCCACAAACACGTGGTCTTGCAGCATGGCGGTACCGACATCGTTGAAGTTGATAACCACCAGGTCTTCCGGCTGGTAGAGTTCACCGGTTTCTTCATTGGTGGCTTCCAAAACCTGGGCGTACTCGTTGTAGGTCATGGCCTGGGCTGCATCCAATTCACGGTTGAGTAGGGCCAGCATATCGAAACTTTGCTGGATGATTTCAACATCCTCGGGGTTGTTCGGATCAATCCCTTCTTTACGCATGGCGGCAAAGAGTTCGTGCTCATTGCCAAAACCCCAGGTGCCAATCTTTTTGCCTTTCATATCGGCCACGGTGGTTACCGGCGCATCGGCCCAGGAAACTTCCAAAGTCCCACTGCGCTGGAATACCTGAGCGATATTGACCAGATCAGCGCCTTCTTCGCGCGAGGCCAGGACCTTGGGCACCCAGGCGATACCAAATTGTGCCTGGCCAGAGGCAACCACCTGCTGCGGCACAATGTCTACCGCGCCTTCGAGAATGGTCACATCCAGGCAGAACTCTTCAAAGAAACCTTGCGCTTTGGCGGCATAGTAGCCGGCAAATTGCGATTGGGCCACCCATTGCAGTTGGAGATTGACCGGAGTCAACTCGGTACACTCGGGTGGGGCCATAGCTTCTGCCGTTTCGCCGGCAGGAGCCTCGGCTTCACCTTCAGCCGGAGCAGCCGCTTCACCGCCGCCGGGGAGCCAGAAGGGCTGAGGCGGCCAGGCGCCGTCCACTACTTCGGCTTCGGTCAACTGGAACACGGCCAACGCTTCGCCGGTGGCGCAGTCGCCGTTCTCATCACACGACAGCGTCCCGGTCAAACCCTGGAAGTCTTTGATGCCATACATCGCGTCGCGCAGGGCTTGTCGAGGGATATGCAGTGTGCCGTCATCTTCCATCACCGCGACTTGTTCGATGGCCTGGAAGAGCATATTGGCGGCATCATAGGCGTGAGCGTGGAAACCGCTGACGGGCTTCTCGCCATACTTCTCTTCATACTTGGCCACAAAGTCGTCATAGGGCTGGCCTTGCACAAAGGGTCCGGACAGGTACATGCCAATGGCGCACTCGCCGGCCGCTTCGGGGAAGGTGTCAATGGTCAAACCATCGGCGCCCATCATGACCGTGTCGGCCAGGTCGGGCACATCACACTTCTGTGCGGCAATGAAGTCGCCTTCCGGCTCGAAGATGGGGAAGTAGATGATTTCCGGCTTGTCGGCCCCAATCTTGGTCAGGACGCCCTTCATATCGGTGTCGCCGACATTGATCGCTTCCTGGCTGGTGATGGTTCCGCCCAGTTCGGTGAAGACATCGGCAAAGACCTGCTGCAAGCTCTCGGCATAAGGACTGCCATCGTGGATGGTGGCGGCGGTCTTGAGGCCCAGTTCGTTGTAGGCAAACTCGGCGGCGATGCGGCCCTGGAACAGGTCGTTGTGGGCGGTGCGCAGATAGCCCGGATGATGGTCAGGGTGGTCAGGATTGGTCAAGTCGGGGTTGGTGTTGGAGGGCGAAATCATAACCATCCCGGCTTCGGAGATGAGGGGCATGGCGGCGCGGGCTTCGCTGGAACAGGAGGTACCGATGATGCCGACGATGGTCGGGTCGGCGGCAATCTTGGTTCCGGCGGTTTGACCGCCTTCGGCGGAACACAGTGAGTCCTCGCCGGTCAGTTCGATGGGATGGCCGAGCAGTTCGCCGCCCTTGTCGTCAATAGCGATTTCGACGCCGCGGTTGTTGTCGGTGCCCAGCGGGGCGGTGCCGCCCGACACCGTCGCAATCCAGGCAATGTGGATCGGGTCGCCGGCCGCAATTTCGACGCAGCCGATGGGGTCGGTGCAGCCTGCGGCGGCAGGCTCTTCAGTGGCCGCCGGAGCTTCAGCCGCTGGTTCTTCAGTGGCTGCCGGAGCTTCGGCGGCGGGTTCTTCGGTCGCCGCGGGGGCTTCAGCCGCCGGTTCTTCGGTCGCAGCCGGTTTCTCGGCTTCCGGCGTCGCCGCGCCCGTACAGCCGACTACCAGAGTCAGGGTTACCAGCAAAGTGAGTAACCAAATCAATCGTTTGCTCATTTTAAAATCTCCTCCTACTAAGATTAAAATAAACTATACCTGACTTTTTCGAACAGATTTTTGGTTTGTACTTATCGTTGAGATTACCACCCCCTTTCAATGGTCAACGATTAGCGGCTTATCTCGCTCCCACGCTTCGCGTCAGTTTGGGAGTGAGATAAACTAATTTCTAAAAGAGACGTGCCAAGGCATAGCCAGCCGTTCGGCGGCGAGGATGACCAGGTAAAGGGCAATGCCCAGGATGCAGGCGACAATAATGGCGGCCCAGGCGGAGGAAAAACGAAACAAGGCTGCTTCCTGGGTGATAAAAACGCCCAGGGCAATGCGGGGACCGCCAAAATATTCGCCCACAACGGCGCCAATCATACTCAACGCGGCTGCTATTTTGAAGCCGTTAAAGAGATAGGGGAGGGAATTGGGGATACGAAGTTTAAATAGAATCTCGAAATCGCTGGCTGCATAGGAGCGCATCAGTTCCAGCGAGCGGGCATCAACCGAGACGAGGCCGCGCACGGTATTGATCATCATGGGGAAAAAGATCATAATCGCCACGATGGCCATTTTGGAGAAAGGATTGTCCAGCCCAAACCAGTTGTTCATAATCGGGGCAAAAGCGATAATGGGGGTAGAGTTGGCGGCAATAGCAAAAGGCATAAAGGCTTCGCGGGTCACGGTCCAGCGGGCTGTCGCCAGCGCGATCAGGATGCCCGTGCTACAGCCAAGCGCAAAGCCCCCCAAAGCTTCACGCAGGGTAAAAAAAGCTGCCTGTAGGATAGGATCAAGATTAGCGCCTTTGACGGCGACGATTTGGCGGCCAAATAACGAAAAATCGGCAAATTTGCCGGCCAGGACCGGCTCCAGCTTGTCACGGGACACATTGGCCGGGACAAATACAAAGAACTGGTCGGTGGAAGTAGCGGCTGCCGTGTCCCCCGGCTCAAAGATGAAGAACTGGGCAAAGTTAGCCAGGATAACGGAAGGGCGGGGCAGGAGGAACTTTTGGATATTAAAGCTGGCCACCCATACCTCCCACAAAACCAGGATAACAATCAGGACGAGTACCGGGGCCAGGTATTTTTGGACACGATCATTCATTCCCGTTTACTTTCGCTTCTCCGTAGGGCTTCGCGTACTTCAGTTTCCAACTCAAAAAAGCGCACATTTTCACGGGTGTCGGTGTTGCGCGGGTGGGGGAGGTCAATTTTAATATCTTGGGTAATGCGACCCGGCCGGGCCGACATAACGATAACACGGGTGGAAAGAAAAACGGCTTCGGTGATGCTGTGGGTGACAAAAATGACGGTGGTTTGCGTTTTCTGCCAGATGTTGAGAAGTTCCAGGTTGAGCCGCTCACGGGTCATCTCGTCCAAAGCGCCAAACGGCTCATCCATTAACAGAATTGAAGGCTCAAAGGCCAGAGCGCGGGCAATGGCTACCCGTTGCTGCATGCCGCCGGAGAGTTGCCAGGGAAAATGTTTGGCAAAATCACTCAACTCCACCAGGGCCAACATTTCGCGGGTGCGCCCTTCTTTTTTCTCTTTGGAATAGTTCATCAACTCCAGGGGGAGTTGCACATTTTTAGCCACGGTTCGCCAATCATAAAGCGTTGCCGCTTGAAAAACCATACCATAATCGCGGTCCAGCCGGGCTTGATGGGCGCTTTTGTTGTTAATTAGCACCTGTCCAGAGGTGATGCCGGTCAAATCGCCGATCACTCGCAGCAAGGTTGACTTGCCACAACCCGATGGCCCGATGAGGGAGATAAATTCATTGGGTTGAATGACCAGATTAATATCTTTTAAGGCATGAACCTGGTTGGCGGTCCCTTCGCCAAAAGTCTTATTAAGGTTCTGAATGGAGACAACTGGGTTTTGCATCGAAATTTCAAAAGTTGGGATTTGAGAAATGAGAGTTTCGTCTTGCGTGTTGTGTAAAACGGAAGACGCAACATAGTTTGGTTTTATCAAGCTTCTGGGATTACTTTATATTTCTCCTAAGTAAGCCTGGCGCACCATTTGATTATGGCGCAAACTCTCGGCGTCATCGGCTAGGACAATTTCACCTGTTTGCAAAACATAGCCCCGGTGGGCAATAGCCAGGGCCACATTGGCGTTTTGTTCGACTAAAAGAATGGTCGTTCCCTGTTGATTAATCTCGCTGATTTTATCAAAGATGCTTTCGACCAAAATAGGGGCCAGACCCATCGAAGGCTCATCCATCAATAACAGCCGCGGTCGGGACATTAGGGCGCGAGCCGTAGCCAGCATTTGCTGCTCACCCCCGCTGAGCGTCCCGGCTACCTGCTGGCGGCGTTCTTTCAAACGGGGAAAAAGGGTGAAAAAGAGCTCCATATCCTGGGCGATGCCGCGCCGGTCTTTGCGATAGTAAGCCCCCATATCCAGATTTTCGGAAACGGTCAAGCTGGAAAAAATACCTCGGCCTTCGGGAACTAGGGCTAGACCCTTGCTCACCAGTTCATGCGGTTTGTAGTTGCGTAAATCCTCACCGTCAAAGTAAATAGAACCCTGGCGTGGCTGTAATAGCCCGCTGATGGTCTTAAGGGTGGTGCTTTTGCCGGCTCCATTGCCGCCGATCAGCGTTACAATTTCACCCTGTTCCACCGTCAAAGAGATGCCTTTGAGGGCATGGATATTGCCGTAGTAAGTGTGAACGTCATTGACTTCGAGAAGAGGCATCGTTTTTGCTCCGCAGTAATTGTGAATGGTGAATTGTCAATTGTCCCAAAGGGATACCCTTGCGGTATGAATTGTTAATGAGGTTAAAAGAAAACTAACCATTAATTATTTACCATTCACCATTCACAATTTTTTAGGCCGCTTGTTCTAGATTCGCCACTACCCCGCGCCCCAGGTAAGCTTCAATCACGCGAGTGTTACGCTGAATTTCGGCGGGAACACCTTCGGCAATCTTGACGCCGTAGTCGAGTACGGTGACGGTTTCAGAAATGCCCATGACCACCTTCATATCGTGCTCAATCAAGAGGATGGTAATGCCCAGTTCATCCCGCAGGTGTTGGATGAAGTGAGTCATTTCTGCCGTTTCTTGGGGGTTCATGCCGGCGGTAGGTTCGTCGAGCAGCAGCACTTTGGGTTTGCTGGCCAGGGCGCGGGCAATTTCCAGGCGGCGCTGGTCGCCGTAAGGCAAATTTTTAGCCAGCAGGTCGCCCTTGCCGGCCAGGCCGACAAAGCGCAGTAACCGTCTGGCTTCTTCCAGGGCTTGTTTCTCCTCTTGCCTTACACTAGGGAAGCGAAAAATGGCCCCCAATAGGTTGGTCTTTAAGTGACTGTGCAGGCCAACCAATACATTTTCAATGGCCGGCATATTGGCGAATAGGCGAATATTTTGATAGGTCCGGGCAATTCCCTTATGGGTAATCACATCGGGCGATTTGTTAAGGAGTGATTCACCGTTCAGGAGAATATCCCCCTCTTCCGGTTTGTAAAAACCGGTGATGCAGTTGAAAAGGGTGGTTTTCCCGGCGCCGTTGGGTCCAATTACGCTATGAATGGCCTGTTCTTTGACATCGAGATCAAGATCGCCAATGGCAACCAGGCCGCCAAATCGTTTAACCAGTTTTTGAACTTTGAGCATTGACATTATTGACCACCCGTTACGGCTGAGGTTGCCCCGGTTAAATCAACCACATTTTCAGTGACAGGTACATCTTCCTCGGCATGGAGTTCGCGCTGGCGCGTTTTTTCCGGCCACAAGCCTTCGGGCCGGTAAAGCATCATGGCCACCAGGACGGCTCCGTAAACCATCAGGCGAAATTCGTCAAACTCGCGCAGCAGTTCTGGCAGGCCCACCAACGCCAGCGCCCCCACGACCACTCCCGGAATACTGCCCATCCCCCCGACAATAATCAAAGCCAGCACATTGACCGAAATCAGCAGGTTGAAACTATGCGGATAAATTGTGGCCAATTTGCTGGCAAAAATAGCCCCACTCAGCCCGGAAAAGGCCGCACCAACGCCAAAGGCCATCAATTTGGTCACAACCAAATCAATCCCCATGGCCTGGGCCACATCTTCATCTTCACGCATGGCCATCCAGGCCCGGCCCGGACGCGAATCTTTTAAGCGTAGGGCAATAAAAGCGCCAATCAGACAGGCAATCAAAATGAGGTAGTAAAGTTTTTGAGCGTCGTCTATGACGATTTCGCCAATACTCGCTCTGGCCACCTGCACAATCCCTTGAGAGCCGCCAATGTGGGGCTTGAGCATATCAGACAGGGCCAGAATGCGGATAATTTCCCCAAAACCGAGGGTGACAATAGCCAGGTAGTCGCCTCGAATGTGGAGTACGGGCACTCCCAAAATAACCCCGGCTATCACTGAAGCCAGCACTGCTACGGGTAAGGCTTCCCAGAAGGTCCACTGGGCTGAGGTGGTGAGTTCGCCGCCGGTGGTGGTCAAAACGCCCATCACATAAGCCCCAATGGCAAAGAAAGCCACATAGCCCAGGTCGAGCAGGCCGGCGAAACCAACCACAATATTCAGGCCCAATCCCATCAGGATGTACAGACCCACCGTCGTGGCGACTTCGCTCAGGAAGGGGCCGAGCAGATTGGGCATGTAAAGCAGCACCAGCGCGATAAGGAACAAGCTGCCGTACCGCACCATATTTTGGCGGGGGGCTGGCAACCCTTGATAGCGGGCTTGAACGGTGGGCTTCCAGCCGGCCCACAAAAAATTGCCGCCGGTCACAACAATAAAAATGGCTACAGCCCCAATAACCGATAACCCTTTTTGGTTTCTTGCGCCAAAAATCCAACTAACCGCGTTGGCTACCTGCGGCCAGGGGGTGAGGGTGAGGCGGATCAAATCTTGAAGCAAACCCACTAAGATCACCCAGATAAGCCCGGCGATAATGGCGCTCCGAATCCGGGCCGGCAGGATATACAGGAGTCCGGCAATCAAACCAACTCCCGCACCGCCAGCCACCAAATAAAAAACAGCCATTGCGGTTGTTTTTTGATCAAAGGTGAGGATTTTGAAGAGGGCTGGCGAGGCGTTGACCAGCACGGGCCGCAGGTTTATCCCTTTGCTGAGCAAGACCAATCCGGCAATAAGGCTGCCTACCAGCAGCCCGGCGATAATCCCACTGACTAGACTAATTCGCCAGTCACGACTGCTCGCTCGTTTAGCCCCAGTATAGCCAATTGTAAACACAATAATAACCAGCAGAATCTGGCCCAGTGAAATGACGCCGGCAATAATGTCACGTTTGCTAAAGGCTTCGACCATCCCGACCAGGCAAAGCAAAACGGCCACGGCCCCACCAATCAAGCCGATTTGAATTATTTTTGTCCAGTTGACTTGTGATTTTTCGGTCATGATGGTCTACCTCAGGCCTTAGCCTTGCCCAACCGCTCGCCCAGGATGCCCTGCGGACGAAAGATTAAGATCAGCACTAACATACTAAAAGCAATCACATCTTTGAGTTGATAAGGGGCGGGAATGCCCAGGCCATCCAAAAACAGGCTTGGCCCGACCGATTCAAAGATGCCCAGGAACAGGCCGCCCAACATCGCTCCGGGAACGTTACCAATCCCACCCAGCACCGCGGCGGTAAAAGCCTTAATGCCGGGAATAAAGCCCATAAAAAAGCTTACTTGCCGGAACATCAGCGCATACAGCACTCCCGCGGCTCCGGCCAGGGCCGCGCCCAGAATAAAGGTCTGCACAATAATGGAGTCCACATTGATCCCCATTAAAGCGGCTACATCTTTATTTTCCGAAACCGCCCGCATCGCTTTGCCGGTTTTGGTGCGCTGCACAAAAGTGTAAAGGCCGAACATCAGCAGGGCTGCCGCGACAATAACGATGACCTGAATGCGCTGAATGGTAAAATCACCCCCTAAATTCCAGACGCCGTCCAAAGCTCTAACTTCGGGGTAGGCTTTGAATTGAGAGCCATACAAACCCCGAAAGGTGTACTGTAAGAAGAAAGAAGCGCCGATGGCCGTAATCAGCGGTACCAGGCGCGGGGCGCGACGGAGCGGGCGATAGGCAATTCGCTCTAACAGTACCGCCACCAGCACCGAAGTAACCATCGCCACGGCAAATACAGCCAACAGTCCCAACACCGGATTTGTATTAAGGACTTTCGCCCGGTTCATGGCATCAGCCACAAAATAGCCGGTAAAAGCGCCGCTCATATAAACTTCGCCATGAGCGAAGTTTATCATCCGCAGCACACCATAAACCATGGTATAACCGAGGGCAATCAGCGCGTAAATACTGCCCTGGGCCAGCCCAAAAATGACAAAATCAAACCATTGCCGATTGGTGTAATGGCCGGAGCGCAGGGTAGCAATTGAACCAATAATGATAATGGCTACGATGAAAGCGCCCACCAACGCCAGTGACACGTTGACGAAATTTAAGTTATCCAGGATGCGTCGGGGCATTTTTCCTCCTTTTGTTTATGAAAATATAATCCTGCTCATTCGGGAGATGGGGGATTAGAGAGTGGAGATTATTGGCTCGAATCTCTACTCTCTAATCTCCCTATGAGGGAAGTTATTCAATCTATGATCCTTAGCCGGCCTATTATGAGCGAGCGCAGCGAAATCCATCGAGATCGTTGCGGCCAGGGAAAGCCCAGAAACGATTAGCTGCTCGGACAGCGCGGGTATCAACCCCCCAGGCCCCGCCTCGTAGAACACGGGTAGTACCCGTTGCCGGGCCTGGCGGATTTTCTGTCGGGGACTGGGCGTAATAGTTCTGGCTGTAGCGGTCTGCTACCCATTCCCAGGTATTGCCGGCCATATCCAGTGCGCCATAGGGACTGGCTCCGGCAGGGTACTGGCCGACCTCGGTTGTATCGCCGACCTGGCGATTAAAGTTCAATAAATCAGAGTTGGGGGGCGTATTACCCCAAGGATAGAGCCGGCCATCGTCGCCCCGAGCAGCTTTCTCCCATTCGGCCTCGGTGGGCAATCGTCGGCCTGCCCAGGCGCAATATGCTTGCGCTTGAAACCAGGTTACACCTATAACAGGATGGTTAGCATAGTGGTCCGGGCCGTATCGCGCCGAGTGTTGTGGCTCGGTACAGCCGCCGGCTTCAACACAGCGCCGGTACATAATATTTGTCACTTCAGTCTGATCAATCCAATAAGCCTCGAGGTAAACAGCGTGCTGAGGTTTCTCGTCGTCATCGGTCTCTTCATCGGCTTCGCTGCTGCCCATCAGAAATTCACCCGCCGGCACAAAGACCATCTTCATCTTGTCAATTTCTTCGAGTGGCGCTGTCTCCAAAGTTGGGGTAGCAAGTAGGGAAGTGAGGGTAGAGGGCGAAGGCGTATTTGATAAGGTTTGACAGGCCGTTAATGAAATTAGTACCCAGAGGATGATGGGAAGAGGTATTCTACACCGCATCTATCCAATTTATAGTTGGTTTCCCTTCAAGAGATGACGTGGAATCTCGTGCTTATTTTAAGGGTGGCCCCATTTAAGTAGCCGAAATAATAATCAAAAAGGACCATTTTAGCAAGTTCTACTATATCTCGGCAGGGCGATGATGGATAAAGATTTTTTCCAGAATGATAATGACAAAGAAAAACGCCATACCCGCCAGAGAAGCAATCAAAATGCTGGCCCACAATTTCTCAGGGCCGGTGGCGTAATATTGATTAAAATTAAGAATGGCCCGGCCCAGCCCATCGGCGATGCCTGAAGGAAGTTCGCCGATAATAGCTCCCACCACACTGGCCGTCGCCGATACCTTGAGGGCGGTGAAGATATAGGGCAAGGCCGCCGGCACCCGCAATTTCCACAATACTTGCCAGGGTGTGGCTGCGTAAGAACGCATCAACTCTACCGCCGTTGGCTGGGGTGAAAGCAGGCCGCGCAGGGTATTAATGGTAACAGGAAAAAAGGTGAGATAGGCGGCAATAATAGCGACTGAAAACCAATTACCGCCGAGCCAAATGACCACCATCGGGGCAATTGCCAGGAGGGGTACGGTTTGCGAAGCAACAACATAGGGCAATAAACCGCGTTCCAGCAGGGACGAATGGGCAAAGATGACGCCTAAAATGAAGCCTAATATCCCGCCCAACAGAAAACCGACCACAGCTTCTTGCAGGGTAAAGAGTGAAGCGCGGGCGAGAATCGTCAACAGCATCTCATCGCCGCCGCGCCGGGGTGGCTCAAATAAAGTGCCTACAATTTCGGTCAGGGGCGGCATAGAGCGGTCGTCGGCGCTGATAGGCATAGCAATTTTGCACAGGCCAAAATTTTGGCACAACATGCCCGGCGCCCGTTCGCTGCCCACTTTTACCTCGGCCGTACCGCGCAGGTATTTTCCGCCCGGTGCAGCCAGGAGTTTGTAACCCTGCCACACCAGCGCCAGCAGCCCTACCACTAAGAAAAAGTAGAGGACCGAGCGAGTCCAATCCGGTAGTTTGAAAGATGAGGCAACACTGCCTCTTTTGGCAACTTCAACTTGAGTCGCGATGGTTCAGCCTCTATTCATGCATCGGTTTGAAAGTGGCGACATTTTAGCACAACCTACCGCTTGATGCAATCATTATGACGGTTTAAACCAAGTTTAAGATTTGCACGTCGGGTTTTAGTTTTAATTCTTTGACCAGCCCGGACAATTCAGCATCGGTCAACGCCCGGCCTTTGTCTGCGTAAGCAATCAGAGCTGCTTCCAAAACATTGGTCCCAAAGGAGCGTCCCTCAATTCGGGGTGTACTGGTGACAAGATACGATACACCCCGCGCCTGCATCAATTCAAGATCATGGGTGGTCGTGGTGTTGGTGATAATAACCTTGCCGTTCATATCAAGCGGCATATGCCGGCGAATATATTGAAAATCACCGGCAATGACCGGGCCATAGTGAAACCATTTTTCATACTTTGGCACATTTTCCTCTTGATTTTGGCCGGTCGGGTAAAGCATGCTGATTGGCATCAGTCCAACCACAGGCATGAGGATGGCTGCCAGCCGGCGCAATCGAGCCAGCCCGTAGACAGGAAAGGGCAGGCCTAACCCGAACATCAGATCGCAAAATACCAGATCAAATCCGGCTTGATGCAGCGACTCGGCCATACCGTAGCGGTCTGCGGCCACAGGCATCATGGCTTTGCGGGGAACAATCGGCTGGCGGAAGCAAGGCTCGGCCAGTTGGAAAATGTTTCGCTCCAGGGTCAACTTCAGGCCCCGCCCGTCGGTGTAGGGGGTCTGTTTCACGTCTTTGACTAAGTTAAGCCCAGAGCGGAGCGGATAATTCTTGTTGGCCACCCGGACATAAAGTTCGACTCCACCCACGCCAAAAGCGGCCACTTTACCATCCATTTCGGCAAAAAGCGCCCTGGCTCTTTTTTCATCCCCATTGCAGCCAATCCGTTCCAGGATAATCGTTTCTTGACCTAATTGAAACTCAACCTTCTTATCGCGGCTGGAACTGCCCAAACTTATACTTACGACGTGTTTCATAGAATAAATCGCTTTTGCAAAAAGTGGGTAACAATAATTCAAATATTAGAGTTATGCTACAATAATCCCTAAATTACTATCTTATCAAGTGAAAAGTGGGTTAAAAATTTATTTCAATGTGAACGGTTAAGGGTGTGGAAAGTTATAATCCTTTCTTAGAACTATAACTGCTTATAATTCTAAAAACTAAAATTATAATTTGTGGGGATATATTCTAATAAAACACTAAAATAAGTTATAATAATCCTAAAGGTAAGCAGAAAAATGTGAAAAGTGGGATAGATTGTGATTACGGTTCAATTTCGGCAACTGAGTTGAAAACTCGATTGGGCCGATAAGGGAAATTGGTAATCATATCCGGTCGAGTTACCCCGGTTAAAACTAGAATGGTTTCTAACCCACTTTCCAAACCCATTTTTATGTCCGTATCCATCCGGTCGCCAACCATAAAGGTATTTTCAGAATGTTCGCCTAAATAGCGCAGCGCCGAACGCATCATCAGGGGGTTAGGTTTGCCCACAAAATAAGGAGCGAAGCCGGTTGCCTTTTCGATAAGGGCGGCTACTGCGCCACAGGCAGGGGTCAAACCGATTTCGGTCGGGCCGGAGGGGTCGGGGTTGGTGGCGATAAAGGGCGTCCCCGCCCAAATCAATTGGGTGGCGCGAATAATTTTATCGTAAGGGTAGGATTCGGTTTCGCCCAAAATCACGTAATCAGGCTTGTAATCGGTGAGGGTATAACCGACATCGGTCAAAGCCTGGTATAGTCCAATATCGCCCAACACATAAGCCGATCCGTGAGGTTTTTGGGATTGGACAAATGCGGCTGTAGCCATCGCGCTGCTAAAAATCTGCTGGATGCCAATATTAATCCCCGCCGATTGCAATCGGTGGTGTAAATCGGTGGGGGTGTAGCGAGAATTGTTGGTTAGAACAAGGTACTTATGTTCACCGGCAATCAACCGTTCGATAAATTCAGCCGCACCGGGGATGGGATTTTGCCCCTGCACCAGAACTCCATCCATATCAATCAAGTACGTTTTTTTGCTATTCATTATACTTCCTATCAACTTTCCAGTTACGGAATTGACTGTTGGACCCATTGCAACGGCTCGACGGCAATTCCATTTAACCGCATTTCCCAATGCAAGTGAGCCCCCGTTGCCAAGCCTGTATCACCAATAAAGCCAATTAGCTGGCCCTGTTTCACCTCTTGCCCCACCGCCACAATAAGCTGGCTTTGATGCCAGTAACCACTAAACAAACCCAGGCCGTGGTCAAGCAGGACGGCATTTCCGCGCACGGCTAATTTTTCGGCCAGCACAATTTTCCCCGCCGCCGGAGCATAAATGGGTTTGCCGACATCGCCGCCAAAATCGGTTCCGGCGTGAAAGGTCAATTCGCTGCCGCCGTTATAATTCCGCCGGGTGCCAAAATTGCTGGTAACTCGCAAACTGTCCAGCCCGACCGGATACCAAAAGGCCCCCTGCCAGTAGGGCTGCGGCGATACCTGGGACCATAGGTTGTCCAACTTTTCCTGCTCTACCCGGATGAGTTCGGGGTCGAGTAACCCTCCTCGTTCAGGGTCAACCTGGATGTTTTCCTGTCCGTAAGGGCCTTCAACCACTCTGACTTCCTTAAGGAGAGTCACTTGTGAACCATTGGGTAGGTTAGCAGTGATTTTTATAGGATAAACATTCGGTTCAGTCATCGCGTGAATAGCCGCAATGCCCCAAAATTGTCCATTACCGCTATCCCTAAAGAGAATAGGTCGCCCTTCAAAATCGCCGCTGAGCGTTGCTGTTGTCGCTAATTTTACCCTGATAACCAGGGTGCGCCCTTGAATAATGGTTGGTTCGGAAAGTTCGACGGCGGCAAAGGGCGCGGCCAGGGTTTCTGGGGTGGGGGGAATGGTGCCGGGAATCTGGAGGGTTTGTCCCACTTGCAGCAAGTCGGGATTGGCTAAATGGTTAGTCAGGATGATTGTTTCCAGCGAAACGCCATAGGCGGCGGCAATCGTAAAAAGGGTTTCGCCGGGCTGAACCGTGTGGGTTTGGTCAACTCGACCGGGCGATAGAGCAGGCGGAGCAGCCGTTACTTGCCGGGAAACAGCCGGCAAGACAAGTTGTTGGCCGGGGAAAAGAAGGTTCACGTTTGATAAACGGTTTGCCAGCGCAATCTCTGTGGGTAACAGATTAAACCGGCGGGCAATCGCGTTGAGGGTATCGCCCGGCTGAACTGTATAAACAAAGGTTCCCTGTTGTTGCCTGTTTCCTTCTTGGGCCGCAGTTGGCCTTGCCAACACGCTGGAACCAAAAACCAGAAGCCCCAAAACAACAGCTACTTTCATAAAGTTCTTGACTGATTTCATATTATGTCGCCCAAGTAAGATTACTTATATTTTAACCATAACGGCAAAATGCGCTAGTAGAAAAAAGAAAACCGCCCCTTTGGGCGGTTTTCTTTTGAGGTATAGCGCATAGTTGACGATATTAGCACTTAAACCGACGTATTGACGGGTCGGATACCATCATAAACCTGATGCCCGCCAATAGTACGCAGGATGAGTTCAGGCGTTTTTTTGTGTAACATTTCATAAATTTCTAAGGACGTTAAAGGAGTATTGTCGTTGGCGATAAAAAGGCGGAAGATGGAACGAGTCAAGGGTAAACTGTCATCAATAAAATTGGGTTGTTGACCGCAATGGGTTTGAATAATATGCCAGAGCATATCTATTTGAAAAACCTCACCCGTTTCTGGATTGACCCAATCAAAGGTTTGGTTTTCGGTTGGGTGAAGATTTTTGGCCTCTGGGCAGAGATGACCCTGTAAATACGCGCCCAAACTTTGGCGCTGTTTCCGCCACCAGGCAAAATCTATATGAAATTTTGTCTCAAGGGTTGGTTTTATATATTTGGCCATAGCTCAAGAAAGTTTTCCTGCTAATCTCGAAGATTGGGATCGTAAATCCAGTAGCCATTCTTCATGGGAATAAAGCAGCGGTGGCTCACCAGCTCCTGGAAAATTGTACCCGGCGCTGCCCGCCGGACCACGTTGACCGCACTGTAAAGCGTTTTGGCGTGGACGGTACTCTGTGGGTTGAGCTTGGACAACTCTGGAAATACCTGGCAGAGAATATCATAAATGGACAGCTTTTTTTCTGAGGCGTTTAGCCAAAGCGCATCTATTTGAGCCTGGTTTGACTCGCCAATAATCATAAGTTCATCATATTTGCAATTAATGGCTTCTTTGCTCATCTGGAAAACCAGCTTGTTGCCGCTGACACTAGCCGTCCGGACCCAATCACGTTGGGAGCGCATCGCCTGGTAGTCCACAATAACCCGCATGGGATTGTCGGTACGTTTGATATTGATATAAGCCCCTACCGGCAGTTTATTTTTGTTGTACCATTCATCCAAACCAAAAACATATTTATCGTTCAGGACAGTCCAGCCGGGAAAGGTGTTGCCGGTACGACCATCAACAAATTCAAAAAGGACCGGGTTGTAATGGCTGCTGGGAAAGAGCGTTTCCGTTTTGGGGGTCAGGGGCAGCGTCCCCACCCGCCGATGGGGGTAATTGAGCACAATTGTCACACTTTGCGGGTTGGGATCAACAGGCGAAAGATGCTCAACCGGCGTTGCTTCATCGTCAATTTCGGTCAATAACGCCAGCAAATCTTCATCAAACAAATCAATATCGTAAGATTGATTACTATCCAACTGTAGACGGCGGGGGGTATGATGCGCTTCCGGAGGTTCAATCCGTTCCAAATACCACAATACTTGTCCGGTTGGCCCTACATCATCAAACCGCTCATCATTGGCCAGCCGGTAGCTCACCGAGAAACGTAGCGTGTCGGTAATATCTTTACCTTCGGCCAGGCCCATTTGTTCAATCAGCGCGTCAACGCTTAAGGGGCCATTGTTAATATCAATGGCAGCATCAGCAATATTAAATAAACCCTCATGAAAGTCCGGCAGCAGATCACGCAAGAAATAGTACTCGTGAAACTTTACAAAGTCGTTACTGTTTTTAAGAGCAGCTTCAACTTTGGGACGGATAAACTCAAGATAGGTCTGGTAAATTTCTTCGGGAGGCATTAACCCTTGCAAACTGGCCAGACTCTGGTTGGTATCTAAATTAAGCGGATGGGGATGGTCAAAATTAGCCGCAAACTCGTGGGTAGGGCTGCCATTGGCAAAGCTTACCTCGATAACCGTAAACGTGCCATGAATCGGGTGATGGCCCTGGCGAGTCGTTTTAACCGTACCAACGGCAAAATCCAAATGAGGAAAAACTACTTGCTCACCAACGGCATAGCTTTCTTTGGGTTGATACAGTTTTCCCTGTTGAAATTCACTCCGGGCCGCTAATTCCTCGGCCTGGTACTGGCGTTTTACCAGGGCCAAAGCAATTTCGTCAAGGGTAAAGACGCGGTTATTTTCTAAAATTTGGTTATATATAAATTCTAAATCTTTGCTGTTAACTGTAAACTGGCCTTGCCAATAGGCCGGGGTCTGAGTTTTGCGCTGAACCAAGATGAGGTATTCCTCTAAAAAATTTGGAGATTATGATTTCTGCCAAACGGCAATATCAAATTATACTCTTATTGAGAAGGCTTGACAAATTGCGAATATTCTTGCTTGTTTAGCGGGTCGACCGGCGCTTGGTAGATCATCAAATGGTCATTTTTATGAAGCAAAAAAAAGACACTCACTTGGGAGGGAGTGAGTGTCTTTTCCTCTCAGGGTCGGGTGGGGTCGCTTTCCCTGAGAAATCCTGTCGCATCGGCAAAATAAATCTTGGGGAAGATTTTTCCAGCGTCAGTCAGGCCGATAATTTTTAGAAGAGGCTTTTGGCTGTGGGTGCAGCCGTAAATGGGAGGGTTTCGACGCAACAGGCTTAATTGCTACCACTATAACATGCATGCTCATTTGAGTCAGTAAATTTATCGTAAATTTTTTTTGATTGCCTGAATCAGCCGGTTTGCCCCGCCTATGGTAAAATGCTACATTGATTTACAGCGCACAAAATTTTCAGGGAAGGTTCATTTGTATCGTGTTTAGACTGCGTCGCTCTGATTTTCCAGCCGAAAAAGAGGAGAATCGCCGGCCCATTACCCGCGCCCAATGGGAGGGGTATCGTCGTTTGCTGCGGTACGTTAGCCCGTATCGGGGACGGATGATTCTGGCAGTGATAGCCCTGATTGCCGGCACGCTGTTGGGATTGGTCATGCCGCTGGTGGTGCGAAACATCGTTGATGTGGTATTTGTGGAGCAAAACCTGGCTTTGCTCAATCGCTCAACCGCTTTGCTGACTCTGGTTTTTCTGGCGCAGGCTTTTTTTAGCTTTGTCAATCGCTTCAATACTGCTCTGGTCGGTGAGCGCGTGGTAGCCGATCTGCGCCAGCAGCTTTATCGCCATCTGATGACCTTATCGCTCCGCTTTTATGCCGATCGGCGCACCGGTGAATTGGTTTCGCGCGTCACCAATGATGTCACTACTTTGCAGGCAGCGGTAACGGATAACTTGGTAACTTTGTTACAGCAGGGCTTGACCCTCATTGGTGGAGTGATTTTTCTGTTTTGGCTCGATTGGCGGTTGACCAGTGTTATTTTGGGTGGGATACCCATTGTTACTTTAACGATGGTTTACCTGGGGCGAAAAATCCGGCGGGCGGCAGCCGAGATGCAGGATCGGCTGGCCGAGGCTGCGGCGGTGGTGGACGAGACCATCGGCAATATTCGGGTTGTCAAATCTTTTGCCCGCGAGGCTTATGAGATCACCCGCTTTACGGCCAAAATCGAAGAGACTTTTATGGCGGCGATGCGACGGGTCAAAATCTCGGCCATTTTAGCGCCCATTATTGGGTTTATGGCTTTTATGTCCCTCACCATTACCCTCTGGTTTGGCGGCTATGAAGTGCTTCAGGGCTACCTGTCGCCCGGCGGACTGATTGCTTTTTTGATTTACACCATGTTGGTGGCGGGGCCGATTGCCGCTTTTTCGGGCTTGTACAGCCAGTTTCAAGCCGCCCTGGGCGCCACCGAGCATATTTTTGAACTGCTCGATTTGCAGCCTGAAATTGCCGATGCCCCCAATGCCTACCCGTTGCCGACAATTATGGGCCGGATAAAGTTTGAAGCGGTCAGTTTTGAGTATGACTCGCGCTTGCCTGTGTTGCACCAGGTGTCAATAGAGGTCCAGCCGGGTCAGGTGGTGGCGCTGGTCGGGCCGAGCGGAGCCGGTAAAACGACGCTGGTCAATCTCATTCCCCGTTTTTACGATGTAACTTCCGGTTGTATCACCATTGATAACCACGATTTGAGACAGGTCACGCTGTTGAGCTTGCGCCAGCAAATCGGCGTGGTGCCGCAGGAGACCGCCTTGTTTTCCGACACAATTGGGGAGAATATTCGTTACGGTAAGCTGGAGGCAACCCAGGCCGATATTGAAGCCGCTGCTCGCGCCGCTAACGCTCACGAGTTTATTGTCAATATGCCCCAAGGATATGAGACTCGTGTGGGTGAGCGCGGCATCAAGCTGAGCGGGGGTCAGCGCCAGCGGATTGCGATTGCCCGCGCCATCCTCAAAGACCCCCGCATTCTTATCCTGGATGAGGCCACTTCGTCGTTGGACAGCGAGTCGGAGCAGTTGGTCCAGGAAGCCCTGGAACGTTTGATGAAATCGCGGACTACATTTGTGATTGCGCATCGTTTGAGTACCATTATCAATGCCGATTGGATTTTGGTTATGGATGGTGGTCGCATTGTGGAACAGGGCACTCACGCCGAACTGGTGAGCCGGGCGAATGGTTTATATCAAAAATTACATGCGCTGCAATTCAGGTTTTCGGAGGTGGAAGAAATTGTCAATTATTAATGGTCAATTATCAATTGTTAATTGGCCGTGAAAGGCTCCTGGCGCATGGCCCGCCTGGCGGGCGTGGATATTAATGTCCACTGGAGCTTTAGCTTTATCATTGTCTGGATTATCCTGCAAGGGGCGTTGAGCCACGGCAAGCTTGAAGGGATTGTTTTCGCTTTGGTGGCCGTGCTGCTGCTGTTTGTCTGTGTGACCCTGCACGAGTTGGGGCATGCGTTTATGGCCCTACGGCTCAACGTCCGGGTGAAAAATATCATTTTGCTGCCCATTGGTGGGCTGGCGCAGATGCAATCGCTGCCGGAAAAGCCGGAACACGAAATGTTGATTGCCGGAGCCGGGCCGGCGGTGAATCTGTCCATTACCATGGCTTTGGTTCCAGCGGCGCTTATGTTTAGTGAAGAGGCTCTGTTACGGGGTTTTTTAGCCTCGCCGGGTACGGTGCTTGAAGCTGTCATGCAATCTTTTTTTCAAGAGGGCGCGCTGCTGGGGCTGATTATTTTTCTGTTGTTGTCTAATGCCATCCTGTTTGTGTTTAATTTAATCCCGGCCTTTCCCATGGACGGCGGGCGCATTCTGCGGGCTGTGCTGGCCCTCTTTCTTTCATACCTTCTGGCCACCCGAATTGCCGTAGCAATAGGCTATACTATTGCCCTGTTGCTGGTCCTCGGCGCGTTCCACTTTAGAAATCCGGGGCTGCTTTTTGTGGCGGTCTTTGTATTCATTGCCGGGCGGCCGGTGCGGGTGAAGCCGGCGCAACAAAGCTTATCCCCTTTTTTGAACAGCCGGGATTGACTTTTTACTTGACCGACTCCGCCTTAAGTTCGACCTCATCTGTCACCATCCATTGGTCGGTACCCTGCCGGGTAACAGTCAACTGCCGGCCCTGATAGCCCGACCCATCGCCGCGATAAACGTTGACGGTGGCAATCTGCTGATCTTCGCTGAACTGAATTTCCTGAATATAAAGATAGTTGGCCGTTTGGGGTCGGGTGGCAAAATATTCCTGACCGCCGGCCGGATAGAGCCAGACGGTATGACCCCCGTTTTGATTCTGCCCGTCAAATCGGATGCGGGGTTCATCGCGCCGGAAGTGAATCACTAAATCTTTGACCGGCCCACGTTTAGCCCGTTCATAGGCAAAAACAGCTTGGCGGACTTCATTGTTGCGTAGAAACATGGGATTGACCGGCCCACAAGCGATGATAGGTAGTAATAAGACGACAAAAACAAAAAAGTAATCCCTTGTTTGAGAATTATTTCGACAGATGTTGGTTATCAGATTTCGGACCTCCGAAGAAGGTTTTACCCTTCGAGCACTTTCGCTTCTTCCCACAAGGCATCCATTTCCTCAATTGTCATGTCAGTCAAAGCTTTGCCCTGAGCCACTGCCAGCAGTTCCAGCCTTTTGAAGCGGCGAGTAAAGCGAGCATTGGTGGCGCGTAAAGCGCTTTCCGGGTCAACCTTGCGCCAGCGAGCCAGGTTGACGGCGCTAAACAACAAATCCCCAATTTCAGATTCAAGATCAGCCGGATGAGTGGCTTCGGTAATTTCCTGGGCCTCTTCGATCAATTTATCCAACACACCCTCAATCGTCGGCCATTCAAAACCCACCCGAACCACCCGCTTGGAAATGGTCAGAGCTTGAGCCAGAGCTGGCAGCGCCGCCGGAACGCCATCCAACACTGAAGAGGGGGTTTCATTTTGGCCATTTGACGTGGCCCGTTCAGCCCGTTTGATTGCCTCCCAATTCGTTGTCACCTCATCCGCCCCGTTAACCGTAACGTCTCCGAAGACGTGGGGGTGACGCCGTACCAGTTTGCGGTGGATGTGACCAATCACGTCGCCCATTTTAAAATCGCCAGCCTCAGTGGCAAGCTGAGTGTGCAGTAAAATTTGGAGCAGCAAATCGCCTAACTCTTCGGCCAGCGCGGTTGGATTGGCCGCGTCTAGCGCCTCCAACACTTCATAGGTTTCTTCCAACAGAAACGGACGCAGGCTGTAATGGGTTTGCTCTCGATCCCAGGGACAGCCTTCGGGGGCGCGCAAATGAGCAATCGTTTCCTGAAAGGTGGGCAAACTGTTGTTAGTCAGGTCGGCGGGCAGGTAGAGCAGTGTCAATTCGTCAAACCAGGGCTGCTGACCCAACTGGTCCAGGGGACCAGACCAAATTTGGGCCAACCCTTGCACTAACGTCACAGTAAAGTTTTCGGCGTAAGCATTTAGCAAAACCTGTTTGACTCGCCCAGCCAGAGCCGGGTTGGACAGCCCGGTTACCAGCGCCGGTTGGTCCGGGGCCAGCGGAGGGTGATGCAAACGTGCCACTTCGTCGGCGCGGGCAATTTGGAGCTTGTGCAATGTTTCCAGCTTCACTGCAGTTGCCGCCGCCTCGACCAGGCTCAGACCAGGAATAAGGGTCAGCGGGACTCGCTGGGCTTCTGCCAGGGCGCGAATATGAGGGAGGGTGGCGTCTTCAAGCGGGTGGCCGGGCACGGCATAGATGACGCCTGTTTCGCGCTGGCCCAGGCGCACCACTTCGGCGGCCAACTGTTTAGGCCCATCCCCGGCGGCAGGGAAGGTCTCGGTCAGGGAACAGATTTTGGCGGGAATAGCGGCCAGGCTGGGGTGAGAAGTAGCGCGAACATAGATTTCAGTTGCTTGTTGAAGCAAGGTGTCGGCCGCGCGGGTCCAGTGTTGGCTGTCGCCAGGCCCCAGGCCGACCATACTAATACCAGAGGGCATACTTTTCTCCACAATTTAAGGTCATGTTATTCTACCACGAGCCGTTGCTTTGGGCTATCCATTCCGGCTGTCTGCCAGACCCAATTCTCTGTAACGATTTTGGTAACGATTGTCAGACGCACTGGGAGTACACTCAAGACAAATTTAATAATAAATTTGCTGGCAACCCGATTTAGCCGGGGAACCCTGCCAAAAAAGCGTTGACTTTTGGGTAGCCACCCCTTATAATGAAACTGCTACCCTCACCGAATCCTAAAATTTACTTTATTTGTCGAGGAAGAATGAGAAAAAAACTGATCTTTGCTGTTATTGCTTTATTAGTCCTATCTGTCCTGGCTTGTTCTTTCGATTTTAGCTCGGCCAACATCAGTGAGGCCAAGCTGGCTAAAGACCCTGAGGGCAGCCAACCAACGACCACTTTTGCTCAAGATGAAGCTTTCTACTGTGTCGTTCAATTGGCCAACGCCCCCGATGACACCAATGTTAAGGCCATCTGGACGGTCATCGAAGCTGAAAATACCGACCCTAATCTGGTGATTAATGAAACCGAGATTGATAGCGGGGATGGGCAAATTCATTTTGATCTGACCAATGACAAACTCTGGCCCGCCGGCAAATACAAGGTAGACCTGTATCTCAACGACAAGTTGGACCGCACCCTTGAATTTCAAGTGGAAGCAGCGGTAGCGGCAGTGGCTGAGGCCGAGCCGACGGCCACCCCTGAACCAACCGACGAGCCTACCGCCACCCCCGAACCAGAGCCAACGCCCGAACCGACTGCTGAACCGACCGAGGAAGTAACGGTTGAGCCAACCGAAGAAGCTACCGCCGAACCGACTGTCAATGCGGCGGGTGATGTGCTGCAATTACCCACTGAGGAAGCCACCGAGGAATCGAAATTTGAGCCACTTCCTTTTAAGGAAGAGCCTTACGTCCATCCCTCTAAAGCCTTTACCTTTGCCATACCCGAAAGCTTTGAAGGTATTCGCGGTGATAGCACCAGCGTCTCTTTTGGCAATGATCGTTCGGTCGTGGCGATCGAATTTCTCAACACGAAGAAGCCGTTCAGCAGCAAAGAGATGGATAGCTTCATTAAAGAAGTGGTCAAGCTGGTTATGGATAACTATGAAGCCACCGACCACAAAGTGCTGGAACAAAAGACAACTGACAACGACGATATCTTTGTGGCCGTATCTTATGAGTCTGAGAATGGCGCTGGCGATGCCGATTTCATCTTTACCCAGCGCAAGGAAATTGTGTTCCTCATCTATTTTATAACAGTTGACTACGAGGAAATGGAGCCAACCTGGCAAAAAATCATCGCAAGTTACGAAGTTGATGAGGAAGCCGCTCGGGCCGCTGCCCCAGCAGAAGCGCCCGCGCCTAAGCCTACCCAGCCGCCCGCTCCAGCCGGTCCTTCGATCCCAGCCGGCAAAGGCATGCTCACTTACAGCAACCGCACCGACGTAGATTTTGTGATTGATGTTATTGGGCCAACCAACACTTCCCAGGTGGTGCCGCCCGGCCAAACTAGAGAATTTATTCTTGATCCCGGTCACTACACCATTAACGCCCACTCGGCAGGGGGCAAATATTACGTGCCCTCGTATGAGTTTGACATCGCCGCCGGCCAACTGCTGCGCGATGGGGTACAGTAAGGTCTCGACTTCATCTAACGAACCCTTCGTAGACATTAATCCAATCAAAAAGGGTGACTCAAACAGAGTCGCCTTTTTTGATTCTTGCTAAAATTACTAAGCGACCATTCTTGAAACCAGCTAAAGCCTGGATTTGGACGAATCGTTTATTGGGAGTATAAAGGGTCTTGGTGTAACCAATTCATACTTAAGGAATCGGCATGGACTCAGCAGAATTGATCCTGACTCATCTGGAGGCCCTCTACCACGCCATTGTTCAGGCGGTAACAACAGACAGCAGCGCTGCCTGGGGCGAATTGGGCCAAAATGCTAAAGGCGACCAGGTCAAATGGTTTGATCTGGCCGCAGATCGGGCGGTCTGCGCCTACCTGGAACAGCAATTTCCCTGCCCGGTCACTTTACTCTCCGAAGAGGGTGAGCCGCGCAGTTTTGGCCGCGGCGAGCCGGAGTGGACGATGGTGTTGGACCCGGTAGACGGCTCTGACAATTTCTCGCGGGGGCTTGCGCCGGCGGGCACGGCTGTAGCCCTGATTCCGGCCGGGCTGCCGGTGGCGGTTGATACAGTTGAGTTTGCCCTGGTGGGCAGTCTCCATCGTTCCCAGGTTTGGCGGGCGGCGCGAGGCAAGGGAGCATGGCGCGACGGCCACCGCCTGCGGTCCAGCGCAACTACGCGGCTGGCAGAAGCGGTGATTAATTGTGATGTCGCCGGAGCTACTATTCAGCCGGCCCTGGCCAAAGTTTTGGTTCAAGCTCGATCTGTGCGCTCTTTTGGAGCAACGACGATAGTTTTGGCCAATGTGGCGGACGGTTCGCTGGAGGCGCACCTGGATTTACGCGGCCAGCTTACCGCCGAGAATTTTCTGGGGCCGGGCCTTATCATCCGCGAGGCCGGGGGGATAATAACCGGCCCTCAGGGGGAGTCCTTACCTCCCCTTCAATCCTTGACTGATTGCTACTCACTTATCGTGGCAGCTAACCATGAATTACACGCGATTCTGTTACAGCACTTAAACATAGTTTCCGGGGATGAAAGTGTCATTGCGAGGCCATAGGCTGCGCGAAAACCTATCAGGTTTGCTTAAAATCTGAAATACTCCCCTCTTCTGTTTTATTTGCCAGCTCTTAGCCCAAATGGTATAATCGAAATTCGTTAAAATTTGTACAATCTGCATTAATTGAGAAATTTGCCACAGATTGTTAAGTTTCTCAGGGGATGCGGTCAGGAGAAGATCATTATGAACGACCAAAATGCAACTGTAGTGGATGCAGTGTCAACCGGCGAAGCTGTTGAAACGCCCTCCGTTGAGACTGAACCCACACCAGTAGAAAATAATACAACGGAGGCTAACTCAGCCGCCACTGAAAATCCGTCTGTGAGCGAAGGATTATCCATTCACAATTTACAAATCGGTCAACGGCTGACCGGCAAGGTGAAAAATATCGCTGATTTTGGAGCTTTTGTGGATATTGGTATTGCCCAGGATGGCCTGGTCCACATCTCTGAATTGGCCAAGCAAAACGTAGAAAAAGTGACAGATGTGGTGAGTCAAGGGCAAGAGGTTGAGGTTTGGGTTAAAAAGGTTGACACCAAACGTGGCCGCATCAGCCTGACCATGATCAAGCCGATTGCCTTGAAATTGAAAGACGTGGCTGAAGATGCTGAAATAGAAGGCGTTGTGACCCGGTTGGAGCCTTACGGGGCTTTTGTAGATATCGGCACCGACCGGGATGGCCTGGTCCATATTTCTCAGATCACCTATGATTACATCAAACATCCTGAAGATGCCTTAACCGTCGGCCAAAAGGTCAAGGTTAAAGTTTTGAAAGTGAACCGCAAAAAACGCCAGGTAGATTTATCCATTAAAGCGTTGTTACCGCCGCCGCCCCCACCCGAAGAAGTAAAGAAAGCAGATGAGGTGAAACCGCAGCCCCGCCGGCAAGAAGCAGTGGAAGAAGCAGAAGCCTTTGAAGAAGAGCCGATTCCAACGGCGATGGCTGTGGCTTACGCCGCCCTGCACGGCGAATTACCCTATGAGAAATCGGGTAAGGGAGGCGGTTCAGCCAAAGCCAAAGGCAAACGCCGCCGAGAAATGGATGACATTGTCGCCCGGACCCTGGCCAATCGTAGTTAATTCGGAGAGTTTCTATCAAAAAGCCGACTCATTGAAGTCGGCTTTTTGTTTTTTGAGTTTACTCATACCGAACTGTTCTAAATTTCACCAAAATTCAAGCTGTGCTATAATCGGCCCGTATTTATTGGGAATTTTGGAATTCTTGGAAAATTGTTGTTACTGAACTGTAACTGAAGTGTTATAGAATAAAAAAACCCGACTGATCCATTTAAAAGCCTGACTTTAGATTACCTAACCTGGCCGAGCCAGAACCAAAAAGGAACACAGAGCTACACAAAGACTCCACAGAGACACACAGAGAGTTCTAAAAATTCCTCTGAGAAACTCTGTGACTTCTCCGGGCTTCTCTGTGTAACAACTTCTTGCTCACCGTACAAGAATCTGACTCATAAGGTACTATTCACCTGCCAAACGGCGATGCTTGGTTGAAAGCACAGACAAACAATCTCGGTGTTTGATCTGTTAGCTTTGACATTTATTTCAGGAGGTGTGTATGACCCTTGACCCAAAAGTAAAACGATTGCGTGAGTTGAAGGCCAAATCAAAGCAAGGGGGCGGTCCCGCCCGGCTGCAAGCTCAACGTGAAAAAGGAAAATTGACCGCTCGTGAGCGGATTGAAATTTTATTGGATGAAGGCTCATTCCGTGAGATAGATGCTTTTACCACCTCACATACCACAGACCTGGGTTTTAATGAAAAGAATCCCCTGGGCGATGGGGTAGTAACCGGCTATGGAACGATTGACGGACGCCTGGTTTATGTCTTCTCACAGGATTTCACCATATTTGGCGGCAGCTTGGGCCGCGCCCACGCCAATAAGATTATCAAGCTGCAAGACCTGGCCCTCAAAAATGGAGCGCCCATTATCGGACTGAACGACTCAGGCGGGGCGCGGATTCAGGAAGGGGTGGTCAGCCTGGGCGGTTATGCCGACATCTTTTTGCGTAATACCCTTAGCAGCGGCGTGATTCCCCAAATCTCCTGTATTCTAGGCCCCAGCGCCGGGGGCGCGGTTTATTCGCCGGCTATTACCGATTTCATTTTTATGGTCAAGGGAACCAGCTACATGTTTGTCACCGGCCCCGATGTGGTTAAATCGGTCACCCACGAAGAAGTAACCTTTGAAGAACTGGGTGGGGCGGCCACCCACAACGAAATCAGCGGCGTGGCTCACTTTGCTGCCGAAAGTGAAGAACATGCCCTGTTTACCGTGCGCACCCTGTTAAACTATTTGCCCCGCAATAATATGGAGGACCCGCCCACCATCGTCTGTCAGGATGACCCGTTGCGCACGGAAAATATACTCAACACCATCATTCCTGATAACCCCAACAAACCCTATGATATGCACGAGGTGATTAACGCCATTGTGGATGAGGGCAAATTTTTAGAAGTGCAAGAGCATTACGCCCGCAATGTCATTGTTGGGTTTGCCCGCCTCAACGGCCGGAGCGTGGGGATTGTCGCCAATCAGCCGGCCGTATTGGCCGGGGTGCTGGATATCAATGCCTCGGTCAAGGCGGCCCGTTTTGTTCGTTTTTGTGACTGTTTTAATATTCCTTTGATTACCTTGGAAGACGTACCCGGTTTTTTGCCGGGGTTGTCTCAGGAGCATGGGGGGATTATTCGGCATGGGGCCAAGCTGCTCTATGCCTTTGCCGAAGCGACTGTGCCCAAAATTACCGTGATTACCCGCAAGGCATATGGCGGCGCGTATGACGTGATGAGCAGCAAGCACCTTCGCGGCGATATTAACCTGGCCTGGCCCACCGCCGAAATTGCGGTGATGGGACCGGAGGGGGCCATCAATATTTTGTACCGCAAAGAATTGGCCGAAGCGGAAGACCCCGAAACGCTGCGAGCGCAGTTGGTGCAGGAGTATCGCGATACCTTTGCCAACCCCTATGTTGCGGCCAGTTGGGGTTACCTTGATGACGTGATTGAACCCAACCAGACCCGGCCTATTCTTATCAACGCGCTGGAAATGCTGCAAAGCAAACGTGATGAGAATCCCCCTAAAAAACACGGGAATATTCCACTGTAGCAGGGTAACAAAGTAGCAAGTAGCAGTCTTGCTACTTGCTACCCTGCTACCTGCTGTTTGTGAGGAAAGTTTATGCTAAAGAAAATTCTAATAGCTAACCGGGGAGAGATTGCGGTCAGGATTATTCGGGCCTGCCAGGAGTTGGGGTTGGATGCCGTAGCCGTCTATTCCGAGGTGGACCGCATGGCTCCCCACGTGCGTATGGCCAACGAAGCTTACGCCATCGGCCCCGCCTCTGCCGTTGAAAGTTATCTTCGGGGCGATAAAATTATTGAAGTCGCTAAAAAGTGTGGGGCTGATGGCATCCATCCCGGCTACGGCTTTTTGGCGGAAAACGCCGATTTTGCCGAAGCAGTCATCGAGGCTGACCTGACCTGGATCGGCCCGCCCCCGGAGGCCATTCGCTTGATGGGTGATAAAGTTTCGGCCCGTGAGACGATGAGCCAGGCCGGAGTGCCTTTGGTACCCGGCACCGGCAAGTCGAGCCGTATGAGCAATGACGAACTGCTGGCGGCTGCCCAAACAATTGGCTTCCCGCTGTTGGTAAAGGCGGCGGCGGGCGGCGGCGGCAAGGGTATGCGGAATGTCTCCAAAATGGAAGATTTGCCCGAAGCCATTCGCACCGCCCGCCGGGAAGCCCAATCGGCCTTTGGCGATGACCGGGTTTACCTGGAAAAGTATATTGAAAATGCCCGCCATATTGAAATCCAGATTTTGGGGGATGAGCACGGCAACGTGGTTCACCTGGGCGAGCGGGAATGTTCGATTCAGCGCCGCCATCAGAAGTTAATCGAAGAGGCCCCGTCGCCGGTGGTGGATGAAGAGCTGCGCCAGAAAATGGGTGAGATTGCCGTAACGGCAGCCAAATCGGTCAACTATTGTTCAGCCGGAACGATGGAATTTGTGCTGGACAAAGACCGAAACTTTTACTTTTTGGAGATGAATACCCGCCTTCAGGTGGAGCACCCGGTTACGGAAATGGTCACCGGGGTGGATATTGTTAAAGAAATGCTGCGTATTGCTTCGGGCCGCAAGCTGCGCTATGAGCAGAAAGATATCCAGGTGAAAGGTTGGGCCATCGAGTGCCGCATTCTGGCCGAAGACCCGCGCAATAATTTTATGCCGGCCATTGGGCAGATTATCGGCCTGACCAACCCCACCGGGCCGGGTGTGCGCCTCGACAGCGGCATCTACTTTGGTTCGGAGGTAACGCCTTTTTACGACTCGATGCTGGCCAAGTTGATTGTGCTGGCCGAAACGCGGGGCGAAGCCATTTTGCGCATGCGCCGCGCCTTGGAAGAGTTTCGGATTACCGGCCTGCCGACAACGATTCCCCTCCATATTCAATTGATGAATTCCACTCGCTTCCAGGCCGGGCAGTTTGATACCAATTTTCTGGAGCATAACTTCAGCTTTAATCAAAAGCTCGACCCGGCCCTGGTGCGCGTCGCCGCCGTCGCTGCTTCGCTAATGGCCCATCAACGCAATCAACAAGCCATTTTGCTGCATCAGGGCGGGGCCAGCCCCTGGCGTTTGTATGGACGGCGCGAGGCGCTCGACCGGCGGCTGAGATAAAAGGCTAAGGCTGAGGTTAAGGCTGAGGAAATTCTCTTTCTCAGCCTTAGCCTTCGACTCAGCCTCATGATGAGGTAAAACTATGAAATACATCACTACCGTTGGTAATGAACAATTTATTATTGATATCAACCAGGATGGCCAGGTGACGCTTAACGGCGAAATTGTCAATGCCGAAATGCGGCAGACGATGGACACGACCCTCTACTCGATCCTGATAGACAACGAGTCGCACGACATCCGCATGAACGAAGGGGAGGGGGTCTATATAGTCCAGCTCAGCGGCCAGATTATCGAGGTGGTGGTCGAAGATGAGCGGACGCGCCGTCTGGCTGGCCTCAAGAGCAGCGCCGGCGCCGCCACCGGCGAGGTAGTCATCAAGGCCTCAATGCCGGGGGTGGTGGTCGAAGTTCCGGTTGAGCAGGGGCAGCAGGTGAAACGGGGCGACATTGTGCTGATTTTGGAATCTATGAAAATGCAAAATGAGTTAAAAGCGCCGCGTGATGGCGCCATTCACGCTATCCGGGTCGAACCGGGTACCAAAGTGGACCAGAATGCGATTTTGTTAACCATTGCCTGAGGCTTGGGGCTATGGTATTACCCCTGTCTGAGGTTCAATTTGCTACTCTTTATAGTCTCCATCAAGACATACAGCCGCCTGAATTGACCTTAACCTCTGATATCTGCACTATCGGGCGCTCAACCACATGCGATGTTATCTTTACTGGGCAAAGAATTGTCTCGCGCCTGCATGCCAAAATTGAGCGGGAAGGTCCACGTTATGTTTTGCGCGATGCCAACAGTGCCAACGGCACATTTGTAAATGAACGACGAATTTTTGAACCCCATCTTCTTCAGGATGAGGATGTGATTGGCCTGGGGGGGCCGCAGGCTATGCTCCGCTTTTCCGACCCGGATCCGACTGATGTGGTGGCTGGCGGTCTATATTACAATGGGCGCAGTCTGAAATTTTTTTTGGGTCAGCATCATCTGGATTTAACCCCCGGCGAGTTTCGACTGCTCCATCACCTTTATCAACATTTGGGCGATGTTTGCACCCGTCAGAGTTGCGCCGAGGCTGTCTGGAGCAGACCCTATGATCCCGGCCCGGATGATGAGGGGCTTGACCGGATGATTAGCAATATTCGCCATAAATTGCGCCAGCTTGACCCCAAAATAGAGCCAACCCAGATGATCAAAACCCGCCGGGGTTTGGGCTATGAACTGGCTTTGGAAACTCTGTTTTAGAACTCTGATTACGGTAGATTTTCCTCTTTATCAGTAGCGCCGGATACAATTTGTCCGGCGCTATTTTTTTCTCCTCTGTAAACCCTAAGCTAATCCGAAGGTAAATTCCCTGTACGGAGCCGGCCAACTCTGTTAGACTAAGAGTAGGTTTGAGCCTACATCATTAAATCAAAAGTTGCTTGTTGGGGAACGCATGCGTACCGCCCTCTCAAGGGTGGTGGGGACCCCAAACTCAATAAGCCTCTAATCCAAACGGAGGTAAATTGAGATGTTGACGCAACGGATGATTAAAGTTTTAGTTAAAGTAGCCCTGTTGTTGGCTATGGCTTGTGGGTCCAGTGTAGTAGCCAACGGGCTGGGAATGGCGGTTACACCGGTCTATGCTTGTCAAAATAGTAGCGGTGGTGGTGGTGGCTGCTAATAAAATCAAATAACCAATCCGTCGTGGCTGTTAAGAATTTTTACCAGGATAGCCACGACGGAAATGGCTTATCGCTCTAACTCCAACCGCATGGAATTCAACTTATGATGATACTGATGCAGACGCGGTTGCAAATGGCGATAGATTTGTTGAACACGAGGTGGGCTGATGAGTTGGTCCACCTCGTGCCATCGCCTTATAGCTTCAGGGGCATTTCCCCGGGCTAATTCACACTCACCTATATCTAACAATAGTTCAATTTCTTCAAACTGGATACCCAGTCTGCGCCATAACCCCAACGATTTTTCCAGGTAAAAATCAGCTTCAGTCCATCTGGCTTGATGGAAATAAATTAACCCTAAACCATTCCATGATCGGGCTAATTCTGTTAAGTTTGTACATTGCTGAAAAATGGCTTCAGCCTGTTTGGTACAAACTTCGGCTTTAGCCCAATCCCCTAATAGTCTATAAGCCTTTCCTTGATTGATATAAATTCTACCAATAGCCACAAATTCCCCTATTTGTTCGGCCTGCTGTAAACCTTTTGCCAAATAATTTAAGGCTCGGTCAGGTTTTCCTGAATCATTGTAGAGTCCCCCAAGATTAAGATATCCGAGCATTAACCCATACCCATCTGCCATAGCCTGCCATATTTCACAGGCCCGTTCAAGATGATATTGAGCCTGTTCCCAGCGATGCTGGCGGGTGTAAAGAAACCCTAGATGATTTTCGGTATGTGCTCGACCGTGATTGCTGTCAAGCTGTTCAAATAAGGCCAGAGCGTGACAGCACAATACCTCGGCCCGCTGCCAATACCCATGCTCAATAAAATGATACCCCAGGTTGGTACAGGCTCGTGCCTCGTTAAACCTATCCCCAATTTGACGTGCCAGGCGAAGAGTTCGCCGATAGCCAGCTACCCCTTTTTTGAACTGACTTTGTTGGAATAATAACCGGGCCAATAGCGCCGAGAGCGTGACCTCCGCGGCAGTATCCTTAACTCGCTGAGCTGTTTCCAGTGAGCGGGTTAAAACCCACTGCCAGGTATCCCAATGGCCGCGCCGTTCCATCAAGGGGGTGAGCGTTTGGACCAGTTCAAAAACAAGTGACCAGGTTTCGTCGAGCGGCAGGGCAAAGGAGATGGCTTTGGCCAGGGCATGGCGCTCACGGTCCAGAGCCTCTGGCTGGGCCAGATGCGTTTTTAGCCAGGTTTGCCAAAAATGCAGGTTCGCGTAAATAGTTTGTTGGAAAAAATATATTCGGCTGGGCGTGTCGCTCAGGTTGAGGCTTGCCATTTGAGCGCCTCTTGCAGCAAAAATGTTTCGGTTAAGCGATGGATGGTATAACGCCGTTCTGCCAGATTACCGCCGATTTGAATAAGCGATAGGGCTGCCAGTTGTTCCAGGGCCTCACTTAATTGGGTCAACTCTAGCCCGCTTACAGCCAGCAGTTGCTCCAGGGTAGCCTCTTGGGTAAGGGGCATGATAAGTAAGGTTTGCCGGCTGTGGTGGGTCAACATTTGCCAGGTTTGCCAGTAGATATAGCTATAAAGCGCCCCGATTTTTTGCCCCCTGGCTTGTTTAAGGTTGTCTAACACTTGGGCTAAGGGCAAAACAGAGAGTTGCCCCACCACCAATTTGATTGCCAGGGGGTTGCCTCCCACCACTTCATGAATACGGAGCAGGTCGGCTTCGGAGGCATTGGCCAGCATGCTCAGGCCGCGTATACCGGCTTCATAGCGGATAAAGCGCAGGCTTTCTGTCTGGTTAAGTTCGGCCAGGCTGCAACAAAATACGTCGGCCTGGGTGTGCAGGCTGTGACGGCTGGTCAGCAGAAATTTGGCCGGGTTGGCTAACCGGCGCAGTAGGGGCAGAAGCGCTTGGTAATCGGTTACTGTTTCCAGATTGTCAATCACGATAAAGTGAGGCGTATCTTTGAGTAATCCGGTTAAAAGAACCTCTTTCTGAGGGGACGGTTGAGCCAGAACAGCCGGATGGGCCACCTGCTCTAGGAGGGCTTCAATCAGGGCATCGCCGGTCAAGGCCGGCTGAGTCAATTTATCACGCTCCAGATCAGGCAGAAACTCGTGCTGTTTGGCGCTGACCCAGACTAACTTCTGAAATCGCCCGGCCAGGGCGGGCCGGCGAATAAGAGCGTTGGCCAAGGCCGTTTTGCCCAGGCCGCCCAACCCTTCGATAGAGAGCAACCAGACCGGCTCATCGGAAAGGACCGTTTTTTGCAGCTTGTCGAGTAGGGCAGCTACACCAAAAAGTTCAACTGGGGGGGGTAACTTCAATTCTTTTTCCAGTTGAGTCTGGTAAGCTGCCTTGAGCTGGGTCTCTTTTTCCTGAATTACCAGGGCTAACTGCTGAAGAGCTTCCTGTTGTTTGCGGTAAGCCGTTGACTCACCCATGTTGAGCCGGTTGGCAACCACATGCATCATCTCCATATCCAGAAAACGCTGGCGCAGCAGATCAGCTTCCAGATGATGAGTTACAGCTAAAATTTCCAGGGCTTCCAGCAAAAGTTTATTGGTGGCCTGACGGCTGTTGCCACCGGCTTGTGCTTGAATCTGTTGAAACCATTGTAAATGGGCCAAAGGGCTGGTTTCAATCCCACTATTATGCCACATTTGCAGGGCAGTATGAATATCACGTTGAAGTTCGGCAAGGGTGTCCATAACAGCTTTTCTCCAACCGGCGGAATGGGTCAAGCATACCACAGCCTGGCGCTAAATTCAATAGCTTTTTGAGAGTTTAGAGAGAGATGGCTGAGAGATGAACTCGCTGATTTGATAGATTGCCGCAGACAAATTGGGGGTATGCTGAAGTCCAGTTAAACAGGATAAAATTATGGTTCATCTTCAGTCTTATATTTTTGTGCTTTGGGCCGAGCAGTTTGAAGAAGTTGTAGCAGCTATTTTTGTTACTGAACTCCGCCGAGCCGGACTGCGGGTGAAGGTGGTTGGCCTTAGCCCGCGCCCCATCTGTGGTTGTCATGGGTTGGCTTTGGTACCCGATCTGTCGCTGGATCAGGCGCTTGCCCTGGCAACTCAGGTGGTTTGCTTGATCATTCCTCAGGGAGCCGGCGGTCTTAACCCGCTTAACTACGAGCCGCGCTTGGGTAAACTTTTTGAGCAGGCCGGTCAGAACGGGGCCAGCATTGTTACGGGGTCGGCAGATCAACTGACGGTTAAGGGGAGCCGGATTTTGGTTTATTCCCAGTATGAGGATTTGGTCGGGTATGTTCGTAAATTGGCCAGGGTATTGCAAGGAAGCAACCAACATGCCTCTGACCAGATATTTGAAGGAGTAAACTCTTAAATATAAAGAATTTCCAGAAAGGATGATCAATGTCTCGTCAAAATCATATCAAACAATTGATTATTAATAACACCCGTCGTTTGCAAAAACTTAAAGAACAACAGGCTCTCTATGGAAATCATGTTTATGCCGGTCTTTTTTTAGAGATTGAGAATATCGAGTCAGAAATCGAACAATTACAGATAGAGTTAAAAGATTTACAGGATGTTGCTCAATCTGAGGATAAAGGTAACTCGGCTTTACTCAGCAAACCCACAGGCGCAGACTTCGTGGATACCCAAACAGAATTGCCATCCCCAGAGCCGGAAATTTTGAGTGTCTCACCGGAGTTGGCCGAACCCTCTGCTGTAGACTTGGTGGATACTAAAATAGAATTGCTATCGGCAGAACCGGAGACCTCAAATATTCCTACAGAGTCTGACATGTTTGACTTACCCGGCGAGCTTGTCCCAGCCCAGAACTCCAATGGTCACAATCTGGAAATTACAGGGGCAAACAAAATAATGGCGGATGCGCTTTATCAAGAGCATCTGGAATTGCTGGAACAACTGCGCTCGGTTTTTAGAGATGCCAACCGCCGCAAGTTTACATTTTTATTGGTTGGACGGACTGGCGTGGGAAAATCCAGTACGATCAATTCGCTGATGGGGGGCGAGGTTTCCAAAGTGAGTCATTTTACACCGGGTACGCTCTCACCCCGGCGCTATCATCATACCGTTCAGGGTATTCAGTTTTCAATTGTGGATACACCAGGGCTGGCCGACTCGGATAACGAAGCGAACGATCAAATCTATCTGAATAACATTAAGCGTGAAATTCGCCGCATTGATTGCATGTGGTTTGTGACGAAATTGGGTGAAACCAGAGTTGACAGCGCTGAAATGAGCACTATTCGCTTGATTTCGCAAACCTTTGGCGTAGATATCTGGCGCAGGGCTGTAGTGGTATTTACTTATGCTGATAAAGTTGATGCCGAGGATTATCTATTAACCATTGATACCCGTACAAAGTTAATTCGTGAAGAAATTGCCAAACATGTAGGGCGTAAAATTGCCAAAAATGTGCCTACCATAGCCGTAGCTAACGATAAAAAGACTAGCAAACCGCGCTTGCTACCTAATGGCCAGCCCTGGTTGGGAGAACTCTACACCGTCGTGTTTGAGCGTATTTCAGACGAGGGCGCAGTACCTTTTTACTTAATGACCAGAGATCGTTTGACCGGGGGTAAAAAAAGTCGTGAGGGTAAATCTATCGTCTCAACCCCGGCTCTACCAGAGAGAATTATAGATAGCATCCCTATAGACTTAAATCCTGATCAACTTGAGCGCGTTAATCGGGTTGTTGAAAATAATTCCTTACTGTCCAAAGTTAATACTTTTATTAAAAAAGCAGGCCAAGCAGTCAAAAGCTTTTGGAGTCAGTTGTTTGGATAAAATTATGGCGGTAAAGAGTACAAAATAAGCAATAGAGTTCCAAAGGCTCAATTTTGGGCGCCGAAATGTGCTTGGGGAGTCTATCTCTATACGCTGCCGGTGAGTGGAGCGCCTGCCACCGCAGTTTATTTACCGTTGATCTTAAAATAAAGTAACAAACGGAGGAACGAAATCTATGAAGTACCCATTTATCTTAACCCTACTCAGCTTTACCCTGACCTTGTTTGTTTTGTCAGGCTGCGGTGCAGGTGACGGCCCCAGCCCGGCGCCGGAACAATCTCAGGTGGCCGCTGTACCAACTCAAGCCGCCACAGTCACTGCTGTCCCGCCCACTCCAACCCCTGAGTCGACTCCGACTGCGCAGGCCAGCCAGGGCGACTCGCTGGCCCCGGCGCAAGAAAGCCAGGGGGATACTCTGGCTCCACCTGAGACCGAAGCAGGAGAAATTGGCGTGATTAGCTTCACCTCGGTGCGGGGAGATAACCCTGACGACGAGGAAATTTACCTGATGGATAGCAACGGCGAAAATTTACGCAACCTGACCAATAATCCGGCCCGCGATGGGACACCCGATTGGTCGCCGGATGGGAAGCTGATTGCCTGGAGTTCAACCCGGGACGGCAATCGGGAAATCTATGTAATGCAAAGGGATGGTTCTGGAGTGCGCCGCCTGACCAACGAAGCGGGCGATGATACCATGCCCGACTGGTCGCCGGATGGAACAATGCTGGCGTTTACTTCTGAGCGGGATGGTAATGAAGAAATTTATGTAATGAACGCCGCTGGCTCGAACCTGCGCCGGT
Organism: Anaerolineae bacterium; assembly: GCA_023151115.1. The sequence goes on from JAKLJP010000002.1 coordinate 353,433, forward strand.
TGACCAACAGTCCGGCCGATGAAACCATGGCCGACTGGTCGCCGGATGGCAGCCGTCTCCTTTTCCGCTCCGACCAGGCCGGCAACAGAGATATTTTTGTGATGAATGCCGATGGCAGCAACGTTATCAGCTTGACCACCGACCCGGCCCACGACAGCCGCCCCCGCTGGTCGCCGGATGGAACGCTGATTGTCTGGACCTCGGAACGGGATGGCAATCGGGAAATCTATTTGATGAACAGTGATGGCTCCGAGGTGCGCCGCCTGACCGACAACCCGGCCGATGATGATGGCCCCGTCTGGTCTCCCGACGGGCAGACCCTATTATGGTATTCTGACCGCAGCGGCGATACCGAAATTTACGCCATGACTCTCGACGGCGGTCAGGTGCGCCGCTTGACCAACAATCCTGGCGATGACCTTTTGCCCAAAGTCCAGCCCAACCCGGCCCCGCGGCTGGCATTTGGCGGCCAGCCGGTTGCCGACCCGATGGCCAGCCTGACCGGGCAAGTCCTGCCTGTACCCAGCCAACCTTTCGATTTAACTAATTCTGAGGGAACGACGTTGGTTGAGTCTTCGGACCAAATTCTGTCCCTGGACTTGACCCCCGACCCGACAGCCACCACCCGCATTGAAAAATCGGCTACCGTGCAAATATTGGTCAATCCCACTGTAGATTTGGCCCAGGTTAACGGGCGGTGCGAGTCGAACCTGATTAACGCTCTGCCCCTCATCCTCGATCTATCCTGGAGCGAAGCGGCTGAGGGTTGGGAATACAATTTATCCATCGCCGCAGTGGCTGAACAGGGCCAGCCGGTAGCCTGGCTGGCGGCTACTCCCGGTGAGCCTGACCCGGATGTGACGCGACCCTACAGTAATCCCTATTGTAATCAATGGGCCGGCCAGGAATTATCAGCCGAGTCGGGCTTTACTGTTGAGTATCCGGCCCCGCACAAACTCTGGCTGGGCGGCGTTGCCGGGCAGCCGGTCACCGTCACCTTTAACATTCGGGCCAGGCGGGCAGAGTCCACGCCGGAGCAGACGGCCACAGAAGCCCCGGCCTCACCCGAAGCCGCTCAGATACTCTTCCCCACTGATGCCCAGATGCAGGACTCTTTCCTGGATGAGAAAACTAACGATATGCGCGGCGAGTTCCTTACCGGCCTGAGCGCGGCTGAACTGGTCGAGTTTTACGGTCAGGTTTATCCCCCGGCGGCAGGCTGGCGGCTTATCCGGCCCGAACCAAGTTCCGCCGAGGTGGAAGCGGGCAGCTTTGGCTCCTTTTTCCTGCAAAACGAAACACGCGAAATTGCCTTTTACCTGGAAGCCGCCGCAGAGGGGGCCGGCCTCAAGGTTGAATTCTCTACCGGCCCGCTGGCCGATTACGCCGACGCCAACCTGCCCACCGACATTGAACCATTGGCTGCTCTGATCGGCGACGCCAAAGATGCCAATGTTATCCCCCTGGATAATAATATGACTACCGTGGTCTTTTCCAGCCGCAAACCCGTAACAGAAATAATTGAGGCGTACCGTACCGGCCTGCCCGGCCTGGGTTGGCAAATTGTGGCCGAAGATCAAACGCTCAATCAAACTACTTTGATTATTGAAAAAGCGGGGCAGCAGTGGCGATTGATGATGGGGGCTGAGTTTAACAGCACTGTGATTACGCTGATGGGGAGCCAAAAAGCGGCTTCAGCTCCCTCACTCGATCCGGCTGATGTGACCGGCGACCTCTATCTGGCCGGCAGTAATAGCAGCGCGGCTCTGACTTACCGGGTGATCGAGCGCTTTCAGACCGAGGGCTTTCAGGGTGGGCTGGCGCTGGACTTGATTGGAACCGAGAATGGGTTTGAGCGTTTATGTCTTACAGGTGAAACCGATATTGTCCCGGCTAATCGGCCCATCGAGCCAAGTGAAGCCGCGGGCTGCCGGGATATTTTACGCCAGGGCGTTAGCCGGGGCGCTCCTTTCGGTTTAACGGTGGGCTATGACCCGGAGGGCAACCCTATTATCCTCTACTCCGTGCCCGGCGCAATTGAAAAGAAACCGGCGGTTGCGGCTTTCCTTAACTTTTACCTGGAGGTAGCCAGTGACGAAATAGCTGACCTGGGCCAGGGCTTTAGCCCGGCCAGTTCTGAAGAATTAGACACTGCCCGTCAAACTTTGCAAAGTGTTCTGTTGCCTTAAAGATAATTGAATAGCATCAGTGGATCCAAATTTGAGGAGCCAGCACGCCCACGTGCGGCGGCGTTCGGCACGAAGGCGTGCCCGCTTCGCGTCCTCGGAAAATTGGATCTACTGAGCGTAGCTAACCAGACCTGTCAGGGTTCAAAAACCTGACAGGTCTGCCTTGGGCGCAACAGTGACAAATGACAAACAAAGATACAAATGCTAAAATGAAGCTCTAATTGTTTGCTGGCGGAGAAGAAACAAGTATGCACAACCTCATCGGCCAAACGATTGGCCAATATCGGATCATTGAACAAATTGGACGGGGCGGGATGGCCACTGTCTACAAAGCCTTTCAGCCCTCTATGGAACGCTACGTAGCTATCAAAGTATTGCCCGATCTATTGGCCCAGGATCCCACCTTCATTGAGCGTTTTCGTCAGGAGGCCAAAGCCATTGCCCAGCTTGAACACCCGTATATTCTGCCCGTTTATGACTATGGGGAGGACCATGGGTTGACGTATATGGTCATGCGCTACATGGATAGCGGCACTCTGACTGCCCGGCTCAGAAAACAGCCCGAATTAGCCGAAATAGTGCGTTTGTTGGTTCAGGTAGCCGAGGCGTTGGACTACACTCACAGTCGGGGCATTGTTCACCGCGATATTAAACCGGCTAATGTGCTGATTGACTCACGCGGTGAGACGTTGTTGACCGATTTTGGCATTGCCAAGATGGTCGAGGGAACTCAGGGGTTAACCCAGGGGGCCATTGTAGGCACACCGGCTTATATGTCGCCAGAACAGGCCCAGGGGCAGCCAGTGGATGGGCGGAGCGACATCTACTCGCTGGGCATTATCCTATACGAGGCTCTGGTCGGTCGCCCCCCCTTTGAAGCTGAAACTCCGGTGGCAGTGCTGATGAAACACGTCAATGCCCCTTTGCCGCTGCCGCGCACAGTAAAACCGGAAATCAGTCAGGCTATGGAACAAGTGATTTTGAAGGCGCTGGCCAAGGTTCCGGCAGATCGTTACCAGACCGCTAGTGAGTTGGCTCGCGCCATGCAGGCCGCTTTAACTTCAGCCGGACAGGGGTTGACTCAAGTTAGCCCCAAACCAACCACCGGCCCAAGGTTGACTCAAGTTAGCCCTGGGCCGGCAGCTACCTCGCCGGTAGCGCCGTCTCCGGTCACCATTCAGAATAGAAAAAATAGCCGATTGAGTGGCAAAGGATTGGGTTTGATAGTTTTACTTTGCCTGATATTAATTGCCGCCGGGGTAGGAATTTACTACTGGCTGCGCCCGGCCCCCTCGTTGGCAACCTGGCAGTTTGTGATTGACGCTTCTTCGGGCATGAGCCAAACGATTAATGGTCAAGCTAAAATTGATATTGCCCGCGCCGCCCTGGATAAAGAACTGCGAATTTTGCCAAACAATGTTAACGCCGGGCTACGTATATTCGGCGGCGCGGAGTCGAACCTCGAACCTTGCCAGGATACCAAATTGCTGGTTCAACCGGTTTCCGGCCAAAGCGAACGGATCACCAGCGCCCTGGCCGGGGTCACGCCTCAAGGTCAGGCCCCACTCACCGAGGCGATTGTGCAGGCGATCAGTGACTTTGATTTGAGCCAGGACACTAAAAACAGCCTAATTATCATTACCGCCGGCTTAGATACCTGTGAGGCTGAGGCCGTAGACCAATTGCAAACCCTCTCCCGCCGTCTGGGCATTGAGGTAGACCTGCATCTCATTGGCCTGGGTGTGCAAGAAGAAACGGACCGGACGGAACTGGCGCAATTAGCTCAGGCCGCCGGTGGCGATTATTATGATGCAAGTAATGAGGAAGAGGTGGGCCAGGTATTGCGCGACCAGATTTCTGTGGTACAGGGAACGCCGGTGGCTGCCCGCACCTCTACCCCCACGCCTACTTCCCCACCTGCGGCAACGATAACACCTTTACCGGCTACCCCCATACCCCAGGCTTTCGACCTGGCCGAGCCAGTTAACCTGAGCAACAGCCCCGATAACTCATCCCAAATGGCTCAGATCAAGTTGGATGGGGCTGGTAACCTCCATCTATTTTGGGTAGACCAGGCTACTGGCGGCTCCGATTTTAACCTGCTGCACCGCTATCAGCCGCCGAATGGCAGTTGGTCAGACCCCAAAATTTTGAGCGCGGACTTCAAAAGCCTCATCCCCAGTTCACCCCGGCTGGCCCGTAATCCAGAGGGTCAGGTATGTCTCTTTTTCGCCGCAGTGGGACCGGCAGAAGTGACGCAAAAATTGTACTCTGGCTGCTTTCTAGGTGAAACTCAAACCGAAATTACGCTGGCCCAGGAGCAGTGGCGCGATGTAGAACCGGCTTTTACCCCTGATGGCGCCCCCGTGCTTCCTTACAACGTTCCCCCCGGAGCAATTTACCTGGCCGAAACTGAGTTGTCGGCCGGCGGCAATAGCTTGGCTTATCAACCCACTTTTGCTGTTGATCAGGCCGGCAATTATCATATTGCCTGGGTTCGTCAAAGTGATCCGCAGCAGCTAGAGTATCGCTTTTCGGGTGACGGGGGGCAATCGTGGAGCGAAATTGAAAAACTTAGCCAGGATGGCCCCGCTACTCTGTCGCGTCCCCAGTTAGTTGCCGATAGCCAGGGTAACGTTCACCTGGCCTGGAATAGTTTTGGCGGGGTAAACTTTTATCGCCGTTGGACGCCTGCTGCTGGTTGGGGTGAAACCGTAAAATTTACTCAGGACCAGATGAGTGGTAGTAGTTGGTATACTTTGGATATTGGTCCCGATGACCTGCCTCAAATCGCCTGGCTACAAAGTTCCCTTTATTACACCCGGCAGCAGCCCGATGGAAGATGGACTCAGCCGGTTGTATTACTTGAGCAGGTCGGGGAGAATTCACTCGGCGCGCGGATGTTGGCTATAGATCCGTCAGGCAGCCCTCACTTTGTTTGGATAGGTTCAGATAAGGATGTTTACTATACCACTGTTGATTGATTGACAACTCAAGTCATAGCCAAGCGTCAAGTTTTTTAACCAAAAAACCTGACATTTTGGTGGTAATTTGTTCCTCCATCTGCGTCCCAACCCAACTTTAAAGAATTACCCAACTCTTCAAAGTTGTGCTATAATTCGGAAACCAGCGTTTGCCGAACCATGCCCATTTAATAATTAAGTCAGGGGGGGGCCTCGGCGACAAACGCCCGCCGAGCAGCCAGCCTTTTTTAGCCAGGTAGGGAGCGAAACCTTTTGGCGAAGGGTAACTACTCAGGCATGTCATTTCGACCGAAGGGAGAAATCTTTGCGGCCGATGTAGCATGGTAAGGATTTCTCGGCCTACGGCCTCGAAATGACATGAGGGTTGCGCAGTTACAGCGAAGGTTTTGTTTAGGCTGCCTGCTTCTGGAAAGTAACCAAAGTTATGGACATGATCAGAATACAGCAATTGAATAATGCGCCGGTTAATGCCCTGGAAAATGCTTCGCCAATGTCTCTCGAAGGGGGAGAGCGCGACCCTTTAACTCGTTTAACCAAAGAGATCAAAGAAGTCTCAACCCTGTACAATATTGGCGTGGCCGTCGGTTCCAGTTTGGAGTTGAAAGAGGTCATCAGAACGCTCTATAAAGAGAGCACTCGCTTAATTGACACCTCTAACTTTGCGATTGTCCTCTATGATGAAGTCAGCCAGACTTTAAACTTTAAATTAATGATTGACCAGGGCAAAATGGTCAAGCCCATGTCGGTTAAATTGGCCGAAGACCGCGGCTTGACCGGGCGGGTTTTAACCTCGCAGTCGCCTTTGCTTGTTTCAGATTTTCCCGCTGCTAACAACTCCAACAATGCTAATCAACGCATCCGTTCCTGGTTAGGGGTGCCAATTCTGAATCCTACCTTACCCCACGACAACGCCCAGGGGGTGATTGCCACCTGGAGCTATCAGCCGCATGCCTTCAGCGATCATGATCTGTGGCTGCTATCGGCCATTGCCACCCAGGCCGCCATTGCCGTGCGCAATGCTCATTTGTTTGAGTCCAGCCAGCGCCGGGCGGCCGAGATGGCCCTCCTGAACGATGTTGCCCGCACGCTTTCTTCGACACTACAGCTTGACGAAGTTCTCACCCGGATTATGGAGCAGGTTGAGGGTCTGCTCAACGTCGAGGCCGGCTCGCTGTTATTGACCGATCCGGCCACCGGCGAACTGGTCTTTCAAATTGCGCTGGGCGATAAAGCTGATGAGATTAAACCCTTCCGCATCCCTAAAGGGGAAGGTATCGCCGGAGAAGTAGCCTTGACCGGCACACCCTTGATGATTGCCAATGCCGACCAGGATAAACGCCATTTCAAAAAGCTGGATCAAACCACCAATTTTTTGACCCGCAATATTTTATGCGTTCCCCTGGTTTTGTACGATCAAATCATTGGGGTGTTGGAAGTTATCAACAAACGGGAAGGCAACTTTACCCAAACCGATTTGGAACTGCTCAGCTCGATTGCCTCTTACGCCGCTATCGCCATTCAAAACGCCCGCCTGCACGAAAATGTGCTGGCCGAGCGTGATAAAGTGGTCGAGGCCGAAGAAGAGGCCCGCAAAAAATTGGCCCGTGATTTGCACGACGGTCCCACCCAGCTTGTGGCAGGCATCAAAATGAGTCTCGATTTCTCCAGAAAGGCCCTGGAAAAAGACCCATCCTTACTGCCTAAAGAGCTAAATTATATGCTGGAGTTGGCCGACCGGGCCACCTACCAGATGCGCACCATGCTTTTCGAGCTGCGGCCCCTGGTGCTTGAAACCCAGGGGTTGGGCGCAGCCTTGCAAGTATTTATAGACCGGCGGCAGAAGGATATTACGGGTGAAACTCCCCGGTTGACCCTCAAAGTTGAAACCGACAACCCGAGCGGCGATATTTCGCGCCAGGATGGCAAAGTTGAAGCGGCAATTTTTGCCATTGTCCAGGAAACGGTGAACAACGCCATCAAACACGCCCAGGCCCAAAATATTGTGGTTCAGCTTACCGAAACTAACACTGCTATTTACACCGTCATCAGAGATGACGGTAAAGGCTTTGATGTCAACGAGGTGCTGAATAATTATGAGCAGCGTGGCAGCCTGGGCATGATCAACCTTAAAGAACGAACCCAGTTGATTGGTGGTGAATTGAATATTCGCTCCGCGCCGGGGCAAGGCACTCGTATCACCATTCAAGTTCCCAAAGAACAATCGGAACGGATGAAAAAACGCAACACCACCGGCACGCTGGCCCTCTCAAACAGGATTAAAGAAAAAACTAATTAATTGTGAATTGCCAATTGCCAATTGCGAATTTTCATTAACCATTCACAATTATCAAGCTCTCTGCTTATGTCAATTGCTCTGGATAAGTTACGCACCTGGGTAACCGCCGACAATCCCCGGACAGCCATGTCTGGGGTTATTTTTGTGGCGCTGCTGGCCGGAATTTTGGTGGGGGCGCTGTTCGGCAGCCTGGGGCCGATTATAGCTATTGGCCTTATCGCGGCGCTGACGGTGGGCATCCTCATGCTGCGCAGCACCCAGGTGGGTTTGTTTGCCCTGGTAGCATTGATTTGTTTGCTGCCTTACGGCGCACTGCCTTTTACCATCGGTTTTCGCCCCACGTTTTTGGACTTGGCGCTGGGCTCGCTGTTTGGAGTCTGGGCTTTACGTTTAATCACCGGCCAGCAGCGGACCTTTATCAGCTCGCCGCTGGGCATGCTCATTTTTATCTTTCAAGGTTGGGCGCTGTTTATCTTTATTTTTGGGCTGCGTTACGGGGGATTGAATGTCACTGTGGCCCGCAACTTCCTGGAAGTGCTGTTGTCGGTTAGCCTCTTTTTCCTGGTCATCAATCAGGTCAAAACAGTGGCGGCGCTCAACCAACTTTCACAGATCATCATTGTGGCGGGCGGAGCTGCGGCCGGGTTGGGCATTTTTTTCTATGTTATCCCCGAAAATTGGACGGTGCAGCTTTTATCGCTGCTGCGAGTCTTTCAATACCCCACCGAAGGCATATTGCGCTACATTGAAGACGACCCGGAACAGCCGATGCGGGCCATTTCTACCTCGATTGACCCCAACGCTTTGGGCGGCCTGTTGGTCTTTCTGACCATCATTACAGTGGCCCACCTGTTAGCCGCCCGGCCAATTATGCCGCGCCGCTATCTCTCGCTTATGAGCGGCTTGATGCTGGCCTGTCTCTATCTGACCTACTCGCGCGGCTCGTTGTTGGGTGTTGTCGCCGGGTTGGGGCTGATGAGTTTACTGCGCTATCGCAAGCTTATCTGGCTGATGCTGGTCGCAGCAATTTTAGTCGCCGTACTCCCTCAAACCCAGCTTTATGTCGAGCGATTTGTCGAAGGTATCCAGGGTGAAGATTTGGCAACGCAAATGCGTTTTGGCGAATATAAAGATGCCTTTGAGCTGATTAGTCGCTATCCGCTGACCGGGGTAGGTTTTTTTGGTACGCCTGATATTGATGTCTACGTGGGCGTCTCCAGTGTTTATCTGCTCCTGGCCCAACAGGTCGGCCTGATGGGGGCAGGGCTATACGTACTGGTGGGCGCGGCTTATATTGTGGTGATTCTGATAGCCCTCCATCGTTTACCCAAAGCCCATTCCATGGAAGCGCCGCTGCTGGGCTACGGTTTCGCTATCCTTGGCGCGATGGTCGGCGGGGTGTTTGACCACTTTTATTTTAACTTAACCTTTATCCATATTGCCGCGCTCTATTGGCTGGTCATGGGGTTGGGCACGGCGGCAGTGTTGCTCAGCCGGGCTGAAGCAGTAGCCAGGGAACGCCAGCAGTAAGCCTGGTTGAATTGCGGGAGGCACTGTCACCCCAATCTCGGTCTGGTTCCCCAGAATTGCCATTTGTTCCATAATCGCCCATAATGACTGGCTATGCTCTTACCGCGCTGGCTGCTCAAACTCGGTTTTCACCTGCTCTACTACCAGATGGCCTGGACCTACGACCTCGTAGCCTGGTCGGTTTCGTTTGGGCAGTGGGCCGCCTGGCGGCGGTTAGCCCTGCCTTTTTTGCAGCCCGGCCCTACCCTGGAATTAGCTTACGGTACCGGCGCGCTTTTTGCCGAGCTGACTGAGGCCGGCTACCAACCGGTTGGAGTTGACCTGTCACCCTATATGGCTCGCCTGGCCAGCCGGCGACTGCGCGGACGCGGACTGCCACTGCGGCTCAACCGGGCCAGGGCGCAAACGCTGCCCTTTCCCTCGAATTGCTTTGCCAATGTCGTCGCCACCTTTCCCACCGATTACATGCTGGCCCAGGATACGATAGCTGAAATTCAGCGAGTGCTGCGCCGCGCCGCCGAGTCGCAGCCGCCGGGCCGGTTGGTGGTGGTTTTTGAAGGGCAGTTGCGCGGCCCCTGGCCGTTGCGCTCCTTCATTGATTGGCTCTACGAGGTTACCGGCCAGCGCAACCTGCCCCCGGCCAAACCCTTGAGCCTGCTCAACCGCGGCGGGTTTGTGGCTCGCTGGGAATGGGTCGAACGAGAAGGAGCAGTCGCGCGGCTACTCATTGCCGATAAGAATTGTGAATTGTAAATTGGCAATTGTGAATTGTAAATGAATCTAAACATCTCAATTAACAATTAATAATTCACTATTCATAATTCACAATTATTCCCTTCGTATACTTAATGGTATAATGGGCGCTTGTGAGGGTAGCCGGTAACGTCCTCAAAAATTTTTCCACCGGCGTTGTGTTGCGCATTGGATAATGGGAACGGAAGACGCAACACGCAAGACGCATACGGAGTTTTGATTTTGACAGATACAACCAATCCTTATCGTCCGGGCGAGCCGGTTGCTGACCCGGCCATGTTGTTTGGCCGGCAAAATGCCGCCGATTGGATCGAAATGCAACTGCTGGGTAACGCCCGGACCCTGGTCCTGAGCGCGCAGCCTTTGGTGGGCAAATCGTCGTTTATCCGGCAGGTAGGCGCGCTCCAAAATCTGGAAACCCTCAACCTGGCCGTAACCCTGACCGCTCCCGCGGCCGCCCCGGACCCAGGCGACCGGCGTTCTCGCCAGGAAGGGCGAGGACCGAGCGTTATCAACGCCACTTTGACCAGCGTCATCGAGCAGCTTGTGCCCCAATTGAGACTGCTCAACCTGACCCCGCCGCTGGCCGGAGATGTGTTAGCCCAGCCGGCCACCGCCCTGCGTGAACTTTTTACCCTGGTCAACGAGCATCTCGGTTCGCAACGCTTGGTGCTCTATTTTGATGACCTGCATTTACTCCTGACCCACGATAAGGCCCTGATTGCTTCTTTTTTGAGCAGCCTGCTGCCGTTGTTGGATGAGTGTCCCGGCCTGCACCTGGTTTTTGCCGTCAATCAGGATAAATTGAAGCAAATCAGCCACCCCCTGCTCGACGGTGCGCCAATCTTTAACCTGGGTGTGCTTACCGCCGACGCCTCACTCAGCATGATCACCCTGCCGGTCAAGAACATTCTGCGCTTTGATTATGGCGTCACCAAGCGCATTGCCGAAATCAACTCCCATCACCCTTATTACCTGTGCCTCTTTTGTCACACCTTACTCAACCGCCAGGTTTTTGATGGCTGGGTCAATCAGCGCGATTTCGACGCCGCGCTGGCCGAAATTCTCGACTCGCCCATCGAACCGTTCCGGCAAATTTGGGATCAATCTACCTGGGCCGAGCGGGCCGTTCTGGCCGGCATGGCCGCAATTCAGGGCGCGCATGGACCGATTACCCGCCAGGAAGTAACCCGATACCTACAGCGGCAGAGCAGCGCCGTTGCCCCCGACGTGGTCATTCAGGCCCTGGAGTCCCTGGCCGAGCGGGGTGTGCTGGCCCCCATGGGCGCGCTGAGCTACCGTTTTCATGTCGAACTGCTCCGTTTTTGGCTGCGTGAGCACACCCATCCTGCTGAAATTCTGAGAGAGGTGGATTGGGGTCGGGCAGCCACACAGCTCAAACCCGCACTCAGGGCTGAAAAAGCATCCCTGCCGGTGGTCGCTTCCCCCAAAGCCAAAAAAGCAGGCCGGCGCCGCCTGTTCTGGCCGCTGCTGATTGCCTTGCTGCTGGTGATGTGTTTGTTGTCTACCGGCGCTGTTTTTGCCGTCCGCTATCTGGACCTCCCAATTGCTTTTCTGACGACCCCGACTGCAACGCCGACGGCCACCCCGGCCGGACAGGCTGCCGTACCGCCGGAGCAGCCCGCTGCTACCACCCCCCCGGAACCGACGGCCACCCCAACTCCGACTCCGCCGCTGGTGGTAGCTCGCACGCTACCCTCGCTGACCTACATGGCCCGCGATGTGGACCAGAGCTGGCGCATTTACGTGATGAACGCCGATGGAACCGGCGCAACCGCTCTTTCCCCGGAAGGCGAGGATGATACCGCCCCGGTCTGGTCGCCCGATGGGCAGCGGATTGCTTTTGTTTCAACGCGGGACGGCAACCGAGAAGTATATGTCGTGGCGGCGGATTGCGTCAACCTGCCCGAAGGCTGCGGCCCTACGGCCATCAATGTGACCCGCCACCCGGCCGATGATTGGACTCCCTCGTGGTCGCCCGATGGCAAACGGCTGGCTTTCTCCTCGATTCGCGCCGGCAATTGGGAAATTTTTATCCTGGATATGACCTGTCTGAGTGACCCCGAAACCTGCCCCGACAGAACTATTCAACTGACAGATAACGGCGCCGGCAGCCTCGGCCCAGTCTGGTCGCCGGATGGTAGCCGTCTGGCTTTTAGCAGCAAAGCGCCGGGCAATTGGGATCTCTTCACCATGACCATTGCCGGCTCAGACCTGCGCCAGGTGACAACCGACCCGGCCAACGATCTCGCCCCGGCCTGGTCGCCCGATGGGACACGGCTGGCTTTTGAGACCAACCGCGACGGCAACGTGGAAGTATATGTGGTGGACGCCAACGGCGGCGCGGCCCAGAATGTCAGCAATTTTTCTCAAGCCAATGACCACGGCCCCTTCTGGTCGCCCGATGGGCAGCAGTTGGTTTTCTACTCTAACCGTGAGGGCAATTGGGACATCTTTTCCACTACCCTTGACGGCCAGCTTGTTGTCAACCTCACCCAAACCCCCACCCGCGACGAACAAACACCCGCTTGGCGGCCGTAGTTCTCTCCCCTTTGCTTTCTGTGTTATAATTACCCTGGAAAGGAGCCTAAGTTATGCCAACCCCATTTCCGGGAATGGATCCTTATTTAGAGCGGCGCGGAATCTGGGAGCAGGTTCATACAAATCTGATTGTGAGTATCCAGCGATTCCTGACCCCTTTGTTGCGCCCACACTATCACGTTGGGATTGAAGAGCGCACTTATCTGGCCGTATTGCTGCCAGACCAGCAGAGTACCGGTATGCCTGATGTTTTGATTGCCACCTCGCAACCCACTCTAAACAGATTTGCTTCTCCGGCGGCTGTCGCTGTCCCTGTGGACGCGCCCGTAGTCGTCGAGTTGCCCATGCCGGAAGAAGTGAAAGAGCGATACCTGGAAATCCGCGCCCTGCCCGATCAGCAGGTGATTACGGTTATCGAGATTTTGTCGCCCACAAATAAGAGCACCCGTGAGGGTCGCCAACTCTATGAAGAGAAACGGCTGAAAGTGCTGGGCAGCTTGACTCATTTGGTTGAAATTGACTTGCTGCGGGGAGGACAGCCTTTTCCCATGAAAGCGCCACGCCAGAGCGACTACCGTTTGGTAGTTAGTCGCAGTGGTCGCCGGCCCTACGCCGATGTCTATTTGTTCAATCTGCCCGACCCTATCCCCGATCTGCCGATCCCTCTCCGCTCCGGCGAGGAGGAACCACTTGTACCGCTCAACCAAATTCTACACGAGGTCTATGATCAAGGCGGTTATGATTTGGTTATTGATTATCAGCAGCCTGTCGAGCCGCCTCTGTCAGAAGCGGAAGCAGAATGGGTTGCCGGGATTTTGGCAGCCTGATAACTTTGGCTGTTTAGGATACGATAAATGACTCTTCTCACTGGCGTTTATGCAGAAACGCCTCTCAATACATCTGAGATACCGAAGGCTGACCTTAATATTGAAAATAAGCTTCGCAGTAACCCCTTGGGTTGGAATGGACAATTTTCTCCTCAACTAATTCAGGTGCTTTTGAATAGATACGCTGGACATGGAATGGTCGTCTTTGATCCTTTTCTGGGTAGCGGAACCACGCTGCTGGAAGCTGGTATCGCTAATCTTGCTGCGAGTGGTACCGAAATTAATCCTGCGGCCATAGCGCTTGCCCAAACCTACAAATTTGTCAATGTTTCAATTGAAAAGCGTCGCTTTCATCTAGATAAGGTGTCATCCTTGCTTCAATCCGAGTTTTTGAATACATTTCCCCTTTTTCAGGCTATTGACCAAAATGGGCAAAAGCAAGATACGAAAACACTTAAACAAAAACTTATGCGCTTACCACCCCTCATCGAAGAACGTTTACAGTACCAGTTATTAGAAACGTTGATTGCGCTTTTGGATTTCTTTAAACCAAATCTATCAGCAGACAGGGTTTTTATGGTCTGGAGCAAGTTAGCTCAACATGTTATGCAACTGCCGTTCTCCCAGCAACCCATTGAAGTGTATCATGCCGACGCTCGTAAAACTCCTTTACCAAACTCTTCAGTAGATATGGTTATTACCTCTCCCCCTTACATTAATGTTTTTAATTATCACCAACAGTACCGGGCCTCAATGGAGGCATTGAATTGGAATTTGCTTAAAGTAGCAAAGTCAGAGATTGGCGCTAATCGAAAACATCGAAGCAACAGATTCTTAACTGTTATTCAATACTGTTTGGACATCTCTCAAGTGTTTAACGAACTTCTTAGAGTATGTCGCCCCCAGGCCAGGCTTATTTTTATTGTCGGGCGAGAGTCGACAGTTTTGGGAACCCCATTTTTTAATGGAGAGATTGTGGCCGAAATTGCATACAGGGCTTTGGGTTTTGACTTAATGCTTAAGCAGGAAAGAGTCTTTCTCAACCGTTATGGGCAGAACATTTATGAAGATATTCTCCACTTTTCACCCCCAACAAGAGAGATGGCAGGGGCATTTCTGGAATGTGCCAGAGATGTAGCCCAAGAGGTGCTAGAAGCTGCTTATTTAAAGGCTCCTGAAAAAGCCAGAGTGGATATAAAATCAACCCTGGAGAATATTAATACAGTTCAGCCATCCCCTTTATTCAATTTGTTGTTGGAAGTTTGAGGCTATCAAAGCGAAAGGTCTTCTATGCTAGGGTTGCCTACTCCGCACGGAGATAAATTAAGAGCATTGGCGCATAATCGAAAGCTGCCTATTGAAGACCAGATACGTATCGCTCAAGCTGTCGAGCGTTATCAAAATTGGTTACAACAATTAAAATCAGTTCAGGGAACATATCAGGAGATTGTCAGCAGCCTGGTTGCCCTCTTGAATGATTACAAGAGATATGTTGAAGTAGATTTGATATTTGATAGCAACAACGATTTTCTTTATCGGCAGAAAGGTCAACTTAAACTCGACAACACTATCATCGAAGAATTTCTCCCCATCTTTGTTATGACTGCTCTGGCTGACCAACTTCAACCGTATGAGTTATCATTTGGGCCAACTACCTGTTTTTCCAGTATTCGATTTGAGTCAAGCATCAAAAAACCTATAGCGGGTGGAGGCTTACAACTCAGAGAAAAAGATCATGATTTTGTAGTGGGGAGAAGATTATTTATTCGAACCTCGCATCAACCTAATTTTCAAGAAAGCGCTGTTGTTGAAACCCATTTAGCTTATGTGGCGGCTGAATGTAAAACAAATCTCGATAAAACGATGTTTCAAGAAGCCGCAGCAACAGCTCTGGACGTAAAAACGGCAGTTCCCGGCGCAAAATATTATCTTTTATGTGAATGGCTTGATATGACTTCCATCAGTACCAGTACCACTGCCATTGATGAGATTATCATCCTACGTAAAGCCAGGCGGCTTCCGGCGGATATTCGTGGACGTTTCAATACTATTCAAGGGAGACAGCAATATAGAACAATATTTATTGAATATTTAGAAGCCAACCCCCTAGCTGTAGAAACATTTACCAGATTTTTAAACCATATTTTAAGCCTCATAAAAGATGATACCGAGGGGAATATCTTAACTCGGGGCTATTTTTAGAGGATTCGGTACAGCTTCAAGAGATGTCTTTAACCTATCCCCCCCGAATCCCGCCCATCGTTATCCTCCTGCTGGCCTTTTTCCTCCGCGTCATCGCCATTGACCGCATTCCCCCCGGCCTGTCGCACGACGAAGCCTACAATGGTGTGACCGCGATGCAGGTGCTCGACGGCCAGCGCCTTATTTTTTTTGAAATCAACAAAGGCATCGAGCCGCTCATTATTTACCTGGAAGCCCTGGCCTTTTACGCCTTTGGCATTGGCCCCGTACCGATGCGCCTGGTCAATGTTATTTGCGGCCTGCTGACTGTCGCTCTGGTCTATCCCCTGGCTAAACGATTATTCAACCGGCGGGTGGCCCTACTGGCAATGGCCGGCCTGGCCGTTTCATTTTGGGCTATCTTCACCAGCCGCTTAGCCTTGCGCGCTGTCATTTTACCCCCCTTATTGATGTTGACCCTCTATTTTCTCTGGTGTGGCCTGGTCAGTAGTCAGAAGTCAGTAGCCAGTAGTCAGAAGTTATTATCCAACCTCCAACCCTCCAACCGCCAACCTTCCATCTTCCATCTTCCATCTTCCATCTTCTTTGCCCTCAGCGGCTTGGCCGCCGGCGCAACCATGTACACCTACCTGTCCAGCCGCTTTGTGCCGTTGCTGCTTCTGGCGGTTTTTGCCTATCAACTCTTGCGGCGACAGGTGACAAAATGGCATTGGCTGGGGATGCTGCTACTGTTTTTACTTTGGGCCATCATCTTTGCGCCGCTGGCTGTCTATTTTTGGCAGCATGCCGCCAGCTTCACCGAGCGTTCCAGTCAGGTTTCCACCTTACCCTATGCCCTCAACGGCGATTTTGGACCGCTGCTGCGCCACACTGGGCGCACTCTGGGCATGTTCACTTTCCACGGCGATGAAACCGACCGTTACAACCTGGATGGTCGCCCTGTCTTCGATTGGCTGAACGGTCTCCTTTTTTACCTGGGTCTTGGCCTGGCTCTACTGCGTCTGCGCCAGCCGGTAAACCGGTCCGGGGCGGCGGCTCTATTATTGCTGTGGTTCTTTTTTATGCTGCTGCCCGGCTTCATCACCGACGACAGCCCCCACTTCCTGCGGACTATTGGCGCCATGCCGGTCGTCTATCTTTTTTGGGCTATCGGCCTTGATTGGGTCAGCCAACGTATCGAAGAGGCGAGGACGCAAGGACGCGAGGACGCGAGGAGTTCCCTCACGCTTCACGCTTCACGTTTCACGTTGCTGCCTTTAGCCCTCACCTTGCTCATGCTTTTCCATGGCGGCTACGACTACTTCATCCGCTGGGCCAACGCTGCCGAAGCGCGGACTATTTATGGGGCCGATATTGCCGAGGTAGCTCGCTATGTCAATGCGACCCGCGATGAAGGGCTGGCGGCGATTTCGGCGGAATATTACCGCGATTTAGACCCATTCCGCTTCAGTCTTCATTCCTACGGCCGGCCTCCCTTTGTCATCTGGTTTGATGGCCGGCAGAGCCTGGCCTTTCCGCCGCCGGAGAGCGGTCTGTCGCCCCGCTATATTTTTCCCCGCTCCGCTCCCCCCGCCGAACTGTGGCAGCCCTTTTTACAGCCTGTTCCGGCCGAGTCGGGTCAGGAGTATATGCTCTACCACCTGCCCCCCGCCACCGTTCTGCGTCAGGCTGAAACTGCCCTATTTTCTCCCCAAAATAAAGTGGGAGTGAAGGTCAATGATGACCTGGTTTTGTCGGCCTATCAACTGCTGGGTTCGGTGACAAGCGGCGGCAAATTTCAGGTATTGCTGGCCTGGCAAGCTCTACGAGCGCTGCCGCCGGAGACCGATTATACCTTTTTGGTCCAGTTGCAGGACAATCAAGGCCATGTTTGGGCTGCCGCCGACGGCAATGGCTATCCCGCCGGAGCATGGCAGCCCGGCGTACAGGGATTACAACTCCTGCTGCTGCGGCTGCCGGGCGACCTTCCCCCGCGTCCCTATACCCTCACGGCTCAAGTCATTGACCGGCGCAGCGGCCAGGCTCTTTCGACGGCCGGCGGTGAGCCACTCATTCGCTTGGGTTCGACGCCGGGTCAATTAGCCAAAACGCCGCGCCTGCTTGACCCGGCCCAACTGCCCAACCCCATGCAGGTTGTCCAGGCCAACGGATTGGCCGCCGAACTGGCGTTGCGAGGATACGAAGTGAAAAATCCCCATGTTCGCCCCGGTGAGGAATTAGCCCTAACACTGCATTGGCAGGTGCTACAGCCGCCGCAGCAAGATTATCGCCTGCAATTTTTTTTAACCCATGAGCAGGGGGAAATCCTCTATCGCTGGCCGGCCTTGCCGCCTATCAACGGCGAATGGCCGACCCGCCGGTGGCCGGCTGACTATTGGGTGCAAGACCGGCTCAACTTACCCTTGGGCGCGGACGTCCCGCCCGGCCAATTTAGGTTGCGCGCCATCTGGATAGCCGAGGAAACTCAATCTGTCCCGGCAGTGGTTTCCGGCGAAGCCTGGCCCGGTTTTGATTTAGGCTGGGTCACAGTGACCAATAATCAGTGACCAGTGATCAGTTTCAGTGGATCCAAATTTCCCGTAGGGGGGCATCCCTATGCCGCCCGCTGATGCATAGGGATGCGCCAGCTACAGTGAAAAATTGGATCTACTGAGTTTACTTACTGATGACTGATCACTGATGACTGATGACGGCCTCATTTAACTTGTCATACAGCTTAAACTAGTGATATAATAGGCATAGAGCTTCACCTATCATCCCCGCGCAACGGAGTTAACTGCATGTCAATGCTCGATGATGCCATTCAAGCTATTCGAATGGGCGACAAGGAAGAGGGTCGCCGGCTGTTGGAAGAAATGCTCGAAACCGACGAGGGCAACGAAGACGTCTGGTTGTGGCTGACGACAGTGGTAGACTCAGACGAAGACCGCGAAGTCTGTCTGGAAAATGTCCTGGCAATCAACCCAAACAATACCATTGCTCAAAGAAACCTCAACGCCCTGAAAGCCGGAAATTTCAACCCCGCCGACATTGCCCGCAGCGCCATTGTCGAGGATGAAGAGGAAGAAGAACCTGCAACCGGCGCAACATTTCTGGATGAGTTTCGCCGGGCCGGCGAAGAGCCTGACGTTGAGGAAGATGAGGAGTTGGTCATGCCCAGCACCATGGCCAAATCCAAGACCAAAGGTAAAGCTTCCAAACAGGCAGCTCAAAAGAAGGGAGGCGGTTTCAAACTCAATCCTCGCCTTATTATTTTAGCCGTATTTGTCTTGTTGATTATCTGCACCTTGGGGAGTGTGGCGGCTTATAATCTGATGAGCGGCGGCCTCACCGGCGGAGAAGCCGGTACCGAAGCGCCGGCTGGCGGCGGTGAAGTCCAGCCCCCGATTGAACAACCGGTTGCCACCGATACGCCCGCTGAGCCGCCCACCAATACCCCGGAGCCAACCAAACCCTCTCTCGAACTACCGACTCCCAAACCAACAGATCTGCCTACCCCCACGTCGACTCCGGTGGTTTTGCCTACTGTTTCTTGATGAGCGTGTTGTTCTGCTTTCAACCGGCCGCTCACTGAGAGCAGGCCGGTTTTTTTTACAAGTTACTTTTTTCATAACTGGCCTTCTTGGGGTATACTCGCGTTTTAGGTTCTTTTTAGAATCAATACATTTCAAATAAGGCCGTAGCATAGGGCCTTGTGCCCACCCACAAGGGGCTAAACTACGTTATTTGAAAAGTATTTGTTTTTAGAACAGCTTTGAGCAAAAAATGAAGCTACGGTTACTTTTACTTTTTATTGTATTGACCCTGGCCTTCGAAGTTCAATCGTCGGCGGGGGGCCTGTGGCAAGACAGCCCCCCCGATGTTTGCCAACAGCCGGAAAATATTCTGCCCAACTGCGACTTTAACAACGGGACCAGCGGCTGGCAAACCTTTATCGAGGAGGGTTCAGCCGATTTTTCGGTGCTGCAAGGCGGTGGCGAGTGCCATGCGCCGCTCTGCCCGGCCGGCTATATTGTCACCCAGAACTATTTTGTCGGGGGAATTTTCCAGCAGGTGCCGGTGGTCAAAGGGAATACCTATTACGGCAACATCGTCTGGCTGGTGTTCGACTCCCTCTCCAACGATAATTCAATCAATAGTATCGTCGGCGGTATCAGCCGAAAAGTCGGCATTGACCCCTTCGGCGGTACCGACCCTCGCTCACCCAACATTATCTGGGGGCCGGAAAATACCCGCAATGATTGCAAAATCTGCGCCAGCCAGGAAGTTACCGCTACGGCCCAGGCCGACACCATTACTCTATTCCTGCGCATTGACGACCGCTGGCGGCAGCGAGCCGCCGAAAAAGGCTACAATGTACCGCCTTCCAAAGACCAGTTCTGGCTTGACGACTTTGGCTTGAAACAGGTCGCTGGCAGCGCCGCCCCGGCTGCGCCCCCACCGACCGATACGCCGGTCCCACCGCCTCCCACCGATACCCCTGTACCCGAACCGCCAACGGAGACGCCGATTCCCGCTACGGAAGAGACTCAAGCCGAAGCTCCTGCTGTACTGATTGATGCACCCACCAAAGAAATTGCCCTGGCCCAGGTGGCCACAGTGGAGCCTATCTCGCCGGTTGCCACGCCGACTCCCCCGCCGGTCAAGACCATCGCCCCACCGCCGACCCTGACTCCTTCGGCTACACCCTCACCGACAGCTACTTTTGAACCCCGGAAGCGAGTCATCCAGCCGACCCCTAACCGTACCCGTCGAGCCACGCCGGAAACCCTTGCTGCCGGGTTATCTTCGGCTAACCTGTTCGGTGTGGCCGGAACGACCCTCTGCATTGGCGGCCCTGCCTTGTTACTGCTTAGCGCAGTCCTGGCCGGTCTGGTCTGGCTTTACCGGCTCGGTTGGGGCAAAACGGCTGATGAAGAATCAGATAAAGAAGAGATTGTCATTGAAATAGAAGATGATAACAGGTAGCAGGGTAACAGAGTCGCAGGGTAACTACACCCCCTCATGTCATTTCGAGGCTGAAAGCTGAGAAATCTCTGAGGCCGTTGTCTGCAAATTACGGATTAGGACGCTCCGCGTCTCGCTCCTAACGTCGCTCGAAATGACATAGCGGAGTTGTTACGTCGCAGGGTACATTTTTGGCGCAACTTTCCCCCTGCTACCTTGTTACTTGCAACCTGCTACCTTGTAAAAGAAAGAAAAGAGCATGTCCCAGCCTAACACCCCTTTAGAACCTTCTTCCACCATTTCGCTGCGCTGTTTGCGCTGTCAAAGGTCGTACCCCGCCGACGAAGTGCGCTACCTATGTGATTGCGGCAGCCAACTGGATGTCTGGCACGATTTGGAGGCGCTACGCCTTCTGGTGAGCCGGGGTCTGTTCGATGGCCGGCTCAGCGGCGCGCCGGGGCCGCGGGTAATCCCGACCACCAACTCCGGCGTCTGGCGCTACCGCGAAATCATTTTACCGGCCACGGTTGAGCACATTGTCTCCCGGCCCGAAGGCAACACTGCGCTGTACGAGCATCCTCGCCTGTCCAACTGGGTTGGCGCGGACGCGTTCTTTCTCAAGCACGAAGGCGAAAACCCGACCGGCTCCTTCAAAGACCGGGGTATGACCGTCGGCGTCACCCAGGCCAAACTTCTGGGGGCCAGGGCCGTCGCCTGCGCCTCGACCGGCAACACCTCGGCGTCGCTGGCTGCCTATGCCGCCCTGGCCAACATTCCGGCCCTGATTTTTATTCCCTCCGGCAAAATTGCCGCCGGCAAACTGGCCCAGGCCTTGGCCTATGGCGCATCTACCCTGCAAATCCAGGGCGACTTTGACGACGCCATGACTCTGGTCCAGGAAGTTTGCAACGAGATGGGCGTCTACCTGCTCAACTCGCTCAACCCGTTCCGCCTGGAAGGTCAAAAATCAATCCCTCTCGAAATTCTGCAAGGCTTCGGCTGGCAAGCGCCCGATTGGATTGTGCTGCCCGCCGGTAACCTGGGCAACACCGCCGCCTTTGGCAAGGCCCTCTACGAAGCCCAGCAGTTGGGCCTGGTGGACAAGATTCCGCGGATTGCGGCGGTGCAGGCGGCCGGTTCCAGCCCGTTTTATCAAAGTTACCAGCTCAATTTTGCCGAGCGCAAAACCATGAAAGCGGAAACCATCGCTACCGCCATTCGCATCGGCAACCCGGTTAGCTACGAGCGAGCCATCCGCACCCTGGAATGGACCAACGGCCTGGTCACCGCTGTCACCGACGAGGAAATTATGGACGCCAAAGCCATGGTGGACGGCGTCGGCATCGGCTGCGAGCCAGCCTCGGCGGCGGCGGTGGCCGGGGCGCGCCAACTGATTGCCGCCGGGGTGATTCAACCCCACGAAACCATCGTCGGTATCCTGACCGGCAACCTGATGAAAGACCCCGGCGCCACGGTGGATTATCACACCGGGGCCTGGCCTAACGCTCAATTCGCCAACGCGCCGGTTCAGGTGGCAGCAGACCTGGCCTCAGTGCGGAAGGTGATTGAACAACGTTTGTGAAAATGAGAGAGTCCAAAGCTTGCTTTGAAAAGGCCAAAGCAAGCTTTGGACTCCAATTTC
Organism: Anaerolineae bacterium; assembly: GCA_023151115.1. Next base: position 375,365 of record JAKLJP010000002.1, read on the forward strand.
TGTAAACGCCACCTCGTTTTGAATACACCCAAATAAGTAAATGGAACTTGCGCCCAATTGACGCGCATCCGTATTTCCGGTACATTTCCAGTAGAAACGGATGATAGGGTTAAGCAGAGGTAGTGCGTCTGCGGGCCGAATTAGAACGATTGAAGAAAGAGCAGTGAGAAGTGAACACCAGAACTGAGATTACAGTAGCCGGACAAACCCGGCTGGGCTTATCTCCCGCTGAGATTGCCGCATTTTGCCGGCGGCATCACATTCGCAAGTTGTCCCTGTTCGGTTCTACCTTACGAGACGATTTTGGCCCGGCGAGCGACCTTGATCTTCTGGTTGAATTTGAACCAGGCCAGACTGTCGGTTTCTTGAAATTAGCTGCGCTGGAAATTGAACTTTCAGAGATGGTGGGACGTAAAGTAGATTTACGCACCCCTGCCGAATTGAGCCGCTATTTTCGGCAAGAAGTGATGGCTGGGGCTGAAGTGCAGTATGAACAAAGATGATCTGATACGCCTCCACCATATGCTTGATGCGGCCAGAGAAGCCACGTCTTTTGCCCAAAATCGAAATCGTAGTGACCTGGACTCTGACCGTATGTTGGCTTTGTCCCTGCTCAAACTCATTGAAATCATCGGCGAAGCTGCGGCTACTGTTTCCAAAGAAAGTCGGTTGCAAGCGCCCCAAATTCCCTGGGCAAGTATTGTGGGGATGAGAAATCGCCTGGTTCACGCTTATTTTGATATTGACCTGGACCGAGTTTGGGATACTGTAACGGCTGATTTGCCGCCGTTGATTTCGGAACTTGAGCAGATTATTTCGTCAGGCAATTAAGAGATCATGGAAGAGCCAGCCCAACCTGACAAACAGTTGACCCCGCAAGGTGAGAGAATATTTCATTATGGTAAAGGATAGGCCCGAGATGAACAATACAACGGAAGACTCAGTTCTGCTTGAAGTTTCATCGCGCGGTTATCTAAAACTAACGGCAGACCAGTTGCAGCAGGCAGGCCTGGCCCCTGGAGACCGATTAGTCGTCTCTGCGCCTGCGCCGGGGCATCTTTACCTGCACAAACTTGATCCTTTGTATGCCGCGCCACTCTCCTCTAAAGCCTTGAGCCAACTTATGCGTGAAGCTTTTGAGCAGAGTGGTTACAAGACCCGTGAGCAAATTGTCAATTTGGTGCGGGAAGTTCGTCAAGAAATGGCTAAAGTTTTGTGACGAGATTTCTGTCATAACTTGACCACATCGTGTTAAACCATAAAACCCGATTTCACTTATAACCCTGGAGGAACATCATGAATAAAATACGCGTGGGCGTTCTCGGCGCAACGGGGGCCGTAGGACAGCGTTTTGCCCAATTGTTAGCCAATCATCCCTATTTTGAACTGACCGTTTTGGCCGCCTCGGACCGCTCGGCGGGCAAAAGTTACCGCGAAGCCGCCAACTGGATTCTGACCGCACCCATGCCGGCACACCTGGCCGAAATGACAGTGCAGGAGATGTCTACCGATTTGCCCTGCGAGCTGGTTTTTTCGGCGCTGCCGACCAATTTTGCCAAAGAGTGGGAACATCAATTTGCCGCCGCCGGTTACGGCGTTTTTAGCAACGCCGGCGTTCATCGTATGGACAGCGATGTGCCGTTGGTGCTGCCCGAAGTAAATCCAGATCATTTGGGTTTACTCAAACCGCAGCGAGTCGAGCGCGGCTGGTCGCGGGGATTTATTGTTACCAATTCCAACTGCACCGCCATGCCGATGGTCATGGCCCTGGCCCCACTCATGCCGTTTGGTCCACAGGCGGTTATTGCCACCTCGCTGCAAGCCCTCTCGGGGGCGGGCTACCCCGGCGTGCCCAGTCTCGATGCCATTGACAACGTCGTGCCCTTCATCGCCGAGAGCGAAGAGGTCAAGATGAACACCGAGTCAAACAAGATGTTGGGCCGCCTGAACGGCCAGGGGATTGACCCGGCCGGCATCAAGATCAGCGCCCACTGCAACCGGGTGCCGGTGAGCGATGGTCATCTGGTAACGGTATCTGTCAGCTTCAGAGATAAACCCTCGCTGGGCGATATTGTCGAAGCCTGGCAAACATGGCAGCCCTTGCCCCAACAACTGCAACTGCCTTCCGCGCCGCAGCCGCCGTTGGTGGTCCGCGCCGAGTCGAACCGCCCGCAGCCGCGCCTTGACCGGGACGCGGGGGGCGGCATGGCCACCACCATTGGCCGCCTGCGCCCGTGTGAGGTGCTCGATGTGCGCTTTGTCTGCCTGGCTCACAACACCATTCGCGGCGCAGCGGGTGGGTCGGTGTTGAACGCCGAATTAATGGCCGCCCAGGGCATGCTGGAGGCGTTCAAAGCCGAGGCCAGCCATGTACCGGCGTAAAAGCCTGGCCGACTTTTTAGGCGACCGGGTGGCCTATCGCAATCTGATCCCGGTCGACCCGACCCTGCCCCGGCTGGAGAGCTTCTGGCAGGAGCTTGGGCTGGACTCGCCGCGCGCCCCGCGCAAAACCGCGCCCAACTATGCGCGGGTGGTTTACCGCTTTTTGCAGGCGGCTCAGGCTCAGCGCGGCCAGCCGCCGCTGGAACGCCTGCTTTTTGTGGGTGACACCCTGATGAACGACGGCACGGCGGCCAAAAATCTGGGGGCCTGTCTGCCGGTGCGCTGCTTTATCGGCGCAGACAGGCTGGCCGCCGAGAAAAAAGTCACCATCGAAGACGGTCTGATGAAAGCCAACCGCTGGCAAGCCCTGGCCGACTTTCTGGCCTGGGTGCAAGCCGAAGGCTTTACTCTGGATGGTCGCACCGCCCTGGTACTGGATTTAGACAAAACCACGCACGGAGCCAGGGGGCGCAACGACCATGCCATTGACCAGGCCCGGATCAATGCCGTGCGCTGCACCGTCGAAGAAGTGCTTGGTGAGACTTTTGACGAGGCCGCCTTCCGCAGCGCCGTGTACGACCGGCTGAACAAACCCGATTATCACCCCTTTACCGCCGATAACCAGGACTACAAAGCCTTCATCAGCCTGATGGTGGCCGGGCAGGTCTATCCGCCGGAGAACTTTTGGGCCGACCTGGAGGCGGGCCGCTTGACCGGCTTCAAGCAGTTTATCACCCTCTGTGATGCTCGCCAGAGCCAGATGAGCAATGGATTATTGGCGGCTCACCGGGAGGTGGTGGGGAATATGGTCAAAGGCGACCCGACCCCATTCAAAAGCTTTCGCTTTCGCGAGTACCACGCTACCGTCAACCTGATTGATTACCTGCCGGATGACACCCCGGAGGCCGACCTGCTGGCCGATGAAATTGTCATGACCGGCGAAGTGGCCGACCTGGCCGAAACTCTCGCCGCTCAGGGCGTCCTTGTTTTTGGCCTCAGCGACAAGCCCGATGAAGCCACCCTGCCCCCCCCCGAATCAGCCGCCGGCGCTCTGCCGCTGCACCGGGTGGTGATGAAGGTAGTGGGCAACTTGAAATAAAGAAATGGCGAGGTGTTAACACCTCGCCATTTCTATTTACAAAAGGGTTTCTACTCAACTTGCTATCATTTGACTGATACAGTGTTACTTTCAAAACGGCCAGTCGCGCAAAATTCGCTCGGTTTCCTCTGAATGGCCGCTCTCATCACGCACCATATCTTCCAACTGCACCATCAGGCCCTTGTCGCCAAACTCTTCCGCTTCCTTCGCTCGTTGGGTATAATCGCGGGTGGCCTGCCGTTCGGCGGCCAGGACGGCTTCTAGCATCTCGCGGTTAGTCTGCGCTGCCGGAACCGGGCGAGGCTGAGTGGTTGGCTCGCCGCCCAGGGCAACAATTTTGTTGGCCAGAAATTGAGCGTGCAGTTGTTCATCCGCCACCTCTGCCAGAAAAAACTGGGCCAGTTGGGGGCGATACGGCCCGGTCGCTTTGGCTGCGTAGGTGAGATATTGGATGATTGCGCCAAGTTCACCGGCCAGGTCATTATTTAGATGGTTAATAAGAGTTTGTTTGTCCATAATGCTCTCCTTATCTAAACTCAGTGGATCCAAATTTGAGGAGCCAGTACGCCCACGTGCGGCGGTGTTCGGCACGTGGGCGTGCCTCACTCCTCGAAAATTGGATCTACTGAAACTGGTTCAAATTTTGGGTTGGCTATCGTCACCCTCTGGCTAACTCCTCGTACACCTTCCAGCGGTTGACCACATCCTGGCGCATATTTTCCAACAGTTCATTGGCTCGCTGTGGGTCTGATTGGCGCAAGGCGCGGAAGCGGTTCTGCTTATACATAAAATCGGCGATATCCTGATCCGGCGCTTTCGAGTCGAGGTGCAGCGCCGGTTTGCCGGCCTCGGCGTCCAGGGGATTGTAGCGATAGAGCGGCCAGAATCCGCCATGCACCGCGTCTTTGTGCAGATCGTTGGCCGTGGTCATATTGATGCCGTGAGCGATGCAGTGGCTGTAGGCGATAATCAGCGACGGCCCATCGTAAGCTTCGGCCTCCTGGAAGGCTTTGACGGTTTGGGTCATATTCGCTCCCATGGCTACCTGGGCGACATAGACATTGCCGTACATCATCATCATCAGGCCCAAATCTTTTTTTGGCGCAGACTTGCCGGCAGCGGCAAATTTGGCGATGGCCCCGCGCGGGGTGGCTTTGGACATCTGGCCGCCGGTATTGGAGTAAACCCCTGTATCCAGCAGCAGCACATTGACGTTGCGCCCGGAGGCCAGCACGTGGTCCAGGCCGCCGTAGCCGATATCGTAGCCCCAGCCATCTCCTCCGATAATCCAGACCGATTTTTTAACCAGGTAATCGGCGATAGAGAGCAGTTGCCGGGCTGCCTCGCTTTTCTCTTCGGCCAGAATTTCTTTGAGGTGAGCCACTCGCGCTCGCTGAGCTTCAATCTCCTCTTGCGTCTCCATTGATGAGGTATGAATAGCCTCAAGCAGCGGGGCGTGGCCGTCGGCTTGTTCAATCATCTTTGCCAGCAGTTCATGGGCAAATTCGGTCATCTTGTCGGTGGTCAGCCGCATTCCCAGGCCAAATTCGGCGGCGTCCTCAAACAAGGAGTTTGACCAGGCCGGGCCGCGGCCATCAGGCCGGGTGGTGTAGGGAGTCGTGGGCAGATTACCGCTATAAATCGAGGAGCAGCCGGTGGCGTTGGCAATTATGCTCCGGTCGCCAAAGAGTTGGGTGAGCAGCTTGATGTAGGGTGTTTCACCGCAGCCGGAGCAAGCCCCCGAAAATTCAAACATCGGCGGTAGTAGCTGCGACCCCTTGACCGTGAAGCGGTTAAACAAGCTGGGATTGGTATCAGGAATGGACAGAAAATAGTCAAAATTAGCCGCTTCTTGCTTGCGCAGAGCCTCATCCAGCGGAACCATATTGATGGCCTTGCGCTCGGTTTTAGCGCCTTTGGCGTCTTTCTCATAAGCCGGACAAATTTGGACACAGATACCACAGCCGGTGCAATCTTCCGGCGCTACCTGCACCGTATACATCATCTCCTTAAAATCTTTGCCGGTGGCCGCAATGGACTTGAAGGCTTTGGGCGAGTTACCGTTGGTATAGGAAGCGTCATAAACTTTGGTGCGGATGGTCGCGTGCGGACAAACAAAGGCGCATTGGTTACATTGGATACAGACATTCGGCTCCCACACCGGGATTTCGGTGGCGATGGTGCGCTTCTCATATTTGGTGGTGCCCACCGGGAAGGTGCCGTCAACCGGCATCAACGATACGGGCAGTTGGTCGCCGTGCCCGGCCATAATGGGAGCGGTTACATTCCGCACAAAATCGGGCATAGCCTCGCTAACCGTCTGGCGCATGTGGCGGGTACTGGTGGCTTTTTTAGGCACGTGGACCCGCTGCACTCGCTCTTTAGCCAGTTGAGCGGCGCGAATATTCATGTTGACCACCATCTGACCCTTGATGCCGTAAGTATCCTCAATGGCCAGATTGATCAACTCCATGGCTTTGTTTTCGGGCAGCACGCCTGAAATCAGGAAAAAGGCGCTCTGCATGATAATGTTGATCCGCCCGCCGAGACCAATAGATTTGGCCAGTTTAATGGCATCAATGACATAGAATTTGACCTTTTTCTCGATGAGCTGCTGCTGAACCTCGCGGGGCAGCATGTCCCACACTTCATCCGCGCCATAAGGACTGTTGAGCAGAAAGGTGCCGCCCTCCACCAAAGCATCGAGCATCTCGTAGCGGTCAATAAAACTAAAGTGGTGACAGGCCAAAAAGTTGGCTTTTTTGACCAAGTAGGCGCTGCGAATGGGGGTAGGGCCAAAGCGCAGGTGAGAGATGGTCATGGCTCCGGATTTTTTGGAGTCGTAGACAAAATAACCCTGGGCATAGTTATCGGTGGCCTTGCCGATAATTTTGATTGAGTTTTTGTTGGCCCCGACCGTGCCGTCGGCCCCCAGGCCGTAAAACATGGCCTGGTGGACTCCTTGAGGCAGGCTGGAAAAGTTGTCATCCCAGGCCAGGCTGGTGTGGGTAATGTCATCATGAATGCCAATGGTGAAGTGGTTTTTGGGCGGGCTGGCCTTCATATTGTCGAGCACAGCCTTGGCCATGCCAGCGTTAAACTCCTTGGAGCCGAGGCCATACCGTCCGCCCACAATCCGGGGCATGGCGGCCAGTTTTCCTTCGGCTACAGCTTCGCTGACCGCGGTCAACACATCCAGGTAGAGCGGTTCACCCAGCGAGCCGGGTTCTTTGGTGCGGTCCAGGACAGAGATAACTTTGAGGGTGGGCGGCAGGGTATTAATGAAGGCGTCAGCCGCAAAGGGATGGTACAGCCGCACTTTAATCAGGCCCACTTTTTCACCCTGGGCTGCCAGATATTCAACCACTTCATGCATCGTCTCGGCGGCGGAACCCATGACCACCACTACATGCTCGGCGTCGGGAGCGCCCACGTAATCAAACAGCCGGTATTGGCGGCCAACCAGCTCGGCAAAACGGTCCATAGCCTGCTGCACCACAGCCGGAGTTTGTTGGTAATAGACATTGACCGTCTCCCGTCCCTGGAAATAAACATCGGGGTTTTGGGCGGTGCCGCGCATCATCGGCCGGTCGGGGGAAAGGCCGCGCCGCCGGTGGGCCAGCACAAAGCGCTCGTCAATCATGGCCCGCATGTCGTCGCGGGTCAACTCTTCAACTTTTTGGATTTCGTGAGAGGTGCGGAAGCCATCAAAGAAATGAATAAAAGGCACCCGCGATTCCAGGGTAGCGGCCTGGGCAATCAGGGCAAAATCCATCACTTCCTGCACGCTGCCGGAACACAACATGGCAAAGCCGGTGGCGCGGGCGGCGTTGATATCGGAATGGTCGCCAAAAATTGAGAGAGCTTGAACCGCCAAAGAGCGAGCGGCCACATGAATGACCGTCGCGGTCAACTCACCGGCAATTTTGTACATATTGGGGATCATCAGCAGCAGGCCCTGCGAGGCGGTAAAGGTCGTGGTCAACGCGCCGGTGGTGAGGGCGCCATGCACAGCCCCGGCTGCGCCCCCTTCCGATTGCATTTCAACCACCGTCGGCGTGGTGCCCCAGATGTTCTTCTCGCCCGCAGCCGATTTTTCATCGGCCAGTTCCCCCATCGGCGACGAAGGCGTGATTGGATAAATAGCAATCACTTCGTTGACTGCGTGGGCAACGTGCGCGGCTGCTGTATTCCCGTCAATCGTAACTTTACGCCGTATTGGTTTTAAATCACTCATAAAAATTCTCCTCGTAGTGCGTGAAACGTGAAACGTGATGACTTGAACGGAAGTACTTCACGTTTCAGGCATCACGTTTCCTAATCCGTACTCTGAATTTTGCATTAAGGCCAGTATAGCACCCCCCATCCCCCCCCAAATAGTGCAATTCGTCTCAAATTTGGAGATAAATGTCACTTATCCAGAGAGAAAGATAAGGGTAAGATAAAACAAAAACTATAGGGCGTTTTGCGTGTTGCGTTTATCGAATTTACGCAACACGCAGCCCCCAACACGTTTTACGCATTATTTTCAGGAGGCGACGATGAGCTATTTAGGCACAACTTACATGGGCATTCCGCTTAAAAACCCGGTTGTGGTGGCGGCCAGCACCATCTCCCATCGGGTGGACCGGGTGCAGCTGGCCGAAGAGGTGGGGGCCGGGGCGCTGGTCATTAGCTCCTTGTTTGAGGAGCAGATTCAAATGGAACAGATGCACTTTATGGATCAACTGGCCGTCGGCAGCGACAGCTTTCCCGAAGCCTTGTCTTATTTTCCGGGGATTAGCCACGGCGAGGCCAGCGAGCATCTGATGTGGATTGAAAAAACGCGCAAAGCGGTGCGCCTGCCCCTCTTTGCCAGCCTGAACGCCGTTTCACCGGGCGGCTGGGTGCATTATGCCCGGCAACTGGAAGCCACCGGCGTAGATGGGCTGGAGTTGAATGTTTATGCCGTCGCCACCGACCCAACCAAAACGGGGTTGGAGATTGAAAAAGAACTGTACGAAATTGTCGAAGGGGTTAAGGCTGAAGTTAAAATTCCGGTTGCGGTCAAGCTGAGTCCCTTCTATACTTCCACCGTTAATGTGGCGGCTGAATTAGATAAACGCCGGGTGGATGCCCTGGTGTTGTTCAATCGTTTCCTCCAACCGACTATCGAAGTGGAAACCGAGTCGCTCCACAACGAGATGGTTTACAGTTCATCCCAAGAATTGAAGCTGCCGCTGCGCTGGATTGCCTTGCTTTACGGCCGGGTTCAGGCTGATTTAGCCATTACCACCGGCGTCCACAGCGGTCAGGATGCCATCCGGGCTTTGCTGGCCGGGGCCAAGGTCATCCAGGTAGCTTCGGTTATTCTTAAGCATGGTATCCCCTACATTTCCACCATTTTGCGCGATATCGAAGCCTGGATGGCCGAGAAAGGCTACGACACCCTGGAAGATTTTCGGGGCAAGGTCAGCCAGAAGAACTGCGACGACCCCTTCGCTTTCGAGCGGGCGCAGTACGTCCGGTTGTTATTAAGCCAGTAAGCAATCAATTTAACGACAAGTAGCTAAATTATGTGGGATTTGTAGTGACGACTTTAGTCGTTTTTTAGCTCTGTTTAGCGACTGAAGTCGCCACTACAAACCTTCAATACTTTTCTGTTTGTACTTAGTACAGGATTGCATAAATTCGTCACGATTTAATGTATCCGTTTCCTGAGATGTCATTTCGAGCGCCAGCGAGAAATCTTCTTGCTCGCTATAACATTTTCGGCGGTGATAACGAAGATTCCTCCCTCCGGTCGGAATGATATGACTTCTGTGGAGGTATCTACTCGCCTTGATTTCGTCACGAACTAAGGCAAAGCTGTACTTAGGGTCTCAGATAATCTATTCGGATAACCCCGGCCAGTAAGGGTTATCCGATTTTTCTTTTTTTTACAAAGGGGTAAATTTCTGATAAGATAAATACTCAAGTTGCTACCTTTCCACCGCTGCTCCCTCACCTTTCATAATTTGCAGACCGGTAAAACCATGCCCCCTGAAGCGCTTAGAACTCGTCCATGAATCAATACTTTTCAAATAACGTAGTTTAGCCCCTTGTGGGCGGGCACAAGGCCCTATGCTACGGCCTTATTTGAAATGTATTGGTCCCCATGAATACCTTTATTGCGCCAAGAGATTAGACGCTTCGCGTGGGAATTAGAGATTAAATAACCACCAATCTCTAATCTCTAATCTCCCAATAGGAGTCTTATGATGGACCGACCTGACGCCGTAGAAATCTTAATGGTAGAGGATAACCCTTACGACATTGAGTTGACCCTCCGCGCCTTAAAAAGGCGAGGTCTGGCCAATCAGCTCGTTGTGGTCAAGGATGGCGTAGAAGCGCTGGACTTTTTGTTTGGCCGGGGAAATTATGCCGAACGGGATGTTAGCCTGACTCCAAAGGTAGTGCTGCTCGACTTGAAACTGCCCAAACTTAGCGGTCTCGAAGTGCTACAGGCTATCAAATCCGACCCCCGGACCCAGGCCATTCCGGTCGTGATGGTCACTTCTTCGGCGGATGACCCGAACATCCAGGCCGCCGCCGCTCTGGGGGCCAACAGTTATGTGGTCAAACCGGTGGAGTTTGGCGCGTTTCAAGCGGTTATGAGCGACCTCGGTTTTTATTGGCTGATGATCAATCAGCCCCCCAAATAAAATCCTCCGGCCATGCCCACACTTTCTTTTCAAAACTGCTTCCTTCTGATATGTGGAAGCAGTTTTTATTTGGTATAATTTAAACTACTCAACCCATGTCATTTCGAGGCCGCGGGCCGAGAAATCTTCAGAGCAGTAATTAAAAAAACTTGGCTGAACAAGCGTCTTTTGCCCACCAAACTTGAGCAACTGTAAGGCGATAGGGATTTCTCCCTTCGGTCGAAATGACATGCATAAGCAGTTATGTATAATTAATTCATCATGGGTCAAACTCATAAAACTCCTGTTAAACGCCTTCTCAACCAGGCCGAAACCCCATCCCTGGCCCAACTCGCTCCAAACGCGCCAGCCGTCAAAACACGGTCAGGGCCGGTGATGGTGCTGGGCTTACTGCTGTTGTTGCAGGCGGTCGGCCTGTTTGACCTGGGCCTGTTTTTTTTCACCCGCGGTCTGGGCCTGCGCCGCAGCCTGATTGTCGAGATGCTGATTACCGAACCCATTAACGCCCTGGCGATGGGTATCATTTTTATTCCGTTGGCCTTGCTGGCCTTGCTGGCTGCCCTGGGCTTTTTCCGCCTTTGGCGCGCCGCCTGGATAATGGCCATGCTCACCCAGGGCTTGAGCCTGTTGACGGCTCTGCTGCTCTACTTTAATCAGCGGCCCAGTTACGTTTATGTCATCATGCTTTACAGTATTTTCCTGGTTATCTATCTCCACACCGCCGAAGTCTCAACCACCTTTGAACCTGCCGCCACCCTGATTGAAGAGGAGGACGAAGCATGACCGGCTCGCCTCAGACCGACCGCGCCCTGCTGCGGCGCTTTGAGCCGGTGCTGCGCTATACCCGCGGCGAGCAGTTTTTCCCGATGGATGTGGCCGCCTATGTCCAAAATTGCAGCCTGTGGCTGCACCGGCCTGAAAAACAGCCGGTCTGTCTGGTTCCTCAGGGCCAGTTGACCCTGGAAAAATTGGCCGAACCGCGCGCCGCCGACTTTGGGGCGGTCTATTACCTCAAGTTCATCGAGCCGCTCAACATTACCGAACTGGCCGCCTATGCCTTGCAGCAGGGGTTTGCCCACAAAGACCCCCAGAATGTCTTTTACGCCGGGCCGGGCCGGCTGGCCCGCGTCGGCTATATGTCGCGCTTTTTGGATGCCCTTTTCTCGCTGAGCCTCTTTGCCCGCGGCCGGGTTCCCGGCGACACCGCCGCCGCTGCGGCCATGGCCTACCGGCGGCTGCTGGCCGGGCAGGAACAGTACAGCTACGCCGGCCGGGTCATCCGCGAGAACGGCTGGATAACCCTGCAATACTGGTTTTTTTATCCCTTCAACAATTGGCGCTCCGGCTTCTCCGGGGCCAACGACCACGAAGCCGATTGGGAGATGATTTGCCTCTACCTTTACGAAGCCAACGGCGACCTGCAGCCGGAATGGGTGGCCTACGCCTCGCACGACTTCTTTGGCGACGATTTCCGCCGCCGCTGGGACGACCCCGAACTGGAAAAGGTGGGCGAACACCCCGTCGTGTATGTCGGCGCCGGGTCGCACTCCTGTCACTTTGCTCGCGGCGAATATCTGACCGAATTGGAACTGCCGCCGTTGGCTCCCCTGGTGCGGCTGGTGGACCGGCAAAAACGCTTCTGGCAAAAATTATTCCGGCTCGATGCCTCATCTGAGGAGTCAGATTCCGCTTCGCCCCGACCCGGTTTCAACATCTTCCGCATCCCCTTTGTGGATTACGCCCGCGGCGATGGCCTGGCGATTGGGCCGGGCCAGGAGAAAACTTGGGCCGAACCGCGCCTGCTGGAGCCAACCCCGCCCTGGGCCTTGCACTACCGCGGACTGTGGGGCCTCTATGCCCGCGACCCCCTTTCGAGCGAAAACGCCCCGGCCGGGCCGGTCTACAATCGAGATGGCAGTATGCGCCGGGCCTGGTACGATCCGCTGGGTTGGGCCGGGTTAGACAAGCTGCCGCCGCCCAACCGCACCCTGAGCCACGTGTTGGAGCAGTGGGTTGAGGTTGAAGCCCGCCAAAGCGCCCTGGCCGAAACCATTGCCCAAAAAAGCCGTGATCTGGTCAAAATGGGGGTGGAAGCCAACGCCATGCGCGGGCAGGCTCACCTGCGCCAGTTGTACGCGGCCCAGCAGGAAAAAATGGAAGCTCTGTCTGAAGAACTCAATGGGATGCGGGCCGAACTGGCCGCCGACCAGGCGTTGCTGGAAGCGCTGGGCCTCTATGCTGCTCGGCTGCGAACCGGCCAGCGCAGCCCCGCCCGCGCCCATCTGCGCCATGCCCGCCATCCGGCCTCGGCCGCCCGGCTGCGCTTCAACCGCTTCGCCGAAGCCTGGGCCGCCGTCAGCATCGGCCTGATGTTGATCAGCTTTGTCATCCTGGTCTTTTTTGGGCAGCAGTATCTGATCTGGGGCATTGTAGCCCTGTTATCACTCATGATTTTTGTCGAGGCCGGCTTCCGGCGGCAGTTGGCCCGCCTGGTCACTTCGCTCACCATCGGCCTGGCCATCGTCTCCTCGCTGGTTATCGTCTACGATTTCTTCTGGCCCATCGTCATTGTAGCCCTGCTCCTGACCGGGGGATATATCATGTGGGAGAATGTGCGCGAGTTGTGGGGGTGATGATCCTGCTACGCTCTCCAGTGGACCCCACCCACTAAAAATTTATGGTATAATTAAACTTGAGAAAGGAGAAACAAGGACAATGAGTTACGCAGAGATTTCACAGGGACACGCAGAGAAGCGATAAAAATTCCTCTGTGGGACTTTGTGACTTCTCCGTGTCCCTCTGTGTAATAATTTCTTGCTCACTGTACAAGAATCTGACTCATAAGGTACTAACCTGTATCCCTGATATCTGTGTTTTCAATTTTTCCGGGGAACTATGGCAGCGCCGATGCCGACCCAATACCACCTACCCAACATTCGAGCTTTGCTCAACGCGGGCTTTAATGCCGAAGAACTGCGCCGGCTCTGCTACGAAGAGTCGGTCTTCCGGCCTGTCTACGACCAGTTGGCTGAAGAAACCGGCAAGGCCAGAATCATTGACCGGCTGATCGAGCATGCCGAACAGAAGATGCTGTTCGCTGCTCTCCTACCCCTGCTGCAAAGCCGCAACCCGGCCCGGTTTGAGGCGCACCAGCCGTATGAACGCAAGCCGCGCCTGTTTATCAGCTACAAACGCAGCGTCGAGCCGGATCAAACCCTCGCCAACCAGCTTTTTGTGGCGCTCGGCCAGCAGTACGACGTTTTTATTGACCAGACCATGTTCATCGGTACACCCTGGGCCGAGCGCATCGAGGCCGAACTGCGCGCCGCCGATTTTTTGATTACGCTCCTCTCCGCCGAGTCCATCGGCAGCGAAATGGTCCTGGCCGAAATCAAACTGGCCCACCAACTGGCCCAAACCCAGGGCGGACGCCCGGCCATTTTGCCGGTGCGCCTGGCCTACCGCGAGCCGTTCCAGTACCCCTTGAACGTCTACCTCGACCCGCTGAACTGGGCCTTCTGGGCCGGCGAGAGCGACACGCCGGCCCTCATCGCCCAACTGGAGCAGGCCATTGCCGGCGGCGCGCTGTTGATTGATGCCCAGGCCAAAGCCGCGCTGCTCCGCGCCGGTCCGGCCCCCGCGCTGCCCCAACCCCTGGCGGCGGCCCAACCCCTGCGGCTCGAACTGCCCGAAGGCACCATGGACCCGGAATCGGCCTTTTATGTGGAACGGGCCGAGGATCACATCGCTCTGGCTGCCATCGCCCGCCAGGGCGTGACCGTCACCCTCAAAGCGCCGCGCCAGATGGGCAAAAGCTCGCTGCTGGTCCGCCTGAGCGAAGCGGCTGTTGAGGCCGGTAAACAAGTGGTCTTTCTGGATTTCCAACTGTTCGACCAGGCCGCCCTGCGCGACCCCACCACCTTCTTTCGCCAGTTCTGTAGCTGGCTGAGCGACCAACTGGACCTGCCGGATACGGTGGATAATTATTGGCAAATGCCGCTGGGCCAGACTCAGCGCTGCACCCGCTACCTCAGCCGCTACCTGCTCAAGGAGTTGGGCGGCCCCCTGGTTTTGGCTCTGGACGAGGTTGAAACTGTTTTTGACGCCCCGTTTCGCTCCGATTTTTTTGGCATGCTGCGCGGCTGGCATAATAACCGCGCCCACCCGCTCGAAGGCAAGCTGTGGCGGCAGCTCGATCTGGCCCTGGTCACCTCGACCGAACCCTACCAACTGATCGAGAACTTAAACCAGTCGCCCTTCAATGTGGGCGAAGTGATCGAGTTGACCGATTTTACCGCCGATCAGGTGGCCGACCTGAATCGCCGCCACGCTTCTCCGCTGACCCCGGCCCAGGAGCAGCAGTTAATGGCCCTGCTGGGCGGCCAGCCATACCTGGTCCGGCGGGCGCTGTATCTGGTGGCCAGCGGGCGCATCACTGCGGCTGATCTGTTTGCCCAGGCCACCGCCGACCGCGGCCCTTTTAGCGATCATCTCCGCAACCATCTTTTCCGCTTGCAGGGCCAGGCCGAACTGATTGCCGGGCTGCGGCAGGTGATTCGCCATCGTATTTGTCCCGACGAGGAAGTTTTTTTCCGGCTGCGCGGGGCCGGGTTGGTGCAGCGCGAAGGGCGAGAGGTATTGCCGCGCTGCCAATTGTATGCTGATTTCTTCCGGGAGCGTCTCGATGGCTGATCCTTCGCTTTACACCGTTGGCGGTACGGTGCAGGCCGGCAGCGGTTTGTACATTCCCCGCCAGGCCGATGCGGACTTGCTGAAACTGTGCCGGGCCGGGGCCTTTGCCTACATTTTAACCTCGCGCCAGATGGGCAAGTCGAGCCTGATGGTCCGCACCGCCGAACAACTGGCCCAGGAGGGGATTGTCTCGGTGATTATGGACCTGACCCAACTGGGCGTCCAGCTCACCGCCGAAGAGTGGTATTTGGGGCTGCTGACAACCATCGAGGACAGCCTGGCCCTCAAGACCAGCGCCGTCCAGTGGTGGCAAAATCAGACCCACCTGGGCTTGATCCAACGCCTGACCCTCTTTTTCCAAAAAGTGCTGCTGGCCGAAGTCGCCGCCCCGGTGGTCATCTTTATTGACGAGATTGACAGCACCCTCAGCCTGCGTTTTACCGACGACTTTTACGCCGCCATTCGCTTTCTCTACAATGCCCGCGCCGTCACCCCGGAGTTCCGGCGGCTCTCTTTTGTTTTGATTGGCGTAGCCACCCCCAGCGACCTGATCAGCGACCCGGAACGGACTCCCTTCAACATCGGCCAACGGGTGGACCTGGCCGACTTCACCCTTGAGGAGGCTTTGCCGCTGGCTGAGGGCTTCAACCTGCCGCCGGCTGAGGCCCGCCAACTGCTGAGCCGAGTACTCACCTGGACGGGCGGTCATCCCTACCTGACCCAACGCTTGTGCCAGGTGATTGCCGAACAGGATCATCAGCAGTGGAGCGAAACCGACCTGGAGCAGGCGGTAGCGCAAGCCTTTTTTGGCCGGCAAAGCGACCAGGACCACAACTTGCGCTTTGTGCATGATATGTTGACCAAACGCGCCCCCGACCCGGCCGAGGTGCTGGCCGTTTACCGCGACATCCGGCTAGGCCAAAACCCGGTACAGGATGAAGAACAATCCCCTGCCAAATCTCATCTTCGGCTGGCCGGGGTGGTCCGCCGTGAGGGGGATAGATTGATTGTCCGCAATCGGATTTACGCCGAAGTTTTCAACCCGGCCTGGCTCAAACAGGTTGAGCCGGTCTATGGGGTCAGACACGAACTGGTGGGCAAAAATTTGGGACAGTATCAAATTGAAAGCATCATCGCCGAGGGCAGCAGCACCACCGTTTTCAAAGCTTACCAACCCCGCTTAAATCGTTACGCAGTGATTAAAGTATTACGCTCCTCCTTTAGCGCCGCCGACCCTAATTTTTCGGCCCGTTTTTTGCGCGAGGTTCAAGCCATCGCCCGCCTGGATCACCCCAGAATCCTGCCCATCTATGATTTTGGGGTGGAACAGGGTTATGCCTACACCGTCGTCCGCTATGTTGAAAGGGAGCAAACTTTAAAGGGTGCGATTCAGGATCAAAGCTTTGATCAGGCCCAAGCCGTAGCGTGGGTCATTCAGGTGGCCGAGGCCCTGGCCTACGCCCACCAGCACGGGGTGATGCACGGCAATGTCAAACCGGCCAATATCTTGTTGGATAGCGGTCAGGCTTTACTGTCGGACTTTGGCTTGCTCAAAATTTATGAGGCCGCCACCAAGATGACCAGCACCGGGTCTATTCTCGGCACGCCCGTGTACATGTCGCCGGAGCAGGCTTCCGGCCTGCTCACAGACGCCCGCTCCGATCTTTACAGTCTGGGCCTCATTTTATATGAATTGTTAACCGGAAAAATTCCGCATGACGCCCCCACCCCCTTCGCCATTATTCTGGAACGAGTCACCAAGCCGCCCCCTCCCCCGCGCGCGCTGAACCCGGCCATTTCCCCACACCTGGAACAAGTGCTGCTCCGCGCCCTGGCCACCAAACCGGAAGACCGCTACCAGACCGCCGCCGATTTTATCAATGCCTTGCAAGCAACCGCCAAGGATGAACCGATGGCGTCGTCCCCAACTCAACAAACTGATGACTCGGCCAGCCTCCAGCCCCCGGCCCAAAAAACACCCTGGCACACGGCCTGGCGGAGTTGGTTCAAGTAAAAAGATAGACCTCATGGGTTTTCCAAACCTGTAAGGTCTGCCCCAAAATTCATTCCTTCCTTGACGTTAACCAATCACTCCCTTTATAATAGGAGAGCATTCGGAAACTCCACAGTAACCTTTACCACCGGCGCTCGTCCGGCCATGAAGTCGCCGGACTATGAAACAACGCCCGATTAATCGGGCTAAAGCCGGGTCAACCCGGCGTTGTTCCCTAGCCCTGGCATTCATGCCGGGGCGGGCGGTCAGCCAAAAAAGTTTCCGATCGCTTTCAGGAACACAATCGGTTAACCTCCGAAAGGGACCCACCCATGACGAGTCAACGGAAACCCTCCTCCCCTTTGTTTCAATCAATTTCAAAACCATTTGAACGCTCGCCGGCCTGGGTCAGGGTTCTCTCCTGGTGTATCCTGGGCGTTATTACCGCTGTGTTGGTAGCTACTTTAATTTCCTGTCCCATCCTGCTGCTATTGCGACTGCTCTCTCCTAACAACTTTCCGGCTGGCCTGAGTCAAGGCCAGGCCAATTCAGGCGACTCAACTCTCACCCCGGCTCTGATCTCATCGCCCGCGCCGGTTGGGTCGCCTGGGAGGGGTACATCGTCACCATCATCGTTGGAAGGTACAGCGGCCAATTCGACCCTGCCTGCTGAGTCTCAGGCAGAGGGTACTCCCTCCCTTCTGTCGCCAACCGGCTCAACTGGTAGCAGCAGCGAATCCCCGTCGTCTTCGGCCACGGAGACAATCCCCGACGATGCCTCGGCCAATTCGACTACGTCCGCTGAGGCTCAGTCAAGCGACTCCCTTGAGAGCGGCACAGAAATGCCGTCATCCTCGGCCACCGGGACAGCTTCGGATGGCACATCAGCCAGTTCAGCCACCCCCGGCGCAGCCCCCTCCGACGGTACAGCCTCTCTGTTGACTTCGGCCACCCCGGATAGCGCCGGGCTAACCGCAACCGCCCGTTTGTCTGCCTCTTCGTCCACGCCAACCCCGATTCCACCTTCGCCCACTGCCACTCGCACGCCGACGCCAACCGTCCCCACTGTCACCCCCACCCCGCGCGGGCCGACGCCTCCGCCTCGCCGCACCCCTGCCCCTTACACCGTCGTTCCATCTAGCAATCCGGCCCCGCCGCCCACGCCCGTACCGCTGCCAACCAATACCCCTCGCCCCCCCTCGACTCCCACTCCGGCCACGCCGACCCCTGTCGCGGTGCAGCCTGTCTCGACCCGCATTGTGGCCCCGGCGGCTGCGCCCAACCTGCCCAGCGGTATCCTCACCTTGCTTGACCCCATTTCGACCGAAATTCCGCCCTCACGCGGCCCCACCACCTTTATCTGGGAATGGCTTGGCGATCCCCTGCCGCCCGAATACGGCTTTGAGGTGCGGGTCTGGCTGACCGGCGAACCCCAGGCCGGGGTGCATGACGCCGTGCTGGATCGCCGGGAGGACCGTATCGAATTTCTCGGTTCCAACCGTTACCAGCTCAAAGTCGGCAATATTCGCTACGCTCAGGGCGTTTTGGGCCGCGAAGGCATCTACAATTGGACCGTCGCCGTGGTCCGTGTCAGCCCGGCCTACGCCGATTTTGGCCTGCAAGCCGTCCCTGCCCGTTTTTTGTATGAACCTTTCCAGCTTGGCCGGTAAACGGGTAAGGAGTGCTATGTCTATCATAATTCCTGAATCGCACCGGGACCTACTCGAAAAACCTACTCTTGCTTGAGCATTTTGCCACAATGAATGTCGAGAGAAAATAGGGAGCAAACAATGTCAAACTGGCTTTCCGGTAGTGTGGTTGCCAATAATTTTAACTTCCATTATCATCGAACTGGAGGAGATAAGCCGCCCCTGGTGCTGGCCCACGGTATCACCGATAATGGCCTGTGTTGGACACGCACTGCTGAGGCTTTGGAAAAAGAGTATGATTTGATTATGGTTGATGCCCGCGGCCACGGCCTCTCTGATGCGCCAGAAACAGGCTATACCCCCGAAGACCGGGCGGCTGACCTGGCCGGCTTCATCGAGGCTCTTAACCTGGACAGACCTTACTTGATGGGCCACTCGATGGGCGCTGATACTATCGCCCTTACAGCCGCTTATTATCCTCATCTGGTCGGGTGCGCTATCCTTGAAGACCCCCCGTGGTATGAAGGTTTAGTTTCGGAGGAATCGAGAGAAACTTCAACCGGCCAATGGCACGCCAACTTGCTCGAACAAAAATCCAGAACCTTTGAAGCATTAGTTACCGCTGCGCGGGAAGAACACCCCCAATGGAGCGCCATCGAGTTTGGAGCGTGGGCACAGGCCAAGTTACAGGTGAGTCCCGACGTGCTTCGGGTGATTAGAGAGTTACGGCCTCATTGGCGCGAAACTGTAGCTAAAATTACTTGCCCCACTTTGCTAATTACCGGCGATCCCAAATTGGGAGGTCTTGTCACCTCAGAAGTGGCTGCCGAAGTAGCCCGTTTATGTCCTCACGTTAGCCTAGCCCCTATTGCCGGCGCAGGACACAGCGTTCGCCGGGAGCAATTCGAGCAGTTTATAAACATAGTGACCGTTTTCTTGGCGGGGATGTAGGATTTTTCCGTAGGAGTATCGTGTGACCCAAACTACGGCTCCCCCTTCCGGTATTCGAGATAACCTCAGCCGGGGATCGGTGGGGGATTTCCTCAAGGAAAAGATTCAGCGGTGGTGGTAAAAAACTCAACCACAAAGCACACCAAGTAGACCCAAAGATCACCAAGAAGAAATCTTTGTGCCCTTTGTGAAACCCTTTGTGCCCTTTGTGAACCCTTTGTGGCCTCTGTGGTAAAAATGCCCTGGAAGGGGAGATTGACCGGCTGGTGTATCAACTCTTTGGCTTGACAGCGGAGAAAATCGCTATGGTGGAGGAGGCGGGGCGGTGAGCCAGGTTTATAACGTCTACTGTGATGAGAGCGGCCACCTGGAACACGATGGCCTGCCAGTAATGGTATTGGGGGCAGTCTGGTGTCCACTGGAGAAGGTACCCGAAATCTCAACGCGTCTGCGCGAAATTAAACGGCAGCACCATCTGCCCCCGGATTTCGAGGTCAAATGGGTCAAAGTTTCGCCGGCCAAACGGGATTTTTATCTCAACCTGCTGGATTATTTTTTTGACGATGACGACCTGCACTTTAGAGCCTTGATTGTGCCGGATAAAAACAAGCTGGTTCACGCGGAATTCAACCAAACGCACGACGACTGGTATTACAAAATGTACTTTGATCTGCTTAAAGTGATCCTATCGCCGCTCAGTTGCTACCGCATTTACCTGGATATTAAGGACACTCAGGGTGCGGCTAAAGTGGTCAAACTGCACCAGGTGTTGAGCAACAGCATGTACGATTTTTCGCGCGAGATTGTGGAGCGGGTGCAGTTAGTGCGTTCGCACGAAGTAGAACTTTTACAATTGGCCGATTTGCTAATTGGAGCCATCGCTTACGCTAATCGGGGCTTAGCCACCAGCCCGGCCAAACTCGCGCTGGTGGAGCGGCTCCGGCAGCGTTCCGGCTACGGCCTCACCCGTACCACGCTGCTGCGCGAAGAAAAAGTAAATTTATTCCGCTGGCACGCCTCGTGGAGGCGGGGGTGAACCTGGCTGCTGCTATCAATCCACTCGATTGGCTACCCGATCTGGTGCGGTTGGCCGATTTCGATGGGAATTGGAATCGGTATGAGGCCGCCTTGTATGCCTGCTTTAAGCAGGATTTTATAGACAGCGTTCCACTTTTTGAAGGCAAGCCCCTGGCACTGAAGCGCCATCCTATAAACCAGAGAAAAGAAGCCACCTTTTGGCATATCATTTCCGACGGGGATAACGAAGCCGAACGGCTGCCCGATTTACGCCGGTGCGAACGGATTCGTTGGCCTCGGCCTATCATTGAGCATTGTGGCGAGCCGATGGTGAAAGTTTGGGAGAATGAACGGAAGGGCGAGCGGCGAGTCTGCCTTTGGTTAGAACAGCAGGAATACCTGGTTATTTTAGCCCGGCGCCAGGGATATGTAATCTTCTGGACAGCCTACCCGGTACCCCAGCCTCACCAGCAGCGCAAACTGCAAAAAGAGTACGAGGCTTATAAAAAGGCTAAGGTCGCCCCGTAGGACGACCTCGTTACTCCTTCTACACATGGTAGATGAGCTACTATTATTTTACTCGAAAATTGATATGTAATCAAGAGGTTTTGCTTAAAATTTGAATTGGCCCATGACCTGGGCCGGGATACCTCAGACATTCTGGCTTGCTGGATCACCGAATTAAAGAAAGTCCACGCTTATTAGAGTAAAACCTGACAGACCCACTATGAAAAACTCAGCCCCCTTTTTCACCGCGATGGCTCTCTTCTTCGCGATAGTTTCGTATGTTCTGCTCTACCTGTATACCCACTGGTCTTTTTATGTGATGTGGCTCGTCGCCTGGGGGGCGGCTACCTTTTTTCTGTACACAGTTGATAAAACCCAGGCTATTCTGGGCAACTGGCGTATTCCCGAACAGGTTTTACATCTTTTTGCCCTGGTCGGTGGGGTATTCGGGGGCTGGTTGGGTATGTTCGTGCTCTGGCACAAAGTGAGAAAGCCGGCGTTTTGGGTGATTTTATTGGTGAGCACAGTTATTCAAGTGGTTGTATCGCAGTGGTTTTAGCCTACTGAAAATGCCGCTTGCCCCATTTCCCCACTGGCAAAGTTGATGCTATAGTGTAGCAGCGGCTTCAACAGCCCAAGTCAAAAATTCAGGGAGTAGGAAGTAAGAGAAAGAAGATGGAAGATTGAAGATAGAAGATAGAAAAAAGCTATCTTCTATCCTCTATTTTCTATCCTCTATCTTCCCCTACTCCCTTACTCTCTACCCCTATGAGACTAAAATCACTCGAAATTCAAGGCTACAAATCGTTTGCCAACAAAGTGGAATTTGCCTTCGACGACGGCATTACCGCCGTAGTCGGGCCAAACGGCAGCGGCAAATCCAACGTGGCCGACGCCATTCGCTGGGTGCTGGGCGAGCAGAGCTACAGCAACCTGCGCGGCAAAAAAACCGAAGATATGATCTTTTCCGGCTCCGATGGCCGCGCCCGGCTGGGCCTGGCCTCGGTGACGCTGGTGCTGGACAATACCGACAAATGGCTGCCCCTCGACTTCTCCGAAGTGACCATCTCCCGGCGGGCCTACCGCTCCGGCGAGAATGAATATTTTCTCAACGGCAGCCGCGTCCGCCTCAAAGATGTGGCCGAACTGCTAAGCAAAAGCGGCCTGAGCCGCCAGACGTACACCG
The DNA here is from genome assembly GCA_023151115.1 of Anaerolineae bacterium. Next base: position 397,524 of record JAKLJP010000002.1, read on the forward strand.
TCATCGGCCAGGGCACCATTGACCGGGTGCTCTCGCTGCACGCTGAGGAACGGCGCAAACTGTTTGAAGAAGCCGCCGGCATCACCTTTCACCGCCAGAAGCGGGCCGAAACACTGGCCAAACTGGAAGCCACGCGGGCCAACCTGCTGCGGGTCAACGACATCGTCAAAGAAATCGAGCCGCGCATGCAGCACCGCGAAAAGCAGGCCCAGCGCGCCCAGGAATACAACCTGCTCAGAACCCATCTCGACGGTCTGCTGCGGGTCTGGTACGGCTTTCGCTGGGGCCAGGGCCAGCAGCAGCTACGCGAGGCCAAGCTGCGCCTGCGCGACGGCGAAGCCATGCTCAAAAGCCAGCGGGAGCAGTTTGTTGCCCTGGAGCAGGAGATTAGCCGCTTACGACTACAGCAGACCGAACTGCGTGGGAACCTGGGCGACTGGTATGCCGAAAACAACCGGCGGCGCAGCCAGACGGAGGCAATTCAGCGCGAACTGGCCGTAAGCGAAGAGCGGGCCAGGCAGTACCTGGCCCAGCGCGAAGAAATCCTGGCCGAATTAGAGCCGCTTTCCGCCGATTTGGAGGTACAGACCCGCCAGATTGCCGAGGCTGAAACCGCCCTGCAAGCGGTCAACGAGGAGTTGCGCCAGGCCGAAGCGGCTATGCAGGCGTTGCAGCAGCAGCTTGACGCCCAGCAGCGCCGGCGTCAAGACCTGTTGGACCGGCAGGCCGCCGCCGAAAAACAGGCCGGCCAACTGGCCCACCGGCTGGCTGAACGCGGCGCTGACCTGGCTCAATTCGAGGAACGCCGCGCGGCCTTGCTGGCCGACCAGGCCGGTTATGAAACCGAAATTTCCCGCTTGACGCAAGAGCAGCAGGAATTACAGGGCCAACAAGCGCAGTTAACCGGCCGGTTAGCCGAACTGGAAGCCGGCCTGGCCTTGCTCGACGGCCAACAGAGCCAGCAGCGCGACCGCTTGAGCCGGCTCGACGCGGCGGCTGAGCAGCTTAAAAACCGGATGGCTGCGTTGCAGCGGCAGGAAGATACGCTCAAAGCGCGGCAGGATTTGCTGGGCAAGCTGCGCAGCGACATGTCCGGCTATTTTGAGGGGGTCAAAGCCGTTTTGCAGCCGGAAGCCGGTTTGAGCGGCATCATCGGCACGGTCAGCCAGACGATGCAGGTCCCCCCGGATTTGGAAGGCGCTATCGAAGCGGCGCTGGGCAGCCGCTTGCAGGAAGTGGTGGCGCAGCGTTTTGCCGACGCCGAAGCGGCCATTGCCTACCTGAAAGAGAGCCGCAGCGGGCGCGCCACCTTTTTGCCGCTCGACACCCTGCGCCCCGGCCCGGCCCTGAGTGTGCCCAACACGCCGGGCATCGTCGGCCTGGCCTCAGAGTTGGTCACCGTCGAGCCGCATCTGCGTCCGGTGGCCGAGGCCACCCTCAACCGCACCCTAATTGTCGAAGATTTGCCCGCCGCCCGGCGCGCCTTTAACGCTTTGCAGGGCGGCTTTCAGATTGTCACCCGTGAAGGCGAGTTGATGCGCTCCGGCGGTTCAGTGACCGGCGGGCGAGACAGGCGCAGCAAAGGCCAGGAGGGAACCTTACTGGCCCGCGAGCGCGAGTGGCGAGAGCTGCCGGGTCAACTGGCCGAGATTGCAGCGGCCTTTCAAACCCTATCCAGCCAATTGGCCGACGTGCATGAGCAGATGGCGGAGGTTAAAGGGCGCGTTCAGCAGCTTGCCGAAGAGCAGCGCCACAAAGCGGCTCACCGGCAGGAATTGCAAGGACTGGCCGACAAGCTCAGCCGGGCCTTGGAGCAGGCCGCTCGCAGTGTTGGCTGGCAGCGCGAATTGCAAGAAAAAGCTGAGGCCGAATTGGCCCGGCTGGAACAGCGCCAGGCCGATACTCGCCAGGAGATGGCCCGGTTGGAACAGCAGCGCCAGGCCGCGGCCGAGACCGCCCGGCAGTTAGCCGAAGAAGCCAACGCTTTTGCGGCGGAAACGCTGCTGGCCGAGTTGAGCCAGGCCAGGGCTATGGTGGCTACGCTCCAGGGGCGGCAGCGCAGCCAGCAAGCCCTCCTGACCGGCCAGCAGGCCGCCCGGCAGCAGTTGGCCCGCCAGATTGACAGCAAGCAGGCCAGGGCGAATACGTTGGCCGCCGAACGAGAATTTTTACTACAACAGCAGCAGGAGTTGCTGGCCCGCAGCCAGGCATCGGCCGGCGAGCAGGCGGAATTTACCGGCCAGATTGAAGCCACCGAGCAGGAGTTGGCTCAATTGTTGGCCCGTCAGACTCACCTGGAGGAAAACGAGAGCCAATTGCGGCTGCGTTTGCAGCGCACCGAAGCCGAGCACAACCGGCTGGCCCTGGAAGCGGCCCGGCGGCAGGATGAACTGGACAATTTACAGCGCCAGATTCAGGATGACCTGGGGCTGGTCAGCCTGGAAATGTCGGAGGAGCAGGTCGGCCAGCCGGTGCTGCCCATTCGCCCGCTGGTGTCTGATTTGCCCATCGTCGAGGCGCTGCCGCCCGGCGTGGAGGAAGATGTACAGCGGCTCAAGGTGCAGCTTCGCCGGCTGGGCAACATCAACCCGGATGCGCCCCGCGAGTACGCCGAACTGCGGGAACGGTACAATTTTCTGACCGGCCAGATGGCCGATTTGGAAGAAGCCGCCGCCGACTTGAAAGAGGTTATTCTCAAGCTGGACCAGGCCATGGAAGAGGCCTTTACCGCCACCTTTCAGCAGGTGGCCAAAGAGTTTCAACGCTATTTCAAGGCTTTGTTTGGCGGCGGCGAGGCTCAACTGCTGCTGACCGACCCGGATAATATGATTGATACCGGGGTGGATATTGCCGCCCGGCCGCCGGGCAAACGGCTGCAAAGCCTGGCCCTGCTCTCCGGCGGCGAGCGCTCGCTCACGGCCCAGGCGTTGATTTTTGCTCTGCTCAAAATCAGCCCGACGCCTTTTGTCATCTTTGACGAGGTGGACGCCATGCTCGACGAGGCTAACGTGGGCCGCTTCCGCGACGCGCTGGCTGCCCTGGCCCACGATATTCAATTTATTGTCATCACCCACAATCGCAAAACCATTGAGGCCGCCAGAACTCTCTACGGCATCTCAATGGGCGATGACTCGGTCTCACAGGTTTATTCGCTCAAAATTGATGAATGGATTGAGGAAAAAGTACCGGCAGCGGTGCAGTAAATCCCTTATCCTGCTAACCGCTCCCGCCACTCGCGGATCATGCGGGTGTGGATGGGGTAATGGCTGTAAGTATCAAGCCGCAGCCGCCGCCGGAAGGGCGTCTCGCGGGTAAAGGCAGCTTCAGGTACGGTCTGAATGTAGTCAATGAGCCGGCGGTGGGTCTCTTCCAGTTGGCGCAGCACCTCGGCTAGAGGCAGGTTCCGTTTCTGGGCGGTCATCAGAGCATTAAAGGCGTCAAGGCCGCCATCATACATGACCGAGTAGCGCGGGGGAGTGCCTCCCGTGAGGATAAGGGGCAGATACTTTAGCGCCTCCTCTTCCCAGGTGGTTACGTGGGCCAGGAGGTCTTTCACCGACCAATCCCCGGTAACACCCGGTTCGGCCAACTGCGCCTCGGACATACCGGCATACGCCTCGCTGAACGCCGTCCAAGTCTGATCGAGTCGTTTCAATAGCTGCTTTCTATCCATACTTTAGCATTGGCTAACCTCCCCTCTAGTAACGCCTGCGTAACTACTCAGCCATGTCATTTCGAGCGACGTTAGGAGCGAGAAATCTTCTAAGCCGTCATTTGCAAACGGCGGTCTCAGAGATTTCTCGGCTTTCAGCCTCGAAATGACATGAGAGGTGCGTGGTTACGCTAACCTTATCATACCCCAAAATGGCCGCATTTTCAATCCGATTGTTGCTGTTAAAGGGCGAGCCGGCGGGGATAAGCTCATCTATCTCACGCTTGTAATCCTGCCGCCAGGGTACGGGGGTCGGGTCAGAGAAGGGCAAAGGTATGATTGGCCGTTCAACCCGGCGCTGAGGTCGCAGCCCAACCAGTCTCCGCTTGATTAGCGGAATCCGTACCCCCAACAAAACAACCAGCACCGCCAGGTAGACATTCAATTCGTAAACAGCTTGGGGGTCGTAGACCATCACCTTTTTGCTGGCTGCCGTAACCAGGATAGCATGCGTTGTCCCGGCGCTGCCGGCCAGGTAGACCAAGCGGTGCAGCCGTTTCCAATGCTGTTTCAGCCGGCGCATAGCCCGGCGATTAGAGGTCAGAGCCAGCGCGGTTAAGATTAGGAACCCCAGCAGGCCGAGGGCAAGATAGGGCTGGATAGGCCAGCTCAGCCAGGCCCAGCCCGTCTCTTTGAAATAGACCAGCCCATGCAGCCCGGCGAAGCCAAAAGCCCACAGGCCGGCCGGTTTGCGCAGGCTGGTCAGGCTGCGTAAACCGAAATATGTTTGCAGTGGGGTGATGGCCAGGCAGAGCAGCAGAAAACGGATGGCCCACTTGCCGCTTTCCACGCCGGAGTCAAAGGTGTTGCTCATGTTTCCATCGGTGCTGCCCTGGCTTATGACCACGATCAAAATGAAAACCGCCAATAGATTGAGCGCCGTCCAGCGCCAGTTTGAGGTTAACCGGGCCATTTTATTTTCTCCTTGGGTCGTGATCTTTTTCTTATATACACCGGCTGGGGGACAGCGGTTCCCCGCAAAGATAATCCTCCTATGAAAATAGCCCTCACCCCCAACCTCTCTCCCACTGGGAGAGGGGAGTCGCGCCAGCGACGGGGTGAGGGCTTTTCGTCGCTGGTGGTGAAGCCGGGGCTTAGTGACGACTCCTTTGAAAATAGACTCAGTAGATCCAATTTTCGAGGAGTGAGGCACGCCCACGTGCCAAACACCGCCGCACGTGGGCGTGCTGGCTCCTCAAATTTGGATCCACTGAGACTGGGACAAGCTAACAGCTTGTCTTACGACACCGCCCTTTTCCCCGCACTGGGTAGATTTCACCAACAAAAAACCCTCCCGCAGGCTATAAAAGCTTGCGGGAGGGTTAGCGGGTTAGTTAAAGTCTGGGTCAGGCAGGGGTGACCAGGATCAGGGTATTGGCTGCGGCCGTGTCAACGGTAAAGGAATGTTCCTGGCCCCGGCCAATAAAAACGCTCGTCCCGGCGGGGGCGGCGATGGTCTTGCCAGCCACATAAAAAGTCATCTTGCCTTCAATAATGTAAAACGTTTCGTCAGAATCGTGATGGACATGCGGGGCTGGCTCATTTCCCCGGGTCTGGACGGCTTCCAGCAAGGCTGCTTTGCCCCTGGTTTGCTCATGAGTGAGCAAAAAGCTGGATAACGCGGTCGGGGACCAGCCGAGGTTAGCCCTGGCAGCCGGGGTCAGAGCTGGCGTAGCAAATTCTGTTTGAAACATTGTTTTCTCCTGTAAGTTTGGAGCCTCAGCCAAGGTGAGGCGTTTGTTTTTGTTTGATGGCCTTATCATAGCGCAGGATCGTCTGCTAATCGTTACCAACGCCGTAACGGACTGGTGCTTACTTCAGGTATTTCAGAGGGTGTCTAAAAATTCTTTATTATCCACGAAGAACACCAAGAAAAAGGCTAAAAACTTTGTGTTTCTTCGTGTCCTTCGTGGATTTTACCCTGGTCAAACTCAGGTTTTGCCAATTTTTAGACAGCCAGTCAGTAAGACCATACTCCCGGCCAGCAGCAATAGCAGTCCATCTCTTAAAATCCAGGGGGGAGTGGGTGTCTCTTTGAGGCCGATTTCCGGTAAAAAAGTAACCGGAATGACGGGTGGGGCGGCTGCCGGCCCATTGCCTCCTCCAAAGGACGAGGTTACCGGTGGAGGAGAGGGTGATTCAGGTGAAGCGTTATCATCGCCGTCGTCAGAAGGCGGAGGGGCGGGGGCAAGCCTAAAATCAACTTCATCGCTGTCAATTAAATCCAGCGTAGATTGTGCGGCATTAAACTGGTCGTCGAGTAGGTCGGCTTGATAAGTGGTTGTTATTCTTTGGTTACGCTCATCGGGTTAACTGTGGTTTTTCTATTCCAATTGATTTTTACACATTATTATAATGGCTTAGCACTTTATCAGGTTTTAATTGGCAACTCAGGCTTTTATGGGGTAAAATTAATGAGCAATTTGGTAATAAGAATAGGATCAGTAGATCCAATTTTTCACCATATCTGGCGCATCCCTATGCGTCAGCGGGCGGCATAGGGATGCCACCCTACGGGAAATTTGGATCCACTGAGGATAGTTATCTGAGAAGAGAAGTATCAATGAAACCAGCTTCAACCTCTCCCGGTGATTTGCCGGTTATTATGTTTGCGCAACCCCAAGATTGGGCCGCCTGGTTAGATAAAAACCACGCCACGTCAGCCGGATTGTGGTTGCAAATTGCCAAAAAGTCATCCGGCATCTCCTCCATCTCGTATGACGAAGCTCTGGAAGTGGCCTTGTGTTACGGCTGGATTGACGGCCAAAAGAAAAGCTATGATGGAACATCGTGGCTGCAAAAATTTACGCCGCGCGGCCCCAAAAGTATCTGGTCAAAAATCAATCGAGAGAAAGTCCAGAAGTTGATCGAGAGCGGCCAGATGAACCCGGCCGGCCTTAAGGCGGTTGAAGCAGCGCAGCAGGATGGTCGCTGGGCAGCAGCCTATGACTCGCAGAGCACGATGACCGTGCCGGCTGACTTTCAGGCCGAACTGGATAAAAATCCTGAAGCTAAAGCCTTTTTCGTCACGCTTGACAGTCGCAACCGCTACGCTATCTTACATCGTATCCAGACCGCCAAAAAGGCCGAAACCCGCGTCCGGCGGATCCAGCAGTTTATCGAGATGCTGGCCAGACAAGAGAAGCTTTATCCGTAACTGCTCAATCTATGTCATTGTGAGGCTGTAAGCCGAAGCAATCCCCCACCACAACCTGGGGATTGCTTCGCTCGCAATGACACCTGAATAGTAACCTTTATCCTTAATGAAGCTCAATATCCTCCTTATCTCTACCTATGAAATGGGCCGCCAGCCTTTTGGGCTGGCTTCGCCGGCGGCCTGGCTGCGTGCGGCCGGGTTTGAGGTGCGCTGCCTTGACCTGTCGCTTGACTCGCTGGATCCGGAGGCTGTCCGGGCGGCGGGGCTGATTGCTTTTTATGTACCCATGCACATGGGCACGCGCATGGCCGTTCCGGTAATTGCCCAGGTACGCCGGCTCAACCCACAAGCCCACCTGTGCTGCTATGGCCTTTACGCCCCGGTTAGCGCCGCCTATTTACGTCGTTTGGGGGTTGAGAGTATTCTAGGCGGCGAATTTGAAACGGGGTTGGTGGGTCTGGCCCAACGGATAGAAGAGGCGAGGACGCGAGGACGCGAAGAGGCGAATCCTTCCGCCTCATCGCCTCATCGCCTCATCGCCTCACCGCCTCACTCCCTTATCTCCCTCGACCGCCAAACCTTTCTCCGCCCCGACCGAACCGGCCTGCCTGACCTGACTCGTTACGCCCATCTTATGACTGAAATCGGAGCGCATGTAACAGTGGGTTACACCGAAGCCAGCCGGGGCTGCCGGCATCTCTGCCGCCACTGCCCCATCGTGCCGGTTTATAACGGGCGCTTTCGCCCGGTGCCGCGGGACATCGTGCTGGCCGACATCCGGCAGCAGGTGGCCGCCGGGGCCGGGCACATCACCTTTGGCGACCCCGATTTTTTCAACGGCCCCGGCCATGCTATTCCCCTGGTCGAGGCGCTACACGCGGAGTTTCCCCACTTGACCTACGATGTTACCATCAAGGTGGAACATTTGCTCAGGCACGCCAGGGATCTGCCCGTGCTTAAAAAAACCGGCTGTCTCTTTATCACCAGCGCCGTTGAGTCGTTTGACGAGCAGATTTTGGCCCGCTTCGACAAGCGTCATACCGGCCAGGATTTTGAGAAGGCATTAACGTTGTGCCGCCAGGCCGGTCTGGCCATGGTCCCCACCTTTGTGGCCTTTACCCCCTGGACTACGCTGGCTGGATACCGGGCCTTTCTGAGCGAACTGGTCCGGCTGGGGCTGGTAGACCTGGTTTCGCCGATTCAGTTGGCTATCCGGCTGTTGATTCCACCGGGGTCTAAGTTGCTAGAATTAGAGGAAATGCGGGCGCGGGTCGAAGGGCTGGATGAAGCCAGGCTTTCTTATATCTGGCGTAACCCTGACCCGCGTGTAGAGGCGTTGCAGCAGGATTTAGAAATTTTGGTGCAGCGCTGCGCCGGCCAGCACGTCCCCCGGCGCGAGGTTTTTCGGCAGGTGTGGGAGCGCGCGCATCAAGGGGTGGGCGACCCTCAAGGGAAAGTCCCCTTCCCGGAACTGCCACCTATAGCCGGTTTTGTTCCCTACCTGACCGAACCCTGGTACTGCTGAGCGGAACCGACCGAGGAGCAGTTTGCTTCTCTTTATTTCTAACCTCAAAATTCGATACCGTAGGGGCGAACCTTGCGGTCGCCCCAGGTGGAGACAAGCCCCGCCGCTACAGGCCTCAGGTGAGTGGCAGCCGAAAGCCAAAAATGCTGCCCACACCGGGGGTGCTGGTGGCGGTTACCTGGCCGCCGTGGGCCTCGACGGTAAATTTTACCAGGGCCAGCCCCAACCCCAGTCCCTCGACGCCGCGCCGCAGCGGGTCGGCGTTTTGGGTAAAAGCTTCCCAAACGGTGCTTAACTTTTCCGCCGACAACCCCACACCGGTATCGCTCACCTCAAAAAGCAGGGTTGTTTTGGTGGCCTGGTAACAAGCTACCCGCACCAAACCGCCGGAGCGGTTAAATTTGATGGCATTGTGGGTCAGATGATAAACGGCCTCACTCATGCGTTCTTTATCGGCCATAACCAGGGGCAATTGGGGCGAAATATCAAATGATAATGTGATTTGGTAGGTAGAGGCCAGCGAAGCCAGGGGCGCTACTGCTTCTCGAATCAGTGATTCAAAGTTCACCGGCTGCGGATTCAAGACCTGTTCCCGATTCATCAGGGTGGCAAAGGAAATAAAGGCATCAATCATCCGCCGGCCATCCGCCAGCTCCCGGTTCAATTGTTGGGTTTGCGCCAGTAACTCGTCGAGCATATTGTTTTCGGCATAGCGCTGCACCAGTTCCGCCGATAACGCCGCCGAGACAAAGGGACTGCGTAACTCGTGCGTAATCACCCCAATAAAAGCCGATTTAACCTTGTTTTGCTGTTTCAAATCGGTCTCGCGGGCGCGCACTTCCCGCGCCATACGCTGGAAGACCCGGGCCAACTGGCCCAGCGGATCGGTGCGGGCGGCTACCGTGGAGAGGCTTTCCGGGTCAAACGTTCCGGCCTCGATGGCCGCCGCCGCGTCGGTGAGTTGAGCCACCTGCTGCAAGTATTCCAATTCCTGGTTGCGCAGCCGTTTCTTTTCCAGGCTGGCCCCAATTCTGGCCCGCAGCAGCACCGGATCAAAACGTTTGGGCAAATAATCCTCGGCCCCCATCTCGATGCACTTGACCACGCTTTCCAGTTCCTCTACCGCCGAAATAACGATGACCGGAATATTGCGCAGGGTTGGGTCGCCTTTGATTTGTTCCAAAGTCTGGTAGCCGTTGAGCACCGGCATTTCCACATCCAGCAGCACCAGGTCATAGGGCGCGGCCCGCAGCAGTTCTAACGCCTGCTGCCCATTTTCGGCCTCGGTCACCTGATGCCCCTGGTACTGCAAACCAAAAGCCAGGGCCATGCGGGTGGTCTTGTTATCGTCAACTACCAAAACATTTGCGTATTTATCCATAGCAAAATCCTCATTTATACCCTAACCGGAATGGGTTGGCTTTTAGCCGTTATCGCCGTTTTGAACGGCAGCCAGGGCCAGCCTGACCTGTTCATATTCGACTGCCACCCGTTGGGTATACTCGGCAGCGTGGCTCAGTTCACCGCTTCGGCCTAAATCCTCTAAGGTTTTGCACAGCCGGGCCAATTCGACCGCGCCAAAGTTATGAGCTAATGATTTAAGCGTATGCGCCGCCACCTTGAGGTCTGTAGCCTTATCCTCGAGCAGAGCTTGGTTTATTTGAGACAGCAATTTGGGCGCATCGGTCATAAAGCTGTCTATCAATGTAACCAAAATAGCCATTTCTCCGCCGACCATGGCCTGTAAGTTGACCAACGCTTTGGGATCGAGTACCGTTTGGACTTCTGCTTTCGCTTGGGGAGTCTCCGGCAGATGTTCGATCTCCAGTCCTGCCTCAAGTTCCTCAAGATTCCGGGGAGTTGCCTGTTTTCCGGCGGGGTGACATTTCTGCAACGTGTCCACCAAGGCCTCGACTCGGATGGGCTTGCTCAGGTAATCATCCATCCCAGCAGCCAGGCTGGCTTCCAGATCTTGTTGTAAAGCGTTGGCCGTAACGGCTATTAAGCGTGGGCCTGTCGCACCCGGCCAACGCCGGCGAATCTGCCGGGTTGCTTCCAGCCCATCCATTTCTGGCATGTTCATATCCATCAGCACTACGTCATAGGGCTGCCGGGTCAGAGCTTCCAGCACTTCCAGGCCATTGGCGGCAATATCGGCGCGATAGCCTAACCGCTGGAGCATTTGCAGGATTAACTTTTGATTGGTGGCGTTATCTTCGGCCACCAAAATTTGTAAGGGCAGTCGCCGGCCCATTGTTACATCGTAAGAACGGGAGGGGCGGCGCTCGCGGAATGAAACCTGTTGGACAGGCCGGCCTTCGAAAACCGTTACCAATGTATCCAGCAGGGTAGAAGGTTTGAGGGGTTTAGACAGCACGGCTGTAAAATTGGCGGCTTCAAACTCAGCCTGCCGCTGGGCCTCACGCCAGCCCAGCGGCAGCATGATCACCAGAGGTATTTTTGACTGCCCGACCGAGGGTGAATTCCGGAGGGGTTCCTGTTGCGCCACCGCTTTTCGACTCATCTCAAGACGGCGGATCTCCGTAGCTAAGTTCAGGCCATCCATTTCCGGCATTTGGAAATCCAAAATAATCAAATCAAACCTTTGGCCTTGCCGCAGCCAATCAAGGGCCTGATCGGGGCGAGCAGTCTGGCTGGGCTGCATGCCCCACTCCCGGCTGTAGCGGCTTAAAATTTCGCGGATGGTGGGGCTGTCGTCAACAATGAGCAGCCGTTTGCCTTCTAAATTGGGTGGGGGTTCAAGCGGGGGCTGAGCAGCGGTCATCGAGGCCGAATCAGCCCGAATGGTAAAATGAAAAATTGCGCCGGGACCGCCCAGTTTATCTTCCACGGGGGTGGGCGACTCGACCCAAATTGTCCCCCCCATCATTTCGCTCAGGCGTTGACTTATGGCCAAGCCGAGGCCCGTGCCGCCATATTTGCGGGTGGTCGAAGCATCTACCTGGCTAAAGGATTTGAATAGGCGATCTAGCCGGTTGGCCGGAATACCAATGCCGGTATCGCGGACGGAGAAGTGTAGTTCGTACTGAGCAGGGGGGCAGGGGAGCGGGGGAGCGGGGGAGAAAAATTCCCCCCTGCTCCCCCGCTCCTCTGCTCCCCTGCCATCTATCAAGCGACCGCTGACAGACACAACTACTTCGCCATACTCGGTAAATTTGATGGCGTTGCTGAGCAGATTAAGCAGAATTTGGCGCAGGCGGGTCATATCGCCGTAGATGGCTGCTGGTACATCAGGCTCGATGAGGTAGGCCAAATCTAATCTTTTATCGGCAGCGCGGGGAGCCAGCAGATCTAGGGTTTCTTGAAGACAAGCAGCCAGGTCGAAGGGGTGATACTCCAACTCAACTTTGCCGGCTTCTATTTTGGAAAAATCAAGAATATCGTTAATGATGGTTAGCAGCGCCTCGCTGCTGGTGCGAATGGTTTCGGTAAAATCATACTGCTCGGGGGTTAGCTCGGTATCCAACAAGAGGCTGGTCATGCCGATAATGCCGTTCATGGGGGTGCGGATTTCATGGCTCATGGTGGCCAGAAAGGCGCTTTTGGAGCGATCGGCGGCTTCGGCCACCTCTCTGGCCCGGCGGGCTTCATCGTAAAGCTGGGCGTTTTGCAGTGCATTGGCTGCTACGGCGGCAATCAATTCGCCCAGGCGGACATCACTGCTGGTAAAACGATCCAATTGGGTATCTACCATACTGAGCACGCCAATAACTTCGCCTTTAACCTTAAGGGGAATGCTGAGGATAGAATGAAAACTAAGACCGGCTTGCTCGTCTACAGTTCCATAATGGCGCGGGTCGTTCTGAACATCCGGCAATATCAGTGTTTCACCTGTTTGAGCCACATAGCCGGCAATGCCCTGGCCCTGGCTCAAGCGCCAGCCCATCACTCGTTCGCTGCCGATGCCTACGGCGTACTGGCAAACAAGGCCGCCGGTTTCGGGAATACTTATCCAAAAGGAGCCGGCTGCTACATTCAGTAATCGTAGCATTTCATTGAGAATCGTTTGTAATACTTCTTCCAGCTTGATAGTTGAGCTAAGCATGTGGCTAATGCGATTGAGTAGAGTCAATTCGCGGTTGCGCTGAAGCAGGCTCTCTTCGGCCTGTTTGCGGGCCGTCACATCACGCCGGATGGCGATGAAGTAGCTAATCTGTTGCTGTTCATTGCGGACCGGCGTTATCGTCACTTCTTCGGGGTAGAGGCTGCCGTTTTTGCGCCGGCTGATGATTTCCCCACTCCAGACCTGTCCGGCAGTAACAGTCTCGCGCATTAATTTATATAAGGCTGCCGATTGCGGGTCGGAGTAGAACTGCTGGCTGTCCTGCCCAATCAGTTCGGCCGGGGTGTAGCCGCTCAGGGTTTCGACGGCGGGATTAGCCCAAAGAATAACCCCGGTCTGGTTGGTGACGAGGATGGCGTCGGCGGCGGCATTTAGCACACTGGCCTGCAACCGCAGTTGTTCCTCTACTCGCATCCGCTCGGTGATATCCCGCGACACGCCGATAATTTCATCAATGATTTTGCCGGTAGGGTGGCGGACTACTTTATAGGTTGTTTCTAACCAGAGGTAAGTTTTATCTTTGCGCCGGGCGCGGTAGGTAACGGTTAAACTGGGCGGCCACACTTCAATAGGGCCAAATCGGTCTGAAATTCCCTGTAAATCCTCAGGATGGATAAAGTCGGCGGCGCTCTGACCGATCATTTCTTCGACCCCGTAACCCAGCAAGGTCTGGCAGGCCGGCGAAACATACAGGTAAACGCCGGCCGGATTTTGCCGGGTGATCATATCGGTCGAATGTTCGGCCAAAAGCCGGTAGCGTTCACGACTATCTCTGAGGGATTCCTGCACCCGCAAACGGCGTAGATTCTCAGCTTGAAGTTGTTGATTCTGTTGGGCCAGGTCTTGCCGCAGCCGTTGTAGGGTTAAGTGGGTATTAATCCGGGCCAGTACTTCGGCCTGGTGAAAGGGTTTAAGGATATAATCTACTCCGCCCGCCTCAAACGCTCTGACCTTTTTGTTAACATCATCCAGGCCGCTAATAAAAATAACGGGGATATGGTTGGTTTGGGGGTCGGCTTTGAGCCAGGTACAAACTTCGATACCATCCATATCGGGCAGACCGATGTCCAGCAAAATCAAATCCGGGGGAAGGGATTGGGCTATTTGGAGTGCGCTGCTTCCGTCGGCAGCAGTACGGACTTTATAGCCAGACTCTTCAAGGATTATTCTAAACAGGCCCAAATTGGGGGCTTCATCATCAACTACCAAAATTTCGGCGGTAGGCTGGATGCTGTCCATCTTATAACTCCTGCCGAGTACTGCATCGTAAGACCCGGCAATAGGGATAATCATTTTTGACTATTAAATCTGGTAAAACCTGGAAGGCAGGAAAATTGGAAGACTGGTAAATATTGAGCAATCTTCCAGCCTTCCAATCTTCTTGGATTATAGAGATTACCCCTTTTGAAAATCAAACCTCATTATCTATCAAACAGCTTAAATTCTACCACAATCTTGCCAGGAAGCGTATTTCAGTCGAGTAAACTATTTTGACCACAAAAAATTGCGACGAAGGATAAAACTTGTCCTTCGTCGCAACAGAGGTAGAGTCAACTTCACTTACTATTTGTCAATGTGATGAATAAATAGTCGGTAGACTCAATTTTCTGAGGAGTGAGGCACGCTTCGCGTCAGATGCCGACCGGAACCGCCTCCGAGGATACCGGCGCCTCAAAGTTGGATAGATTGAAACTACTCCAGTTCAAACCGCTCCAGATGAACCAAGTTCAGTTCAGTTTTGCCCACATCTTTTTCCTTATTCTCGATGCGGATAAAAACGGTAATAGCATTGGCTTTGGCTTTGACCCGTAGGGAAGGGTACCGCCATTCATTATCCTTACCATCCCGTTCACCCCAAACCACATGAGGGCTGCTGTAGTCGCGCCCCCCGGTGGGATCAATCCCAATAGTTTTAAAGATTTTACCGTCGGCCCGCTCACCGCTGGTGCCTTTGTAAAAGGAGACAATCATCCCTTTAAAGGTATAATCCCGACCCGGCTGAGCCGCCACCGTTTGATAAAAAACCAAATCATAGCCGTACTGCGAAGCAATTACTTGAGAGTAGCGGCCATGCTGATGATAATCCAACCCTTTACCGCCATAATATTTCTGAGCAAATTTGCCGTAAGTACCACTGTGCATCAGGTGGATGCGTGGTTTTCGCTCCGAAATCAGGTGCAACGTCCAATATTTGCCGTACTCTTCCGGGAACTGCGGCTCCTTCCAGACCTTGTTTTCATTATCACGGTGATAAGGCTGGTACTCGTCAAAGCTGCCGTTCATGAGTTTTTGATAAACTTGCCCATTGGGGGCGGGTTGCGGCTGAGGCGAAGGCTGGGGCTGCGGCTGTGGAGCCGGTGAAGGTTGGACGGCGTGGGTCCAGGGGCCGAATATTTCAGAAATTTTGGCGGCCAGGTTTACATCACCCTTCACCTTGATTCGACCCTGTTGATAGGCCTGGACTGTGTTGAGTTGGCCTTGCGCCAATTTTTTGAAATCAGACCCGCTCATCTGAATGATTACGTTTGGCTCGGCGGTTTGCCCTTCGCTAATCGTACATTTGGCATTAGCAATGGAGACGGTCCACGTACCGCCGCCATCCCCCACTTGAAATTGATAAACTGTGCGCAGCCCGCCCGCCCGATCGGGCCGGAAGCCACGAGGCATAGCCCGGGCGTAATCGGCCAGGCTGGGTGCAGGTTGAGCCGGCGGCGAGGGTGGCGCTGGCGGTGGTGGGGGAGGTGGTGGGGGGGTAGAAGGTGGCGGAGCGGGTGGCGGTGTTGAAGGCGGGGCTGGCGGTGTCGGGGGGGGGGGCGAAGAGGGCGGCGGCGGAGCTGTCCCGGCAATTGCCGGAATGACCAAAACCTGGCCCACCCAAATATTTCCGGGGTCACCCAGATTATTGGCCTTTTGGATAAGCGGATATTGGTAGGCGTCTCCATAGACGGTGCGGGCAATTTTGCTTAAAGTATCGCCACGCTGAACGGTGTAGCTGGTTACTGCCGGGGCATCTTGGGCGTACACGCCTAACAATTCCAGCAGCGCCTGTTCCAGGCTTTTCCCTTCCGCCTGGGCGCGGCCCTGAGCAGCCTGGTAAACCGCATCATCTAAGTTGACGGCAAAGTTCTGTTGGACCATAACCCTCCTCCTGAAATAGTTACCGATGAACAGTGGTCAGTAGTCTAGTACACTTGGGTGGAAGTAAATTTACAGTTTGTAGTGGCGACTTCAGTCGCTTAACCTGCCCAAAACGACTAAAGTCGTTACTACGATCTGTAGGGTCATTTACGCCGCGATGTACTAGCCACCCTACAGTTTTAAATTAGCTCACGGATGAACAGGGATAAACACAGATAAGATCAAAAAATTAAAGAAAAATCCGTGAAATCTGTGTGTATCCGTGAGCCATTTAATTACAGAAAGCAAAGTGTAGGTAGCTAGGTCAGTAGTCAGATGTCAGTAATCAGAAAAGACAATCTGGCTACTGATTACTGATAAACCGTTCCTTCTATTTTAAGGTATCTCCATTGGCTTTGGCAAGTTGCTGCCAAAAATTAAGAGTGGTTCAACTTCTTTTAGGCGTTGCTCTCGCCAGGCCAAAAGGTTCTCAATTTCGGCCAGCTCGGCGGCAAAGAGCTGCCAATCGCCGGCCGGGGCTGTCTCTTCGATTTGGGCCGGAGAATGAGTTAAGTATGGAGCAGGGCTGGTTTCCTGTCAATTTGAGAATCTCGGCTTGCCAGTTGGGATTTAGAGTTACCCGTGTTATAATTTCGTCTATACGATGATGCCTGGAGCATCAAAAAATATCTAGGGGTAATGGTATAGCTTGAGTTGGTAACAACCCTCTTTACCCTTGAAGTCAATGACTGAAAAACTCAAAACCACCGAGATCGAAGAGACGCTTAATCCAGAACGGCAGCTCCGGGCCAAAGAGTATGCCCAAATCAGCCGCCGCCTCTTTGTATTGGATCTGGTTCTGGGTGCGGTTTATGTGCTGCTTTGGATTTTGGCCGGCTGGTCGCCCTGGCTGCGCGGTCAGATTCACCAACTCACCACAGCCACCTGGCTGAGCGTACCGCTGTTTGCGGCCGGTTTTGGCTTACCCTACCTTATCCTCAGCGCCCCGTTGACTTATTACAGCGGCTTTGTTCTGCCCCATCGCTACGGCCAATCCAACCAAACTCTCAAGGCCTGGCTGTGGGATCAAATCAAGGGCCTGCTCATTGCGGGAGTACTGGGTTTAATCATTCTGGAAGTTATTTACGCCCTGCTTGGCGCGTTTCCCCAAACGTGGTGGTTGTGGACTGCGCTGGTTATGTTGGTTTTTACGGTCCTGCTAAGCAACCTGGCCCCGGTTCTTATTTTTCCCTTGTTTTACAAATACAAACCGCTTGACGATGAAGACCTGGTCAGCCGTCTGACTCACCTGGCTACCAAAGCCGGGGCGCGAGTACAGGGGGTGTATGTGTTTGATATGAGCAGCAAAACTGTAGCGGCTAATGCGGTGCTGATGGGTTTGGGTAACACCCGCAGAGTCGTCCTGGCCGATACTTTAGTGGAGCGATTCACCGCGAATGAAATTGAAACTGTGTTGGCGCACGAATTGGGCCACCATGTCCATAAAGACCTGCCTCTCGGTATTATGGTGCAATCGCTCCTGACGCTTATCGGCTTCTGGTTGGCTGATCTGGTCATGCGCTGGGGTGTGACCACCTTCGCCTACACCGGCCTGACCGACCCTGCGACGCTGCCCCTCCTCATGGTGGCTCTGAGCATCTTCGGCCTGGTCACGATGCCGCTGAGTAATTCCTGGTCACGCTGGCGCGAAGTGAAAGCTGATGAGTATGCGCTGAAAATGACCGGAAAACCCCGCGCCTTTATCAGTGCGATGACCCGCTTGGCCAATCAAAATCTGGCCGAGGCTGAACCCCCCGTCTGGGTTGAATTTTTGTTACACAGCCACCCCTCCATTAACAAACGTGTCGCCAAAGCTAAAAGTTTTAGTCCTGAATAATTTCTGATAAGAATTAAAAAAAGGCAGACCTCATAGGTACGCTGCGCAAAAACCTATGAGGTCTGTGTTGCGTTAGGCTTGCTCGTAAGCTTGCCTTAAGCGGGTGATGTCAATTTTCTTCATTTGCATCAGGGCTTGCGTCACGCGGCCGGTTTTCTCGGTATCTTGATCGCTCATCAATTCGCCAAGCTGCTTGGGAACAATTTGCCACGATAGACCGTATTTGTCCTTGAGCCAGCCGCACATGCTTTCCTCACCGCCGTCAGCCGTCAATTTCTCCCAAAAATAATCCACTTCTACTTGCGACTCACATTCAACATAAAGAGATATCGCTTCGTTGAACTTGAACATTGGCCCGCCGTCAAGCGCCATGAACCGCTGTCCTGCCAGCTCAAAGACCCCGTGAATAACTTTTCCGGCCATTCCTTTGAAATGCTCATCCAGGGATTCATCAGGATAGCGCTGGATGCTGACAATTTTTGAGTCCTTGAAAACAGAGGTGTAAAACTTCATCGCCTCTTCGGCCTGGTTGTCAAACCATAAATGGGTGGTGATCTTTTGCATCGGTTTCTCCTTATAATGATTGTTTGTACATTAAAATCTATTTTTGTATCTTTTCCAGCAGCTCATCAAGGCGAGCATAGGAATCATTCATCCCCTCTTCCATACCCGATTGGAGCATCCCATCCCGATCTGCAACCGACTGGAAGACTGATTGAACCGTCAGCCTGGTCCGGCCACCCGGCAAGGTTTCAAATCTGGCTGTTTCCAGGGTGACATGTCCCGGTTCCGGCAGACCTTCAAATTCAAAGGTGCCGATAATTCGCTCCGGGGCTGTAACTTCGTGATTGACGCCGTGAAAGGCATAGGCATTGCCCTCCTTATCTCGGTGGATGTAGCGCCACGACCCGCCGCTCTTTGGCTCAAAGGTTTCCAGGGTCATTGTCAAGTCGCGCGGCCCCAACCATTGGACGTACAGCCCTGGGTCGGTGAAGGCCTTGAAAACAAGCTCTCGCGGCGCATCAAACTCTCTAGTAATGACCATCTCCTGTTTGCCTGGTTCGGCGATAATGCTGGTTTTATTATGTTGTGTCATGGGTCCTCAGTCCTTTCTTTTTCTGCTAATATTTTCTTTTTTTCTGCCTCAAGAAGTTGATCCAAAGCCGCAAAGCGCTCATCCCACTGCTGGGTTAGCTGTCTGGCCCATTGTTCCAATTCGCCCACTGTCTCCGAATTAATCTGGTAAAGACGCTGCTGCGCTCGTTTTTCCATGCGGACCAAGTTGGCCTCGCGCAGCACTTTGAGATGCTGGGAGATTGCCGAGGGAGTGGCTTGAAAATTATCGCTTATCTCCGTAGCCGATAATTGGCCCTCCCGGGCCAGCATCTCCAGGATAAGGCGTCGGGTTGGATCAGCCAGGGCCGAAAATTTATCCATAATAACATTATACAGTATATACTTAATTAAGTCAATACTTAAATAAAAATCCATACCTTAAAAAATAAAGACTCTCAAAATTGCGGCAAAAAAAGAACCTTATGAACTATTAAGGCATGCAGTTTGCAACCTTAACCGGCCCTGATAGGAACTATTTTCAGTGAATGACTCTATGGGAAAGTAACTGAAGCGAAGATTTCT
Organism: Anaerolineae bacterium; assembly: GCA_023151115.1. The sequence goes on from JAKLJP010000002.1 coordinate 416,654, forward strand.
ACCCCTTCTTCATTGCTGGGGGAGGGGATGAGCATAACCGGTTTCCGCCGCCATAGTTGAGCAGGCGGTGGTCTATGCTGTGCCTGTCTCTGCTACCAATGACGGACTTATAGCGGGTCTTCGATGCGATTGAGGAATATAAGTGTTTTGTTCGCCCCCGTTTACTCTGGCCTTTGTGCTAATTCGAGGCTGGCCGTACAACCACCAGTAGATGGACTGAGGATAGGCGGTTTGCCATTCGACCGGCCAGGTAAATTTTCCGGACTGCCAGTATTGGCGCAATTTGAGGTCAAGCCGTTCCATCTCTTCACAAATATGAGGATCGGGTTGCTCGGCCAGGATACAAAGTTTTTGAAAGATATCCTCAATAATAACTCTGTTCTCAACCTCAGCCTCATAACGATTGGTTCCGATCTCTCCCCGGGCCAGTTGCTGGACATATTCACCCCACCCTTGAAGGCGAGCTTCCAATTCTTGACCTATTTTTCGCTTAAATTCCTCGGTATTGTAATAGAGTATCCGGTCGAAGCAAGCCACAACGATATCTAACCTGTCTTGAGCCGGGACGTCCAGGACTGTACTGCGCAAGGCCAACAGCCGATTTTGACGCATTAAATAATTACCCGGCGTCGCCGCTGTTAAATCTGTGTAAGAGGTGGGCCAAGGAAAAGGACCATTGTCCAGATAGGGGGTCAGCTTGCCCACCATCATTTCTATTCGCTTTAAATCTTGCGTTAATTTTTGTTTTCCTGTTGCTAACATCCTGCTCTCCACTTTCTTTTTATAACTACTCAGTCATGTCATTTCGAGCGACACGCTACGCAGGGAGCGAGAAATCTCTTATCCGTGGTTTGCAGACAACAGCCGCAAAGATTTCTCGACTTTCAGCCTCGAAATGACATAAGGGGTGAGTAGTTACTTCTTTTTTATTTGCCATTGGCTAAGACAGCTACTTTGGCGTCTTTAGCAAACAGGCTTGAGGCTGTCTCAAATTCTCAACTTGAAGGGGCAGAAAGCCCCTTTTATCTAACCCGATGTGAAGTGACTTTATAAAGTAATACGCCAAACTATTTATTTTTCTACACTTTGGGCCAAAAATTCTTTGCTGGTAAGCAGCAAGTAAAATAGATCTTATCATACACTAGCTATAACAGTTATTTATAAGCCGGTCAATACCCGACAGAATGATTTTACTACGGCGAAAAGAGCGATATTTTTAATCCTGGTAGTATCAGAATTGGCTAGATTTCTTGACAGCTAGACACTAACTGCCAATATCTGTACCTGTCTGACCATTTTGGGGTAAGCAGGAGAATTTCCTATAACCCTATAGGTAAGGTAAGATAGTTTCATAATGAATCTACTTTGGCCGTGGTTTCTACTACTACTTTCGCTCATTCCGCTGCTGGTTGCGGTTTATATCTGGCTGTTAAGACGCAAACACCGCTTTGCCGTTCGTTATTCCAGTCTCAGCCTCATTCGTGAAGCTTTACCTGCCGGGTTGCCCTGGCACTTGCCCTTCGCCTTCTTTTTGTTCAGCTTGACCAGCCTGATGATCGCCCTGGCTCGGCCAGTTGTCGGCATAGCAGTTCCTCTTAGCCGGACTACGATTATCCTGGCGCTCGATGTTTCCCGCAGCATGTGCGCGACTGACGTGCCCCCCAACCGGCTGACGGTGGCCCAAGAAGCCGCTCTGGCCTTTATTGAAGATCAGCCGGCGGGGACGCAGGTGGGTATTGTCGCCTTTGCCGGGTTTGCCGAGATTGTGGTTCCCCCCACCCGGAATAAAGAAATGCTACAAGAGGCCATCAAAGGGTTCAGCACTTCGATTGGGACAACCATCGGCAGCGCAACCCTCAGAGCCATTGACGCCCTGGCCCAAATCAATCCGGCAATTGCCCCCAGTGGGGTTAAGCTAGAGACTGGGATAGGTGAACCAGAACTGCCAGAAGCAGGCTACCAGCCGGACATCATCGTACTATTGACCGATGGGGCAAACAGTCAGGGGCCAGACCCACTTGAGGCGGCGCAGCAAGCGGCCCGGCGCGGGGTGCGGGTCTACACCATTGGCTTTGGCACCTCAGAACCCGGCCAGATTGTCTGCACGCCGCAGCAGTTAGGGGCTGATATTCTGGGCGGCGGATTTGGGAGCGGTTTTGGTGGGGGGGGCGGCAACTTGCGGCGCTTTCTGGTGATTGATGAACCAACATTGCAGGCCATGGCCGAACTGACCGGCGGCGCTTACTTTCGGGCTGAAAATGCCGACCAGTTGTTGCAAGTTTTTCTTAATTTGCCAGCTCAAATCACCCTCCAAAAAGAAACTGTGGAAATCAGCGCTGTCTTTTCGGCGCTGGGGGCTATCTTTGTCATCGTAGCCGTCGCGTTGTCGCTATGGTGGCATCGGTTTCTGTAAACTAATTGCCTGATTGCTACAACTACCCCTAATCTGGGGGCAGAGGTGAAACACAATTAAATGGTCTCATTTAATTCGAACAAGACCTCTTCCTCCGGCAGCGGATGATATTTGATAAGTAAGACCAGGCGGCATTCCCGTCGCGTTTGTAGGGACAAAGTCAAACTGTTGGCGACCACCGACCAGATGTAAAACCAACAAATTGTCAGAGTTAAAGTTCGACTCGCCTTCCAGTACCGTGATTTGTCCCCAGACCGTCCTTTGGTCCGCTTCTACGACGACTAACTCATAACGCACTGTAGCGATTTCGTGGGTGCTGCGGTAGACTTTTCCCACACCTATGTAAATTTCGTGAGTTTTGGTTTTGTCTTGGGCCACTGGTTTTTCCTTTAGCTGGCGATACTTGGTCGTATCCAATGGATTTCTCCGTTGGTCTAACGGCCAACGCTGGTTAGCTCACATTCCTCTCTATTCTACCACAAAAATACACTCTAATTGCTTTCAGTTTGGTTGCAACATTATTCAATTTGCAAGATTGGTGAATCTAAGGGTCCACCTTATTACGCCCTGGCTCACCTTTTCCATCTTACCCTTTTTACTTCACCTCGTAATCAAAAACCAGGAACATGAGTATTTGTTTGGGATAATAGAACATCTGTACTATAATATTCTTGTCCATCATGCTTGACAAGTTAAGGAAAGGAGAGATTTGTCAAATCGAGAAAATAACGTAAGTTAAAGGGATGGCCAAACGAA
>JAKLJP010000030.1:0-58754 GCA_023151115.1 Anaerolineae bacterium
TTGAACTCTTCCAGAACGGTCTGAACCTTGATAACCTCCTTAATTATGTCGGCGTCCTATAGAACTGAACAACCCTGATTGCTCAGGCTGTTGGGGTTATCGGGAGTGTGCCGATAAACGGTGACGGTGTAGCCATCATACTTATTCAAGCCATCCTGCGTGCCGAACCACATGAAGCCCTGGCTATCTTGTATGATAAACATCACGGCTGAATTGGATAGACCATCTTCAACGGTGAGATATTCAAAGCGGAGCGGTTCATTGGCCTGGGCCGGCGAGGGCGCGGGAGAAATGAGCATCAGCCCTAGAAGTAACCCCACGATCGTTAGTAATACCCTCATGGCGCTTCCCCTACAGCCTCATAAAAATCGGGGTATAATTTTTTGAGACAATCGGGGCAAATACCGTGACTAAAATCGGCCTCGGAATGGCATTGGATATAGGCTTCGATCTGAGTCCAGTAACCTTGATCATCACGAATTTTCTTGCAATTGGCGCAGATAGGCAGCAGGCCGCGCAGCACTTTTATGTTAGCCAAAGCCTCCTCCAGTTGCCGGTTTTTCTCTTCCAGGCTTTGCTGCAACTGGCGCAGGGTCAGGTGGGTGCAAATGCGGGCTAACACCTCCTCCACCCGAAAGGGCTTGGTAATGTAATCTACCCCACCGACGGCAAAGGCGCTGACGATATCAAACGTCTCGTCGAGGGCGCTGATAAAAAGCACCGGGGTATCTCTGGTATTTTCATCGGCTTTTAACCGGCCGCAGACTTGATAACCATCCATGCCGGGCATCAAAACATCCAGCAGGATAAGATCGGGTTTAAGCTGGGGCATAACGGCGAGGGCGGAAGGGCCGTCGGTAAAAACTAAAACACGGAAGTCGGCTGTTTCCAGGGCGTCGAACAACGCTTTCAGGTTAGCCAGAGTATCATCCACAATCACAATGGTTTCGCCGGCCATGAGTCATTCTCCGGGGGATTAGTTTGCCGGTTGAGCGAGGTTTAAAAATTGTAGCTCGATCAGGTTCGACAGGATTTTCTCACGCCAAGACGCGAAGACGTCAAGTTTTTATAAATTTCTTTGCGACTTTGCGTGTCCTATTTCCCGTTAAAGTCAGGAGAGCCAAAAATATCTTTATAACTATTTTAACCCCGTTTTGCGGAAATGGAATATTCAATTAGCTTAAATTTTCCGGCGCGTGACAGACGCTTAATCTCCATTTCTCTCTTCTGGGCGGTGGGACGATCTGGCGCTTCTTCCAGGTAAACCAGCCGAACAGGGCCGTGCTGCCGGGTGTAACGCGCTCCGCGCCCGGCATTGTGGGCCTTCAACCGCCGCTCGATATCGGTGGTCCAGCCGGTATAGAGAGTCCCATCGGCGCACTCGACAATGTAGACAAAGACCGCCATAGTGTGTGCAGGGGAGCAAGGGTGAAAAAAACCTTTGCTTCCCTATCCCTCAATTTTTCTTCCCGCCATTAACCATGGGGAAGGGTTGCTAATCATATTCACCAGCTTACCCAGGATATGATCGTAAGTGCGATAAAGCTCACGTCCTATATCGGTGTCCAGGTAGTTGCATTTAACAGCAAATTCAAGCCAGGTCTGAGTTTCGGCAGCTTCGGCTTCCGCGTCATTTAACTTGAGCAAAAATGCCCCTTCGTAGCGACGCTTGCGCCAAGCTTCCGTTAAGTTAGCGCATACAGAGCGCGATGAGCGGCGAATTTGGTCTATCAATGAATACCGCTCCTCTACGGGAAAATTTTTAGTCAACTCAAAAATTTGCATCGCTGCCGCAAACGCCAATTGATATACCTCCAAATCCCTATGACTCTGGATAGGCGTGCGATTCATGCTATTTTCTTCTCCCCTGCTCCTCCGCTCCCCTGCTCCCCTGCTTCTTTGCTCCGCCGCCAAAGCCGATGAGTTGGCGCATCAAGCCGGGGCGCTCAATCGTGGGAGTAGCCAGCTCCGGGTCGTCAAAATGGCCCTGCTGGTAGTCTACTTGCCAGTTGTGGCGCTCGACGATGGCCTGATCTAGCTTTTGGAGCAGAGACTCGTGCGACCCTTCATCTGCGCTGAGCAGCGCCCGTAGTTCCTGCAATTGGGCCAGATAGCGGTCAAGCCAATGGAGCAGCGTGCTGCGTTGGGCCAGCAGGGCCGCTTGCAACGAGTCAGGGTCGCCGCTGGCCCCGCTGGAGGTTTGGTCAAACAGACTCCCGGCCAGCTTGCGCATTTCGCGCCAGGCCGGCTGGCCGGCAACGGTCTGCAACAAGGCAATCCCCAGGACGCTGGGCAGAGTTTCAACTGCCGCCACCAGGCCGTCATGCTCCGCCGCATCTAAAAAGAAGGGTTTGGCCCCCAGCATACCGATGATGCTGACCATCAATTGAACCGCCGTTTCTTCGGCATTAGGGGCCGGGGTGAGGCAGTACAACCGATCGCGGAACAAGACTGCGGAAGTATGACTCTGGTCGGAACCTGCCGGCTGTACTAGCGGATCGCCACCAACAAAATGAGCATGAGGAGGCAGCAGTTCGGTGGCCCAGGCCAGCACCGGGGCTTTACTGCGGGCCGTATCGCTGATGACCACGCCGGGTTTGAGATAGGGGGCGATAGCCGCCAGGGTGGGCCGGATGCCGCTCAACGGCACAGCCAGGATTATCAAATCGGCCGGCTCGCAGGCATTGACCAGATTCCACTCGGCTTTATCAAAGGCGCCCAGTTTGAGAGCAGCTTTGGCTCGGTCCAACTCCTTATCGTGCCCCAGCAGCCGGGGCGGGTCTTTCTCCTGCTTTAAGGCCAGGCCCAACGAAGTACCGATAACGCCTGTGCCGACAATGGTGATGGTGAAGTTACTCATAAATACCTCGGAGTAGGGAGTAAGGAAATAAACCCCTTACTACCTACTACTACTACCTAATCCCTTAATTCAGATTATCTGCCCACTGCAATGCCGCCAATAATTTTTCTTCTTCGCTGGCGGGTTGGCCGGTGAGTGTTTCCTGGTGCCGGGCGATGAGTTTGACGGCCAACGGCTCGCAGCCGGTTTCTGCGGCCCAGGCCGCGCCGATGGCCGGATGGTGGGCGTGGATGATAAAAGGATGAAGGATGAAGGATGAAGGATGAAGGGTGAAGGATGATTCGCCATTCGCCATTCGCCATTCGCCATTCGCTGCGTTTCGCGGCTGATTTGCTGATTTGCTGATTCGCTCTAGCAGCCCTGGCCAGAAAGCCTTGAGCAGCACAATGGCTACCCGGTATGGAATGGGCTGGCCCAAACTCTTGGCAACGTCGTGTAGCAGCCCGGCTTGCAGGAGGGCCGGCTGCTGATAACCGGCCTGCTGCAAGGTACGCCCTACTGCCAGGGCGTGGCGCTGGTCGTTGGGCGACATGCGGGCGAATAACCGGCGCTGGGCGGGAGTGGTCAAAATGGTGTTGACTAGCAATCTATCCGTATGGCTCAGCCCACCCCCGGCCCAGCCGGGCAGACTGGCTTTGAGGGCGGCAAAAAATTGAAAGGCGCGGTAGAGCGCCGGCTGCTTGATGGGATGTCTCACAAACTAAACAACAAACGGGTGATGGCAATGGCCGGCTCAAAAATAATCCGGCTCATAATGCGGCCGGCTAAAAAAAAGAGCAGCATAAAAATTAAAAAACTGTAGGGCTGGATGCGCTCCAGTTGATAGGCCAACGAATAAGGCAGCAGACCCTTTAGGATAGCAAAGCCATCCAACGGGGGTACCGGTACCAGATTAAATATGAACAGGGCAATATTGATAAACGCAAACTGAGATAAAATGTTGAAGGCGTTATTCTCCAGCGCAGGAAATCCCCCGATAAAAGGCAGCAGGGCGTACCACAGCAGGGCCACTACTCCGGCCAGGATCAGGTTGGCAATGGGGCCGGCAGCGGCCACCAGCATATGGCCGGTGCGCGGGTTAGGCCGCAGGGCGCTGGGGTTGATCGGTACATAAGCCCAGCCCAATCCGACCACAATCATCAAAATGGAACCGAGAAAGTTCAATTGGGCCAACGGGTTGAGGGTGAGCCGGCCGCTCCGCCGAGGCGTAGAATCGCCCAGCCGGTCGGCGACCACCGCGTGGGCCAACTCATGAATGGGGAAGGCGATGAGCAAAATCAAAAGGCGCGGCCCAATTCTGCTGATCGTCGGATTGGATTGAACGGACAGAAAAATAGCCAGGATAAGTCCGGCGAAAAAGATCAAGTAGGCCGTAGGCGGCTGGGTGAGCGGGCGCAGGCGGTCTAACCAATTATTTGAACGGGGCGGCTCATAGTAATATTGTGGGCGCATTGGGCCTCGCTTCTTTCTCAAAGGGTGCGGTGATTATAACACGCGCCAGGCCGATGGCGAAATCAGAATAATCGTTGGAGGTGAAGAATAGAAAAGGGTCGCTCATTGAGAGCGACCCTTTTTTATTGTGCGAACCTGTCCCCATGCTGCACATTACGTTTTAGGTAGGAACGAGGTTTGCAGGTGGTTTTATCCGCCAGATGTGTCAGATGAGCCGGTTGGTGATGGTTCAGGAGTTGCGGTATCCGTTGGCGTCGGTTCAGGAGTTGCGGTATCCGTCGGCGTCGGTTCGGGGGGAGTGGCATCGGTGGCGGTTGGCTCTGGGGTGGCAGTATCCGTCGGCGTTGGTTCGGGTGTAGTGGTATCCGTAGCTGCGGGTTCAGCAGTGGGGGTCTCGGTCCCACCGGGAGGCTCCGCACTGGCGGTTGGCTCGACGGCGGGCGGCTGGACGAGCAGGGTGTTTTGGACTGAGCCGGTGGTGATGCGGCCTTCGCCGCCTTCGGGGTAGTCGGCAGCGGTGATTAAGCTACCTAGCGCATTCACGATGTAGTTAAGGAGCGCCTGCTGATAAGTGACGCCAACCGTAGTGAACGATGCACCACGGAACGGATACTGGTCGCCGCCGCGAGCGGAGAAGTCGTTGGTGGAGATGTTGACTGAAGGCGCGCCGGGTACAATCTCGCCATTTTGGACAATGTACGTGCCATCGTCCAGCCGGATTTCTATTACGCGGTTGCCAGGGGTTAAAACCGTACCCGCATTATCAACCACCTGGGCTGTACCGGCCGGATCGTAAACCAGGGTGAAACCGGAAATTTGGGCAAAGCGGCCGTCGGCGTTGGGGATACCTGAGACGGCGTTTTCCATGATTTCCTTAAACTGGGCCGGCGGGATGTCGGGCACAATCGAGACAAAATTGGAGAAAGCCGCAATCTGGAAGGTGTTGAGTTCGGAAATGGGGCCGGCCGGGATCAGGTTGTTGTTGCGGATGCCGCCGCCGTTTTGCAAAGCCACATCGGCCGGTTCAACGCCAAAGTCGGCGGCCAATTCATTGGCCTGCCAGCGCAGCGCGTCGGCCATGAGGTTGCCCAGGTTGGTTTCGGCGGTGCGCACCCCGGGCGGGGTGGGGCCGCGCCGGCCTTCCAAAGCGACTTCGGAGGTGGCGATAATGTTATTGGCCAGACCGTTAACAAAAGCTTGGACCGGCTCAACCACTTGCGCTTGCACATCAGGGTTGGCGGCCACGGCATCGGGGTTGCTGCCGCCGGCCACACGAACCGGGCCGCTGGTGGGATCAACCGAGATTACCTGCCCGGCTTTGTCAAAGGTGACCACCAGGCGACCCACATATTTGTAGTCGCCGGCCGTTGTGACTACCGGAATCTTCACCCCATCGGCCCCGGTGGCGTAGAGCGGATACGGCAGAGCGGGATTGAGTACGTCGCCGGGCACAAGCAGGTTGCCGGGGTTGGCCAGCAGTTCATCGCCGCCGCCGGCAATCATCACATCAACGCCGCGCAATTGCGGGGCCAGGGCCAGGTCTTCGTTAACGTTTTGCAGGTGACTGATAACGATAATTTTGTCGACCTTATGCGCTTGCAGGAAGTCAACCTCGCTCTGGATAGCGGCCGCTACAGCCGGGTCAACCACAACATTGCGCGGGCTAGAAATAGCCGGCAGCAGTGGGGTGGTCGCGCCGACGATACCAATCAACTCGCCTTTCTGTTTGATGACATGGCTTTTGACGATAACTTTCTGATCCACCAGCGCTTGCAAGTTTGGCTCCTGGGTAAAGTTGAGGTTGGCGCTGACAAAGTGGGTGCTGAGGTCGAAGCCGGTGATGAAGTTAGCCAGCACGTCGGGGCCAAAGTCAAATTCGTGGTTGCCAAGGGCCATGGCGTCGTAAGCGACCAGGCGCAGGCCGATGCTATCGTAGAAGGGGACGCCTTTGGTCAGGCTGGCGTTGAACTGTGGGCCGGCCAGGAAGTTGTCGCCGGACGAGAGCATGATTACGCCGCGTTTGCCGGCGCCTTGCAGGGCTTGTGCCCGCAAGTTATCTACCAACGTTTTGAAGCGAGCGATGCCGCCAAAATCGGGTTGCCCCGGCGCATTGATTAACTGCGACTCGCCGTCGTTGTTGTGCAGCACAGTGAGGACCAACCCTGGCTGGATTTTCTTGATTTGGAAGCGCGCTTCGAGCGAGTCGTGGTCTGAAACCTGGAGCGGAGTGGTGGGATCGCTGCGCAGCACGGCCGGGAAGCTGGTGTTGAAATGGAGAATATCCTGCCCAGCTACCAAATCTTTCAATGCCGGGCTGACCAGCATGTGGTCGAGGACCTGGCTGTTGCCATCGAAGACAAAGGTGAAGCGCTCGGCTTCATGCTCCCGGTTGACCAGGTTAGTCAGCCGGATTTCGTCGCCGCTGCCCTGGACAATGCCGACCGGATGATCAGACCCTTCGCCCGGTTCGGGGAAGGCGAAGTCGTTCAGGTCGCCGCCGACCAGGACCCAGGCGTTGGGATTGGCGGCCAACAACTGGTTCACATAGTCGCGCACCACACGGGCCTGGAGTTTGCGCTGTGCTTCAGTGCTGCGGGTGGGCGGATCATTAACCCCGTACAGCGGATCATCCCCGCCTTTGCTCTTGAAGTGGTTGCCGATGATGGTCAGCGTCGGGTCGTTGACGCCGCCGGTCACATTGAAGATACCGACCAACGGCTCGCGGCCGGGGCTTTCACTGGTGGGGCCAAAAGCCGCCGAGACGCCGGGTACAATTGTGTCGTTGAGCTGGAAAGCGTTGACCAGATTAACCCGGTTGTCATCCCACAAAAAGCCTACTTCGATGCCTCTGGCATCGCTGGCGTCAAACGAAGTGGCTTTGTAATTGGTCCCGGCGGCCGTATTAACCCGGTCGCCCAACTGCTGCAAGATGGCCGTGTTCTCCACTTCCTCGATGATTAGAATATCGGGCAGTTTGAGTTCCACCTGGATAGCCAGGGCCAGCTTGGCCAGCTTAGTTTCAAGTTGGGCCGGGGTGGGAGTTGAACTGGTATCATCCTTGCCGGGGTCATCTACCAAATCAAACAGGTTCTCAACATTAAAGGAGGTCACAACCAGATTGCCCGGTTTGCCGGAACGTTTGCTGACCGGCACACTGGGCAGCGGTTTGTTGTCAACCCCGGTCGCCGAAACCGGCTGGAGTTTGTACATCGAGAAGGTGTAATCTACCACACCCACAAAATCGGCTATTTTGTCGCCGGGCCGGACGACAAGCGGGGTTTGCAGACTCTCATCGTCAACCGCAATTCGTTCCGGGTTGTAGTCAACAAAGCCATCATTGCTATAATATTTGAGCAGAATATGACCGGTTTGGGGGTAATAACCAAAGCCGGCCCGCGTATCCTGACGAGCTAACATGGCAAACTCGCCAAAATCGTTGGTGGGGGCGACGACGGTGGCGTTTTTAACCCGTACCAACATGCCTTCCAGTGGTTCCCAGAAGGCGATGCCTTCGGTGATGACCTCGTCGGGCAGATTTTTTAGCTCCACCGCCCTGGGGAGAGGGTTGCCGCTGGACTCGACGATGACGGCGGAGAGATTGCGCAGGCGGGTCAAGGGCAGCGAAGGGGCAAACTGCTGCTCCTCTACCCGTGCAATCACTGTGACCAGGTCGCCTACGGCAGGGGTGGTCAGGCCGGCGGCGCGGCCCGTATCGGTGACAAAGATGCCCTCGGAGGTAGCCGGATCATTATCGCCAATCGGGTCTTGAAGCCAGAAGCGGCTGCCATTTTTATGAATCAGGGTCACAATCCCACGGGTGGCAATGGTCTGACCGTTGTAGGCCGAGAACTGCTGCGTGCCTTGAATTTCGGCGATGGTGACAAAATCGGTCACGGTTACGGTGAGGGTGCATTGGGCCGTTTGCGGGGTAGCATCGTTGTTGCTAAATTCAAGCGTAGCCACATAACTGCCGGCGGCCAGGGTAGCAGCGACATTCAGATTGGCCGTGGCTGTGCCGCCGGCGCCGCTCGCCGGGGTCACATCGGCCAGGGTAATATCGCTGGTGGGTGGGTTGACGTTAACCAGCGTAACGCCGGTCACGGTACCGTCGGTATCACTGCCGCTGACGCTCCGTGAGGCGCTGTTGCCTTCAATCACGGCCAGGGGGCTGCCGCAGGTAGCGACGACCGGAGCGTTGGCCGGGCCGCCGCTGAAGGTTTGGCCGGTATTGATAGCCCCAAAGGTGCTGGCTGCCGGGCCGCTCCAGGTAAAATCGCTGTAGGTAGTACCGGTTCCGGTTAATTGGAGCGATTGGCCCACCGGCTCGCTGCCGGCCTCGGCTACGCCAATATTGGTACTGGTTAGGCCGTTAGCCGGCCCACCAACGCCGACAAAGGAGCCTTCATAACTGAGGAATTGAACTACTGCGCTGCTGGCATCCACCAGGGCAATGCCATCCGGTGAGCCGTTTTGTAGGCCGTTGCTAGGGTAATTAATGACAACAGTGCCGAAACCGTTTTGCTGATCGGGGATTGTCCCGCTCAAAGTATCGGTATCATAAACAGCACCGCCGCTGCCATTGTATAAAACAATGCTCCAGCCATTCAGATTGGTTCCGGCCGGGCCGGCAATTTCGATGGCTTCGCCGGTGTCGGCGCCGGTATTGTCGTAATGGATTTCGTTGATAAAAATGGTAGGCATGGCCTGAGCGGGCAGTGCTACCCAAAACATTACTAACGCCAAAGCTAACAGCTTAATTGACCAGTTGGCTATTTGTTTTTTACGGTTCATTACACTCCACTCCATTTCGGTTTAAATCTGATTTAGGTTACAGCTAGGTTTTGAAGCCAGCCAGTTATCCGCCATAAGACAGGGTTAAAAAATTTGTTTATTGCTGCAATCACCTCCTTTTTATTGTCCCCAGGCATACAATTCGTGGCGGGCGGCGTTCTGATTGGGCGGCTCGATGCAGATTTCAAAATCGAGCGTTTCGCCGCCTTCCAGCGCAGACTCGTAAGTTTCGCCAAAATTGACCACGTTGCCCTGGCTGTCATAGAGCACGGCGGCAATAACCAGGAAATCGTGCAGCTCGCCGCCGGGATTTTGTAGTTGGCCGGTTAAACAGTAATCCTCAGCGGCGCTCCACTGCTCAACCCCCTCGAAGTTGAAATCCTGGCGGGGACTCTGGCTGGTCGTGGTCGAGTTGGCCCATAATTTAAAGTTAGCCGCCGCCTGGATGCCATTCACGGCCAACTCAAATGGCGTGCGTCCCCCCGGCGGAACGATCTCAAGCGGCCAGTATTCCGTCGTGCTGTCGGAATCGGCGATGATCTGGCCCTGGGGGTCGTAAAAAGCGCCGGTGATATAAGCAATTTCTTGCGGCGCACCGGTGTCGTTGACCAATTCGCCGTACAAAATCAATCCGCCCTCGTACTCGTCGTTATACGTGCGGATTTTGGCAAAGGCCCAGCCGGGGGTTTCGGGGATAGGGGTGACGGTGGGGGTAGGCGCGAAAGATGGGTTGGGGACAGAAGTGGTTGTCGGCGCTGTGACGGGAGGGCTGGTTGGAGGGGGGCTGGTTGGAACAGGATCGGTGGGAGCAGTTACGGGAATGGGGGGGGCTAGGGCTTGTTCTTGGTTGTAAGTATCAGTAGCAGCGGGGGTAAACGTAGTCGTGGGTAAGGGAGCTAAAGTAACGGTGGGGGGGGCCGTCACGGCTGAACTGCTACTCGGTGGACTAACCGGGGAAGGAGATGACCTGGGTAAATTCACCGTTGGAGACGGGCGGGGGGTGGGGGTGAGGGTGGGTAGGTTAATACGGATCACCACCCGTTTTGCTTTCGCGGGGGCGCCCAGTTCAATCCAGTTACAGGCCAGGGTAGCTAGAACCAAAACAATAAGAAGACCAAAGAGAGGATACGCCGGATAGGGGGATTTGGCCTGAACATATTTCAAACTTCTAGCTTCTGACAGCCTCAAAATATAGCTGCGCAGCATACAATCACTCCACGGTAACGATCAAAGTTTGAAACCCAGAGGCATGTCAAGGGCGGCCCCTCGGAGCAGGCAACCAGAGAAAAGCTCCAGGCAACAATATACCACAGGTAGATAGGATATTACCTGGCTCAAATTTCTCTGTTAAAATATTGATTGGGAAAAAACAGTGGTAATTTAGTGAAATATGGGCTGAAGAAATTATATCAGAGATTCATGTGAACTTTCTAGAATTTTCTCGGAATTTGGTTGGAAAATTTGCGCTTTGGTTAAAGATCAATACCGAGGAGGCCAGCCTACTTCTCTCGCATACCCTCAGTTTAGCCATACCAATTTAAGGTTCGGTTAAACCAACTTTAAGGAGTGGTAAACTCAAGATTAAATCTTTTTAACACCCCAAAACAGACAAGGGTTTTTGTCGTCAGAATGACCCTCAGAAACTGTCTGAAAAGTGCCTGAGATAGAAGTGCAAACCTTGGTTTGCCGGGCAAGGCAAGCCTTGCACTCCAGCTTTTCAGACAGCCTCTCAGGGGTGTGTTCAGATTTGGGGGCGAATTCGGTGGATAGCGTAGACAGACCCCCTCCCCAACCTTCCCCCGCTGCGGGGGAGGGCGCTCTTCTCCCCCTCTCCGAAGCGGAGAGGGGATTGGGGGGTGAGGTCTGCCCCCAAAAGCGAACACACCCGCCTCTCAGAAAGCACTTGACGAAACAATGATCTTATGATATTCTTTCGCAAAATTATACGTAAGCAAGCCCTCGACGGCGAGATTTAAATCTTGCCAGCGAGGGCTTTTTTGTTTGAGACCGCCGCATGCTTTTAGAGTCCTCACTCAACGCCAAAAAACAGACGCAACCCTTAACCCGGCTTTATATTTTGGCCCTGAGCAGCATTGCCGTGCTGGCGATAGCCGGCCAACTGGTGATTCATACCTACCTGCAACAACAAACCAGCGATGCCAACGTGGTCAATATCGCCGGCCGCCAGCGCATGTTGAGCCAGCGCCTCAGCAAAGCGGCGCTGATGATCCAAACCGCGCCTGACGAACCGGCCCGCCAGGCCGCTCTGGCCGAACTGGCCGAAGTTGAAGCTTTATGGGCGCGCTCCCATCGAGCGCTTCAGCATGGCGACTCTGAACTTGACCTGCCTGGCGCTAACAGCCCTACCATCAGCCGCATGTTTGCCGAGATCGAGCCGTATCATCAGGCTATGCTGCGGGCCAGCCAGTCGCTCTTGCAGGCCCCAATCGAGGCAAATATTACGCCTTTAGTGCAGCAAATTCTGGTTGCAGAGCGACCCTTTCTGGCAGGGATGGACAACATCGTCTTTCAATATGCGGCCGAGGCCACCGCCCGGGTCAACCGGCTGGAGTGGGTTGAGCGCACCTTGTTGGTCATTACCCTGTTGGTGCTGCTTTTTGAAGGGATGTTTATTTTTCGCCCGGCGGTGACAAAAATTCAAGAAGTTATTACTGAATTAGTCCAAACCCGGCAGCAACTTTACCAGGCCAAGGAAGCCGCCGAATCGGCGGACCGCACCAAATCAGATTTTCTGGCCAATATGAGCCATGAAACTCGCACCCCCCTCAATGCTATTGTGGGTATGACTGACCTGCTCAACGAGACGCCCCTCACACCCGACCAGCGCCGCTTTACCGGCATCATCCGCGCCAGCGGTGAGGATTTGCTGGCCTTGATTAACAGCATCCTGGATTTTTCTAAAATAGAGGCGCATCAACTAGAACTTGAGGAAATCCCCTTCAATTTACAGGCGTGCATTGAAGCTTCACTCAGTTTGCTGACCGCCAAAGCAGCGGAGAAAAATTTGGAGCTAACTTATCACATTGATCCGGCTGTACCCGCTACCCTCAGCGGCGACCCCACCCGGCTGCGACGTATTCTGGTCAACCTGTTGAGCAATGCGGTCAAATTTACCGAGCGGGGTGAGGTAGCTGTGTCTGTCAGCAGCCGCTTGATAGATAGTAGGGGAGCGGAGGGGCAGGGGAGCAGGGGCGAATTTTTCTCCCCTGCCCCCCTGCTCCCCTGCCCCCCTGCTCAGTTCTATGAACTGCACTTCTCCGTCCGCGACACCGGCATCGGCATCCCGCCTGAGAAAATGGACCGGCTGTTCAAGCCATTCAGCCAGGTTGATAGCTCCATTACCCGTAAATACGGTGGGACCGGGCTGGGGCTGGTTATTAGCAAGCGGCTGGTTGAATTGATGGGCGGCTCGATGTGGGTGGAAAGTGAAGGAATTGCCGGGCAAGGCAGCACTTTCCATTTCAATATCGTGGTTAACAGTTCCCCTGATCTCACGCTGAAGCCGACGCCGGCTCTATCGCCATCATCAAGGCCAGATCGTGATTACGAACTAAGCGATGGAGGGCCAAAGCACAGCTTTGGTCCCCTGGACCATCAATTATCCCTTTCCCCCACCCCGAAATTCGTCCCAAGCGAATCATTACGCATTCTGCTGGCGGAAGATAACCCACTCAACCAGGAAGTCGCCCTGCTGCTGCTGCAACAGTTGGGCTACCAGGCCAGGGTGGTCAACAACGGGCAAGAGGCGCTAGAGGCGTTGACCCGCCAGCCTTACGATGTGGTTTTAATGGATTTGCAGATGCCAGAGTTGGATGGGCTGGAAACAACCCGGCGTATCCGCCAGCTCTTCCCCGGCCCCGGTCCCCCCCGCATTATTGCTATGACTGCCAACGCCCTCATCGGCGACCGGGAACGCTGCCTGGCCGCCGGGATGGATGATTATCTCAGCAAACCCATCCGCCTCGACCTGCTGCAAGCGGCGCTGGCCGGCATTAAACGGGAAGGCGGGTCGAGGCTGGAGTTGTCTACGCCGCCGTTCAACGTGGCGGCGCTACTGGAAGCCACCGGAGGCAACCGTGAAACGTTGCGACGAGTGGTTAATCTCTTGCTCAAAACACTGCCCGGTAAACTGGGCGAATTAAGCGCCGGGATCGAGGCGGGCAATGCCAGGCAAGTGGAGCGGGTCGCTCACACCCTCCGTTCCGACTGCGCCTTGTTGAACCAGGCCCCGCTGGGCGAATTATGCTCCAAATTGGAGCAGGCCGGTCATGTCAACCAGTTGGAGAACTGTTGGCCGGTGTTTCAACAACTTGAAGCAGAATGGCAGTCAATCCAGGCTACGCTGCAAACCACGTTAGAGTGTTCATAACCGCCGACCCCCACTCTAACCTTCCCTCTAATAGGGGGAGAGAAGGGAGGGGGGTCGGCGGTCAGTGGTCGTACTTTAGGAGAAACCAAGCGCGATGGAAAAGAAGAGGGTTTTGGTGGTTGACGACGATCCGGTTATTATTGAACTGTTGGTTTCTGCGTTGGCTGAAGCTGGTGTTGAGATTTACACCGCTAACAATGGGCGAGAAGGCTTGCAGCAATTTTATGCGCAACGCCCAGATTTGGTTATTTCAGATGTGATGATGCCCGATATGGACGGCTGGGAAATTTGCCGTATCATCCGCCAGCTTTCCGATGTGCCGATTATTATCCTGACCATCCAAGCCGATGATACGCAGATCATTCGCGGCCTGGACAGCGGGGCCGATGACTATATTACCAAACCGTTCAATTCCAAAGTGGTCCTGGCCCGGGTGCGGGCAGCCTTGCGCCGAGCCTACCACTCTGCTCCGATTAATAATAAACCGGCCGCCTACAGCGACAGCTACCTGACGATTGATATCGAACATAACCTGGTTACGGTCTGCGGCGAGCCGGTCAAACTGACCAGCCTGGAATATCGCTTGTTGGCCTATCTTTTACAGCATCCTAACCGGGTGTTGACCACCCAACAAATCCTGGAAAATGTATGGGGCTGGGAATATCAAGACGAAGCCAGCCACGTACGCATTTACATGTGGCATCTGCGGCAAAAGCTGGAGGCCGATCCCAAGAAGCCCAAATATCTCCTCACCGAATATGGCCTGGGTTATCGTTTTAACACGGTTGGATAAAACAGGTCGCAAGGTAGCAGGGTCGCAGGGTATAATTGACCCCCGTCTACCGTCTACTGTCTACCGTCTACTATGTTTCAAGCGTGTGAAAATTTTAACAACATTTTAATAATTCATAAAGGCCATTTAAATCTACCTATCGTAAAATAAGAAAAAAGAAAATAAGAAATAAGATGAGGGCTTATAAATTTCTGATTTCTTATTTCTAATTTTTAATTTGAAGGCTCTCAAGGGTGAGAAAAAAACTGCTCATCTTTGAGAGCCTTTTTGATACAACTATATAAATTATTGAGCCGAGACGCTCTCAGATACAGAACAACTTTGCTGCACGCTGTATTTGAGGGCGTTTTTGTTTGGCCCGGCGGGGCGAAGGGAGGTGAGGGATAGAAAAATAAAAAGGAGATACCGGCTAACTTGGCGGTGAGCGGTATCTCCAAAAGGTGACAATATAGCGCTTAGAGTGTACTCACGCCTTTCGCGTTTGAGTGGAACTCTACTCGCTTTGCCTTTTTTCATTATACCATAGCCACTTAAAGGGCGACAAAAAACAAACTAAGCGACGTGTTCACAAACTGTGGCACGCCACCAATAATGAAAATCGTGGAAACTCGTAGGAACTCAAGGGAACTCAGGCAGGTAGTTCCTATGAGTTCCAATGAGTTCCCTCAGTTCCTATTTTTCGAGGAGAGGAAGATACCATGAACCGCAGAGAATTTCTCAAGTTAACCGCAGCCGGGGCTGCTTCATTGGCGCTTGCGGGCTGCGGGAGTAGCAGCGCCGTCAATCCGGCCCCTGCGTCACAAACTGCCGGCTCTGGCCATTTGATTCGCATCGGCTTTATTCCGCTGACGGATTGCGCCTCGGTGGTAATGGCCGACAAGTTGGGCCTCTACAAGCAGTACGGCCTGAACGTGGAAGTGAGCAAAGAAGCCTCGTGGGCCAACATCCGCGATAAGCTGCTCGTCGGCGAGTTGCAGGCGGCGCACTGTCTATTCGGGATGCCGTTCTCGGTCTACACCGGCGTTGGCGGCACAGCCGGCAAAGAGTTGAAGATCGCCATGATGCTCAATGCTAACGGGCAGGGCATCACCCTGGCTAAAGAGTTGGCGCAGCATGTCGGTTACGGCCAGGTTGACGGTCTGGCTGAGGCGGTCGAGGCGCTGCGAGCCAAGAAAGAACCGACCTTTGCCATGACCTTCCCCGGCGGCACTCACGATATGTGGCTGCGCTACTGGTTGGCGGCGGGCGGCGTTGATCAGAATTCGGTCAAGATTGTAACCATTCCCCCGCCCCAAATGGTGGCCAATATGAAGGTGAATACGATGGATGGTTACTGTGTCGGCGAACCGTGGAACGGCGTGGCAGTCAAAGACGACATTGGGTACACCGCTATTGCTACCCAGGACATCTGGCAAGATCATCCAGAGAAGGCGCTGGTCGTCAACCCTGAGTTTGCCGCAAAACGCCGCGATGATTTGAAGAAAGTGATGCGCGCGGTGCTGGAAGCTTCGATCTGGCTCGACAAGATCGAGAACCGGGCCGAGGCCGCCGAAGTGATTAGCGGGCAAGCCTACGTCAACGCCCCGGCCGATGTGCTGGCCGGCCGCCTCACCGGCAAGTACGACCTCGGCGCGGGCCTGGGCGAGAAGGTCTTCAGCGACGAATATATGCTCTTCCACAAGGAGGGGGCGGTGAACTTTCCGCGCAAGAGCCATGCCATCTGGTATATGAGCCAATATGTGCGCTTCGGCTACTTGAAGGAAACGCCGGACTACAAAGCCATCGCCGATAAACTCATCATGCAAGATCTCTACCAGGAAGCCGCCAGCGAACTCAAAATTGCTCTACCGGGTGACGATATGCAGTCTTTCACCGTGAAACTGGATAATACCACCTTTGATCCGGTCAATCCAAAAATTGCTTGAAAAGGTGGCAGGTAGCAGGTAGCAAGGTCGTAGAGCCGACGCAGGGGCAGTAGATAACAAGGCCCCTGCGGGTGACTCCCCCGTCTACCGTCTACTGTCTACCCTCTACTATTTTCAGGAGATACCCATGATAACCGCAAAACCAACCAGACTACAAACACAGCTAAACGCGCTGACCCTCCCTTTCAAGAGCGAGGCCGTCATCAAAAAATTGAAAACCGCTGCCAGTAACCTGTTTTGGGCAAGCGCCGGGTTCGCGCTCCTGTTAGTAATTTGGCAGATCGTAGCAATATTTAGCCCGGATTTGTCCGGCCCGGCAGAAACCTTGCCTGTACTGTGGGCGATGTTGAGCCATCCCTTTTACGACAATGGGCCGAATGACAAGGGCATTGGCATTCAAGTGTTATTCTCGTTAGGCCGAGTCTTTTCGGGCTGGCTGATCGGGTCGCTGATCGCCATCCCGGTGGGCATGGCCATGGGCGCCAATCGAAAGGTCATGCAGGCGCTCAACCCGGTGGTCCAGGTGTTACGGCCGGTCTCTCCGCTGGCCTGGTATCCCATTGGGTTGGCAGCTTACCACAGTGCGGCCAGCGCCGTAGTTTTTGCTATTGTCATCACCTCGCTGTGGCCGACCTTGATCAACACCATGTTTGGCGTCGCTTCTCTGCCCAACGATTACCACAATGTGGCCCGTGTCTTTCGTTTTTCGCGCTGGCAGTATTTGACAAAGGTGCTGCTGCCCTATTCCTTGCCCTACTTGCTAACCGGCCTGCGTCTATCCCTGGGTATTGCCTGGATGGTGATTGTGGCTGCCGAAATGCTGGCCGGCGGCACAGGTATCGGCTTCTTTGTCTGGGACTCGTGGAATGCGCTGTCGCTGCCGCGGGTGATCAGCGCCATTCTGATTATCGGCGTGATCGGGCTGGTGCTGGACCGTGGTTTAGAATGGCTGATCCAACGGGTAAGTTACACCGCCTAATGAAAATTGTTCGTAGTGACGACTTCAGTCGTCCCAGGTTATAAACAACTAAAGTCGTTACTACAAACAAGCTATGTATAGGAGAGCCTTATGATAAACAATCTTATGCCTACATCAGCGACCTATTCTAACGGATACCTGTCCATCCGCAATGTCGTTAAAACCTTCGACACCCCGGCGGGACAAATGATTGCCCTGCGCGATATCAACCTCGACGTGAAACGAGGCGAGTTTATTTCCTTTATTGGACATTCGGGCTGCGGCAAAAGTACCTTGCTCAATATCATAGCCGGACTGCTGCCGCAGACCGGCGGCCAAGTAACGTTAGACGGTAAACCCATCACCGGGCCGGGGCCTGACCGGGGCGTTGTCTTTCAAAATTACAGCCTGCTGCCCTGGCTGTCGGTGAAGGACAACGTTTTCGAGGCCGTGGATGCCGTGTACCGGATCATGCCCTACCCTGAAAAACAGGCACGAGTGGATGACTTTCTGCGCAAGGTCGGCCTGGCCGAACATCGCCATAAGCGGCCCAATCAGCTCTCCGGGGGGATGAAACAGCGCGTGGCTATCGCGCGCGCTTTTGCCATCCATCCGGAAGTGATGTTGCTCGACGAACCCTTCGGCGCACTCGACGCGCTGACCCGCAATTCACTCCAGGAAGAGCTGGTGCAGATGTTGGCCGGCGACAATCAAACCGAGACGGTGATCATGGTCACCCACGATATTGACGAGGCCATCTATCTCAGCGACCGCATCGTGGTTATGACCAACGGGCCGGAGGCCACCATTGGTGAGATCATCGAGGTCAATATCTCCCGCCCGCGCCACAAGCAAGCCCTGCTTCATACCCCGCAGTGGACTGAGATCAAGGAAAGATTGTTGTATTTATTATATAGAGGCGTATTTCGTGAGGCGTGATGCGTGAGGAGGAGGTTTTACCATGAACAAAATTGAAAAGCTAAAAGCAGCTAAAAATGGTCTCGACACCCTGGAGGATATTTACCGTTATGCCCGGTTGGGCTTCGCCTCCATTCCAGAAGAGGAATATGACCTGCTCAAGTGGTATGGCCTCTTCCACCGCCGCCAAACGCCTGGCTACTTTATGATGCGGCTGCGAATTTCAAACGGTATCCTCTCCACCACCCAGTTGCGCACCATCGCCGGCATCTCCCGTGATTTTGGGCGCGGCGTTGGCGATATTACCTCTCGCCAAAATATCCAACTGCGCTGGATTGAAATTGAGCATGTGCCGGAAATTTTTGAGCGGCTGCACAGCGTCGGGATGACCTCGCAGCAGACCGGCATGGACAATTTTCGCAATGTCACCGGCTGCCCCATGGCCGGGCTGCACTGCGATGAACTGCTGGACGCCTCACCCCTGGTCCAGGCCACCGCCCTGGCCCTGCTGGGCCGCGAGTTTTCAAACTTGCCCCGCAAATTTAATATCTCTATCAATGGCTGCCGGCACGATTGCGCCGAAGCCCAGGGCAACGACATCGGCATGACGCCCGCCACCCTCCAGGTAAATGGCCGGACTATAGTTGGCTTCAATGTCTTTGTCGGCGGCGCGTTGGGCGGCAAAACGCCCGTGTTCGCTGAACCGCTGGATGTCTTTGTTCGACCTGAGCAAGTTATCGCCTTGTGCCGGGCCATTTTGACGGTCTTTCGTGATCACGGCCGGCGCGAGTCACGCAACGAGGCCCGGCTCAAGTGGTTGCTGACCGAGTGGGGCCTACCGCGCTTCCGGGCCGAGGTTGAACGTGTTTTCGGCCAGCCGCTCCACCCGGCTGGTAAGAATGAATTATTGACCTACGGCGGCGACCACATTGGCATCCAACCGCAGCGCCAGCCGGGCTTGTGTACGGTTGGTTTATTAGTCCCCGTCGGCCGCATCACCGCCGACCAACTCCTGGCCCTGGCCGATCTGGCCGATACTTACGGCGCTCGTGAAGTTCGCATGACCATCAATCAAAACGTCCTGATTCCCCACGTACCCAGCCAATGCCTGCCCAGGCTCATGGCCGAACCCCTGCTCCAGGAGTGGAGTCCCTGCCCTTCGGCTATTATGCGGGGCTTGACCACCTGCACCGGCAAAGATTACTGCCATTTTGCCCTCAACGACACCAAAGGTTATGCCTTGATGATTGGCCGTGAATTGGAAAAGCGGCTCGTGACGAACGGCCATGCCATTCACCTGAACGTCTCGGGCTGTATCCATGCCTGTGGCCGGCACCGCGCCCGAGATTTTGGGCTAATGGCCACCCGCGTCCGCCAGGGCCAAAACATCGTGGACGGCTTTGAGGTCTTTAGCGGCGGTCAACTGGGCGAAGCGGCCAAAATAGCGGAATTGGCCTACAGCGATGTTACGGTTGACCGGGTGGTTGAGGTGTTGGCCCAAGAAATCGCAGCTCAGCATGGACTAGAAATAAGGAACTCGTAGGAACTCAGGGGAACTCAGGGGAACTTCGGAGGGGGCAAGACCCTATAAGTTCCTACAGTTCCAACAAGTTCCCTGAGTTTCCTCAGATTTTCATCATAGGAGAAGAACATGCCTGGAATCCCCACTCAAAACATTGACCGCTGGTCAAAAAGCTATTGTCCCTACTGCGGGGTAGGCTGTGGTTTAACGGTTGGCGTCAAAGATAACCGGGTGGTGAAGGTTAAAGGCGATCCCGACCATCCTTCGAGCCGGGGGGATTTGTGCGCCAAGCCGATCTATTTGCCTGATAGCTTGTACTCTGGCCGCTTACTTTTCCCCTACATGCGACCTCACCAGGAACTCCCGTTTCAACGGGTCTCCTGGGACAAGGCGCTCCAGCAGGCGGCGATGCAGTTCAAGCAAATCATCGCCCGGTATGGGCCGCAGGCCGTAGCCTTTTACGGTTCGGGCCAATTTCTGACCGAAGATTACTACGTGGCCAACAAACTGGCCAAAGGTTTTTTGGGAACCAACAACTTCGACGCCAACTCGCGCCTGTGCATGGCCTCCGCCGCAGCCGGTTATACCAGCACCCTGGGTTCCGATGGGCCACCGGCCGCCTACGAAGATATTGACCTGGCCGATTGTTTCCTCCTCATCGGTACCAACACCGCCGACTGCCACCCGGTTATTTTCGACCGGATCAAGCAGCGCAAGCGGAGCGCCCCGGATCATGTCAACGTTATTGTTGTAGACCCGCGTGAGACCGCCACCGCCAAAATCGCCGACCTGTACCTCCCTCTGCGTCCGGGCACCGATATCGCCCTGCTCAATGCTATACTCCACGTGCTGCTGAAAGCCGGCTTGCTTGACGAGTCGTTTATTGCCCAACACACCCATCATTTTGAGCAGGTCAAAGCCACCGTTGAACGCTATCCGCCGGAAGTGGCGGCGGAAATTTGCGACCTGCCGGCGGAATTGATTGTCAAGGCAGCGCTGGCCTTTGGCCGAGCGACCGGCGCTCTCTCCTTGTGGAGTATGGGAGTGAACCAAAGCACGGTCGGGGTGTCGAAAAATCAGGCCATTATCAATCTTCACCTGGCTACTGGCAAAATCGGCCGAGCGGGCAGTGGGCCGTTTTCCCTCACCGGCCAGCCCAATGCGATGGGCGGCCGCGAAGCCGGCGGCCTGGCGCATCTCTTGCCCGGCTATCGCTTGATCAAAAACCCGACACACCGGCTTGAAGTCGAGGCTTACTGGGGGGTGCCGGCCGGGCGAATCGCGCCTCAACCGGGCCTGGCCGCCGTCGAGATGTTTGAGGCCGCCGCGCGAGGCCAAGTCAAAGCGCTGTGGATTGCCGGCACCAACCCGGCCGTGTCTATGCCCCAGCTTGACCTGGTGGAAACGGCGCTGCGGCGGGCCGAACTGGTGGTGGTGCAAGATGCCTATCACCCCACCGATACCACCAACTTGGCCCATATCCTCCTGCCGGCCGCGCAATGGTCGGAGAAAGCCGGGGTGATGACCAATTCAGAACGCCGGCTAACCTACTTACCCAAACTGGTTGACCCGCCCGGCGAAGCCCGGCCCGATTGGCAAATCTTTACCCATTTTGCCCAGGTGATGGGTTTTGGCGAAGCCTTTGTCTACCACTCGTCCGCCGAAATTTTTGCGGAATTTGTCGGCTTGACCCAGGGGCGGCTGTGCGACTACTCCGGCGTCAGCCATGCCCGGCTCCAGGCCGAAGGGCCGCTGCAATGGCCCTGCCCCACCCCTACCCACCCCGGCACAGTTCGCCTCTACCCGGAGGGTTGTTTTACCACCCCCGACGGCCGGGCCAGCTTCATCCCCACCGAACATGCCGGCCCCGTTGAAAGCCCCGACGCGATTTACCCCTTGATCCTCACCACCGGGCGGCTTAAAAACCAGTGGCATACCATGACCCGCACCGGCAAATCCGAGAGTTTGCGCCGCGAGTGTCCTGAACCCATCATCGAACTGCACCCCGCCGACGCCGCCCGCGGGGACATTACCAATGGCAAGCTGGTCAAAGTAGCCTCCCGGCGTGGCACGGCGATTGCCCGCGCCCGTGTCACCGCTAAAATTAAAGAAGGCACATGCTTTATGCCCTTTCACTGGGGCCGCTTGTTGGGCTACTATAAAGCCGCCAACAATTTAACCAACACCGCCACCGATCCCATCTCCCAGGAACCGGAACTCAAAGCCTGCGCCGTCCAGGTTAGTCCCTTGTGGATGATGGAACTCCACCCACAGCCAACCTCAACCTTGTTAGAAATGGCTGAACTGTAGCTGTCCGGGTAAGGGGTAGCTTAGGCCCTTCCAAGAAAATAAGGGGTAAACATACCTGTTGCGTCTTGCGTGTTGCGTCGAATGAAAAAAAATGAAAGACGCAACACGCAAGACGTTTGGCTTTTTAAATCTTGAAACTGCCTTACGGTTGCGCAATTAATTCTTTGTGCTATAATCTCGGCAAAGGCTGTGATGGAGAAAAGTAAGCTACCTCCCTGGCTTCAGAGACGCGCCGGCCGGTGCGAGGCGTGCGATGGGACGGCTGAATTCCACTCCTGAGCCGGCGGCGATGAGCCGCTTCGGGTGCGCCCGTTAGCGCGCAGCAGAGATTGCCGGGGCACCTGCCCGGCGAAAAAAGGTGGCACCGCGAGTGATGACCCTCGCCCTTTTTAGGGCGGGGGTTTTTGTTTTCAAGGTAGCAAGGTCGCAGGGTAGCATTTTTCTGCTACCTGCTACCCTGCTACTTGGCAAAATATTTAGTTGACTGAAGGAGGGACCCATGCTTGACCTAAATTTTATCCGGGAGAACCCGGACCAGGTAAAGGCGGCGCTGCGCGACCTGAATAGCGATGCGCCCATTGACGAGATTTTGGAACTCGACCGGCAGCGGCGGGAGATTTTGAAGGAAGTCGAGGCCCTGCGCCAGGAGCGCAACGCCGGTAGCAAGGCTATCGGCCAGTTGATGCGTGAAGGCAAGAAGGCTGAGGCTGAGGCTAAGAAAGAGGAAATGAGTCGTATTGGCGACAAAATTAGCGAACTGGACGAGACGCTGCGCCAGGTCGAGGCCGATTTGCTGGACAAACAGTTGTATGTGCCCAACATGCCCGGCCCCGGCGTGCCGGTCGGCCCGGACGAGCACCACAACGTGGAGGTTCGCCGCTGGGGCGAGCCGCCGCAGTTTGATTTTGCGCCCAAGCCGCACTGGGATTTGGGCGAAGCATTGGGTATTATTGATTTTGAGCGCGGCGTCAAAATCAGCGGTACCCGTTTTTACCTGTTCAAAGGGGCGGGGGCGGCGCTGCACCGGGCGCTGACCAACTTTTTTATTGATGTGGGCGTGCGCGAGCACGGCTACACCGAAATCTACCCGCCCTTTATGGTCCGCGAGCAGGCCATGATCGGCGCAGCCCATCTGCCCAAGTTCCGCGACAATATGTACCACGACGCCGAGGAGGATTACTGGTTTATCGGCACCGCCGAAGTGCCGCTGACCAATATCTTCACCGACGAAATTTTGGAGGCCGACCAACTGCCCATCCGCTACCTGAGCCACACCCCCTGCTTCCGCCGCGAGAAGATGAGCGCCGGGCGGGATGTACGCGGCATCAAGCGGGTCCACCAGTTTGAAAAGGTCGAGATGTATCACTACACCCTGCCCGAAGACAGCTACAACCACCTGGAAGAAATTGTGGCCAACGCCGAGGATTTGTGCCGGCGGCTCAAGCTGCCCTACCGGGTGGTCCAAATGTGTACCGGCGATTTGGGTTTCGCCGCGGCCAAGAAGTATGATATCGAAGCCTGGGTTCCCGGCGAAAACGGCCAGGGCGAGTGGATGGAGATCAGCAGTTGCAGCAACGTGCTCGACTTCCAGGCCCGCCGGGCCAACCTCCGCTTCCGCCGCGAGCGCGGGGCCAGGCCGGAGTTTTTGCACACGTTGAATGGGAGTGGTTTACCGCCGGGGCGGTTGATGATTGCGGTGATGGAGAATTATCAGCAGGCCGATGGCAGCATTGTGGTGCCGGAGGCGCTGCGACCGTACATGGGTGGGTTGGAAGTGATTCAAAACAGCGCAGCATCCTGAGTGGGTGAGCGAAGCGAACCGTATCGAAGGGTGCTGCTTGCTGGCTTAACTTAACGCCATTGATTTAACCCTTCAAGCCGGTGTGATGCGTAAAGATTTTTTCACGCGTCACGCATCACGTATCACCATTACACAGAAAGGACCTCTCTATGCCCTACCATGCTGTCCTCTTCGACCTCGATGGCACCCTGCTCGATACGCTGGCCGACCTGGGCAAGGCCATGAACCGGGTTTTGGTGGCCCAGGGTTTGCCCGGCCATCCCCTGGAGGCTTACCGCTATTTCGTCGGCGAGGGGGCGCGGTTGCTGGTGACACGGGCCTTGCCGGAAAACCGGCGCGATGAGGCGACCATTGCCGCCTGCCTGGCCGCCTTCCAGGCTGATTACAACCAGAACTGGCGGGTAGAAACTAAACCCTACCCCGGCATTCC
This sequence comes from Anaerolineae bacterium, assembly GCA_023151115.1. The sequence continues at coordinate 24,151 of JAKLJP010000030.1, forward strand.
CGAAATGCTGGACGCCTTAACCGCCCGCGGCCTGAAACTGGCCGTTCTCTCCAACAAGCCGTACGACTTCACTGTGCGCTGCGTCCGTAAACTGCTGCCCCGCTGGACCTTCGAGCCGGTCTTCGGCCTGCGCGAGACGGTTCCCCGCAAACCCGACCCGGCCGGAGCGTTGGAAATCGCCGCCTGTTTGAACATTCCCCCGGCCCATTTCCTCTACCTCGGTGATACCGCCATAGATATGCAAACCGCCCGCGCCGCCGGCATGTTTCCGGTCGGGGCCTTGTGGGGGTTCCGCTCTGCTGAGGAGTTGGAGGAGAGTGGGGCAGAGGTGTTGCTTGAGGAGCCGTTGGGGGTGTTGGGGGTGTTGTGAGGGGGGTGGAATTGATTGGATAGACGGTAGCCAGTAGACGGCGGACGGGGGAGTCTGCCGTCTACTGGCTTTATTAACTATTGAGACCAATGTCTTCGACGAGAGATGATGGAGATCATAGTATCGCTCTGGGTTATAAAGCTATCTGCTGGTCCATTACCGCCTGAGGGAAGTAGATAACCATTTGAAGGTGATTCTTGTCCACCGTTTGTTTCTTGGTCGTCTCCTGCTTCATCCGCACCGTTGATTGTGACTTTTTTCACAGCTATATATCGAGGGACGCCCTCTTGTTTCATTTTCCTGATTCGTCCCCAACGATCGGCTTCGATTATATAGGTTAATAGCTCCTTGAATACATCCCCGTCTGGATCAGGTTTTACTTCCTTGTCCACATTCAGTTTGAGATTAATTCCCGCATTAGCTGTCCGCTCAAATTCAATTATACCAACGTGTACATCTCTTTCCTCTCCTGTAACCCTGTCATGACCCATAGTCTGGAGCATAATCGCTTTCACACTATCCTCAATGACCTTTAAAAGACGTCCCTCTTGGGTATAAACTGGCTGAGGCATTTCTCGGTTTAGCCACTCGCTGTATTTGTGCGCGGCCATGAATATCACGGCAAGCGCAATCCCAACAATGGCTAAAGCCAATAAAATCACCGCAATGGGGGGTACTGACTCAAGCGAGTCTAGACCAAAAATACTCGTACCTTCTGAACCTGTTGCTCCTGGTTGAAATCCAATCGGCGTTGCAGTAGGGGTAATCTCTGGCACAATTTTTGCTTGACCAACAGCCTCCACTACTTGTCCAGTGGAAACTAGCCATGTTATACCGATGGAAATGATTAGGGTAACAAAACCAGGATATTTAACCATTTTTCTACTCCTTATTAATCCAATAACCAGTGGTATTACCAGCAGCTATAAAAATACGGCTGGCAGCAAGGGGTTGGTATAAATGTTGGGGTGGAAGTGGGAGTGGATGTGGGGGTAAAGGTGGGTGTGGGTGTAGGCGTAGGCGTATTGGTCGGAGTCGGAGTCGGTGTAAACGTCGGTGAAACAAACAGGATGGTGAAGTTTTCGCGCTGAACCGATGCCGACATCGAGGTTCTCGCCTGGGCTAGCGATGACATGGAACCTGCCCCACAGACAATTGCCAGAAGAAGCGAGATTACTGCTAACCCTATCAGAGTGGGCCTGAGTCCACGTCCTACTCTGGCTAAGAGATCATAGCGCCACAATGACTCTTTTAGAACATATAGCAGCATCATAAAAACTAGAATTAAAAACACAGCCAAGGCAGTACCGATAGAGGTCGTGAGCAAAGGGATATTAAATAAAAATAGCCCTATTGGTAAAAGTAGAAGACCAAGCAAGAGGAGCCCCCAAGAGTTGAGAAAGAACTGGCCAAGATGAGCAAAACTGTCTTTACCAAGCCATTTATCCCACTTTTGATTATCTGTACCACAACGAGGGCATTTATACGGCTCCTCCGAGCCATCTGCTTGTGGTTGATGTATAGATTTTTTGCCAGAAAGGGGGTACTCCCCACGACATGAGACACAGAGTGGCATAGGATTACCTCATTCTTTAATCACTACTCTACTTTAGAGGGTTTTTCTCAGGCAGCTAGCTAAAGTCAGCGACTTGCCACCGAAGGGAAAACTACTCCGTTGGGGTCGCTAGATAACCATTTAGGCTATTGTGTTTTCAAAAGAAATTAGTTAAACTCAGAATAACTTCAATACCTGAAACGTCCTTTATTTACTCGTAGCAGGTTGAACGTTAAAAATTTCAAGGGAACAGGGTTGCTACGAATGCTGTAGTTTTGATGTTTTTACGCTCCTTGCCACAAGATGTGCTTGGGGCGTTTTTATTTTGACTTATGGCGCTTGACATATTGATTCAATAGGCTTTATAATGACGATAGAACGTATGTTCTCATTGATCAGAATAACTTCTCAGGAGTTGAAGAGACATGGACCCATTTTTATTTCCGGCTGAGGAATCATCTGGGACATCAAACCAACCCGTAAGCTCAACTAGGACTAATTCAGAACAAAAAGTTGTTGTTTTGCAACCAATCGCTATGAAAATTCCGAATAGACATGGCATATATTCTCTCAATAAATTAAAACCCAAGAAAGAAATTAATTATGGGGAGTTCCTCACCGAATATTCTGATCGACCCAGAAAGATACGCGTTTGTTTTAATGAAGTTCTCTCTCCAAGCACAATTCTACAACAGTCGGAGTTTGTGACGGCCTATGGTTACGGTTTAGATTGCTGGTATATTATTGAGCCACCAGAAAACAATGGTAATGGCCAAATATTTTCAGACTAATACCTCCAGTTTAATTCGTGAAATAATAGCTATACTGAAATCGGAATGGAACCAGAACTTTTTCATAGTTAGAGTCAAGGTCAAATCTGCCCTATTTTACCTATCGGCCTTTTTTGAAAGTTACGTTCTCATTCTGTTTTTAGTATAGAAAAGAAGTTTTCACGCTCTTCTCACTAATCCAACGTATTTCCCAGCAATCGTTATGTTAGCATCTCTAATATACTCAGGTGGTTTAGGAATTATTTTGCTGGTAACTTTCTTGGCGTAAAGCTTCGTAAGTTCGTCTTCATTTACTCCACTAGGAATAACAACTAAATGTTCACTTGAGGGATTGGTTGACCTAAGCAACCAATGCATTTTTTGGGGATCTTTCTCGTAAAGAATATAGTACTCCTTAATTACCTCCCTCGTCCCTTTTGGGGTAGTAATTAAGATGGCAGCAATTTCTCCATCTTTCACACTAGGTTGTTGGTGGATTAGTGCCACATCTCCTGGCCAAATACCACTCCCCGTCATACTATCTCCTACTACGATTACTCCAAAGTGGGCTTCATTTCGATAATAATCGCTTAAGAAAAGATGTTCTCTAATATCACTGTCGTTAATAATACCTACTCCAGCAGCAATACGGCTGAGTATTGGTATAGGTGCGGGAGGGGTTGGTTTTGCAACTCTGGGACCAGGAAATGATGTCTTTGTCTTCCTTTTATCCACAATGGAAGACTTGGTAATGATGTCGATTTCTTCATCAATTCGATTCTGTAGGTGTTTCAATAAAAAAATAGCTTTGTCAGACATTGAAATGCTATTAATCGCATCTTGAGATTTCTGCGCTGCTTCATGAGCTTTAGACCAACTTTCTTCTTCCTTGTGAGTTAATGCTTTTCCAAAATACGCCAGACTTTCAAGAGCTTTATCATCCCAATGTCGTAAACGTCTCGCCCCTTGGTCGAAATAGTAGGTTGCAGTACTCAAGTCTCGTTTACCTAGAAATATCGCTCCCTGGAGAATTGAAACCAGACTATGAATCTTATCAAGCTGTCTAAGATCTGCGTCGGTACCTCGTAATCCACGCAGAACAGTTTCGATATGATCACATAAGAGTTTAGCAAGATCCCGATCAGGCTTAGTAGATTTGCATGCTGCAATTGCTTCCTGCCAATGGCCTCTAGCTGTAACAGGTAAATTTGATAAAATATCTGGCCAGCCCTCTAAGAACTCCACGATTTCATTACTGGCTCGATCATGCGTCGGCATAATACCTCTCTAATCTCATAAATTCTATATCGAATATATAGGGCAAATCAAAATTACTCGTTCAGGGCGGTTAAATTACCTTGGCCACTAACAACAACACTTTGACGATTCAGTCTACTATGTACTCTGACAAAAGTTTCAAGGTCATCTACTGAAGCAAAAGTGCCAGCTATTTGTAGTAAGATCGCTCTCGTTAAATCAGGATCCATAGGACGATCATCTACTCGAAGCGACTCTACTATACACTGGAAAAATGCCGCACGAGCCTCTGCGTGGCTCCGTCCTTCCATGATTCGCTTTCGGGCTTCCGCTTGAGCATGAATAATAATGGCCTCTGCATTCAGGTTAGCTATATTTCGTTCAGTCTGTGCTTCCAACACTCTGACTTCTTGTTCACCTTGCGCTTCCAACATTCTGGCCTGTTGGTTACCTTGTGCCCCCAAGACTCTAGCTTGAAGACCAGTCTCAGCCCCAATCAAATCAATCTGCTGTTTCCACGGCGCACCCCACCGATTGAGCAGCATATCTTCCGCCCACTTCGGAAACTCAATCTTCCCAATATCCACGCTGCGTACCAACACTCCCAGATTGGTGATTTTGCCGGGCTTTATTTGGGCTAAAATTGCCTGCTCAATCTCGTATATTTTACGTCTATTTACTCGAATGTCGGGTGGCGTGTTCCGGTCTGTGTCATCACCCAACTCGAATAACTCATCAAAACGGTGGCTCATGATATAATCTCGCAATTCACCTTCAGGAGCGCTCCCGGCAACTTTTTGCCACTCGCTTATCTGAATATCCCGGCAGACCTGTTCCTCACACTTGCCAAAGCGAATTTGATCGAAAGTAAGCCTTTGTGCCATTAAAGCAGCCTTACGCACTGTTCCTTCATACACCTGATACAAACCATCGTCTAGTTTTCGCGTCAACGCTTCGCCGTTGGGCGCAATTCGGCTCTCGGCCCGTTTGTCCGCCTCGCCGGCTGGCTCGATCTGAAAGCCTATTTTTGCTACAATAGTTAGCGGAACACGATCTTTGGTTAGAACATGTTCTATCCGGGTGGTATCGGCGGGACTGGATTGGACATTCAAAGCAAAAATATTCCGAATCCTCTCCAAAGGATCGAGCCTGATTACTCCCGCGTTGACAATCCGGGTGATCTTCCCTTCCCGCTCCAGCACCACTACATTGCCCTGTTTGATAACCAAATGCCCGGGTCCTCCCAATATGCTCAACCAGGATGCTTCTTTGGTAATCACCGCCTGCCCATTTTCAACCACCATGTAAGCGGAATTAATCCCTAAAATTAAAGAAACATTGTACAGGATCGCATCCCACCAACTGATACCTTCTATCTTATGCAGCGCCAAGACATAAAAGGAGCTAACGGCAGCAAGAATAATTAATGGGGTCAAGGTAAATAATAGGGCCAGAATAAAGCCCAGAATAATTGCCCAAACCAAACGGTCAATCTCTCCACCCACCAAAAAAGTGAGAAATGCGCTTTCTCGGATGGCAGTTATAGCCCTTTCGTCAGTGGTTAGCAGCCGATATATCCCTATGGAAAAATCAGCGGCGAAATACAAAGTGACGAGGACGAATAAAGCCAACCTCTTTAACTCACTATCAAAAAAAATTAAGATATATCCCAAAGCGGCGACGAACAGGCTAATTAAGCCCAAATTCCAGCGGGTGGATTTGAAGATCAAAAAAACAATCAGCAACGCCAGAAGCAGGTAAAAAATCTGTCCCAGTATCTTCGCCCAACCCAAAGCAGAGTCTTGACGGGCGGTTGTCGAGGCTGCGGCCATAAGTTTCCTCCCCATGCATCATTGCAATGCCCTTAAACAACAACGCGCCGAGCCATCCGGCTCCGCGCGCTGCTTCACTTGTTAAAGGCTGCCCTTTGATTAATTTAAACAACTTGTATTGACATAATATCACAATTTGGGAAATGGCTCAATACTTTTTTACCCTCGTTATATTACAATTTTTTCTTCGAAATATTCGATTTGCAATAATTTAGGGGAAACTAACTCTTATCTAAACGACACCCACCCCGCCGCAACCCCCAACCCTAACAGCGCCCCCCAGACCAGATAGGCCATGCCAAAGGTGGCCCACAGCGACCAGCCGGCCCGAAAGGCCAGGAAAGCGGTTAACAGCCATAAGAACACGGGGATCAGGCCCACAATCAGGGCGCGGGAAAAGCCGGCCAGGTCAGCCGGATCGTCGCCGGTGGCGCCGGAGACAACCCACAAGGCCAGGGGAATATTGATCGGGGTGACGGCGATAATGGCCGCCAGCAGGCGCGATTTGTCGCGCAAAACGGTGATGAGCAGAATGATGGCGATAGAAGCCAGGGTGGGTAAGTAGCGCTGCCAATTCATCAACCCTTAAACTCCATCTTGCAACTCAACCGAGCGTAGTCGCCGGTGGAACGCCTTAAACGCTAGCGGCCCCTCGCCAAAGGAAACGAGGGGTTTAGTCAGAAAAACAGAGAGATTATATCATGCTTTGGTTTGAATTCGGTTTGAGCGTACTCTACGGCTTCTATACGTTTAACCGATTTAGTACCAGGTATCTATTGTTTTGATCTCCACCCCGTGATAGACTTGTCACTGTAAATTAAATAAGCGTGTATCGGGTAGAGTTAAATGTTTAAGCCACCCTCAAAGTGTGCTTGAACAAATATCAAGGCCCAATTCCTTGATCAGGGGATTGGGCCTTTTTGATTGTGACGCTCTTTAACAATAGATAATCTTTTAGCACAAACACTGCAACTCAATTAAATACCTGGCAGGGTAAAGCTAATTGCTCAAACAGTTACTGGCAGGACTGTTTGAGGAAATATCAAGGCCCATTTTCCATCAACTCGGTGGAAAGTGGGCCTTTTTAGTGGGTTGAATGACTGAGACCTCAAACAGTGGACATTCTCTCATCTTATTAACCAAAAATTTCTATATCATACGGAGGTAACTAACAATGAAACAGGTAACACAATCCATTCTCCAAAAAGTTCGACTCTTCGGCATGGTGGCTGTCATCGTCAGCCTGCTAGGTATCAACCCCGTCAGAGCATTTGACGACTTTACGGATACCCAAAATTATAAAGCTGCGGCGGTCCCTGCAACCGTGACGATCACCGTCAGTGGGGGTGGGCAAGCGGCAATTGCTGAGGCCCTCAAAAAGGCAGCACCCGGCGATACTGTTCTCATTAAGGCCGGCAATTACGACGATAAAAATCCTCTGGCTTCCTTAAAAATCGGCAAATCGGGCACATCGAGCGCCCCAATTACCCTGTTGGGTGAAGGCAGACCCAAGCTGGGGAACATCCTCTTTGAAAACACCGCCTATTTCATTATGGATGGTTTTGAGATTGCCAACCAAAGTTCCAGCAGCTTTTTTACAGGAATAAGTGTCAGAGGCAGCCGGCATGTTACCATCCGCAACATGCTCATCCATCATCTAACAGCCAGTGCTGTCAGTATTGATAAGGATAGCAGTAATATTACAATTGAAGGATCGAAAATCTATGAAATTGTTCCCCCTAAAAGTGGGACCGATGCTCACTGTCTGGTCAATAGCGCAGGCAAAAACATTACTTTTCGTGGTAACGAATGTTACGGCTTCATCGGCGACGGTTTTCAGGCCTGGCGAATTGATGAATCGATTATTTACGACCGAGGCACTACCTTGATTGAAGACAACAAAATTTACAACACCAAAGGAGCTTGCAGCGAGAATGCCGTTGATATCAAAGGTGAAGCGGGTACACTGATTATCCGGAACAACACCTTGTACGGCTTCAAACAAATGAATAAGGATATTTGTTCCCTTCATGCTTCCGGTTGTGGAGATTGCCAGGCTTTAAATTTTCAAGATGGCGGAACGGGCACGCTTTTGATTGAAAATAATATGATTTCTGACTCTCATACCGGTATTTTTAATAGTAGTATGCAGGCCACCATTCAAAACAATATTTTTAGTAATATTGCTAAATATGTTATTTATGATAAAGGGCCCTTCACAAAATATTATCACAATACATTTATTAACAATAAAGTAACTCTTTATAAAAGCTCAACCGCTCCTAATGAAGCGGCTAATAACCTCTTCTACAATTCCGGCAATACCGTAAGCGGCTATTATCACCATAACGGCTGGTTTGGCAATAATCAACGACGCTCAGGCTCGAAGGACATCCTGGGTAGCGACCCGCGCCTTAACGCCGACTATACGCTCAAAGCTGATAGTCCCCTTATTAACCGTGGCGCTAACCTCGGCCTGACCACCGATCTTACAGCGATAGGTAACTCACGCCCTATTGGACCTGCCCCAGATATTGGCGCATTTGAGTTTAACGGCCAACCAGCCGTATCTACAGATGTACTTGAGCCTTCTCTTGGCTCTCCTTTCCTGACGTTGAATGGCCCTACCTCCGCCACCCCGGCTGAAACTTTTAAGGTCAGCCTTCAATCTGCGGGTCTCACCGGTAATGGACTGTATGGCATCCAGTTAGACATCAATTACGACCCCGCCCTGGTTTCGGTCAATAATTTACAACTCAACCCAGATCTGCCTTTTGTTGTGCTCAACAGCGCGGATAATGCGACGGGTAAACTTCGGCTCGTTGCCAGCCGCCAGGGTAACGTCCCCGGCTTGACCGGTGATATTACCCTGCTGACCTTTGATGTAACCACCCTGGCCGTTGGGACGGCAACATTTGCCTTTGAAAATGTAAAGTTAGGCGACCCCCAGGCGACAGCTTTAGCGGTCACCTCTCAAAATTATGTCCTCGATATTGCTGAGCCAGAACCCGAACCGACCGATGAACCGGACCCTCAACCCACCGAGGAACCAACCCCCCTTCCAACCGACGAACCCGACCCCATTCCAACTGAGGAACCGACCCCTGTCCCAACCGACGAGCCGACCCCCCTTCCAACCGACGAGCCAACACCCGTCCCAACCGACCAGCCGACGCCTATTCCGACCGATGAACCAACTCCTGTCCCGACCGACGAGCCAACACCCGTACCCACCGACGAGCCAACGCCCATCCCGACCGGCGAACCAACACCCGTACCCACCGATGAACCATTTCTTACCACAGTTCTGGGGCAGGTTATCCTGGCGGGACGCACCGGTAACAACTGGTCGGGGGCAACTGTAACCCTGGCTGATAGTGGACAAAGCGCCACAACCGATGCCGGCGGCAACTTTAGCCTCGCTAATGTGACCAGCGGCGCACACACCTCTATTTCAGCTGATGCCCCCGGCTATTTGCCGGCTGTCTGTAGCGCCCCTACATTCGCAGGGTCGCAGGTAACTCTGGCCAGTATCGGGTTGCTTAGTGGCGACATTAACGACGATGCCCAAATAGATGCTGTTGATGCCACTACGCTGGGGGTAAGCTTTGGCAATACCGGCCCCAACTTACCCGCCGATATTAACCTGGATGGCGCAGTTGACATCTTCGACATCATCTTGCTCAGCGTCAACTTTGGACAAGGCCAGCAAGTATGGAATTGCCTCTCGGCCCAACCTCTCAGTCAAATAATCCAATAAGTTGATCTAAAAAATAAGCCCCTCAGCATTTTATGCTGAGGGGCTTATTCTATGTTTAAGCTCACATCTCCCACGTCACATCGCCATACAACTCAGCCGAATGAGGCCGCCGCAGGAACGCTTCAAAGGCCGGCCGCTCGTCGCTCAGGCGGAAAGAGGGACCGTGACCGGGGAAACAGATGGTTTCATCGGGCCAGCGAAAGACAACATTCTGCATCGTCGCCAGCGTCATTTTGAAATAATAAGGCGCCCAGGTTTTGCCCGGCCCGCCTTGAAAAATGGTGTCGCCCACAATCACCCGCCGGTCCGGCAGCATCAAGCTGACCATGCCGGGAGTGTGACCGGGGGTATGGATAACCCGCAGAGCCTGGTTGCCGACTGGAATAGTATCCCCATCGGCCAGCCAGATATCGGCCTCAAGATGGGCCAGCGGCGCGTCGCCGGGGTGCATGGAAACCGGCACGCCCAGCCGCGCCTTCATCTCGTCCAATGCATCCACGTGGTCCAGGTGGCCGTGCGTCACTACAATGCCTGCGGGAATGGAACCAGCCAGCAGCCCCAGCAGGGTGTCCGGCTCCGCGCCGGGGTCAATCAGCAGGCTCTGCCGGGTTTCCGGGCAAATCACAGCATAACTATTCATCGGCCAGGGTCCGACCGAAGCGGATTTAAGAATTAGAGCATCCGTCATGAGCGCCTCCTTGTACCAAAACCCGTTACCTTGCCACCTTGCTACTCTGAAAACAAAACGACCGCCTTCAGCATGAAGACGGTCGGTGTGGCGGGGAGGGTGGGATTCGAACCCACGGTCGAGTGTTACCCCGACAACCACTTAGCAGGCGGCCCCAATCGTCCTCTCTGGCACCTCCCCGTTTTGGTTGAAGATAGAGGATAGAAGATAAACAAAAAGCTATCTTCTATCCTCTACCTTCCATCTTCTATCTACTGAACCAGCGGAGGGAGAGGGATTCGAACCCCCGGAGACCTTGCAGCCTCAATGGTTTTCAAGACCACCGCAATCGACCGCTCTGCCATCCCTCCAAACACGGTAACAGGCACTATTTTAGCAGAGGAATACCCGAAAGTCAATTGAGAATTGTAGGCGCGTATGGTAGAATGATAGCATACCAAGCTGAACCTGGAGGAACTTATGACCGACGCTGCTCCTGGCCCTCGCCACTCATGGGCGCTGCAAAAGCAATCTGCCGACCCCGGCCGGCAACCCCTGGAACTCTATCACCTGTCTCACGACCTGCGCGGCCCGCTGAACTCGATTTTGGGCTTTGCCGAGCTGCTGCTCGAAGAAATTGAAGGCCCGCTGAACGAAATCCAGCAGGCCGATATTACCGCCATTTACCAGAGCGCCCAAAATTTGCTCCATCTCATCAATACGATGGTGGACTTGAGTAAGTTGGAAGCCAATCGTCTCAATTTTGATTTCAAAGCGGTGGACTTGAACGAGGCGGTTAACGCCGTCTGGCCGGCGCTGTCTAAAGTTAAGCCCGAACCCATCGAGCTAACCCTCAGCCTGCCGCCCGACTTGCCGCCGCTTTGGGCCGACCGTGATCGGCTGGAGCAAATATTAAAAAATTTACTCAGGACAGCCTTCAAATTAGCCAAAAAGGGGGCTGTCGCCCTGTCAGCCGAGCGGAGCGGTTCGGAAATAACCCTACGCCTGGAAATTGGCCGGGTTGAGCTGTCACAGGCGGAGATCGCCGGATTGTTTGAACTGGGAGTCAAAGTTGACCCTTCCGGGCGGATTGAAATCGGTCCGGGCGGCTTGGAACTTCCGCTGGCCCGCTACCTGGCCGAGCGGCAGCAAGGCCGAGCCTGGGCCAAACCTGACCAGGACAGGGGCCTGATAATTTATATCGCTCTACCGTTGGCCGGTTAGTTCGAGGTAGATTGCAGCTTCAAGGTATCCAGGAGAGTTTGACCCGTGTTGTTCAGAAATTTTCGACTTAAAATCCTGACGCATCACGTTTTACGTTTTACAAATTCTATTTTTATGTAGAGTGTAGTACAATGTAACTAAGGAAAACTTTATTATAACGTGTTACCCCAAAGCAAATACTTTCCCCTATTTGAATACCTGCGGCAGCAGCCCGACGCCGTGCCGCTGGAATTAAGTTTTGCTGAAGTTGAAGCAATTGTCGGCCAACCTTTGCCCTCTACAGCTTTGCTGACGCGGGCCTGGTGGGCCAACAGCCGCACTGCCCAGGGACGAGCCTGGCAGGAAGCTGGCTGGCTGGTTGACGATGTAGACTTTGAGCAAAAAGTAGTTGTTTTTCGCCCCGCCCGCATCACTTATCGCGTTACCCCTGTGCGTAAATTTAAAGGCTGGACCGGCGAGCAGATCAAAACCCTGCGCGAATTTACCGGCTGGTCACAGCAAGAATTGGCCGACCGGCTGGCCGTGCGCCAGCAAACCATCAGCGATTGGGAAGTGGGCCACCATACCGCCCGCCGCTCCATGAGCAAGATGCTGCAAATGATCGCCGAAGAGGTTGGTTTCCCTTACCAAACCGATGCCCCTAATCAGGAAGATTAGGCATCAAGTAGCCCATTTTCCAAATTGGGACTTGACAATTACACGATAACGTGTTAAAATTCTTTGAAAGGTAAGCGAGTTGGAAACTCGCTTTTATTTTATCTGAGTATACACGTATTCGTGTTATCTGGCAAAAGGAGCCTCCCCCATGAAGAAACGCTACGAATTGGCCGAACTGATCAAACGCTGGGAACGCAGCGATATAACTCCAGAACAGGCCATCGGCCAGGTTTTGCTGTGGTTGGTCGCTTTGGCCGAGCGAGTCGCCAAGCTGGAAGCCAATCAACGCAAAGACCAGCCGCCCCGGCCCAATTAGCCCTAATTATTCACTCAGCCGTCCGGAGAAAGCCTGGCCTAAAATTGCCTGACGCAGCAACTCCGCTCGCCTGAGGTTGGTTTCGATAACATTTTCAAGCCGCTTGATTGCGGCGAAGCGTTGCGCCGCTGCGGCTACAATCCGTGCTTGTTCGGCCAGGGGGGGTACAGGCACGACCTCCTGAATAATCGCCGCTATTCTAACGTTCCCCTGGCCCACATTGCCGGTTTCGTAAGCGAAAAAACGGTTTATAAAGTGGCCGCCTTGCAGAGCCAACTCAAAAAAGTGGGGATTAAGCGGCGCGTGAAAGCGCAGCCGAGCTACCCTTTGGTTCAACAACAGCCCGGTTTCAGCCTGAACCGGGGCGACAAAACCATAATCGCGCTTGCGGCGTGTGCCGGTTAAACTGATGAGCAGATCGCCCCGCTGGAGCCGGTACCTTTCCTTGACCTGTTCCTTGACCTGTTTGATAAAAGTGGGTCTCTCGGCCAGATTCAACCGGCCCTGTTCCACATTCGCAATCTTGACGATTTGCCAGCCGCTGGGGCTAAAATCGCGGCTTTTGAAGGCGTAGCCGCCCAGGGCGTCGGAGATAGCCGCCAACCTGGCCCAGGTCCAGCCCTGGGCCAGCGGGGGTAAATCCGGGAGTGGTTCAAACAGGGCCGCTTGAGAGATGCGCTCCCCCCGGAGACGGCCCAGCAAAGCAGCAGCGGATTCATCTACCGGGTCTTGAGCCACCAGCCGGCCGCTTACGGCGGCCTCCAGCACAGCCGCGCGGTAATTCTGTAGCTTCGCCTGCGCTCGCCGCAGCGCGGTTACGCCGGCGTCAATCCGGTGGAAGTAATGTTCGATCAGCGCCACAAGCCGCTGCTGCTCGCCCAGGGGTGGAACCGGCAGCCGGAGTTGAGCCAGGGCGTCATAACGGAGATTGTTGATATTGACCCCCGCCGCCGCAGCCTGGATGAGTCGGCGGTAATTGTCAGAGCGAAAAAAATATCTGCCCCACTTTGGCTCAAAACCCGACTTAAACCTGACCACAGCGCAGAAAGCGCCGCATGCCCCTCGCCATGGCTCCTCCAACGGGGCCGCTTTGCCCACCAGCTCCCGGCTGCCGCTCGACATACAAATCACCACATCGCCGGGCTGCAAAAGCTGCTCTGCTTTAACGTCCTTTTCCGGCCCAAAAACCAGGTTTTGGCCCAGGATTAACCCTTCTTCCTGAATATTGGTGGCCCGTAGAATGGGAATGTAACCAGGTTGGGGTTTGTCGCGGACTTTGTCTTTCTGGTAGGTAACGCCGCGAATGAGATGGGCCAATTCGCCCACAGAAACCCAAGTCCAGCCGGAAGGCAGGGCGGGGGCTGCTAAAATTTGCCGGTTATTTGGCTCGGTCATTAATGTCAGATTAATGTTAGCTTAAGCTGTAACTTTTATAGTGGGGCTACTATCATACCCGTTTTAATTAGTGTTGGCTAATAGCAGAAAAGGAGGTTGATGCATGCAAAAGAAGTTTATCCTGGTTTCTTTATTAGCATCTATGGCTTTGATCGCCATGGTCGCCGTCTCGCTGACAGTGTTTGCCCTGGCAGTTGGTCCGGCGGCAGCGCAAAGCGAGGAGGTAGTTACCATTGAAGCTGCCCCAGTTCAGGCTGAGCCGGTGGTCATTGAGCCGGTCAGGTATGAGGGCTACTCGGGGCAGGGCTGCTCTCATTCGGTCAAAATGCAGCTGACCCAGCAAGATGCGCCCAAAGTTCCTGAAGACCAACTGCTCACCCAGGCCCTCCGTTAGCCTGAACTTTAAAAATTGCTGTTAAAGACCCCGTTTACCTCAAACGGGGTCTTTCTTTATAATCTGCGACCTTGCGACCCTGTTCACCCTCACGGGGTGTCTTTGCGGCGTCAGCAGCCAGGCTCACCGTGATTGCCGCAGCAACCGGAGCCGGTGCGGAGTTTACGCCAGTTATTCCGCAAAAAAAGGTAAAGTTTTCGGCCCAGAGGCATCGGCTGGCGTAGATTTTCCAGCGTTTCACCGGGCGACCCGTGGCGGTGGTCAACACACATTTGACTTCCTTTCCATAATTTAGAATTTTTACCAGCCTTCCGTGTCCGGCTCGCCTTTAAACGGCCCAACAATATCGTTGGTAATCCAGCCACCGTAAAATCCGCTCGCTTGGGGCCGAACCTGCTCGCCGTCCACATAACAAGCATCCATCAGGTGGGGATAAAAAGCCACATATCCGCTCAGCGACTCAAAACCAGCGGTTGGCCGTGGGTAAAACCAAGCTGCGTTGACTGTTTGCTTGTCGCCGACAGCAATAGTGTAGTAGCCTGCCTGACCTTTCCACTCACACCAAGAGCTGCGCAAACTTGGCCGCAAATATTCCATTTTAATATCGGCCGGAGGAATATAATAAACAGGCGGATGACTGGTTTCCAGGACTCGTTTGGCTCGACGAGTCTCGGCGATGGTGACACCGTTGAAGATCACCTGGATCAGCTTGTCAGTATCCTCAAGCCGAGGTGGGCGGGGATAATCCCATACCGACTCCTGTCCCGGGGCAGGAGCAACACGATGATTCATGAGCCTGATCTCCTTTGGAACAAAACGAATGGGCTAATTTTACTCTTGTCACAGCCTTTATTTTGTGCGATACTGGAATGAAAGTATCCATAAATTACACATTTCCGGCAGTAGTGTCAAACTCTACACGTTCCCATTGAACAAAAATTGTCGCTCCTATTTACGATTGGAAGAAACCAAATCGTAAATAGGAAATCCAAAATCGTAAATCGTTTAGTACCTTTTTCTAAACCCGGTTAGAAAATTTGCAAGGTTTTTGCAACAGCCAGGGCGTATAATAGCGAGAGAATAAGAGATAAGATATAGGTGTCTGAGTAAATTTTAATGAGTGGCGTGTTGCGTATTCCGTTCATTTTACGCAACACGCCACACGGACTCTTTAGAGTAACAACCTTTCTGACAGATTTTAGCTCCAATACATTTCAAATAAGGCCGTAGCATAGGGCCTCGCGCCCGCTCACAAGGGGCTAAACTACGTTATTTGAAAAGTATTGATTTTAGTTCACTTCTACCGGAGATAGGTTATGTATGTGAAATTTTGGGGCACGCGCGGCTCAATCCCCACCTCATTATCGGCTGAGGCCATCAAACAGAAAATTCGCCAGGCTTTGGCCGGGGCTGCCGGGTTGAACCTGGCCGACGAAGCGGTGTTGGCGCGTTATATGGAGCGGCTGCCGTTTAATGTCTGGGGTACGGCCGGGGGCAACACCCCCTGCCTCGAAGTGCGCGCCGGTGACCAACTCCTGATCCTCGATGCCGGTTCCGGTTTGCGCTTGCTGGGGTTGGAACTGATGTCAAAAGGCCGGCAGCAGGCCGATATTCTGATTACCCACACCCACTGGGACCACATTCACGGCTTTCCATTTTTCCGGCCGGCTTTTGTGCCCGGCAACCAATTTACCTTCCACAGCCCCTTTCCCGATCTGGCCGACCGCCTGGCCCGGCAGCAGCAGCCCGATTTCTTCCCAGTGCCGGTTAGCTACATGAGCGCCGGCCTGGCGTTCAACACCTTGGCTGAAAACCAATGGCATCAACTGGGCGCTTTCAGAGTTTACGCTATGCGCCTGGTCCATCCGGGTTTAACCTATGGCTACCGTATCGAAGTGGACAACTCCAGCCTGGTCTGGGCCACCGATTCGGAATACAAACAGGTAGACCGGGCCAGCACCGAAAATTACGTTCAATTTTTCCAAAACGCCGATTTACTGGTTTTTGATGCCCAATACACTTTGAGCGAAGTGCTGGACAGGGCGGATTGGGGTCACAGCAGCGCCTTGATGGGCGCTGAATTTGCCCATCGCGCCGGAGTAAAACGATTAGCCCTGGCCCACCACGATCCCACCAGCACCGACGAAAAAATCTGGGCCGACCGCGAACAGGCCGAAGCTTATCTGCGCCGCCGGCAAAACCATCAGCCGGGCTGCGAAGTGTTGGTGGCTTACGATGGCTTGAGTTTGGAGATATGAAAACAAAAAATAAGAGATAAGAAATTAGAAATTAGAAGGAATATAAGGCTTATCCCTTTCTTAATTCTTATTTCTCATTTCTTTTTTCTTACCCCGATGATACCCAAAACACCTTACACACCCGAACAGAATATGACCCTCGAACGCCTGAAGAGTTTGTATGAACTCATCCGGCGCATGAACTCGGTTTACGATTTGCCCGACTTGCTGGAATTTGTGGTCGAGCGGGCGCTTTATCTAACCGGCGGGCGGCGTGGCCTGCTGCTCTTGAGCGACGATTACGAGCGCAAACTGACCCACATTGCCGTCAGTCAGGGCGAAGCCTTGAACCAGCACGACCTGGAACAGACGCTCAGCTTTGTCAGCACCACCGTCATCAAGGATGTTTTGGATTGGGGCGAACCGCGCCTGATTGCCGACCTGCAAACCGACCAGCGTTACGAAGGCGCGGCCAGCAAAGCTACCCTCACCTTCAAAAAAGTGCGCTCGGTTTTGGCCGTGCCCCTCAAAGTCGAAACCCAACTGGTTGGACTGATTTACATTGACCACCCCCGGCAGAGCATTTTTGGACAGGGCGACCTGGATTTTTTGAGCGCCTTTGCCAGCCAGTCCGCCCTGGCCATCTACCGGGCGCAGCAGCATCAGCGCCAGGTGGATGAATTGACCCTGCTAAACCAGTTGAGCCGCAGCGTGGTCCAGGTGCTTGACCTGGACGAGGTTTTGACCCGTATTGTCAACGAAGCTATTCGCATGCTCCAAATCGAAACCGGCTCGGTGTTACTGTTGGACGAGGCGACCCAGGAGTTGTTTTTTGCTACCTCGATTTCCAATGGGCAGCGGCTAAAAATCCCCACCCGGCTACAGCGCGATCAAGGTATTGCCGGCTGGGTAGTGACCCACCAGGAACCTGTCTGTATTAGCCAGGTAGCCCAGGACCCCCGCTGGTTTGGCGAAGTCGAAACCGGCTTTGCCACCCGTTCACTTTTGTGCGTCCCCTTACAAATAGATGGCCGAGTTCTGGGTGTATTGCAAGCCCTCAACAAAAAGAGTCCCGATGGCTTTAATCAAGGCGATATTGCCCGCCTGTCGGCTTTTGCCGCCTCGGCTACCATCGCCCTTGAAAATGCCCGTTTGTTCCGCGAGGCCAGCCAGGCCCGCCAACTGCGCGCCTTGAATGAACTGGCCCTGGCCCTCAGCAGCACCCTCGATTTGCAAACCATTCTTAACACCGGGCTGGAACAATCACTGCTCATGCTCAAGGCCAAAGTGGGGGCCATTGGCCTACGGGATGATTGGAGCCAACCGGAAATCCGCTCGATCCAGGTGAATCGTGGCCTGGCCGAAGCGCCGGAGTTGGCCGAGCGGCAGACCCGCCTGTTGGACGAGCTACTGGTTCTGGCGTTAAATAGCGCCAGCGATAAAGTTTTGACCTTTGATCAGACCCAACTTGAGCCTTATCTCATTCAGTTTAACCTGACCGAGGCCAATATCGGCGCGGTTGCCCTGGCCCCCATCGTTATCAGCGGCCAGGTTAGCGGGGCGCTGGCGCTAAGTTGCGCCCCACCGGATGTTTACCGTGAGGAAGAGATTAATTTGCTGGCCAGCATCGCCCGCTTTATCGGCCTGTCGGTCCAAAATTCTATCCATTACACTCAAGTGGGCGCGCAAGCCACTCAACTCACCTACCTCAATGAGGTCGGCAGCGCCTTGACCCGCAGCCTCGACCTGGGCCACGTGCTCAAGCTGATCATTGCCGGGGTCAATACCCTGCTGGAAACGGAACGAGCTTCCGTTTTTCTGATTGATACCGAAACCAACGAATTGGTGCTGCGTTACAGCACCGACGGTGAGGCCAATATTCGCTTGCCGGCCCCCTGGCAGGGCATCGCCGGTTGGGTAGCCACTCATGACCAGCCGGCGCTAGTCAACGATACCCTTAGCGACCCGCGTTATTTGCGCCAGGTAGCCAAAGAGATTGGCTACGAGGCCCATTCGATCCTGTGCGTGCCGCTCAAGGTCGAGGGCCAGGTTATCGGGGTCATCGAGGTTTTGAACAAAACCGGCGGGCAGCAGTTCAATCATTATCACCAGGTACTGCTAACCGAGCTGACCAAGTGGGCGGCTATTGCCCTACACAACGCCCGCCTGTTTGACGAGCGCGGGCAAGCCTACCAGCGCCTGGCCGCCGAACAGCAGCGCCGTGTAGCCGCGGAAACGCGCGGGGCGATGGCGGCCATCATCCTGGATATGGCGCACACGATGAACAATGTCATCGGCGCTATTCGGGTCTGGGCTATGCAGATGGAGTGGGCAGCCCAGGTAAATCCACAGGTGATGTTGGTCAAATTTAAGGATAACCTGCACCGCATTCGGCAAAACGCTGAAGAAGCCATCCGGCTCATCAGCACCATGACCGACCCGCTGGAAGAAGCGGCCCTGACCCCCACCGATGTGCATGACTGCCTGGATAAAGCGGTGCAAAGCTGCTGGTGGCCCGAAAATGTGCGGTTGAACCGGGCTTACGGGCCGGATGTGCCGCTGGTACGGGCCAACGCCAAGCGCCTGGAAGCCGTTTTTCACAACCTGCTTTCCAATGCTATCCAGATTTTAGCCCACCGGGGCGGGACCATTCGTGTGAGCACAGCCCGCAATGCTGCCGGACAAGCCGAAGTCATCATCGCCGATGACGGCCCCGGCATTCCGCCCGAACTGCAAGACCGGGTGTTCAATCCGGGGGTCTCCGGCAAAGAAGGCGGGTTGGGCCTGGGCCTGTGGCTGGTCGAAACATTTATCCATCAATTCGACGGAACTATTAACTTTACCACTGCCCCGGAAAAGGGAACGGCTTTTACTATTACTTTAAAGTCAATGATACGTGAGATTTATCACGCATAACGCATCACGGAGAAATACTATGACTACTCACCCTTCCCATATTCTCGTTGTCGAAGACCGGGCCGATTGGCAGGATATTATCTGCCGGGCTATTGTCGAAAAGGGTCATGTGGCTCATCCGGCAACCTCGTACCAGGAAGCCGTGACCGGGCTGACCGCTCATAAATTTGATCTGGCCGTGGTGGACCCGGTGCTGGATGCCGGGAATCGTTTTAATCGTGACGGCTTGAGTGTCATCCAAAAAATTGGTGAACTTCAACCTGGCCTGCCGATTATGGTTATCACCGGCTCGCTCACCCACGATTTGAAGGCCAGTTTGCAGCATCTTTACCCCGGCGCGCCGGTTTTGTTCAAAGAAAGCTGGAACGCCGGCGAGTTTAGCCATCTGGTGGACCAGTTGATGGGCCTGAACGAGACGGCTGAGGTTGTTGGCGCTGAACCTGCCGAGACTGCGGCTGAGTCCGGGTCGGGGTTATCGCCGCAGCCAAATTGGAGTGTAGGTCGTCCGCGTGTTCTGCTGGTTGAAAATCGTGAGGATTGGCAGCAAATTGTGACGGCGGTTTTAGAACAGGCCGGCTGCTTCTGGCGGGTGGCCCGCAATGCCCAGGAAGCGCTGCGCGAGATGGGGCAGGAAAGCTTTCATCTGATCATTTTGGATTTGAAGCTGCAACAAAACGTGTTACCGCTCCGCTCCACCGAAGGCTGGTTGTTGCTCGACCATCTGGTGGAAACCCAGCCCAAAACCAAAATCGTGGTCATCAGCGGCAAGGCCGGCCCCGGCGACGTAGCCGACCTGTTAACCCATTATCCGATCATCACCTTTATCGAGAAACAGAGCTTTAACCCGGCGGTGCTGCAAGAGGCGCTGGCCCAGGCCGTGCAGGCCCCCGGACTGCGGATTGAGACCTTTGGTCAGTTTCGGCTGTGGCGTGACGGCCAGGTGATTGATGTTTGGGAGCGGCCCCAGGCCGAAACGGTGTTGAAACTGCTGCTCATCCGCCGGGCGCGGGGCGGGCGGGCCGTCGCCGCCGATGAGTTAATTACCCGTCTTTGGCCTGACTCCGACGAAGAGAGTGGACGCAAAAAGTTACTGCCGCTCATCAGCAACGCCCGGCGCACTCTGGAACCGGATATCGAGCCGCGCGACTCGCACTTTATTCTGCGCAGTTCCAACGGTTACTTTTTTGACCTGGGCGAGGGTGTCACCTGGGATTTGCTGAGTTTTCGGGAGCATTTGCGCCAGGGCCGCCGGCTGGCCCGCGAGGAGCGCTGGTCCGAAGCGGCGACAGAACTGGAAAAAGGCCGTGCCCTTTATCGCGGCGACTTTCTGGCCGAAGACCGCTACACCGATTGGGTCATTGACATGCGCCGCGAAATTGCCACCGACTTCTGCGACTTGCTGACCCTGCTGGCCGACGTTTACGCTGCCCTGGGGCAGTACGCGCAGGCGATTGATGCCGGAGAAACGGCGCTGCGCAAAGACCCGCTGCTGGAAAGCGTCTACCGCCGCTTGATGCGCTTTCATTACTGCCGGGGCGAAAAGGGCCAGGCTCTGCGCGTCTACCGCGATTGTCTCAAGCTGTTTGAGGAGCTTTTTGGCGAAAGTCCCACCCTGGCCACCCGCGAGTTGTACCAGGCCATCGCCGGCGACCAGCCGGTGGAGTGCTTGCAGAAAGAGTGATTCATACATCCCCTGAAGCCAAGAAATTAACCACAGAGGCGCAGAGACATAGAGGAAAATATTTAAAAGTCTCTGTGCCTCTGTGTCTCTGTGGGAAAAAAGTGTCAACCGAATTTTACGGGTTTTTGAACCATCCCTCAAAAATTAAGCGCCGCCGCGTAACCTGGCTATCGTTTATCCCAATTTTTCTGCTGCTTTTTGCCTGCGCCCCCACTTCTCCTCCAACACCCCTGGCTACGTCGGGAGCAGTTTTGATCTCGTCCCCCACCCCATCCTCAACCCCAACCTCATCCCTCCTTCCCATCCTTACTTTTCTCCCCACTCTGACTACCACTTCAACCCCAATCCTAACCCCTCCTCAAACCCCGACATCTCGACCTAGCCCTACCCAAACCTCACCCCCTCCGTCTCTCCCGCCGCTCCCAACTTTGACCCCTGACCCCGTTCATACCCCAACCTTCCAACCTTCCAACCTTCCACCCCCCCAACTTCCAACCTCCCAGCCCTCCACCAAAGCCATCGTTCTCATCATCATTGACGGGGCGCGCTGGACAGAAACCTTTGGCGACTCGAGTCGTGAACTCATCCCCCACCTGGCTAACGATCTGGCTCCTTTGGGTGCGATCAATACGGCTTTTTATAATGACGGCCAAACCCTGACCGTGCCCGGCCACGCCGCTATTGTGACCGGAACCTGGCAAGATTTACCCAACAACGGCCAGGTTCGCCCCACCGCGCCCACCATCTTTGAGTATTATCGCGCGGCAACTGCTAGCCCCGCCGATGACGCCGTGTTTGCGCATGGCTCCTTCATCGAGCCGGTGTTGACCTACAGTACCCACCCGGCTTATGGAGCGCAGTTCGGAGCCGCCGAATTTTTTAGCGATTATCCTACCCCCCCTTACGATGACGGCATGGCGGCCAATGCCCGGCGCGCGCTGGCCGAACTCAAGCCTCACTTGCTGATGCTAAGCCTGCTCGACCCGGATGAAGCCGGACACATGCGAGATTGGGCGGGGTACCGTCAAGCTATCAAACACGACGACGAAATCATTTGGGGGGTGTGGCAGCAGCTTCAAGCCGATCCCTTCTACGCCGGGCAGACCACCCTCATCGTTACCAACGATCACGGACGCGGCTGCGGCGAAGGCTGGCCGGAGCACGGCGGCGATGACGAGTGCAATCGCCATGTGATGTTTCTGGCTGTCGGGCCAGACATCCGGCCAGGGCTGGTGATCAGCCAACGCCGCACCCTGCGTGATATCGCCCCCACGATTGGTTATCTGCTGGATTTCGAGACGCCCTTTGTCAAGGGGGAGGTGATGGCTGAACTGTTGACTCAGGAAAGCCCTCGTTGACAGAGCGGCGATTCGGGTGTATATCATTGGCTGAAAATGAAAATGAGGCGAGGAGGCGAGGACACGAGGGGGCGAAGCGCGTTGCGTCCTCGCCTCCTCGCCTCACGAGTCATCGCGTCTTTATTTTCGAAAGGAGACAATATGAAAATCGCCATTCTTTCCGATATTCACGACAATGTCTGGAATCTGGCTGTTGCCCTAACGGCAGTTCAGGAAGCGGAAGCCCTCATCTGCTGTGGCGACCTATGCTCGCCGTTTATCATCGGCCTGCTGGCCGAAGGCTTTCCCGGCAAACCGATCCACATTGTCTTTGGCAACAATGACGCCGATTTGTTTCGTATCACCACCAATGCCAAAAAGTACCCCCATGTCCACCTGCACGGCGAGTTTTTTCAGGGCGAGCTGGGCGGCCGGCGCATTGCGGTCAACCATTTCGACAACCTGGCTCAACCTATTGCCGCCTCCGGGCAGTACGATTTGGTCTGCTATGGCCACAACCATATCTTCAAAATCGAGCAGGTGGGCCAAACGCTGACCATCAACCCGGGCGCGATCATGGGCTATGACCC
Organism: Anaerolineae bacterium; assembly: GCA_023151115.1. The sequence continues at coordinate 47,109 of JAKLJP010000030.1, forward strand.
CGGCAAAAAAAGTGATGTTCCTTCAACCTTTGTCATCTATGATACTGGAACAGGTATGGCTCAGGGCTATCAGGTTGAAAGCAGAACAGCGGGACAGCCAGCAGGCATTGTGCCTTATCCCTAAGATTTCTTGACGGAAATTGTTCAACTCGCTTGACCTCTTAAGCAAGAAGCGGTTTGTTATATACCCAACGCATTTCAAAATTTCCGTAGCTGACGCATCCCCATGCGTCGGCGGACGGCATAGGGATACCCTCCTGCGGAAATTTTAACGTGCGCTTAGTATAGTTAAAAATGGCACGGCCCAGGCGTCACAGTGCATAGCTAAATTTGCGGCTAATTTTGTTGGAGCTTTCCGGCAACTTTCCCCGCTTGCAAATTTATTGACAGCTATCAAGACAATTATTATACTATCTTTCTCCCCGGTAAAAATTTTAAAGTTTGGCCGAAGATGGCAGCGGTATTGGTAAAATGAGCGGCTCATGACCAATCACGAAAACAAACGGCTTGAGGAGACGTTGCAGCGCCAACTCATTGAACTCTCGTATGAACCAATCCTGGCCTGGGAATTGGAGGGTGGGATCATTGAGTGGAATCAGGCTTGCGAGCAGCTTTATGGCTACAGCCGCGCCGAAGCCATAGGACAGGTGAGCCACCAGTTGCTCAAGACCGTCTACCCCTTGCCGCTGGCCGAATTTCAGAGATTGCTGCAAAAAGAGGGCCGCTGGACCGGTGAACTGCGCTGCACGACCAAAGATGGGCGCGAAGTTATTGTCGAAAGCCGCCATCAACTCATCCGGCTGAATCAACGCTGGCTGGTGCTGGAAACCAACCGAGACCTCACCGCCCGCAAGCCGCGCCGCTGGCAAGAACGAGAAATTAGCTTGTTGGAAACGGTGGCCGAGCGGCTCTGGCTGGCCGTAGAGAAGCTGCGGCTTGACAGTGAGTTACGGCAGAGTGAGCAGCAGTTGCGCACCCTGTTAGAATTACTGCCGGTTGGGGCCTGGCTGACCGACGCTCAGGGCAGTGTTGTCCTGGACAACCCGGCCAGCCAGCGCATCTGGGGCGTCCGGCATGCCGGTCAAGAGCATTACGGCCAGTACAAGGGCTGGTGGGTTGACACCGGCCAGCCGCTCAAAAGCGAGGATTGGTCGTTGGCCCGCGCCCTGGCTACCGGTGAGTCGTTTTTAAATGAATTGATTGATATTGAAACCTTCGACGGCCAGCGTAAAACCATCCTCACCTCAACCGTACCCATCAAAACCGCCAATGGACAGGTGGTGGGGGCCGTGGTTGTTAACGAAGATGTGACCCACCTTCGCCAGATTGAACAGGCCCTGCGCCAGAGCGAAGAACGCTATCGGCTGGCTGCCGAGGCTGAACGGGCCGCCCGGCTTGAGGCAGAAGCGGCTCAGCAGTCGCTGGCCTTCATAGCTGAAATGCGCGAACGCAACCGGCTGGCCCAGGAACTCCACGATAATGTGGCCCAGGCGTTGGGCTATTTGAACCTGAAAATGACGGTGGTCCGTGATTTGTTGGCCTATAACCGCCTGGATGAGGTGGATGCCAATCTGCGTGAGCTGAAACAGATCATTAATGAAACTTATGCCGACATCCGAGGCGAGATTTTCAATCTCCGCACCGACCCTGTCAGCACCGTAAATTTCCTGGAAACGCTGCGCCAATATCTTGACAAATATAAGCGGTTCTATCACCTGGAGGTTGAACTTGTCTTTGAAACGGACGAGACTCACTTTAATTTCCCCAGTGAGATCAGTATCGCTTTTATCCGGGTTATTCAAGAGGCTTTAATGAACGTGCGTAAGCATGCTCAGGTCAACCACGCTGTTATTCGCCTGGGACAGAAGGCCAGAAATTTGTACATCAGGGTCGAGGACCAAGGGCGAGGCTTTGAGACCCGATTGGCAGGACGCAGTACCAGTTATGGCGTCAATATCATGCGCGAGCGGATCGAGGCGGTGGGCGGCCGGCTGCAAATTGAAAGCGTCCCCGGCCAGGGTACGCGGGTGACACTGCTTTATCCCACAAAGTGACTCCTCGTAAAAATAGCGACTGGAGTGCAGACTTTAGTCCGTGTTTGGAGACTTATGCTGAAATCAGAATGAAAGCAGCACCCCAGCCATAACTCTCTCAAAAATAACTGGTATGTCACTACAAGCAGCAGGCCAAAGCACTCTCTAACCCCGGAGTGGGGATTGCTTCGGCCTCTAGCCTCGCCATAACCTTCCTCACCCGATTGGGTTAAATAGCTTAGAAAGATAGCTCATTAGAGTTATAAAAATAGCTCTTCTTTTAGCTCATAAATCGCCCAAGTTAGCTATAGGCCAAGTGCCAGTAAGATGGTAGAGTCATGGAGTAACATTGGCGGCGTCCGCCGACTAATACTCGTTTGCATTGAAATGAAGGTGCTGCCTACCTCTAATGGGCTAGAAAGCCTACCCCGCTGCATTATTTTTTATAGAATTTTGTGAATTATATGCCATCCCTGGCTTTGTTCTGGCTAAAAATCCAGAATAGCTGTGAGGACGGGACGGAAAGTCTAGAAAACAGGGCGGCCTTATCTGTCTCTCTGGCAGGTCTACCAGTTTAAGTTCAAGTGTTATTCACAGGGGAGTCTACCGATGAAGAAAAGTATGCGCGTTAATGACACTATCCAGGCCGGGGCTTTGGCCCTGGACCCCTCTCCCGATTTGCGCATCTTACTCTACAGCCTGCAAGCGGTGCGGGATGGCGACTTTTCGGTGCGGCTGCCTGGGGATTGGACAGGTCTGGAAGGGAAGATTGCCGACACCTTCAACGAGATTGTTACGGCCAACCAGAAGATGGCCCATGAACTCCAGCGCGTTGGGCAGGTGGTGGGCAAACAGGGCAAAACGCGAGAACGTACCCGCTTCGACCTCTCAAAGGGGGCCTGGGGCGAGATGGAGGTCTCGGTCAATACGCTCATTGACGACCTGCTCCGGCCTACTACCGAAGTGACCCGCGCTATCGCCGCCGTAGCCCAGGGCAACCTGACCCAAACCGTGCAGTTGGACGTAGACGGGCGGCCCCTGGAAGGCGAATTTCTACGCTCGGCCATGATCGTCAACACCATGATCCAGCAGCTTGGCGTCTTTACTTCCGAAGTGACCCGTGTAGCCCGCGAAGTCGGCACCGAAGGCAAGCTGGGGGGGCAGGCCCAGGTGCCTGAGGTGAGCGGCGTCTGGAAAGATTTGACGGAAAGCGTCAACTCGATGGCCAACAACCTGACCGCCCAGGTCCGTAATATTTCCGAAGTGACCATCGCCGTAGCCAACGGCGACCTCTCCCGTAAAATCACGGTAGACGTGCGCGGCGAAATTCTCCAGCTTAAAGAAGCTATCAATACCATGGTCGACCAACTGCGCTCCTTCGCCTCCGAAGTGACCCGCGTCGCCCGCGAGGTCGGCACCGAAGGCAAGCTCGGTGGGCAGGCAGTGGTGCCCGGTGTGGCCGGCACCTGGAAGGACTTGACGGACAGCGTCAACGCCATGGCCGGCAACCTGACCGCCCAGGTCCGTAACATTGCCGAAGTGACCACCGCGGTGGCCCGCGGTGACCTGTCGCGTAAAATTACGGTGGATGTAAGCGGCGAAATTCTGGAGTTGAAAAACACCATCAACACGATGGTGGACCAGCTCAACGCCTTTGCCGGGGAAGTGACCCGTGTCGCCCGCGAGGTCGGCACCGAGGGTAAACTGGGTGGGCAGGCCCAGGTGCCCGGTGTGGGCGGGACCTGGAAAGACTTGACCGATAACGTCAACTCGATGGCCAGCAACCTGACCGCTCAGGTGCGCAACATTGCCGAGGTGGCCACCGCCATCGCCAGCGGCGACCTATCGAAGAAAATCACGGTCAACGTCAGCGGCGAAATCCTCCAGCTTAAAGAAACGCTGAACACGATGGTAGACCAGCTCAATGCCTTTGCCGGGGAGGTGACCCGTGTGGCCCGCGAGGTTGGTACCGAAGGCCGGCTGGGTGGCCAGGCGGTCGTGCCCGGTGTGGCCGGAACGTGGAAAGACCTGACGGACAACGTCAACTCGATGGCCAACAACCTGACGGCCCAGGTCCGCAACATCGCCGAGGTTTCTACGGCTATCGCCAGCGGCGACCTCTCCAAGAAAATCACCGTGGACGTGAGCGGCGAAATTCTCCAGCTCAAAGAAACCATCAACACCATGGTAGACCAGCTCAACGCCTTTGCCGGAGAAGTGACCCGCGTGGCCCGCGAGGTCGGCACGGAAGGCAAGCTCGGCGGGCAGGCTCGCGTGCCGGGCGTGGCCGGCACCTGGAAGGATTTGACCGATAATGTCAACTTCATGGCCGGCAACCTAACCGCCCAGGTGCGCAACATCGCCGAGGTAGCCACCGCCGTGGCTCGCGGCGACCTCTCCAAGAAAATTACGGTGGACGTGAAGGGCGAAATCCTGGAGCTAAAGGATACGCTCAACACGATGGTAGACCAGCTCAACGCCTTTGCCGGGGAAGTGACCCGCGTGGCCCGCGAGGTTGGCACCGAAGGCAAGCTGGGCGGGCAGGCGCAGGTCCCCGGTGTAGCCGGAACGTGGAAAGACCTGACGGATAGCGTCAACTTTATGGCCAGCAACCTGACGGCTCAGGTGCGCAACATCGCCGAAGTGGCCACGGCCATCGCCAGCGGTGACCTCTCCAAGAAAATCACGGTGGACGTGCGCGGTGAAATTTTGCTGCTCAAAGAAACCTTGAACACGATGGTCGAGCAGCTTCGCTCCTTTGCGGCGGAGGTGACCCGCGTCGCCCGCGAGGTCGGTACGGATGGCCGCCTGGGCGGGCAGGCAGTGGTTCCCGGTGTGGCCGGAACGTGGAAAGACCTGACCGATAACGTCAACTTGCTGGCCGCCAACCTGACCACCCAGGTCCGTAACATCGCCGAAGTGACCACCGCCGTGGCCCGCGGCGATTTGTCGCGTAAGATTACGGTAGATGTGAAAGGCGAGATTCTGGAATTAAAAATCACCATCAACACGATGGTAGACCAGCTCAACGCTTTTGCCGCCGAAGTGACCCGCGTAGCCCGCGAAGTCGGCACCGAAGGCAAGTTGGGTGGGCAGGCCCGTGTGCCGGGTGTGGCCGGAACGTGGAAGGACCTGACCGATAACGTCAACGTCATGGCGGCCAACCTGACCGAGCAGGTACGCGGTATCGTCAAGGTGGTGACGGCGGTGGCCGATGGCGACCTCAAGCAGAAATTGACCGTCAACGCCAAAGGTGAAGTGGCCGCCCTGGCCGAAACTATCAACAATATGACCGACACCCTGGCGACCTTTGCCGACCAGGTGACAACCGTAGCCCGTGAAGTGGGCGTGGAAGGTCGCCTGGGAGGGCAGGCCAACGTGCCCGGTGCCGCCGGAACGTGGAAGGACCTGACCGGCAACGTCAACCTGCTGGCCGCCAACCTGACCAACCAGGTTCGGGCCATCGCCGAGGTCGCCACCGCCGTGACCAAGGGCGACTTGACCCGCTCGATCCAGGTGGAGGCGCGCGGCGAAGTGGCCGAACTGAAAGATAACATCAACACTATGATTGACAACCTGCGCCTGACCACCGAACGCAATACCGAGCAGGACTGGCTCAAAACCAACCTGGCCCGCTTTACCGGCATGCTGCAAGGCCAGCGCGATTTGGTCACGGTTGGCAAGATGCTCCTGTCGGAACTGGTGCCGCTGGTCAATGCTCACCAGGGTATTATTTACCAGATGGATACGGAGGGGATGACGGATTTGAGAATGTTGGCCAGTTATGCCAATTTTGCTGAAAACGGCTATCCGACCCGCCTCTCGCTGGGCGATGGCTTTATCGGCCAGTGCGCGGTGGAGAAGCGGCGTATCCTCGTCTCCAATGTGCCGGCCGATGCCGTCCCAATTGGGTCGGTTCTCTTCCAGGCCATGCCGCGCAGCGTGGTCGTTTTCCCAATTGCTTTCGAGGGGCAAATTAAAGCCGTGCTGGCCCTGGCTTCGCTCCACGACTTTGCCCCGGCTCACCTGGCCTTTTTGGAACAACTGACAACCAGTATCGGTATCGTGCTCAACAGTATCGAGGCGACCATGCAGACGGAAGGGCTGCTCAAACAGTCGCAGCAGTTGGCCGCCGAACTGCAAGCGCAGCAGGCCGAGTTACAGCAGACCAACGAACAGCTTGCCCAGAAAGCCCAGCAGCTTGCCGAGCAAAACGTCGAGGTGGAGCGCAAGAACCAGGAAATCGAACAGGCCCGCCGGGCGCTGGAAGAAAAGGCAGCGGAATTGGCCCTGACCTCCAAGTACAAATCCGAATTTCTGGCTAACATGTCGCACGAACTACGTACCCCCTTGAACAGCATCCTCATCCTGGGCCAGCAGCTTAGCGACAACCCCGAAGGCAACCTGACCGCCAAGCAGGTCGAGTTTGCCCGCACAATTCACGGGGCCGGCACCGACCTGTTGAACCTGATTAGCGATATTCTCGACCTGTCGAAAATTGAGTCCGGTACGGTGACAGTGGAAGCGGAGGAGGTATACTTCACCGATTTGCTGGATACCATTGGCCGGACCTTCCGCCACGAAGCGGAGAACCGGCGGCTGTCCTTTGACGTTGAGGTGAAGGATCATCTTAGCGCCAGCCTGGTAACTGACTCCAAGCGTCTACAGCAGGTCCTCAAGAACCTGCTGTCCAACGCCTTCAAATTTACCGAGCGGGGCGGGGTGCGGCTGAACGTTTTTACCGCCGAACGCGGTTGGAGTTCTGACCATCCTATCCTCAAGGGAGCGGCGGCGGTGGTGGCCTTCGAGGTCACTGATACGGGTATCGGCATTGCCCCCGAAAAGCAGAAAATCATCTTCGAGGCGTTCCAGCAGGCCGACGCCGGAACCAGCCGCAAGTTCGGCGGGACCGGCCTGGGTCTGGCCATCAGCCGCGAGTTGGCCAATTTGTTAGGTGGAGAAATTCAGCTCCGCAGCACCCCTGGGGTAGGCAGTACCTTCACCCTCTACCTGCCACAAACCTATGTCGGACCCTCGCTGTCGAGCGGGGTGATGATGGACGGCGGCGCGGCCCCGGCCCCGCAGCCGGCCAGATTTCCCCAGGCGCTGCTGCCCGAACTGCCCATCGAGCAAGTTTTGGATGACCGCGAGACGTTGCAGACCAGCGACCCGGTGCTGCTCATTGTGGAGGATGACCCGCATTATGGCCGCGTTTTGGTAGACCTGGCCCATGACCAGGGCTTCAAGGTGGTTGTTGCCTCACGCGGCGCAGAGGCCCTGGCCCTGGCTCGCCAATTCCGGCCAACCGCAGTATCATTAGATGTGTTCCTGCCGGACATGTTGGGCTGGACGGTGCTGAGCCATTTGAAGCAAGACCCGGCCACGCGGCACATTCCGGTGCAGATGCTAACCCTGGATGAAGACCGGCAGCACGGTTTGGCCCGCGGAGCCTTTGCCTTTTTGACCAAGCCGACCAGCAGCGACGAGTTGGAGTCGGCCCTCTCTCGGATCAAAAATTACGCCGCGCCGCGCCGTAAGCGGTTGCTGGTGGTAGAAGACAACGCGGCTGAGCAGGTGAGTATTACCGAATTGCTGGGCCACGATGATATTGACATCGTTACCGCCGGTACGGGCGGGGAGGCGCTCGACACCCTGCGCCAGCAGTCATTTGACTGTGTGGTGCTTGACCTGCGTCTGCCCGATATGTCGGGGTTTGAGGTGCTGGAATGTATGCGTGACGACGGCGTCTTCCACGACTTGCCGGTGGTCGTTTTCACCGGCAAGGAACTGTCGCCGGAAGAGGACGCGCAACTGCACATGCTGGCGCGCAGCGTGGTGGTCAAAGGGGTGGAATCGCCCGAACGGCTGCTGGACGAGACGGCGCTGTTCCTGCACCGAGTGGTCCCCAATCTGCCGCCGGAGAAGCAACGTATGTTGGACCGGCTGCACCAATCCGACGATGACCTGGTAGGCAAAAAGGTGCTGGTGGTGGACGACGACGTGCGGAATATCTTTGCTTTGAGCAGCGTGTTGGAGCGGCGGGGGATGACGGTTTTGACCGCCGGCACGGGCCGCGAGGCCATTGCCACCCTCGAAGTGACCTCTAACGTGGCGATTGTGCTGATGGATATTATGATGCCGGAAATGGATGGCTACCAGACCATGCAGGTCATCCGGCAGAATCCATCATTCCGGCGGCTGCCCATTATTGCCCTGACCGCCAAAGCCATGAAAGGCGACCGGGAGAAGTGCCTGGAAGCCGGCGCGTCCGACTACCTGGCCAAGCCGGTTAATACGGAACAACTGTTATCGGCACTGCGGATGTGGCTGCATCGGTAAGGCTGAGGCTGAGCATTTCATAAGTCCCTTAGCCTCAGCTTTAGCCTTAGCCTTTTTGAAAGAGGCACAAGCATGAACGAACAGGTAAATATCCTCCTGGTTGACGACCAGCCGGCCAAACTGCTCAGCTATGAAGTTATTCTAAGCGAATTGGGTGAGAATTTAATGAAGGCTCACTCGGGGCGGGAGGCTTTGGAGCACCTTTTAAAGGTAGATGTGGCCGTAGTGCTGATGGATGTGAGTATGCCGGAGCTTGACGGGTTTGAACTGGCCGAAATTATTCGCCAGCATCCGCGCTACCAGCGCACGGCCATTATTTTTGTCTCCGCCGTACACCTGACCGATCTTGACCGGCTACGGGGCTACCAACACGGGGCGGTGGATTACGTTTCGGTGCCGGTGGTGCCGGAAATTCTGCGAGCCAAAGTGAGCGTGTTTGCCGATTTGTACCGTAAAACCCGGCAGTTGGAACAGCTGAATCGAGAGCTGGAGCAGCGTGTTGCGGAGCGAACGGCGGAATTGGAGGCGTCCACAGCCCGGTTGCGCGAGAGCGAGACCCGTTACCGGGAGCTTATTTACACGCTCCCGGTTGCTATCTATATGTGCGACACCCAGGGACATATCACGCTTTGTAATGAGGCTGCAGTGGCGCTATGGGGGCAGGCGCCGGAGATAGGCAAGGAGTTGTGGTGCGGCTCATGGCGGACTTATAACCTTGATGGCAGCCTCTTGCCTCCTGAAGAGTGTCCGATGGCGGTAGCGATTCGGGAAGATCGGTCTGTTCGGGGGCAGGAGATTATTGTCGAGCGTCCCGACGGTAGTCGGTCTTATGTTTTGCCCTACCCTGACCCCATTCACGACGCCGCAGGGGCGGTGGTGGGAGGGGTCAACATGGTAGTTGATCTCACCGAACGCAAACGAATCGAAGAAGACTTACAGTTATTGGCCCAAATGCGAGAACGCAACCGGCTGGCCCACGAACTCCATGATAATGTGGCCCAGGCTTTGGGCTACTTGAACTTAAAAATAGGCCAGACGCACGATCTTCTCACGGGCAACCGGCTTACTGAGGTAGGGACTAACCTGCACGAGTTAAAGCAAATTGTCAACGAAACTTACGCCGATACCCGGGCCGAGATTTTTAATCTGCGGGCCGCGCCGGCCCAAAATGTAAGGTTTTTGGAGACCCTACGACAGTATCTGGACAAGTACCAGCGCTTTTATCGCCTGGATATTGACCTGGTTTTTGAAGCGGACGAAACTCACTTCGACTTTCCCAGTGAGGTTAGCATTGCTCTTATTCGGACCATCCAGGAAGCTTTGATGAATGTGCGCAAGCACGCCCAGGTAGACCGGGCACTCATCCGTTTGGTCCAAGGCGCAGAGGGCTGGCAGATCAATATCGAGGATGCCGGGCGAGGCTTTGAGCTAAATGGGGCCACCAGCAAGGAATTCACCACTTATGGCCTTAAGATTATGCAGGAGCGGATTGAGGGGATTGGCGGCCGTTTGGAAATTGTCAGTGCGCCCAACCAGGGTACCCGGATAAATTTGTTCTATCCCCGCGGGTAGCTAATCTTCCTCATCCAATACTGCCCATAACTTCTCCAGCGGCAGAGAACATTGCGTCCGCGCCACAATTTTTTCCTGCCCGGCTCATTGCGTGCGTCCCCATAAATTTTTAGACCATTGTCATTCGGATCATCAAAATTAGATGACTCTTCAATTTTGCGCAAAATTTAAAGTTGGACATCATGTTAGAACAAATGTGTTGAAGTTGAGGTAAAAACATGAGCCAACCGATTAACTTACTGCATCTGGCCGACATTCATATTGGCATGGAAAATTATGGCCGGCTCGATCCGAAATCAGGCTTGAACAGCCGGGTGGTGGATTTTTTGCGCCGCTTGAGCCAGGTGATTGACATGGCCCTGGAGCGCGAGGTGGATGTCTGCATTTTTGCCGGCGACGCTTACAAAAACCAGCGGCCTAACCCCACTTTTCAGCGCGAATTTGCCCGGCGGATTAAACGCTTGGCCGGCGAGGGCGTGCCGGTAATCCTGCTGGTCGGCAACCACGATATGGCTACAGCAGATCGGGCTGCCAGCAGTTTGGAGATTTTTGGGGTACTGGATACGCCCGGCGTGATTGTGGCCGACCGGGAGCAGGTTCATCAACTTGTCTGCCGGCGCGGCCAACCCTTACAAGTTGCCACTGTGCCCTATCCGCAGCGCAGCCGCTTGCTGGCCCGCGAGCAGTACCAAAACCTGACCCTGGATGAATTAGATATGGAGTTGAGCCGGATTCTGGGCGACAATCTGAACGACCTGGCCGCCGAGGTTAAAGAGCGCCCCGATATTCCGGCGGTGCTGGCCGGCCATTTTTCGGTCAGCGGGGCCAGGCAGGGCAGTGAGCAGAGCGTGATGATTGGCCGGGACGTGGTGGTGATGAAAAGCCAGTTGGCCGACCCCGCCTGGGATTATGTGGCCCTGGGCCATATCCACAAACACCAGGAGTTGAACAACGGCCAGCAGCCGCCGATTGTCTACCCCGGCAGTCTGGAACGAATTGATTTTGGCGAGGAAGGCGAGCGCAAAGGTTTTGTGATGGTCGAGTTGGAGCGGGGCTGCGCCAAGTGGGAATTTGTGCCGGTAGAGGCCCGCCCGTTTGTGACCATTCGTCTGGATGTGCGCCAGTCGGCGGAGCCGATGACCGACATTTTGGATGAGTTGGAACAGCACCCGGTGGACGGGGCCATTGTGCGGGTCATCATCAAAGCCACCGAGGCCCAAGAAATCTTGCTCGACGAGAAGCCGATTCGCCAGGCGCTGCGGGGAGCCAGCTATGTCGCCAGCATTGTCCGCGATATTGATCGGGCGCAGCGTCACCGGCTGGGCGGCATCTCCGCCGAGGAGTTGACGCCTCAGGAGGCCCTGGAGCGTTACCTGGATTCCAAGGGGGTGTCAGAGGAACGCAAGGCTCAGTTATTACGTTACGCGGAGGGGATATTTCGAGAAGATATAGATATCCAGAAAAGTTTTTTCCAATGATTTGGAGCCGGGATAAGGAGATTAGGAGATTTTTCCCTTTATTTTCCATCCCCAAATCCCCTAACCTGGACGAGCCAGAACCAAACAGGAACACAGAGTTACGCAGAGATTTCACAGAGACACGCAGAGAAGCGATAAAAATTCCTCTGTGAAACTTTGTGACTTCTCCGTGTCCCTCTGTGTAATAACTTCTTGCTCACTGTACAAGAATCTGACTCATAAGG
>JAKLJP010000030.1:58764-94794 GCA_023151115.1 Anaerolineae bacterium
ACTTCTTGCTCACTGTACAAGAATCTGACTCATAAGGTACTAATCCCGGCGAAAATTTTTCTGGAGGATTATATAAGCTAACTTTACATTTCGTCAGCCGCCTGCCAAAGCTCTGGAAAGAACTCTATCACTCTACGTTTAAGTCCGTACCCCAACTCGTTTTTTGGCAATGGCTCAAGTTGAAAAACTTCTGACATCCAAATCGCTTCATCGGCAAAGGGATAGTATTTTAACTGTCCCCCTGAATGCCCATACCATTCTATCAATACACCTTCACTATCACGGCCAATTAAACGCCTACCATTTACTTCCCAAGTTAAAGTTTCGGGATCTGGTAACTGAACCGGAAACTGAAATAATCGGTACCTGCCAGATTTTTATGCCACTGAAGCAACAGATAGAAACTCTTGGATATATCAACTATACCTCCATTTTCTAGACTTGCTTGATGATGCCAACTTTCAACTAGGTTGATCAGAATTTTTCCGGCAGTATTGGGGTTGATAGCATAATCGCCGATTCCTATATCTCTGAGAGCATCCCAAAACTTACCTGATGAGTTGGAGACTTCTACTGTTACCCGCCTCGTTCTCTCCACAGTTTGCAGCGTTTCGCGCATTTTGCATGATATTCCATAAGTGATCGGCGGAGTAGAGGAAATCGGAACAAGCACATCAAAGATAGCCTTACTCTCTTGTGCAGTACCACCAAAAGCAAAAGCCACAGAACGCTCGAAATCTCGCCAGCCAGGCCGACTTTTATCAGGCTCGAAGACAAGTTGTCCCAAACCATCCTGGTAGGTGCTTAAAATGAGGCGTAGTTTTTCTATTTGGCCCTTCGTGGGTATACTGCCTGCAAATATTCGACTCATGTTTGAGTTGTAGTATCGGTATCCAGGTCTAATTCGTCTTTCAAAAGTTGATCGGTGGTTACATTAAACAAGCGGGCTACGTTAAGAGTGAATTCGGCGGTGGGTTTCTTTTTGCCGGACTCAAGTTCGCTGATATAGCTATGAGCAGTAAGGCCCAGTTTATAAGCTAATTCTTGAAGACTCATATTATGTTGGGTCCGCAACGTCCGTAGCTTTTCACCAAATCTTTGCATACTCAGCCCTATTTATAAAATAAAGGCTTGACAACTTTACTCAAGTATAGTAAAATAGTCGCTAATAGCGACAAACAAATTTTCTATTTTAGGAAACAGTTATGAGCAAAAACGGCGAGTATCAAATGATCAACAGTCCCTTCAAGTGGGTTGGGGGCAAATCTCGCCTGAGAACCCAGATTGTCGCTTTGATTCCTGAGCATACTTGCTATGTCGAATTATTCTCCGGGGCGGCCTGGGTGCTGTTTGCCAAACCGCCCAGCGATGTTGAAGTTCTTAACGATATAGATCAAGAACTGGTTAACTTTTTCCGGGTGGTTAAATATAAGCCTGAGGAGTTGATTAGTTCTTTTGAATGGGAACTGGTCTCTCGGGCCGAGTTTGAACGCCTGGCAAATTTAGATACCTCAAAATTATCCGATATTGAACGGGCACACCGTTTTTACTATATTTTAATGGCCGGTTGGGGCGGTGAACTGAATTACCCTCGCTTTCAAACCAGCATTAGTGATGGCGGGCATGGCAACCGGCTTATTGGAGCGTTAAAATACCTGAGGCAGCGGATTGAGCCGGTTTATGAACGCTTACAAAAAGTTATTATCGAAAACCTGGATTGGAAAGCCTGTTTTGACCGTTATGACCGCCCCAATACGGTGATGTATATTGATCCTCCCTATCCCGACAACGGCTGCAACTATCTGCACAATATGCGGAGTTGGGATGACCACTGGCAGTTAGCCGACCGCCTTCGCGCCTCAAAATGTAAGTGGATTTTGTCTTCTTACGATATGCCAGAAATTCACAATCTCTATGATAGCTGTAACATTATCTCCGTACAATCATTTTCGGGGATGAGGGTTAAGAAAAACGATACCAAACGGACGCTTAACAAGGAAGTGCTCATTACAAATTTCTCACCGCCTCAGCCATACCAAAAATTAGAGTCAGGGCAAATAGCTTTGAATTTATAACATCTATATTAACATAAAAGAGCTGTAAGTACAACGGTCTTACAGCTCTTTTTTATTTCCTGCGGTAGTCAGCCGTCGGTGGTCGGCGGTTAGCCTACTTTTGGCAGCGTAATCCCCACTTGTTTCTGGTATTTGCCTTTTTTGTCGGCGTAGGAGGTGCGGCAGATTTCGCTGGCTTGAAAGAAAATCACCTGGGCAATGCCTTCGTTGGCGTAAATGCGAGCGGGTAGGGGGGTGGTGTTGGAAATTTCCAGGGTGACAAAGCCTTCCCACTCCGGCTCAAACGGAGTGACATTGACAATAATGCCACAGCGGGCGTAGGTTGATTTGCCGACACACAAGGTCAAAACATCGCGGGGGATGCGGAAGTATTCGACAGTTTGGGCCAGGGCAAACGAGTTGGGCGGAATGGTGCAAACCTCGCCTTTAAATTCCACAAAGGAACGATTGTCGAAATGTTTCGGGTCTACGACGGTGGTATTGACATTGGTAAAGATTTTGAACTCATCGGCCACCCGAATATCGTAGCCGTAGGAGGAGACGCCGTAGGAAATGACCCCTTCCTTCACCTGGCTCGACTCAAACGGCTCGATCATGCCGTATTCCCGCGCCATTTTTTCAATCCAATGATCGGGTTTGATACTCATAAACTCTCCTTCTACTTTTTATTCCAGTTGATTTCATAAACCTGGATGGCCTCGTCGTCCTTGCAATCGGTGCTGACCTCCCATTCGGCGGTATCTTCTGACTCCACCCCGTCGCCAACTACTTTGGCTTTAAACTCAACCCCGTCAACATCGTCGTTGTCTATGCCGGTAATAAAAATATCATAGCGGCCATCTTGATTGGTTTTATCGGTGTAAGGGCCTTTAAAGTCATCATCGTCGCTCTTGACTTCAATGGTGACAAATTGAACCGGCCGGTCGCTGCCTTTTTCTCTCACCTTACCATAAACCCCGATATTGGCGCAGTCATTCTTATTTTGTTCAGATTCTATTTCATACCTGCCGGGAGGTGTGCCCGGTTCAGGGGGGGTGGTCGGCGTGGCGACGGGCGATGTATTGGCCGGAGCAGCCGTCGGCGCAGGTACAGGCGTGTTGGTAGGTGGAGGTGGGGGTGGATTGGTCGGCGGCGGAGGCGGTGGCTGGGTTGGCAGCGGTGTGTCGGTGGGCGGGGGGGTGTCGGTTGGCGGCAGCGGCGTGTTGGTGGGAGCAGGCGTGTCGGTGGGCAGGGGGGTGTCGGTGAAGGTGGGGGTGATCGTCGGAGTGGGGGGAATGGGTGTATTGGTAAAGGTGGGCAGCGGGGTGCGGGTGGGGCGCGGCGTGGAAACCTGCGCTACCGGCGTGTTGGTAACACAAGCCAGCGTAGTGGCTGCCAGGATGCCCATCACCAATATAGGTCGCTGCGAGCGAGAATGGGTTATAGCCTTAAAAGGAAAGCGTTTGAGGATCATGGATGATTTACATAAGGCGCGGCGCGTAAATTAACCGGCTTTGCGCCGCCTATTGGCTCAGGTAAGAATTTTTGATGCCCTATATCCGCATGCCTCGGCTGTATTTTTCCCGGTACAGTTCGATAGAACGCGAAATCTCTGTTTTGGCTACCAGCGCCGGTTCCCAGCCGACAGGTTTGGCTCGCTTGCCTTCCAAATCTTTATAAACCTCAAAAAAGTGGGCCACTTCTTTTAAAAAGTGCTGGGGAATGTCTTTAATATCCTGATAATCGGCAAAAATGGGGTCACGGGCGGGTACGGCCAAAACTTTATCATCGGGCACGCCTTGATCGAGCATCTTGAACAAGCCAATGGGCCGGGCTTCGATAATACAGCCGGGAAAGGTCGGCTCGGTGACCATTACCAGGACATCCAGCGGGTCGCCATCATCATAAATGGTCCGGGGGATAAAACCGTAATCGCCGGGATAATGGAGCGATGAAAACAACACCCGGTCCAGCTTGATGACGCCGATTTCTTTGCCGTACTCGTACTTATTTCGTGAACCTTTGGAAATTTCAACAATCACATAAATAATATCAGGGATGCTGGGGCCTGGCTCTAATTCACGCCATAGATTAATCATCGGTTGCCTATCTTTCTTTTGAAAATAAACGCATTGAATTCAGATAACCAAATTTAGCATGGAAAGCCCGGCCCGTCAATCCCATCCAAATGGCATTGCGAATCACTGCGCTTAATGTTATTATAATAGTTCAAAATAGGGGTAGTTCTTTATTTCAGGTAGGATCATGTCAATTAAGCTTGAAAATCGTCGCCCTCCCAAAAGAACAAAAATTGTGGCAACGCTGGGGCCGGCCAGTGCTAACGAAGAGGTGTTGCGCCAAATGATTTTGGCCGGGCTGGATGTTGTTCGGATTAACTTTTCTCATAGCCAGCCTGAAACATTAGGCCCACTGGTGGAACTGGTACGCCGCCTGAGCGATGAGTTGAATGTGCCAATTGCCATTTTGGGCGATTTGCGAGGTCCCCGCATCCGGGTGGGCGAAATGGAAAATGGCTCGATTGAACTGGTCGCCGGTCAAAAAGTTGTCTTGACGCCGCAGCCGGTGATCGGCACGCCCCAACAAATTTCGGTTAGCTTTTCTCAATTGGCCGGCGACGCCCGTGTGGGCAGCCTGCTGCTGCTTGATGACGGCAACCTTGAACTGCAAGTGGAAGAAATCAAAGGAAACGGCGATGTGGTTTGCCGGGTGCGGCAAGGCGGTAGGCTTTCCAGCCACCGGGGAATTAATTTGCCGGGACTGCGGGTCAGCCTGCCCTCGATTACCAAAAAAGATTATGCTGATGTTGATTTTGCTATTGCCCACCAGTTTGATTTTCTGGCACTCTCTTTTGTTCAGTCGGCCAATGATGTCCGCCAGCTTAACGCTTATCTGGCCAGCGAAGGGGCCAAAATCCCGGTCATCGCCAAAATTGAAAAAAAGGGGGCGCTGGACGATATTGAGGCGATTGTGCGGGAGGCATACGGCGTTATGGTAGCGCGGGGCGATCTGGCTTTGGAGATGAGTATTCAGGATGTACCCATTGCCCAGAAGCGCATTATTTCGGCCTGCCGCCGGGAGGCGATTCCGGTGATTACCGCCACCCAAATGCTGGAGTCGATGCTTGAATCACACAAGCCCACCCGCGCCGAAGCCACCGATGTGGCCAATGCCATTCTGGATGGTACCGATGCCTTGATGCTCTCCGGTGAAACGGCCATTGGCAAATACCCCGCCGAAACCATTGCCACTATGGCCGCTATTGCCCTGCGTACCGAGCAGGCTTGCCTAAGTGGCGAGTTGCCCTGCTGGCCCGAAGTTGATTCGCCGCGGGGAATAGACGCCAATGTTGCCTATGCCAGCCAGGTAGTGGCCCAGGCTATTGACGCCAAGGCGATTGTGATCCACACCACCACCGGGGCGACTGCCCGGCGGGTGTCATGTCACCGCCCGCTTATTCCGGTGCTGGCGTTGACCTCTCATCCGGCCAGCCGCCGCCGATTGGCTTTAACCTGGGGCGTCGAAAGCGATCTGGTGGAGAGTATTCGCAATACCCATCATATGGTGACTCTGGCCTTTGACCACGTGCTCAACCGGGGGATTGCCGCCCCCGGTGAAACCATTGTCATTACCGCCGGCACGCCTTATGGCACCGCTGGTCGAACCAATATGCTGAAGGTGGAGCAAATTATAAGCCCAACTTCTGATCAAGAGGTTCACGATGATTAAGGCCGGCTTGCTGGGGCTGGTAATTGGTTTTGTTTATGTCATGAGTATCACCCTCATTTCGCCTTTTTGTACCTTATGTTTTACCCCCTTGTTGGGTATTAGTGTGGGCTACCTGGCCAATCGGTTTGACCACCCCCACAAGTTTGAGGCCAGTCTGGGGAAGGGAGCAATTGCCGGGGCCATGACTGGCTTTGGGGCTTTGTTGGGGCAAATGCTGGCGGCAGTAGTTAACGGCATCCTGGTTACAAATTGGGAAGAATTACCTGCGCTTTTCAAGGATTTTGGCTTTACCCAATTTCCCAACTCCGATGAGTATTGGCAAACCACCTTAATGGCTAACTCGATGTGCAGCTTGCTAAACTTGGCGCTGATTGCCGGGTTAGGAGCCGTGGGGGGCGCCATCTGGTTTCAGCGGCAGCACAAAAAAGCATTTTCCACCGCATCAATCTAATCAAGGGAGTGACAACGATGGAGAAAATAGAAGCGGCCCGTCGAGGGGACGGTTTTATCGAATTGGAAAGCGACTCGGCGGAGCAAGTAAAACAGGCTATTCAGAAAGTTAGTACCATTACTGCTGTTGATGGCAACCAGGTTCGCTTTGAAGGTCATCGAATTGTTGAAGGCCATGGCTTTGGTCGGGATGTTAACTGCTATGATATTTACCAATGCCCTCAGGGCTACCTGCTGCATACCTACATGAACAATGGCCCCAATTGGGCTGCCGCCGGTAAAACGCTCCAGGCTATGCTGAATGCTGCGCCCAATCTGGCTGTAGCCAAACGCGCCCACGGCGAACTTATCAAGAAAAACCTTGTTTCAATGAAACACTGAAAGCCAGAAGATAGAGGATTGAAGATAGAAGATAGAGGATAAAAAATGAGCTATCTACCATCTTCTATTTTCTTGCTTCACCGCCTCACAATACAGTTTTGACACAAATGCGGGTAGCAGTATAATAAAAATTAAGTCTAAGTTTGCCTCCGTAGCTCAATTGGATAGAGCATCAGTCTTCGGAACTGAGGGTTGGGGGTTCAAATCCCTCCGGAGGTATATTTTTTAACCGAGTCAATGCCACAGAAGAGCGACGATCTAAAAGTCCAGCCTGACCAAGCTGGACTTTTTTTGAACAAGGTGACAATCCTCTGTTAATCGGGGTGCAGGTGTTATAATTTTCATCGGGTGTCGGTTTTATAAGGGCTATTGGCCTGTCTTAAGGACAGGAGTTTTATAATGGACGACACGGAAAAAACGGAACAGCAGCTTTTGGCTGAAATTCACCGGCTGCGCCAACAAGTCGCTCAATTGCAGGCGGCCGAACTTGAACGAAAACTGGCCGAAACAACCCTGCGAGAAAGCGAAGAAAAATACCGCACCTTGATTGAACAATCTGATGAGGCTATTTTTTTGATTTATGGCAACCATTTTGAAATTGTCAATCGCAAGTTTGAGGAACTTTTTGGCGTTACCGAAGCCATTGCCAACTCGCCCGATTTTGTCTTTACCAATATTGTTGCTCCCAAAAGCCGTAGATTGGTTTTAGAGCGGGCGAGAAAAGAAAGTGAAGGTGAAAAATTATCCCCGCGCTATGAGTTTACTGCTCTGGATAAGGCCGGCCGTGAAATCGAGGTTGAGCTGTCTGTTTCGTATCCGGCCTACCGGGGTGGCTTGGCGACGCAAGGTGTTTTACGCGATATTAGCGAACGTAAAAAGGCCGAGGCCGAGCGAGCGATGCTTCAAGCCCAAATGTTTCAAAGCGCTAAATTGGCTTCAGTGGGTGAATTGGCGGCCGGGGTAGCCCACGAAATCAATAACCCTATCTTTGTGATCCGTGAATATGCCGACCTGATGTTGGAGGACACCCCTTCAACCCATCCCTCGTATGGGATGCTACAAACAATTATCCATCAATCTGATCGGATTGCCAGCATCGTTCGTAATTTACTCACCTTTGCCCGGCCCGACGATACCCGTTTTAGTTCCGTCCAACTGGGGCATGTCTGGCAGCTTGTTCATAATCTGATCGGGCAGTCACTGCTAAAGCACAATATTCAACTCCAGGTTGATATTCCGGACAATTTACCCTCCATTAAGGGCAGCAGTCAGCAGCTTCAGCAAGTGTTGCTCAATCTGGTGCTTAATGCCAAAGATGCCCTAAATGAGAAGTATCCAGAAAGTAATCCGAACAAATATATTACTATTAGCGCCCGAATGAGCCAGGATAGCTGGCCGGCTGTTCCCGCCTCGGCCCCTGGCGCGCCCCTCCGCCCGGTGGTGCGTTTAACAGTGCGTGACGAAGGTACTGGCATTGCACCTGAGCATCTTGAGCAGCTTTTTACCCCTTTTTTTACCACCAAGCGACCCAACCGTGGCACCGGCTTGGGGTTGAGCATCAGTCACAAAATAGTAGAAAACCACCAGGGGCGAATTGAAGTTAACAGCGAACCGGGAGTTTTTACCGAATTTGTAGTGATCCTGCCGGTTAGCAGTGATCAAACTTCCTAAGGAGACTCAGCATGACCCCATCACCTCCAGCGCCTCCCCTCCCCGCCGCTGGCCTGGAGCCGCCTACCGTTACTGTTTTGGACGACGACCCGGCTATCCGTGACCTGCTGCAAGTGCGTCTACAGCGGTCCGGCTATAAGGTTTTTTCTGCCGGCAGTTACGAGGAATTTATTACCCTGATGACCGATTGTGATGCCGTTTTGTGCGACATCATTTTAGCAGACGGGAATGGCTTGCACGCTTTAAAATGGACCCGCCAACATTACCCCCATACCCCGGTTATCATGATGACCGGCGAACCTACCTATGAAACTGCTGCGGAAGCTATACGGCTAGGGGCGTATGATTACCTGGCTAAACCGATTAACAAGGATGAACTGCTGTCAACTCTGGCCCGCGCGGTTGAGCACCGGCGGTTAGCCCTGACCAAGGCGCGGCTGGAAAAGGAAAATGAATCATACCGGCTGGAGTTGGAGCAGCGGGTGGCCGAACGAACTCAAGCGCTGCGCGAATCGCAGGAGTTTTTGACCAACCTGACCAACACCATGGCCGATGCCGTCATCAGTATCAAACTTCCTGAATACCGGATCGAGTATGTTAATCAGGCAGTTCGCCATATTTTGGGCTATGAACCGGAAGAACTGCTCAATCAAACCCTGCCCATTTTGTACCCCGATAAGGCCGGTTTTGAGGCTTTTGTGCAAAAACAGGCCATGATGCGCCAGGCAGGTAAAAACCAGATACGGCTGGAGCAGTTGCTGCGCCACAAATTGGATAAGCTGGTCTGGACTGAGATTGCAACATCTTTTCTTGAGGGGGAGGGTCAATCGGCTCAAATTATTAGTGTAGTGCGCGACATCAGCCAGCGCAGCCTCTTGTTGGGTGTGGTAGCCCATGAGCTGCGTGGCCCGCTGGCTTTGCTAAAAGGTTTTTCGGAGGTGCTGTTGGAAGATATTCAAAGCATTGATCTCGAAAGTTTGAGTAAATATCTGACCAGCATTAATTCAACCGTTGTACGCATGTTTACCCTGCTCAACGAGTTACTGGATGTTACCTCCATTGAATTGGGTCAAATCTCATTAAACCTGGAGTCAGTTAATTTAAGCCAACTCTTGCGAGCGCAGGCCAGTGATTATAGCTACATAGCCAACAAAAAGAAGATTAAGCTGCATGAACACCTGCCGGCCGAGGATTTAATCTGCCCCTGCGACTGGACCAAAATCAGCCAGGTTATCTCTAACTTTATTGATAATGCCATCAAATATTCCGAGCCAGAGACTACCATTGAGTTGATTGGCGAGCGGCGTGGGGCCAACATTTGGATTGGGGTTAAAGATCAGGGGCCGGGCATCAAGCCCGATGAAATTCAACACCTCTTTAAAAATTTCGGCAAAACCAGTTCCCGGCCCACCGGTGGCGAAAAATCAACCGGCCTGGGCCTGGCAATCTGTAAAAAAATTGTTGAAGCTCATTTTGGCGAGATTGGGGTGGACTCCAACCCTGGTCAGGGCGCAACTTTTTGGTTTACCCTACCCTTGAGTCCGCCCCAATTTTCCCGGAGTTCATATCAAGGCAAAAGTCCCCTCGAAAAAGAGGTAACAGCCTGAGTTCGGTATTTTACCAAAAATTCACCCTTCGATACGCCCACTCCTGCCGGTCGGGGCTATTCTGATGATTTTCCGTTCCTTATCGCCTCCTGAGTAGCGCGGAACGAAGTGAAGTGCATATCGAAGGGTACGATTTACATAAATTTCCAACTCGGTTTAATTTGTGGGGCCTAACCTCGGAGTCCAAAACTTAGCTTTAGACTCCACCCCCAAAACAAGATACCACTCACTACCGTCTGATCAACGACTTGCAGGTCATATCCGGCGGCGGTTCAATTCCCAACAACTCTAACACAGTTGGGGCCACATTGCCCAAAATGCCATTAGCCAGACGCCAATCCGGTTTTTGCTGTGCTACATAAACAAAAGGCACTAGATTGGTGGTGTGGGCGGTGTGGGGTTTGCCGGTATCATAATCTAACATCTGGTCTGAGTTGCCGTGATCGGCTGTAACCAAGGCGACCCCGCCCATGCTGACCGTGGCCTCAACCACCCGCCGGACACATTCATCCACCGTTTCACAGGCGATAATGGCCTTATCCAAAAAGCCAGTGTGTCCGACCATATCAGGGTTGGCAAAATTAACCAGCACAAAAGCATATTGCCCGCTTTTGATGGCTTCAACCACCTTCTCAGCAATACCAAACGCGCTCATTTCCGGCTGCAAATCATAGGTGGCTACTTTGGGCGAGGGAACCAGGACTCTATCTTCACCCTCAAAGGGAACCTCACGCCCACCGTTAAAAAAGTAAGTTACGTGGGCATACTTTTCCGTTTCCGCGCTATGAAACTGCTTGTGGCCCAGTTTTGACAGCGTTTCGGCCAGGCCGTTGGTGGGTTCGGGAATTTCAAAGGCAAAGGGGGGAAGCTGGTTATCATAATATTGCATAAAGGTAGTCATGAACAGGCCTTTCAGCCCACCCCCTTGACGCTCAAAGCCGCTAAAACTTGGCTCGACCAGCGCCTGCGTCATCTGCCTGGCCCGGTCGGCCCTAAAATTGAAGAAAATGATAGCGTCATTATCTTTAATCGTCGCAATAGGCGCGCCTTGTGGGTTAACCAAAACTATCGGGATGACAAACTCATCGTTTACCCCCTCGGCGTAGGAGGCCTGGATGGCCTCGGCGGCGCTGGAAGCGGTCTTGCCCTGCCCGTAAACCATGGCGTCGTAGCCCAATTTAACCCGCTCCCAGCGTTTGTCCCGGTCCATCGAGTAGTAACGTCCGGCGATAGTGGCAATCTTGCCCACACCTATTTTATTCAACTGGGCCTCCAGTTGACTCAAATATTCAGCGCCGCTGCGGGGCGGTGTGTCGCGGCCATCCAGAATGGCGTGGACAAAAACCTGCGTCAAGCCTTTGAGTTTAGCCATTTTTAACAAAGCAGACAGATGCTCCTGGTGGCTGTGGACCCCCCCATCGGAGAGAAGCCCAATCAGGTGCAGGGCGCTGTGGTGTTCCAGGGCGTACTGCATGGCCTCACTCAGGGCGGCATTACTAAAAAACTCGTCATTTTCAATCAAATCGTTGATGTAGGTTAAATCCTGGGGCACAATTCGCCCCGCGCCCAAGTTCATGTGGCCTACTTCTGAGTTGCCCATTTGTCCGATGGGCAGCCCGACGGCCTTGCCCGAAGCTTCGAGCGTGGCGCTGGGCCAGTTATTCCAGATATAATCAAAATAGGGTGTATTAGCCAGCGCAATCGCGTTGTAATCTTTACGAGGGTTTAACCCCCAGCCATCCATGATAATTAATGTGACTGTCATCACCGGTTCCTTGCTAACTTATGTTGATTTGTGAAATTCAGGACGAATTTCCAGAGGCAGTATAATACAACTTTGAAACCAGGGAAAAATTGCGGGTTAAAAAGCAAAAAGGGGAAGCTCATACGGAACTTCCCCTAAATCCAATACATTTCAAATAAGGCCGTAGCATAGGGCCTTGTGCCCGCCCACAAGGGGCTAAACTACGTTATTTGAAGAGTATTGCCCCTAAATCAAATCCTAATGAGTTTTGATTTTCAAAATCGGTAAATAACTGGAAGGTTGGAAGGCTGGAGGATTGGATAAAGGAGATCCAACCTTGCCAAAGGCACGCAGAACGCAATCCCCCAATCCTCCAGACGATTACCGAATTGGTTGTCAAATTTCATAAGGTCTCAACAATCTTTAGGGTTTTCACTTAATGCGGGGTGGCAATATTTTTCTCGCTGGCCCGGTCAAAGATATGCACCTTTTCGGCGTTGAAGGCCATTTGAACCTTATCACCGGGGCGCAGGTCGGCCCGCGGGTCAACCCGGGCGATGAAGCTTTGGTCATTGTTAGTCACCAGGTAAACAAAGATTTCGTTGCCCATCAACTCGGTCACATCTACGGTGGCTTCGACCAACTGCTCGGTAATGCCGGCCGGCTTGTAGCGCGGGTGGTGAATATCTTCGGGGCGCACGCCAAAGATAACCTCGCGGCCAATGCTCTTTTGTCCCAACTGCTCCACCTCATCTTTTTGCAGCCGAATCCGCACTCCACCGGAGTCCACATACATCTCATCCAGGGTGCCGGTCACGGTGCCGCTAAAGAAATTCATGGCGGGGGAGCCGATAAAGCCGGCCACAAACACATTACCGGGGTGATCGTACAGGCGCTGCGGGGTGTCAACTTGCTGAAGCACGCCATCCTTCATTACACAGATGCGGTCGGCCATGGTCAGGGCCTCTACCTGGTCGTGGGTCACATAAATAAAGGTGGTTCCCAGGCGTTGGTGCAGCTTGGAGATTTCGGCGCGGGTTTGCACGCGCAGCTTGGCGTCAAGGTTCGAGAGCGGCTCGTCAAAGAGGAACACAGCCGGGTCGCGCACAATGGCCCGGCCCAACGCCACACGCTGCCGCTGACCGCCCGACATTTGCTTGGGCTTGCGGTCTAATAACTGGGTAATGCCCAAAATTTTGGCCGCTTCCTGCACCCGCTTGTCAATTTCGGCCTTGGGGGTTTTGCGCAGTTTCAACCCAAAAGCCATGTTATCGTAGACGGTCATGTGCGGATAAAGCGCATAACTTTGGAAAACCATCGCAATATCACGGTCTTTGGGCGGCACATCGTTGACAATTCGGTCGCCGATGTAGATATTGCCCGAGGTGATTTCTTCTAATCCGGCCAGACAGCGCAGCGCCGTTGATTTGCCGCAGCCGGATGGGCCAACCAAGACCAAAAACTCCTTGTCGGGAATTTCGAGATTGAGACTATTCACCCCAATCACATCGCCCCAGGCTTTGGTCATGTTTTCATATACTACTCTAGCCATGTTATTTTCTTTGCCTCCTCGCAAATTAAAGTTTTTGAATTCTATAAAAAGAGTTACAACCACAAGGCCAAATCGCTCGATTGGCGGATGACCAGTGATGGTTTAATGATAACCTGCTCCTGAGCCAACTTTTCCCCTAGCAGCCGGGCAATCAACATTCGGCAGGCCTGTTGTCCCAAGGCATAGGTGGCCCGGTGAACGGTGGTTAAGGGGGGCTGGGCGTACTCAGCCAGTAAAATGTCTCCATAACCGGTCACGGCCAAATCCTGTCCTATTTCTAACCCCTGGTCCTGAGCGGCGGCCATCACTCCCAGAGCTACCACATCATCGGCGGCGACAATGGCTGTAGGAGTTTCAGCTTTGCTCAGCAAAGTTTGCCCGGCTCGATAACCATCTCGCTGCGTAAAATCACTTTCCGTCAGAAAGTCCTCAACCACCGGCAGGTTGGCCCGGCGCATAGCCCGTTGAAAACCCACCAAAAACTCCGACGAGAAAAATAAATCCAGCGGGGTATTGACCAGGGCAATCCGCTCGTGGCCCTGGTTAGCCAGGTGTTCTACCACCAGTTCCGCCCCGGCGGCGGCCTCTTCTGATACCGCTAGAAAATTGCCGGTCAAGTTGGTATCGCCAATGACGACAAAGGGAAACTTTTTTTCAAAGAGCAGTTCGATGCGACTGTCGCGCCAGCGCGGCCGGGCCACAATAGCCCCGTCAACGCGACGGCTGTTGATGAGACGCAGGTAAGCCCACTGTTCTGCGGGGCCGGGAGCGCACGAGGAAACCAGTAAATCAAATTCGCGTTCGGCGGCGGCGCCGGCAATACCGGCCAAAAGTTCGCTGTAGTAGGGGTCGGAGTCTCGTGGTGAAAGCGCCGGCAAAATAAGTCCCAGGGTATTTGTCGGAGCATACCCCATCTCTCGCGCGACTTGTTTAATGTACTCGCGAGTTTCCTCGCTGATATCGTCGTGGTTGTTCAAGGCCCTAGAAACAGCGGCTACAGACTTACCCACGGCTTCAGCGATGTCTTTGAGGGTAACTTCCTCCTTCCTGGGGGACATAAGCTTCACTCGTACTGAAATGATTAAGTTATAGGCCGATTATAAACTAAATGGTTTAAGTTGTCAAATCTGTTATGGAAGATAAACTAGAGGAGGATAGCCTTGAAACGTTAATACTCCGGCTCATGTCATTTCGAGCGACGAAGGAGCGAGAAATCCCCCCAAGCACAACACGTAAAGGTAAGGTGTCGGGGATTTCTCCCTGCAGTCGAAATAACATAGCTGAGCAGTTGCCTTGTAACAAAGAAAAAACCCTGCGAAAGCCGCAGGGTCTTAGATTGAAAGTTATTGGGTCTGTCTTTAATAATAGGTGTTTTACTATTAAAGAGGGACGGCCAGACTAATCAGAGATAGGGTTGCTGTTTTCGCCAGCGCGCGTCGGGCAATTCTG
This sequence comes from Anaerolineae bacterium, assembly GCA_023151115.1. Next base: position 73,420 of record JAKLJP010000030.1, read on the forward strand.
TAACTTTTATTGGCCCGTTGTTGGAACTACTTTCTATCTCCGACAAGTCGAGGTAGTTCCCAATCTGGTTCCACGATAGGGACCTCCTTTCAACTACTACAGAACCGTACTTCGATTCTGTTGGTACAATATTACCACTCTTAACAAGTCGAGTCAAGAGGTTTTTAAGGGGTTAACTCTACGTTTGCCCAACGCTGTATTATGTCTATTTCATCTCTGGGTAGTAAATTTTGCTATTGAGGAGTATCAGTAGATCCAAATTTGAGGAGCCAGCACGCCCACGTGCGGCTCCGTTCGGCGCATAGACGTGCCCGTTTCGCGTCCTCGGCAATTGGATCCATCCTTTTTGAGCATGATTCCCAGGGGCAAATATGTTATACTATTTGTTATGAAACAGCCTGTTGAGGTTAGCTTACGTCTGAGAGCGCGCTTCCTGCCGCTTCTGATCGGCTTGCTGGCGGCTGCGCAGCTTGTTGTACCCTTCCGCGGCTGGGTCATTCTATTAATCGGTTTGGGTGGAGGGTGGCTGGTATGTTACTTGTGGGTGCGCTCGCTGGGGTATAATCTGCGTTTTAGCCGCGAAACTCGTTTTGGCTGGGCCCAGGTGGGCGACCGCCTGGAAGAGCGCTTTACCCTGGTCAATCGAGGCTGGCTGCCTGCCCTATGGATCGAGGTCATTGATCATTCAACCATGTTCAATTATCAGGTCAGCCGGGTGACGGGGGTCGGCGGCAACACCATGACCCGCTGGCAAACCCATAGTATCTGCCAGCGGCGAGGGGTCTTTACGCTTGGCCCAACCACCCTCCACACCGGCGATCCTTTTGGATTGTACGCCCTTACCTTGCGCTATCCTAACTGGACTACCCTGACCGTGACTCCACCCGTAGTGCCGCTGCCAACCATCGAGGTAGCGCCGGGGGGACACGTGGGCGAAGGCCGCCCGCGCGCCAACACCCTGGAGCGCACCGTCAGCGCGGCCACCGTGCGCGACTATTTACCCGGCGATACCCTGAACTGGATTCATTGGCCGACTTCGGCCCGGCGGAATGCCCTGTTTGTGCGCCTCTTTGACAACACCCCGGCCGGGGATTGGTGGATATTTCTGGATTTGGATCAGCAGGTCCAGGCCAGCCAGGCCGACGCCTCAACCGAGGAGCACGGCGTTATCCTGGCCGCCTCGCTGGCCGACCAGGGCTTACGCGGGGGCCGCGCTGTGGGCCTGGTAACGCATGGCGAGAGCCTGGCCTGGCTGCCGCCGCAAACCGGCCCCGGCCAGCGCCAGGAGATTCTGCGCGTCCTGGCTGTGGCCAATCCCGGCCCGCGCCCCCTGGCCGAACTGCTGGCGCGGGTCCGGCCTGCTTTTAACCGGCAAGCCAGCTTGATTATCATCACCCCGGCTGCTTCCGGTGATTGGATTGAGGCTCTGCTGCCCCTGCTGCGGCGCGGCGCAGTCGCTACAGTGCTGCTGTTGGACCCAGTCACCTTTGGCGGCGCAGGCGAGGCCGGCAGCGCCCTGGCCCTCCTGGCAAATCTGGGCGTCAGCCGCTACCTGATCACACCCGAACTGCTGGGCCGGCCCGAAGCTCGCCCCGGCCGGCAAGGCAATTGGGAGTGGCGCATCATGCCGACCGGCAAAGCGGTGCCGGTTCGCCGGCCCGGCGATGCGCCCTGGCAGGAATTGTCATGAGGGCGAGAGTGACTGCGTTATTGTCCCCGTGGCTGGACGAAGCGTTGAATGTATGGCGCCTTCTGGCCGTCATCCTACTTCTGGCCGCCTTGAACAGTGTGGCCTTGGGATTGGCCAGTGTGGTCCGCGGCCTGGAGCTAGGTTTATTACTGCCCATCGCTATCCTGGGGACGTTGATTGGCTGGACCCTGGCCGCCACTTCCTGGCCGGGCTGGTGGGCCGGCGCCATCGCCGGCAGCGCGGGCTTGGTCCTGATGACGGTGCGGGTGGGCCGCCTGGACGGCAGCATCGTGGCCCTGCTGGGGCAGCTAGTGGGCCTGGCAGGGCAGATGTTGCGCTGGCCCGGCAACGGCCCACCTGATACAACGCCGCTGCAATCAACCCTGACCGGCCTCTGGTTGGGGGTTGTTACCCTGTGGGGCCGGCTGCTGGAATGGGTAGCGAACATAGCCGGGGGCGAGCCGGTGTTTGACCCGGCAGCGACAGCCCTGGCCTGGGGCGTCTCCTTGTGGCTGGTGGCGGCCTGGGCCGGTTGGGCCGTGCGCCGCCGTGACCAATCGCTGCTGGCGATCCTGCCGGCCGGGGCCTTGCTGGTGATCAGCATGGCTTACGGCGGCGGCAACTTTGCTTTTTTATTATTATTGCTGGGGCTGACCTGGCTGCTGGCGGCGCTGGTGGAACACACCGCCCGCGAGCGCCGCTGGCAGGTGGAGGGGATTGACTTTGCCCTCGACATCCGCACCGATCTGACGGTGGCTACCCTCTGGTTGGTCGCGGGATTGGTCGCACTGGCCCAGATGGCTCCGGTCATCTCGGCCCAGGCGCTGGCCGAGTCCGCCCAACGCCTGATTTGGGGCCAGCCGTTGCAGCCCGGCCCGCTGGCCCGCTCGCTGGGTTTGCAGCCGCCCCCCGGCCAGTCAGGTGTGTTTGACCAGGCTCGGCTGGGTGGTTTGCCCCGCCGCCACCTGCTCGGCGCCGGGCCGGAATTGTCACAGCAGGTGGCGCTGCTGGTGCAGCCCGACAGCCAGGCAGTCAACCGCTATCACTATTGGCGCAGCCTGACTTACGACCGTTACACCGGCTACGGCTGGGTGAGCGGCCAAACCGAAACTAGCGCTTATGGGGCGGGTGAGGCCATGGAACCGGCCTTCGAGGTAGGCCAACCCGCAGTGGTCTTGACCGAGCAAATTCAAGCGGCTGCTCAGGGAAATGGACTGCTCTACGCCGCCGGAGCGCTGCTGGCGGTAGACCAGCCTTATCAAGTGGCCTGGCGCAGACCCGGCGACGCCTTTGGGGCGACGGTGGCAGCGGCCAGCTATCAGGTTACGTCGCTGCTTCCGGCGGCAGGAGAAGCCGAGCTGCGCCAGGCCGGAAACCGTTACCCGGCCTGGGTGCGCCAACGCTACCTGGCTTTGCCGCGGGATGTGCCGGTGCGAGTGCTGGCCCTGGCCCGCGACCTGACGGCGACCCAGCCAACGCCCTACGACCGGGCGCGGGCCATCGAAAGCTATTTACGCACCCTGCCCTACGATTTGAACCTACCCCCGCCGCCCAACCGCGACGTGGTAGATTACTTTTTATTTGATTTGCGGCGCGGCTACTGCGATTATTACGCCTCGGCCATGGTGGTGCTGGCCCGCGCCGCCGGCATCCCGGCCCGGCTGGTCATTGGCTATGCCGGCGGTGAGTTCGACCCGGCGCAGGGCCGCTACCGGGTCAGCGAGGCCGACGCCCACGCCTGGGCCGAGGTTTACTTCCCCGGCTATGGCTGGATTGAGTTTGAACCCACCGCCGCCCGCCCCCGGCCTGAGCGAGCCGCTGCGCCGGCCGGCCTGCCCGAAATAGAGCCGGCTGCGCCTCCGGCGTTAGCCCCGGCCGGCCGGATTGCCTGGCAGCCGGGGTGGGGTTGGGCGCTGTTGTTGGGTCTGGCAGGTCTGGCGCTGGGGGGCGCAGTCTGGTCCGCCGCCGATAGCTGGGCGCTGACCCGAACCGACCCGGCCACCACAGCAGTGCGGCTGTACCGGCGGCTGCAGCGGTATGGCCCCCGCCTGGCCGTTCCCGCCTCCCCTGGCGCGACCCCTTACGAGTTCAGTAACGCCTTGATTAAGCAAATCGCTCTTCTAACCTCCAACTTCCAACCTTCCAACCTTCCAACCTCCAGCCTTCCAGCCTCCAACCTCCAACCTTCCAACCCTTCGACTTCGCTCAGGACAAGCCTTCCAACCTTCCAACCTCTGGCCCCCGCCGCGCCGGAGATTGAACAGTTGACCGGCCTTTATGTGAACGCCGTTTACAGCGCCCATCCTCCCGCTGCGGAGGAGCAGCGCCAGGCCATCCAGACCTGGCGGCGGCTGCGCTGGCGGCTTTGGCTCGCTTACGCGATCTGGTTTACTCGGTCACGGCTTTAACCGGGGTGTTAAAATCTGTTCAACCAGGCTCTCCAGGCCAATTGCTGACCAAATAGCCGCAGCCGCTTTATAACAATCAGCCGCAGCCGCTTTTTGTTGTTGGGCTGCATGCCAATCCCCCATCCGGTAAAGCGCACGGGCCTGGCTGTAATTGTCTCTTATGGTCCGATACATGGCCAGGGCTTGTTCGTAGTGCTGCCACGCTTGGTCCCACTCTTGCTGCTCGCGGGCCATGTCAGCTAAAGTTAGCAGGGTGTTGGCTTCGCCGAGGCGGGAGCCGACGGCGCGGAAGAGGTCGAGGGCCTGGGCGTAGGAGGCGAGGGCGGCGTCCATCTCGTAGCGCCAGAAGCGGGTTTGGGCGGCCAGGGGCGGCGGACTGCGCAGTTCCGGGCTTTCCGCAGCGGCCAGCAGGGCCGCCCAGCGGGGCCAGTCCAGCCGCAGATAAGCGGCATGCACCGCTGCGGTCCAGGCGTCCGGGGCCGTCTCATCGCCGGCCAACAGGCGATGGTAAAGGGCCTCCACCTCATCGGTCTGGCCGATAAAATAAACGGCGGCCTGTAGATGAAACTCGCGGCGGGCCTGGGGCTGCTTGGCTGCCAGGTAGGCGTTCTGCACCCGCCGCAGCAAATCATGGCAGGCCCAACCCTGGCCCAGCCGGGCCGGGGTCACAAAGCTGTAGCGGCGCAGGCGTTCAAACGCCTCATCGTTAAGGCGGCCGGTTTCGCCGGGCAGCACGGCGGCCAGGCTCTCCTGGTCAAAGCGGCGCAGCAAAGCCGCCCAGCGCACGGCCGTTTTAAGGGGCTCGTCCAGCCGGTCTAAAATACGGCCGGTCAGCCATTCTACGGCCTGTTCCTGCCCGGCCAGGCTGGGGATGGCTGCTACCGGCAGAGGCAGGCCGCTGGCTTGAGCCGTGCGCCACAAGTCGGCGGCCATTTCGGTCAGCAGGGGATGCCCGCCGGCCAGCCGCTCGAACACGGCGGCGCGCCAGGCCGGGTCTGTTACCCCCAGGCTGGTTAACAGCCGGTCACTGTCAGCCGCCTCAAAAACCGGCAGTGTTTCCTGACGCCGCTCGCGCCGCCCCAGCCCGGTTAACGGCTCACGGCTGCCCACAATCACTCGCAGCCCCGCCAGCCGGGCAGCGGCCTGGCCCAACCAGGCCCACAGCCAGCCGCCGTAGGCTTTATCGGCAGCTCCAGCCAAAAGCTCATAGGTGTCCAAAAACAGGGCCAGCGGCCGGTTAGAGAAAACTTCGGCGGCGGCTTGCAGCAAGGCGGCGGCGGTCTCAGCCCGGGCCTGCTCGTCGGCCAGGCGCAGCGCCTCGTTCTGGGTGGCGTCAATGGTGATCGGGCTGGCTGTAATCTGGCCCTGCTCCGCCTTCTGGTCTATCTGCACCTGAAGCGAGCGGCGGATGGCCTCGAAGCGGCTGCGGGCTGCCTGGCTGCCAACCCGGTAAGCCTGGTGTTCGGCCAGACCCCATTGGCTGGCCAGCGTTTCCAGCAGGGCATTCCAGTTGGTGCGCAGGGTCAGGCCCCGGCTGCCCTCAAAATCCAGAATGGCGTAGAGGATGGGCCGAGGTTTGCAGCGGGTCTCGATGATAAAATCAAGCAGGGTGGTTTTGCCGTTGCCGCTCAAGCCGTCAAAGGCCAGCACCCAGGGGCCAGCGTTGGACCAGAGGGCGTCAAAGGCGGCCAGGGCTTCGCTGCGGTCGGTAAAGTGGCGCAGGTGGTCGGGGAGTTCCACGTCAGGTTAGCTTGATGGGGCTGTTATCAATTTCGCTGTCCTGGTCCTTAGCCTGCTGGCTAATCTTGGCCGCCGAGTCGGCCGGGGCAGTGATGCCAGACTCTTTGATTGCGCCGCCGGCGGTGGCCTGCTGGCGGATGTCTGGCCCGGTAGGGGTAGTGGACGGAGTCGGGGGAGACACTGTGTCGAATGGCTGGCGTTCCATCTCGGCTTCAAAGACCGGGGTTTTAACCCTCGCCTTTTTGACCCGGAAACCGGCCCGGTAAGCGCCCCAGGCCAGCCCGGCAATGACAAGCACGACGACAACCAGGGCGATAATCAGCAGTGTGGTCAGATCCATCGAAGCCGCCCTCTGTTAATTGTCTTCGGAACTATCTCGATTATATCACGGGTCTGAGTGAACTTCAACCCGGTAAAAAGTTCTGCTGAAATTGCCTAAGCGTTCTGCTTAGAGTACGATAGCAGCAGAGATGGCAGCAGGAACAAAAACCTGGACTCGGCTCGGTGAGAGAAATGGCAAAATGCGATTATTGCGAGCGTGACTATCCCGAAACGGAACTTTATGAAGTTGAAACCAATCCCCAGCTTGGCCCGGTTTGGCTGATCTGTGCCCCGTGCAAGGCGAAGCGTTGGCCCACATCCCCTTTTTCTAACACAGGAATAACCCCTTCGAAAACAGCTTTACCGGAGTCCAAAAGCATAGCTTTTGGACTCCCTTTTCATCAAAGGTGAATGATGAACGGTCAATTACTCCAGTTATTGGCGGCGCGGGCCGAGGCGGGCCGGCCTTTACGGGTCGGATTGATCGGCGCGGGCAAGTTTGGGACCATGTTTCTGAGCCAGGCGCGGCGGGTAACGGGCCTGCATGTGCTGGGGGTGGCCGACCTGTCGCTGGAACGGGCGGGCCTGGCCTTGCAGCGAGCCGGCTGGCCGCCGGAGCAGTATTCTGCCCGCAGTTGGGCCGAGGCGCTTAAAACCGGGGCCACCTGTCTGGCGACCGACAGCGAGGCGTTGCTTCGGGCCGAGGGGCTGGAGGTGGTCGTTGAGGCAACCGGCCTGCCCCCGGTGGGCATTCGGCACGCGCTGCTGGCGATAGAACAGGGGCGGCACGTGGTCATGGTCAATGTGGAGGCCGACGCCCTGGCCGGTCCCCTGCTGGCCGAGCGGGCCGCGGCGGCGGGCGTGGTTTACAGCCTGGCCTACGGCGACCAGCCGGCCCTGATTTGCGAATTGGTGGAGTGGGCGCAGGTCAGCGGCTTTGAGGTGGTCTGCGCCGGCAAGGGAACCAAATATTTGCCGGCCTACCATACCTCCACCCCCGACACGGTCTGGGAGCATTACGGCTTTACCCCGGAAGCAGCGGCGGCGGGCGGCCTGAATGCCCAGATGTTCAACTCTTTTCTCGACGGGACCAAATCGGCTATTGAGATGGCGGCGGTGGCGAATGCGACCGGTCTGGCCCCCCAGCCGGACGGCCTGAGTTTTCCCCCCTGCGGCGTGGACGACCTGGCGCGGGTCTGCAAGCCGCAGGCTGAGGGCGGGCAGTTGGCCCACGCGGGCACAGTCGAGGTTGTGTCAAGCCTGGAGCGGGATGGCCGGCCTATTCCCCGCGATCTGCGTTGGGGAGTCTACGTTATTGTGGCCGCAGCCAGTGACTACGTGCAGCGCTGCTTTGCCGAGTACGGCCTGTTGACCGACGAGACCGGCCGTTATGCAGCCATGTACCGCCCGTATCATCTGGTGGGCCTGGAACTGGGAGTCAGTGTGCTCAGGGCCGGTCTGCGCGGTGAAGCGACCGGTTGCCCGCTGGGGTTTAAGGGCGACGTGGTGGCAGTCGCCAAGCGCAGCCTGACTGCCGGGGAGATGCTCGACGGGGAGGGTGGGTACTGCGTTTACGGCGCGCTCCGGCCTGCCTGGCAGACGTTGAGCCTGGGCGCTTTGCCCATCGGTCTGGCCCAGGGAGTCAGGCTGAAGCAGGGGGTGGCGGCGGGCCAGGTGGTGCGTTGGGAGGATGTCAGCTTTGATGAGAGGGACCCGGCGGTGCGCTTTCGCCGGGAAATGGAGCAGCGGTTTGAAGGACCAGGGCTATGATGACATCGGTGAGCGTGTTGGGGTTGGGGTTGATGGGGCGGCCTATCGCCCGGCGGCTGCTGGCGGCGGGATACCAGGTGTGCGGCTGGAATCGCTCGCCGCTGCCAGAGGAACTGGTTGAGGGTATTCCGCTGTGCTCGGCGCTGGCCGAAGCGGCACAGGCTAAAATTTGTCTGCTCACGCTGACCGACACGCCGGCGGTGGACAGTGTGCTGGCCCAACTGGAACCCCATCTGGGGCCGGGCCAGGTGGTGATGGATATGGGCACCTCCGACCCGGCTCACTCGCGGGCGCATGCCTGGCGACTGGCCGCCAGGGGTATCGGCTGGATAGACGCGCCGGTGTCGGGCGGCCCAGAAGGGGCAGCGGCAGGCAGCCTGGCGATTATGGTCGGCGGAACGGTGGACGACTTTAGCCGGGTGCGCCCTTTTTTGGAAATGTTGGGCGGCAATGTGGTTCGGGTGGGCGGGCCGGGAACGGGTCATATGGCGAAGCTGATCAACCAACTCATCGTTGGGTTGACCATTGAGGCGGTGGCCGAAGCTTTGACCCTGGCCGAAAAGAGCGGCCTCGACCCCCACCTGCTGCAGCAAGCCCTGCAAGGCGGCTTTGCCGACTCCAAAATTTTGCAGCTCCATGGCAGCCGGATGATCAATCGCGCCTATGTGCCGGGGGGCAAAGCCAGAACGCAGTTGAAAGACCTGCATCTGGCCCAGGAGCTGGCCGGGTCGGTTTCAGTCACCCTGCCGCACCTGGAAAGCGTGATCGCCCGCTACCAGGAGTTGGTGGCCCAGGGCGATGGCGATCTGGATCATTCGGCGCTGCACAAACTCCTGTGGCCCTGAAAACCGGGGAAATAAGGGCAAGGTAAGTTCCTTCAGTTCCTATGAGTTCCCTCTTCTGAACAGGTAAAAGAATTGATAGTATCTGGCCGGCGTTCCCCCTTCTTTTTTCTGATCCTGGCAGTCTATTTGTTGGCCGGGGTGCTTTTTGCCACCCTCACCCCCGCCTGGCAAGCCCCTGATGAACCGGCCCATTATAACTACATTGGCTATCTGGCCCGCCAGGGTCGCTTTCCTGAACTGGTTAGCCGCTGTTATAACCAGGCTTATCTGGAGCAGTTGAAGGCGGAGCGCTTTCCGCCGGAACTGCCGCTGGATAGTGTTTGTTACGAGTTCCACCAGCCGCCCCTATATTACCTGTTGACAGTTCCCCTCTTTAGCCTGAGCGGCGGTTCGCTGTTGGCGCTCAGGCTGGGGTCGGTGGTGTTGGGGGCCGGGGTGGTCACTCTGGCCTGGGGCATTGCCCGAACGATCTTTCCTCAGCGGCCCTCTATTTTTTATGGGACAGCCGCTTTTGTCGCCTTTACACCCATGCATGTTGCTATGCTGGCCTCGGTTAACAATGATGCGCTGGCCGAACTGATTTTGGCGGCCCTGTTATTCCTGCTGACCCGGCGCGTGATGCGCCCCGGCTCGGCTACCAGCCGAGGCGATATTGCCCTGGGGGTTCTACTGGGGCTGGGCTTAATCACCAAAACGACCGTCTATATTGCCGTTCCACTGACAGCGGTGGCGCTGTGGTTGGCAGTTAAGGGCAAGCAGGGGAGCAGAGGGGCAGGGGAGCAGAGGAGCAGAGGAGCAGAGGGGCAGGGTTGGTCGGTTCTGGCCCGGCAGGGGTTGCTGGTGTTTGGTGTGGCGCTGGCGATGGCGTTGCCCTGGTATGCGCGTAACGTGGCGCTTTACGGCAATCTGGATATACTGGGATTGGGCCGGCACGATGCAGTTGTAGTGGGTCAACTGCGTACCGCCGACCTTTTGGCCCAGGTAGGCTGGCAAACTTACCTGCAAAATCTTTTAACCACTACCTTTCACAGCTTCTGGGGCCAATTCGGCTGGATGGCCGTGCCGATGAGTGAGCGGGTGTATCTGGCCTTAACCCTGCTGACCGTAACTGCGTTTGTAGGGTTTTTGCTGGGGATTGGGAGATTGGAGATTGGAGATAGCGTGCCCATTGGGTATTGGAGATTGGACGAAAAGTCTCAATTGTCCCAAGAAAGTACACCACGCACCACGCGCCACGCACCACGCACCACGCTTAACGCTTTATTGTTGATGGCCCTAACCATCGTGTTGATACTGCTCGGCTATCTCTGGTACAACCTGGAGTTTGCCCAGTTTCAGGGGCGTTATCTTTTCCCGGCGATGATTCCCCTGGGGCTTTTTTTCTCACTGGGGTTGTATAAAGCTTTCTCGCCGCGGTGGGCCTGGCTGCTGGTGGGGGGCCTGGCCCTGGCCCTGGGTTGGGTCATTGTCGCCGGACTGAGGCGGGGCGATGTGGACAACTGGGCGGTGTTAGTGGTGGCACTGCCCCTGGCGTTGGCCGCAGCGCGAGCGAGCCTGGCGTCGCGTTGGCCGGTTCCGGCCTCGTGGCTGTTGCTGGCGGTTTATACAGGGTTAGCGTTATTAACGCTCATTAGTCCTTTTTGGTACGTAATTCCCTATTTGTCACCATAGGGTAAGATGGCAAAATCGAAATATTATGTAGTCTGGATCGGGCGGAAGCCGGGGGTCTACCGGAGTTGGGACGAGTGCGCGGCCCAGGTGAACGGCTTTCCAGGGGCCAAATACAAATCATTTGAGAGTGAAAAAGAGGCTCAGGCCGCCTTTCGACAGGCGTGGCAGCAGCATATCGGGACTAAAGCCGTACCGGCCAGCCTGCCGCCGGAGGTCATTCGTGACAGCCTGACAGTGGATGCAGCCTGCGACGGCAGCCCCGGCAACCTGGAGTATCGCGGGGTGCAGACCGGAACGGGGGTGGAGGTTTTTCGCGTCGGCCCGCTCAAAAACGGCACGAATAACCTGGGTGAGTTTCTGGCTATTGCGCATGCCCTGGCTTTATTGAAGCAAGAGGGCAAGACTAGCCCCATCTACTCCGACTCGCGTATTGCCCGCAATTGGGTCAAAGAGAAAACAGTCCGCTCAAAACTGCCCCGGACGGAGCAAACCGCTGAAGTTTGGCGACGGGTAGACCGCGCCCTCCAGTGGCTTAAAAATAACAGTTATCCTAACGCCATCTTGGAATGGAAAACCGACGAATGGGGCGAAAATAGGGCCGATTTTGGGCGAAAATGAAGAAAAAAACTTTTAGCGCCGCATCCACTTCGGCAGATGACGTTTGAGGACTGCTTTGACCATCTCCGGGTGGAGCCGCTGCCAGGCGCTGTCGCCTTCGTAAACCATGGTGGAGGCAGAGCCGAGGACGTGATCAGGGCTAAAAGTTCGGCGTACGTAATCTTCGGTGATGAGCTCGATTTCCTGCTGGCGGCTGGGTAAGCGGCGTTGTAGCAGCGCGGCGTGCTCATAGGGCGTATGCCAGGGCCGGATGGCCGCACCCATCCAGGCGGCCAGGCGCAGCATCCGCTGGTAAAGCTTGAGGCTATCGCCTGTGGGTTGGGTTTGGCGTCGCCACCACAACCCGCCGACCGCCAGCGCCGTTAACAAAACTGCCCCGCTCAAAATCGCCGCCCAGTTAATCACCGCGCGCGAAACGCTGATTTGAGCGCCGACCCAGGGGATATCAAGGGTAAACGGCGCCGTGGAGACATCTGGGGCCTCCTCTAACAAGTCTTCAAGGCGTTCCGGACGTTCGCGCGGGCCGGGAATATCATCAAGGTTGGGCGCGGCGGGGAAGGGCGCTCCGGCAACGCTGGCATCGCCGGTGGGGCGGATAATACCGGGCTGAGAGGCTGTCGGTTCAAATTCAATCCAGCCGTATTGAGGGAAATAAACTTCTACCCACGAGTGGGCGTCGGCGTTGACTACCTGATAGACGTTTTGTTCGGCGTTGAAAGTGCCCTGAGCAAAGCCTACGGCAAAACGGGCCGGAATGCCCAACGAGCGCAGCATGACAATCATGGCCGAGGCGTAGTAGTCGCAGTAGGCTTCTTTGGCCTCGAAGAGAATATAATCCACCCGGTCTACGCCGGGCGGGGGAGCGGTCAGCTTTTCATTGTATTTGATTTCGCGGCGCAGATAAGCTTCGATGGCGCGGGCTTTATCGTAAGCATTATCGTGCGGATCGGCCAGTTCGTGGGCCAGAGCGCGGGTGCGCTCGGTAACGTTACTGGGCAGTTGCAGGTAACGCGCTTTGATCCAGGCAGGATAATCAACCCCGGCCGCCTGGAGCTGGCTAACACCGGCCTGGCTGACCGCCGAAACCACCTGATAACTCTCGCCGCTCTCAAGGGCGGCATTACTGCGGATGTAGGTAATCTCTTCCACCCAGGGTTCGCCAATATCGGGCCAGACAGGCCGGTTGACTTGAATAATTTCCTCGCGTGGCAGGGCGTTAAAGGTTACTTTGGCGCTGCGGTCAAGACTGGTAACCTGGCCCAGCGCGTAAAGTACCGTCGCCTGGTCTCGGTAGAAAGTGTAGGTTTGGGTTACGGGGACGCGGGCTTCAAAAAAGGGCAGCGACAGGGCTGTGCCCGGCCCAAAGCCGGCGGAGTCGCTGTCGTTGTTGCGCCAGCCGAAGCCGGTGTACTCATCATATACAGTGGCCCGCCAGTAGCGGCCCAATCCTTCAACTTTGACATTCATGACCGGCTCGTTGGTCAGACGGCGCGGCCCGCCCAGATTGAGCGACGTGCCGAAGCCATCCACCACCCCCGTATCTTTGTAGTTCAAATCGGCAAAAAGCCGGTTCCACTCGCCTTGCACCTCGCGCCACGAGCCTTGAAATTCGTCCAGCAGCCCCAGCGATTTGGCGGCGGCAATGGGCGGGGTGAGCCAGGCCAGGGCAATGACCAGGGCCGAGAAGATAAAGCCATCGCGCAGAAAATCAAAGCTGATGTCGGGCCGGAAGAAGACGCCTTCGGCCCGCCACTGGGCTTCTTGCTTGAACAAATTAAAGCGAATCGCCAGCAGCAGCGCCAGCAGAATAAAGATAATAAACCAGAGGGTCACATCGTTGGGGGCGTAGTAAAGGTTAATCAGCAGGACCAATCCCCCCGGCACCACCGCCTGCCAGACCTTCCCCGACCGGAACAGAAACCAGAGGGTCAGGTAGCCCATGCCCCAGACAATAACCCCCATTTGCAGGATAAACATCATGTTATCGTAGCTGGTGCCGCCCTGGACGGCCTGGCTGTACCAGTAATTGAGCCGGAAAGCCAGGTTTTGCCAGCGTTCCGGCCAGGTATAATGATCGGGCAGCAAGCGGCTGGTAACCCAAAAAGCCCAGGCCACGCCGATGATGACGCTAAAGATATGGGCAATGAAGCCGGGCAACATACTGCGGGCCAGCATCAAGCCAATCACAATGGAGCCCAGCCCAACAAAGGTAATAATGTTGAGACCATCGGTCCAGCCGGTTGCGCCGACGGCCCAGGTCACGGTCATCACCAGGCCGGCGGCCAATAAAACAATCGCTTTCGATTGGTCAAGGCGGAGTCGTTTGTCCATAGCGGTAGTGTTCTTATCCATCAAGTCAAACACCAGACCTTAATTTTTAACCCAAAAGACTAAAGGAACATTAATAATTGAGGGTGCTTTTTATTTGCTTTTAACTACTCGCCACTCACTGGCTCAGTCGTCCCTTGAAGGCTCAAGGTGGCGGTGATGACCGGCGTTTCGGTGGGCGGTTCAAGAGTAGGGGTCTCGGTCGGCAGTTCAAGGGTAGGTGTTTCGGTGGGGGGCGTAACGGTAGGGGTGTCAGTGGGAGGTACGACAGTCGGCGTGTCGGTGGGCGGGGAGATTGTTTCGGTGACGGTGGGCGCGACGGTCGGCGTATTGGTCGGCGTGTCGGTGGGAATGACGGTATCGGTTGGCAGCGGTACGGGCGTCGGCGTGACAACATTATCCACCAGCACCCGCACTTTGGAGTCAAAAGCCCCGCCTTCGCGGTCGAACACCACCAGGCGCAGGGTGTACGGCCCGTTTGGGACCTGGGTGGTGTCCAGCGTACCTAACACGCCTTGCTCAACAATCTGATTGACCGGACCGGCGACCAGCGTGAAAGCTTGCGGACTGGTTCCCTGCCCTACCTCAATTTGATAGTGGGAGAAATTGGCCGCCGTCGCGGAGCCTTCAAAGGTAATTACCCCGCGCACCGAGGCCCCATCCTGCGGGCTGGTGATGCCGGCGAAGATGTTGGTCGAGGGGCAGTACTCGTCCGGCGGCTGCTCGATACCCTGGCTCAAAGCCCAGGCTCGCCCATCTTCGCCGGGGTACACCCGAAAATACTTCTCCTCGACGTTGGCCCGGCAAAACTCGTTGGCCCGCTTGCCGCTGTTGCGGTCAATGGCAATCAGTTGGTGAACATCGTGCTCCGGCCCCAGCGGCGGCTGGTCCTTAAAAAAGATTTCCTTTTTGCGTTGCGGACAAGCCGGACTGGGCAGCGTGCCCGAATCGGCGCAAATCTCCATTTCGACGATAGCCGGCGGGCGGGTAAAATCGCGCACGGGCAGCCCTTCGTGAGCGCGCTCCATAAAATTGTGCCAGATGGGCCCGGCCCCGGCCAGTCCACTGACGTTAATCATCGGGCTGTTATCGGCATTGCCCACCCAAACCCCGGTGACAATATCCGGGGTAAAACCCATCGTCCAGTTATCTCTATAGTCGTTGGTCGTGCCGGTTTTGGCCGCCGCCGGTCGTGACAATTGCAAAACGCTATTGGGGCCAAAGGTCAGGGAGCGGGCTTCATTATCGGCCAGGATGTTGGTGATGAGATAGGCGTGTTCGGGCCGCAGCACAGGCTGGGGTTGGGCGCGGGGCGGGTCAATCACCCGGCCAAAACTGTCGCTGATGCTCAGAATGGCGGTGGGTGGGACGCGCACCCCGCCGTTGGCGATGGCCTGGTAAGCCCCGGTCAGTTCAACCAGCGGGACTTCGCCGCCGCCCAGGGTCAAGGCCAGGCCATAATCGTTGCGGGTCAGGGTGGTAATTCCCAATCGAGCGGCCATCTCTTTGAGGGCGTCCACGCCCAAAAGCTGTAGGGTTTTAACAGGGGGGATGTTCAACGAGTTAGCCAGGGCCGGGCGCAGCAAAACCGGGCCGCGAAATTTGTCATCGTAGTTGCGGGGAGCGTAAACGTTGCCTGACCAGTCGGGGTATTCCACCGGCGTATCCATCATCAGGGTGCTGGGGGTATAGTTGAGCTTTTCAAACGCGGCCAGATAGGTCAGCGGCTTGATGGCCGAGCCGGGCTGGCGCGGGCTGATCGCCATGTTCACCTGCCCGTCAATGGCCTCATCCCGAAAATCTTTGCTGCCGACCATCGCTAAAATCTGGCCGGTGCTGGTCTCCACGGCCACCAGCGCGCCGTTGTTAACATTGCGTCCGGCCAGGGCATTGACTTGATTGCGGATTTCTTCCTCGGCAATGGCTTGCAGGCGAGGGTTGAGTGTGGTTTGGACGCGCAAGCCGGCCTGATAAATGTAATCCGCCGTGACCATCTTTTCCAATTCCTGGCGCACGTAGGTGACAAAGTGGGGCGCATTCATCGAAAATTCAACCGGCAGATAGGTTAATTCGACTGCTTGGGCTTCGTCGGCCTGGGCCTGGCTGATAAATTTTGCCTCGACCATCAGCCGCAGCACATCGGCCTGGCGGGCTTTAGCCCCTTCAGGGTTGGTGTAGGGGTCGTGAATGGCCGGGGATTGGGGCAGGCCGGCCAGCATGCTGGCTTCGGCCAGGGTTAATTCTTTGGCGTGTTTGCCAAAGTAGGTTGTAGCGGCAGCCTCGATGCCATAGGCCATGTTGCCGTAATAAATCTGGTTGAGATAAATTTCCAGGATTTGTTGTTTGGTGTACTGGCGGTTGATTTCGACGGCCAGGATGGCTTCTTTGACCTTGCGCGACAGGCTTTGCTCGGTGCGCTCTTCCGGCGTCAGCAGCACGTTGCGGGCCAATTGTTGGGTAATGGTGCTGGCCCCGGAGACAATCTCGCCCTCGGTCACATTGTAATAAATCGCCCGGACGACCGCAATGGGGTCAACCCCGACGTTGGAATAAAAGAAGCGGTCTTCGGTGGCGACGGTGGCGTTGATCAAATCGGGCGAGATTTGGTCGAGCGTGACCGTAGTGCGCCGCCCGCCGGTCGGATCAATAATTTCCCACAGCAAATTGCCGTCGCGGTCCAGAATTTGGGTGGTGGCAAATTGAAAAGAACGGGCGCGCAATTCCTCGGCCGGCGGCAACTGCGTAGCCACCCAGACATAGCCGACAACCCCCACCGCCACAATCAGGATGGCTGATACCAGGCCCAAAATAGTCACGGCGGCCAGAGTTCGAACTAGCCAGCGGCCCGGCGCGGGTTGCGGTGTTTGCCTAACGGTCGGCGCAGGCTGGTGGTAGGTGGGCTGGACATTGCGAACAGTCCGGGGTGAGGCCGGTTGCGGCGTTACACGCGGCTGCTGTGGGCGTACGGGTTGGGTGTCGCGGGGCGTGGGGCGCGGCGTTGGGCCGGGCACAGGCCCCGGCTTGGGCGACGAAAGCCAGGTCCGCTCCGGGTCATCGGGGCGGCGAAGGGGTCGGGTCTGGTCATTCTCGCGGCGTGAAGCATTGAAATCCGGGGATTGGCCCGGTTGAGGGTCTTTTATATCGGTCATGCTATCTATAACACCTGTCAGGGATTATAGCTTCGGGGAGGAGGGTGTCAATAAAATAAAAAAAGGGTACAGTTTCTGACCATACCCAACAAGGTCGCCCAAAAAGTAGAGGAGGGAATGATTGGCTAGAGGATTTTACTCTTCCTGTTCATCTTCTAGCGCCCGGCCGGCGGCGGTGCTGCTCTTGTAGCGATAAATGATGCGTCCTCGATCCAGGTCATAGGGAGATAGTTCTACCCGCACTTTGTCTCCCAACAGAACGCGAATATAAAAGCGGCGCATTTTGCCCGATAGATAGGCTAAAACGGTGTGTCCATTTTCTAACTTAACTTTAAAACTGGTGTTGGGTAAGGCTTCGACAATGGTGCCTTCCAACACTAATTTTTCTTTGGTAACATCAGCCATACAAACTCCTTTCTTTAATAAAGATTGACCATCGAGGAAATAAGTGAAACAAGTGGCAGGGGGACAATCACAATTTTTTGGTATTTTTGATATTACTTCCCTATTTTAGCAGACAGCCATATCCTTGTCAATTAATGGCAGATTCGGAAGGTTACAAATTTGTCTATCCTTCCAATCTTCCAGCCTTCCACTCCTCCAACCTACCTTTGACATCCTTTGGGACCGACTTATAATGGCCTGAATGAAGCCCATTCTCAGCCAAATCTTAATTCTGGGCGGCCTGATTTTGGTCGTTCTGGCGGTTATTGTCGTGGCTGTGCTGAGCGTCGAGCCGGCCTGGCTGCGCCTGCCAGACTCTACCGCTGAGGGGGAAGCGGTTATCACCTTAGCCACGCCCACACCCGTCCCAACCTTCACCTCGACCCCCATCCCGTCGCCTCTGCCGGCCTTTACCCCAACGCTGACTCCAACGGCCACACCTACATTCACTCCCAGTCCCACCCTTACCCCAACCTCTCCACCTACGCCAACCATCGTCCCGACCGCCACCTTACCGCTACTGCCGACCAGTCCTCCCACGCCCGTCGAACCCCCGACTCCGACTCGTCCGGCCGTTGATTTTGTGGTAGTGAAGCAACGCATGCGCACCAACGAAGAAAACAGCGTCCTGGGAAAAGTGACCAACAACTGCGGCGGCGATCATACCATTTATGTCACTGTCTTGGATGGGGCGGGTCAACCCCTGACCGGCGTCATTGTGGGCGATACCTACAAAAATGTGCGGGCGGCCTCGGGCAGCGGTGGGTTAGGCCAGTTGAGGGTTGATTTGTGGAGCAACACCATGTCGCTGGAGGTACAGGGTCACATTGACGGCGCTGTTTACACTAGCGAACAAACTTTACCTCTCTCCACCCGCGATGAGGATATCCCGGCTGAATGGCTTTTTTCCGGGGGCTACTGCGGCTCGATTGAAGACTGCCAGCTCCGCCAAAAAACAAATGGCCTGTGCCGGGGCCATTACTCCTATGATGTGACGTTTCAGCGGACGTGGTGAAGCGAGAAGATGGTAGATAGTAGATAGTAGATAGAAGATGGTAGATAGAAGATAGAAAATAGTTCAATCTTCTATCCTCTATCTTCTATCTTCTATCCTCGTCCCTGCGCGCATCGAAAAACCGGCTTATTTCATCCAAAGCAACCGGAGCGGTCAAATCAAAGGTCATCGGCACCACGGCGACCAATTTATCCACCATCACCGTGTGGATGTCGGACCCCGGCTCCAAATTGTCATGATCAATATGGATTCGATAGCGCAGGTCCATTGGCTCGTCCAAGCGGGCGCGTCCACTGGGGAGGGTCTGGTAGTAACGCTGCCGCGAAATTCGGGCTAGGCGCCAGGGAGTCTGGTCGCTGGCCCCGGCGGGAACATCTATTTTGAGCAGATCAACGCCTCTGGGAAATCCCTGGCGCAGCGTTTGCCAGGCAAAGAGGCGGGTAAAATGGGCGGCTACGTCAAAATCAATGATTGGGCTGTTATTCAGGTGAAACTCCTGCGGGGTTTCCCGGCTCACGGCCAGGGCCGGAATACCCGAACAGGCCGCTTCGAGGGCCGCCCCAACCGTGCCGGAAATCGTCACCCCGCTGCCCAAATTTTCGCCATAGTTGATACCGCTGATGCACAAGTCAATTGGCCGCTCGGCTAATTCTAGCAGGGCCAGTTGCACCGCCTGGGCTGGGGAAACGTCGGCGGTGTAGGCGGGATGAGTCCCCTGGCCCAGCGGAATGGTGGTGGTATAAATAGCCTTGTCGCGCACCGGCGGAAAGCCCCGCCCCGCGCCGGTGCGCTGTGAGTTGGGGGCCATAATCAGCAAATCGCCCAAATCGGCTGCTGTTGCTGCGGCGGCATGCAGCCCCGGCGAGTCAATGCCGTCGTCATTGGTGATGAGAATAAGCGGTCGGTTGGACACAAAGGCACTCCTGATTTTTGAGAGATTATAAAGCGTGGGGCGTGAAACGTAAAACGCCGCCGGGGAACCTTTGGTATCTCAAGATATTGAAAAGAGGCAACTCAACGTTGAGTTACCTCTTCTTAATTATCATTATGCCCTCAATTCTTGGTGGCTTGTAATACGGACCTAACCTAAAATGAACTTAATTCAGGTTAAGGCTCTAGGGCTGAACCAGAGTTTGTCGTCTTTGGGCAATCTGAGTAATGAGTTCCTTTAGGGAGACCGGTTTCTCATTCGGGCGTCCGTGATACAGTCCGTCATCCCCCCGAATGAAATGAGCATCCATAGGGTCCCCTATAAGTTCCAAGATTGGCCGAGTACCATCTCGCCAAGCAAGATCAGTTTTGACAGCAAAGATAACAGCCTCATCACCTACCTTTAAATTGTGGTCAGGCCCGCCCTGAGTCATGACCTCATTACCCTCTTTATTGGCTTGATTATCTAAGGGGCTAATGCCCAGGGCTGTTATGGTTACCTTTTTATCAAGCCCAACGGTGTCTACAATTGGTTGAAGGACTTCAAACTCAATGGAGTGCAACTGGAGTCCTGCGCCGGTAGCCTCATCGTACCACGGTTCTCCACTATCCTGGTTCCATTGAGTAGATGAGATGTTGACTACCTTACCGAGAAAGATAACGCCCGCCTGATCAATCATTTCTTCACGGGTAAGGCTAAAGTATGAATATTCTTGCTCAATGGTAATTGAAGATGTACTTTCTCTTGGCCTTTGGAAGCGAGGCCCGAGGACTCCTAACGCCAATCCCGCGGTCAGACCAACAACCAGTATACCGATCAACGTTAATTGCAACTTGTAACTCATTATTTTTACAACTCCTTACACTATCTAAAAATCGGGTAAACTTCCTATGGATAAAGGTTAGCTACTCCATTTTTGTCATCATTCTCAAGGGTGCGCATCCAAGTTGACCCTAGGGTGAGCGAATTACACATGGTTGCATTGGATGAGCCTCCAGGGCAATTTGTACTTTGAGTGTGATTTAGTCCAAGAGCATGTCCAAATTCGTGCGTGGCGACAGAACGCAAATCCGCTTGAGTACTCCCAGGTGTACCGCTACCTGTGTACCAATTCTCAGCCGAGTCATATTTAATTTCCATTTTAGTAATAGTGCTACCGCTAGTCCATCGAGTTGTTGCTGCTCCTTGATTTCCTGAGCCATCAATTGTCCCATATCTAATCAAGTTGTTTGAACTGGGATTATTGATGACCCAAAACCAACTCGACGTAGTTACGTTGGTCCAGACGGTTGCGCCATAATTGGTTCCATCTTGGAAACTGCTGGGTAAACTGAGATCATACTTAAAACTTGCGTTGTTTGTAGCCCACTTGCAACATGTAACATATGCTCCAGCGGTTTGCCACGTAACTAATGCTATAAGGATGGATAGGAGCCCAGAACCTATAATTCGTAGTGAAAAGATTTTCATATTTACATTCCTTTCAAATCACAAGCTTTTCTTGAAATTAGCCAAGGCTCAGTTTTATTAAGTAGCATAGGTTCCAATGAGAATTTTTGAAACCTTCATCAGTTGATCAACCGCCATTCACTCTAGCATGTAATACTCACTTTGTAAATGTCAAATTCGGCAAACTTTGCTGCCGGATCCGGCAAAAAACAGTGGTTCTTATGCCAAACCTAGTCGTACTGCCTTGACAGCGGCCTCAATGCGCGTGTTTACTCCCAATTTATCGTAAATATTTTGCAAGCGATAGCGCACCGTGCGCTCGCTAAGGCTCAATTCCCGGCTAATCTGGTGGTCGGTTTTACCTTCAACCATTAACCTCAATACAGCTAATTCATCTTCGGTCAGTTGAGGTAGTTGAGCCTGGACCGGAGGTTGGGCCAGTATCGCCAGCACTCCTTGGCTAAACCAGGCTCCACCTTGAGCCACGCTGTGAAGGGCCTGGACAATTACCTCTGGCGGCTCAGTTTCAAGCAGGCAACCCGATACCCCTGCGGCAACCACATCACGGATGGCTGCCTCATTATTGCCATCGGTCAGAGCAATGATTTTCATGACCGGACGTTGCTGGCGGAGATGAGTCACAATCTCTAACGGCGAGGGGCCAGGCATCTCCAAATCCAGCAGTAACACATCTGGTACAAGTTCTTGGCTCAAGCGTTGGACTTCAGCGCCATCGGCGACTTCACCGACTGTGATCAAACCTGTTTCGGTCGTCATAACAGCGCGAATACCGGCGAGAATGAGCGGGCTATCATTGGCTAGCAGCACGCGAATACCTTCTGAGCTTTGTGCTGTATTTGTTTCAGTTAACATTGCTTTTTACCCCACGTTTTCCTTTTACCCCAGAGCCAGGGAGTTGTATAATTGGCCCCAAAAACTGGACCACGAGCTAAGGTGGATTGAAGTATAATCTACCAAACTTGTGGAGGGGTAAAT
>JAKLJP010000031.1 GCA_023151115.1 Anaerolineae bacterium
TCGCTGGCGCTCGAAATGACATCTCAGGAAACGGATACATTAAATCGTGACGAATTTATGCAATCCTGTACTTAGTCGTTTACTAAGGTTATAAGGGAAAATATCAATCACCTCATTGGCCCGATGCCGGGCCTGCATGGTTTGCCAGAATTCCAGTTCAAACAAATCGGCATGGTATTCGCTAAAAATTTCCAGCAGTCCTTTCGACAGCCCCAAAAAGGTCTTGAACTCTTCCGGGAAAATATCATTTTCATCGGCAAAAAACCAGGGTTGGGCTTCAAAATCATCGTAAAAACTTGCGGCGGGTGGAATTTTTCTAAAAGTACAATCGGTCACAAAACAGAGTTCATCGTAATCATAAAAAACCACCCGGTGATGCCGGGTGACGCCAAAATTTTTTAACAAAAAATCGCCGGGGAAGATATTGGTCGCCGCCAAATCTTTGATGCACTTGCCGCAGTCAATCACCGCTTCACGGGCGGCCGCGGGCGTGGCGGTCTGGAGGTAAAGATTCAAGGGGGTCAGTCGCCGCTCACTGTAGAGATGCTTAATCACCACCGTGTTGGCCTCGATGATGACGCTGTTGGCGGCTGCCTGCGCCAGCTCGTTCAATAAGGCCGGGCTAAAACGGGCCTTGTCGAAGGTTAAATACTCAAATTCCTGGGTGTCTACCAGCCGGCCGGCCCGATCGTGCTTGAAAACAAGCTGGTAACGGTCCATCACCTTCTGGCGGGTGGTTTTTTTGGGCTGGCTGAAGCGATCCTTGATAACTTTAAAGACAATATCATACGAGGGCAAAGTAAACACCAGCATGACCATGCCCCGTTCGCCCTTGGCAATTTCAAAACAGTCGGACGATTGGGCCAGGTGGGCCATAAAATCGCGGTAAAGCTCGGTTTTACCGTGCTTGTAATAGCCAATCGAAATGTAAAGTTCGGCGATGCGCTTGAGGGGGATAATGGATTTCAAAAACGTGACCAGCGCCCGCGGCTCGGCCACTTCAACGTGGAAATAGGCGCGGGTGAAGCTGAAGAGGATGCTCAAATCGTCGTCGGTCAGCAATACGGCATCAATCACAATGCCTTCGCCCGTATTCAGAAGGGCCAGCGCCAGCGGGATGATCTGCGAGCCGATACGCAGCCGGCCCACCAGATAAGCTGTTTTACCCCGATAAAAAACCGAGGTGATCATCTCGGCCACATCAATCACCGGGCGATGGCCGAACACGTCGCGCAGATGGGTGTCAATTTCCACCCCAACCAAGTGGCAGTGATGGTCCAAACAGGCATAGGCCACCTCGAAGGGATAATCCTGTAAAATTTCCTTGACCAGCGCCGGGATGGTGCTGCGGCGATAATAGACCTTAAAAATGGAAGTCTGAGGCTGGGCCAGGGGAGCATCAAAATTGAATGAAACGTACTCAATCTCAGGGTCAACCCCCACTGTATTAAAAATGCGGCGCGTCACCGAATTAAAAAAGGTTTCGGCCAACTCCCGGTCGGGCCGGCCCGTGACCAGGCTTGAATAATAGCTTTTCATCCAGACCCAGACGGCTTTGTATCTGGCTCTTTCCCCCACAATGCCTTTGAGTTCAGCCACTGCCGCATTGACGATCTTTTCCCTTAACTCCAGGCGTTCCAGGGCATCGTGCTGCATCCCGGCCCAGTCCCGCTGCTCAAAGCGGACTTTGGCCCGACGGGTGATGGCTTTGAACCCGTCGTGAAACACAATGAAGGCATTTAAAATGGCTTGAGCGCCAGCGGCGGCTCCTTGATAATTCGCTGTATCTTGAGCCATTTAATTTGAACAATAACCTCAATCCACCCAATTTGTTACACTTAAACCAGGGACTTGTTGGAAATGACGCACATTGTGTGTGACCAGCGTAGCCCGTTAAGCCAAGGCAATGCTGGCAATCATGTTGAGGTCGCTTCCTATTCACCCTCTGACCGGCCGCGTTGCGCATAAATGGTGGCGCGAAGTTCGGGCAGACTTTCATCCCCTGCCAGGGCACCCGCTTGTTGAAGTAAAATGGTTCGGCTGTCATGGCTTCGCAGCCATTCGTCAATGGCTGTTTTGAGAAAACGCCAGGTGTCCTCGATCCGCCGGCCTGGAATTTGCCCCCGCACAGCCTGTCGCTCAATTGTCTCTTTAGGTAGCCGTAGATAATTAGCAACTTCTTCTAAAGTCAAAACTTCGGCAGCTATCGTGGTTTGACTCATCTCTGTTACCTCACTCACCCTTTAATATCTCGTTTCCAGATATTGTAACATAGCGCAACTTTTACTTCAACATCGGAATCTTTACGCCGTTTGCCTTCGCAAACGTCACCGCCTCTGGATACCCCGCATCCACATGCCGGACGACGCCCATGCCAGGGTCAGTGGTCAAAACGCGCTGCAAACGGCGAGCGGCGGCCTCGGTGCCATCGGCCACGATGACCTGCCCGGCGTGGATGCTGTAGCCTATGCCCACCCCGCCGCCATGATGGATGCTGACCCACGTCGCCCCGTTGACGGCGTTGACCAGTGCGTTCAGCAGCGGCCAATCGGCAATCGCATCCGAGCCGTCAAGCATGGCCTCGGTTTCGCGGTTGGGGCTGGCCACCGAACCACTGTCGAGGTGGTCGCGCCCAATCACAATCGGCGCGCTGACCTGACCGGAAGCCACCAACTCGTTGAGTTTGAGGCCGGCTTTGGCCCGCTCGCCGTAACCGAGCCAGCAGATACGCGCCGGCAAACCCTGAAACTCGATCTTTTCCTGGGCCATGCGAATCCAGCGAGCCAGGTGTTCGTTTTCGGGGAAGAGGTCCAAAATGGCCTGGTCGGTGGTGTAGAGGTCTTGCGGGTCGCCGGAGAGGGCCACCCAGCGGAAGGGGCCTTTACCCTCGCAAAAGAGGGGCCGGATGTAGGCCGGCACAAAGCCAGGGTAGTTGAAAGCGTCTTTGACCCCGAAATCATAGGCCCGCTGGCGCAAATTGTTGCCGTAATCAAAAACGATGCTGCCTTTCTTCTGCCAATCGAGCATGGCCTGCACGTGCCGGGCCATGGACTCCACCGAGCGGCGCTGGTATTCCGCCGGGTCGCGCTGGCGGAGTTCAGCGGCGGCTTCTAGCGTCAGGCCGGCCGGAATGTAGCCGTACAGCGGATCGTGGGCCGAAGTTTGGTCGGTGACGACATCAGGGACGACACCGCGGGCAACCAGTTCGGGCAGGGCTTCGGCGGCGTTGGCGATCAAGCCAATAGATTTGGCCTCTTGCCGGGCCAGGGCCTCGTCCACCCAGGTCATAGCCTCTTCCAGATTGTCGGTCATGGCGTCAAGCTGGCGCAGCGATAAGCGCCGTTCGGCTCGCCAGCGGTCCACCTCAACCAACAGGCCAACGCCTTCGTTCATAGTCACAGCCAACGGCTGCGCGCCCCCCATTTCACCCAAGCCCGCTGTGACCACCAGCTTGCCTTTGAGTGTGCCCCAGCCGTGCTGCCGGGCCAGCGCCCCCAGCGTCTCGTAAGTCCCTTGCAAAATCCCCTGCGTGCCGATGTAAATCCAACTGCCGGCGGTCATCTGGCCGTACATGATCAGGCCGGCCTTTTCCCAATGGTCAAAATTTTCCTGTGTCGCCCAGGCCGGCACAATGTTGGAGTTGGCCAGCAGCACCCGCGGCGCATCCTCGTGGGTGGTAAAAACGGCCACCGGCTTGCCCGACTGGACCAGCAGCGTTTCGTCCGGTTCCAGATTACGCAACGATTCCAAAATCGCCTCAAAGCAGTCCCAGTTGCGCGCCGCCCGGCCTCGCCCGCCGTAAACAATCAGATTATCGGGGTCAAAAGCCACCTGCGGGTCCAGATTGTTTTGCAGCATGCGGTAAGCTGCTTCAATCAGCCAATTTTTGCAGGTTAACTCGGTTCCACGCGGGGTGCGAATGGTGCGCGTCATTGCTTCACCTCCATAGACATCAAAATACAGGTATGTTATAATGGGGAAAGTAAGAATTAAAAATTAAGAAATTAGAAATTAGAAGAGAGAAGAGGTAAATAAGTTCTTATTTCTTATTTCTTATTTTCAATTTTACCAGACTCCTCAAATTGAGGCTAAGTTCAGCCAAAGGCATGAATTTATGACGAATAATGATTTGATCATCACCCCCGCCACCTGGCCGGGCCAAAAAGACAGCCTGAGTCGGACTCCGACTGATCTCTTGAATCTGGTCGGCTGGTACGGTTCGACGCACAGCGCCGCTATGTGGCGCAAAGCGACAGAATTTTTGGCTGTTTTCCAGGCCGAAGGCGTGCCCGGCTTTGACCCGCAAATTGATAGTTGGGACCCTGCCTTCGCCGCCGTTGAAGCCGAGGTGATGGCGACAGCTTCCGTGATCATTATTCGTCTGGAAAATAATGAACTGCTCAACGGCAGCCTGGGCTCCATCGCCGAAACCGGCCTGGCCCTGACCTCGGCGGCGCTGCGGGGGCAGGCGGTAATTATCTCCATCGAAGACAGCATGCTGACCAGTTTGAATGATCCCGGCGCGATTGCCCAATACATGATCCTGGAAATGTTTGTCCAAGAGATCGAGACCAATCCGGCCCTGGGCGGCCTGTTTCAGCTTCACCGGGGTGACAATTTAGCCGATCTGGCCCAACTGGCCTGCGAAGCCGCCCGGCAGCAAATAAACGCACCTCTGGCCGGCTGGAATTATCCCAATTTTCTGGCCAAAAAAGACCGCCGCCGGCAAAATTACCCCCGGCGGGTCCTGCTGGGCGGGTCGAGCGGGCCTTACGCCGAAGCTCATCACGCCATATTTGAGCAGAAGAAAAGACATCTCGCCGCTCCCTACACCGGCGAAGATTTTGCGCTAAAAATTCTCTCGGAGGGCGCTATTGCCGAAGCCTGGCACATTCCTTACAACAACGCCGACCCGCTGTCCACCGGCCTGGGTATGCGGACTCTTCTTTCGATTGAAGCGGAATACAAAAAGGAAGCCGATCAGTTGATCTTACCCATTATGGCCGAAGCCGCCTCGAAGGCCGCTGCGACCGAAATCGGATTTTTGCTCCTCTACGGCCTGATGACCGGCCAGGAGATCAATATTTATCTGGAACCGTTCGACCCGGTAGATTACCTGCACCATCATCTGGCCCAGGTTTCGTTTGAAGCCGACGCCGACGAAAAAACCCTGCGCCGCGCTTTGCGCCATGCCGGCGTGGCCGACGCCGTGCTGGCCACGGCCACCCGGGCAGAGGTGATTGAAACGGCTAACCTTATCAGCGCGCTCCATCGAGCCGAAACACCCGCCTTTAAGCAGGTCAAACAATCTCTGCTGGGCCAAACCGAGGCTTTTCACGCCGCCGACAACATTCGCCGGGTACGGACGTTGGTGCAGGCTCACCTGGAAAAATTGCGCGGGGACCCCCGCTATCCTAACTTCTTTACCTACGCCACTCAAATATAGATTGACACTCCGTCCAACTATGTTATAATAGCCCCACTGTACGGGAACAGCGTTTCATAATATGCAACAACGTCCCTATTCTCGACCCCGTTCCATGCTGCCGACCATCGAAGGAGCCGATATGACTGACACCATGGAAATCTCTCGCGCCGATAGACGGGCGGCCCGGCGGCGACAGCGAGCCGAGTCCCCGCTGCTCAAAATTCCTTTTCGCCAGTTACGCAATCCTCTCCGCCCTCTGGAAATTTTATCCCCGGATCAAATTGAAGAGCTGCACCTGGCCTCGCTGCGTATCCTCGAAGAGGTGGGGCTGGATTTTATGGACGCCGAAGCCCTGGACCTGTGGCAAAAAGCCGGGGCCAAAGTAGACCGGGCCGCTCAACACGTCTGGATTGACCGGGGACTGCTGCTGGAAACCATCGCCGCCGCGCCCTCCACGTTTACTTGGCGGGCGCGTAACCCGGAACGGGATGTGTCCATCGGCGGTAATTCGATTGCCTTTGGCCCCAACGGCGGTATGGTCTACGCTTCTAACCTGGATATTGGCCGGCGGCCCGGCACAATACAAGATTACGAGAACTTTGTCAGGCTGTCTCACATGTGTAACGTGCTGCACTTTGGCTGCTGGGAGCAGGTGACGCCGCAGGATGTGCCTGTGTCTGTCCGTCACCTGCGGCGGCTCTACGCCGGTTTCACCCTCAGCGACAAGGCTGTGATGGAAGCTGCTCACGGGCGCGAAATCACCGGCGATATCATCAAAATGGCCGAAATCGTCTTTGGTGATCTGTCGGGTGACCCGGTTGTGGGCGACGTGATTAATGTCAACAGCCCGCTGCGCTATGACAGCCGTATGCTCGGCGGCCTTATCACCTACGCCCGCGCCGGGCAGGTCTGTTTTATCACCCCTTTCATCCTGGCCGGAGCGATGAGTCCCATCACCCTGGCCTCGGCCCTGGCCCAGCAAAACGCCGAAGCTCTGGCCGGGATCGCTTTGACCCAACTGGTCCGGCCCGGCGCGCCGACCATCTACGGCGGCTTCACCACCAATGTGGATATGAAAAGCGGCAGTCCCGCCTTTGGCACGCCCGAAGGAGCCTGGGCGCTGGCAATCGGGGCGCAGTTGGCCCGGCGCTACAATCTGCCCTATCGCGCCAGCGGCAGCCTGACCACGGCCAAAATCCCCGATGCCCAGGCCGCCTATGAAACCCTGTGGACCCTCTGGCCCTGTATCCTTTCGCACAGCAACCTGATTATGCACGCCGCCGGCTGGCTGGAAGGGGGACTGACCGCCTCTTTCGAAAAGTTCATCATTGACGCCGAGAACCTGGCGATGTTTTACCATTTCTTGGGTGGCTTCGAGATCAGCGAAGAGACCCTGGCCCTGGATATGATTGCCGAGGTTGGTCCCGGCGGGCATCACTTCGGCACGCCGCACACCCAGGCCCGCTACAGCACCGAATTTTACCCATCCGTGCTGAGCGACCGCCAGCCTTACGATACCTGGCGCGAAGCCGGCGGGCTGGACGCCATGCAGCGGGCGCACACCGTCTGGCAGGAATTATTAGCCAGTTACGAACAGCCCCCGCTCGACCCGGCGATTGACGAAGCCTTACAAGATTACGTCGCCCGGCGGGAGCGGGAGTTGGCGGGGAAGAATTTATATGACTCGTAGTGCGTGGTGCGTAAATGTCTTTACGCACCACGCACCACGTACCACGCAATCTTCAGGAGATAATTTCCGTGAAAATCAAAGCTGCCGTTTTTTACGAAGTCGGCCAACCGTTTCAAATCGAAACGCTTGACCTGGAAACCCCGCGAACCGGGGAGGTTTTGGTCAAAGTAGCCGCTGCGGGAGTGTGCCACAGCGATTGGCATTTGATGACCGGGGCAACCCAACACGCCACGCCGGTCGTGCCGGGGCACGAGGGGGCCGGCATTGTCGAGGCGGTGGGCGAGGGCGTCACCCGCGTCAAACCAGGCGACCATGTATCGTTGAATTGGGCCCCCAACTGCGGCGCCTGTTTTTACTGCCTCAACGACCGGCCCAGTCTATGTTCGGCCTACATCGGGCCGCTGTGGGCGGGCACGATGATGGACGGCACGACTCGTCTCTCCAAAGACGGGCAGCCGGTGTATCATTTCAGCGCCCTGGCCTGCTTTGCCAATTACACCGTTGTGCCGCAGGAATGTTGTGTTCCTCTGAGCAAAGAGGTCCCGCTGACTATCGCCGCCTTGATTGGCTGCGCCGTAACCACCGGCGTTGGCGCGGTGCTGAACACCACGCGGGTGCGGCCCGGCAGCAGTGTGGCCGTCTTCGGCGCGGGTGGGGTGGGGTTGAATATTATTATGGGCGCAAAATTGGCCGGGGCCAGCCGGATCATCGCCGTTGACCGCAGCGAGGCCAAAGGCGACCTGGCCCTGGAATTTGGCGCAACGGATTTTGTCATGGCCGGGCCGGAAGTAACTGAGTCTATCCGCAAGCTGACCGAGGGTCGGGGCGCGGACTACGTGTTTGAGGCCATCGGCCTTCCGGCGGTGCAAGAGCAGAGTTTGGAGGCGGTTCGTCCCGGCGGCACGCTGACCCTGGTCGGCGTGGCCCCGATGGGCAGCGGGACTAACCTGCCTGGCGCAATTCTGACTCGCCAGGAAAAAACCGTTACCGGCTCCTACTACGGGACGGCCAACACCGCCCGCGATTTTCCCCTCTACGCCGATCTGTACCTCAAAGGCAAACTCGACCTGGAACGGCTGATTTCCAAAACCTACGCGCTGGAGCAGATCAACGAGGCTTACGCCGATATGTTGAGTGGGGAGATTGCGCGGGGGGTGATTGTATTCTAGACATCTTGCGTCTTACGTCTTGCGTCTTGTATAAGATAAACGAAAGACGCAAGACGTACACTTGTTTGGATAAAAAATGAGTTTCATTCGTACCAAAATCACTGATTTGCTCGACAGCCAGAACATCTCTTATCGCCGTCTGCCGCACACTGAACCGGTATTTACGGTCGAAGCGGCGGCGGCGCAGCGAGGGGTAGTGCCCGAAGAGATGGTCAAATCTATTCTGCTGCGCGAAAAATCTGAGCCGCGCCGTTATGTGATGGCCTGTCTGTTGGGACCTGCCCGCCTTGATCCCCAAGCTGTGCGTGCTTATTTGTCTGAGGCGCAGGAGTGGAAGCGGCTGACCTTTGCCACAGCGGAGGAAATTCGCGCCGTCACCGGCTACACCCAGGGGGCGGTTGCGCCGCTCTGCCTGCCCGCCGACGTGCCGGTGATTTTTGACGAAGCCATTGCCCGTTGCGCCAATGTCAACATCAGCAGCGGCGATTTGATGCTGGGCCTGGAACTGCGCCAGAAGGATTTGACCCGGCTGGCCGGCGCGCAGTTCGCTCCGATTGGGGCGCGTTGAAAGTTTGCTCACATAAGTCTTTCCACAAGCTGCTATTGTTGGCAACAGATAGGATGTGCTATACTCCATTGAGCCGAAATTCTTTGTTCAGGGAAAGAGAATGAACTCTAGCGGAATGACTCAGCTTGCGTTTTTTCTGGCTGAAGAAGAAAAAACAGCGACAAATGGATGGTTCATTACCAAAGGGCAAGAGCTTGGCACCTTTAAAGACAGTCTGCGAGCGCCTGTTCATCGTTGGTTCAAATATCCGGCTGGATATTCTTACAAATTTGTTGAGGTAGGCTTTGAGTTGTTTGGGGTCAAGCCTGGTGATTGGGTGTATGATCCATTTTCTGGCAGCGGGACAACAATACTCTGCGCTAAACAGAAGGGGATTAACGCCTATGGGGTGGAAGCACACTCTTTTGTTCACTGGGTAGCGGATGTCAAACTTTATTGGGAATTCAATTTAGTAGATTTGAACCGACAGGTTGAATATTTGCTCACAAAAAGCCGGGCTTTTGCAAGGGAACAAATTCAAGATATTGATATCGCTGGAATTTTCCCCGAACTCATCTATAAATGTTATCACCCCCAAGATTTAAGAACCTTATATCTGTTGCGAGAGTTTATCCAAAGCCAAATTGAAGACCCGCACATCCAAAATCTATTGAGCTTAGCCTTAACTGATACTTTGAGAAACGCCGCCGATGCTCGTACCGGCTGGCCTTATGTTGCGCCCCGAAAAGATAACCAGGAAATGCCCCTCAAAGATGCCTTTACCATTTTTCAAAAAATGGTCAGACAGATGTATTTCGACCTGCAAGCCGTACAAGTTACTACACAAAACATTCCTCCTTGTACAATTCACAATATTTTAGGCGACTCGCGGCAAAGACAAAATTTAGCGGATAATCAAGTAAAACTTGCCTTAACCTCACCACCTTATTTAAACAATTATGATTATGCCGATAGAACTCGCCTGGAAACATTTTTTTGGGGAATTACCCAAAGTTGGCAAGAGATTAGCCGCAATTTTCGTGATAAATTAATTGTGGCGGCCACAACGCAGATTAACCGAAGCAAATATCAAGTAGAAACCGCCGTGAGTTCTGAGATAAAAGAAATATCCCCACAAGTTTACAACTTTCTCCAAGAGTCCGTTATGGAACTGGCGCAGCGTAGATTGCAAAAAGGCGGGAAAAAAGATTACGATTTGATGGTTGCGCTTTACTTCAATGACCTTGTCCCGGTGATAAAAGAAACTTACCGTGTTCTTGAACCAGGTGGTCATTTCTGTTTAGTTTTGGGGGACTCTGCCCCATATGGGGTGCATATCCAAACTGACCAGATTATTGGTCAATTGGGGTTAGGGCTTGGTTTCCGCGATTTTAAGTATGAGGAACTGCGCCAACGCGGGGGTAAATGGAAGGAAAATCCTCAACGTCATAATATTCCACTCCGTGAAGGTGTAGTCATTCTAACCAAATAGAAGACACAAATTCAAATGGCAACCAAGAGATTTACTCAAAATGACCGCGGCGCAGCCGACAAATTTGGTCAACTCATTGGAGAATCCTTTGAAAAGGCAGTAGTCGCTTTAATTCAAGATTATCTACAAACAAAACATAATGAATATGTGCTTCTTGAACCAAAAATAGGTAGAGCCAAGATAGAACTTGAAATGTTTGGCGGATCTATCCGTCAACTTGATACGGTGGTTATGGCTAAGGATTCCGAAGACCTTGTAGCACTTCTGGAAACAAAATGGCTCAAGGATGCTCGCCATCACAACGATAAAGGAGCCTGGATTTTACAACTTCGAGAAGTTAAGAAAAAGTATGCTACGGTACGCGGGGCTGCGGCTGTATTGGCCGGTTATTGGACAGAAGGTGTGGGCGTAATTTTAATGTCCGAAGGCGGGATTAAAATGGTTTGGGTTGCCACAGATACCGAGGTTTATGGTACTATCCAAAAACCCTTGGACAGTTATTTGGGGAAGGACACCTTCAAACTCGAGGCTCAAACAATACGAAAAAGTTATCCTCGTCCCTGGGATTTGGCCAACCTTTTGATTGATTTAAAAGAGAAAGGGGAACTGGAGCGGCTGGCGGCTACCTGGCTTGAGTTTGAACGGGCTAAGACTGCTGATGGACATCCAATCACAGGGGCAGATTTAGTCAGACAAGCTATTGATGAATTGCTTACGCCATTGCCTTCCACCCCAAATGTCCAGGGGTTTGAATTAGCCTTACGAATTGATACAGGTAATGTCATTTATCAAGAGTTTGATGATATTGAGTCACTCTTCGAATCTGCCAACAAATACCATCAAAATCCTCAAGAAATATTGCGGCGCATCACCCCCAGAAAGAAAGCGTCGCCAGACCCCCCAAGCTAGATTTAAAGTCTAAAAATAAAAAGCTAAAGGCTCATAAACAGGAGACAAAAGATGGCGTTACCCAAAAAAGTTGAATATCTTATTATCGGGGCGGGGGTGCATGGCCTGTCAACGGCCTATCACCTGGCCAAATATCTCAAAGCGACCGGCAAGGGGCGGGGTGAAGACATCCTGGTCATTGAAAAGCAGGCAATTGCCGCCGGGGCTTCCGGGGTGGCTTGCGGCAACGTGCGCTGCAACTACTACCAGGAGCCGATGACCCACCTGATGATCCACTGCATGGATATCTGGGAGTCAGACCCGGATTACTTCGCCTACAACTCGGTCGGCTATTTGACCGCTTCCTTTGAGCCGATGCGCGAGGGCCTGGAAGCCATTTATGCCCGGCATCAAAGCCTGGGCTACCCTTCGACGCTGGTCACGGGCGAAAAAGAAGTCAAAAAATATATGCAGGGCATCTTTTACGACTGGCAGGCCGAGAAGCTCACCGCCGTGCTGCACGAACATCGCGGCGGCCACGCCTGGAGCCGGCAGGCCATTCACGGCCTGGCTATCAAAGCCGAGCGCGAGGACGCCCAAATTGTGATTGGGCCGGCGGTGACCGGCTTTCAATACAATGGCGATGGCTCGGTCAAAGTGGTCGAGACCGACTTGGGCAATATTGAAGTGGGACACGTGGTTGTGGCCGTTGGGCCGTGGATCAAAAACCTGTGGCGTATGCTCGATTTGCCCGCCAAAGTGCCCGACCCGCGCCGGCCCGGCCAGATGACCGAAGTGTGGCGCTTTTTGGCTCTGCAAGAAGGCGAAATCGAGGTCAACCCTTACCTCCACATCACCAACGACGGCCAGCGCCCGCCGCTGGTCCACGTAGACAGCGATGTGCCGCTCTACAGCGAGGACGGCCGGCTGGTCTGGGATCAACCCTGGGGCATCTACTTCAAGCGCGACAAACATTCGGTGCAAGGCGGCGCCGTCCCGGTAGATGTGGGGACCGAGTGCGAGGTGGACCCCTACGGCACGCGCAGCCCTTACTACTGCGTCGGCGATGATTTTTATGATTTGTGGGTGGCGTCGCTGGCGCACTGCATGAAACGCTACGAGGGCCAGCGCAAATTTGCCTCCAAGACGCCCTCCGGTGGCGTTGGCGCTTTCTCCGCCGACAACTTCCCGGTGTTCGATTTTATGCGGCCCAACGTCTACACCATCGCCGACTCGAACCACGGTTTCAAAATGATCGGCGTGGGTGAACAGGTGGCCCGGATTCTAACCGGCGAAACAAGCAAACTGTTAGAACCCTTTTCCTTCAAACGCTTTGAACAGCAAAAAGCGCTGCCTAAATCGAACGCGCCGTTCCCGTGGATGTAAGCCTGCAAAGATCGCCGGCCGCCGACGGCAGACCGCTGAAAGAGTTTCAAATCGACGGTCAGCGATCTTCGGTCGGCGGTCGTTTTCCAACCTTAAAATTGTTAGTGTAGCATTGACAAAAAGTTATTTTTGTAGTACAGTTAGTGTAAATCAAACACTAAAGTTCTGATTTTTAATTTTACCACAAGATAGTGTAATTACTACACTTATAGGAGTAAAAATGAATTCAGCCCAATTGATTGAAAACAGCCGGCCTTTTTTGGATTATGTGGTCGAGTGGAAAGAGAGCTTGCAGCCAAAATCGCTGGCGGAGATTGTCGGCGGCAAAGCAGAGAAGGTAGCGGTTATTTCAGTAGATGTCATCAACGGCTTTTGCTACGAAGGCGCGCTCTCCAGCCCGCGAGTGGCGACCATCGTTGACCCGATTGCCACGTTGTTCAAAAAAAGCCACGAAGCCGGGGTACGCCATTTCATTTTAACTCAGGACACCCACCCGGAAGACTCGGTTGAATTTGAGAGCTACCCGCCCCACTGCATCCGCGGCACCCGCGAGAGCGAAGCGGTGGACAAATTCAAAGAACTGCCCTTTTTCGACCAGTTTCAGGTGATGCCTAAACAGTCCATCAACTCGGCCATCGGCACCGATTTGGACCCCTGGCTCGACGCTCACCCGGAGGTCAACACCTTTATTGCCGTCGGCGACTGCACCGATTTGTGTACTTACCAGTTAGCCATGCACCTCAAGCTGCGCGGCAATGCTCGCAACGAAAAAGTGCGGGTCATTGTGCCGGTGGATTGTGTGGATACGTATGATCTGCCCGTTTCGGTCGCCGCGCAAATTGGGGCCGTTCCCCACGACGGCGATTTGTTACACTATATTTTTCTCTACCACATGCGCCTCAACGGGGTTGAAGTGGTGGCAAAGGTAGTATAGCCCACAAGGGGCTAAACTACCCTAATTCGAAAGAAGAAATTTAGAAAAAGTCTGGAGGCCCACAATGACATTCCTCATCGTTTCCGCAATATTCGTAATTCTGACAACTCTCGGCGTTGTGATAGTTTGGTCCAAGCAAACCCAGGTGGTGCGTGAGGATAGCGTCGCCATCACGGTGAATCGTGATGGCTTTATCAAACGGGTACTGCCCGCCGGAAGGCATATCCTCCAGCCGTTTGAGCATGTAGATTTTGTCCTGGAAACCAAAACCAAACTGATTGCCAACCGAGCCAGCGCGGTTACTACCAGCGATGGGGTTCCGGTTACTA
Organism: Anaerolineae bacterium; assembly: GCA_023151115.1. Next base: position 13,864 of record JAKLJP010000031.1, read on the forward strand.
TCAACTGGTCCGGCACCTACAGCCTGAAACCGGAACTGATTACGGAAAATGTCAGCCAGCGGCTGCGCGGTCTATCCAACGCCGAAAAAGCCATTATCCGCCACAGTGACATCTGCCTGCGCAAGCTGGTGGGTGACTATACCGTGCCCGACCTGTTCAAACCGGCCACCCGCGAGCGAGTCGAGCGCCAACTGAGCCAACTGTTGGCCGACCGGCTGAAACCATTGGGCATTGTCTTCAACGGCCTCAATCTGCAAGTGATTGACCTGCCCCAGGAAGTGGCCGAAGCGTTCAACAAAGCCAAAGCCATCGCCACCCTCGATGGAGCCATCCGCCAGGTTGACCCCACCACCCGTGAGGTAGTGCGCGGGGCCTACCAACTCGACGAAATCCTGCACTGGGACGCCTACCTGCCGACCCCTTCGCGGCTGACGATGAAACGGCTGCAAGCAGTGGCGAATTAAAGAGTCATCGTTTATAATCGTGATATGTGGTGGTGCGTAGTGCGTGGTGCGTAAGGGTTACGCACTACGCACCACGCACCACGTTTTTTATCCAATCACACATAAGGAATTTTTCCATGTCCATTTTCAACGGCAAACGCCTGACTAACAGCACTTTTAAGTTGGACATCGAGCGCATGCGCCGGGGTTGGTATTCCGACAAATATTTTGTCAACATCGCCCAAACCCTGCAGGCGCTGGCAGAGATTGATTATCGCTATACCGGCCACAGCCCTATTTTGAGCCAGTTGGGGATTGACCCGGCCAGCCTGGCCACCGGCGATATCGAGGTCGAGATGCAAATTTTTACCCGCCGCCAGCCGCGCGCCCTGGTTGCCGGGGTAGACAAAGCCCTGAGCATGCTGCGCCACTGCACCGGCTATTACAGTGACAGCGGCCAATTTGTTGAAACCTGGTCACATTTGCAGGTCGAGGCGGTGCAGGATGGGGTGATGACCTACTATCACGGCGACCCGCGCCGGGTGCAGCCGGCAATGCGTATCCGCGGCCGCTACCGGGATTTTGCCCTGCTGGAAACGCCTATCCTGGGAGCACTGGCCCGGGCCAGCCGGATTGCGACCAATGTTTACAATACGCTGGAAGCAGCACGAGGCAAGCCGGTGTTGTTTTTCCCGGCCCGTTTTGATGTCCACGAGGTTCAGGCCGCCGATGGCTACGCCTACGATATTGCGGTGCATCGCTTCAACCAGGATTACAAACAGCAGGTGGCCTCGTATGTCTCAACCGATGCTCAGGGCGACTGGTGGGGCGGACTGGGCGGCGGTACGGTGGCGCACGCCGCTATTGCCTGTTTTTTGGGCGATACAGTCGAAGCGATGCTGGCCTTTGCCGCCGTGCGCCCGCCGGAACTACCGCGTATTGCCCTGGTGGATTTTAATAACGACAGCGTCGGCACCAGTCTGGCCGTTTTGAAAGCGATGTTTGACCGCTATCAAGCAGCCCTTGATGCCGGCGACGAAGCTACGGCCTACAAGTACAAGTTGTTTGGGGTGCGGCTCGATACGGCCAGCAACATGCGCGACGTTAGTATCCCGCCTTTGGGCGACAAGAAGCTGGATAACGGGGTCAATCCCCGGCTGTGCTGGTCGGTGCGGCAGGCGTTGGACAATGCCTGGGAAAGTTGGAATTTAGCACCGGCCTGGCAGGAACGAGCCAAAGCCTACTGTCGCAGCGTTCAAATTGCAGTCAGCGGCGGCTTCAGGCCGGAAAAAATCAAGTGGTTTGAAGAGTTAGGTGTTCCGGTTGATATTTACGGGGTCGGCTCCAGCTTGATGAGCAACGACGAGGCCCTGGGCACCAACACAGATTTTACCGCCGACGTAGTGCGGGTCAAACTGAATGGATCATGGGTGGATATGGCCAAAGTAGGCCGGACTGCCAACGAGAATCCGGATTTAGAGCGGGTAGATTTGCAGGGATTGTGAGTGGAAGAGGCGAAGAGCAGTCTCCGCGCCCTCGCCTCACGTCTCCTCGCCTCTTATTCGGAACGGCTGCGGCGAAGTTTTATCGCGCCTGCCACTGGCAGGACAATTAGAAGAATAACCGCCAAAGCGATAGAAAATGGTGAAGTTTGTCGGGGCAAAACACCACCGACGCTGGGCATGCCGGTTACATTAGCCAGAGATGCATCTTCCTCTTCTGTCAAGTCAAAAGTAAAATTAGCTGGCGGTAAGGGCACGCCATCGGGGGCGGTAATGGAAGTCAAATCAGGGGGGGGCATATCACCGCGATAAAAACCGAGGTAAATACCACTGGAAACATCAGCAAATCCATCAACGATAATGGTAACATTCGGATTGATCGGATGCGCGTCGGGCGGCAGGCGTAAATTAAACGTGATGGGGCCTGCGCCTAAGTAGTCAAAGTAAAAGAAGCCGTTATCCTCTGATCCCCAGAAAATTTCAAAGCCGGGTCCTGAAGCTACCACCGGCACATCTCGGGAAGCTACGCCGCGCCAACCACCTGGCGCTGACGGATCGGGATGAAATTCAAAAACATATCCCTCGATCCGAGTCTGCCGAACCGGTTCAATGCTCAGATTAATATCAAAAAACTCTTCCGCTTCTTCACATTCTTCTTTCAACTCTTCAAGGTCTACTGTTTTAGTACGATCATAATAAAGTGCACCATCGCTTTCGGTGGCAGCATCATTATCCAAATCAACCACTAAGTGATCATCGGTGACACAGACATAATGGTTTACATCTATCCCCCCCACCGTCTTATCTGGGTCGCCAGCATAGGCGGGATTAGTCGCAACAAAGGGTAGCAGTAGAGCAAGAACCATCCCCAGGCCCAACCATTTGGCATCAAAGTGTGTCATAAGCCGCTGCTCCTAAAAGCTACTTTCCATAATGACAAATCTATTGTAACACATGTACGCTGTAGAATCAACCCTCTAGCTCTTGAATGGATGTAAAGGGTATAGTTGGCGCGTTGTATAACATAATAAACATTATCGGTAATAAAGCTTAGCCATCCCGATTGAACAGCTGGAAAGAAGGCTGAGGATGGCGACATTCAACCCGGAGGTTATGTAAAGCACAAGCGACTTCCATGACCATATCGGAAAAGCCCGGCTTAGGGTTACGTAAGACATCTTTAACAATCCGACAACGTTTGACCCCAGAAATTGTATGTTCGACGACAAGGATGCCATAATTACCTCTCCATCTTCCCATTCGGCGTGAGTATCTTCGTCGGCCCACCCCAGAAATTCCTCAAATGTAATTTTACCAAGAGGCGGTGCTTTACGAACCGTCAATGCCACTTTTTCCATCTTGCCTTCACCATGTCAAAGCCCAACAAATCCACTCCAGTTACCGTACCACAAAGCCGTACCCAAGACAAGTTCTGTCATCAATCTCGCTACGCTTTGCAAACGTCTAAAATTTACTTCCCGTTTTGAGTTCCTACGAGTTCCCTCCGTTCCCTGGGAACTCGTAGGAACTTGGGGGAACTTATTTTTAGACAATCACTCAGCGGCCCATTCGCTCATTCCGTCCGGCAGCGATTGACCAACCGCCCCACCCCATCAATCTCGACCGCCATGACATCGCCATTTTTCAAGAAAACAGGCGGCTCACGATAAGCGCCAACGCCGTCGGGGGTGCCTGTCAGGAGGATGTCGCCGGGGAGCAGGGTAAACGCCTGCGACAGGTACGAAATGAGGTAGGCCACACTGAAGATCATCTTGCCGGTGTGGCTGTCCTGCATCACCTGGCCATTGACCAGGCAGCGAATGGGCAAATCCTGGGGGTTGGCCACTTCATCTGCTGTGATTAGCCAGGGACCGAGCGGGCAAAAGGTATCCAGCGACTTGCCGCGGACCCACTGTCCATCGCCTTTTTGCAAATCGCGGGCGGTCACATCGTTGGCGCAGGTATAGCCAAATACATAGTCCAGCGCCTCGGCTTCTGCGACCCGGCGGGCCGTTTTGCCGATGATCACGGCCAGTTCGGCCTCAAAATCAATCTTGTCGGACAGCGCCGAGTCCCATATTACCTCAGCGCCCGGCCCGATAATCGTAGTCGGGAACTTGGCAAACAGGAGCGGCCGCTCCGGGATGGCGCTTTTGGACTCCTGGGCGTGGTCGGCGTAATTCCGGCCAATCGCCATAATTTTGGAAGGGGTGCTTAGCGGCGCGGCCAATTTTTCGACGGCAAAGGGCAACGGCTCACCCGCAGCCTGCCACGCCTGCGCTAAGCCCGCTTCACCGGATTGGATCAGACCCATCATTCTGCCCGGAAAATCGAAAGGGATAATCTGGCCATCTTCCACCCGGCCCAGGCGTTGATTGTTTAAGGTGACAAGTTTCATCCAATATACTCCTATCAAAAGAGGCGATGACTCGTGAGGCGAGGAGGCGAGGAATCTCATGGCATCTTCGCTTCGTCGCATCCTCGCCTCATTCACTGATAATAAAGAAGGCCAGGCAAAACCTGGCCCAACTAACAACTCCGTTGAAAACCGCTCGATTACGCCGCTTTATCCAACGATACCCCAAGGGGCCGGCCAAACTCATCATACAGTTCCGGCCGGGCTTCGCCGCGAATGACTGCTGCGTTGATAATGCACTTGCGAATATCTTTGCGCGAGGGGATTTCGTACATCACATCCAGCAGCGCCTCTTCGATGATAGCCCGCAGCCCACGCGCCCCAGTTTTGTACTTGAGGGCCAACGCCGCCGCAATCGAGAGGGCCTCGGCGGTAAAGACCAATTCAACCTCATCCAGGGCAAACAAATGCTGGAACTGCTTGACCACCGCATTGCGCGGGCCGGTCAAAATTTGCATCAGGGCCGCGTGGCCCAGCGGCTCGACGGTAACAATCACCGGCAGCCGGCCCACAAATTCGGGAATGAGGCCGTAGGCCAGCAGGTCATCGGGAGTCACCTGGGCTAATAACTGCGCCGTGTACAGCACACTCTCTTCGTCTTTAGCAATGGTTTGGGCCTCTTTGGAGAGAGGTGTCACTTCCTGCAAATGTCCAATTTGCGGTTTGACCGGCGCCGGCTGCTCGAATTTGCGCCGGGCATGCTCGCGGGTGAAGCCCATCCGGCCCTTGACCCCCAGCCGCTCTTCGACATTTTTATCCAAATTATCAAAAGCCCCGCCGCAGATAAAGAGAATGTTGGAGGTGTCTATCTGGATAAAATCCTGGTGAGGGTGCTTGCGCCCGCCCTGCGGCGGCACATTGGCCTGCACCCCTTCGATAATCTTGAGCAGGGCTTGCTGTACCCCCTCGCCGGACACGTCGCGGGTAATCGAAGGATTATCGCCCGATTTACGGGCGGCTTTATCAATCTCGTCAATGTAGATAATACCCTGCTGCGCCCGCTCGATGTCGTAATCCGCGGCCTGAATCAAGCGCAGCAAGATATTTTCGACATCCTCGCCGACGTAGCCGGCTTCGGTCAGGGCCGTTGCATCCACAATGCAAAACGGTACATCCAGAATCCGGGCCAACGTTTGGGCCAACAAGGTTTTACCACACCCCGTTGGCCCAATCAGTAAAATATTACTCTTTTGCAATTCCACTTCGGCATCTTTTTTACTACTGGCCTGAGTATGCCGATTGATCCGCTTGTAATGGTTGTAAACTGCGACCGACAGAACTTTTTTGGCTCGGTCCTGGCCTACCACCCATTCATTCAATTGCTCATAAATTTCTTTGGGCGAAAGAATGCGGTTCTGCTGAAACTTGGTCTCCGGCGAGGAAGGGGTATCTTCCTCCAGGATGTCCCGGCACAAATCCACGCACTCATCACAGATAAACACCTGGTCCGGCCCGGCGATGAGCCGGTTAACCTCGTCCTGTGACCGCTTGCAGAATGAGCAAATTTGAATGTCGGAGCGGAACCTATTGACCATTTACATTATCGCCCTTTTTGGAGTCGCCCTTTCTAGAGTCGTCTTCCATTCTGACGGTCGGCGGTTCACCCAAAATATCGTCCACCAGACCGTACTCCTTGGCCATGTGGGCATCCATCCAGCGGTCGCGTTCAAAGTCGTCGGCAATGCGCTCGACCGGCTGGCCGGTGTGCTTGCTGATGATGTTGAACAGCAAATCCTGCTGGCGCTTCATCTCGCGGTACTGAATTTCCACATCGGTGGTGTAGCCCTGCGCACCGCCGCCGGCCTGGTGCATGTGGATGGTGGCGTGAGGTAGGGCATACCGCTGACCATGCGCGCCGGCCGCCAGCAGTACCGTGCCCATACTGGCCGTAACGCCGACAGCAAAGGTGCTGATCGGGGCCTGGATTTGCTGCATGGTATCGTAAATGGCCAGGCCGGCGTAGATGATCCCGCCGGGGCAGTTAATATACATCTGAATTTCCCGCTCCGGGTCTTCCCGGTTCAAGAAAAGCAGTTGGGCCACAATCAGGTTAGCCACCTGGTCATTGATAGGCGTGCCCAGGAAGATGATCCGCTCTTTTAACAGGAGCGAATAAATATCGTAAGCCCGCTCACCGCGCCCGGTGCTTTCGATGACCATCGGGATTACGGCTTGGGGAAAATTGGAAACCATCGTGTCTAAAACTCCTTTCGTGCTACCATTAAACCTTGTACCAAACTCGTTTTCCATCTCGTTTCCAAACTGACGCGAGACGTGGGAACGAGATGGGGTCTGGTTCCCAAACTAAGTTTGGGAACCAGAGGGGGACTATTAAGCTTTACTTGTGACTGTTTCTGGTGACTCGTCGGCAGCCTCGTCAACTGGCTCGACGGCGCTGGCGGGTGTACTCTCTGCCACCGGCTCTGATGCTGCCCCTTCGCTCGCCGGAGCCGGCTCAGTGCTGGTTTCGCCCTCGGCGGGAGTTTCCTCCACATCGAGGTCAGGGGCTTCACCCTTGGCGATGACTCCCAAGCGCTGCATCACTTTGCTGGACAGCAAATCATTGGCGATTGAACCCTGGCGGGCTTCCGCAGCCAGAAGGGACTGCCACATACGGTCGCCGCCGCCGTACATGTCGGCCATCAATTTAGCCTGTTCCAGCACTTCCATCTGGCTCACTTCCAGCTTTTCCAGCTCGGCCACTTTACTCATGACCAGGCCCCGTTTTAATTGCTTCACTACATTTTCGCGCAGTTCTTCGCGCAATTCTTCTTTTGTTTTCTTTTGCACCCGCAAAGCCGCATCCAGAGTCAGGTTGGCTTGTTTGAGGTGGTGTTCATAATGCTCAATTTCGTGATCTATCTGCTCTTCTTCGAGAGCGGCCGGCCATTGAATTTTTTCGGCATTTTCGATGATTTGGTCCAACGCCTGTGAACCCAGCTCAAAGTTGTTCATCCGCTCGCGGCTTTGCCGGATATCCTCGCGGATTTTGTCTTTCAACGCATCCAGCGTTTCGTAATCACCCACCTGTTTGGCAAATTCGTCATCCAGCGGGTCGAGTTCTTTAGCCTTCACCCCGCTCACTTCGACCTCAAAGGTAATCTCTTTGCCGGCGTATTGTTCATTCTGATAATCTTCGGGATAGGTGATGGAGAAGATTTTGCTCTGACCGGCGCTCAAGCCCAACAGAGGGGTGGTCAGATCGGGCCGCCAATTCCTTTGATTATCATCGTCGTCATCATCATCATCTTCTTCTTCGTCTAAATCCTCATCCTCTTCAAACTCGTCATCTTCATCTTCCTCGTCGTCATCATCATCTTCTTCTTCGTCAAAATCTTCATCCTCTTCAAACTCGTCATCTTCATCTTCCTCGTCGTCATCATCTTCTTCATCAACCGGCTTTAACTCATATTCGACTGCCTGGTGGTCGGACAAAATGGTATCGCCATCTTTCTCGGTCACGGTCATCGAAATCAAATCGCCTATTTCGGCCGGACGCTCGACCGGAACCCAGGTAGCGCGCTGCTCTTGCAGCCGCTGTAGCGCCTCCTCGACATCCTGCTCGGTCACTTCAACGGGTTTAGCTTCAAGCCGGGTGTCGCGATAGTTGCCCAACTCGACGACCGGCTTGGTTGGCACTCTGATCTTGATGGTAAGGGCCGGAGTCCACTCGACGCTATCGAGTTTGATTTGAGCAAAGGGCGTCAGCTTGACATCGGCCATGGCCTCTTTGACCAAATCTTCAACCGATTGTTCCAGGGCTTCGCTTTGAATAGCTTCGAGACCAAAACGGCGCACAATCACATTGTAAGGCGCTTTACCCGGCCGAAAACCAGGGATTCTAACCTCGCGGGCAATGCGTTGGGCCGCTTTTTTCAGCATTTTTTCTTGCTGCTCCGGCTCAACTTCAACCGTCAGCAAGGTTTCACAGCGTTCTAATTCTTCAGTTGTTACCTTCACCGGGGATAAACCTCAACTTTTATTAAAGATGTGAAGTTCATCATAGCATAAATACTATAGAAAGCAACTCAATTGGGAATTTTGTCAGCAGTGGCATGCAGATAGTTCAATGATACCTTATGTTAATAGTTTTTGCAAGGGCGCTCTTTTATTTCCCACCGAGAGACGAAGAGGCGTGAGGCGAGGAGGCGAGGAGTTTTTCGCCTCCTCGCCTCACTTTTACTCCTGCGGCATGTTGACGATAATTGCCCACTCATAGTATAGTGCAGCAACCAGTTATCAATTAACGTCGTTAAGTTAAGCCTAGCAGCCTGTCGGAGAGAAAAATTTACCCGAATATTTTTCGGTTTTCGCAGCTTTGACCGGTGAATAGACACATCTTTGTGCTACAAAAACGCCATTTTGACGAATAATTTCCGGCTTGTATTGGGTTCTCCGACAGGCTGCTAGAGACATCCTGAGTAGCACGGAACTCGTCCTGAGCTTGTCGAAGGGCGAGTGGAGTGCGTATCGAAGGGTACGAGTGAGCAACGACTTTCTCATAGTGCAGCACCCTTCGATACGGTTCGCTTCGCTCCCCTGTTCAGGTGCTGCGTCCTGAGCGAAGGCTCCCCTGAGCCAGGTCGAAGGGTTGAAGGACTGCTTAAATTAATGCCATCGCCACTGTTCACTTTTCTCAAAGGAGATCAACCATGATCCTGACCGTAACACCCAACGCCGCTGTGGATCGAGTCATCTTTATTGACGAGTTCCAGCCTGGCACGGCGATGAGAGCCACTCGGATGATCCACAGTGTGGGCGGCAAAGGCTGTGACAGTTCGGTGGCGCTGCGGACCTTTGAAATAGACACCCTGGCGCTCACTTTTGTAGCCGGCCCGCATGGCGAACTTTTAGCCAGGTTACTGGATGGGTATGGAATTCGCCACGACCTGATTTGGCTGGAAGGCGACACCCGCATTGTCCATGTTTTCCTGGAAACGCGGCATCACCGCACCAGTTTGGTCACGGCCGGAACGCTGCCAATTCCCCCGGCTGGCTTCGCTCAATTGGTCGAGCGTTATCAACATCATCTGCCCCAGGCCGACTGGGTGGTTGCCGCCGGTTCGCTGGCCCCCGGCCTGCCCCTTACGTTCTATCAGACCATGGTCGAGCTGGCGCGGGCGGCCCACGTTCCGATTTTGATGGATGCCTTTGGCCCGCCGGTTCTGGCTGCTCTCTCCACCCCGCCGGATATTCTTAAAGTGAACCAGGTTGAATTTGAAAAAACCTTTGGCCTCAGCGCCAACAACCTGGCCGAATTACAAGCCCTGGCTCAAACCATACGTGAACGAGAAAAGCTGCCGGCGTTGGTGCTTACTTGTGGCGAAGCGGGGATTTTGGCGCTCACTCCGGAGGGCGTATTTTTGGCGACCGCCCCGCTCCAACAGGCGGTCAATACGGCCGGCGCGGGCGATACAGCCTCGGCCATGCTGGCCTGGCGCTTGTCTTTGGGCGAGCGCTGGCCCGAAGCGTTACGCTGGGCGGCTGCCGGAGGCGCGGCCTGTGTCCTCACCGAAGGCACCGCCGACAGCCGCCGGCCCGATATCGAGCGGTTGTTGCCGCAGGTGGAAGTAAAAGCTTTAGACCGCTGACCGCACCCCCACCCTAACCCTCCCCTAGGGTGAGGGTTGGCGGTCATTTTAACTGATAATCCCAGCCAAAATCAACGCTCTGGTTGCCCTCAGCGCCGGCGATGACGGTGACGCTGGCCTTATCAGCCGCCGGAAAGGTCCATACACCGGGAAGTAAAAGCGAGGCGTTTGGCTCGGCCAGGGCGTCAATGGAAACGCAGTGCGGCCCGGCTTGCAGGTTGTCAAAGCGATATGTACCGTCAGGGCCGGTGGTGGTGGTAGAGAAAACAAAATTGTTGCCGGGACACTCACCCACGCTGAGTTTGACCTGCACCCCGGCCAGGCCAGATTCGCTGCTGTTAAACACTCCATCAGCCCGGTGGATGCCGCTGCTACTATCCAAAACGCAATTTCCCTCAGGTAAACCGTTTTCTGGCAGATGGCAAAAATCCTCCCAGACCATCCCGCTAATGCTCGCCGCCGGGGGGATAGTGGGGGTGGCCGTACCACCGACCACAATTTGGACATAAAAGGGATAATCCCCCCGGCTGCCAAACAGCATCCCGCTGCCGTTCTGCAATTTCCACTCCCCGCGATAAACTCCCGGTGTGACCGGCCCAACCAGCGTCAACGACAGTTCGATTTCACCGCCGGGCTGAACCGGCTGGGGCAGGGGTGTTGGCCCCTGCCCACCCATCGGCTCGCCGCCGGTAAAGACCAGGGCATAATTGGCCCCCCAGGTGCAGGTTCCGGTGTTACGTATCCGCCAGATTTTGACAAACGGCTCACCGGGCGCCACCGGCGTATTATCGGGGATGGTCACATCGGTCACATAAGCAGCCTGGTCAATACAGGCGGTAGGGCCTGGCGGTATTTGGTCAAACTGGTCATCCCAGCCAAAATTGGCGCTTTTGGTTTCACCAGGCCCCAGAATAACTTCTGTACGGCCTATACCGGACGCGGGATAAGTCCACGTCCCCGGTAGCAATAAAGACGAATTTGGCTCAACCTGAGTCTCGATGGCGATGCAATATGGCCCCGGCTCCAAATTGCCAAAACTGTAAAAGCCAGTGGCATCGGTAGCGGTTTGAACAGCAGAAGCATTGAGGCTGGTGCAGCCGCCCCGGCTGAGCGTCACCTGCACCCCCACAATCCGGGCCTCGCCGTTGTTGTAAGTGCCGTCGGCGCGATAACCGCCGCGCCCATCGGGGATGCAGCCGGCCGAGGGTGCGCCGTTCACCAGCAACCGGCAAAAATCGGCCCAAACGACCCCCTCGATGGATCCGTTTGCCGAGCTGGGCAGCCGGGTCGGGCTGGCGGACGGCGAAACCAGTGGTTCCGGGGTAGCTGTCGCCGGGGCCGGATTGTCATCACTCCATTGAAAGGTAGTGCTGACGCTGTTGGAGCCGCGGACGGTCATGGTGTAAGCCCCCGGCGCTAAATTGGACACGTCGAGCGGGAGCACCTGTTCAAAGGCCTGGAGTTGGGCAATACAACCGGCGTCGGGCTGGCGGGTAGTGAAGATGGTTGCGGTAAGCGTGCTGCCGCTGCGCTCCTGGCTGATGCGTTCGATGGTGACGCAGCCATCCGGCAGTTTGCCCTTGACCCGCACGTTGACCCGTGTAGGGAAGGACTCCAACAGCAGCACTTCGACGGTATCAATGATAGCTTCGTTGTTGGGGGCAGGATCCGGGGCATTGGCAATCACCGTCGAACCTTCTGCGCTCAGGGGCGGCAGGTTTGTGGCGGTGGCCGGCGGGGCTGCCTGGGTGGCTGTCAACCCTTGTACCGGCGAGGGGATCCCCTCGCCGGTACAGGCAACCAAAAACAGAGCCGGCAAAGCGAGACTCAGTAGATACAATTTTCGAGGAGTGAGGCACGTCCACATGCCGAACACCGCCGCACGTGGGCGTACTGGCGCCTCAAATTTGGATCCACCGAGACTGACAATTTTTTTTAGGCAAGGACGGGCAACAGCCATGCTGCCTCCTGGCGAAAATAAAGATTGGAGAATAGAGATTGATTTAATCTCCAATCTCTATTGTTCAATTGAACACCCCTTTATGAGACCGGCAACCGATAGTAATCGTAGGCAGTGACGGTGCGAAAGCCACACTGCTGGTACAAGGATAAGGCGTGCTCGTTCTCGCAGGCCACTTCGAGCACTACCTGAGGGTGATGCTCGGCGGCCAACTGTTCGAGGATAAGGGTCAGCACCGTTTTACCGTAACCCTGGCCGCGATACTCCGGCCAGATGCAGAACCCAGAGATATAGGTTTCGGTTTCATTGCTCCAGACATTGATTTTGCCAATTTTCAGCGGGCCGAGGGTGGCCAACCAGACTCGCCGCTGCGGGTCGGTCATATCTTGGGCCAACCAACGCTGAGCTGCGTCAGGCGAAACGCCAAAACAGATTTCGTCCAGACGTACCAATTCTGGAATATCCTCCGGCTGAGCGGGCTGGAGTTGCAGCCTTGATACACCGGGGCGGAACACCACCGGCTCCTGCCAGCGCATTTTGTACTCGGAAAATTCATAGTTTGCCGCCAGAGCTTGCATGCAAGCTTTTCCCAGAAATGAACTCTGCTCGCAAATAAAGAGCATTTCAGGAATGTTGCGGGCCTTGAGTTCTTCTTTGGCTAGAGAAAATAACCGCTTGAAAATACCTCGACGGCGATAAACGGGATGGGTCATGGCGCTGATTTCGACTTCGCGTTGATTGAAGCCGTACATCGCCAGGTATCCAACCAACTGCCTCTCCGCGTAAGCCAAAAAATCGTTACGCTGCTCCTTGGGCCGGTCTCGCAGTGTCATCCAATTCAGTTTCATGGTCAACGATTCAGATTGATTGCAAACGCTTTCCAACTGCTGAATTTGGGCTAACTGAATTGAACTCAGGCCATAACTCTGTTCAAAGGTTAACTGCATTGACGGCTCCAACAAGGCGCAGGGTAGCAAGGTAGCAGGTAGCAAAAAAATGCTACCCTGCTACCTGCCACTTGCTACTCTGTTTTTGGTAAGAGATTTTCTAAACCCCACTATTATATTACGCCTTGCGGGTCAATTGTCAACCCAATTTTGAATATGGTATAATAGTTCCATCAATAATGAGTTTTAATTTTCAAAATCGGTAATCTCAATAATCGGGGAGGGTTGAAGGGTTGGTCAAGAATTTCCAATCTTCTAACCCTCCAATCCTCCAGGCTTTACCAAATTTGATCGTCAAAAAGAATTATTTATTGTGAGGAAGAGGCAAACTGAGGTGGGGCGCAAATTGAAGTTTGTTCTTTCAGATTTGCACCTGGGGGCGGGGTTTCAAGAGCGCACCTATCTGGAAGGTTTTGCAATTGACAACAAGTTGGCCCGCTTCTTGCAGCAAATCAGGCAAGAAAGCGACAGCGAGCAGCGCGAAATCGAATTAATTATTAACGGCGACTTGTTTGAATTTCTCCAGGTTCCGGCGGTAGACCACTACGACCCTGCCACCGCCTACAGTGGCGACCTCTATCTCGACTCCTCTGAGGCCGCTTCCCTGAAACGTCTTAACCTGATTGCCGCTGCTCACCCGGAGGTTTTTAACGCTCTATCGGACTTTATGCGGGTTGAAACGCCGCAGCGCCGGATCACTATTATTAAAGGCAATCACGATGTTAGTTTGTATTGGTCAGGGGTAAAAGCACGGCTGCGGGAGATATTAGGCGCTTCCGGCGCGCGCTCCTCGCTGCTGCTTTTTGCCGAGGAGTTTGTCAGCCGTGAGAAAATTTACATTGAGCACGGCCATCAGCGCGCCGAAAAGATGAACAGCTATCACGACTTTCTAGATCCGCGCCAGCCCACCGACCTGAGCCAGCTTTTTTATCCGGCCGGCTCTCGCTTTGCGATTGATGTTTTTAATGATTTGGGCCGAGAACACTGGTTTTTTGATTTTGTCAAACCCATGACCGCCTTGATCTGGTACGCTTTATCCGAGGATTTTGATTTTGCGGCGCGGATGCTGGCCCGCTTTATTCGTCACACCCCGGCCCTGGTATTGAGCGATTTTACACCAGCCGAGACGGCTATATTGGCCGACAACCCCTGGCTGGGAGATTTGGAAAATAGCGAAACCCGGCGTAGCCTGGCCGACCGCTACGCCGCCGACGCGGACTTTCGCCAGCAGTTTCACCGCCAGATGCAGGCCTATCTCAATGACGCGACCGCCATTGTCCGCGATACCTTCCCGCCGCCTGTGGAAATTACGACAGATCCCCTGGCAATAGGCCAGGCCGACCAGAGGCAGCAGCAAGCTGCCCTGCGCCGCGCTGCCGAAGAGATTGCCCGTGAGCAGGGGGCCAGGGTGGTTTTGTTTGGACACACTCACTGTCCCACCCAGGAAACTTTGGAAACCGGTGGAATTTATCTGAATACCGGCTGCTGGCTGCCCAGCCTGTGCGGCGCATCCCCCGAAATGTGGCGGGGGTTATTTGATGGTTCCCGACAGCTCACCGACCTAAAATTCCGCCTGCCCTATGCCCGTATAGACTACGACGAGGAGAATAATCCCAACGCGCAACTGCTCTTTTTTGCCGAAGAGGATGACCTGCCCGATCCCCAGCCTGAAGAGTCATCAAAGCGCAAACAGCGCAGTTTTCTGGGTAAAAGATTTGCCTGGTTTACTAAAATCTTGGCCATAGCTAATAATCAATGGTTAACGGCGGATTGAAATGACCCTTGAACTGAACCAGATAGCGCCCCAGGTCAAAGCAATGGGGCAGAATTTAGATAAACAAATTACCGCCCGCCGGGAAGCGGCGGCTGAGGCGCGGCGGCTCCTCCGCCAGTTCTCCACCGAATTTACCGCCCTGGCCGACCGCATCACCCGCGCCGAAAAAGTTCAGGCCAAGCAGCGCTTCGATTGGGTGGGCGCAGCGCCCACCGCCGAAGCCCTTGCCCAGGCTTATCCGCTGCCGCCCTGCCCCGAGCAAATCACTGTTATCGCCAGTGATGGTTCGCAAATTTTGCCCGACCGCCACGCGATTACCCTTTATTATCTGATCAATGTGGGCAGTATTGCCTACCGGCATGGCTCTCTGCGCAAACCGGAAACTTACAGCCCCACCCCGCTTTTATGTTATGATCCGGAGGATTTGTTCGACGCCCAGGGCCAGTTGATCTCCCCCGGTGAAGTCAATGTTAAGCGCGATATGGCCGAAGTAGCCGTATTGACCGATCTGGCGGCCCGATATGCGCCGGCCAATTCTGAACCGGTTGTAGCTTTGATTGACGGCCAGTTGACCCTACGGGTCATTGACCTGCCTTTCGACCAGCAGCAGCAGCGCCAGGATGAATATATTGAAATGCTCAATCGCCTGCGCGAGTCGGGGGCGCTGGCTGCTGGCTATATTGACCGCCCTCGCAGCACCTTTGTCGTCGCATTAATGCACCTAGCCTCGCTCCCGGAAAATGGTATTACCGACGAGGCCCTGCGCCAAAATCCCTTCCGTCACCTGACCGATACCGACCTGTTCGACTTTTTGGGGCCGGGCGAGCGCAGCGCCATCTTTGCGGTCAAGGCCAAAGGCGCCGAGAAATACAGCTACGCCGGCCACGGTATTCACTTTTTCTATCTGAATGTCGGCCTCAGCGCCGCTGCTCCCAACCGGGTGCGGGTCGAAATTCCGGCCTGGCTGGTCAACAATCCGCCCGGCCTGGACTGCCTGCACGCGGCCATTGTGCGCCAGGCCCGGCTGACCGGCGGCTATCCCTACGTCCTGGCCCGCGCCCACGAATTAGCCATCATCTCCACCGAGGAACGCCAGGCCGTCGAGATGATGCTGGCCGTGGAGATGCGCCGGCAGGGGTTAGCGCCCAGCCTGTCGGCCAAGCAGTACAACAAAACGCTGTTAGCCGGTCGAGAGGGTTTCCGCTTATGAGCACTGCTCTGCCTGTCGGTTGGGTGCTGCGTTCCAGTACTGTTGGCTTTGCCGTCGGCTGCCGGATTCTCCAGCCCAGCACGCCCAACTTTGGCGATCTGGTCAAGGTGCCCCTGCCGGACGGCTTGACCATTTTTGGCCTGATTTATGATGTCCAGGTGCGTGATGACCCGGCAGTACGCCAGTTGATTCTGGCCGGCGAAATGGAACCCGAAGCGATTATGGATCAACGCGAGAACCGGCTGGTACCGATTGAGTTGAGCGTGTTGGTCGTCGGCTACCAGCGCCAGGGCCAGCCGCCGGTGCAGGGTTTGCCGCCCCAACCGCCGATCAGCCTGGACACGCTGACCCTGTGCGACGAGGCCGATATTCGCGCCTTTACCCAGGGCTTGGATTACCTGCGGCTGGTGCTGAACGCCGCCCAAATTCCCGGCGATGAACTACTTATCGCCAACCTGAATCGGGCCGCCGCCGTCCGCCCGCTCGAAACTCGCCGCCAATTCCTTCTCGATGCCGGGCGCGAATTAGCCCGCCTGCTCAGCTTCGATTTGGTAAGGCTGGATGGGATATTGAAAAGAATAAAACCGTGAACACAAAGTAGCAGGTAGCAGGGTGGCAAATTACTGCTACCTGCTACCTTGCTACCCTGCTACCCTGCCATGCAATACACACCCGAACAACTCCGCCAACTTATCCAAAGTGACCGCCGCCCGTTGTGGCTAACCAACACTGACCTTAGCGAGGCTGATTTGGCCGGGGCCAATTTGGAAAAGGCTCATCTACTGCGGGCCGATTTGAGCCGGGCCGATTTGAGCCAGGCCAATCTGCGCTGGGCCGATCTGAATTACGCCACGCTCATTGAAACCCGTTTGAGCCAGGCTGACTTGAGCCACGCCGTTTTGAGCGGGGCCAATCTCAGCGACGCTAATTTGACCGCAGCCCAGTTGGTCGAGACTGACTTGAGCCGCGCCAATCTCAGCGGCGCGAATTTGAGCCAGGCGAATTTAACGGGAGCCAACTTCAGCGAGTCGAATTTGAGCGGGGCTAACCTCAGCGGCGCGAATTTAAGCGGTGGCAATCTCAGCGAGGCCAATTTGAGCAAAGCCAACCTGGCCGGAGCCAATCTCAGCGGCGCTCTCATCCGCGAAGCCAATTTAAGCGGGGCCAATCTTGAGGGCGCTAACCTCGAAGGCGCTGATCTGGAATTTGCGATTATGCCGGATGGAACAGTGGTGGATTGAGGCCACTCCTCATGTCATTCCGACCGCAGGGAGGAATCCCCGACTCTACGGGACAGGCAATTCCCGCAGAGAATAAGCTGTTCTACAATACGGGATGTATCCTGAGTCCTGAGTTTGCGCTCTACTGAAACTTTTGTTGGGCGGGTAGAAGAGAATACCTCATAACATGAGGAGGATTATTTGTGACCGACTCTGATGAATATTTTCTTCGTCGAGCTATCGCCCTTGCTCAGTTTGCCCGACAACAGGAGGCAGACCCTTTTGGGGCGGTACTGGTTGTTGAGAGTAAAATTGTCCATGAAGCTTATGATCACTCAGTTGTGTCCTCTGATCCCACTTGGCATGCAGAACTGAGTGTTATCAGTGAGTATTGCCGTATCCATCAGCGTTTCTCCTTGCAAGGGTTTACGCTTTACAGCAGCACAGAACCATGTATGATGTGTACAGGGGCTATTCATTGGAGTAGGATTTCGCGGGTAGTTTTTAGTGTATCCCAGCAAATGCTTCAAGAGCGGAGTGAGGGGCGACCTAAGCCAACTTGTGAAAGTTTATTGAATAGAGATGGACAGCGAGTTGAAGTAATCGGGCCGATACTGGCGGAAGAGGGTTTAGCCGTATTTACCGGATATGAATTTGTTCCAAAAGTAGAACGACATCGGATTCGTTTTGTGACACAACTCCTGGCAGAAATTGAGGCTGATGATAAGGCAAATGACACCCCTAATGAATAACCTAACGTCTCAGGAGGCAGCAGCATTACAAGCCTACGCCACAATGCTGCGAACTCGCTTTAAAGATCAATTAGTTGAAGTACTGCTTTTTGGTTCTAAAGCGCGAGGGGACATTCATCCCGGTTCGGATATTGATGTATTGGTTCTTTTGGCTAAACCCGATGCTCAAGCACTTAGTGATGCTCGCGCTTTCGGTTTCGATGTTTTGCTTACTCACGGTATATTTCTATCCATCCGGGTTATGAGCCAACAACAATGGCAAGAGTTAGCGGCTATGGATAGCCTCTTCTATCGCAATGTAACAAAAGATGGCCTTTCGCTGTTACCGGCTCTCGCTTGAGGATTAAACCACTGGCGATCCTAATGCCCCCAACTAAATTCATCATCCTAACCACCCTTGCCTTTTTCCTCTGTGGCGGCCTGGCCTTTGCCGGCGGCCTCGGCCTGGGCTTTGGCCTGAGCGACGCGCTCAAACCCACACCCACCGCCACCCCAGAACCCACGCCCGAACCTACCCCCGTCGCCGCGTATGAGCCGGTCGAGCGGCCTGCGCCCCGCGAGGAGTTGGCCCTCGAAGAAGATTTTAGCGGCTCAAGCTGGGAGGTCTTTGCCGACAGCGACCATCGCAAAGGGTATGAAGAGGAACAGTATTTTATTGCCGTCGAGTCGGCGGATTATAGTTTTTGGTCGGTGGCCGGGAGGAGCTTTGCCGATCTGGTGCTGGAAGTTGAAACCTATCAGGTGGATGGCCCGGACAACAACGATTACGGCGTTATTTTGCGCTATCAGGACGACGATAACTTTTACAGCTTTGAAATCAGCGGCGACGGCTATTACACCTTCGGCAAGGCGGTGGATGGGCAGTATTACAGCATCATCCCCTGGCGCGAAAGTACGGCGATTAATTTAGGCCAGGCCGCCAACATGCTGCGGGTCGAAGCAGTGGGCCGGGATTTTACCTTTTACATTAACGACGAATTGGTGGATGCCGCCATTGACGCCCAATTCAGCCAGGGCGACATCGGGCTGCTGGCCGGCACCTACGAGGAAGCCGGGACGCATGTCAGTTTTGATAATTTAAAGGTATGGGAGGTATCAGAGTAGCAGGGTCGCAGATTTTGCTACTCTGCCGCTTCGCGTGTTACCCTGCTACTTGCTACCGATAAATCGGCTACACGCTAACCGGAATTTGTATTCCCTCCTGCTCAAAGGCGGCTTTGATGCGTTTCACGGCGGCATCCAGGGCCGCCAGATAGTTGGTTTCGCTGACGTCAATCCAAAAATAGAGCGTTACCTTGATGGCCGGATCGCCAAATTCATTAAAAATCACCTGGGGTGGAGGGTCTTGCTTAACGCCGGGTAACTGCGCCGCCACCGCTTGCAGAGTATCACCCACTTTTTGTAGGTCAGATTCATAAGCCACGCCGAGGGTGAGGCTGACCCGGCGCCGGTCAATTTTGGAATAATTAGTGATCGGGTTGCCATAAACGTCGGCATTGGGGATAATAACCAGCAGCCCGTCCCAGGTGCGCACAGTGGTCGAGCGTATCTCGATGTTGGTCACGATTCCACCATAACCTTTGACCTCGACCGAGTCGCCAATGCTGAAAGGCTGCTGGATCAATAACAGAATACCGGCTACAAAATTTTTGGCAATATCTTGCAGGGCAAAGCCAACGGTAAAGCCGACAATACCCAACCCGGCTACAAAACCGGTGACATCAAAATTGACCTGCGACAAGGCCCAAATGAGGCCAAAAACAATAATGGTCCACTGGCTGATGCGGGTCAGCAGCAGCGTCACCTCGGCATTGGCCTGGCGGCGTTTGAGCGCGGCCTGCACCAGGTTGGCCCCCAACCGGCTGACCCACAGGGTGGCCAGAAAAATGATGATGGCAACCACCAGGTTCGGAATAAACTCGACGGCGTGATTGAGAATTCGCTCGACGGAAGGGCTAAAATCGTAATTCATAAAATATCCTGGAAGTTGAGCAAATGGAAGGTTGGAAGGTTGGAAGGTTGGATAAAAACCCCAGTCTTCCAGCCTTCCAACCTTCCAGTTTTTACACGGTAATACACTGGTCCATTATAGAATAGAAGGTATCATTTAAGGAAAATCGTTATGGCAGATGAAATTATCAGCGAACTGGATTTATATTTTCCCCGGCCCACCCGCGAACTGGGTATGGTCATCAGCGGTTCGCTCAGTAAAGGGTTGGAAGTCAAGCTGGCCTCCAACGCCCCGGTGGAAGAGATGGCCGTGGGCCGCTACATCACCATCGAGGGGGCCAAGCTCAAATTCTTTGGCATGATTACCGACGTCGTTCTCGACAACACCAACCCCCAAATCGAAAAAACGCCGCCGGATGTGGAGGATGACTTTCTACGCGAGGTGCATATCGGGGCCAGCGTCTTTGGCCGGATTCACGTGGCGCCGATGCTGGTGCTGGATAAAAGCGCCGACCAGCCCCGCCCGGTCAAAACCATCCCCGGCCACTTTTCCAAAGTGCGCCTGGCTACTGAAGAAGATGTCAATATGGTCTTTGGCCAGGAGGATGAGCAGCACTTTCACATCGGCGAGCCGCTGGATATGGCCGATGTCCAGGTCAACCTGGATTTGCAGCGTATGGTTGAGCGCAGCGTCGGCGTGTTTGGCAAAAGCGGCACCGGCAAAAGTTTTCTCACCCGCCTATTGTTGGCCGGAGTGATCCAGCGCAACGCCGCGGTCAGCCTCATCTTCGACATGCATAACGAGTACGGTTGGGAGGGCCAGAGCGAAGGCCGGACCAAAGTCAAAGGCTTGAAACAGCTTTTTGGCAACCACCGTGTCGCTATTTTTACGCTCGACGAAGAATCAACCAAGCGCCGCCAGGTCCGGCCCGATTATGTGGTCGTCCTCGACTGGTCGGACATCCAGCCGGAAGATTTGGAAACGCTGCGCGACACGCTCGACCTGAGCGACAATATGCTGGCCGCCGCCTACACCCTGCGCCGCAGTTGGGGTCGGGGCTGGATTAAGCAACTGCTCAACGCCGACAAAGGCGAAATGGATGCGTTGGTCGAGGGCAGCACCCTCAACCGCTCCAGCCTCGATGCCCTCAGCCGCCGCCTGGAACGGCTGACCCGCTTCGACTTTATCCGCGACAGTTGGAAAGGCGATTCGGCCCAGAGCATCATCGAATATCTGGACCGGGGCCTCAACGTAGTGTTGGAATTTGGCCGCTACGGCAACTCGCTGGAAGCTTATATTTTGGTCGCCAACTACCTGACCCGCCGCATCCACCAGATGTATATCGAGCGGGTGGAGAGCGCCCTGGGCGACAAAGCCAAAGAGCCGCCCCAACTGATGATTGTGATTGAAGAAGCTCACAAATTCCTCGATCCGCAGATTGCCCGCCAGACCATCTTTGGCACCATTGCCCGCGAACTGCGCAAATACAATGTCACCCTGCTAATTGTAGACCAGCGCCCCTCCGGCATTGACGAGGAGGTGATGAGCCAGATTGGCACCCGCGTGACCGCCCTGCTGGATAACGAGCGCGACATCAGCGCCGTGTTGACCGGCGTTTCCGGGGCGAGCGCCCTGCGCGAGGTGCTGGCCCGTTTGGATACCAAGCAGCAAGCCTTGATTATGGGCCACGCCGTGCCCATGCCCGTCGTCATCCAGACCCGCACCTACGACGCCGATTTTTATGCGGCCATGGGCTTCCGCGACCCCGCCGAGTTGAAGACCAGCCGGCCCGAACGGGTCAATTTATTACGCGGAGAAGTGGAAAAAGGGATAGATTAAGGGTCAATAGTCAATAGTTAATGAGAAAGTAGTTCATTGACCATTGACTGTTGACTGTTGAACATTGCCGATTGATTGCCCTTCCTTGCCACACGCCCTCTTGTCGGATATAATTCTATCCGATGTAAGCGTTGAAACATGAATTGTTTGAACGCCAAGCTTTTTGGAGTATAAGTTGTCCAACCCATTTGAACCACAAAGTACCCATAATCCCGCTGATGGGAAGGGGTTTGACCCTCATCCACCAACAAATCCCTCTCAGCCTGTTGATGATCCATCACCCACTCCGGCGATTTCAGCCGAACCGGACCTGCCATTCAAAACATCAGATGCCGCCCCGGATTTAGCCACTCTCCTGGCCTCCCGTCCCGGCGATGCCGGCGACGCGCAAGCCTCGACCGGTTCACCCGTTTACCGAGTTTCCCCGGCTGAACCCGATTGGTCGGGTTACACCCTGCTGCCTTTAGAAGATGCCCCCGCCGCCGAAGAGAAACCTTCTGGTTGGAAAACCGCCTGGGCCGTGGTCCGCGAGGTGGGCGAAACCATCATTCTAACCCTGGTTATTTTCTTTTTAATTCAAACAGTCATCCGTAACTTTCGGGTGGTTGGCACCAGTATGGTAGACAACCTGCACGACGGCCAATATCTGATTATTGATAAGCTCAGTTACAACCCCTTTGTCACCGATGTTTTGAAAATGGGCGGGCCGCAGCGAGGCGATGTGATTGTCTTTGAGCCGCCTAATCGGCCCGGCGAAGATTACGTCAAACGTATTATCGGCCTACCGGGGGAGACGGTAGAAATTCGCGCCGGTCAGGTTTTTATCAATGGTGAACCTCTAGCCGAACCCTTCCAACCAACGCCGGGTACTTATACTATGCCCAATGCCGTTACGGTTCCAGATGGGCAGGTTTTTGTTCTGGGTGATAACCGTAATAATTCCAATGACTCGCACAATTGGGGTACACTGCCGCTTGAGAATATTGTCGGGCGGGCTTGGTTGTCGTATTGGCCGCCCAGCGAGTGGGGGGTAATTCCCCGCGACGCGCCGACCGAGCAGGCCACCCTGAAGCATGTTTTGAATGAGTTGGTTCCCAGCGCCAACGCCGATAATAATTAACGGGGTACGTGGTGCGTCTTGCGTAACAAAACAGAAGACGCAACACGCAAGACGAATATCAGGTCTGTAAAATCTTTCAAGGCTTTAATCAACGCCCATGCCCAAACCCATTATCACGGTAGATGATATTCGTGCGGCTGCGCCGGGAAGCGTTCTGTCTGTGCCGGCAGAGGCTATTATCACCGACCTGGCCCGTGAAGTCGCTCAAGCCCACCAGATAAGCCTGGTCACGAGCGAGCATCTAACTTCGACCTCAGCAACCAACGGCCATGGCCCGGTCATTGCTATTGGGGCTGATCACGGCCCTTCATTTCCCATGAAAGAGGAGCTCAAGCCCTATCTGGCCGAACTAGGCTACACGGTGTTAGACTGCGGCACGTACACGCCCGACGCGGTAGATTATCCCGATATTGCTTACGCCGTCGCCAAACAGGTCGCCAATGGCACAGCCTGGCGCGGGATTGTGATTGATGGGGCCGGCATTGGTTCCAGCATGGTCGCCAACAAAGTACCGGGGATTCGGGCGGCGTTGTGTTATAATGAGGCCATGGCTCGCAACAGCCGGGAGCACAACGACGCTAATGTGCTAACGATGGGGGCCGGGATGATCGGGCTGAATCTGGCCCGGCAAATTGTCGAAACCTGGCTCAAAACGGAGTTCGGCGGAGGCCGGCACCAGCGCCGGGTCAATAAAATTATCGAAATTGAACAACGTTTTTTGAAAGGCTAAGATGACCACCTTGGATAATGCCACGATCAACCGGTTGGTCGAGACTATCAGCCAGGAAATTTTACGAGTCACTAATAGGCAGAGTAGCAAAGCAACTGCGCCGCCCACCTTTGACTCCTGCCAGGATTGCCTGGGCCAGTGCGCCCAAAAATGCCCCGAAAAAATTATGGCGGCCATCCAGGCCGGGGCAGAACGGTTTACAGCCGGCCTGGGTATCAGCGGCGTTAAGGCCGAACTGGCCCACTTGATTGACCACACCCTGCTTAAACCGGAAGCAACCGTCCAGCAAATTGCCCAACTATGCCACGAGGCTCTGCTTTATAAGTTTGCCTCGGTTTGTATCAATCCGGCTCACGTCAAACTGGCGGCCCAACTGCTGCAAAATTCGGAGGTCAAAGTCTGTACGGTGGTCGGTTTTCCGTTGGGAGCCACTTCAACGGAGGCTAAAGTGTTTGAAACATTGCAGGCGTTAAATGACGGGGCTACCGAAATTGATATGGTCATCAATATTGGGGCGCTCAAAGGCGGCGACGACGCCCTGGTGGAACGTGATATTGCTGCCGTCGTAAAGACCGTTCACCAGCATGGGGCGCTGTGCAAGGTCATCATCGAAACAGCGCTGCTGACAAATGATGAAAAAGTTCGCGCATGCCAACTGGCTAAACAAGCCGGTGCTGATTTTGTCAAAACTTCAACTGGGTTCAGTAGTGGGGGGGCTACCATCGAGGATGTTGCTTTAATGCGGCAGACCGTGGGGCCACAGGTGGGGGTTAAAGCTTCGGGCGGCATCAGAACGCTGGCCGAAGCGCAACGCATGATTTCGGCGGGGGCTACCCGGCTGGGGGTCAGTGCCGGTGTAAAAATTATCCAAGAGGCGCAGTCACTATGAGTACATGCCCAGTCTGCCATACAGGTCGCTTACAAAAACGCTCAATGGCTTTTGTGGAGTGGCATGGCCGGTATCTTTTGGTGGTAAACCGCATGCCGGCGATGGTTTGCGAAGTTTGCCAGGAACGAGTCTATGACTACGAGGCCATCGAGATTCTGCAAAAGCTGTTGTGGTCTAATTCTCCTAATCAAAACCGAGCCATTTCCAGTAGAAATTCGTGAAACGTGATGGGGTTGAATTGTAACTAAAAAAGTTTCGTCTTGCGTCTTGCGTGACACAAAATGGACGGAACACGCAAGACGTAAGACGCAAAATTGTTACTTTTCACCCTTTTACAATAAGCTCTATCAGAAAATACCATCATTACCGGGGATTTTATGTTAATTGCCAGAGTTGTCGGTTCAGCCGTAGCCACTATCAAGGACGAAAAGCTAAATGGAACCAAACTGTTGGTGGTGCGTGAAGCCAATGCCCGCGGCGAGCCGACCGGCAAACCCTTGGTGGCGATTGATACCGTAGACGCGGGCGTGGGAGATGTGGTTCTGATTGCCAGCGGCTCCTCAGCCCGCCAAACCTCTCTTACCAAAGATCGCCCGGTTGATGCGGTCATTATGGCCCTTTTGGATAGCCTTGAGGTGGATGGGGAAATTACGTTTAGGAAATCGTAGGAAGTGTCAAGTATTTAAGTGTCAGGTGTCATGTATAGGAGTTGACAAAACACTTGACACCTGATACTTGACGCCTGACACTGAAGGTTTTTAGATGCTATTAGGCAAAATTGTTGGGACGGCGGTTGCCACCATCAAAACGCCGGAACTGGCGGGGGTGAAACTGCTGATAGTGCAGTTGGTGAACAAACAGCTTGAACCTATCGGCAATTTACAGGTCGCCGCCGATGCCACCCAGGCCGGCTATGGCGACATTGTTTTTATGGTGCGCGCTCGCGAGGCAGCCATGGCCCTGGAAAATACTTTTGTCCCGGTTGATCTGGCCGCCATCGGCGTGGTAGATACGGTTGATGTGGATACCTCCATCAAAAATTTTGAACTGCCGTCAGGGTATACCCAGTTTGCGTAAGGGCGACAGGGTAACAAGATAGCAAGTAGCAAACTGCTACTCTGCTACCTGCCACTCTGCTACTTGTTTTTGGAGTTGATAATTGGTTATCGCTAAAGTTGTGGGTACAGTCGTTTCGACCATTAAACATCCGGCCTATCACGGGTACAAATTGCAGTTGGTGCAGCCGCTTAACCTGCCGCATGAATCGCCGGAAGAAACCTTTTTGGCCCTGGACAATGCCCATGCCGGCATAGGGGATACGGTTTTGGTAATGCGCGAGGGCGGCGCGGCCCGGCAAATTATGCAAATCGAGGATGCTCCTGTCATCTCGATGATTGTCGGTATTTTGGACTCGGTAGAGATCGCCGGGTGACAGAAAGGAAATTCTTATGACGGTTCATCGAATTTCCACCAGTTCCACCGGGGCTACGGGCCGCGTAACTGCCGATTTTTTCACCGGCAGTTATCGTTTCTCGGCCAGCGTACTGGTTTACAAGCGGCGGCTGGCCGATGTATTGGGCGACCGCATCACCGATTATCTAGACCTGGTGGATATTTATGTTTCGCGGATTAATCATCCCGGCGAAATTGTGGCGACGTACCAAAAGGGGTCGCTGGTAAAAGACGAAATCAACTTTGTCCTGCTCTCCAGCGAAGTCGAAGGCACTTCCAAAGAACGTTTTTATGTACCCAATCGGGTCAGTTTGCCCATTTTTGTTACCGTGCCTTCGTTTGAAATCCAGGGTAAATTTCAGTGGATGGGCGATTTGGAAATCAAAAAAATCTTTGCCTCCGACACCCATAAATTCTTACCTATTTTGGACGCCCGCAGCACCAATGCCCATTTTCCCAAAGTCACCTTTGAAGGGCCGATTGCCCTGGTGAATAAGTCGAAAATAGAGCTAATCTGTATTGGCGAGGCCAGCTAACCCCCGGTGAGTTATGGCTAATATTCTGGTTGTTGACGACGACAAAAATATCCTGCGCTTGTTGGAATTTAGCCTTAAACGGGCTGGTCATACCGTAACTATTTGTGATGACGGCGTTCAAGGCCTGGCCCAGGTAAAGGCTCAAGCGCCGGACTTGATTGTGGCCGATGTGATGATGCCCAAGATGACCGGCTACGAGTTTTGCAAACAGGTTCGGACCAACCTGAGCCTGACCGAACTGCCCATTGTTATGTTCTCGGCCCGCTTTCAGCCGATTGATAAACAAACGGCGCTGGATGCCGGAGCGACCGATTACCTGTCTAAAAACACGTCGCCTGATGTGCTAGTTGCCCGCATCAATGAACTTTTACCCGCCAAGCCGGCCGGACCAAATACTCAGGCCACTATTGGTTTATTCAGTTTGCGAGGGGGCACGGGCGTGACGACGCTGACGGTCAATTTAGCCCTAGCCTTGGCGCTGACCAAAAAAGCACCGACAACCCTGGTAGACCTGGCCCCGCTCGGCGGCCATGCCGCCCTGATGTTGGGGCTGCGGCCCACCAGCAGCGTGGCTGATGCTCTATTTGCCTCCAAAGATGATGTTGCCCTGGAAACGGTCAAACCTCACTTGATTCAGCACGCCAGCGGCGTACAACTGCTGGCTTCGGCGCTCAACTATGACCATCTGCTCTACCTGGGCGACAAACGGCTGGAACAACTGGTGACAACCCTTAAATTGAGCTTTGCTTATACTATCCTGGATATTCCGCCGCTGCTGGAACCTCGCTCCGGGGCGATGCTGCAATTGTTTGATAAAATAGGGCTGGTTCTGGCCCCAGATATGCCCTCGCTGCAATCGGTAGCGGTGGCGCTCCAGGGATTGGTTCGGCTGGGGGTAGCCGACAACAAAATTGTACTGATTGTCAATAACATTTTGCCCCAGGGCGGCCTGCCTTTAGAAGTTATTCAAAAAACCCTCAAGCGTCCTGTTCTAGCCAGCATCCCCTACGAGGCGGAAATGGTCAAAGCCGTCAACAGCGGCAAGCCGCTGCTGTTGAGCAGTCCCCAATCTCCTGCCGCTGCCGCCATGGCCAAATTGGCTAATTCCCTGCTCGGATAACCTAAAATGACCTATTTTTCTCCCAGAGAACAGTCGTTACGCGAAGAAATCGTCCTGGTCGGCAAGTTGATGTATGAACGCGGTCTCATTGTGGCCACCGACGGCAACATTTCGGCCCGCCTGGACGACAACACCATCCTCATCACCCCCAGCGGTTTGTGCAAAGGTTTGATGACGCCCGATCAGTTGATTACTATTGACATGAGCGGTCGCAAAGTGGGCCAGGAGACCGCGGCCAATAAAGACCTCAAGCCTACCTCCGAGATTACCATGCACCTGGAAGCCTTCAAACAGCGGCCTGACGTCCAGGCGGTGGTTCACGCCCACCCGCCTCACGCCATTGCTCTGAGCATCGTCGGCATCTCGCTGGCCGATTGTATGCTGCCGGAAGCCATTGTGTTTTTGGGCCTGACGCCGACCACCCCCTATGCTACCCCTTCGAGCGAGGAGAACGCCCGCGCCATCCGCGAGGTGATTGCCGGCCACGATGCTCTGGTGTTGCAGCGGCACGGCAGCCTGACCGTCGGCAGCAGCCCGCTCAATGCCTTTTACCGCACCGAGACGTTGGAGCAAATCGCCCGCATTACTTACATGCTGAACCAATTGGGCGGCGGCCAACCCTTACCGGCCTTCCAAGTGGAAAAACTCATCCAGACCCGCCAGGTTTGGGGGTTGGCCCGCGCCGCCGACGCCGCTGACTTTTGCGAAAAGTGCGGGGTGTGTCACATTGAAGGGGAACATACCCGGCCGGCAGCCTCCAACGGCTCGGCCACCGAGTTGGTCCAGCTTATCGCCGAGAGGGTTATGCGCGAGTTGAAGCGGTAAGCCGGAATTGGAGGATGAAAAGGGCGGTTATGTTTAGAGCACCAGTTTGCCCAAAATCGGCTCTGATGGTATATTACCCCCCGTTGTCCTAGCACAGCACCTCCCTTCGCCCTCGTCGTCTAGAGGACTAGGACACAGCCCTTTCAAGGCTGCGACACGGGTTCGAATCCCGTCGAGGGCATGCATTAAGCTTCACAGTTTTGAAAAACAAAAAGGCCGTCCTGTGGACGGCCTTTTTTGTTTTTCAAGTGGATTCACTAAATGAAAAGTTGAGACAAGGGTAGCGACCCCAGCTCGCGCATCAGGTCTTCAAACGCATCCGGGTCAGAGCCAATACTTGCGCCAGCAGCCAGAGCGCAGCAACAGCAGCACAGTACCAGCAGCACTACCACCGCAATAATAATATTGCGCCGATTCATCCAGCCCGGACTGCCACTTCCACTGCTGCCAAAGCTGCCGCCTCCGCCGGCGCTGCCGCCACTCCCACCGATGGGCCGGGGGGTGGGTGGAACAACTTCCGGCTCCGGGCCGCGCTCAAAGGCTGAAGCGGCTTCTGCCTCAGCCGCCGCCAGTTGTTCCTGGGTCACGGCGACGGTTTTGGCTTCTTCTTCGGCCAGCCGGCTAAAGCTGGACATAATCGTGCGGTCATCGTCCATTTCCGGGGGACGATCCGGCAGGTTAACTTGAGTTTCAAGCGGCGCGCCACACTCGACACAAAAGCGCGCGCCGGCTTCATTTTCAGCGCCACAATTTGGGCAATTCATAATTGTATAATTCCTTGCAGCAAGATTTACGCCCGGCTAGGGCCGAAACGCGGGCCAATTTTAGCAGAATAATCCGAATCGAACAATCTTTACCCTTAGCCGCAGCAAGTGGGAGGGCCACACGGAGGTGGGGGCGGTGAGGCTGGGGGATTAATGGTGATGGTGTGGGTGGCCGGAGGGCTGACCTGCCCGATATTGTCTCTGACGGTCAGGGTAACATTATAAACGCCGGGAATAGCATATCTATAGGACAGATTGAGGCCACTGCCGGTATTCCCGTCGCCAAAATCCCAATCGTAGGTGGCAAGCTGGCCTGCCGGTTCGGAGCCGACGGCGGAAAATAGAATTGACTCGCATACCGAAGCGGTCGCTGGTGCGGTAATTTTGGGCAGAAGAGGCTGGATAGGTTCCTCCCCTGTCACTTCGTCTGTCGGAATAGGAGGGAGGGGAGTCGGCGGGGGTAGTGGGGTAGAAGTTGGCGTGGGTGGCGGCGGTGGTTCAGCGCACGATGCGGTCAGACGGCGCAAAATTTTCCACTGTCCGGCGGTCAACTGCATCTGGTAGCAGGCTTCTTGTAAAGCCGAACCATTGACATTGAATGTAATGTGGACCAACCCCACCTGCCCCTGCTCGCCTGTGACCACATCGCGCCCGCCGCCGGTCTCCAATAAATCTGGGTCAGTTTCCGTCTGGGGGTAATAACGAAGTTGGGCTACAGTAATCCCACTGTTGCCGTCAAAAGCAGGCAAGCCAAAGTAGCCGGGATTGTTGGCATTAAAGGCCGCCAATGCGTCCCCCATTAGAAAGCTGCTCAGCGACGTATCATTATCGGGACGCCACAACAAACTGGCATCGGTGGTGTCGGTATTGCACAAAGTTTCATCTGCACCGCCGCAGGTAGCAGCGTAAAAACCTAACACCAACTTTTCTGGAAAAGGTGTATTAAACAACTCGTTAGGAGGGGTGGGGTAGAAATCCACCGTTGAGAGGATAGGGGCGGCCAACTGCGGCCCGCCCACGCCGCCCAAAGGGGGGATGGGATCCAAATAGGTTTGATTGCCGTCTGGGCCTGTTATCAAGCCATAAACAGAGCGAATGGCCAGTTGACTCCGCTCAAAACCGTTCCGATCAATCACCGTAACCTGGCCATAGGCGTCAGCCCCCTGAATAAGATTAATACTTACTCCACCGCTGCCCCGGAAAAAGCCAATCGGTTGATAACGGGCCGGCGTATCACGGGGATGCTCCCAGGCTTCGGAGTTTTGCCGAAAGCGGAAAACGGTTAACTCATCGGCCCCCTGCACAATCAATTCTGGCACATCAGCGCCATCCGGCCCATTACGATCAAGGGCTAAATCCTCAATAGTGAGCGATGGACCATAGGTTTGCTGTTCACTCAAATAATTACGATCGGGAGCCTGGAGTTGATATGGAAAGATGACCGGCGGCTTCCCGCGATCATTATCATAAACCGCCCCGTGAATGGGGCTGTTTCGGGCGCGTTTGTCAAACAGGTAAAAAACCACCCACTCCTCAAAGCCGTCAGCATCGGTATCGGCGCGCATCACGCTGACCACGCCAATATTGTCCGACACTGCATCGGGTAAGCCATGAGCAAAAGCAGTATCAAAATTGACCAATTGCCCCAGTCCCATCGTTTCAGCCCCTTGACGAATATAGGGCAAAGGATTCAAATTAAACAAAAGTACAAAAAACAGGGCGGTAGTCACTAAAAACCCGATAAGAATCAAATTATTACTCAGAAGTTCGGTTAACCATTGGAGACCGGGGCCGGGAAAACGCGCTCTGAAAAATATCAAGGTTAAAATAAGCGCAATCAGAAAGGCATAGGTGAGCCACATCGGTCGGGATGTGGTCGGCTGCTGCCATAAGGCCAAACCCAGCGCCAGACTCAGCGATTGGAAAGATGACATACTGATAAGATAGATTAGTTGCAATGTGGCCTCCTCACCGCCTGCTTATGGCCGACTGCTAAATCTTTATAAATCGCAGACAGGCAACAGGGTATTATCAAACGTTGTCAGCGGTTATAACTACGATTCAATTTTACTTAAGATAGACATAAAATGCAAGGTTTGTCCTAAAAGTTTGACTTTATGTCAAAAAGCAGAGGTGTTATGATTTTCAAAAAAAGAGGGGTTAGGGGCAATACTTTTCAAATAACGTAGTTTAGCCCCTTGTGGGCGGACACAAGGCCCTATGCTACGGCCTTATTTGAAAAGTATTGGGGTTAGGGGAATAAAGATTGGAGATTGGAGATTCAAGCTGACGATCTCCAATCTCCCGGACTGATGAGTTTTTGAACAAGTTCGACGTTTTTTAAATCGCACCCTTCGATACGCCCTCACTGTGTTCAAGGCTACTCAGGCTGCGATGTTTAAGCCGTTGCGGCAGCTTCAGCTTTGCTCTTTTTCTTTTTGGTAATAATCAAGGCAGTTTTTAACACATCTTCCATTTTGGCGGCGAAGATAATATTCAGGTCGCGCTGCACTTTTTTGGGCACATCCACCAGGTCTTTTTGGTTCTGGGTAGGCACAATCACGGTGGTGATGCCGGCCCGGTGCGCCGCCAAAATCTTCTCTTTGAGGCCGCCGATGGGCAGCACTTTGCCACGCAGGGTGATTTCGCCGGTCATGGCCACATCACGGCGCACTTTGTGGTTGGAGAAAGCGGACATTAAGGCAGTAGCCATGGTGATGCCGGCGCTGGGGCCATCTTTGGGGATGGCCCCTTCGGGCACGTGGACGTGAATATCGCAGCTTTCAAATTGGGCCGGCTTGATGTCATACTCTTTGGCGTGCGAGCGGACAAAGGAGTAGGCCGCCTGGACCGACTCTTGCATGACCTCGCCCAACTGCCCGGTCAGGGTCAGGTTGCCTTTGCCCGGCATCAGCGTCACCTCGATGGGCATGATGTCGCCGCCGGCTTCGGTGTAGGCAATGCCGGTTGCCACGCCCACCTGGTCTTCTTTTTCAACCATCTGCTCGGTGAAACGGGGCGGCCCCAGGTATTTATGTAAAGCATTCCGGGTAATGGTTTTGGGGACAGGTTTCTGTTCGGCCAGGCGGCGGGTCAATTTGCGACAAATCTGCCCAATCTCGCGTTCCAGGTTGCGCACCCCGGCCTCATAAGTATATTCGCGGACAATACCTTGCACCGCGCCGTCGGCAATTTTCAGGCCGACATCCTCCAGCCCATGCTCTTCGATCTGGCGCGGAATCAAAAATTGGCGGGCAATTTCCAGCTTTTCTTCCTCGATGTAGCCCGAAAACTCAATCACCTCCATCCGGTCGCGCAAAGCGGAGGGGATGGTATATAACACATTGGCCGTGGTGATAAACAACACCTTTGATAAATCGTAAGGCAACTCCAGGTAATGGTCGGAAAAGCTGTTATTCTGCTCCGGGTCGAGCGCCTCCAGCAGTGCGGCGCTGGGGTCGCCCCGAAAATCAGCCCCCACTTTATCAATTTCGTCGAGCATGAAGACCGGATTGATTGTCCCCGCCCGGCGCATGCTTTGAATGATCCGGCCCGGCAGCGCCCCGATATACGTCCGGCGGTGGCCCCTGATTTCGGCTTCGTCGTGGATGCCACCCAGGCTGACCCGCACAAACTTGCGTCCCAACGCCTCGGCAATTGAACGCCCCAGCGAGGTTTTGCCCGTACCGGGCGGTCCGACAAAGCACAGAATCGGGCTGCGCATTTTGAGACCGGCCCGCTGTAGCACGGCGATATGTTCCAAAATCCGCTCTTTGGCTTTGGGAATGCCAAAATGGTTGTTGTCCAGCACTTTGGCTACATGGCGAATATCGGTGTTGTCTACGGTGGCATTGACCCAGGGTAGTTCGATAATCCAATCGAGATAGGTACGGATAATGCCTACTTCCGGCGCGGCAGGCGGCATAATGGCCAGGCGGTTCAGTTCCTTTTCCGCTTTGGCGCGGGCCTCATCGGGCAGGCTGATCTGGCTTAACTTTTCGCGCAGTTCGTTGATTTCGGCCAGTTGGGTATCCATTTCGCCCAGCTCGCTCTGGATTACCCGCATCTGTTCTCGCAAAAAGAATTCGCGCTGCCCCTTGTCAACTTCCTGCTGCACCTGATCCTGAATTTCTGACTCCAGCTTGAGCACGTCCAATTCTTGGGCCAGAACAATGCTCAACCGCTGCAAACGGGTGAGCGGGTCAATGGTATCCAAAATTTGCTGGCGCTGTTCCACATCCAGGTCAATCACCGAAGCGATCATATCGGCCAGCCAACCCGGCTCATCAATGTTCATGGCGGCCACATAGGCGTCGTCGGGCAGGTTGCGGTTCAGGTGCACGCACTTTTCAAACAGGTCCAGCACCGCCCGCATCGAAGCCTGGGCGTTGAGGTTCTTTTCGCTGTCTTCGGTCAGGCGGCGCACCCGCACCCGCAGGTAGGGCTGCTCCTGGGTAAATTCGATAATTTTGACCCGCTGGTGTCCCTGAGCCAGAATGTTGGTGCTGCCATCGGGCATGCGCAGCATGCGGCCAATCACTACCTCGGTGCCAATGCTGTACAGGTCTGCCGGCTGGGGGTCTTCCTGATCGGCATCTCGCTGGGTCACAACGACCAGTTGGCTTTTCTCGACCAGGGCTGCTTCCAGGGCCAGCACCGAGCGATCTCGCCCCACAAACAGCGGCGTGAGCATGCGCGGAAAAACCACCGTGTCCCGCACGGGCAGCACAGGCAGTTCCACTTCCATTTCATCCGTTTCAAGCGGGGCGCCGAACTCTTTTTCTAAAGTATCCATCAAATTACCAGGTCTCCAAGCATAGGGCGTTTCTTCCCCTAACTATACCACAAAAGGGATAGAACAAAAACCACAAGGGCTTGTCCTTACTGCCCGATTTATTATCAAATGATACCCAAGATGAAGCATTTAAGCAAAGGACTGACCTGTGGGCTGGCTCTTTTTGTTTGGGTGCGTTTCATTTTTTGGTAGATATAAAATTTAGAGGGCCTGATTGTTGTCGAATGGCACCTTAAAATCGTACATAAAGGTCAAGGTTTCTTGTTTGCGTAGGTGTAACCGATCCAGCAAATTCTTGGGTTGGCTCTGCTTGACTCGGCCTCGCTTTTTGGAGCCAGGGTCAGGAGGCGGTGCAGGTGGGTTGGCTGGCTGTCCCTCAGCAATGAGTTGGTCATAGCGTCGGTCAAACTGAGCCAGTTGCTCGGTAGAAAGACATGTCTGTCCTTGCTGTTGAGCGCTTTCGACCGTTTCTTTAATCTCGACCAGCAGGTTGGCTAACGCTTCTGCCCAACTTTGCTGATAGCGTTCCTGGATAAAGACCAACTCACGCAGGTGATGAGCATTGCATGGCCAGGGTCGTGGTACTGAAAATAGGAGGCATAGGCATCGTGGATAGAGTGACCTTGACGCCGGGGTAAAATCCCAATCTCGTCCAGGGCTTTGCTGCCCCGCTTGGCATGGCTGACCAGATAAGTCAAGGTGGCCGTACTGCTCACATGTACCCAAAACCGCTTCCCTGCTACCGGCACACTGGTTTCGTCAAAATGAACCGGCTCTGGGGTTTGGATCAGATAAGCTTTGACGGCTTCATTGACCGAGGTTACCTGTTCGGCCATCTCTTGACAAGCGGTCACAATACTCCCTTCGCTCAACCGGTGTTCGTACAGGTCGTTGAAGCTGTCAGCAGTTCGTTCCAGCGGAATGATGTGGTTCTGGTTGAAATACACCGCCTGGGCCTTGAGCACTGGCCCGTATTGCACCGGTTGGTTCACTTCGGCCGGAAAGGCCGCCTTGTTAGCCTGTCCACAGCCTGGACAACTTTTGATCTCCGCCCGATGTTCGGTCACTTCCACCCGCACCAGCGGTAGGTCAAAGACCTGTCGTGCTTCGTAAGCCTCTGCCTCGACCTGTTCCAAACAAATCTGGCACTGACCACACTGCTTGACCGGATGCACTCTGACATAGTGAGGTTCAGCCACCGCTTTCAGGGTTTGTCCGGGATGACCGGGTTGGCCCCCCGACTTTTTCCCGCTGCGTTGGCGCAGACTTCGGGGAGCTGGTTTCTTTAACCCATCACTCGAAGGTGGTTTCCCACTATTGCCACTATTTTTGGCCAATTGGTCTTCCAGAGCTTGAACCCGAGCGGCCAATCCCATGACAACCTCGAACATACTATCGAACAAGGTCACTACCGCTTCTTCACCTTCTTGGTACGCGGTCCGTATGTCTTCTCGACTGGGTATCCGAGGTTCTGTCATAACCTTATTGTGGCTGTGTTGTACGATTTTAGCAATTTCTTAAGGTGCGACTCGCTTTTATGCCTGAGCAGTTACTAAAAGTGTACGGTAGCAAATCAGCGCCTGTCCTTTTGGCGTCCGTTTAAACCGCTTGACAAAATAGGGGCTGACTGCTATAGTTGTAACATTGGTTAGGGAGTAGCCACCCATCCATATGGGTCGGCCAGTCGTCAATACGGAGCAATGCTCCCGGCTGGTCGTAAGTGTACCAACACTACTGGCGAGACTACCACGACTTAGGGCCGTGGAAGTCTCGCTTTTTTATCACCACGGCCAAATTTTACACAAGGAGTGGAATCTTTATGGACACAATTTGGCTTTGGGTTGGCTTTAATGTTTTTGTTTTGGCCATGCTGGCCCTGGATTTGGGGGTGTTTCACCGCCACACCCACGCAGTCTCGGTCAAAGAAGCGACTATCTGGAGTGTGGTTTGGGTTGCCCTGTCTCTGTGTTTCAACCTAGGGCTTTACTTTTTCTGGGACACTATTTCCCCGGCCAGCGAGTACTCCAACAGCGAAGCAGCCCTGGCCTTTTTCACCGGCTACCTGATCGAAAAATCGCTCAGCGTAGACAATATCTTTGTCTTTGTCCTCATTTTTACCTATTTTGCCGTGCCGGCCTTGTACCAGCATCGGGTACTGTTCTGGGGCATCATCGGCGCGCTGGTGATGCGGGGTATTCTGATCGCCGTCGGCGCGGCCTTGCTGCACGAGTTCCACTGGATTATTTACATCTTTGGCGGCTTTCTCATCTTCACCGGGATTAGGATGGCCTTCCACCGCGATGAAGAGATTCACCCGGAGGACAATCCGCTGGTCAAACTTTTCCGGCGCTTTATGCGGGTTTCCCTTAAATACGCCGACGACAAATTTTTTGTGCGCCAGGACGGGCTGTTGATGGCAACCCCGCTCTTTCTGGTGCTCCTCATTGTCGAAAGCACCGACCTGGTTTTTGCGCTGGACTCCATCCCGGCCATTTTTGCCGTGACCGAGGACCCCTTTATCATCTACACCTCCAATGTTTTCGCCATTTTGGGCCTGCGCTCACTTTATTTTGTGTTGGCCGGAGTCATTGACAAGTTCCACTATTTGAAGCTGGGGCTGTCGGTGGTGCTCACCTTTGTGGGCATCAAAATGGTCATTGCCGAGTTTTACAAAATCCCCATCGGCGTTTCCTTGGGCGTGATTGCCGCCGTCCTGACCATTGCCATTCTGGCCTCTTTGCTTCATACTCAGCGGCTGAATCAACAAAGTACCTTTACCGATTAGAGTCTCAGTAGATCCAATTTTTCACCGTAGCTGGCGCATCTCTATGCGTCAGCGGACGGCATAGGGATGCCACCCTACAGGAAATTTGGATCTACTGAGTCTGGGTAATGGCTCTCTCTCAGCCTTTTGGCTAAATCGGGTAGGTTGTGCTAAACTTATAAAGTGTCATCCATGATGCGTGATGCGTAAGGGCCTATCGCTTGTTTTATGCATGACGCATTATGTTTTATAACAAGCAACTGCTGCGAGGAGAGACTTAATTTCGAGGTACGTTCTATGTCAACCAACGGACATTCCCCCAAAACGCTGTTTGAAAAAATCTGGAACCAACACGTGGTGGTCGCCGAGCCAGGCAACCCAACGGTGCTTTATATTGATCTTCATCTGATTCACGAAGTAACCTCACCCCAGGCCTTTACCGGGCTGCGTGAGAAGGGTCTCAAAGTCCGCCGGCCTGATAAAACCATAGCCACCATGGACCACGGCATCCCGACGACTCCGCCTCATATTCCCATCAGTGATGTCTTGGTCATCAAACAAATCAGCCAGCTTGAGAAGAACTGCGCCGATTTTGGCATCCCCCTGCACGGGCTGCACAGCCCTAACCGCGGTATTGTTCATGTGATCGGCCCGGAGTTGGGGTTGACTCAACCGGGTATGACCATCGTCTGCGGCGACAGCCATACCAGCACACACGGCGCATTTGGCGCGCTGGCTTTTGGCATCGGCACCAGCGAGATTGAACATGTGCTGGCGACCCAATGCCTGCTGCAAAACAAGCCGCAAACCTATGCCGTGCGAGTCGAAGGTACGCTGGCCCGCGGGGTGTCGGCCAAAGATATTATCCTCAACCTGATTTCGCGCATTGGCATTGGCGGTGGCACGGGCCATGTCTTTGAGTACATGGGCAGCGCCATTCGCGGCCTGACGATGGAAGAACGCATGACCATCTGCAACATGTCCATTGAAGGCGGGGCCAGAGCCGGCATGGTCGCCCCCGATGATACCACCTTTGAATACATCGCCGGGCGGCCGCATGCCCCCAAAGGCGCAGCCTGGGACGCCGCTGTAACGCAGTGGCGCAGCCTGCCCACCGACGAAGGCGCGACCTTTGACAAAGAGATTGTGATTGACGCCAACACCTTAGAGCCGATGATTACCTACGGCACCAATCCGGGGATGGGTATGCAAATCACCCAGCGCGTCCCCGACCCGGCGACGATCAAAGATGTGAGCGAACGGCAAACGCTGGAAAAAGCCCTGACTTATATGGATTTGCGGCCCGGCCAATCGCTGCTGGGGCAAAAAGTGGATGTGGTTTTTCTGGGGAGCTGCACCAACTCTCGCCTCAGCGACTTGCGACTGGCAGCCAGCTTGATCAAAGGCCGCAAAGTGGCCGACGGCGTGCGCATGATGGTCGTCCCCGGCAGCCAGCAGGTCAAACAGCAGGCCGAAGCCGAGGGACTGGACAAAATCTTCAAAGAGGCTGGGGCCGACTGGCGCGAAGCCGGCTGCTCTATGTGCATTGCCATGAACGGCGACCAGTTGGAGCCAGGGCAGTACGCTATCAGCACCAGCAACCGCAACTTTGAAGGCCGCCAGGGCAAGGGCGGGCGTACCTTTTTGGCCAGCCCGCTCACCGCTGCGGCTACGGCCATCACCGGCGTGATTACTGATGTGCGTACAATCTTGAACTAATAGGGAAGCTAACTTTTATGGAAAAATTTACTACCTTAACCGCCACCATGGTCGGCATCCCGACCGAGAATATTGACACCGACCAGATTATTCCGGCCCGGTTTTTGAAAGTGACCGACAAAAAGGGCCTGGGTGAAAATCTGTTTTTCGATTGGCGCTACAATGCCGACGGCAGCCCCAAGCCGGATTTCATTCTGAACACCGAGCAGGGTAAAAAGGCCAAAATTCTGGTAGCCGGCGACAACTTTGGCTGTGGCTCCAGCCGCGAACACGCCCCCTGGGCGATTATGGGCTATGGCTTTCAGGCGGTTATTTCCACCAGCTTGGCCGATATTTTTCGTAACAACTCGCTCAAGTTGGGCCTGCTGCCCATTGTGGTGGATAAAGAAACTCACTATCAATTGTTAAGTCTGATCGAAGAGGAGCCGGATACTCAAATTACCATTGATTTGGCCAGCCAGACCGTGCAACTGCCGGATGGTCGCAAGGTTGAATTTCCGATTGACAGCTTTAGCAAAACTTGTATTCTCAACGGTATTGATCAGCTTGGCTATTTGCAGCGTCACGCTGCTGCTGTAGAGGATTATGAGGCGGCTCATGCTGACCGGGTAAATACCCTGGCAATCTGATAATGACATCTGTCAGGCTAAATTGTGACGATTTACACTATCTGGCTTACGTTTAACGCATTAAGATAAAACTTGGTCCATTGGCGTTGTAATGGCTATATCAAAAAGAAAGGAAAGAACCATGTCAAATCATATTATTGACCTGCTTGGCGAAAAAGCAGATGAGTTGTTAAGTTTTACCTGCAAAGGAATCCCTAAGGAGTCGCTGCACCTGCCCGGCCCCGATTTTGTGGACCGGGTCTGGCAGCCCTCTGATCGTAACCCGCAAGTGCTGCGCAGCCTGCAAAGCCTGTACAACCACGGCCGGCTGGCCGGCACCGGCTATCTCTCGATTTTGCCGGTTGACCAGGGCATCGAGCATACCGGCGGCGCTTCGTTTGCGCCCAATCCGGTCTATTTCGATCCCGAAAATATTGTCAAGCTGGCCATCGAGGGCGGCTGCAATGCGGTCGCTTCTACGTTTGGTGTGTTGGGGGCGGTGGCCCGCAAATATGCCCACAAGATTCCCTTCATTGTCAAAATCAACCACAACGAACTATTGACCTATCCCGAAAAGTATGACCAGGTGATGTTTGGCAACATCAAGCAAGCCTGGGATATGGGCTGCACCGCCGTCGGGGCGACTATCTATTTCGGTTCGGCCGAATCTACCCGCCAGATTGTCGAAGTGAGTGAAGCTTTTGCCTATGCTCACGAATTGGGTATGGCTACCGTGCTGTGGTGCTATCTGCGCAATTCGGCCTTCAAGAAGGATGGCGTGGATTATCATGTGGCCGCCGATACCACTGCCCAGGCCAATCACCTCGGCGTGACCATCCAGGCCGATATTATCAAACAAAAACTGCCCGAAAACAACGGCGGCTTTAAGGCCATCGGTTTTGGCAAGTCCAGCCCCAAGATGTATGGGGAACTGGTCAGCGACAATCCGATTGATTGGGTTCGCTGGCAGGTAGCCAACTGTTATATGGGCCGCTCCGGCTTGATCAACTCCGGCGGCGCTTCAGGCAAAAACGACTTTGCCGAAGCCGTTTACACGGCAGTGGTTAACAAGCGCGGCGGCGGCATGGGCTTGATTTCCGGCCGTAAGGCCTTCCAGCGCCCCATGGCCGAAGGGGCCAAGCTGCTCAACCACATTCAGGATGTTTATCTGGACAAGAGTATCACCGTAGCCTAATCAACGACCGCCGACCGCCGACGGCAGACCGCCTCTGTTTTTGGCGGTCATCAGTCGGTGGTCGGCGGTCCTCTTAAAGGTCTTCATGCCTACCCCATCCCAACGCAGTACAGCCAACAGAGGTGTCAATCGGGCGATAGCCAAATTTGTGGCCGTCGCCCGCTCCATTGGATCCCCCTCTCTTGAAGATAGAGGATGAAGGCAGAGGATAGAGAATAGAAGATAGAGAGTAGCCTTCTATCCACCATCTTCTATCCTCCATCTACTATCTTCTGCTCCCCCCTTTGCTCTCCCTTTCTAAAAAAATTATAATCAGCAAATACTCTGGAGGTTCTGATGACACAAATATTTCTCTACGATACGACTCTGCGTGATGGGACGCAAGGCGAAGGAATTTCTTTATCCTGCAATGATAAACTCAAAATCGCCCAAAAACTGGACGAGTTTGGGGCGCATTATATCGAAGGGGGCTGGCCCGGCTCTAACCCCAAGGATGCCGAATTTTTTGCCCGGCAGGGTGAATTAAAACTCAAACACGCTAAGATTGCCGCCTTTGGCAGCACCCGCTACAAAAATACCACTTGTGATAAAGACGCCAACATTCAGGCTTTGGTCGAGGCTAATACGCCGGTAGTGACCCTGGTCGGCAAAAGTTGGGATTTGCACGTGCGCCACATTCTGGAAACCGACCTGGAAGAAAACCTGGAGATGATTGCCGAGAGCGTGGCCTATTTCAAGGAGCGCGGCAAAGAAGTTATCTATGATGCCGAGCACTTTTTTGATGGTTATAAGGCTAACCCTGACTACGCTTTGTTGACCCTGCAAGCAGCCATCAAGAGCGGGGCCGACTGCGTGGTATTGTGCGATACTAATGGTGGGTCAACCCCCTGGGAAGTTGAAGAAATCACCAAACAAGTGGCGGCGCGATTTGAAGGGCAACGGCTAGGAATTCACCCCCACAATGACTGCGAATTGGGGGTAGCTAATGCGCTGGCCGGGGTGCGCGGCGGGGCCAGACACGTTCAGGGCACGGTCAACGGCTACGGCGAGCGGGTTGGCAATGCCAACCTCATCAGCATTATCCCTGATTTACAGCTAAAAATGGGCTATGAGTGTGTCAAGCCGGAGCAGTTGGCCGGTCTGACTGCCCTCTCGCGTTATGTGGATGAACTGGCCAATATGACGCCCAACCCGCATCAACCTTTTGTCGGTTACAGCGCCTTTGCTCACAAAGGCGGCATTCACGTGGCGGCCATCCTCAAGGTTGAGGAAAGTTATCAGCACATGGACCCGACCGTGGTTGGCAATGAGAAGCGAGCAGTTGTTTCGGAATTGTCGGGGCGAGGAAATATTCTGTATAAAGCGGCGGAACGCGGCCTGGATACCAGCCGTGAAGAGGCCCGGCAGGTATTGGAACAAATCAAGGAGTTGGAAAATCAGGGCTATACCTTTGAAGGCGCCGAAGCCTCGGTGGATATGATGCTGCGCCGGGCCAACAGCGGCTACAAGCCTCCCTTTGAAGTGATTGACTTTATGGTTATTACCGAAAACCGGCAGGGCCGCGGCCTCTTTACCGAAGCGACGGTAAAAGTGAAAGTGGGCGACGAAATTCGCCATACGGTCGCCGAAGGCAATGGGCCGGTCAACGCCCTTAACCTGGCCCTGCGCCGGGCGCTGTACCAGGATTTTCCCCAGTTGCAGCGGGTCCACTTGACCGATTTCAAGGTCCGTATCCTCGACAGCGACGCCGGCACTGCCGCCACCACCCGGGTGATGATTGACTTTCAGCAAGAAGGGACCACCGAATTTTGGACCACCGTCGGCGCGCACCCTAATATCATCGAGGCCAGTTGGCGGGCCTTGATCGACAGTATGGAGTATGCGCTGCTGAACGGCAACGGGAAATAGCAGGGGAGCTGAGGAGCGGGGGAGCAGGGGAGAAATCTCTCCCTTGCACCTCAACACCCCTGCTCCCCTGCTTGAATTTAAATTAATTCAGGATTTCAAATGCTGCACCCTACCGCCCAACGAGTCGCCGCTGCTGCCCGTGAATTGGGGCTGGAGATTACCATCAAAGAGTTTACGGAAACCACCCGCACCGCCGAAGATGCTGCCCGCGCGATTGGCTGTACCGTGGCCCAAATTGTTAAATCGCTGTTGTTTGTGGTAGATGGCCGGCCCACGATGGCCCTGGTCAGCGGCCCCAACCGGCTGGACGAGGCCAAATTAGCGACCTTGTGTGGCGTCAGCAAAAACAGGGTCAAACGGGCCGATGCGGATACTGTCCGCGAAGCCACCGGTTTTGCCATTGGCGGGGTGCCCCCTTTTGGTCATACTACCCGGTTGCCTGTCTACATTGACCGGGATTTCTGGCAGTTTGAGGTCATCTGGGCCGCGGCTGGAACACCCAATGCCGTTTTTGCCATCACCCCAGCAGACCTGGCGCAAGTTACCGGCGGGGTGGTGGCAGATTTAAGTGTAAGGTCATAAAGATTTTTCTGGGTGTTTATGAATGTAAACCGAATCCTGATTTTGTCCTTTAGTTGCTTGCTCTTTTTTGTGGTTATTTTTAGCAACACTCCTCCCACACCAGTAAGAGCAGCCGATGATATTGAGATTGTTTTGCCGGGCCAACGCATTAAAGAGTCGGCTGTAGCGGTAGCCGATTTCAATAAGGATGGTAAAAAAGAAATTGTAGCGGGGGGGGGGGGATGGTATGCTCTATGTCATCAATGGGGCAACCTATACCCTCCTCTGGTCCAACCAGATTGCTAACTATTTTAATGGAGCATCCTCTACTTACTTCTACTCAAGTATTACCATTGCTGATCTTAATAAAGATAGCCGCCTGGAAATTATTGCCGCAGTGGGGGGAACTCCCAATCTTCACCTGGTAGGGGGAGTAGTTGTTTTAACCTATGTCGGCGGTTCTGCCCAATTTGTGCTTGCATCTGGCTGGCCGCGCCGAGCTTTTGATGAATTGGGTGCAGGCGGCGGCAGTTACCCGGATGGAGTGTCGGATGGATTTGAGTCAACGCCGGCTGTGGGCGACCTGGATGGTGATGGAGATCTGGAGATTGTTATTTCCGGTTCTGATCGCCGTTTACACGCCTGGCACCACAACGGTAGACGTGTGGCCGGTTGGCCTATTGATCGGTCTCGGGGTTTGTTCCGAGGGGGGATGTCCTCTCCGGCTCTGGCCGATATAGATAGAGATGGTTTGCCAGAGGTACTGGTTGGTACCTATAGCTATCCTGTGCCTGCCTGCCCAAACCCTTATTTTTTTCTGGCGCTTAATGGAAACGGCTCCTTGGTGCGCGGTTTTCCCACTCAAACATCCGAGGTCATCAGATCTTCTCCGGCCATCGGCGATATTAATGGCGATGGCCGGCTCGATATTGTGGTAGGCACAGGGGACTGGAATGAAAGCTGTGGCGGTACCCCCGATGGCAAAAAGATTTACGCCTGGGATCACCGGGGTCGCCTGTTGCCCGGCTGGCCGACTGTCACCAAAGGTAATATGGCCTCTTCACCTGCTTTGGGTGATCTTGATGGGGATGGCGATTTGGAAGTGGTGGTTGGCTGCGGTTTGTCTTATCAGCTAAATAACCCTTCCTGCACCGAGCTTTACGCATGGCATGGCGATGGCCGCAATGTAACCGGCTTTCCTATGAGTCCGCTCAGTGTCAACCCTGGCTCCCGTCCGGCCTATAATGCCCAACCCTTTCCACCCGTCTTAGCCGATTATGACGGCGACGGCATTATCGAGATTATGACGATAGGCGCCGGTGCTGGTGGCATTTCAATTGTTGAACCTAACGGCCAGATGAGTTCAGATGTGCGCCACGCCACCCCCCGAATCTTATACAGCTCACCCCTGGTGGATGATATTGATGGCGATAATCTATTGGAAACCGTTATCGGTGGCGCGAATGCAACCAACAATGCCACCATCTATATCTGGCAAGAAACCGGCACTATTTACAGCCGCCGGCCCTGGCCTATGTTTCATCACGATGTGGCCCGAACGGGACTGTACTCGGCGCCTCCCCCTGTGCCACAATTGGACTTTCCCAGGGAAGTGCGTTTTCTACACCAAGAGGGTACCAGTGGCCCGGAAAGCCTAATCATAACTCTGCGCAATCTGGGCATAGGCCAATTCAATTGGCAAGTTACCAGTTCCAGCCCTGATCTTCAGATCAATCCCGGCAGCGGCGCGGTTTCTACCGCCGCTACTTTACAACTTGTGCTCCATACCGCCCCCTATCCTGCCACCCATTCCTGGCAATTTATCGGCAATTTGACCGTCTCAGGCAGAGCTTT
The DNA here is from genome assembly GCA_023151115.1 of Anaerolineae bacterium. The sequence goes on from JAKLJP010000031.1 coordinate 58,309, forward strand.
TGGACAGCACGTTGTTTCCAGCCCTCGCACCGTTCCGGTTTGGCTTTATCACGGTCAGCTTCAACATTATTATCTGCCCCTTGTAAGAAAATAGTAGACGGTAGAAAGTAGACAGGGGTAATACATCGCTGCGACTCTGCGACCCTGCGACCTTGTTCTGGTTAGGCAAATTTTCCAATCGAGGGTATAATTGACATAATATATTAATTCGGAGTAGACGATCATGCCCAAGCCAGCCTTGCCCCTGGACCAAATTATCCAGGCCGATTGTGTTGAGGCGCTCAACACCATGCCAGAAAAGAGCGTTGATCTCATTTTTGCCGACCCGCCCTATAACCTCCAACTGCAACAGGAATTGTGGCGGCCCAACATCACCAAAGTTGATGCTGTTACCGAGGAGTGGGATCGCTTCACCAGCCTGGCCGAATATGATCAGTTTACCCGGACCTGGCTGCAAGCCTGCCGGCGGGTGCTCAAAGATACGGGGACGCTCTGGGTCATTGGCTCCTACCACAACATCTACCGGGTTGGAACCACCTTGATGGATTTGGGCTATTGGATTCTTAACGATGTAATCTGGGTTAAAACTCAACCTATGCCCAACTTTCGGGGGGTCCGCTTTACCAACGCTCACGAAACCCTGCTGTGGGCACAAAAGAACCGGGGGGCGCGCTACACCTTTAACTATCACGCCATGAAGGCCCTCAACGGTGACCTGCAAATGCGCAGCGATTGGGAAATTCCGCTGTGTACCGGCAAGGAAAGACTCCGAATTAACGGGGTCAAGGCTCACGCCACCCAGAAACCGGAAGCGCTGCTATATCGGGTGATCCTGTCCAGCTCCAATCCGGGCGATGTAGTGCTTGACCCGTTTTTTGGCACGGGCACTACCGGCGCGGTAGCCAAAAAGCTTCACCGCCACTGGATTGGCATCGAACGCGAGGAAAATTACGTGCGGCTGGCCCAGGAACGGCTGGACGCCATCGAGCCGCCGCCGTTTGCCGAAGAGGTGTTTGTGTTCAAAAGCAAGCGCGACCGGCCGCGCATCTCCTTCAGCAGTTTGCTGGAACGCGGCCTGCTCCAGCCGGGGCAAAAATTATACCTGGGCAAAAAGGGGGAAACAAGCGCCACTATTTTGGCCAACGGCCATCTGCGGGTACACGGGTACACCGGCTCGATCCACCAGGTGGGCAAGGCGTTGCACAACGGCCCCTGCAACGGCTGGGAACACTGGCACTACCTGGACGAAACCACCGGCGAACGCATTGCCATAGATGAACTGCGCGAGCGGATTTATGCAGAGAAAGAGGTATAGTAATTTACTCACCCTCCAAACCGATACTTCCCCGTGAAGCTAAGGCTAAGTACAGCTTTGCCTAAATTCGTAACGGATTGACATAAAGGGTAAGGAAGAGGTATCCTTGAAGAACAAAGCGATCAAGGAGAACCTCAATGGCCGGAAGAAAAAAAACTTATCAAGTCGAGGTAGATGAAAAGCAAGGCAAATTCTTGAAGGAGGTAGGGGCTGCCCGCAAAAGTCCGGTGGCAGAAGTGCAACGGGCCAGGATAATTTTAACCTGTGCTGACCATCCTGACTGGAGCGATAGTCAAGTAGCGGCTGAAGTGGGCTGCTCAGAAGGACAAGTCCGCAAGTGGCGGAAGCGGTGGTGTCAAAGCCATAGTTTGAAAGAAGCACCCCGGAGCGGACGGCCTCGGCTTTTTTCCCCCTCAAGTCCGCGCCCAAACGACGGCCCTGGCTTGTAGCCTGCCCCAGGAAGCGGCGGTGTCGCTGAGCCGTTGGAGTTGTGCCGAGTTGGCCGTGGCCTTGGTCAGTTTGGGCATCGTCGGTCAGATTGCGACTAGCACGGTCTGGCGCTGGTTGAAGGCCGAACGTTTGAAGCCGTGGCGGTATCATCTGTGGCAACACATCCGTGATCCGCTTTTTCTGGACCGGGCCAAAGTGGTCTTGCAGCTGTATGAGCAAGCCCTTGACCTGCTGAAAGCTGGGATTTGGGTCATTTGTGCCGATGAAAAGACCTCGCTTCAGGCCCGGCAAGGCATTGATGACCCTGTTCCGGCGACGACCGACCAGCCACTGCACCTGGCGGCCCGCTATATTCGCCGGGGAGCCTGCCAACTGTTCGCCGCTTTGAGTGTGGCTGATGGTCAAGTCTATGGCTGTTGTCGCCAGCGCAAATGTTTTGCCGACTTTCAAGCCTTCTGGCAAGAGGTGATCGTGCCCGAAGCTATCCGGCGGGGGGTGACAGAAATCCGGCTCATCCTGGACCACGGCCCAACCCATGCTCCCAAACGCCTGGAAGCGTGGCTGGCTCAACAACAACTTGAACAAGCCTGGCCCTTCACCGTCCAGGTGGTCTGGTTGCCCAAGTATGCGTCCTGGCTCGATCAGATTGAGATTTGGTTTAGTGTCTTGCAACGTAAAGCGTTGACCCCCAACCATTTTACCGACCTGGAAGCCTTGAAACAACGCATTTTGGACTTTATCGCTCATCATAATCTCTCGGCTAAACCCATTCGGTGGTCTTACACCGTTGCCAAACTTGAAGAAAAATTCGCTACGAACTAATGCAATACTGTACTTTGGCCTGACTCAGAACAGTTTTAACTGGAAACTCTCTTTTTCCTGGGCCGCTTTTCGAGCGGCCATTTTCTTGATTTCTTTCAGGGTATTTTCAATGTCGTTCAAAAAGGGGGAGGGTTGATTTTGATACTTTTGCCCAAACAGGAACCGAGTTTTGGCGTGGGTCAGCATAAGTCTTTGTTTGGCCCGTGTCATCCCCACATAAAACAGGCGGCGTTCTTCCTCTACATCAAAGGTTTTGCCGGGCATCTGATACGGCAGCAAATTCTCCTCACAGCCAACCATAAATACCACCGGAAATTCCAGGCCCTTAGACGCATGCAAGGTCATTAACGTGACCCGATCCGCTCGCGGGTCATAAATATCGGTTTCCTTTTGCAAAGCGACCGACTCCAAAAAGTCTGCCAGCCGGGTGGTAAAAGGGATAGCAAAGCGGACAAGCTGCTGAAGACGCGCTTCACTTTTCTCATCCCATTGACGCTGCGGCCCGACAAACTGCCGAACAGACTCGATCAATCCGGCTACAGTGAGTGAATCGGCGCTGTTTTTGAGATTGCTCAAAAACGGCTTGAGCTGTTTAACCAGTTTCGACGGCCACTTGCTCTCAAGCTGAAAGGTCGTGTCGGGGTTATAGATAAACCATAAACAGGCCAACAGTTCTTTGACTTCTTTATGTTCGTAAAAGGGGGTCTGGCCTACGGTTTGGTAGGGGATGCCGGAGCGATCAAAAGCTTCGATCAGGGGCAGGCATTGCGCTCCCAGCCGGTAAAGCACGGCGAAATCGGCAAAAGAGCGGCCGGCAGCGCTGTCTTCACTTTGCACCCGGCCGCTATCCAATGAAAAGTAACTCAATCCGCCGACCATCTTTTCGATCTCATGGACAACATACTCCGCCTCGGCTTTCTCCGTCGGCGCTTGATAAACCTCGATCCGGGTCGGGTCAATCACTTCGGACCAGAGTTCGAGCGCCCGGCGTTCCGGGGCTTTGGCGATAACCTGGCTTGAAGCATCCAGAATAAGTTGGGTAGAGCGATAGTTCTGGCTCAACGGGAGGGTTTTGGCCCCCGGAAAATCCTGCGTAAAGGTGAGGAAATAGGCCCGGTCGGCCCCGCGAAAGCCATAGATGGCCTGAGCCGGATCGCCGATAACGCACAGGTTGGTCTCCGGCCCGGTCAACAGCCGCAGCAGGCGATACTGGGCCAGGTTGACATCCTGGTATTCATCCACCGAAATCCAGCGGAAACGGACTTGATAGCTTTGTTGAACGTCGGGAAAGGTTTCAAGCAGCTCCACCGCCCGCAGGATTAAATCGTCAAAATCCAACAGTTGGTTTTTCCGCAACGCCATTTCATAAGCCCGGTAAATCCGGCTCAATTCTGGACTATAGTGCGCCGGCAATTCCGGCGACTCCGGTCTCAAGAGTTGATTTTTGGCCGCCGAAATCTGCTCCAAAGCCTGCTGCTGCTCCGATTTACTCAAATCGGGCAAACTCTGCTGGAGCATGGTTTGCCGGTCCTCCTCGCTGCCGATTAAAAAGTTGGGGGCAAGGTTTAACCGCTGCCCGGCTTCCCGCAGAATCAATGCCCCGAAGGCATGGAAGGTTTTGATGACAATCCGGCCGGCGACAGCCTCGCCCAATAAAGCCGTCAGGCGCGAGGTCATCTCGGCGGCGGCTTTGTTGGTGAAGGTAATCGCCAGAATTTGCTCGGCGGCGACGCCTTGCTCAAGGATGAGGTGAGCAATCCGGTAAGTGAGGGTGCGGGTTTTTCCGGTCCCCGGTCCGGCGACGATGATCAGCGGCGCATCAGTACATTCTGCCGCCTCGCGCTGTTGAGCATTAAGACCGGCCAAGATGGTTTCGGACTGGGGGATAGTGGGAATTTCAAAAGACTGCTCTTCTGAAACGGCTTCTGGCTGGCTGAATAAATCTCCCTGTTTCCATTCAAAAGCGGACACGCCTTCTTTGAGTAGCATTGATTTGGCCGGGGTGGCAGCCAGGGCTGGCTCAGCTTTAGCCGGTTCAACGGCAGGCGCGAGCAGATGCAACTGGGCCGAAAACGAGGCCCGCTCTTGCGCCTCAAATAACTTAATCACCCCGTACTCGCCATCATAGCCGCCGGCAATGCTGACTTCCCCCTGGCGCATGCGGCGAATGCCTTCGGCCAGAAGTGGCCCACCTGCTCGCTCGATGTCGGCCAGGGGCAAGTCTTGCAAAATTGCCAGTTCCGGCCCCAACTTGCTCAGCAGGTCGTGGTAACGCTGAACGGCCTGTTTGGAGGTCGCGCCCACGCCCAACACTTCGGCCAGCACTTCCGGCAGCGGGATCAAACTCTGGAAGGGCTGCGGGCGAGGCGGCTTCTCGCCTTCGGGCCGGTCGGCCAGCATTTCGACGCGATGCATCACCCCCACTGTAACCGGCTTGCCGCAGCTCGAACATAGCCCTTGTTGGGCCAGGGTGGTCTGCGGATGCCAGCGGATTTCGCACTTGCGGTGGCCGTCGTAATGGTATTTGCCTTCTTCGGGAAAAAACTCAATCGTACCCAAAAATTTGGTCGGGTCGCCTGTTTTTAAGGCTTCAAAAATGGCCGGATAGGACAGTTCGGTGTCAAATTGATTGGCTTCGCGGGCCAGCTTTTGGGGTGAGTGAGCGTCGGAATTGGAGACGAGAGTGTAACGATCCAGGGCCGACACCCGCCAGTTCATGGGCGGGTCCGACGACAGGCCGGTTTCCAGGGCAAAGATGTGCGGGGTCAGGTCGTCAAAACATTCCTCAACCGAGTCAAACCCGGACTTTGAGCCAAGCAGGGCAAACCAGGGTGTCCAGATGTGGGCCGGGATGAGGTAATTCTGCGGGTCAATGGTGAGGATCAGTTCCAGCAGGTCGCGTGAGTCCAGGCCCAGGATAGGCCGGCCATCAGAGCGGATGTTGCCGATCCTTTCCAATGCAGCCTGAATTTTTTCCACAGCCTCAAAGCTGGGGGCAAAGATGACATTGTGAATCTTGCGGACCTGTTCATGCTTTTTGTAAATACTGCTGATTTCGCCGGCCAGCATAAAGCGCACCGGGGCATGGCAGGCCGGGAAGACCTGGCCCTGGACTGCCCTGGCAAACTCATCTTTAAGCCGGAACAGGCCCTCTTCCGCCGGTTCCAGCTTTTGCTTCATCTCTTGCAGCCAGCCGGGATGAGCAATATCGCCCGTGCCAATCACGTGGACCCCTTTAAGCTGTGCCCATTTGCCTAGGTGTTCCAGGGTTAAATCTTTGCTGGTGGCCCGCGAAAAATGGGAATGAAGATGCACATCGGCCACAAATTTCATTGGCAATCCTCCGGCCCTAAAGAGGGTTGCCCATATTTTAACCAGTGCGGCTCTCTTTGCCAATAAGCTTGGATAGGTTTTTTGTTACTTTTCTCTGTGTCCCCGTAGTAATTTTTGAGGTTGCTGAAGGCGGTAAAGAACTAGCCGGGAGTGGGTGTACTCAGCCAGCAGATTTGTTTCGGCGCTGCCCAGAGCCAAAATCAAGGCCAATCCAACAAAGATCAGCAGGCCCTTGGGCAGCAGCGCCTGTTGAAGCAAAGGATCAAAGCCACACACTGACAGTAGCAGGCTCAAACCCAGGAATAAGCTCAGATAGACCCAACCGGCTCTGCTGAATATCCGGCGCAACCGGCTTGCCGGTTTGGGTAGCTCGTCCACCTCCTGGCCGGTTATTTTTAAGCAAACAGGCTCAGTTTTTAATACCATTCTCTTTGACCTCCCAGACCCGGACTTCGGCGTTGATCTCCAATTGACCCATGGCTTTGGCGACAGAAATCCGGTGATGACCATCGCGCACAAAATAGATCTCCCCTACCTGAATCAGTTCAACCGGGGGCAGGGCGACGCCCAACTTTTGGGCGGCGGCCACGCCCAGCCAGCGGCTTTTCAAGTGATCACGCCGGGGGTAAAAATTACGATCAAAGTCATGGCAGCGGCCCTGGCTGCCCTGTATCCGGTCAATCGGCACAAGCTGCCAGCCGGCGGAGTAGCAGTTGCCGCTAGCTTGAACGGTGGTCGCCTCGGCCAGGGTGAGCAGATGGGTGGTCTGGCCGGTCAGTCTGGCCCAAGTTCGGCTTAACCAGCCGGCCAACCAGGCTCGTCCATAGAGCTGCCGGGCCGCCCCAGTATGATCGCGGTTGAATCCGGCTGATGTTGCCTGAATATAATGAAGCATCCTTGCCTCCGTATCCTGCCAGCCTCTAACGGGCTGGCGCTAACTTATAAAATTATCGTTGGCTCAGGTAGGATAAAGATGCTGCGGGTAAGGGTGGGGTGAAGTTGTTTTACAACCCCACTATAACGGAAAAAAAGCGGCAAGCCCAGGTAATTTGCCTCCCAATTACCTGACTCTTTGAGGAGGTTGGGGGAGTTTTAGGGGATAAGTCGTGCGAGGATTAAAGCAGCCAAAACGTGTTGCGTCTTCCGTTTATGTGACGAAAGACGCAAGACGCAACCTGAAATGAATAACTATTTTCTTGGAACCACCAATTGTCAGGGATCAAGCACATAACCCAGGCCGCGGACAGTTTTGAGCATGTCAGCGTCGGGTTTGACTTCACGCAGTTTGTGGCGCAGGTTACTGATGGCCCGGTCGAGGGCTTCAGCATCCAGGCCGGGGTCATAATCGCGGCCCCACAAGGCTTCGGCGCAACTTTCGCGGGTGCAAACCGCGCCAGCCTGTTGGTACAGGTGAAGCAGCAGCCGGAATTGAGCCGGGGTTAGATCGAGCGGCTTTTTATCCAGGCTGAAAAGCATGGCCCGTTCATCATAACGCAACTGGCCGGTAACAAAATCGGTTGGATCGGCATCCACAAAAACCAATAAGGGGGCTGGTTGGCTCAAGCCGATTTGATCCTCATCCTGGAGCACATGCGGTTCGCGCAGGCGGCGGCCATTGACAAAAGTGCCGTTGGCGCTGTGGGCGTCGTGCAACAAATAACGCGGGCCATTCCGCTCAATCCGGGCGTGGAGCCGGGAGACGGCTTTGGAGTCAACTACAATATCACATTGGGGAGCACGCCCAATTGTTGAAATCTCTTTGGCTAGATAGCACCGAGCCGGCTGGATAACGGCTTCTTTGCCCGGAAAGGCCAGCAGCATGGAAGGCGCGATATATTTTTCAGCTTCCGGGGGCGCATTTTCATCCATAGGGTCATTGTAACACTTTCTAACCACTTAACAAAAGAGACATGAACGGCCCAATGCCAGCTCTGCCTGATGCGCCTCGACTATCTCAGTTGCTGTCTCTTCTTTCTATACTCTATTTTACTCGACAAAATCTTCTGGCCCAAAAACAGAGCCACCTTGTTTCACGAGACGGGCAGTTACAATAAAACCTATTGGGGCGTTTTGCTCACATAAATGATAGGGGGCAAATCCACAAAATCTTGCCCTCCATTTTTTAGGGGCCGGCTACTGAGGGCCTGAGGGTTTGCTGAAAGTAAAAGGCTAAAGGGAGGGCTGTGATTGCCGCGGCGCTGCCAAACAGTAAAAAATCCGGCTGAAGTAGATATGCCAGCGCCGTGCCCCTACATATCATTTTAACATTGACAAGGCGCTAGTCTGACTCGTCGGAATCTTGCCCAATTAACTTCTTGGCCAGCTTTTGGTAGGCTTTAGCGCCTTTATGGTTGCTGGCAAAATCGGTCATAGCGCGGTTGGCCACGGTGGCTTCGGCAAAGCGGATGCTCTTGTGGACGACAATATCAAAAACCTTGTCGCCAAAAGCGGCCCGGATTTCTTCCAACACTTCGCGGGCATGGATCGTTCCAGTGGAATACATGGTGGCTAAAATGCCGGTCAGTTCTAGCTCGGGGTTGAGGCGTTCTTTGATGCGGACAATGTTATCCAACAAGTCGCGCAAAACGCGCATAGCCAGATATTCGGTTTGCAGGGGGACAATCACGCCATCACTGGCGCAAAGGGCGTTGATAGTCAACAAGCCCAGACTGGGCGGGCAGTCAATCAAGATAAAATCATACCAGCCATCCAGCGGCTCCAGCACCCCGCGCAGTACCAACTCGCGCCGTAGTTCGGGGATTAGTTCGATTTCGGCAGCAGCCAGGTGATTGTCGGCCGGAATCAAATCAAGGTAGGTTTGAGCCGGATAGATAGCCCGGTTAACCGGCAGGTCCTCCGGGTTCATCAGCAAATCATAAACCGTATGCTCCACCCCATTGATGTTGATTCCCAATCCGGCGGAGAGCGCTCCCTGGGGGTCCAGGTCTACCACCAACGTCTTTTTTTTCATTTGGGCCAGGGCGACGCCCAGATTGATGACGGTTGTCGTTTTGCCGACCCCCCCTTTTTGATTGGCAATAGCGATGGTTTGGGTCATTACGCTCCTCCACTCCGAGATTTTATTCGGTTTTGTCCCGATCTAAAGGCGGCATTGTCGCAACTGCTTCGGTCAAGCGGGCATAATCTACGGCCCCGCGACTGCGCGGCGCATATTCAAAAATCGTTTTGCCTTCGCCCGGCGCTTCCGAAAGTTTGGTGTCTACCCGAACCGGCAGCGTCACCCGGTCGCCAAAGGTTTTTTCCAGCGCGGCCAGCACGCGCAGACTGACCTGGCGGCGCGGGTCGAAAAAAGTTGGGATAATGAGCCGGATGGTAGCCCCTTTGCCCAACATGCGGCTGATGGATTTGAGATATTCTAAAAACTGCTGCGCCCCGGCCAGGGCCAGTAGCTCCATCGAAACCGGGATAAAAACCTCGTCCACATAGGCCATGGCATTCACCGTGAGCAGCGAAACCGAGGGAGCGCAATCCATCAACAGATATTCATAACCGTTCAGGCCGGCAAAGAGTTCGGCAAAAATCTCTTCGCGGGCCATTTCCAGCACCATACGCTGCTGTGCTTTGAACAGGGCCAGGCTGCTGGGCAGCATATCCAGGTTGGGCCGGGCCGGCACAATGCACTCTTCAGCTTTGGCTTTGCGAATTAATACATCGGCCAGCGACTTTTGGTACTGGCTTATGCCCAGGGCAATAGCCACATTGGCCTGCGTGTCTGTATCAATCAGCAGCACCCGGTGGCCGCGCAGGGCCAGGGCCGCCCCCAAGTTCACACAGGTGGTCGTTTTGCCAATTCCACCCTTAAACCCAACAATCGCTATCTTGCGCATGTCAACAGCAGTTACCTCTCGAAAAAAACTATTGGGTTACGTCAAGTCGTTGACAATTAATAGTATATCTCGACTTTATGTTATGGTCAACTATTTTTACGAGAGTAGGGGATACGAGTTAATGTTTAGCTATGATGGTGACAAACGGAGTGAGCATAAGCTGGTTGGCGGTATCTTCACGATCATCAGGGAAGTGGAGGGGCAGGCGCTGGCCGGTGGGTTGGTGGTAAAGGCCGACTGCCAGGTGATATTGGCCGGGGGACAGGGTGTTGGGGATAGACAGGAGATGAGAATCGAGGATGCGCTCGCCGGGGGTCCAGATCGTAGTAGGATAAGTATTGTTGACCGGCTGAGCGTCGCTGCCGGCGACCTGTTTGCCTGCGGCGTCGAGTAAATGGATAAAAATAGTGTAATCCAGGGGCGGGGTGGTAAGCGCCTGCCACAGCAAATTGACCTGTATTGACTCCCCAGTAGCCACATGTGGCGGCTCGATGGTGTAAGCCAATAGTTGAGCCACCTCGCCAAACGTCACTTCTTGTCCTTGTGGCGAAGGCAAAGGCGGAGGGGTAGGCAGCGGCATTTTCAAAGGACCGATAAAGAAGGTGTCCGGCGAGTCGCTCTGGCCCTCGGTTAACGGGAGGCGTTGGCCGGTGGCCGGATTGAACAGCGCCACAGCCAGCCAGTAGCGGCCCGGCGGGGGTGAGTCGAGCAGCCGGATGACCTGTTGGGCAGCGATAGTATCCAGACCGGGCCGCCAGAAAGGGGTCGGATAGGCCCAATCGTTGGGCCGGGCGGTCCCATCGCCCCACACCCGGCGGCTGTCGTCAACCAACTGTAGAATGGCCTCAAACTCATCAGGCATCGGGCTGTTGGCTTGCCAGTAGAGCGTGACGTCCAGAGTCGCTGCGATTGGGTCAAGTATGGTCGGGTAGGTTGCGCCAATCAATTGAGCGGGGCCAAAAGTGGCCGTCAGCAGGTGGGTAGGCTGCTGCAAAAAGCGGGCGGGGTCGGTCCTTAGCGGAGCCAGGGTAGCGACCTGTTCCCCCCGTGGAGTGCGGATGGCCTGGGTTGAGTCACCTGCCAGGGCGTTTTGAATCAGATGCTGGCCTTCAACCGTCAGCGGAGGTAAGATAACAGCGGTCTGTCCTTGCAAACGCACCCAAACGCTGTCTCGTTCATTTTTCTCCGGCGCAATAACTAGGGCCGAGTCGGCCGGGGGAGCCGACAGCGCCGCCTCGCGCCGGAAAGTGTCGCTCAGGTAAAACAGCAGCGGCTGGTCGTTGTAGCCGGCCAGGGGGAGATAAATAGGGCGGGCCGGGTCGGCCTGGGCCAGAACCGCATCGCGGATAGCCACCGCGCCGTAATCGTAAATTCCCTGTGTCACCGGCAGCCGCGGCCATTCGACAAAGTAGGCTGAGAAGACGCCGGGGACGGTGGCGAGGATGAGGAGGAAGGGGAGAACGTAAAGCGTGAGGCGTGAGGCATGAGGCGTGAGGTGTGAAACGTGAAACGTTAAACGTGCAACGTAACCGAAGCCGAGGGCGATCAAGATAGCGGTGGCGGGTAGAGCAACGATCATACGCAACGGGTGGGGGGCTTCGATGGCGATGATGGAAGGAGAGATGCCAATGAGCCACCACAAGGCCACCAGCCGATAGAAGAGAGTACGCCAGTTTTTGAGGGCGTTGATGAGACCAAGCAACAAGAAGGGGGCCAGCCAGGGAGCCAGACCGGGGGCGCTGGGCAGGCCAAAGATGGCGTTGGGGCTGCCAGCGCAGCAGAAAAAACCAAGCACCCGCAGCAGGTTGCGTCCCAGTTCGGCCAGCACCGCCGATGGGGTATCGAGATAAGCCCAAACCATCACCGAGGCCGCACGGGCGCTGAATTGGGCCGGATGGATGGCAAAGTACCACAGCAGCGGTGCAGCGACAAGGAGAGCAGGCAGAGCGAGAAGAACCATACGTGATACGTGATGCGTGATACGTGTTGCGTGTTGCGTGTTGCGTAGGAAGAGTTCTGGCAGCCAGACTGCTAGCAAAATGATGGGCAGTAGGCGAGCGGCGGAATAGGTGTGGAAACTCAAGCCTAAAAATAGGCCAGACAGGACAAACCAGCGTTTCTGGTCGCCGCTCCAGCCCTTGAGAAAGAACCAAAAGACCAGCACCGCCAGCAGCGGCACGGTCAGCGGGCGCTGGTCGCCCCGGCTGATGGCAATATGCCAGGGCGAAACGGCCAGGGTGAGTCCGGCCAGAGCAGCGAACCAAATTGCCCCAAAGGGATACCCTTGCGGTATGAATAGTGAATTGTGAATTGTGAATTGTGAATGATGAATTGAGTTATCATCCACTACGTTTTGCGGCCATTCGCCATTCGTCATTCGCCATTCGCGCAGGAAGGCAAACAAACAAACCACATTCAGTAGGCTGATGATGGCGAGTTGGAGGCGAAAGGCAAAAGGGTTTGGGCCGAACAGCCAGATGAAGGGGATGAGCAGGTAAACTAGCAGCGCTTCACGCCCACCGTTGGTCGGAAAAAAGAGAACCGGTCCGCCGCGCTGCATCAAGCGGATGGCATCGAGGCCGTTGATGGCCGGATCGAAAAAAAGGCCCAGGGGGTGGTTGGCTAACTCATAAAAACGAAAAAAGGAGGCAGTCAGCGCAACACCGAGAAAGGCCAGCCAGAGGCTCAATCTTGAATTTTTGCTGTTCGCTTTTGGCTTGATAGCGTTTCCTCTCATACATAGGCCAATCTTTCACGATTATAACGCCATGCCGCGAACTACAAAAGTGAATTACTACCCTTTTGCAGAGAAGAGTTCACAAACATGGAATATATCGCCAAAATGAAGCGTGAAAAGGGGGCAAGGATCAGGTACACTTCGCCTCCTCGCCTCACCAGTCAGCGCATCTTGTCTTAGCAACCGACAAATGGCGACCCATCATCCCACCCGGCGATTCATGCCACCCTCTGTCTTGACAACGCGACAAAAGTCGGTATAATACCTCCTAAATAGAACAAGTGTGCTATTATGCCTGAATTGACGACCAAAGGACGTATTACCAAACTACTGGGCAAGTACCAGTTGACCACCGGCCAACGGCTCACTCCGCGCCGGTTGGCTCATCTGGCCGGCGTGCCCAAAGATTTAGTCTACCGGCTCGACGCCGGCCTGGCCCGCTATGTAGAGCTGGAGGCTTTGGCTCGCCTGTGCCAGGTCTTGGACTGCCGGGTAGACGAGATTCTCTTCTGGGACGGTCTCCCAGAAGACCCAACTAACGGAGCATCTAATGCCGAGTTTAACCAATCCCTTTGACCTGCTACCCGCCAATTTGTTTAATGTTTTCAGCACCCAGGGGCAGGGTGGCTTGCAGCGCCATTACATGGCTATTTTACTGCGCCTGTACGAATTGGCCGAATTTAACCGCTTTGGCCTGACCCGCGACGTGGTCATTGCCGACATCGTCGAGTATTTGACCAAAGAAGGGCTAGACTCCCTACCCCAGGTGCTGCCGGAAAACGGCGATGAGCCGCTGCCCGGCACCGTCCAGGAATACGCCAGTTGGTTGTTGCGCCGCCTGGTCGAAGTCGGCTGGCTGGAACGAGAGCAGCAGGCCGATTACACCGAGTTTATCATTTTACCCGATTACGCCTTTACCCTGCTGGAAGCCCTGCGAACCATTCAACAGCAGAAACCGCGTGAATACACCGGCCAGCTTTACGCCGCCCACCAACTTATTACCCACCAGGGCCAAAACTTCTCCCCGGCCCTGGCTCTAACCCAGGCTTACGAGAACGTGCGCCAGGTGGTCCGCGGCCTGAACGAGTTGAACCAGAACATCCGCCGCTATATCGAGCGGGTCAGCCGCAACCAATCGGTAGCCGAACTGCTGCGCTTGCAGTACGACGAGTACAGCCAGGCCCTCGGCCCGGCCTACCACGCCCTAAAAACTTCCGACCATGTCTCCCGCTACCGGCGCGACATCATCGGCCAGTTGCAAAGCTGGCAGCTCGACGCCGCCTGGCTCGACCAAACCGCCGCCGAACTGGCCACTCAGGGCCGCCTCTCTCCGGCTCAGGCCGCCGACGAAATCAACCACTACCTGCATTTTATCATCGGCCAACTGGAAAGCCTGGACCCGCTGCTGGAAGAAATTGACCGGCGGCACAGCCAATATTTGCGCACCTCGCTGCGCCAGATTCGCTACCAACTGGTCAGCGCCGACGGCAGCTTTAAAGACCGGCTGACCTCCCTGGCCCGCGATCTGGCCACCCTGCAAGCCGAGGGCGAAAGCTGGCTGCCGGAAGAAGCGCCGTCGTTCCAAACCGTCGCCGCCGAGCAGCCGGACGTGCATAGTTTTTATACCCTGCCCCAACGCCGCGCCCCTTTCACCCCGCAGCCGGTAGTCCTACCCCTACTTGATCCCGCCACCGCTCGCACCCTCCACGCCGCCACCTTGCAGCAGTTGGGCGCAGCCATTACTCCGGCCAAGATTCAAGCCTTTGTCGGCCAATTTTTCAACGGTCACCGCGTTCTCCATGTCAACGAACTCCCCCCCGATACCTTTGCCACCCCCGCCGACCTACCCTGGCTGATTTACACGGTGGCCTACGGCAACCACCCCGAAGTGAACTACAACCTGGAACCCCTCGACGGCGAGCCGGTCGAATTGGGGCCGGTCCGGGTTATGCCATTTCAGTTGGTGAAACGATGAAGCGGGGAGGCGATGAGAAGTGAGGCGAGGAAAGGTAGTCTTTCGCCTCCTCGCCTCACGTGTCCTCGCCTCATCCCGTTCAAGATAATTATGGAGCATAAACAATGACCTTCACTCCAGAAGCCTTGCTGGAAACCACCGGCCTGCCGGAAAAAGCCAGGCGCGACATCCCGCGGGTGATGAACCGGCTGTTGGGCCAGACCTTTTTGTACCAGGACAGCGAGACCGATAAAGACGATTATTACTTTACCCATCGCCACCGGCCCATTTTTACCACGCTGCTGGCCCTGGCCGGTTTCACCTTATTGCACGACGACTACCACCGCATCTTCCAGGTGGTCTCTGATTTTAGCTACTGCCACCAACGCTTCAAGCTGGACGAGTCGTTGATGATCGTGGTGCTGCGCAAGCTCTACGAAGAGCAGGTTGAGCAGCTCAGCCTGGCCGCCGACCCGGTAGTAACCATTGGTGAGGTGCGCGAGGAGTACCGGACCATCACCGGCAAAGAGCGCGATTTGGGCGTGGGCCAGTACGAAGCTATCCTCAGCCGCCTGCGCCGCCTGGGTCTAATCGAACCCCTCGACGGCCGCTCCCTCGACGCCCGCGACAGCGAAGCCCGCCTCCGCCTGCGCGGCTCGGTCAAGATGATCCTGCCGGTGCAAACGGCAGAAGAAATGGAAGCCTGGCTGCGGAAGTATCGGGCGGCGGAGCCAAGTGATGAGGACTCAGATGGCAATACTAACTAAAGAAGAAATTGTCCAGGCGTTAGAACGACTCGGAGAATTAGCCCAACAACAAGGAGACTCAATCGAACTGGTGTTGGTTGGTGGCGCAGCAATGGTCTTGATGTACAACGCACGACCTTCGACCCGCGATGTTGATGTTCTTATTCTTACGCCTCCAACAACGTATATCGTTCGTAGATTGGCCCAACAGGTTGCCCAGGAGCATAATCTGCCGGAAGACTGGCTAAATGATGGTGCAAAAGGTTATTTGGTAGGTGTGAGTCAAGGAGATACCATCTTTTCAGCGCCTGGAATATTGGTAAAAAGCCCGACGATTGCCCAGCTACTGGCCATGAAATTATCCGCTTGGCGTGACGATGTGGATATTGAAGATGCCCGGCGACTCTTGCAAGACTTAGCCGGGGAACGGGAAGAAGTTTGGAATAACGTAGAACCCTATTTGGTTCCAGGGGCAGAGCTAAAAGCCCAGTATGCGTTTCTAGATTTGTGGGAGGCTATCTATGGTGAGAATTGAACAATTAGCCGAAGCAGTTTTGCGCGGAGATGGATTAACAACCAGAAGCCTGGTGCAGGATTTTTTCCGTGAAAATCCTCAATTGGCTACAATTCCCCAGCCAAAAGTTAATGACAGGCAACTGCTGGCCGCCTCTGCCTCGCTGCTCGAATTATTTGCCAGCCGGCTGGGGCAAGCGGCTCCAGAGTGGACAAAAAATATTGGCCCGCTGCCTGAACCGATTTTTCTACTCAAGTCGGCAGCGACCATGAAACGATTGCGAATCCTTTGCGAAACGGAGTCGCCCGAACCTTTGCGTAAACGAGGTTTTTACGCTCCACCCAATTACTTGGAGTTTGCCTGAGAAAAGTGAAGCGTGGTACGTGGTGCGTGGTGCGTGATTTGTTAACTTACGCACCACGCACCACGAAATTAAGGGAGTATTCTTATGAAACAACTCACCCGCATCCGCCTCATCAACTGGCACTTGTTTGAAAACACCACCGTGACCTGCCAGGGGACGACCTACTTCATCGGCGTCAACGGGGTGGGCAAATCCACCATTCTCGACGCGGTGCAGTTTGCCCTGGTCGGCGGGCAGCGCGAGGTCAAATTCAACCAGGCGGCCATGGCCGGCAGCCAGCGCACCCTGACCAGCTATGTCCGCGGCGAACTGGGCACCGAAGGCCAGCGCTTCCTGCGCGGCGACGCGACGGCGGTGGTCGCCCTGGAATTTCGCAACCCCGATAACAGCTACTTTGTCCACGGTGCGGTCATTGATGCCTATCAGGATGGCCGCTCGCCCGATGTGACCTACTTTATCGTCAACGGTGCGCCGCTCAACGACGCCTGGTTCTTCCGCACGGAGGGCCAGCTTTTTGACAGCCGGGCCTTCCGCCGCCACCTGGAACACTTTGCTCTGCCCGACCCGCAGGCCCGCGCCCAGCTTTTTACCCGGCTGGAGGATTACCGCTTTCACCTGCTCAACCGGCTGGGCCAGCTCAAAGAAACCTTCACCGCCAAAATTGTCAAGGGGCTGGCCTTTAGCCCGCTGACCAACATCCGCGACTTTGTGCATAACTACCTCCTCGACGAAAACCTGGTGGATGTCAAAACCCTGCGCGAGCAGTTGGAAACCATGCGCCACTTTGAAAGTCTGGCCGCCGACATCCGCCAGCGCATTGACAGCCTCAACCAGATTGAAGAACTCGACCAGGAACGGCGCACCCAGCGCCGCCTGCGCCTGACCAATGGCTACCTCCGTCGCTATGCCCAGAGCGACGCTCATCTGGCCGACCTCAAAAAGTTTCGTCTGGAACGCGACGAAAAGACCATCCAGCTCAGCCGCCTGGAATTGCAGCGCGAGACCTTGAGCGAGCAGTTCCAGCATGCCACCAACGCCCTCATCGAGGCCCAAATCGCCCTGCGTACCGACGCCACCGCCGCCCGCGATAAAGCCTTGCGCGAGGAAATTGCGCAACTGGAAGCCGAACTGTCCACCCTGCGCCAGCAGGAAAGCCGTCTCCAGCAAACCCTGTCCCGTGAACACGCCGACGCCCAACGCCTCCAAACCCTCCTCCTGGCCGGCGGCATGGAAGTGCCGACCTCCTTGCAAGAATTCATCAAAGATAACGCCTCACGCCTCACGCCTCACGCCTCACGCCTCTCCCAACTCCAAACCGACCTCCAAACCATCGGCCACACCTACGCCGAACAGATGGCCCTACTGCAAAACGAGAGCCGCCAGCTTCGCCAGGAGGCTGAGCAGCTTCAGCAAGAAATCCATAAACTTCGCACCGGCGACCGCGCCGTCGGCTACGACACCGCCGCCCCGGAATCGAGCCGGCTGCGCCGCCTGCTGCGGGCCGAACTCGGCCTCAGCGCCGACGAGGTTTTCCCGCTCTATGAAGCCTTGCGCGTGCCCGACGAAGCCTGGCAAAACGCCGTCGAAGGCATCCTGGGCCGGACCCGCTTCGATTTGCTGGTTCCGCCCCAACATTACGACGCGGCCATGCGCCTCTACCGCCAGCGCCGCGAGAAGGACAACCTGCACGGGGTCGGTCTGCCCGACGCCGACCGCATCCTCAAAAATGCCCGCCCGCCGCTGCCCAACAGCCTGGCCCTTGAGGTCGAAACCACTCACCCGGCGGCCCGCGCCTTTGTGGATTTGCTGCTGGGCGGCTACGTTAAATGCGACACCCTGGAAGACCTGCGCGATCACCGTACCGCCGTCACCCGTGACTGCTTTGTGCGCCGCAACTTCACCAGCAGCCACATGGATCCCCGCCACTACCAGCGCTGGTTCATCGGCGACCGGGCCACGCCCCGCCAGATCGAGCAGCGCGAGGAGCAGTTGACCCTCATCGGCCAAAAGCTGGCCGACCTCCAAACCCATGATACGGCTCTGCGCGAGCGGCTGGCCCTGACCCGCGACAAGGTTTTGGGCTACGTCGAGTTGGCTCGCAATTTGGACCTGCTGGCTCACCGGCCTGAACGAGAAGCGCGGCTGGCCGCCTGCCGCACCGAACTGGCCGGCCTCGACGCCCAATCCTTGGCCACCCTTCAGGCCCAGGTGCAGACCTGCCAGGCCGAAGTAGACCGGCTGCAAAAGGCAGTGGAAGCGTTGGGCGAACATATCGGCGGCTTGAAGAATCGCCTCGATACCTTGACCCAGGAGTTTCTACCTGGTCTGGAACGCCAGGCCGACGAGGCCGTACAGGAAGCCCGCGCGTTCCTGGCACTGGAAGAGGCGGAAGAGATGCTCGAAGACCTGCAAAAAGAGTATGAGCGCCGCCGCCAGCGCCAGCCGCTGGAAACGGTGCTGGAAAACGCCACCCGCTACGAAAGCGACTACCAGAACGCCGAAACCCGCAGCCGTGACCGGCTGCGCGAGGCCAAACAGCGCTACAGCCTGACCTATCAATTTGGCTACGACGGCGATGAGGACGCCGCCCGTTACGTGCGCGAGCGCGACCGCTACATGGAGTCGGAGCTGCCGCAGTACGAAGCCCGCATCGCCGAGCAGCGGGCTATGGCCGAACACGAACTGGTCGAGAACTTTATCCACCGCCTGCGCGAGCAAATCGAAGACGCCCGCCAGCAGTTGGGTTATCTCAACACCACCCTGTCCGGGCTGCGCTTTGGCGGCGAGCGGTTTGAATTTATTACCCGGCCGGAGCCGTCGCTGCGCCAGGTTTATGACATGATCATGGACAGCCAGGCCATTCTGGGCGAGTCGCTCTTTGAGTCCGGCTTTCGCCAGCGCCACCAGGCCGGCTGGGATTTGCTGTTCGAGCGGTTGACCGCCGGCCCCGACGAAGCCTTGACCGAACTGCGCGAATTGCAGGATTACCGCAACTACCTGCAATACGACATCCGCATCCACTACCCCAACGGCGACCGCGCCCTGCTCAGCCAGATCAACGCCAAAAAATCGGGCGGCGAGACGACCACACCCTTTTACGTGGCGATGGCCGCGTCCTTTGCCCAGGCCTACCGCCTCAACCAGCCCCGCCCCTCCGATACCATCCGCCTGGCCCTCTTCGACGAGGCGTTTGGCAAAATGGACACCGCCCGCACCGCCAGCGCCCTGCAATTTATGGTGGACAATCAACTCCAGGTGCTCTTAGCCACCCCGCCCGACAAAGCTGCCGGTCTGCTACCCCATGTCAACGCCGTCCGCACCGTCGTGAGGCAGAATAACCATGCTTTTGTGATTGAGATTGATAAGACGGAGATGATGAAGGAGTTGGAGGAGTAGAATGGGTCCTCAAATTAGCCAAAACGTGTTGCGTGGTCCGTCTGCTTTACCCACGCAACATGAATTTTAAAATGACCATCTCCTTCACCCCCACCCCAGACGTCGCCGCCATCCTCAACGCCCTCCTCGACATCTACGAGCGGCGGGACGGCGCGCCCAAGCAGGCGGTGCGGGTTCGGCTGGATGACCTGGCGGCGAAACTCGGCGGCTACTTCAGCCAGGTTGACCCCCTCCCCCGCGTTACGGCCAACGAGCAGTTCACGCAATTAGAGCAGCAGGGCTGGCTGCGGCTGGCCTGGCAGCCGGGGCAAACCGGCCACCTGCTCGAGACCGTCACCCTCAACCCCGACCACGTCGAACCCCTCTACACTCTGCTGGAGCGCCAGCCTGTCGCCGAGCAGCGCCGCCGTTTGCGCGACCTGCTGCTGGGCAACCGCTTCCGGCTGGCAGGCTGGCAAGAGCGGGCGGTGCAGGACTGTCTGGCCCAACTCAAAGCCGGCAAATCACCCGCCCCTTTCAGCTTGACCAACGAAGCTTGGAATCAAGACCTGCTGACCGCTCTCATCGCCCTGCCCGACACAGAGACCCGCGAAGAGACGCCTTACCGGGTTTTTAGCGTCCGCGTTTTTAATGACAGCAAACGCTTTGAACTCCTCAAAGACACGGTGGCCCGGCTGGCCCGCGCCCACCAGCCGGCCTGGCGCGACCTGTCCCCCCAGGAGACCCTGCGCGAGTTGGGGCTGGTCGCCAATCCGGGCCACCTTTATCTCTATGGCCCCTGGCAGTTGGTAGACGCCGAGGGGCAGGTTACCTCGCTGGCCGAATTTTATCCGTCTGTCGGTATCCCGGTGGCTCTGGCGGCCCAGGTACGGCGGGCGGCGATAGACGCGCCCCGCCTGGTCTGCATCGAAAATCTGGCCTCGTTTTATGAATTTATCCGCTACGAGGGCCAGGGGCAGGCGGCGCTCTGTTTGTGGGGCAACCCGTCTCCGGCCACCCGCCATCTGCTGCGCTGCCTGCCGCCGGAGCTACCCCTTTTTGTCTGGGCCGACCTTGATTACGGCGGGCTGAATATCCTGGCCCACCTGCGCCAGCAAGTCTCACCTGCTTTTGCCCCCTACCGCATGGATGAGGCGACCCTCGAGACCCACGCCCGCTATGCCCACCCTCTCTCCCCTGCCGACGAGCGCAATCTGGCCCGCCTGCGCCGTCACCCCGCCCTGGCCGATATGACCTCCCTGATTGACCACATGCTCCAGCGCGGCCTCAAACTGGAGCAGGAAGCAGTCAGCCTGGGTGTTGCTTCTTGGTAAATAGTTTGTTTTTTGTAGTAGCGACTTTAGTCGCTTATAGACTTGGACGACTGAAGGCGTCACTACGAACAATTTTCATCGTTGGCGGCGTGTCTCAGACTTGTAAACACTCCTCTGAAAATAGCCCTCACCCCCACGCCGGGTGTTGTACACTCGGCAGCCTCTCCCACCGGAAGAGGGGAGCCGCGCCAGCGACGGGGTGAGGGCTTTTCGTCGTTGGTGGTGAAGCCGGGCCTTCGTGACGACTCCTCTGAAAATAAATTTGTAGGACAAACTGTTAGTTTGTTCTACGAAACCTGCCAAGAATCTGTTGAATACACCCCTTAAAAATTACGTGGATACGGATATATCAGTATCCGTTTTAACCACAATTTATCTTATAGACAAATGATTTAGAGATCGCACACAGGTAAGAGTAGGCTATTAGTCAAGGAGAGAACAGATCGTTGTTACAGATTTGAATCCATAGCGGAATCGTGGGCCGAGTTAACTTGGCGGAATGGGGTTACAGATGAATATCTGTAACCATCTAAAGCATCCAAAACACCCTCCGAGTTACCTCGCCCCTACTAAAATTTATCAAGCCTGCCAGCCGCTAAACCTCTCCCCCAACCGATTGGTGACTATCAGAATCTTCTCTCGCATCACCAGGGCGGCGATGCCCAGCAGCAGCAACAGCAAGCCGGTGCAGCCAACCAAGATCAGGGCCGGAATGCCGGCCAGCACACTCAGGGCGACGGTGATAACGCCCAGCACCACAAACACAATCGGGGCCAGCACCAGGCTGCGCGAGCGGATGACCAGGCCGTAAACCAGCACGACAATGGCCTGGGCGAACAAGACAAAAAAGTAAAGGATTTTTTCGGTCGAGAACATTTGGACATAGCTGGTCCCTAGCAAAATGAACTGCGACAGTAAACCGGTCAGAAAGGCGGCCCATTTGCTGCCGCTGCGGGTCAGGAAGTAGTGCATCACAAAGCCCAGCAAGGCCGCCCCAATCGAGTAGAACTGGGGCTGCTCTACATCCAGTTCCAGCAGCAGGGTGAAATAAGCCACCAGGTAGAGCAGATTGGCCGGCAGGCCCAACCAGACCTGGCGCAGCCGAAACGCTTCCACCGCAAAAAAGGTCGCCACCAGCGCCGGGCCGATCACCCCGCCGGCACCCCCCTGTATTGGTCCGCTCAACGCCACCAGTGTACCCAATCCCAATCCGCTCAAGCGCAGTACCCCGGCCCACCTGCCCAGGCGGCCTAGCCAGATCCCGGCCAGGCCGCTCAAATAGTAAAGCGCCGCCAGCCCGACCAGGGGCAGCACCCATTGCTCTTGTTCCCCCCAGATCAAGCCAAAACCGAGCGCCAGGGCCAGGCCGGCGGTCGCGCCATAGCCGATCAAGGGTTGGCGGTCAATCAAACTAAACAGGGCGACGAAACCGGCTATGATCAGCAGGCCCACGGCGGCCCGGCCCGGTTCATCAGAGCCGGTGGTGAGCAAAATCGAAAGGGCGAAGGCTCCGATCAAACCACCCAAAACCAGCGGCGGCAAATGCCAACGTGGATGAGCGTTAAAAGCCCGTCGCATGGCCAAGCTCAGACTGAGCCAGGCCAGCGCCGGCCAGAGGAGAATAAAACCGGGGTAGAAATCATAAATTTCCAGGCGGCGCAACAAAAAGACGGCCAGATACGCCCCGGTTGCCGCCACCAGGCTGGCGCTCCACAGCCAGGCCCGCGGGCGAACCATGGTCAGCGCCAGGTAAACCGCCGCCGTACCGACAAGATAGCCGATGCCAAAAGCGACCTGCTCGGCCAGTCCGCCCACTGCCGCCAGCAAATACAAACCGGCCGAGCCAATCACTAACCACAGGCTGTAAAGGGACAGGCTCGGCCGGCGGATCCGGCTCAAGCCCTCCCCACCCATGGCCAGGATAGTTCCCCATACCCAGGCAACAATCATCACCGCCTGCCAGGTGGGCGAAAAGACCCCGCTGAAAAACAAGGGAACCGGCGCCAGCGCGGCGACCGCCAGCGGCGGAAACAGCACAAAAGCAGTCAGGCGCTGGCTGGCCGCATAAAAAAGAGCCGCCAGCAGCCAGGTGAAGGCAATCACCAGCCACCAGACCGGCTGCGGCAAATCCTGGTCCACCAGGGCTACTAACACCAAAATGCCCGACAACCCCAACAGCACAATTTGCTGCAATTGGGCCAGAATAAACAAAGGCAGCGAGAAGCGCCGGTCTTTCCAGCGGGTCAGCATGACGGTCGCGCCCAAGGCAGCCAGAAGCGGCAGTTCCAGCAAAAGCAGGTCCAAATGAGGGGAGCGGTCCAGCCAGCGTCCGATCAGCAGCATCGCCAGGCTGCCGGCGGCCAGCGCCAGCAAGCTGAACAAACGAGACTGGTACAGGAATGTCCCGCCGCCCCAGACCAAAGTGAAAAATCCGGCGACGGTAATCCAGTAAAGCCAGGTTAGAGTCTCGCCTGGGTCAATCATGTCTACCAAAACAGCCGCATCAATGGGCAGCAAGAAGGAAAAGACGGTGAACAGGACAAAACTGGCCGTCGGCAGCCGCCGTTTTAAGGCCAGGGCTGCGCCCAAAAAACCGACCGTTGCCAGGCCGAGGATAGGCAATCGCAGAATATCGAAGATGGCCGCCAAAATGAAGGCGGCGGCTACCACAAAGAAAGCGCCCAGGTACAGCGCCACTTTGATCGTCGTTTCACTCAGCAGCACCTGGGTCAGGGTGGGACGCGGCCCAGCCGGGACTGGAGCCGGGGCGGGCGTGGAGACCGGCCCTAATTGGTCAAAATTGTAGCGCTGCTGCAACAGGCCGGCCAGGTGAGTTGGCAGCAGTCCATCTGCGCTCCAACGCTCAATTTCGGCCAGAATCGAGCAGCGGAGGGGCAGCGACAGCCGGCTGTCCTGCTGTTGCAGCGTCCGGTACGCCGGCGCGGCCAGGGCCAACAAAGCCGCATCGCGCACCCCTGGATCGTCGTCCTGAGCAGCCGCTTTTTCTAGGGCGCGCAAGGCCGATTTGTCGGCGGTTGTCAGGCGGCCAAGCTGCTGGATAGTTTCCAGGCGAGTAGCCGCATCCGAATGAGTCAAATTGTTCAACAGATCGGGCAGAGAGGATTCCACCGGTGGCGGCACAGGAACAGGCGGTTCGGTAGCGGCTGGCGGGAGAGAGGTATCGGTCATGGGGGGTATCTCCTTGATAAGGATGTGAATAGCTTCGGTATCGCAGCAAAGGTAGATGTTTTTCTGACCCCTTTAGTGTAGCACAATTATTCAAAGAACGCACCTATCCAAAGTTAGGCCAGAATTGAAAATTTCCCCCAAAAGGGACTTGACAAACTAATTATATTAGTCTATAATCTAATTATATTAGTTGATGTTTTTAACCATAATTCTACTTGGCTATAGTGAAGCGTGAAAGTGAAATAATGACGCGAAGAAATACTTCGCCTCATCGCCTCACCAGTCATCGCAGTTTAAGGAGTGTTCACGAGCCAGAGCACGCCACCGATGATGAAAATGGAGTCCAAAGCTTGCTTTGCTTTTTTGGCAAACCAGGGTTTGCACTCCAGTCTATTTTCGAAGGAGTCTCTTATGAGAGTCACAACTCACGGACAATATTTAATTCAATTGACCCGCCTGCCGCGCCTGTTTCCGGTCAACTGCTATCTGGTGCGCGAAGACGACGGTTTGACCCTGATTGATACCGGACTGCCGGGCAGCGCCGGGGCTATTCTCGCGGCAGTGCAAAAGGAAGGGTTAGCCATCCGGCGGATTGTGCTGACCCATGCTCACGGCGATCACATCGGCTCGCTCGACGCGCTGCACCAACAACTGCCGGAGGCCGAAGTGCTGATTTCTACCCGCGATGCCCGCTTTTTAAGCGGCGATATGAGTCTCGACCCCGATGAGCCACAGTTAAAGCTACGCGGCAGTTATCAAACCGTAAAAACCCGGCCCAGCCGATTGCTGCGCGACGGCGACCAGGTCGGTTCGCTCCAGGTAGTCGGCGTTCCCGGCCATACCCCCGGTCATGTCGCCCTGTTCGACCGGCGCGATGGCAGCCTCATCGCCGGTGACGCCTTTCAGACCCGCGCCGGGGTGGCTGTGTCGGGCACTATCCGCCTCCTGTTTCCCTTCCCGGCGCTGGCAACCTGGTCTCGCCCGTTGGCATTGGCCAGCGCGCGCCGGCTTCGCGCCATGCAACCGTCACGGCTGGCCGTGGGTCACGGCGAAGTCCTCGAACAACCCCTGGCCGAAATGGACCGGGCTATCGCTATCACCGCCCGCCAGTTGGGAGAGCTGCAACCTTATGGCGCGTAGCGTGGGCATTGACCGGCAGCAGGTTATCACCACAGCCGCCGAACTGGCCGACCAGGGTGGGCTGGAAGCATTGACCCTAGCCCAGGTAGCAGCCCGGCTCGGTGTGCGCCTGCCCTCGCTGTACAATCACATGGACGGTCTGGCTGACCTCCGGCGAGAGTTGGCCCTGTTGGGCCAACGGCAGCTCTTGGAACGAATCAGCCGGGCGGCAATTGGCAAAGCGGGCGGGGCGGCCTTGATTGCCATCGGCCAGGCGTATCGCCGCTATGTGTTGGAGCATCCGGGTGTGTACACGGCCAGCATCCGCGCGCCTGCCCCCGACGACCCGGAAATGCAGCAGATGAGCCAGACGATTATCGAGGCGCTCCTGACCGTGCTCGAACCGTACGGTCTGGATGAGGAGAGCGCGATTCATGCCATCCGAGGGCTGCGCAGTATTGCTCACGGCTTTGCCACCCTTGAGTTGGGGGGCGGTTTTGGCCTAGCGTTTGACCGCGACGAAAGTTTTCTGAGGCTGCTGCGGGCTTACATTGCCGGGTTAGGTACGGAGATTAGAGATTAAACCAATCTCCAATCTTCTGGCTTTCTAATACAACTGCCGCCCGCCATCCACCACCATCGTCTGGCCGGTGATGAAGTTGCTGGCGTCGGAGGCTAGAAAGACGACCAGACCGGCCACGTCTTCGGGCTGTTCGGCCCGCTTGATGGCCCCGCGAGCCACGCCGTAGGTTTCGGCATCGAGCATGACCGATTTACTGGCTTCTGTTAAAGTAAAGCCAGGGGCGATAGCATTGACGCAAATGCCGTCGTCGCCCACCTCGCGGGCCATGCTGCGAGTCAGGCCGATGAGGCCCCCTTTGGAAGCGACATAATGCGACCACAAGGGCGAGCCGCTAAAGAAGGTGGCTGAGGCAATATTGATAATTTTGCCATAACCCTGCCGTTTCATGGCCGGGTAAACGGCGCGAGCACACAGCCAGGGGCCTTTCAAATTGACGGCCATGACCCGGTCCCACTCTTCCGGCGGCAGCTCGAAAAAAGGCCGGCGCGATAGGGTGGCATACAGGCCGGCATTGTTGACCAAAATATCTACCCGGCCCCAGCGTTCCAGCGTGGCAGCGGCCATACGCTCGGCGTCGGCCGGGCTGGTTATATCTACCGCGGCTGCAACCGCCTCCCCTCCGGTCACGCTGACAGCTTCAACGGTTTGAGCCGCGCCCTCGCCACTTATATCGGCGGCGACGAGGCGCGCCCCGGCGGCGGCCAGGGCCAGACAAAAAGTCCGGCCCAGGCCGCCGGCCGCTCCAGTGACAATGGCCACCCTTTCCCGAAGGGAAAAAATGCCTGAGGACATTTGTTGAGACATTTAACCTTCCAGTTTTAAGCGAGCTTCGGCCAGGGCCGTTCGGGCTATTGCTTTAGCTTCCGGGGTAAACAACCATTCCTCAATTTTGTTATCCAGATAATTCAGATAGGCGCTCAACTCAATCCCAAAGCGGTGATGATCAATCTCAATGCCGGTGGTGGTGAAGCGCCATAATTTGTCGGCGTCTTTGACCAGCTTATCATCGAGGGAAAGGGCTTCCAGCCGCGAATCGTGACCGTCAATAATCGTCAAAATTTGCTCGAGCTTATGCGGATCGTAATTGAGCGAGGTCAAAATCTCTTCGGCAATTCTGACTCCTTCAATCTCATGCAAACGGTTGCTGGCTTTGTCGGTCGCCTTGGGGCCAAAAGCATTCAACTGCTTCTCTGCCGGCACCATTTTCCAGCCGACGTCGTGCAGCAGGATAGCCGGCAACACAATACCAGCATCGGCCTCCGGGTAATGGGCCAGCAATTGCCTGGCGAAGTCATAGGCCAGCGGCAGATGAATGTCGTTGTGGCGAGTGTCCCAGTAAACTTCGGCTTTTTTATAAATTTGGTCGTAGATGGTGGTCAACATTCCTCCCGGTAGACAAGGGAATTTCTCTATTCCTTAAAGCGATAGATAAATCGTTTTTAACTCCAAATACTCGTCCAGGCCATAGTGTGACTTCTCGCGCCCCAGGCCGCTTTCCTTAAAGCCGCCAAAAGGGGCTTCGTTGTAGGAGCGGTGGATGTTGTTGATCCAGACCGAGCCAGCTTCCACTTGCTCGGCGGCGCGGAGGGCCTGGCCTACATCTTTGGTGAAGATGTAGGCCGCCAGACCATAGCGGCTGTTATTGGCGTGGGCAACGGCTTCTTCCAACGAAGCGACCTTCATCACCCCGACAACCGGGCCGAATGTCTCTTCGGTCATTACCCGCATCGAATGGTTTGTTTCGGCCAGAATGGTGGGCGGCAAAAAATAGCCGCCCGCGTAATCCGGCCCATCGAGCCGCTGCCCGCCGCTGACAAGTCTGGCCCCCCGTTCCAGGCCATCTTGAATATGGCTCATGCTTTTGTCGAACAGCCGCCCATTGACCAGCGGCCCCATAAAGCTGGTTGGGTCGCTGGCCGGCCCGACTTTCAACTTCTCCGCTCCAATCTTCAAACGCTCCAAAAATTCGTCGTAAAGCCTGGCCTGGACGTACATCCGGTTGATCCGGTAGCAATACTGCCCGGCATTGTCAAAGCTGTGCTTGAGCAAAGCCGGGGCAGCCACGTCGAGATCAGCGTCGGCCCCAATCAACGCCGGGCACTGGCCACCTAATTCCAGGGTAATTCGTTTGTTGGTCTGCGTTGCCAGGGTCGCAATTTTTTTGCCGGTCTCCACCCCGCCGGTAAAGGCAATTTTGCGCGGGATCGGGTGTTCAACCAGCGCCCGGCCAACAGTATGACCGTAACCGGTGAGCACATTAAAAGTTCCCGGCGGCAAATCAGCCTCTGCTAAGATTTCGGCCAGGCGGAGGGTCGCCAGCGGGGTATCTTCAGAGGGTTTGGCGACGACAGTACAACCGGCTGCCAGGGCCGCGCCCAATTTCCAACTGAGCAGAATCAGCGGGTAGTTGGAGGGCACAATGGCGACCACCACCCCCACCGGCTCTTTGACAATAAAGATGCGCTCATCGGCCAGATTGAGCTGCGGGATTTCGCCTCGGATACGCAGCCCTTCCTCGGCGAAAAACTCCAATAGCGTGGCGACAGCCTCTACTTCGCGTTGAGCGCCGGCGCGCGGCTTACCGACTTCGAGGGTAAGCAGGTGAAGCAGGCTCTCTGCTTCACCTCGAATGGCCTCAGCCGCCCGGCGCATAAGTTTGGCTCGCTCGTGGGCCGGTTTTTGCTGCCACTCGCCAAAGGCGGTGTGGGCCGACACCAGGGCGGCAGAGATGTCATCCGGGGTACTTTCCGCTACTTGGGCAATGGTTTCGCCGGTTGCTTTATCCAACACCGGAATCGCGGCAGAGCCGGTTGAAGGGGTGGTGCGACCATGAATGAATAAGTTGAGTTTGTCCATAGCTACAGGCAATTTACGATTTACGATTAAAGATGTTGCCCAAGATAGTTCCAAGATTTAAATTTTTCAAGGACGTGGTGCATGGTGCGTAGGGTGTAACGTAAATTCACCACGCACTATGCACCACAAGGATTGATGTTTTATTTTCTTGGAATTGCCTAATCATCCTAAAGGCAATACTTTTCAAATAACGTAGTTTAAGCCCCTTGTGGGCGGGCACAAGGCCCTATGCTACAGCCTTATTTGAAAAGTATTGATCCTAAAGGATACCCTTGCGGTATAAATCCAAAATCTAAAATCGTTAGAGTTGCGCCCTCGATTGAGCCAGGAGTGTCCGGGCTATCTCTTTGGCTTGATCGGTGAACAGCCACGTCTCGATTCTGGACTCGACAAAATCCAGGTAGGGACCCGGAGACAGTTCATTCCACTCCGCACAGATCGGCACGCCGATGGGATCGAACCGCCACAGCTTATCGGCGTCTTTGACCAGGGCATCATTGAGCGATAAAGCTTCCCGCCGGGTGTCGTGCCCGTCAATGATGTGCTGGATTTCTCTGATTTTAGCTGGGTCGTAATTCACCGAGGTCAAAATTTCGCCGGCGATTCTGGCCCCCTCAGTTTCGTGCAGGCGGGACATGTCGGGCCGCCGGTCCTGGTTGGCGCTACCGACCAGCGCCTGCATCTGCAAATCGGGCGCAACCTTCATCCAGCCGACATCGTGCAGCAGAATCGCCGGCAGAACCACCGCCTCGTCCGCATCGGGGTGATGCACCAGCAGTTGCCGGGCAAATTCGTAGGCCATTGGCATGTGGATTTCACCCTGCCGGGTTTTCCAGTAAGGTTCAGCCAGGTGGTAAATTTGGGTGTAGATAGACGCCAAACAACTAACTCCAAGAGGTAAACAGTAATCAGTGATCACTGATTACTGTTCACTATTCACTTTACAACAGCGTCACCGTGCCCTTGGTGCCGTCAACCCGCACCTTCTGGCCGGTCTTGATAGTCTGTGTACCAAAACCGGTGCCGACGACGGCGGGCAGGCCGTATTCGCGGCAGACAATGGCGGCGTGAGACATCATGCCGCCAATGTCGGTGACGGCGGCGGCGATGCGGCCAAAAACGGGGGCCCAACTGGGGGCGGTGATGGGGCAGATGAGCACTTCGCCGGGCCGCACCTGATCCAGTTCGGCGGCGCTGGTGATAACGCGGGCCGGACCTTCAACTGTGCCGGGAGAGCCGGCAAAGCCTTTCAGATCGCCTTCGGCGCCGCCGGCCAGCCAGGTATTGATGCTGTCGTTGGTGATGCCCCACAGCATAATGGTGAACGGCTCGGTCACAACTTCGGGCGGAATGCCCAAGGCCGGTGGAGGCGTCCAGGCCCGCAAGGCGGCAATAATACCTTTACGCCGTTCGATTTCGCGCGGCCAATATTTGGAGCCCCGATCTGCCGCACCAACGGCCCAGCCGGTGCTCAAATCAAAAATCGCCACCGGGATTTCGTCGCGGCGCAGGTAGAAAATATCGTTGGCTTCCGGCCAGAAGCCGGCCTGGGCAAAGACCTGGCCCAACTGGCGCATTTTGCGCCAAAAAACGGAATGATGCCAGTGCTCGACGTAAAAGTTGTGATTTTCAATGTAAGGGAATACGGTGCGGGCCAGCCCCAACTTGCCCTGGAAAGCGGCCCGGTCTTCGTCGGTGGGCAGCAGTTCGCCGTACTCTTCGGCAATCCGATCGCGTTCGGTTCGAATAGTCTCCAGGGGGCGGGTCAAATCTTTGCCTTCTTCGACCTGCTCGATGTAATTGCGCAAAAAACTGAACGGCACGTTTAAATCTTCAATCCAGACCGGGTCGTGATGATAAAAGCCGGTGCCGGCCGAGAAGTTGAACCAGGGATTCTTGGCTATTTCAAACTCGTCCAGCCACTTTTTGCCGCCCGCGCTCCCAGTCAATTTTTCCATTGCTACCGCCGGGTCGTGGTTGTTTTTCAGAATGTCGGCCACCCCTTGATCTACCGCCAGTTGAGCCAGACGCTTCAACTCTTCGTCGGGGCGAAACAGGTCAACCTCAATGCCGGAGACCATTTTGGCGATGGATTGCTCGGGGATGCTGGGGAAAGCCTGTTTGCAGAACATAAAGAAATCAAGATAGGCGGCATAACCCAGATTTAAAAACTCAAAGTGATACTGCCAGCCCTGGTAGCCCAGTTCGATCAGGCGGTTGTACTCGGCCTGCATGTCGAAATTGCTGCCAATGCCCCGGCCTTCCGTGACCCACTCCAGGTTAACCATCTCTGGCAAGGGGGCAAAGTTGATTGTTTCCAACTGCTCGATAACTTTTTTGATTTTCTCTTTCCACTGGTCGTACAGTTTGTCCCAATTTTGGAAATAATAGCCGGCTCGCTCCATAAAATGGGGCACGCGCGCGCCAATGGTCGGGCCATCGGTGATGGGCACCGGGCTGAGGTAGGTATAGCCGTTCAGAATCCGGTAATCCACGCCCATAGCCGGGGGGATGATATAGAAGCGGGTGTTGTACTGCGACAGCGAGGTTAGGGCAAATTCCATAAAGATACTATCGAAGGGATAGAGCGGCTCACGCCAGTGCATGCTATCTTGAAACCAGAAGGTTTGCTCCTCGTATTCGCGGCGGTCGTCGCTGAAAAGATGATTGTAGGTATAAAGTTCTTCCCAGCCTTCCGCGCCGGGCGGAGTTTTGATGTCGAAGGGGCTAGGGAAACGCCCATCACCATTGTTTGCCATAGTTCTCTCCTTATTTCGTTCAGCTAAAAGTTTACTTTGATCGAGCCGGGATCAGGAGTGCTCTTTCTTAATTTACAGACCCCCACTCCCCAATCCTGGCGACACCTGCTTTGGTTAGTTATCCGACTCTGGATAATATCACTTTAGCTTGACCCCCTCCTTCTCTCCTCTGAAAATAACTATCATGCCACTGTGAGCGTTAGCGAAGCAGTCTCCCTCTCTAGCGTTAGACGCTACGCGGCTTCGGCCTACGGCCTCGCAATGACATTTTCATTGTTTGTAGCATGCTCAGGCTTGTGAACACTCCTTTGATCATCAGCCTTTTTTAATTTTTACCCCTGTAATTAGGGTATCCACCACCCCGGCGATACCGGTAGCGTGACTGGCGCTGACCTGCTGGCGTGTTTGCTGGCTCCACACCGTTTCAGGCCGGCTTTGCAACACCACTACGTTGTAAGGTGGGGGCAGGTCGGCGTCTACTGCCCATTCGACATCTTGGGGGCGGCCATAAAAGCGTTCGGCCTGCTTGGCTATCTTGGCCACCATGATCAACTCTTCATTGGTCAAGGAGGATTGTGCCTGGCGTTCCGGCTCGATCTCTCTCTTGACCACGCAGCCGTTAAGCGGGTCGGCTACAAATTCGATATGCTTGGGGGAAATAACCCGGTTGACAACTTCAAAAATCACCTTGTCAATCAGGAAATTGTCGGGCGTAACTTCCCCACCGACAACGGCCTCGCCCAGACCCCAACTGGAGTCAATGGCGATTTTGGAGCGGTCGCCGTTGATGGGGTTGAGAGTAAAGGCCACTCCGGCGGCTTTGGCATTGACCATTTTCTGCACCCCGACGCCCATCAACACTTTTTCGTGAGCAAAACCATTATCGTGGCGATAGGAAATGGCGCGGGCCGTGTATAGGCTCGACCAGCACTTGCGCACGTGCTCAATCACCGCCGCCGCGCCGCGCACCCACAGGTAGGTATCCTGCTGGCCGGCAAAGCTGTAGCCGGGCAGATCTTCGGCCGTAGCACTCGAACGGATGGCTACCGGCACATCGGCTACGCCGACGCGCTGGCACAACGCCTCGTAGCTGGTACAGATAGCATCCTCTATCTCCGCCGCGATGCGCGTCTCCTCGATCAATTGGCGAATGGTTTGGCTGTATTTTTCTTCGGTTCGCACGTCCTCGGGGTTGAGACGGTCGAGCCAGACGTGGATACATTCGTTGAGGTGATTGGTCCTTAGCATTTCCAGGTAGGCATCGGTGGTGATGGCAAAACCGGGCGGCACCGGCGCGCCAGCCCGAATCATTGCGCCGAGGCTGGCGCATTTGCCACCCACACGAGCCAAACTATCGGCCTCGCACGCTTCAAAGGTTAGAATATAAGGGTTTGGCGTCATTGCCCGGCTTCTCCTTACTAATGGTGAATGGTGAACGATTTGAAAAATAGCTCTTATTTAACAATTAATAATTCACAATTCACGATGAATCAGTCCCACTCCACCCAAAGGTGGCTGGGGCCGCGAAATGAAGTGTTGGGCACGTATTCAAAGGTTTGATCAGGCCTTAAGCGGAGTGATGGCAAGCGACGGGTCAACTCTTCCAAAACGATCCGCCCTTCCAGACGGGCCAGGGGTGCGCCCAGACAATACTTCACCCCGTGGCCAAAGGTCAAATGATGTTTGGCATTCGCGCGGTGAATATCGAAGGTTTCTCCGGCGTGGAAACAGGCTTCATCGCGGTTGGCCGAGCCGAGTACCAGCAGCAATTGCGCTCCTTCCGGCAGGTCTACCCCGGCCAGAGTTGTCGGCTTTTTCACCAACCGTCGCCAGGCAAAGATAGAGGGGCAATAGCGCAAAACCTCTTCCACCGCTTCGGGGATGAGAGACGGGTTAGTACACAGTTCGGCCCATTTATCGCGATGGGTCAGCAGCGTTTTAATGCCTTCGGCCAGCATATTGCTGGTAGTTTCGTGTCCGGCAAAAAGCATGGCATAACAAACCCGGCCCATTTCGTGCTTGGAAATCGAGCGGTCGCCTTCCTGGTAGATGCGTACCAAGTCACTGGGCAGGTCATCTCGTGGTTCGACAAAACGCTTCTCGATCAAATCAAGGCAGTAGCGCCAATATTTGACCATTTGATGGGCGTGCCAGATGCGTTCCTCCTCGGTCAGGTCGCCCCAGGTAATGGCGATACGGCTGGCTGCCCATTGTTTGACATAGAGCACATCTTCGTCGGGAACGCCCAGCAGCATAAAGACCACCAACGCTGGCAAATCATAGGTTAACTGTCGCACCAGGTCAGCCCGACCATCGTTGATGAAGAGATCAATCAGTTCATTGGTCCGCCGCCGAATCGGTTCTTCCAGCTTTTCAATCCGGCGCGGGGTTAAACCCTTGTTAATGAAACTGCGGATGCGGGTATGATCGGGCGGCATCATGCCCGAAATGCCCGATGAAACGGCAAATTCGCCTTCATCAAGCACTTTCTGCACCGCCGGACTGAACGGAATAAGCGGTTTGCCGGTTATTTCAGAGGAAAAGGTGGTTAAATCTTTAAAAACGGCTTTGATGTCTTCGTAGCGGGTCACGACCCAATAATTCAGTTCTGGGCTGTAGAAAATGGGCGCTTCACTGCGAGCTTTGACATAAAAGGGGAAAGGATCAACCAGATTAAAAGGATCAAACTCGTCTATGAGGGCCGGGATAGAATTAACCTCGAGATGAGTCATCATAAACCTCCTTGTTTATCTACATACGGTGCGAGATTAATTTTCAACGCTCTGGGCGCCTAACTGCTGCGATATTTCGACGGCTGCGCTGGTAATGGCCTGGATAGTAGCTTGGCTGGGTTGATTATTGCTGCGCGAGGTAAAGCCGGCAATGGTCAGCGCCGCAGCGACGCCTTGAAAATTCCGCAGTGGCACCGAGATGGCTTTGACTCCGAGCAAATACTCTTCCTGGTCATCAATGGCATAGCCCTGCTGCCGAACTTTAGCCAACTCGGCTTTGTAAGCAAGCGGATCTACAATCGAGGCTGGGGTAAAAGCGGTCAGCCCACGCTCGGCCAGAAGCTTATCAACCTCGGCCTCGCTTTTCCAAGCCAGAAACACTTTGCCAAAAGAACCGGCTGAAAAAGGAATCTGCTGACCGATAGCCGCCGACACGTGTAATGTACCTACCGGATCAACTTTATCAATCAGGGTGATCCGGCCCTTATAGAAAGTACCCAGCAACACTGATTTAGCCGTTTGACGCATCAATGCTTCCATATAAGGCCGGGCAATCCGGCGAATATCCATTTGTTCGTGAGCCAGGTGTCCCAGCCGGATCAAGGCTGGCCCCAGCCGGTACTTGCGAGATTGAGCATCACGCAGCAGGCATTGATGTTGGCACAAGGTGTTGAGAATATCATGGGCGGTGCTCTTGTTAAGTTGTAACAGGCTACAAAGTTCGGTTAAGCTGTACTCATCCTTGTCAGCTTCAAATGCCTTTAAAATCTGAATCGCCCGATCAACGGCTGAGACTAAGGATCCCATAACTCTAAATTCATACTCTCAATAAACCTTTGAGTCGAACTCAAATTCAATGGTTTCGAGCGAAAATATTTTATCTGAAATTGAAGGGCACTGAGTTCACTAAATGGGATTAGGAAGGTCACGGATAGACCATTGCTAAATGTACTGAATTCTAAAGATTTC
>JAKLJP010000032.1:0-67226 GCA_023151115.1 Anaerolineae bacterium
CCAAACTCGGCTTCGACCTCACTCCCAAGGAGGCTGCCCTTGTCCCAACCCCGGCTTAAGCGCCAGTTTCTTAGGAAAAATGGTTAGCTATAGCGGCTAAATAGGGTGGGATATACGAGCTAATGTGGCCGCCACCTATGCTTTTTGTGGGCCAGATATAAGCAGGCCGGGGTGGCCGTCAGCCGCATGGTCTGCCTGCTGCAAGACGCGCCGTCGCTGGAACTGGTCCAGCCGGGACCGGTCTATTTGACCGGTCCGACCAGATTATTGTGCTCAAGGATGTCGCGTTGCGGCCCAGGGCAAATTGGAGGAACTGCTTGCCAGCAGCCCGGAGATGCAGCAGTTGTGGGCCGATAATGCCGATACGGGCAATGGAAGGAATGGGCGCAAGGCAGAGGGGTGAGAAAGCGGAGTTTTACTTAAAGCTTATCCAAAAACCTGTCAGGTATTAAAAATCTGACAGGTTTGGACGCGGAGCATTGGCACAAGTTCGACAGTTTTTAATAAAACAGGCGTGGCAAGCCTTGCCTTATCACGCCTGTTTTGCGTATTTACTATCTCGATCAGGCTGGCGGAGCGACTCGCCGGCGCACCAGCAGGCCGAGCGAGAGCAAAGCTACTCCTGCCAGCATCGCCGGCCACGGGCTGGCAGGCTCGCCGCCGGTAGTGGGTAAAGCTGCCGGGGTAGCGCCCTGGGTGATGCGACCATCCAGTTGGGCGCTGACCGGGCTGTTGTTCTGGAGGTAGGTACGGACTTCAGTGCGCACGTCAAGGCCGGTGTCTACATAGCTGGCCGGGGCGAAAATCTCTTTGTAGCCGCCGGCAATCAAGCCCTGAAAGTCGCTGGTGGCGACTTTGTAGGTGGCGGCAGGGTCTAAGGGAGCGTAACCGGCAGCAGGGTTGACCGGGTCGGTTAAAAGCTGGATATTGCTGGCTTGGCCATCCACAATATTGAAGCGCCCGCCGGAAATCTGAGAGAAGAAGTCGCTGCCGCTGCGGGAGACACTGTAGTTGAGTAGCTCTTGCACCTGCACCCCGGTCATGTCAAACACCAGGATTTTATTGGTGTAAGGCATCGCCGTGCGCAGGGTCTCCTCTAGAATGGTTCCCGGCGGAATAGGTTCGCGGAAGCTGCTGGAGGTAGACAGAGCCAGGTGGGCCTGGGCGGCGGAGCGGAAAACGTCCATGACCAGGTTACCCAGCAGGGCTTCGCCGGTAAACTGGCCCTCGGTAGACAACTCCACCACCACCTCGCCAATGGGCTGGTAAAGCGAGGCATACTGTGGGTCGGCTTGCAGGTCGGCCCGCATTTGGGCTACTCGCTGGACAACGTCTGGGTCTTCGGGTAGGTTGCTGCTCAAGCGGACCAACTCCCCGTTGACGGCGCTCAAGTCGCCGCCGCTGAAGGTCAGCTCCACCTGGCTGAGGTAGGTGAGGTACTGGAAGGGTGAAAGGTAATAAGTGTCGGTATTGGGAATCTGGCCCAGTTCTTCCTTGCGGTGGCTGTGGGTGCCAAAGATCAGGTCAATGCCGGGTACGGCCTGGGCCAGAGCAACATCATCCTCGAACAGGGCGTGACCGATCAGCACCACCGCCTCAACCTGCTCCTGCTCGCGCAAAGCTTTGACCACTGCCTGGGCTGTTGCCACCCGGTCGGCAAAGGTTATGTTGGGGGCCGGCATAGTGGCCGGTTTGAGCAGCCGGACAAAGTCGGGGCCGGCCACGGCAAAGACGCCGATTTTATGGCCGCCTACCTCAAAAACCTGATAGGTTTTGCCCTCGTATTGGAAAAGCGGCTGGCCGTCAGAGCTGAGGACGTTGGAGCTTAAAATGGGATAGTTGATCTGCGAGCGGCATTGGGCAAATACGTCGGGACCGTAGTCGGCGTCGTGGTTGCCGAAGGCCATCGCGTCTACCAGGCCGTTAAGCCAACCCCATTCGGCGCACTGGTACTTGTCGGACCAGGCCGGTGAGCCGAGGTTCATGGTATCACCGCCGCTAAAGATGAGCGTATTGGGGTCGTTGGCCAGGGGTTTGAGGTAGGCAATGAGTCGAGCGATCCCGGCGGTATTGGCCTCGCCTTCGCCATAAAAGGGCACGGCGTGGGAGTGGTAATCCGAAAAGTGGATCAAGGTGACGGTGGTCTGATCCTGAGCTAAAGCAGGAGTGACACTGAACAGCAATAACAGCAAGGGGATGAGGAAGATTTTTTTCATGGCAAGTCTCCTTTTCAGTTGGTTATATTCGTTTGTTGTTACCTGGATTTGCAGCACAGGGAGGGAAAGCCCAGCCTATCCTCTAAAATCATAGCTGATAAAAAGCAGATAGACAACCTTTACCGTTTCATTTGGATGGTTAAAATATGCCCTGATTGGCTCTACTCCTTACCCCGGTTTTACTCTAAAATCGGGGGATGTCTACCATTAAATCCACTCAATCAAATCTCACCCGCGGCTACACGGCTGCCCTGGTCAGCGCCGCTATTCTATCTACCACGGCTATCTTTATCCGCTACCTGACTCTCACTTACCACATGCCGCCGCTGGTGCTGGCCTTCTGGCGGGCCGGGCTGGTGGTGCTGACCCTGCTGCCGCTGCTGGCGTTGCTGTGGCCCAGTCTGCTGTACGTAAAACGCCAACACCTGTTCTATTTGGGCGGCTACGGCCTGCTGCTGGCCGTGTTCAACTCCCTGTGGACGCTGTCGGTGGCGCTGAATGGCGCGGCGGTAGCAACGGTGCTGGCCTACAGTTCAGCCGCGTTCACGGCGCTGCTGGGCCGGTGGCTGCTCAACGAGCGCCTGGATTGGGCCAAGTTGCTGGCCGTGACTCTGAGCCTGGGCGGCTGCGTTTTGGTCTCCGGGGCGCTGGACCCTGCGGTCTGGCAGACCAACCTGATGGGGATTGTCGTGGGCGCGCTCACCGGCCTGGGCTATGCCATTTACAGCTTGATGGGCCGCTCAGCTTCGCAGCGCGGGCTGAACCCCTGGACTACCATCGGCTATACCTTTACCTTTGCCACCGTCTTTCTGCTAGGCTTCAACCTGCTGCCGGGGGGACTCATCCCCGGTGCGGCCATTCGTTCCGATGATTTCTTTGCCCTGGGGAGTACGCTCAACGGCTGGGGCGTCCTGTTCTTATTGGCGGCAGGGCCAACTATCGCCGGTTTTGGCTTGTACAACGTCAGCCTGAGCTACCTGCCTTCCAGCGTGGCTAACTTGATTGCCACGCTGGAACCGGCCTTTACCGCGCTGATCGCTTATGTCCTGCTGGGCGAACGACTGAACGGCTGGCAGCTTACCGGCAGCTTGCTGATTCTGACCGGCGTGGTCTTCCTGAGAGTTTACGAAGGGCGGCTGGCGAGCCAACGCCCAGCCCCACCGCCGAGGGTTAGAGAAGCCGTTTCGGTGGAGTAAAAAAATAAGGAGTGCAAAAGCTAAGCTTTTGCACTCCTGGAAAACAGTAACCAATGATCAGTCTGACTGTCTGGCTACTGATTACTGTTCACTGACCACTGCCCCAGCTATAGAAGGCGCTTCGCCGGCCCGCGAAACTGATTGGATTCGTGAAACTGCCCCTGGCCGGGTGCGTAGCACCACCAGGGTGAGAGCAATAGCCGCTCCCGTAACCAGGGCCGAGGTCAGAAAGATGCTTTGGGCCGAGAGCCACCAACTAGCAACAGCTACCAATAGCGGACCAACCACCCCGCCCAACGCCGCCGACGACTCTTTGAGGCCCATCACTTTGGCCCGATGTTCCTCGGCGGTCAAGTCGAGATAGAAGGCGCTCAAGGCCGGGGCCAACAGCGCTCCACCCAACCCGGCGATAATGGCGACCACAAACATCGGCCAGAACCGCTCTACCACCGTCATCCCCAGGTAGAATAACAGGTTCAAGCTAAAGCCAAGGGCAATGATCCAGCGGCGGCCAAAGCGGTCGCTCAGCCGGCCCAGCGTCGTCTGGCCGGCGACCATAGCCAGACCATAACCGCCGACAATCAGGCCAAACTCGGTGGTGGTAAAGCCCAAGTTATCGTAAAAGTAAAAGACCATCTGCGGCTCGATGAAGGCGAAAGCAAATACACTCACAAAGTCGAGCAGCAGCAGCGTACCCAAAATCAGCAGCGGCCGGGGCAGCGAGGCCAGCCAACCGCCTGCTTCGCCATTCGCCGGACGCAGCGCGGCCACCGTCGGGCGCACCAGGACCGAGCGGGTTTCGGGCACCAAAAAAATGGCCGATAGCAGCCCCAAAAAAGCCAGTCCTGCCGACAGCCCAAACGGGGCAGCAAAACCCCAGTGATCGTACAGGAAGCCGCCTATGGCCGGGCCAAAGATAAAGCCAGCCCCATAGCTGCCCATCAAAATCCCCACCCACTGAGCGCGCTGTTGTTCGGGCATAATATCGGCCACCACGCCCATCGCCGACGGCAGCAGGCCCGCCGTAATCGCGCCCTGGAAGAAACGCACAGCAATGTAAGCGCCGGTTGACTCGACCAGCAGATAGGCCAAGTTCGCCAGCACCACACCGGCCAGGGCTACGAGGATGAGTGGGCGGCGGCCAAAACGGTCGGCCAGCGTGCCCATAAAAGGAGCTAACAAGAACTGGGCAATAGCAAAGGCCATGGTCATAAAGCCCAGCGCCTCCACCCCAGAGCCAAATTCGCCCAGGCGCTTGGCAAAGACTGGCATGACAATGCCATAGCCGGTCATCATCAGGCCCACGCTGGCGGCTAACAGCATGATGATGGTCCGCGCCCGGCGTGGTTCAAACACGACCGCTTCTTTAATGGCAGGTTGATTTTTGGTTGAATGTTCCATGATTGCAAACACACCTTTTGGGGATAGATTCAATTTCAGTTGGGAATTGGGGCCCAAAGCTTGCTTTGACTCTTCCAAACCAAGGTTTGGCCTCCAATTTCGGCAATCGCCCACTCATTTTGGTTACATCCATTTCACACCTGCCCAGTATAGCAATGATTAGCCGCCGCGTCATCCGATAAAAGGTGTATTCGCGACTCAACAAAAAAGGGAGCGACTGGGGTAGCCGCTCCCTTAAAAACACTTGTTTCTACACTTATTCGACAATAATTTTCTCGTCAATCAATTTCTGCTCCACCAGGTTGCCTTTGGGGTTAAAGCAGAAATGCTGCGGGCGCATTTGAAATTCCACATCAATCATAGCCCGGCCGGCCCGGTTCTTCTCCAGCGTAAAGACAACCCAATCGCGGTAGCTGTCGCTTTTGTAGGGGTTGAAGGAGACATGATCTTTGGAGAGGATGTGGAATTTGTTGTTCATGATGATGGCAATATCACACTCATAATCCAGGGCGGAACTGCCGCGCAGGTGGTACAGGTGCATACGTTTGCTGCGCAGCCCTTCGCGGTCGGCGGCCACAATAGCCACAATCGGAATATTTTGGGTCATGGCCAGGTCTTTCAACCCTTCGACAATGATGGTGACTTTGTCGTTTTCGTCGGCGGCGCGCTCCGGGTAAATGGCAATCTTTTGCAGGTAATCTAAAAAAAGGACCATCTTGCCGCCGGTGGCTTCGGCAATCTGGCGGGTCATCTCGCGGATGCTGTTGAGTGTAGTCACGGCCGGGCTGGCCTTCATCAGAATCAGGCGGTCGGCATAGCGGTTAATTGTTTCCATCGCTTTGGCAGTCTTGGGATGCTGTGATAGAATCTGTTGTAGACCGACATTCCCATCGTTTCGTACCCACTCCCGCGCCCGTTTGCTGACCACGATGTTATGCAAATCCTTAAGGCGAATCCCCGCACTGGCATCACTGGTGGTTGGATCAATACTTTCCTGGCAAATCAGTCGGTTTAATAAGTGAACTTCACTGTGTTCATAGGAGATGTAAAAAGCGTAGGTGGCTTCATTCAAGGCCAGGTTACGGGCCATTTGAAGGGCGGTAATGGTTTTGCCAATGCCTTGTGCGCCACCCAGCAGAACCAATTCGGTGCGGCGCAGCCCGCCGCCAATCAGGCGGTCAAGCTGGTCAAAGCCGGTGGGTACAGGTAAATATTCGTCAAGTTCACCCTGGACCACCATACGGTCGGCTTCTCTTAAAACCTGGCTCAGGCTGCGGGGGGCAGGGCCGCCGGGGCGGCGCTGGGCGGTAGCAGTCCCACGCGGCACGCGGGGCGCGGGCGATTGATCTGGAGGCGCACTCTGAGCGCTAGCTGGCGGCGTTGGCTGTGGCCGTGACGGCAGCGGCTGAACGGGGCGCTGCGATGGCGGCTGTGGCATTGGCTTTTCCGGCGAGGCTGGCATAGTTTCCCCTTAGCATCCCACTTGTCTGTTAGAAGATGAGAAAAGCAGTTGCCTCAGCCTGTGTTCTCCCCAAACAGATTGAAGCATCTACTTTA
The DNA here is from genome assembly GCA_023151115.1 of Anaerolineae bacterium. The sequence continues at coordinate 6,371 of JAKLJP010000032.1, forward strand.
TTAGATAAGTTGTTGAAGTTGATTATCTCAGTCATTATACCAGATAGGCCACCTCAAAACAACTGTGGCTTGTAGGTGATAAGTCCTAGCAATGTTAAAAGAGTTAAGGTAAAGATCAAGTAAATTCCCCAATCTCGTTCCCAAACTGAGTTTGGGAACGAGATTGGGGAAAGGCAAACTACTGTTGAAAACGCATCCTTTTATCCGCCTGGCCTATCAGGCCATCGAAACCTATTTAACAACCGGCAAAATCATAGCCCCCCCGCAGCCTCTACCGGTTGAACTGGCCGAGCCTGGCGCGGTTTTTGTCTCGCTCCACCTGGCCGATGGGCGGCTGCGCGGCTGCCGGGGCACGGTTACCCCCACCCACCCCAACCTGGCCGAAGCCATTATCCACACGGCCATCGCTTCGGCCACCGATGACCCCCGCTTTCCGCCCATGACGGCGGCTGAACTGCCCGGACTGCAAGTAAAAGTAGATGTCCTCAGCCCTATGGAACCCGTGACCGACTTGAGCCAATTGGACGAAAAAATCTATGGGGTTTTTATTCAATCCGGCTACCGCCGCGCCTTGTTGTTACCCGATATCCCGTCGGTTGACAGCGTTCCCCGGCAGTTGGAACTGGTTCGGCTCAAGGCCGGCCTGTCTCCCACTGAACCGGCCGAGCTTTTCCGGTTTACAGTGACTCGTTATCAAGAGAAAGGTTAAGTTAATGCAGACTCGTGTTCGACGCCCTTACGAAAAAAAGTTAATTAGCAAGGGCGGGGCGCTGATTTTTGGCCTGGGCCTGGGCGCTTTGCTGGCAACCGCTGCTATCGGCGTCGCCTTGGCCATGCCCACCCTTAGCCCTCATCTGGACAACCTGGTTTACCGCGCCCGCACTTATTATCGTAAACTCATACCTCATCCCGAATATTTGCCCACTCCTGTCCCGACAGCCGTGGTAACTGGGCTAACTCCGGCGGCGCCGATCCAGGCGCACCCCCCAGAATCTACCCCCACCTCTACGGCGACTTTGTCGCCAACTTCCACCCCCATTCCCATAACAACTAGCCTCACCGAACAGGTAATTACACCTTCGCCGTCTCCTATCCCCAACGTCGCTTTGCAATCCGTTGGTAGCAGCATTCAACTCAGTGGAATTAACCATCAATGGCAAACATGGAACAACTGCGGACCGGCTACGGTAACGATGAATCTCAGCTATTTTGGCCGGCCCGAACTGCAAGCCGACGCCGCGCCTTTTCTTAAACCCAACCGCGATGATAAAAACGTCAACCCGGAAGAGTTGGCGGCCTATGCCCGCACCACCGGCATGGAAGCGCTGGTCCGGCGGGGCGGCTCGATTGAGCAGCTTAAACTTTTGCTCAGCAACAACCTGCCGGTGCTGGCCGAAACATGGCTGGTCCACGATGGCGACGGCCTGGGGCATTACCGGTTGGTTACCGGCTTTGACGATACCGCCGACCAGTTCAACACTTTTGACTCGCTCAACGGCCCGGACTTCAAAGTGACTTATGAGCAGTTCGACAGCGATTGGCGCGTCTTCAACCGTACCTACGTGCTGGTCTATCCGTCAGAGCAGGCTGAGACGGTGGCGGCGATTATTGGCCCGGATATGGACGACACTACCCTAAATGAACGACTGACGGCCGAGGCTCAGGCTGAAACTGAAGCTAATCCAAATGACGCTATTGCTTTTTTCAACCAGGGCGATGCTCTGACCCGCCTGGGCCGCTTTCAAGAAGCGGTAGCCGCATTTGACCGGGCGCGGCAGTTGGGGTTACACTGGCGGCGGCTGTGGTATCAATTTACCCCGTTTGAAGCGTATTATGCCGCCGGTCGCTACCAGGATGTTTTGGACCTGGCCGAGGCGACCCTCAAAGGTTCGGGTGGTCTGGAAGAAGCTTACTATTACAAGGGGCTGGCTCTGCGAGCATTGGGTCAGCCGGGTGCGGAGCAAGAGTTTCAGGCTGCGTTGGATTACAATCCTAACTTTGCCGCCGCAGCCGAGGCGATGCAAAATTAATGGAACTGAGGGAACTAAGGGAACTCGTAGGAACTGAGGGCAATAAGTTCCTTTAGTTCCTACGAGTTCCTTAAACCCCTTTAAAAAGCAGGTTATCCGTGTGGTACTTCCGTAGCCCTGAAATTGTCTTTGGACCGGACGCCCTCGATCATTTGACGCAGTTGAGTGGCCAGCGCGCTTTTATTGTGACCGACGAAACACTGGTCGGCCTGGGCTTTGCCCAACGAGTCCAGGAAAAATTAACGCTGGCCGGTATTGCCAGCCAGGTTTTTAGCCAGGTTGAAGCCGAACCGGCCATCGCCACCATCCAGCGGGGCGCAGACGCGATGGCCGCCTACCAACCGGATTGGGTGGTTGGCCTGGGCGGCGGTTCGGCCATTGATGCCGCCAAAGCCATGTGGATTCTATATGAGAACCCACAGCTTAATATTCTTGCCGTCACCCCTTTTGAACCACTGGGGCTGCGTCAAAAAGCTAAAATGGTGGCTATTAGCGCCACCAGCGGCACCGGGGCCGAAGTAACCTGGGGCATCGTCCTGACTGACCCGGAAGACCAGCGCAAAGTCGCCATCGGCTCACCGGAGAATATCCCCGATATTGCTATTGTAGACCCTTCACTGGCGGCGACTATGCCGCCCCAACTTACCGCCGATACCGGCATGGACGCCCTCACCCACGCCATTGAAGGCTATACTTCTACCTGGAACAACGATTTTGCCGATGGCCTGTGCCTGAAAGCAATCCGGCTTATTTTTGACTACCTGCCCCGCGCCGTAGCCAACGGCGCGGATGAAGAGGCCCGCGAAAAGATGCACAATGCCGCCGCCATTGCCGGCCTCGGCTTTATCAATTCGATGTGTTCGCTGGCTCATGCGCTGGGGCACAGTCTGGGAGCGGTTTATAATTTGCCGCATGGCCGGACAGTCGGTTTGTTTTTGCCCTATACCATCCAGTTTAACAGCCTGGGCGACACCCCCCAGCCGCGCTACGCTGACCTGGCCGCGCTGTTAGGTCTACCGGCCGCTACACCCCAGCAAGGCGCCGCGAGTCTGGTCCAGGCCATTCGCCGGCTGGCAGCCAACATCGGCCAGCCGCTCTCCATCCGGCAAGCGGCCGAGATTTCGCCCGCAGACCTGGAAAAAAATCTTGATAAACTTGTTGAAAATGCCGAAAGCGACAGTCAAATTGTCACCCCCACCCGCCCACCCAGCACAGAGGACATCCGCCAGCTCTTTCTCTATGCTTACCAGGGCAAAGATATTGATTGGTAATTAAGGTAGACAGTAAACGGTAGACGGGGGATTTTTCTGACTACTGATTACTGATTACTGACTTCTGCCCACAAGGACACCACACTTGATTCTGATTACCGGAGCGAGCGGCTTTCTAGGGCGAAACTTGTGCGAGCATTTAGCCAGCCAGAGCCACTCTCTGCGGGCGCTGGTTCGACCGGCCACTGAAACAACTTTTTTAGAGAATTTGGGGATTGAAATTGCCCGCGGCGATGTGACCGATGCTGCTTCGGTACAGGCGGCTGTGATCGGCTGTGATTACGTTATCCACGCGGCGGCCCACTTTCGGCTGTGGGGACCTCCACCGCCTTTTGTCAAAACTAACGTCGAAGGCACACGCAATGTTTTAGAAGCGGCGCTGGCTGCGGGAGTCAAGCGATTTATTCATATCAGCACTATCATCGTGGTCGGGCCGCAGCCGCCGGGGGTCATCATTACCGAGGAGACCCCCTGCCGGCCCTATCCCACCGACAATTATGCCCTGACCAAACACCAGGGTGAACGCCTGGCCCGCGCTTATGTGGATAAAGGACTGCCGGTGGTTGTTCTCCGCCTGGGCGCACTCTATGGACCGCACGGCCATTATGCCTTTAACCGCCTCTTTTTTGAGGAGTTTCTGCGCAATTGGCGGGTGCAGGTCCACCAGGGCCGCCATTTTATCTTTCCCTGCTACGTCGGCGACGCGGCCAGGGCGATTGAAACAGCATTGACGCGGGGGCGAGTCGGCGAGGTTTATAACATTTCCAACCAGAGCATTTCCCATCACGAGGCCAACTTTATTGTCAGTTGCCTGGCCAATCGCAGCAGTTGGCGGATCAACTTTCCCGGCTGGATCATGATCGAGTTTTCTCGGCTGTTAGAGTTTATGGCCCTCTTTACCCGGCGCGAACCCTTTTACCCAAAAAACCTGGAACCGTATGTTTTTCATGACTGGATTGTGGATTTCAGCAAAGCCCAGCGCGAGTTAGGGTTTGAACCTTCCACTTTTAGCGAAGGCGCTCAACGCACGCTGGAATGGTATCGGTCTATTGGGTACGTGTAGCAAGTAGCAAGGTAGCAAGTAGCAGGGTAACAAAAATGCTACCCTGCTACTTGCTACTTGTCTTTGCCAACCACCACAACAGGGCCAAAGTCAGGCCGGCCATCACGGCCAGGGCGACCAGTTTGAAAAGCCGGTCCTCGATGAGGAGGGCCAGCAGGCCAAAAGCGGTGCAGAAAGTGTAGTAGAGCGACACAATCTGGCGCTGGCTGAAACCCAAATCAAGCAGGCGGTAGTGGAGATGGTCACGCCCGGCTACGGTGGGATTGCCGCGCTGCCGCCAGCGTTGAACAATCAACCAGACCACATCCAGAATGGGAATGCCCAGCACCAGCAGCGCCGTAGCAACTTTGGCCGGGGCCAAAATAGAGAGCGAGGCCAGGGCAAAGCCAAGCAGCATGCTGCCGCTGCTGCCCATAAAAATACGCGCCGGGTGGAAGTTAAAGGGCAAAAATCCCAGGCAGGCCGCGGCCAGCGCCAGCGGAAACAAGGCCACCACCGTCTGCCCCAAGCTGTAGGCATGAATGGCAAAAAGCAAACTGGCAATCGCCGCCACCCCGGCGGCCAGCCCGTCCAACCCATCAAGCCAATTGACCGTATTAATCATGCCCATAATCCAAAAAATGGTCAACGGATAGGTAATCCACAGCGGAAAAACGGTGTAGCCGCGGATGGGCAGCGTGACCCGCTCGACGATAATATCAAAGCCAATGGCTATCAAGGCCGCACCGAATTGGGCCGCAAATTGGGGCCAGGCAGGCAGTTCGCGCCGGTCATCCCATAACCCAAAGAGAAAAACAATGGTACTGCCCACCAACACGCCGGTCAGCAGCTTGCGGTCTTCCGCACCGATGGGCGGCCACACTCCCAGCAGACTCAGAGCAAAGACCAGCAATCCCGCGCCTACAAAGCCGACGAACAGGGCAATCCCACCAACACGGGGTACTTCCCCCTGGTGCTCCCGTCGCCCGCCGGGCCGGTCAGTCAGCCTCAGCCGCTGCCCAAGCTTGGCGCTGAAAGGGGTAGTCAGCCAGGTTAGCATAAAAGCAGTGATAAAAATCACTAAATAACTCATCGAACTGAGCATAAAAGCATCGGCACAAATGAGCAAATCAGGTTATAGTTATTTTAATAGTGAGTTACCTTATTAGCGATATAGCCAACCAGAACAATTTCTTCCAAAATATTATGGAGCCGGGATTAGGGGATGAAAGGGATTTTTCTCAAATTTTTTAATTCCCTCACCCCCTAATTCCGGCAAAAACTTTTCGGGACACCTATGTTTGATTATAATGAAATTTGGAGGAGTATTGATGAAAACCGTGCTGATTTTGCGCCATGCCAAATCGGATTGGGGAAATTCAGGGCAGACGGATTTTGAGCGGCCTCTGGCTAAACGCGGGTTGGAAGACGCGCCGCGTATGGGTGAGGTACTGGCCCGTTTTGGCTATGTGCCCGATAAAATTTTGGCCTCGCCGGCGCAACGGGCCAAACAAACGGCCCAACTTGCTGCCGAGGCTTGCGGTTATCGGAAAGCGATTCAATGGGAGGAGTCTTTTTATGGTGGCAGCAGTGAGGATTTGATGGCCGCTTTACAGCAGTTGCCCACCACCGTTGAACGAGCACTGCTGGTTGGACACAACCCGACTCTGGAGGAAACGGTGGCAGTCTTGTCCAATCCTCAAGGAGGCAAAGAGCGGTGGACCAACGGCTGGGCCATCAAACTTCCCACCGCCGGCCTGGTCTGCATTAATTTTGACATTACGGATTGGCAGGAATTAGAACCCGGCGAGGGCGTCCTACAGTGGTTTGTCATTCCCAAGTTGGTCAAAGCGTTGTTGGAATAAGGCGGCGAGGAGAACAGAGATAGTAGATGGTAGATGGTGGATAGTAGATGGTAGATAGTAGACCTATCCTCTATTCTCTATCTTCCATCCTCTATCCTGTTCTGCCTCGCCTCCTGCGCCCGTCATCCCCGACTGCGCTCCAAGAGGGTCATCATGAGTAGGCTGAGCAAAATTTGCTCTTCTTCTTTGGCGCTTAAGGTTTGATCAATTTTTTCAACCTTAAAGCCCGTTTCCAAAAAGGCAGGTTGTTTTGATAAGCGCATCACCGTAGGACCGGGCTGGCCGGCTGAGCCGGGGCGCGTCACCAGATAAGCCGGATTAAAAACATAACCGGAAAACATGCCAATGACCGGGATTTCGCCAAAAAGGGCGTCTATGACTTTGATCATGGCGTTCTCTTCCTGAATGTGGAAAACAACCTGTTCGCCGTCAAAGATGTCGTAGCTGGCTTTCCAGAGCGAGCGCATCCCGCGCCGCTTGATTGCCCCCAGGCTCATGCCCTGGCTATCGCTAAAGTTGTAACGAGCTGAGAAATCAATAATCCGGTCGGCTTTAATAGCGTAAATCTGGCGGCTCTGTGATTGGTCGGAGAAGATGTTGATAGCTTCTTTCAGCTTGAACAGCTTTTGCTTAACATACATAATTTCTGTGCCGTTGGCATCGCGCACAAAAATTTGGGGAGCCAGGGCCAGAACTTTGAAGGTCATCGTTAGAGGGTAGTTCACAAATTTCTCCTTGGCACGCTGCAACTTTCCATAACAATTCCATTATAACCATGTTGGGGAAGATTCGCAACGTTGCTTTTATTTTTCGTGAGGGTTAGAAGATCATGATCCAACTCACATTAGAACAAATCGTCTCTTTAAAAAACTGGTTCCTGCCCGACTGGCCAGGCCCGCTAGTCGGCTTGCATATTATCCACACCGGATATGGGCATGGTTGGGCTGACCGCTGGCCCAACCCCAGGGCGTTACTGGTGGAAACCGCCCACAACTACTCCTTTGCGGGCGATCCGGCGGCACTAACCTCGACCGGTCTGAAAGGCTTAATTTCAGGCTTTGTCGAAGCGCCGGAGCCTTTTGTTCCACTGCTGCAAGAAACCTTTCCCGATGCCTATGAGTGGGGGCGGGTGATGTTTGAACTACCAGCTCAGCCGGATTTTTCGTGGCCGGATGATTTTCTGGTCCGCCGGCTCCAGGCTGCCGATAGCGGTCATCTTGAAGGCTTGAGCCAGGAGACGGGCTGGATCAGCAAAACCTGGGGCGGTCCGGCCGGGCTGGCGGCAAGCGGCATGGCCTGGGGTGCGTTTGCCGGAGCGCGGCTTGTTTCGGTGGCCTGCTCATTTCTTGTGGGCGAACGGTACGAGGACATTGGAGTCGTGACCGAGGCGGAGTATCGGGGCTTGGGGTTAAGCCAGGCCTGCGCCGGGGCGCTCTGCCAGGATATTATCCAACGAGGCCGCCGGCCCAGTTGGACCACCTCGCTGGACAACGCCGCCAGCCGGCGGGTAGCCGAAAAACTGGGCTTTACTTTTCACCGACACAACCGGCTTTTTCTGGTTGGGATAGACGTTCCGTAACCCCTATACCCTTTGAAAATCCGTTAGATTCCTTCATCCCCCGCTATTTTATGTTATACTATTTAGGTCCAAATTAAAACCCGGCACAACGACGTGAAAGGATATCACCTTATGTACAATCTTACCCTGGGACGGGCCGAGTGCAGCCATTATGATTGCGCCACGCGGAAGGAGTGGCTGGTAACCAATGGACTGGGCGGCTATGCCAGCGGCACGGTCAGCGGAGCCAATACCCGCCGCTACCATGGGCTGCTGGTAGCGGCCCTGCGGCCTCCGCTGGAACGGGTGATGCTGGTCCCCAAAATTGATGTCATGGCTCATTACGATGGCGATGGCAAAATCTATCCCCTGGCCACGAACGAATACACCAGCAATACCATTGAGCCTCGCGGGTATCACCACATCGAATCCTTTCATCTAGAAGGGTTGATCCCGGTTTGGGTTTATGCCCTGGCCGACGCCCGGCTGGAACAGCGCATCTGGATGGCGCACGGCCACAATACCACCTATCTAACCTTAAGCTTGGTTCGGGCCAGCGACACCCTCTGGCTAAAATTGACCCCGTTTTGCGCTTATCGAGATTACCACAGCCACCAGCGCAGTAGTTGGCGGCCCAAAATCATTCCGGTCAAGGGAGGCTTTGAAGTGCAAGCCTCGGCCGAAGCTCAACCTTATCGCATTATGGCCGACCGGGGCCGTTTTACCCCTCACGGGGAGTGGTATTGGAATTTCAGGCACCGTGAAGAAAAACAGCGGGGACTGGACGAGGTAGAGGATTTGTATACCCCCGGCTATTTCAATATGACCTTATACCCCGGTGAAACCCTGACCCTGGTTTGCTCCACCGAGCCGCTTGAGCCGCATGCCGGGCTTGAACCGTTACAACAGGAACGCCAGCGCCAGACGGTCCTTAGCCAAAACAACCCGCCTGATGAACCTGCCTGGATTAGCCACCTGGCTCTGGCCGCCGATCAGTTTATTGCCCGGCGGTCTATCCCTTTGCCGGATGCTGCCCAGAAAGCAGAGGCTGGCACAACCATCATGGCCGGTTACCCCTGGTTTAGTGATTGGGGCCGTGACACCATGATCGCCCTGCCAGGGTTAACTCTGGTCACAGGCCGCTATACCGTAGCTGCCAGTATTTTGCGTACCTTTGCCCGTTATCTCAACCAGGGCATGCTGCCCAATCGTTTTCCCGATACCTCCCCCATTCCCGATTACAACGCCGTTGACGCTACTCTCTGGTATTTTTACGCCATCTATCAATACGTGCGCTACACTCAGGACCTTAGCCTGGTTAAAGAACTGTATGACAAGCTGGTTGAAATCATTGACTGGTATCGGCAGGGGACGCGCTACAATGTTTACGTGGATCAGGCCGATGGCCTGGTCTATGCCGGCGAGCCGGGCCTCCAACTAACCTGGATGGACGCCAAGGCCGGCAACTGGGTGGTTACGCCGCGCACCGGCAAACCGGTCGAGGTCAATGCTCTGTGGCACAATGTACTGCGGGTTATGGCCGACCTATCACAGCGGTTGAATCATAAAACAGCGGCGCGCGACTATCACAGCCAGGCCGATTTTGTGGCGGCGCAGTTCCGGCAGCGCTTTTGGTTTGAGGCCGGCGAGTATCTTTATGACGTGATTGATGGCCCCTTGGGTGAGCTTCACCCTGATGGCCGGCGTTACGATGATAGTTTGCGGCCCAATCAAATCCTGGCGGTATTCCTCCCCTTTCCATTGTTGAGCGAGGCCCAGGCCAAGGCGGTGGTTGACATCTGTGCCTTGCACCTGGTCACTTCTTACGGTTTGCGCACCCTGGCCGCGGAAGACCCGGCCTATCGGCACCGCTGCCGGGGCGACGCGCTGCAGCGTGACAGCGCCGCCCATCAAGGCACAGTGTGGACCTGGCTGCTAGGACCTTTTGTGACCGCCCATTATCGGGTTTACCAAAACCCGGAACTGGCCCGCTCTTTTTTGACCGCCCTGGAGCATCATCTGTGGGATGCCGGCCTGGGGTCCATCGGCGAAACGTTTGATGGCGACCCGCCCCACACCCCACGCGGCTGCATCGCCCGTGCCTGGAGCGTAGCCGAGGTGCTGCGGGCATGGCGAGAAACCCAATAGTTGTCAGGTTTAAAAGAGGCTTTTTATCTTTTTGCAGTGGGTGCTATAATTTGTCTATTCTGAATTATTTCTTGCAGGAGCCTGAATGAGCGCCGAATGGAGCAAACCAACTAAATACATTGTCGGAGTGGGTTTATTTCTGTTTAGCCTGTATATCCTTTACCTCAGTCGAGACGCGCTTACCCTGCTCATTGTGGCCGCGCTCATCGCCTTTTTGCTGACGCCGCTGATCAACTTTTTTCATCAACGTCTGAAAATCCCGCGAGGGTTAGCGGTGCTGTTGTCCTATTTACTGCTTATTTTGTTTATTTTACTCAGCCCGCTGATTTTACTACCCCCCATTATTGATGGTTTGCAGATCATTGCCTCCATTGATTACCAGATTTTGATTGACCGCAGCCAGAACTGGTTGACCAGTACCCTGTTGAGCCTCCGTGCCAGCGGCCTGCACATTTTTGGCATGCCGATTGATCTCTCGGGGTTAGTTGACCCCGCTCTGGAAGCGCTCCAGGCTTCAGACTCGACCACCCTGACCCTGCCGTCGCTCCAGGCGATCATCGAGCCGCTGCGCTCGGCCGCGACCATCACCTATGGGCTGGCCACCAGCGTAGCCGGGACCGTAGTTTCGGGGGCATTGAGTGTGGTCTTTACCCTTTTCTTTGCTATTTATATGAGCCTGGACTCCTACAAATTTCGGCCTTGGTTTTTAAGGGGCATTCCCGAAGCCTACCGGCCCGAAATTGCCCATTTGCTGGAGCGGCTGCGCCGCATCTGGCAGGCGTACTTTAGGGGGCAGCTTACTCTTATGATTACCATAGGCATTATCACCTGGATTGGCAATACCGCCTTGGGGCTGCCCGGTGCATTTGCCCTGGCCTTTATCGCCGGGGTAATGGAGTTAATTCCCAACCTGGGACCTTTTTTGGCCGCCGTTCCGGCCGTTATTGTGGCTCTGATTCAAGGCTCGACTTACCTGGATATCAATAACTTTTACTTTGCGTTGATGGTGATTGGCTTTTACTGGCTGGTCCAGGTAACCGAAAATAATCTGATCGTGCCGCGTGTGTTAGGCGAAGCAGTCGAACTCCCCCCGCTGGTGATAATGGTGGGTGTATTTGTCGGGGCCAGCGTGGGTGGTATTTTGGGAGCGCTGCTGGCTGCCCCGGTGATTGCTTCGGCCCGCGAGGTTTTGAGTTATCTTTACGCCAAATTGTGGGGCCAGGAGCCTTTCCCGCTTGAAACACTCGAAGCGTTGAGCCAGGCCAGGCCCTCGCTGTGGGACCAGCTAAAAACAATGCTGGCCAGGCTACAGTTAAGGCTTAACGGCCGGCCCAAGCTGCCCCAATCCGAAAAAAAACAAGCTGAGACTTCGGAAAATTGACCGGCTCGATCAGGTCTGTCAAATTGCTTGACTGTAAGTTCCAGATAAGCTATATTACTGACTACTTTAACTCACTCGTCCAGAAAATAGGAAATTTGATGACCCAAAATTCAGACAATGGCTCCAAGAAATCCCGGAAACCCACTGCGCCTACCACCGTTTTGTTTATTCGCCATGGTGAAAATGCCTGGACCGAGAGCCATAAATTGGCCGGACGGACGCCGGGAGTTTCCTTAAATGAGTACGGCCAGCAGCAAGCCGAGGCCTTGGGCAAACGGCTGGCCGAGGTCAAACTGCATGCCATCTATGCCAGTCCGTTAGAACGCACAATGGAAACGGCCCAGGCCATTGCCCAACACCACCCTCACCTGGAGGTAAGAGCCTATCCCGGCCTGTTGGAAGTGGATTATGGGGAGTGGACCGGCGAAGCTATCAAAAAATTAGTCAAAACCAAAGCCTGGCCCATTATCCAGGCTTACCCAACCGGGGCCAGTTTTCCAGGTGGGGAAACTATGTTTGAGATGCAGGCCCGCTGCATCAGAGAAATCAACCGGCTGGTTACATGCCATCCTGAGGAAATGATTGCCATCGTGGGTCACGCCGATCTGATTAAAGCGGCCGTGGCCCATTATCTGGGCGTCCATTTTGATTTGTTTCAACGTCTAGTCATCAGCACGGCTTCGATCACCACTATCAGTTTCAGCCCTATGGGGCCGCGGGTGCTGGCGGTTAATGACACCAGTCATAACCCTCCCCGGCCCCAGTCGAACAAGAAGGCCAATAAACAAAAAGGAAACTAATAAAATTATGGCAGGTGAACTTGTGGATTTTAATCCGGTTTCACGTATTACCATTGGCAGCGTTGGCCCGCCCGGACAGCGTGTGTTTTTGTTACAGGCTAACCAGGGCACGGCCATGATTACCTTGAAGTTGGAAAAAGAACAGGCCATGGTTTTAGCTTCAAGTGTCATTGAACTGCTGGAAGAATTGGACGAAAAATATCCTCGCCCCCAATCTAAATTTGATAAACCGCTTAGCGCCGATTTGATGCTGCGTGAACCGATGGAACCAACCTTTGCCATCGGCCAGATTGGGCTGGGGTATGATCAGGAACACGATTTGGTGGTTCTGGTGGTCCAGGAAATTGAGTTTGAAGGCCTGGAAAAGCCGGCTACTGCCCGCTTTTGGGCTACTCGCGCCCAAATTCAAGCCCTCAGCGATCACACCCTGGAGATAGCCAGCAAGGGACGGCCCATTTGTCCCCTGTGCGACTCACCCATGGACCCAGAAGGTCACTTTTGCCCCCGGAGTAATGGACACGAAAAACCGTTATGGTCCTGAAGCACGCGCTTGAACCAGATGAAGTTCTGGCCCAAATAAGAACAGTTCGTTTATTAAATAAGGCCGGTTCATCCTTCTATGGCTCGCCGCAGGAGGATGAACAAATCTCGATTGCCTTGCTCAATGGCCTGATGGAACTGCAAGGTTTGATGCCGTGGAGTTCCAACTATACCTTTTTGGTAAGTTTGGGCCAACTGGCCGATCAGACCAAGCTGCTGGCCATTTACAAGCCCTGCCAGGGAGAACGCCCCCTGTGGGACTTTCCCGATGGGACCTTGTGCCGGCGTGAATTTGCCAGCTATCTGGTGAGTCAAGCATTGGGTTGGCCCAGTATTCCACCGACGGTGTTGCGCGATGGACCTCACGGCCCCGGCTCGGTGCAGCTTTTTATTGATGCCGAATACGAAGCTCACTACTTCAACATGCGTGACGACTCCGGTTTTACCGATGAGTTCCGGCGGGTCGCTTTATTTGATTTTATCGTTAATAATGCCGACCGCAAAGGCGGGCACTGCCTTAAAGCCAAGGATGGCCGGCTGTGGGTCATTGACCACGGACTGACGTTCCACACCGATTTTAAGCTGCGGACGGTCATCTGGGAATTTTGCGAGGAAGCCATTCCTGCGACTCTATTGAAAGATTTGCAAAGGCTGCAAAGCCAGATGGAAACGTCGTCAGAATTTTGCCAAATCCTGTCCTGTTTGATCAGCACCCGCGAAATTCAGGCCTTGAAAAAGCGGCTTGATCGGCTGATTGCCGCCGGCCGCCTGCCAGAACTGCACCCAGGGCGAAACATTCCCTACCCGCCGGTTTAGGATTAACAACTTCGTAAGAGTCCAGCGACGATGCTGGACTCTTTTTATTTAAGCCGAAAATCACCCTTCGATACGGGCTAACGCCCTACTCAGGATGATTTTCGAGCTAATTTAAGGAATGGGGATAGCAATAGTAATTCCCAGGGCTTGCAACGGCTCGATCAGCACCGCCGGAAACAGGCCCAACAGGACGGTGGCCGCCGAGAGCAGCACAATCAGCAGCAACAGCAGGGGAGGTTCCTGGACGGTAAAAACAACGGTAGGTCTGGCTGACCCTTTGTTGGATCGGGTCAGCCGGCGTGGCAATAAGGTGGACCTGAACCCGCGCAGGTACCCCAGGGCCACCCCCAACCCGGCCAGAGCCAGCAACACAGACCAACCCGGCCCTACCGCCGCCATCGAGCGCAAAAGCTGCCAGTGGGTGGCAAAACCGGCCGTAAAGGGGGTCCCGGCCAGAGTCAAGCCGCCCAAAGTCAGGCCGGCAGTGGCGATTGGCATTTGTTGGGCCATCTCTCGCAGTTCAGCAAAACCATCACTTCCGGCGCGGAGGCGAATGGCCGAGGTGCTGGCGGCAATCAAGGTCAAGGCCAGCGCCCGCCCGATTAAACTAACCAGAATGGTGATAACGCCGGTCTCCCCACCCAGGCCCAATAAGGTCAGGGTACAACCCAGGTCAAACAGCGCGGCATAGCCCATGAGTTCGCTAAAACCGCGCTGCACACTGGCCGTAATCCCCCCCATCAACGCCGTTGCCACTCCACCCATAATCAGGGCTTGCACCGCTTGCGGCGATTCGACCAGCCAGGGGAAATCGGCCAGCAGATGGATTAGAGTTGAAAAAGCAATAATGGGAAAAGCGATCAGTACAAAGGCGGCGGTGGCCGGCGCAGACTCGCCGGAGGTAGTGGTCAGCCAACTATGAAAAGGCACAACCGCCAACCAGAGGGCAAATCCAAAGCCCACCAGCAATGTGGTTTGTTCTAAATTACCACTCGTTTGCAACCCGCCGCTCAACTGATAAAAGTCAATACGCCAGGCCGCCAGCAAAAACAAGGGCGTCGCCAGCGACATCAGCACCAAAAAGCGCAGGGCAGCGCGGGTAGAGTCAACTCGCCCCCCTTGAATCACAAAAACCGTTAAAATAACCGCCACTTCAATGAGAATAGCGATAATCCCCAGATGGCGCGACAGGCTGGCCGCCCCCAAAAGCCCCAAAATAGCCAACCCGGCCGGATAAAAGGTGCGATTGTCACGCCAACTGGTGCTGGCCGCCGTCCGGCTTTCGCGTTTGGGCCGCGTCTGGGGGAGCAGGGCCGGTATTAAAAAAAGCAGGGCGGTAGCGGCAAACAACAACAACAAAGTTACTTGCGAAAAACGGTCCAACTCGATGCTGCGACCTAAAAAATTTAAGATGATGCCGGTCGGCAGCCAGGTAACGAACCAGGCTAAAAGGAGAGCTACTCCTGCGGCCATAATCGCGCCCAGCCCCAGCCGCCGCAGCACATAAACAATAGGGACAGCCCCAATGGGTAAAGCGATGAGCCAGAAGGCTTGAGGGATCAAAATTCCTCCTCCAACCCGGCCCCTTTGGCAATAATCAGGTAGCCAATTGCCAGGGCAATCAATAAATTGACGGCGCCCCACAGCCCGGTCATCAATAAACTCTTCTCGATGGTGGTGTAATACAAATCGAAGCCGGTCAAAGCGGTAAAGAGGCCATGCGCTACTCGCATGGGGTCTTCGGTCAGGATCAGGGTGACCAGGCCGGCTAAAACCAGCCAATAGACCGCCGTAGTCATATTCAGCGATAAATCCGGCAGCGCAAATGTATTACTCAAGGTGTTGGCAATGATGATCATCAGTAAGACCACCAAAACCCTGAACATGAACCCGGTAGCGGCCGGGCTGCGCCGGCGGTCTTGACCCTTTATCAGTGACATGAGAGAGAAATTAGGCCACCATTTAAAATTGATCCAGCCGGCGCCTTTATTCCGCTCTGCCGGGGAGGTAAAAAAGGCCAGCCGAGTGGAAACCTGTCGGGCCGACAAAAAAAGAATGGGGCAGATAAACGCGCCAATCATGACCTTTAAAGCCGCCAGGTCGGGCCGGATAACACGAGATAAAATCAGGCCGGCCAGGATATACTGCATCAGCAAAGCCAGAATTAGCGTTCGCCAATCCCGCGCCACCAGAATAACCCCGGCGGTGATAAATAGCCCCAGCAGGGCTGACTCTTGGGTTAAAAATTGTAATCGAGCTAAAATTTCCGGTAAGGTTGGCATTAAAAATAGGTGTTCGCTTTAGATTACTCTCGTTCCCAAACTGACGCGAAGCGTGGGAACGAGAGTAAGATGTTCGCTTTACGTTCCTAACAAAATAATCAAAATACCGACTAGCGCGGTGAACAAGGCCCAGCCCATATAGTGGCGACCCTCAAGAATGACTCGTATCCGCAAGATAAAACGGCCCAGCCAGTTTAGCCAAGCGGCCCACCAGGGTAATAACCAGCCCAGGCGGGCAAAATCGGCCAGCAGGAAAGGAGCTATTTTTAGTCGGCTAGTCAAAGTTGGCCTGAAATAGCCCAGCCCAAATCCACCCAGAATTGTGACCACCAAAGCGCCTACAATGGCGGCTTCCTGTTGAAAATTGGCCGGGGGCAAGTTTGTCCGGGTCAGCGTCGCCAGAATCAAAGGGGCCAGGCCGGGGATCAAAAACGGGACCATGACCACAATACCCACCATTGAACGCCGCTCGCTCTGTTCGTCCCCTTGCCATAAGAGTAGCCAATAACGGACCAGCCCACTCAAGGCCAGGCTTTCGGACAAAATGACCAAAAACAGCAGCGGGATATTATCTCTCAGCAGCAAGGCGTGGTAAAGGGTCGTCCGGGCTAACCAGCCCAGCGAGAAAGGCAGCCCGATTAGAGTCAATGTGGCCGCAACAGCCGGCAGATAGGGCCAGGACCAGGCGCCTTCGGTGAGGCGGGGTCTACCCAGATGAGGTGTGATCCACAAAACGACGATGCTCAACATCAAGCCGACGCTGTAGGCTGTCGTCGCTCCCTGGTCCAGCGGCGCAACCAGCACCAAAAACGCCATTCCAACCAGCAACAAGCGAGCCAGCAAATCCGGTTGCTCGTCCGACAGCCAGGCCAGCAGCCCATTGAGCAGCATAAACAGCCCGAACAACCAGGGCATCAGGCCGGTCTGCGGTTGAACCAGCACCCGCATTGCCAGGTAGACGCCAATGACCAGCGACAGCGCCAGATAAGCCAGCGTCCCATAATCCTGCCAGCGACCATGCACGTTGGTTTCGATAAAAGGATACAACCCCAGCCGTAGCCACAAGGCCAAGCCCAACCACAGCGCCCCTGGCCCGGCGCCCGGCGTTGGCCCCAGGCTGGCCAACATCAGCCCGGCGATAGTAAATAAGCCCAGAAAGATGCGGGCAATACTCAGCTCGCGGTGGCCGCGCTGAAGCCAGTAAAACATGGTCAGTACATCGAAGCCCAGGACGGCATACACCAGGGTCAGGCCGTTGGCCGAGACAAACAGAAAACACGCCCCCGCGCCCAGGACCAACCAGATTGCCAGGTCGCTGACATTTTCTTCTCGCTTAGGAGGCGCGGGGAGGATCAAGGGAGTAGCCAGCGTGACTGCCAGCAAAATCAAGATGGTCAGCAGCAAAAAGGGCAGACTCAGCGCGTCGGCGCGAATGGTCAAAGCGGCGACCGTATCGGCGCTGGAGAAGTTCCAGCCGGAGAGCAGTTCCAATCCCTCGCCGGCCGCATCCGCTCCAAAGGTGAGGCGCACCCCCGCCAAAGCTACGGCGGCCAGACCAACCACCACCGGCGCACTCCAATGGCGCAATTCCGATTGCGCCCGCCAGCGCGAGGCCAATTGCAAGGCAACCAACGGCAAAATGAAAGCGCCCAACAGCAAAACCGCCGCCGGCGCTAAGGGAGAAAATAAAGCCCCGAACATGAGGGTTTGAATTGTAGCACAAGGCAAAGAAAAGACCAAAATACTCGGTCTTCCATCTTGCGTGTTGCATTTGGGGTTAAGATATGACGGTCCGCCATCAGCGGTCTAAAAAAAGAGCGCCCCTGGTTGAGAGAGACCAGGGGCGCAGTGGGGATGCGGTGTGTGGTTTTTGCCTGCCACACTCAGGCCATAGGAGGGTACTGGATATCAAAAGGATAAGATGACGCGAGGAGGCGAGGAGGCGTTTATCGTATCTTCGCCTCCCCGCCTCACCTTTCATCGCGTCACGAGACTCGCCGGTTCTGCATGCGTTTGCGCAGAAACGTCGGCACTTCCAAATCTTCGGGATCATAATTGGTTTCGCGGCGCGGCTCTTCGCGGGTGATGGGTTCTCTGGCTTTGGGCGGCTGCGGGAAGGCGATGGTCTTAGTAGAAGTAATCGGTTCTTCTTTGCGCTTGCCGGCCACATAGGGTTTGCGCTGCGCCACCGCATCGAAGCCGGTCGCAATCAAGGTAATACGCAGCTCATCGGCCAGGCTCTCGTCAATCACCGCGCCAAAGATGATGTTGGCGTCGGGATGGGCTTTGCGCTTGATAATTTCGGCGGCCTCATTGACTTCAAACAAACTGAGGTTGGGGCCGCTGGTGATGTTGAATAAAATACCTTGCGCGCCGTCAATGGTCACATCCAGCAGCGAGGACGAGACCGCGCTTTCGGCGGCCTGCACCGCCCGATTTTCGCCCGAGGCGATACCGACGGCCATCAACGAGGCCCCGCCGCCGGTCATAATCGTCCGCACATCGGCAAAGTCAAGGTTAATCAGGCCGGGCACGGTGATCAATTCCGAAATGCCCTGGATACCCTGGCGCAGCACATCGTCGGCGGTGCGGAACGCCTGGGTCATGCTGGCTCGTTTGTCCACAATTTCCAGCAGCCGGTCGTTGGGGATAACAATCAGGGTGTCCACCCGCTCCTTGAGGGCTTCGATACCTTCCAGGGCCAAATTCTGGCGGCGGCTGCCCTCAAAACTAAAGGGCTTGGTGACCACGCCGATGGTCAACGCGCCACTTTTGCGGGCCAACTCGGCAATAACGGGAGCCGCGCCGGTGCCGGTGCCGCCGCCCATGCCGCAGGTCACAAAAACCATGTCCGAGCCGCGCAGCACTTCTTCCAAATCCTGCGACGACTCTTCGGCGGCTTTCGCGCCCACTTCGGGGTTGCCACCCGCGCCCAGGCCGCGCGTCAGCTTATCGCCAATGCGGATGCGCTGCGGGGCGTCGCTCATCAGCAGGGCCTGGGCGTCGGTGTTGACGCAGATAAAATCAACCCCGCGCAAGCCTTCGGCAATCATGCGGTTGATGGCATTGCTGCCACCGCCGCCGACCCCAATCACTTTAATCTGGGCGAAATTCTCCGGCTGGATTGAATAATTTCCATTTTTACTCATGATGTTTCCTCCTATGATACGGTAGACAGTAGACGGTAGACAGGGATAGAAGATAGAGGATAGAGGATAGAGGATGGAAGATAGTAAATACTTTTTTGCTATGTACCATCTGCTACCTGCTATTCGCTATCTGCTGCCTGCTACCCCGGTAAAAACACTTTCAGCCATCCCGGCATTTTCAATGAACTCCCACTGGGTTGATGATTAACCTGCTGCGGCAAATCGTGTTTGATGCCCCACTCAAGCAGGCCCACGCTGGTGGTAAAGGCCGGGCTTTGCAGCGAGTCGACCAGGCCGCGCAAATTCTGCGGCTGGCCGATACGGGCGGGTAAACCCATAATATCACGGGCCAAATCGCGCAAGCCGGCCAGGTCAGCCACACCTCCGCAAAGCACCAGTCCCGCCGGCAACAGCCCATCGTAGCCGCTGCGCTTGATCTCTTTCAAGACCATCTCCAAAATTTCCTCGGCGCGGGCTTCGATAATTTCCGACAAAAACTGGCGCGAGATACCCTGCTGGCCATCCTCTCCAAACATATTCACCCTGACCGTTTCTTCGGGCATAATGGTGTGGGACAGGGCGTGGCCGTATTTGATTTTTAACTCTTCCGCCGTACTGAAGGGGGTGCGTAACCCCACCGCAATATCGTTGGTCACTTGTTCGCCGCCGGTGGGCAAAACCACCGTATGCCAGATGCTGCCCTCGATGAAGATGGCAATGTCGGTGGTGCCGCCGCCAATATCCACCAGCACCACCCCCATCTCCCGCTCGATGTCGGTCAGGGCGGCCTCACCGGAGGCTAACGGTTCCAGCACCAGCGCGTCAATTTGAATCCCGGCATTTTGGACACACTTGATCAGGTTACGGATGGAGGAGGTTGAGCCGGTGACAATGTGCGCTTCGACTTCCAGGCGGTAGGCTTGCATGCCCAGCGGGTCGCGCACCCCGTCGTCGCCATCTACGGTAAAACCGCGCGGGATAATGTGCAGAATTTCGCGGTTGTGGGGGATGTCAATGGCGCGGGCCTGCTCCAGCGCCCGTTCGACATCTACCGGGCGGATCCCCCGCTCGCCCCGGCTGATGGCGACCACCCCCCGGCTGTTGATAGAGCTAATATGCGCCCCGGCCAAACCCACATAGGCGCTGGCAATGCCATAGCCCGAAGTCCGCTCGGCCCGCTGAACCGACTCGGTGATGGCCGCCGTCACTTCACCTACATTGACCACCACCCCTTTGCGAATGCCCTTCGAGGGGACAACGCCCACCCCAACAATGCGCATGGCATTTTCCGGGGGCGGTCCCACTTCGGCGACGAGGGTGCAAATTTTGGTAGTGCCTATATCTAAGGCCACAACTGTCCGGTCCACCCTAAGCCTCCTCGCCGCTGGCGGTTAAGAAAGGATGAAGGCTGAAGGAGGAAAGATGAAAAATAGGTTTTATTTTTCGCCTTCGCTCTCCCGCTTTCCACCTTTCTTTAAAATGTGGCCGAATCAACCAATAAAGCCGGTAAGATGCAAAAATTAGTTTACCACAATATGTAGTATTTTGCAATAGGTTTGACCACAACATCTTGTGTTTTTCCTTAAAATTTCTCTCATTTCTCTCGTTCCCAAACTAACGCGAAGCCTGGGAACGAGAGAATAAGAGCACGGTTCATTTTCTCTCGTTCCTCTCGTGCCCAAACTGAGTTTGGGCACGAGAGACTTCTTATTTCTAATTTCTTATTTCTAATTTCTTATCCCCTATCCCAGGCTGCCCGATTTGAATCACCGAAGCCGGTTTGTAAACCGGCCGCAGCGGGTCACGCATATCAATATAGGCCGGGGTAATATTGCGCTCTTTCAAGTCGCTCAGCACAGCAGTCAAGACGACCAATTTGGCTTTGATTTCGTCGCCGCTACCCAGGTAAACCGGCCAGCCTTCGGGTGTGGCGACGGTGAGACCGCGCAGACGTGAGTAACGAATGGTGGTCACATCCGGGGCCAGCACCCGTAGGGTTTGTGCGCCCTGCACAATATTAAAATCAATCTGGTAGCCCACCTCAAGGGGCTGGCGGTCGTCATCAATAATCCGCAGCATGCCGGTCAAATCTTCTTTGGGCGGGACCACAGTGCCTTCCTGGTCAATCCACCACAGGGTTTGGCCGCTCTGCCACAGCAGTTCGGGCCGCCGCTCGCTGACTTCAATCACCACTCTGGCCGGCAGCGCCAGCGAGACCGTAGCCGATTTGATATTGGGCAGGGTCATCACCCGTTTGACCACCTCCGCCGGGTTGATCCAAAAAATACTCTGGCGGTCAATGCCGCTGCTGGTATAAATCTCGCGGGCCGACACCGCCACATTGCCCCGGATTTCGGCAGTGTAGACAAAAAAGGCCGGCCGGGTAAAAAGCAAATACATCACCAAACCCAACAACATCAACACCAGCAGACCACTCAACTTGACCCCTCGAGTCTGCCAGAAATTCAAGGCCGGGGCCAACGTCAGACGGGGCTGAAATGCCGTTGCTTCGTAATTAACCGCTTGTTTGCCCAGCCGCACCTCGGACCGGCGGCGGCGCTGTTGCTTGACCTTAAACATAATCTTTGGGAGTAGGGAGTAAGTAGTAGGAAGTAGGGGTAAAAAACAACCTGCAACCTGCTACTTGCAACCTGTTACTCCGCCTGCCTCACATCAAACATAGTTTCCGACTGCTGCTTATCGGCGTGCCGTTCCAGGGCCAGTTCGATCAGCCGGTCGAGCAGTTGGCTGTAGGATAAGCCGCTGGCTTCCCACAGTTTGGGATACATGCTGATGGGGGTGAAGCCAGGCATGGTGTTGATCTCGTTGACAAAAACTTCGCCGGTCGCTTTTTCCAATAATAAATCCACGCGAGCCAGGCCGGCGCAGTCCAACGCCTTGAAAGCCATCACTGCCAACTGCCGGATCAACTCGGTGTGCTCCTGGCTCAACGGGGCCGGGATGAGCAGTTCCGAGGAATTGTCAATATATTTAGCCGCGTAGCTGTAAAATTCCCGCGAAGGGATGATCTCGCCCGGCACAGAGGCGATGGGATCATCGTTGCCCAATACGCTGACCTCGATTTCCCGCGCCTCCAATCCCTGCTCGACAATCAACTTGCGGTCATAGCGGGCTGCGTCGTCCAATCCTGCCTGTAACTCGGCCCTGTCTTTGGCCTTGTGGACGCCCACGCTGCTGCCCAGGTTGGCCGGTTTGACAAACATTGGGTAGGGCATAGCCGCTTCACACTCGTCAATGACTGCCTGGGGGTCATTTTGCCACTGCTTACGCAGAAAAACCCGGTGCGTCACAATCGGCAGGCCATGCGCCCGAAAAATATCCTTGCAGACTGCCTTATCCATCCCCGTTGCGCTGGCCGTTACCCCCGCCCCAACGTAGGGGATGCCGACCAACTCCAAAAAACCCTGCACCGTGCCATCCTCGCCAAAAGGACCGTGCAAAACCGGAAAGACCACATCCAGCGGGCCGGTTGCTGAAATTGGCAAAGCCAGGGCATTCTCCACCGGCGGCGTCTCGGTTGGCTCCGCTTTGGCCCCGGCCTCAAGCACCGGATGCCCGGCCGCCGCGTCGAGCAGCCGCTGGTGGATGTCGCCGCCGGTTAACCACTGGCCGGTTTTGGTGATCCCAATCGGCACCACCTCGTATTTTTGCTTATCCAGGGCGGCCATAATACCTTTGGCGGAAGTCAGGCTGACCTCGTGCTCACCGCTCCGCCCGCCAAAAAGCACGCCCACCCGTAGTTTTCGATACTGCTCCGAAGAACTCACAAAAACCTCTCAACAACTAAGCTTAGAGATTGGAGATTAGAGATTAAAAATTATCAATCTCCAATCTCTAATCTCCAATCTCCTCTCCCCCAACCACTTCTATTTCCAATTCCAACTTGACTCCAAATTTCGACTCAACCGTTATCTGGGCCGTTTCAATCAAGCTCAATACCTCTGTTGCTGTGGCCCCGCCCAGGTTTTGAAAGAAATTAGCGTGAAGGGGTGAAATCCGGGCCTGGCCGATTTTGTACCCTTTCAACCCCGCCGCTTCGATCAAACGGCCAGCATAATCCCCCGGCGGATTTTTGAACATGCTGCCAATCGTCGCGCCGGGCGGCTGGCTGGCCTTGCGCCGCCGGTTGAACTCATCCATCCGGGCTTTGATTTCTGTCACCGAAGCAGGAGTTAGGGATAACTCTGCTCGGAGAACGATCCAGCCTTCCCCACGACCGGGGACCGAGGACCGAAGACCGAGATTTTCTGACCCCTGACCCCTGACTTCTGACTTCTGATTACTCTTCAATCTCGACGTGCGGTAGCCATATTCAAACCATTCGACCGGCTGCCAGAGCCGCTCCCCGGTGAGGGTGAGCAGTTCGGCCCGGCTCAGGCTGTGAGCCATATCGCTGCCGTAAGCGCCGGCATTGTTAACTACGGCCCCGCCGATCGTGCCGGGGACGCCCACCGCCCATTCCAGCCCGCTCAAGCCGCGCCGGGCGCAGCGGCGAGCCAGGTTTGGCAGGACCGTTCCACTCTCAGCCACAATTTTAACCTTGCCCCCTTCTTCTGCTTTGAAGGGAGAGGACGGAATTTCCACGTTATTGGCCCGGTTCTCGATGACCAGGCCCCGAATGCCCGTATCTCTGATCAACAAGTTCGCCCCGCCGCCGAGCATGAACACCGGCACATGGTACTGCCGGGCCAGGGTGACGGCGGTCACCAGTTCGTTAACGCTTTCCACCGCCAGCCATATTTCCGCCGGACCGCCCAGCCGGAGCGTGGTATGTCCGGCCAGTAATTCATTCTGGCAAGGCCGGTCGCCAAAATGCGCCGTCAACACCTCCAAAAACGTTGAACGTTCAACGTTAGACTCAGGCGGCAGGGTGGATTTCATCCAATTCTTGCAGCTCGCTCATAATGCGAGAAATCATAGCCTGCCGGGCCGCTTTGGCCGCCGTCAAGGCCCGGAAACGGGCTGCTTCCGCTCGCTCGGCGGGAGTCAGAGGAGGCAGAGGCGTGGTGCGTGGTGCGTGATGCGTGATACGTGAAGCGTGATTGTCGGCAGCGTTACTGTTAGACAATGTTTGTTTTTTTTGATTTTTGACTAATTTAAGTTTTGTTTCAGCCATGGTTACTCCTAAGAAAAAAAGATGCGATGATGCGTGAGGCGAGGAGGCAGAAGATTCTTCGCGTCCTCGTGTCCTCGCCTCCTCGCCTCATTTTCATCATTGGTGGCGTACCCCAAGTTCATAAACACTCCTTACCCCCTACTCCCTACTCCTTACTTCCTACTCCCAACTCTGCCAACACCCTCTCGCCAATCAAATAACCATCACCCGCCCCCAGGGTAATCAGCACCGCCGGGGGGGTGAGATGTGCCGCCAGGTAATCGGCGGCTTCGGCCAACCCGCCCAGATAACGGGCGTCGGGGTGGCGCATGCGGGCCAGAATATCGCTGCTTTTGACCAGACCCATGTCGGTTTCGCGGGAGGCAAAGATATCGGTGATGATGACGTGGTCGGCGTCGGCAAAGGCGTGAGCAAAATCGTCGAGCAGGGCCAGGGTGCGGCTAAAGGTATGCGGTTGAAACGCCGCCCATATCGGGCGACCGGCAAAGCGAACGCGGGCGGCGGCCAGAGTCGCTTTGATTTCGGTGGGATGATGGGCGTAATCATCAATAATGGTGATACCGTTGACTTCGCCTTTTAATTCAAACCTGCGCCCTGCCCCCGTAAAGTGACCGGCAATCTCCGCCGCCTGGGCCAGTTCGACGCCGCAGCGTTCGGCGGCAATTAAGACAGCCAGAGTGTTGCTGACATTGTGCAAGCCGGGGAGGGAGAGGGAGACGGAAATGAAGGATGAAGGATGAGGGATGAAGGATGAAGGATGAATCTGTTTGACCTTAAAATCGTGGCCGCCGCGGGCGTTGGGTTGGATGTCCACCGCTTGCCAGTCGTTTTCGGGGTGGAGGCCGTAAGTGGTAGTGGAGGCAGCGGCCTGGGTCAGCACGTGACGCGCGCCAGGGTCGTCGCCGCAGCCGATGACCAACCCGTGAGGCGGGACCAAGCGCACAAAATCCTCAAAGGCGCGGGTCAAAATTTGGGGCGAAGCAAACATATCAGGGTGATCCCATTCCACATTCGTTACCACAGCCACCTCGGGCCGCAGCCCCAAAAACATATAATCGTACTCGTCGGCCTCGATTACAAAGGCGTCGCCTTGGCCGGCGGCAGCGCCGGTATCCAGCTGCGGGATGAAGCCGCCGATAATAAAAGTAGGCTCCAGCCCGGCATGGTGCAAGATAAAAGCGATCAGGGCCGTCGTGGTGGTTTTGCCGTGCGTTCCGGCCACGGCCACCCCGACTTTGCCGGCCATCATCCGGCCCAGCCACTCGGCTCGTTTGACCACCGCCAGGCCGCGCCGTTTAGCTTCAACCAGTTCGGGATTATCGGCCGGAATGGCCGAGGAGATGATGACCGTATCGAGCGAGTCGGGCAGGTTTTCAGCCCGGTGGCCGATGAAAATTGTCGCGCCCAATTGGGCCAGCCGCTCGGTAGCCGGAGAGGCCTGCCGGTCAGAGCCGGTCACTTGATAGCCTTGTTGTAAAAGTACGGTGGCAATGGAGGATACCCCCGCGCCGCCAATGCCGATGAGATGAATATTTGACATGGCCTAAAAATAATCAATTCTTAATCATCAAAGCTACTTAAACAGTTTATCAATAACCTCTTCCACGTTCTTAGGTTTTTTGGCCGGGGGGAGGCGCGCTGTAAAACGGCGGTAATTTTTTGGAATTAATCCTGGTGCCGCCTTCCTTATTCTTTTCGATAACGACTCTGGTCGTAAAAGCCGCAATCGCCAGCAAAACACCACCTCCAATGACCAGCCACGGGATAGCGCTATCCAGCAAGGTCACACTCGGTAAATTAGTGGCCTGGAGGGTAATTGTCGAACTGGCCGAGCCAAAGGCGCTTGCTCCAACCATGGTTATTTCGTCAGTTTGAGGCGTTTGGCCAGGCAGAGCGCGGCCATCCAGGTATTCTCTGACCAGGTTGAGGACTAGGAAACCGTTCAATCCACCCATGAGCGCTCCCAAAAAAGCGCCCAGGGCTGTCGGCTTGTTGTTAAAGCTGTACCGGCCAATCAGCGTCGAAGCTGCTACGACCACAAGCAAAATAATAACCCATACGCCCGGATTGGTGGCGCTAATTTGAGGCGTACCACTGGCGGCGCTGATACCTAAAAAAGTTTCGAGTGTATCGCTAATCAAGGCTTGCAACGAGGCCGGGATGATTTCCCAAATTGTACTGATGAGACCGTTTAATCCATCAATCAAACCAAGCGCCAAATCCGGCTGTTGCAGCAAAAAAACCAATATCGCCAAAAAAGCGGTGGTAACAGCTTCTTTCCACCAGCCTCGGGCGAGTCCAGACCAAGCGAAGAAACCGATTACCAGACAGGTGACCAGCGCCCAATTAATAACCATAGCTTCTTACCTTAAATATCCACTCATTTCGACATAATTTTGCCAAGATAGTAATTACACCTTTTTTGAGTCATCGTCATTTTTTCTCAAGTGGAACATAATCAACTCTTTTATAGCCAAAGGGTGGTTTATATTCTATCTTTCTAAATTTATCTTTATCGGTCTTAATATCAATCCGGTTTTTGAATACAGCCAACAAAAACAACAGACCGATTAAAATAATAATCCAGGGCAAAAAACTGTCTAAAACGGTAAAACTGGGCAATTGGGTTGCCTGTAAAGTGACTCCCGATGAAGCAGTTCCAACCGAACCGCCGCCGGCCATGGTTATTTCTGACGGCAGTGAACTGCCGCCGCCCGGCAAGTTTCGTCCATCCAGGTATTCCCTGACCAGATTGATAACCAGTAAGCCATTGAACCCTCCAATCAATCCGCCCAATATGCTTCCCTGCGGGGTCACCATATAAGCTGTCCCTTTGGGCTTATCAATCCGATTGGGCAGTGTGGCCCAGCCAATCAGGGTGGCCACGGCCACAAATACAATGAGCAGAACCAACCAAGTTTGTCCGCTGGTGGCGTCGGCCTGAATCACACCGCCGGCGCCGCTAATCCCCAACGCCGTTTCAAAGAAATCCGTCAAAAATATGCGGATAGAGTCGGGTAAAACTCCCCAAATAAAGGTCAGAAAACGGTTGAACAGGTCAACCAAAGCTTCGGCAACACCTGGCACTCTTAACAAGAAAACCAGAATTGCCAGAAACAAAGTAATAATGGCCTCTTTCCACCACCCTTTGAGGAACCCGGAGAGGGCAAAAAGACCGACTACCAGGTATGTTATGAGGGTCCAATTAATTTCCACGGTCTCCCACCTCCACAATTACTTCAGCCAAACGAGCCGCCGCTTCCGGTTGAGTCAGGCTGGCGCTGGCGCGGCTCATGGCCTCAAGTTTTTCCTTATTACTAAGCAATTCCATCACCATCCCCTTGAGTTTGTGGCTCAAATCTTCATCCTTGACGACCACCGCCGCTCCTTGCCGAGCCAAATAGTCGGCGTTGAGCCGTTGATGCGCCCCGGCGTAGGGATACGGCGCTAAAATGGCGGGCAGCCCTGCCGCCG
Source organism: Anaerolineae bacterium (assembly GCA_023151115.1). The sequence goes on from JAKLJP010000032.1 coordinate 33,864, forward strand.
GAAATTCGCCCAGCACACTGGCCCCGGCCCGCGAAATGACCAGATCGGCGGCCAAAAGGGCCGTGACCATCTCTTCGTGCAGATAGGCCGACACCCGGTAACGAATCTGCCACTCCGGCGACAACTCGGCCCGGCGAGCCAATACCCAGGCTTCGTCCAGCGTCCCGGTCACGTGGACAACCTGGCAGAGCGGCAGAAAATCGGCCAAACAATCCGCCACCGCCTGATTGATGCTGCGCGCCCCGCGGCTGCCGCCAAAGACCATCAGCACCGGCAGGTCGTCGCGCAACCCTAATTGGCGGCGGGCGGCGGCTTTGACCTCCCCCCGCCCCCCTCCTTTCAAGGAGGGGGAGAAGAATTCATCTCGGACCGGGTAGCCGGTCACGACGGTCAGGCCGGGTTTGAAAAACTGCTGCGCTTCCGGCGCTGTTACCGCCACCCGTTGGGCAAAGCGGGCCAGAAACTTGATGGCCAGGCCCGGCTCGATATCGGGTAGATAAATTACAACTGGCACTCCCGCCCGCCGCGCTGCCAGCGTGACCGGCACGCAGACGTACCCGCCGGTTACAAATAAGACGTCGGGGCGAAAGTGGTCAATAATCCGGCGGCTTTGGCGATAACCCTGAGCCAGCGCCCACAAGCCCCGTCCCACCGCCACCGGGTTTTTGCCACGCAGCCCTAGCGCCGCAATTGCTTCAAATGTTAAGCCGGCCCGTTCCACCAAAGCCTGTTCCATGCCGCCTTTACTACCCAGCCATAAAATTTCCAGATCAGCGCGCAACTGCTTTAGCTTTGGCGCGACGGCCAGGGCCGGGTAAACGTGGCCCCCGGTTCCGCCGCCGGAGATGATCAACCTCACGGCGCTCCTCTTTTTCTTGCGGGTCTTCCGGCATGGTTCGGCGCGACACGGCCAACAGCAGCCCCACACTGGCCATTGTGACCACCAGCGATGAGCCGCCAAAACTGATAAAGGGCAGGGTCACGCCGGTGAAAGGGATACTGGCTGTCACCACTCCCACGTTGACAATGGCCTGAAAAATAAGGCTGCAGGTAATCCCGGAAGCCAGCACCCGGCCAAATGAGTCTGGGGCCAGCATGGCCACCCGAAAACCTCGATAAGCCAGAAAGGCAAACAGCCCCAACACCGCCAGCGACCCCACCAATCCCAGCTCTTCGCCCAAAATGGCAAAAATGCCGTCGGTGTGCGAAGCGGGGATATAACCAAACTTCTGGCGGCTGGCTCCTAACCCCAACCCGGTCAACCCGCCCGACCCCAAGGCAATCAAAATTTGGCGAATCTGGTAGCCGCTGTCCAGTGGGTCGGCGTTAAGCGGGTCCAAAAAAGTGGCCACGCGGGTCAAACGATAGGCTGATTGGGCCGTCAAAAAGGCAATGGTGCCCCCGCCCAAAATGCCACTGGCAATGATTTGCCATAAATTGCCGCCGGCAATAAAAAACATGGCAATGGCTGTCATGGCAATCAAGACCGCCGTACTCAAACTGCGCTGTAACACAATCAGGCCGGTAATCATCCCCAGCAAAATGGCAAAGGGGATGAGGCCGTAACTGACCTTGCGAATTTGCTCGCCTTTGGACGAGAGCCAATCGGCAATATAAATGATAATGGCCAGTTTACTGAGCTCCGACGGCTGGATGGAGCCATTGAGCAGCCAGCGTTGCCCGCCAAAGCGCTCCTGCCCCACCAGCAGCACCACCCCCAGCAAAAGCAAAGTAAAGGTCATCAGCAAAATCGAGAAGCGCCGCCAGGTGTGGTATTCCACCCGGGCAAAGATAATCATCACCAGCAGCCCGACCCCCATCCACAACAGTTGACGAATGAAATAGTAGGTGGGTTGATCGTACAACTGATAGCCCAGGGCAAAGGTGGCGCTGTAGATCATCATCAAGCCAATGATGAGCAGGGCGGCGATGGTGATAATTAATAGATAATCGTATTTGTGCGACTCGTCGGTTTTCATGACTTTTACAATTTCTGCACTAACTCTTTGAACCTTTCGCCGCGTTCGGCGTAGCTGCGAAAGGCATCGTAACTGGCGCAGCCGGGAGATAACAATACGACGTTGCCCGGTTGGGCCAGTTGGGCGGCCAGATTAACCGCTTCTTCCAAGTTGGCCGCCCGCTGAACACGGGTCTGCGACTGGGGTATTTCATGACGTACTTTGGCCAGAGCCTTGGCGATCAGGTCGGTTGCCTCGCCAAACAGGATGACCACACGGACCTTGTGGAGGATCAGGCGGGCAGCGTCATCCCAGGGTAGATTTTTATCCCGCCCCCCCACCAGCAGCACGATTGGCTCAGTGTAGGAGTGCAGGGCGGCAATCAAACGGCCCGGCGTGGTGGAGACGCTGTCGTTGAAGTAGCTCACGCCATCTCTTTCGCGCACAAACTCCAGGCGATGGGTGACGCCGGTAAAGGTGGTAATAACGCTCCGCATGGCCTCGATAGACGCACCGGCTTCCCTGGCCAGTAGACAGGCCGCTAAAATATTGCTCAGATTATGCGCCCCGCGCAGCTTGACCTCCTGGCGGGTGGCGACGAAGTGGGGCATATTGTTTTGGTCAAGCAAGACCAGGTCATTCCGGGCCAGTGAGGCCCCATTCGGCATTTGCGCTTCTAAGCTAAACCAGCGGACCTTATGCCGATATTGATGGCCTATCGTCCGGGTCATGTCATTGTCTAGGCCCATAACAATCACTCCTTCTGGCCCCTGGTAATCAATCAACGCTCGTTTGGCCCGCACGTAATGCTTCATCGAAGGGTGGCGGTCCAGGTGGTTGGGGGTAATGTTCAGGATGGCGCTGATGGGTGGACTCCAATTAGCCAACAGCGCCGCCAGGCCCGGATGCTCGGTTTTCACCCCCTGGTTCAACCGGGCGTGAAAATACTCCAGTTGAAAACTGCTCAGTTCCATCACCACCACATCCGCCGGGCTGATCTGGTCCACCACTTCGATGAGCGGCCGGCCGATATTGCCCCCGACCCAGGTTTTCCGGCCGCTGGCTTCCATGATTTTGCCCACCAGGGTGGTCGTAGTGGTTTTGCCACTGGAGCCGGTAATCCCGATAATCTGCGCCGGGCAGAGATAACAGAACAAGCGGCTTTCGGTGCTGAGGGGAATTTTGCGGGTGCGGGCCGCTTCGAGAAAAGGTATCTCCAGCGGCACACCGGGGCTGACCAAAAGCAAATCAGCCTCGTCCAGGAGAGACAATGGATGCTCCCCCAACACCAGTGACACTCCCGCCGCGGCCAGCGTGGCAGGAACGGACCCCAATTTTTCTGCGGGTTGGGCGTCGGTGACCGTTACCCTAAAGCCGTGCCTGGTCAAATAGGTTGCCAGAGCCGTTCCTTCTTGCCCCAGGCCAACGATCACCACACGCAGCCCGGCCAGCGTGTTGATGTCTGCCATAAATTTATTTACCGTTTAACGTTCAAACGGTCAACGCTTGAATTAAGCGGCCAACTCTTGGGCCGGCAGCCAGAGCAGGTCGTGGCTCTGCTCTTCCGGCAGCAGCAGGTCGTTGTCCAGGATGGCTCGCACCACTTCGTCCAGGGTAGTCAACAACACCCCGGTTTTGTTGCGGTAGTGACGAATGCCGCGGGTCAGGTCCTCGTCAATACGCGCCACCAATTTGAGAGCCGCCTGATAGGTCGCTTCACGCTCGGCCATGGACGGAGTTTTAACCAATTCCGGGTAAACTCGCGGGGTTTTGAACCGATGATTGCGGCCTAAAGTTCGCGTTTGCGCTTGCGGGTGTTCCATTTTTACTGAATCCTCCTTCACCACTATATGCCAACTTTTTATATGAGCGCCAAATAGGCGGTCTCAACAAAGGATGAAGGCTGAGGGCTGAAGGATGAAAGGTTTTAATTTCCGCCTTCATCCTTCCTCCTTCCGCCTTAAATTAGAGCCAGGGCAATGCCCAACATAGCCGATAAAATTCCGATGAGCCAGAAACGCTGGGTGACATGCGTTTCCGACCAGCCCAACAGTTCAAAATGATGATGTAAGGGACTCATTTTGAACAGGCGTTTGCCGCCGGTCAACTTAAAATAGGCCACCTGCAAAATCACCGAAGCGGCTTCGGCCATAAAGACAAACCCGACAACAGGCAACAGCAGCCACTGGCCGGTCATCAGGGCCACCACAGCTAAGGTCGCACCGATGGCTAACGAGCCGGTGTCGCCCATAAAGAGTTCGGCTGGGTGGGCGTTGTACCACAGAAAGGCCAGCAGCGCCCCCACTACGGTAAAGATAAACGCGACCAGCCAGATTTGCCCCTGCAAAAAAGCGATAACGCCGTAAGCCGCAAATGCTACCGCGGCGATGCTTCCGGCCAATCCATCGAGGCCATCTGTTAAATTGACCGCGTTCGATGTCCCCACGATAATGAACATAGCGACCGGAATGTAAAACCAACCGATGTCAATTCTCTGAGCAATGCCGGGCACGGCAATGCTGCGCAAATCCAAAACATAATGCAAGAAAAGGGCCGTGACCAGGGCAAAGATGAGCTGCCACATCAATTTGTAACGTCCCAACAAACCGGTCGTAATAACTTTGACCCCCATCAAATCATCCACTGCGCCCAGCGCACCAAAGGCAACCAGCACACCCAGCGGTACCAGGATAGACCGCCCAATGAGGTTGTAGCCCAGCACATTGGCCACATTGAGCATGCCGGTAATGACCAGAACCGGGATCAGGATCATCAGGCCGCCCATCGTCGGTGTGCCGGTTTTAACCTGATGGGTGCTTGGCCCCTCAATCCGAATCCCTTTACCAATTCCTAACTGCCGCAATAAATTAATCAACGGGCGTCCCCAAATAACCGCCAATAAGAATGCAATCGTACCCAGCGTTAGCGAGTAAGCCATGAGTGTTTAACGTTCAACATTGGACGTTTTACCTTCTATCGTTAAGGCCGAAACAATCTCGGCCAACCGCTGCGAGTTTGAGCCTTTTAACAAAACAATATCGCCAGCCTGCAAAATTTCTGCCAGGTAATTAATCGCCGCCTGATTGTGGTCCAATTCCAGGATCGCCGCCGGGTCCAGGCCACAGGCGCGGGCTTCGGCAGCAATCCATTTGGCCCGGCTGCCAATCACCAGCAGCAGGTCTACCACATCGGCGGCGCGGCAGCCCACCTTGCGATGCCCCTCTTCCTCAAAGCTGCCCAACTCCATCATATCACCCAACACCGCAATCTTTCTACCGCCGTTCAAATCGTCTAGCAGATTCAGGGCGGCAATCGTCGAAGCGGGACTGGCATTGTAAGTATCATCCAAAATGGTCGAGCCGTTCGGCCCGGCCACCGCGACCAGCCGCAGTTGGGCGCTGCTGGGCAGCGTTTGCAAGCCGGAAATGATCTCTTCCCAATCCAACCCTTCCACCAGACCCACCAGCGCCGCCCGCAGTGCGGTATGGACGCTGTGCCGCCCCAACAGGGGCACGCGGACGTGGACGGTCTGGCCTTGATGGTTAAAAATAAAGCGGACTCCTTCCAACCCGGCGCTCATCACCTCGCTGGCCCACAAATCGGCCTGCGGCGACAGGCCGTAGGTGAGAACGCGGGCGCGGGTTTGCTGGGCCATTGGCAGCACCAGGGGGTCGTCGTAATTTAACAGGGCCACGCCCCCTTCATCGGCGGCCGGCAAAGCCTGCACCAATTCCGTTTTGGCCTCAACAATCCGCTCCATCGTGCCCAGCCGCTCCAGATGCGTCGGGCCGATATTTGTTATCACCCCTACATGGGGTTGAGCAATGTCGCACAGCAGCGCAATCTCGCCCAAAGCGTACATGCCCATCTCCAGCACCACCCGCTCGTGGCTGGCTTTTAAATTCAGCAGGGTCAGCGGCAGGCCAATTTCGTTGTTCAGGTTGCCCTCGTTTTTGAGGGTCTCAAACCGGCTCGACAACACCGCCCAGACCAGCTCTTTGGTGGTACTTTTGCCCACACTGCCGGTAATCCCAATCACCCGCACGTTGAACTTTCTGCGCCAGAAAGCAGCCAGTTGCTGTAACCCGGCCAGGCTGTCCTCGACCTGAATGCACACCGGCGGCGTGACTTGGGCCGGAGCTTCAGCCGCCGCTGTGATAATCTGGGCCGCCGTTTGCACCGGCTGATGGATAATCACCGCCAGCGCGCCCTGCTGAAACGCCTGTTCCACAAACTGATGGCCGTCGTGTTTTTGGCCGGGCAGGGCCACAAAAACAGTTCCCGCTGTTACCTGGCGTGAATCCACTACCACTTTTTCAACCCTCTGCGGCGCGTCTATTCGATTTCCGGTCAGGCCCTCAATCACATCGGCCAGAGTCAAATCCATCACAAACCCTTTACTACTCCAGCATCCTTCGATACGGTTTCGCTTCGCTCAACCTACTCAGGATGCTGTTTAACTTAATGATAATGACTCATACCTAATCCCTTACTACCTACTACCTACTGCCTACTCCTTACTCGCAACTTCTCCGGTGGCATAATCCGGCGGAATATTCAACAGCACCACCAACTGCTCGGCAATTCGCTTGAAGGTCGGCGCGGCGGTGGTATTGCCCCAGCGGGAGGTGGTGGGGCGGTCAATAATCACCAAAACTAATACCTGCGGGTCGTTTGCCGGTAGATAACCGGCAAACGAGGCCAGGGTCAGCGTGGGATGATAGCCGCCGGGAACGGGGATTTCGGCGGTGCCGGTTTTACCGGCCACATCGTAGCCAGGAACCATGGCCTCGGAATTGGCCCGCTCCAGCGCCTCGACCAGCATGCCGGTCAACGTTTTAGCCGTTTGTTCCGAGACGGCCCGCCGCACTACCACCGGTTCGACCTGAACTTCTCGTTCACTGTCCACAATGCGGCTGACAATATGGGGCTTCATCAGCAGGCCATTGTTGGCGACTGCCCCCACCGCCAGCGCAATTTGCAGCGGCGTAACCGCAATGCCCTGCCCAAACGAATTAGTCCCCAGGTCGCTTTCGTGCCAGTCGGCATCTTTGGGTGTTTTGAGTGTGCCCGGTCCCTCGCTGCTCAGATCGGCTCCGGTCAAAAGGCCAAAGCCAAAGCGCTTGACATAGGTATAAAATCGGTCTTTACCCAGGGCCACCGCCACCTGGGCGATACCGACGTTTAAACTTTTGGCCAACACATCGGTCATATCTACGGTTTCGTGAGCCTGGCGGTCCCAGTTATAAATTACCCGTCCGCCGACCTCAATCGAGCCGCCATCATAGATAGTTCCCATCGGCCCAACGACCCCGGCATCCAGCCCGGCGGCCATCGTCACCACCTTAAAAACCGAACCTGGCTCATACTGGCGGCTGACCACCGGATCAAAATAAAGGTCTTCGTCGCTGGCCCCGTAATTGTTGGGGTCATAAGTGGGGTAGCTGGCCATACCCAGAATCGCCCCGGTTTTTGGCTCCAACACCACCACCGACCCGCCCTGCGCCCCGTATTGTTTGACCGCCGATTTTAACTCACGTTCGATCAAATGCTGAATGCTGCGGTCCACCGTTAGATACAAATTAGCGCCGCTGACCGGCGGCACATAATGACTGGCCCCCAGCGGAATAATCTCGCCGAAAGGACTGCGCTCGCCGGTTTGCAAGCCGGCGGCGCCGCGCAGCATATCGTCATAAAATCCTTCCACGCCATAAAAACCATTACCGTTACTATTGACAAAACCCAGCAGATGCGCCGCCGAGTCCCCTTCCGGGTAGACCCGCTTGGCTCGCGGCTCAACCTTCAGCCCAACTATATCCCATTCGATAATCGTTTCCCCCACCGCCTGAGATGCGCCTTTGGCTAAGGGCACCCAGGGGCTGTCATTGGTCAAACTCTTCAACAGATCCTCGCGCGGCACATTCAGCAGCCGATACAACCGATCTGCGGTGGCATAAGGGTCGCTGATAATCTTGGGGCTGGCCGAAATATCATATTGAATCACATCTGCGGCCAAAATATGCCCATTTCGATCATGGATTTCCCCGCGATGGGGCGGGATGACCAACTCATTCTGGTGCTCGGCCTCAGCCAACTGGGCAAAACGATGGTGCTCAAGCACCTGCCAGCGAATCAATTGGCCCACCAGCACCAGTCCCGCTGCCGACATCACGGCCATGACCGTTATAATTCTGTAATTAGAGCGCTCGGATGTTTTCATAAGAATTAAAAATTAAGGGTTAAGAAATTAGAAATTAGAATGTAAGAAAGGCGATCAATTCTTTCTTAATTCTTATTTCTTAAATTCTCCAGCTTCACTCCCGCCCTTCGAGCCAACCGGCCAGGTTATCTAATATATGGGTCCACCATGTGGTTTGATTGAACTCTGGTCCGGTTGAGTCAAAACTATTTCGTCCCGGCTGTCCACCCATGACCACTTTTTGCGGCTCTGGCGGCAGTGGGTAATCGGCGACCGGGATATAGCGCACGTCGGTGGTTGGCCCAAACCCCAATTCGCGGGCGCGGGCTTCCACCCGGTCCAGAGCTTCGAGTTGGGCAATTTCCAATGTCAAGGCTGCATTCTGATTTTTGATCTGGTCCAGTTCCAGCCGCAGCGCGTCAATGCGGTAGCTGGTGGCTGTGACTGCGCTCGCCTGAGTCAGATAAAGCCAGCCCACCAAACTAAACATGGCCAGCAGCAGCAAAAGCCCCAAAGCGGCCTTACTGTCTACACGCCACGGCAACTGGCGGATGACATTTTCCGGTCTCAGACTAATCAGAATATTACTTGACATAATATTATACCCTTTTTAATTCAACGACCCGCAGCTTTGCGCTGCGGGCCCGTGGATTTGCCTCTATTTCTTTCCTACTAGCCGTTATCGGCTTTTTGGTTATAATATCTATAGTCGCTTTATGCCTACACGTACAGACCGGCTGTTCTGGTGGACAGATACAATCTTGCGACTCTTGTTTAAAGTAGTTTTTGACAATGCGATCTTCCAGCGAATGAAAACTGATGACTGCCAGCCGGCCTCCTGGTCTGAGCCATTCCAACGCTTGAGGCAGAGTTCGCTCCAGAGCGCCCAGTTCATCGTTAACCGCAATCCGCAAAGCTTGAAAGGTGCGGGTGGCCGGGTGGATTTTGGTTCGCTCCGACCGGCTGACTCCACCGGCCCTGAGTACAATCTGAGCCAATTCTGCCGTGCTGCGGATGGGCCGCGCCTTGACAATGGCCCTGGCGATGCGCCGGCTGTGCCGTTCCTCAGCGTACTGGTAAATCAGGTTAGCCAGGTCCTCTTCCGGCAAGCCATTGATCAGGTCGGCGGCGGTTGGCCCCACCGAAGCGTCCATCCGCATATCCAAAGGACCTTCGGTTTGAAACGAAAAGCCGCGTTCCGGCTGGTCGAACTGCATGGACGAGACGCCCAAATCGAGCAGGATGCCATCGGCCTTCGGCAGGCCGTGCGCCTGGGCAATCTCAGCCAGCCGGTCAAAATTGGCCTGAAAGAGGTGAACTCGTTGACCAAACTGCGCTAATTGCCGTCTGGCTAATTCCAACGCGCTCTGATCTCGATCAAAACCAAATACCTGCCCATCTGGGGCCGACGCTGCCAATAAAGCAGCGGTATGTCCCCCCGCCCCGACGGTGCCATCAATATAGACGCCACCGGGATGGGGCTGTAGCGCGGCGATAACTTCTGCCAAAAGAACAGATTGGTGCATGCTCCGGGTTGCAGGGTGCAAGTTGCAAGTTTCAGGTTAAAGACTTCTGCACCCCTGCGACTCTGCTACCCTGCTACCCTGTTACTTTCTAAATTCCTAAGTCCTGCAACTGGGCCACAATGTCTTCGGTTGCCTGCTCGACCGTAGTCACCACTTCGCCCCACTTGGCCGGACTCCAGATTTCAAGTTTGTTTTTAACGCCGATGATAATGGTCTCATCCTGAATTTCGGCGTAATCGCGTAGTTTTTGGGGCAATAAGATGCGCCCCTGGCGGTCGGGGATCGAGTCAAAAGCGCCTGAAAACATAAAACGGGCGAAATTTCGGGCCGCCGGGTTGGTGGTGGGTAGTTGGGCAATTTTATCGGCCAAAATGTCCCATTCTGACCGGCCATAGGCCCATAAACAGCCATCCAACCCACGGGTAATGACGACGCCGCTCTCAAGTTCGTCGCGGAATTTGGCCGGAATTGTCAGGCGGCCTTTATCGTCAATGGTGTGGCTATATTCGCCCAAAAACATGTGGCAAGAACCTTTTTTAGGGAGTGTGGGTCATTTTCCCCCATTTTGGGTACAGAACAGATGTTCTATCACCCATTTTACCCCACTTTGACCCATAACTCCCCACATTATAACCCACTTTGTCCCACCTGTCTAGTCCATTGGTGGATTTTTAAGGTTGGTTCTGTTGCCCATGCTAAGATTTAGGGCTATAATGTGCCTGCTAGGGTGGCATGAGCAGAAATGCTCGACGCCCTTTTTTTTTGGAGGAGTCTCTTGTGCGAGCACTGATAACAGGTATAACCGGTTTTGCCGGGGGCCATCTGGCACAGACCTTATTGGATCAGGGTGACGAGGTCTTTGGAATGGCTCGCGACGCCGGTCAGGGCCTGACCCATTTGAGCCGAGAAATCAGGCCGGCGATTATTGATATGCGCGACCCGATAGCCGTAGACACCTTACTCCGCGAGACCCAACCCGACGCTATTTATCATCTGGCGGGTCAGGCTTTTGTTCCACTGGCCTGGGCCGACCCCTGGATGACGTTGGAAAACAACATCCGGCCCCAACTCCACATCCTGCAAGCGATGGTTCGGCAAAAATCGCGGGCCAGGCTGCTAATTGTGGCCTCGAATGAAGTCTATGGGCGCGTCCGCACTGATGAACTGCCAGTCAAGGAAGATACCCCGCTGCGGCCCAACAATCCGTACGGTGTGAGCAAGGTGGCCCAGGATATCTTGGGGCTGCAATATTTTTTAAGCCATGGCGTAGATGTGATTCGGGTGCGGGCCTTTAATCACATTGGCCCCCGCCAGAGTCCGGTGTTTGTGGCCGCTTCTTTTGCCAAACAGCTGGCCGAAATTGAAGCCGGGCTGATTGAGCCGGTGCTGCGCGTGGGCAATTTGGAAGCCAAACGGGATTTTACCGATGTGCGTGATGTGATGCGGGCCTATGCCTTGCTGGTGCAGCATGGCGACTCAGGCGAGGCGTACAATGTTGGTACCGGCGAGGCTCATTCTATTCAATCGCTGCTGGATATTCTGTTAAGCTATACTAATGTTAAGGTAAAGGTTGAGATGGACCCGACACGCATGCGCCCTTCGGATGTGCCGGTCATTTATGCCGATAATAGCAAACTCCGGGCCAAAACCAGCTGGACTCCTGCCTGCAAATTTGAAGATAGCCTGCATCAAGTGCTTGATTACTGGCGTGAAGAAGTAAAAAACAGGGTAGCAGGGTAGCAGGGTAGCAAAGATTAATCTCCTGTTCCCCTGCGACCTTGCGACCTGTTACCTCACCCCTTCGGAGACGCCCGAAGGGGAAAAGAGCGTGCGATCCCGTTACTTTGCTACTTTGCGACCCTGTTACTTGTCTTTAGGAGAATTGTAATGTCACAAAAAACAGCCCTGATTACAGGGATCACCGGCCAGGACGGCTCGTATCTGGCTGAATTTTTGTTGGAAAAGGAATACCGGGTTATCGGTATGGTCCGGCGCAGCAGCACCGTCAATTTTGACCGGATTGCTCATCTACAAGAAACCGAAGCGCTGGAAATTGTGCAGGGAGATTTGCTTGACCAAATGTCCCTGATTGATATTTTGCGCGAGTATCGGCCCGACGAAGTGTATAACCTGGCGGCCCAATCCTTTGTGCCCACGTCATGGCGGCAGCCCGTTCTGACCGGCGAGTTTACCGCTTTGGGTGTCACCCGCATGCTGGATGCGATTCGGATTGTTAACCCGGAGGCTCGCTTTTACCAGGCATCCTCCAGCGAAATGTTTGGCAAAGTGGTGGAAGTGCCGCAGCGTGAGTCAACTCCTTTTTACCCGCGTAGTCCCTACGGCGTAGCCAAAGTTTACGGTCATTGGATTACAGTCAACTACCGCGAAAGTTACAACCTGTATGCCTGCTCCGGCATTTTGTTCAATCACGAATCGCCGCGGCGCGGCCTGGAGTTTGTGACTCACAAAGTGACCTACGCCGCCGCGCGCATCAAATTGGGTCTACAAGACGAACTGCGGCTGGGCAATCTTGACGCCCGCCGTGATTGGGGCTACGCCGGCGATTACGTCCAGGCGATGTGGATGATGCTACAACATCCGGAGCCGGATGATTATGTTGTCGCCACCGGCGAAACCCACTCCGTACGCGAGTTGTGCCAGGTAGCCTTTGATTGCGTTGGCCTCAACTGGGAAGATTATGTGATTGTTGATGAAAAATTCTACCGCCCCGCCGAAGTGGATTTACTCATCGGTGATCCCAGCAAGGCCCACGCTAAGCTGGGCTGGGAGCCAACCGTGACCTTCAAGGAATTGGTCGAGTTGATGGTCGAAGCCGATTTGGCCGCCCTGTACGAAGAAGGTTATTCGTAATGAAGACACGAGGATAGAAGATGGTAGATAGAAGATAGCAGAAATCAGTGTTCCTTCTTATTTATCATCCATCTACTATCTTCTATTCACTCTTCCTTTGACACCTCCCTCCATTGCCGGTATGATTATCCCTATAAAAATTCCCCAAAGGATAATCTTATGAATGTTGGCGCTCAAAATTCAGAACCGGCCCCGTTGGCTCCGTCGGTTGTGGCCCCGGTAAAGCTGACGTTAGCTTACCGGCTGACCCGCTGGTTTGAAAGTCACTGGCTGCTGGCCTTCAATACGGCCTGGGGCGTGTTTGTCACCCTGCCCTGGCTGGCCCCCATCTTGATGGCCCTGGGCCTGACCTGGCCGGGGCGAGCGGTTTACTTTATTTACAACTTTTTCTGCCACCAACTGCCGGAGCGATCCTGGTTTCTATTTGGGCCAAGCTTTACCTACAGCCAGGCCCAAATAGCCGAGGCGTGGGGCCGCCCGCTGGAAAGCATTACCAACGAGTTGATTCGCCGCCAATTTATCGGCACGCCGGAGTTGGGTTGGAAAGTGGCCTGGTCTGACCGGATGGTTTCCATGTACGGCAGTATCTTTTTGTTCGGGCTGCTCTATGCCGTGCTGCGGGAGCGGGGCATACGCCTCAACGCTATCCCCTGGTGGCTCTTTGTCCTCTTTATTGTGCCCATGGCCCTCGACGGCACGACCCATTTGATTAACGATGCCCTGCGGCTGGATTTCCGCCAGACCAATGAATGGGCGGCTGTTCTCACCGGCCACGTCTTCCCCACCGATTTTTATGCTGGCGACCATTTTGCCTCACTCAACTCGGTGCTGCGCCTGGCAACGGGGGTTCTTTTTGGGTGGGGGGTAGTCGGCTTTTTGTGGCCGCTAATGGATAGCGAGTTTTCGCCCCGGCGCGAGGTAATTTGAAACAACGCCTCATTGTTGGCCTCTCCGGCGCGAGCGGCATTATCTACGGCATCCGCCTGCTGGAAGTGCTGCGGGGCGTCGAAGAGATTGAAACGCACCTGATTATCAGCAGCGCGGCCAAGCGCACGGCGCTGCTGGAAACCGATTACCCCATTGACCAAATCGAGCGCCTGGCCGACAAAGTCTACGGCTTTAACGACATCGCCGCCTCCATCTCCTCCGGCTCCTACAAAACGATGGGCATGGTCATCATTCCCTGCGCCATCAAAACCCTGTCCGGCATTGCCAACTCCTACAATGACAACCTTATCTTGCGCGCCGCCGATGTGGTGCTCAAAGACCGGCGCAGGCTGGTGTTGGTGCTGCGCGAAACCCCACTTCATCTCGGCCACGTCCGGCTGATGGCCCAGGTCATCGAGCTGGGGGCTATCCTCATGCCACCCATGCCCGCCTTCTACCACCGCCCCCAAACCATTGACGACATCATTAACCAGACCGTTAACCGAGTCCTTGATCTATTTGACATCGAACTACCCGAAGATTTGTTCAACCGCTGGCAAGGCCCGGCCTACGGTCCCGCCGACCGGCGCGAGTAAGGAAACATGACCCACCCTTCTACCACAACTATTATCGGTGTGCCGATAGACGGCGCCGGCCATGCAACCGGCGTCGAGCGCATGCCCGCCGCGCTTCGGGCTGCCGGACTGGCCCGGCGCTTGGGTCTGCCCGACTTGGGCGATTTGCCGGTCACGCTTGACGACCCTCGGCGCGATCCCGTTACCGGCATAATCGGCTTTGAGGCTGTTTGCACGGCTTCGGCGGGTATTCGAGCCGGGGTGGGGGCGCTGCTGGCGCGGGGCGAACGGCCTTTGGTCGTCGGCGGCTGCTGCACTCTGCTCCTGGGCGTTTTTGCCGCCCTGCGTGACCATTTCGGTCGAACCGGGCTGGCCTTTGTGGATGGACACCTGGATTTTTACGATGGTCAAACGTCGCCCACCGGTGAGCCGGCCGATATGGAACTGGCTATTTTGACCGGGCTGGGTCCCGCCGGATTGGTTGACCTGGCCGGGGCGCTGCCGCTGGTAGACCCATCTGACGTTTTTGTGTTGGGCTACCGCGATGCCGAACAGTCGGCCCAGGATGGCGCACCGGACCCCAAAGGGGTAACGCCGGAGATACACTTGTTTGAAGCTCAGACCGTGCGGCAGGCTCCCGCCTCAATGGGCAGTCAGGTGGCCGAAAAACTGTCGGCTGCGCCGGGCCACTACTGGCTGCACCTCGACCTGGATGTGCTGGACGAAACAGCCTTACCCGCCGTTGATTACTTAATGCCCGGCGGTCTCGACTGGGCTGAACTGGCCGCCCTGGTGCGCCCGCTGGCTCAATCGCCGGCCATGCTCGGGCTGGATGTCACCATCTACAATCCCACCCTCGACCCCAACGGCAAATACGCGCGCCAAATTGTCGAACTGCTTGAAATCATCTTGAGACCTTGACCTCCCTGCATCAGAAACGAGAGAACAGTCATGTCCAAACAAATCCCCAAACGCTCTCAAAAAGCCGGTCTCCCACCCGGTACGCCTATGTACATCGGCGACACCCCCACCGAAACCGCCCGAATCACCATTATCCACTACAGTGAAACCGAACTGGAAGAGAGACAAGTTGAACATCTGGAAGAATGTTTCGCTTTCAAAGATAAGCAGACGGTCAACTGGATCAATGGGGATGGCCTGCATGCCGGGGGTATCGCCCAACTGGGCCACTGTTTCGGGGTGCCGGCGCTGGTGTTGGAAGATATTCTCAACACCCACCAGCGGCCCAAACTTGAGGATTTTGACGGCAGTCTTTACCCTGCCGGTATCGCTGCTGATGCTGCTCGTCGGCATGGGCATGGTGGTTTATTTCAAAAGAAAGAAGTGGCTATAAGAAATTGTGAATGGTGAATTGTCAATAGTGAATTGTTAATGAGTGTCAAACCATTCACAATTCATTATTCACAATTCACAATTAGGAGGTCTTGTGTACGCTCTCAACATTGACCCGCTCAATCCCAAAGGGAATCCAACCATCGCCGAACTACGCAATTTGGGCGTCAAGGCGGTGCGCTACAGTTACAAAGACGCCAGCAGCGGCAGCCAACTCGATTCGCAGCGATTGAGCTTCTACAGTAACCACCTGCAAGGACTGCTCCAGGCCAACATTGACCCGCTGATTATCCTGACCTATGAAACCTATCCCGGCGCCCCCATCCACCCCGTCACCGATGCGGTCTGGGACAATTACATTGCCGCATTTGCCCGGCGAGCTGGTCAACTGGCCCAGATGTTGGCCCCGCTGCAACCCACCTTTCAGGTCTGGAATGAGCCGGATTTGCCGCCCCATCCCGAATACATCCGCACCATGCCAGAAGCTGTGTTTGGGCGGATGCTCCGCCGCACCTACGACGCTATCAAAGCCGCCGCGCCTCAAACGCGGGTCATCGCCGCCGGGTTGGGTTCCGGCAATTGGAACTGGCTGGCCAGCGTTATCACCAGCCAAAAGGGCAGCCTGCCTGCCGACGCCATAGCCATCCATCCTTATGGCCAGCGTCCCGAACCGAACTGGCCCAGCTCTACCTGGGGCTTTGGCTATGTCGGCAACTTGATTGCCAATTACGGGCGCGTCACCAACCTGCCCCTCGTCATCAGCGAAATCGGCGAGCAGCACCTCGACCGCCCGCAGCAAGCCGAATATTTGTGGCGCTTTTATCGCACCATCATCAACCAGTTCAGCAGCTCGGTCGAGCGGGTCTTTTGGTTTTGCTACAGCGACGGTATGGTCTCGCCTTACGGCCTGCTCGATGCCAACAGCCAGCCCAAACCGGCCCACCAGACCTTTCGCACCCTGGCTACCGCCGCCCCGCCCGACCGTCAGCCCGGTTTAATGACCCTAACCGCTATTGTCAACAAGGCCGACTACGATAATATGGTCCGTAATCCGGCCCAAAAGCTGGAAATTGCCGCCGACCTCCGCGTTGACGGCGTACTGCACCGCCAGGGCGAAATCAGTTATCGCGGCACAACTTCGCTCAACTTTCCCAAAAAAGGCTTCAAAATCAAATTTGCCAAAAAGCAGCTTTACCAGGGTAACACCCGCCGCATTGACCTGAGCAGTAGCTACAGCGACAAAAGCCTCATCCGCGAGCGCCTCTCCTTTGACCTCTTTGCCAAAACCAAAGTCACTGTCTCCAAAGCCTGGCACGTGGATTACGCCATCCGCAGCCGCGAGGGCCAGGTATTGGAGCGCGGCGTCTACACCGGCCTGGAGCACGTGGACGAATATTTCTTCCGCAACCGCCAGCGCGAGATTGGCAGCCTGTTCCAGGCCAACGGCGGCGTGATTAACGGCGTCTTTGTCGGGGCCACCCTCGACCCGCAGCCGCCGGAATTACTACCCTTGTTATACGAAAAAGACCATCCAGAAGACGGGGATTTTAGCGACCTCGACGCCTTTATCCGCACCCTCACCAGTTGGGACGCCAACACCATTGCCCAATTTCTCGACCAAATTCTGGATGTGGAGGCCTACCTGGACTGGCTGGCAGTCAACACCCTAGTCCAGGCCAACGACAACTACCATAAAAACTATTACGTCCACCGCCGCCCCGCCGACGACAAACGTGAGATTTTGCCCTGGGATTACGATTTGAGCTGGGGCCGCAGCTGGAACGATTTCTGCGACGGCCTGTGCGATGACCTATCGGAAGGGACCTCGATTAAAGGCTCAAACCAGTTGAACAACGCCTTGAGTAAGCGCGTCCTCAACAATTCCGTTTTCTACCAGCGGCTGCGGGCCAAACTAACCGACCTGTTAAACAACGAATTTACCGAAGCCAAACTCTTTGCCAAAATTGACGGCTATTACAACGACATCCGTGCTCTGGTCCAGCAGGATCCCAAAAAGTGGCCTACCAACGAGCAGTTTGAGCAGGAGCGCGACCGGCTCAAAGATTGGATTCGCCGCCGCCGGGCCTTTTTGTTCAAAGAGTTGGGCACGCCGCCCAGTCAACTGGCCGACACCATCGTGGCGGCGGTTGGTTTTGGCAAGTCCACCCTGGTCGAGGGCGAAACGCTCACCTTCGAGGCAACCGTGCGCAACATGGGTGGAGCGATTACCGGGGGGACGGTCGGCGTGGCTTTTTTGGTAGATGGAACTTATATTACCTTTGGCACCTCGCCAGCGCTTGAAGCCGGGGGCAGCCGGGTTATCAAAGCCGTTGCTCCCTGGACGGCGACTGTGGGAGAGCACACCCTGACCGCCGTTGTAGACGACATCAACCGCTACCCTGAAGCTTCGGAAACCAACAACTCCCTGGCGGTCAAGTTCCAGGTAGAGCGCAAACCCGCCCCCGGCCTGGCCGATACCCTCATCCGCGACATCGCCTTCGAGCGGCTGGAAGGCGGGCAGGTGCGTTTGGCGGCGTTGGTGGCCAACGTCGGGACCGCCGAAACCACCGCTCAGGTTGGGGTAGCCTTTTTTGTGGACGATAAATACACTACCTTTGGGATTATCTCACCCCTGCCCGCCGGCGACGAAAAACCGGTCCGCGCTCAGCAGGCCCTCAACTTGACCGGCAGTCACAAAATCACGGCCATCGTGGACGACATCAATCGCTACCCGGAGCAAAACGAGCAGAACAACGTGTTGGTCAAGCAGGTCAACTTTGGCGCTCCCGGTCCTGCTCCCCTGGCCGATACGCTCATTCTCAACCTCAGCCTGGGCCAGAGCCGCTTCAACGAAGGCGACCTGTTGACCTTTGAAGCCCTGGTGCGGAACATCGGCACAGCCGCCACCGGCGAGGTGGTCGGCGTGGCTTTTTTGGTCAACGGCCAGCAGATTACCTTTGGCAACACCTCGGCCCTGACCGCCGGCGAGAGCCGCACTGTGCGGGCCGTCACCCCCTGGCGGGCCGTGGCCGGCCGACACCGGCTCACTGCTGTAGTGGATGACGTCAACCGCTACCCTGAAATTTCCGAAACCAACAACGCCTTTGAACTGGAATTTCAGGTTCTGCCCAGCACCGGCCCGGCCCTCCCCGACTCGACGCTCGACGCGCTTGGCTTTGAGCGCACCCCCTCCGGCCAAATCACCCTCAGCGCCGTTGTCTCCAACACCGGCAGCGCCGCCACCCCCGATGTGGTCGGTGTGGCCTTTTTTGTCAACGGCCAGTATGCTACTTACGGCCTCACCCCGCCCATGGCGGCTGGCGCTACCCAGACCATTCGCGCCGTTCAGCCGCTGTCCCTGCGCGGTAAACAAACCATCACCGCCATTGTGGATGACATCAATCGCTATGACGAGGTGACTACCCAGAATAATGCGTTGACACGGGAATTTACTTTTTGAGGAAGATTTATGGAAACTATAGACCTCATCCTATTTATTTTAATCCTGTTCGCGGCGCTCACCTGCGGGTTGATCGGCGGCATATTTTATGGTTTTTCCACGTTTATCTATTATGAAAGCCCTCGGACGGATTCCTACAGAGGCCGGCATTGCCGCCATGCAGACGATTAACATCACCGTACTCGGGTTATTAAGCTAGCTACCGGCCAAAGTCATTTCAAGGGTAAAACTGCGAATCTGGCCTACATCGCGCCGGGCCTTGTCGGCCACTTCCAGTGTCCACGATCCGGCGGGGTTTTTGCCCTTAAAGGCAGCCAGACTCGGCGCATTGACCTCGTCATAAGTTTTCTTAAGATTATCCGTAGGCCCACCCTGGCGGTTGTGCAGAACGACCGGGTTAGCGCTCAGGCCGGCGGGCGGTTTGACCGTGACCACCAGGTCGCCGATGTAGGTATGTTCGATGTCTACCGTGACCTTGATCGCTTTCAAGGGGGCGGTATCGGCAACGGCCAGGGTAAGCTGGGCGGTCTGAAGGTCTTTGATGGGCACATCTTGCGTTATACTGCGGATAACGATGGGGTCTGGCTGGGGCGGCAGGGCCAGTTCGACGGCCTTCTTGGCATTGAGCCGGCCATAGCCATAAAAGGCGCTGTGGCCGGTCTCATCGTAATCGCCACCGGCTTCATCAATTCGGTCCCCGCAGCGCTTGAGAATGTCGCGCACTTCGTCCCAGCGCAGATTGGGGTTGCGGCTGAGAATGAGCGCCGCTACCCCGGCCGCGCCGGGGCAGGCGCTGGAGGTGCCGCCAAAGCGGTTGGTATAATTACCCGCCGCATCCCCCAGCCTCACCTGGCCGGAATTGTAGCCCTGGCTCCCGGAACGGTCGGTGGTCCAGATGCCCGGCGTAAGCGAGAGCAGGCCGTGATTGCTGGGGAAACAGCACCAAACCGCCGGCCCAAAGTCGCTGTAGGCGCTTTTTTGGCCCTGGTCGTTGCAGGCCGCTACGGCGATAACCTTTTCAAAGCTGGCATAACCGTCGTTGTTGACGCTCTCATTCCCATTACCCGCCGCAAAAAGGATGACACAGCCTTTGCCGTTGCGGCCCTGAGTGACCGCAAACTCCATCGCCAGGCGCGTCGAATCGGGCAGCGGCACCACCTGCTTGTGAACCGGGTCAGCGGGATCGGTCCAATCCCCGTCAGCCGGCCCCCAACTGCACGAAATCACATCGGCCCCGTGTTGAGCGGCCCAGACAAAAGCATCGGCTTCCGCCTGCGACCCCAGCACCGAGGCTAAGCGAATCGGCATAAGCTGCGCGCCGGGGGCCACACCTGATGCGCCGACATTGCCGCTGGCGCAGGCCACCCCAGCGCAGGCCGTGCCGTGGTTGTTGAAGTTCCCTGGCCTGGGGTTGTCGGTCTGGCGCGTTACATCGCGCGGCGCGACGATCTTGGCCGAAGAGCGAAACTCTTCGTGGTCCAGGTCCACCCCATCGTCAATAATGGCGATGATCGTCCCGGCGCCGGTGCTCAAGGACCAAGCTGCCTCGACATTGGCGTGGGCAGTGATGACTTGGCCATTAACCGTGGTCTCTTTGAGATGCCACTGCTGCGGAAAGGCGACCCGCTGCCGCGCCTCGCGGATCAGCTCAGGGTGGCACAGTTCCACCGTTTCCTCTTGCAAAAGCTGCTGGGCGATCTCGAAGATGACCAGGCCCGTGCCTTCGGGGGCCTGGACAAAATAGGCGTTGCGAGCATATTCAAGCTCGCGCTTGACGATCAGGTTATATTTTTTCAGGATTTCCAGGCAGGCGCCGGGCGCTGCATCACTGTCGAATTTGACAAAGAAGTTTTCGGTATAAACCACCGGCTGTTTGGCACGCGGTTCCACCAGCACACGCCCGGCAAATTCGATGGCCGGCTCTTGTTTGAGAATGGTCCGGGCCGTATCGCGCAAGGCTCGGCTTCCGCGCCGGACTTTGGTCCGCAAAACCTCAACCCCCGCCTCACGAAAGCGCGTCCACAGGTCGAACTCATTCAGGATGCTCCGGGCTTCTCGCGACAGCGGGACGACTTCAAACGGTCGTTCCTCTGTCAAGACCCCCCGGCTTTCGGTGCGGACCACCATAAATTCGTCGCTTTCGGCCAGCGAGAACGCCTTACCCCTTTTGCCGCCATAACGAAAGGTGAACATTGTTGGACCTCCTTGCCCGATTAATGGAAGCGTAACTACTCCCCTTTAAGGCTAAGGCTAAAGCTGAGGCTAAGGCAAGAAAATTAATCTTAGCCTTAGCCTCAGCCTTCTGCTGTGACTGAGTAGCTACTTGGAAACTATTTTTTAATAGCTATAATGACTATAGCGAGATATTGGATGGAAGCAAGTTGAAAGTTGGTTTTAAGATGAGCGTTGAGAAGAATGAATTTGCCAGGTACCCCCAGCAAATTCGGGCCAATATGAGCGCGTCTGCGCCCTTATATGTCCGTAAAGCCGACCATTACGCCGTTCACCAGCGGTCCCCCGACCTGCCGGCCCGCGGGGCAGTTTTACTCCTGGAAGATGGGGCGATTGCGGTCTTTCAGGGCCGGCCTGATGAGGCCAATATCGCGGGCCAGGCCGGCCGCCTCGGTCCTGTGTACGGCTTACAGCCCAGCGGCCTGCCCGCCGTTCCGACCGGGCGGGTTTTGGTACGCTTTGCCGCCGGCATTAAAGCCAACTCCCGCCGCCAGGAGATCGAGCAGGTCGGTTACGAACTGGTCGAGAGCCTGGCCTACGCCCCGCAAGCCGCCTGGCTGCGTGCTCAGTCGGATGACATCGCCGACGCCCTGGCCGGACTTTCCCGGCTGGAGCAGTTGCCGGACATCGAAAATGTGGAACCGCAAATGCTGCTGGAGAGCGTCCGGCGGTAGGAAGTCTCAAGGGCTTCTTCCCAGTACACCCTCTTTAATACACCCCCCATCAAGTTATCAAATTGTCAAACTTTTGATATGAAAACAATAAGATTCTGGCCGCTTTGAGTGTTACAATAGCTTACAAAGTTGGAGTCTGTTGCTTTCTGGCTAAATTGGACATTTTGAAGAGAGTTTGAGTGAAAATTGAGTGGGATCAGGTACACTCCAACAAAAGTTTTTAGGGGTCTGGCTCGAAGACTCTTGGTAGTGTTACTTGCTTGAATGAGACCCACACCGTGTCTGGGCCATGTAAAATTTGAGACCCGTTCAAGGGGTCTAAGGATGGGGGGGTATATCCTATGTTAATTACTATCGTCATTGTTGTCCTGAGTATGCTTGTATTGATCCTCATGCTTCGTCCTTTACAGCGACGCTTTTCAGTACAGCCACGCTATTTATTTGAATACCTGATCTTCTTACGCTATCCTATTCTCTGTGCGCTTACCTTGATTTTACTGCCGCTGATAGCAACGACGCTGCTGCCCACCTTTATTGCCAATTTATTTATTGTTGATGACTGGATGGGTTTAGCGATTATCACCGCTCTGGGCATCTTGTGCAGTTGGGTGATCATGTTCACCGGCGGTTTGATCATTGTCGGAGCACCCCAACGCTTTGACCTGCGCCCTCTTGAGCAGCCGGAGGCGTCCGAAACCAGGGCAGAGGCTTCCCCTAACCCCAGCTTCATAAGACGGATCATTGCGCCCATTAGAGACCCTATCATTAAATTTCTCGTATCTCTCAACCGGATTATTGTAGATACCGTGTGCCTTCTGTGGGAGCAGCCGCGGACGATAAGAGAAGATCGTCCGGCCCTAAAGTTCAGACAATTCCGCCGCCTGTGGTGGTACGATTTCCGCGAAAATTTCAACTATTTGGCAATTCTCTTTCCGGTTTTGCTTGTCTGGTCACTCTTGATGAACTTGTACGATCAAGCAACTTTGGGGTTCTGGCTGGTAGTGGCAGCTATTACCGCGGGTATCATCATCGCCTTTCTTGTCGGCCTTCTCGTGTTGACCCTACAGTTGCTCATGCTGTTGCTTTTGCAGTGGGGCTGTGCCAAATTGAGAGACACAAAAATTTGGATCGGCCTACAACAGCGGCTGGATGAGGCCAAGTTAGCCGAAGTGGATATGCACAAAATTCCAGGGGTGCGAGAGGTTGTTGATAGCTTTCGTCAGGGTTACATAAACCCGAATGAAAAACCTTATGAAACACCCTTTACCCATCGCCGGGCCATCTTTTTGTTTTTGATCGTGGGGCTGATGTATGGGATCGGTTACACTTTATTAAATCCAGCCCAGCCCAACTTTCTTACATACCATACACCGCCGCTGGCCTACTTTATTGTGTTGATCACATTGGCCGCATTGATCTTGCCCAGCCTGTCCTATTATTTTGATCGTTACCGTGTGCCCATGGTGTTTTTTATCACTATCATCTATATCATCTCCTATTATATGCCCGGCGTTGACCACTATTATGAATTTACTGCCGCCCCCACCCTTTCCGCGTCCTCAACGCCGCCCATAGAAACACCCAAAGAGGTTGTGACCGCATGGAATAGGCATTACAGCGCCGACCAACATCCGGTTATGGTTGTGGTGACAGCCAGTGGCGGCGGCATCAAGGCGGCGGCCTGGACAGCGCATGTATTGGGAGAGCTACGACGTGATCCCGATTTGGGTCAGGCCTTTGCCGAATCAATCACCCTGGTCAGCACCGTCTCCGGCGGCAGTGTGGGTGGCATGTATGTGCTTGACCAATACCGGCAGCCGGACCTGCCGCTGGACAAGGCGGTAAACCAAGCCGGTCAGTCCAGTCTCAATGCCATTGCCTGGGGGATGGCTTACCCCGATCTGCTGCGCACGATGGATCCGTTTAACTGGTTAGTGGATAAAACTAATGATCGCGGCGCGGCAGCGGAACATGCCTGGCGCGCTCAATTCGGCCAGGAGCCAAGCACACTGCTCATGTGGCCTCAGACTGTTGAAAAACAGTGGCAGCCGCTCCAGGTGTTCAACACCACCATTGCCGAAACAGGACAGCGGCTCTTGTTGTCGCCGATTGAAATCCGCAGCCCTTTTACAATAACAAACTCTGCCAGGGCGCAAAATTTTATTACCTTGTATGAAGGGTGCGATCTCTCGGTGGTAACTGCCGCCAGACTCTCGGCTACCTTTCCCTATGTGACGCCGATTGCCCGGCCCTTAGCCACCGAAACATGCGCCCACGGCCCGCAGACGCGCTATCATCTGGCCGATGGGGGTTATTATGATAACTTTGGCGTTGTAACGGCGGTTGAGTTTTTGAGCGCGCTGACCCCGCAGGTGTACAAGAAGGAGTTCAACCGAGAAAAAATACTCCTGGTACAAATCCGCGCCTCACCCCTGGAGGATGTGGAGGCCAGGTCGGCCTCGGCCGATGGTTTTATCTATGCCAGCCTGGGACCGGGCCTCACTGCCCTCCAAGTCCAAACAGCCACTCAGATTGGACGGAATGATCTCGAACTCGCCCTCTTGCAACAGAACTGGGCCAGAGACGGAGTAACTATCGAATCGGTTGTTTTTGAACTGCGCAAAGAAGTTGCGCTCTCCTGGCATCTTTCCGCCCAGGAAAAGCAGGATATTGCCCAGGAATTTACTGAACCTCGCAATCAAAAAAATCTTGCCAGGCTGAAGCAATTTTGGGGTATTACCAATCTAACCACAGCTTCCCCTTAAGACCTACCGGCCCGAGCTCATCATAAACTTCAAGCTGGATAACAAACCGCCACGAGAAACGACTCCTCGCGGCGGTTTGTAGTTAACTTCGCCAAGCGATGTTTTAGCAGTTTTTCTTTACTACTAACAGGAATACGATACCAGTGTTGCTCATAAGCAAGATTGAAGTCAAGACGATTATTGAGAATAGCGACGAGGACTTCACCACGAACAGTCATAAAAATCCAAATTTCAGCTAACGGACTTCTATTTGCAGCGACAAATCGGTTTCCACTTCGGCCAGGCGGCGGTTATAGATCTGGACGATTTCTTGCAAAATGGCAAAGAAGTCCTTGTTTTCTTCCGTGGCTAACTCCATAATGTTTGGAGCGACAAACGCTTCAATAGAAACAATCGCCAGGTCTTTATCAATCCCTTCATCCTGGGCTAGCGCCTTGGCTCGATATGGCGGTTTGTCGAAAGTTGTGTAAATTGCCCGTCTCCCTCAAGGGAATCGGGGTTTAACACAAAATTTGTGATACCGCCCCCTGACCGCTGCTTCGCATTTTCGACGATGAGATTGATCCAGGTGGTAGGTGCTTGCCGCCGGTCAAGATCGAGTTTCAAATTTTGCCGCTTGAGCCATTCCGTCGCTCTGTTTGATAAATCTTCGATCAGTTCAAGGAGTAGCTGTTCTCTTTCTGCCTGGGTTAAATCTGCCAGTTTGTGGCCCCAGCCAAACGCTTCAAAGAGCCTTTGTCCATCTTGATGCCCTTGCCGCGTGGTCACTTCTTTCAGATAAGTACGCGGGATGCCATAAACCTCAAGAATGTTTCTAAGCCCTGAACGCGCTCCTTTCACTTCCCCACCCTGTGAAATAACCTCATCTCTCACTGCCGGGCATTTTCGACGTAAGTGATCAAAAACAACAATGCCCATTGCGACCGTGTTTCTGGATATGTTGCCGCCGCGTGTACAGGAAGCAATCCAATCATTGAGAATTTGATAACTTTCTTGCTCAATGTTGTCGGTCATTTATCGGTTCCTGCCTTGATAGCCTGGCGTATCCTATCTCTGATTTGCAGCCGATCAGCCGGTTTTTTTAGTTCATGTTCCCATATCCGTATCACCGTCCAGCCGTTTTCAAGGAGTTTTTGATTATGGGACTTGGCTAACTCAATGTTACGGTTGATTTTTCGCTCCCAGTAGTGGCGATTGCTGTCCGGCTTCAGCTTTCTTTGACAATGGGGACAGCCGTGCCAGAAACAACCATCCACAAAGATGGCGATGTGCTCATGACTAAAAACAACATCTGGTTTGCCGGTAATGTCGGCGGCGTTTTTCCGCCAGCCTTTTAATCTCATCCCGGCAAGCATGGCAAAAAGACGCCGTTCCGGCGTTGTGCCCTTGCCTTTGACTGCCCGCATGGCCTTTTGACGGTCTGCGGGTTTCAGATTGTCAGCCATAGTATTCAGGCAAGCTGAACTTCTTGGTTCAGCAGGTGCTTTTCAAACAGGGGATTAAGAACATGCTGCGCTATCCAGGTAATAACCGGAACGCAAACGGCGTCGCCAAAGCCGGTGAGCGCTTGCACGCCATTCACAGTGATCGGGTATTCATCCGGGACGCCTTGCAAACGCGCATATTCACGGGGAGTCATGGCCCGCATTTTTAGCTGGCCCCCACCGACTTTAATCAAGAACTGCTTCCCACTGCCGCCGACGGCAGTCCGCAGGCAGCCGGATAAATCGTCGGGCCTGACCTCGGCTCGCTGCTGCCCTTTGCGGCGGCGGCGGAAAAAGGTGCGGTAGGCTGCTTCTTCATGGACGACAAGTTGGGTCACTCTTTGGTAATGCGCCGGATCCATCATGTGCAGGTGGCGTTTCACTTCGTCCTCATGCCACCACCTGGCATCATCATCGCTCATTGGCTCGATAATTTTTGATAAACCGCCGCTGCGCAAAGGGGGAGGGGCCGGCAGTTCGTTATAAAACCAATCCAGGTCAAGGTTGGCAAAAATGCTTTTTCTAAGCTGGTCGGGCAGCAGAGAAGGGGGACGGCTGAGGATTAAGTGCGGATTCTTGTTGCCCTGTACCCTTGTGCCGACCAGAAAGACGCGCAGGCGGCTTTGCGGGGTAAAGCGCAAGGCGTCGAGGGTAAAGACATCACAGACATAGCCTAATTGATTGAGCGCCTGAATGGTGAGGCGAAAATCCGCGCCTTTATTGGAGTATAACCAGCCGGGGACGTTCTCGACGAGGAGCAGCGGCGGAGCAGCTTCCCCTTGCGCTTTGAGAATCTTGATAAAGCCCCAAAAGGCGCTGGAATGGTCGCCGCTCATCCCATTCATATTCCCGGCCAGGGACAGGTCAATACAGGGAAACGAACAAGTGGCTAAGGTGGTTAAAGGCACAGAGGTCGGGTTTATCTCAAAAATATCTTTTACAAGATAATGGCGGTTGGCGTCGGGGAAAAAGGCGCGGTACAGTTCATACTTCTTGGCCGAGATGTCGTTGGCCCAGACCACCCGCCAGCCCAGCGGCTCTAAGCCCATTCGCACCAGGTCAATCCCGGCAAAATATTCGGCTACCGTTGGGGAAGTAACTGGATTGCTCATAGGTTGGATTTTAATATAACCTATTCCAAACTACAAGCAAATATTAGAGTAATAAAACCGCCGCAAGATGGTATCTCTTGCGGCGGTTGGTTGTTCTACGGCGGTCTGCCGTCAGCGGTCTGTGGTCACTCCGTCACCCGGAACACCCCCCCATCCCCGCGCCCAAACACCTCCGGGAAGTACATCTCCTCGGCGTGAGTGGGGATGACCCGGAACTCGCCGGGGATGGAGGCGCGAATGGAGTAGGTATACTCATAGGTGCCTTTAGGCAGATAAGTGGCAAACAGGGCCGCCTTCTCGTCGCGCAGTTCGCTGTGCGAGAACCACCACCAGCCGTAGCCGCCGCCCCAGGGATTGCGCCGGTCGGTGCGGGTCAGCTCCGGCTGCTCGCCGACGACGCTGGTGGTAGCCAGGCTGGCGTCAATACCCTCGGTGCCGGCGGGGAAGGGGTCTTCGACCACGACGTAGTGCAAATCATTGGGGGCGATAATGGTCAGCTTGACCCGGATAATGTCGCCCACTTTGGCTTCGGTGATGGGTTTGCCATCTTCGTCACCTTCCAGGCTGTACTGGCGGGAGACGATAATCCCCCGGTCCAGCGCTTTGACTTCCTGCACCGGCTTGTAGTAGGTCAGGTAAGCCGAGTAATACAACCGCCCCGGCGACTCCTCGGACACGTCGCCGCCGAGCGGGTCGCGCTCAATCGCCAGCCGGTTGACGGCATCCGCCAGTAAATCTCCAATCTCCAATCTCAGCTTAACCGTTTCGTCAATATTCTCTTCATTGACCGTGCCTTCGCCCAACCCTTCGCCGTTCAAGGTGACATTCCAGGCATAGTTGCCTTCCAGTTCGCCGGTGGCCACCATAAAATCGGTCAGGCCGATGATAGCCCAGGCCGTTTCCTGGGTGGTTTCCCAGTGGCCGCCGTTCTCGCGGACGCTCATCAGCCAGCGCACGGCGTTAGCCAGCAGCGGGTGATCGGGCTGGATGCGCGACAGGGCGGCGATGATGATGGCCGTGCTGCGGGTGTCGGTGTTCATGGCGTAGTAATCCACCTGGGCCTCTTCCCAATGCGCCCCGGTCGCGCTGACAATGGCCGCACTGGTGATGTCGTCGAGCAGGGTGTCAATCTGGCTGGCATTTTCGTCCAGCAGGTGGATGGCCATGGCCAGGTAAGCCCGGCCAAAGAGGTCCAGCTTTTGCCGCTGATCAAATAGGGCGATGCTGCGGCCCAGATCGCCGGAGCCGGCTTCGGCCAGCACGTAGAGGATGAAGGCCTGGCGGTTGCCCTGCCACGAGTCCTCGATGTCTTTGGGGGCGGTCAGACTGGCCTCCAGGTAAGAGATAGCCTGCTCGACCACGTAATCATCCACCGGGAAGTCGGCCCGGCGGGCCTCGACCAGGCCCAATAGGACGTAAGCGGTCAGGAAGGGGTTGCTCTCGTCCAGCACCCACCAGCCCCAGCCGCCGTCCACGTGCTGCTGGCTGTAGAGCCGCTGTAAACCCAGGCCGACCAGTCCGGGCAGCTTCGCTTCCAGTTCCGGGTTGTTCATGTTGAGCTGCTCGTAAGCGCGGAAGGTGAAGACGTTGGGCAAAAAGCGGCTGACCGTCTGCTCGGTACACTCGTAGCGGAAATGCTCCAGGTAGGTCAGCCCATCGCGCATGCCGGCGGCCAGGCTGGGGTCTACGCTCACGGTCAGGTCGCCCTGGGTCGGGTCGAAATTGGCCGGGAGCGCAATGCCTTCGGTGCGCGTGCCGTCTTCGACCAGCACCCCAGCAGTGGCGACGGTTTCCGGCGTGCTAAAGCGATAGATGGGCAGGTCAAAGGTCAGCGCGTCGCCGTAATCGGCGGATTTCGCGCCCATGGTCAGGCTGGCCGTTTCGGCATCCGTGACCGTCACCTTGAACTCAACCTTGATGCGTTCTCCATTCTTGACCTCTAGAGTAGGTGTACCCTCGCTCTGCCATTCGCCATTCGCTATTCGCCATTCCCCAATCTCTAACCCTGCCGCCTCAAACCTGGCTTCGACCTCCTGCGTTGCTTGGGTATTGTTCTGGACAATCAGGCCCAAGACGGCCTCATCGCCGACCACAAAGAAGCGCGGGGCGACCGGGCGGACCAGCAGCGGCTTGGCGCTGACAATCTCGACCGTACTTTCGCCCACCAGGGTATCAGCCCCGGTGACGCCCTTGCCGGTCAGGGTCCAGGTGGTCAGGTTGTCGGGCAGCTTGGCCTCGACCGTGCCCTCGCCGTTTTCGTCGGTGGTGAAGTCGGCAATCCAGAGGGCCGTATCTTTGAACTCGCCCCGAATGTTGCCAAAGCCTTCGTCAAAGCCGCCGCCGCCGCCCTTGGCTTCGGGGGCTACGGCCAGGTTGATGCGGTCAATGGCCAGGGTCAGGCCGCCGGCGGTGGTCACGCCCAGACCGCGCGTGCGCCAGAAAGTGCTCAAAAGCTGGCCCGGTGTTTCCGGGGCCAGGGTTAGCACGGCCTTGTCTACCAGAGCCAGGGAGAGTTCGGCCTTGACCGGCTGGCCCTGCGCGTCGGTGACCTGCACCTTGTATTCGGCGGTTTCGCCGGGTTGGTAGGTTTCCTCGGCGGGTTTGTTGGGGGTTAAAGTAATTTGTAACTGCTTTTCGCTGGTGTTGATGGGCAGGCTGGCGTAGCCGACCTTAAAGCTGGGCAGTTCGCCGCTGACCTGCTCTTCTTCGCCGACGGTAATCAGCGAAGGCGGCGAGATAACCACCACCGAGACGTACATGTTGGGGATCATCTCCTCGGTGATGGGGATTTCAAGCTGCTCGCTGTTGGTGGGCAGTTCGGTCACGTAGTGGTCGTAGATGTGGCCGCGCTCCAGCGTAACCAAAGCCTTGACCGTGCCGCTGTAAGGGTGAGGCACCAGCACCGTGGCCGTATCGCCGATGTTGTACTCGCGTTTGTCGGCCACCAAATCAATCCGGTCGTTGTTTTCCTGCCGCCAGTTGACATACTCCGCGCCGCTGACCCACATGTAGGTTGAGGAACGGATTTCGTTGCCGGCGCGGTCGCTCCCACTGGCAGTGATTTTGTAGATGCCACCGTTGTCCGGGGTAAAACTGGCCACGGCTAAACCGTCATTAGCGGTGGTGACGGTGGTGGTGAAAACCGGAATGTCTTCCACCACGCTGTCCCAGTAGAAAGAGCCGTCTTCATACTGCTTCTGGACGCTGTACCAGTTGTGCTCCGAGAAGACCAGTTGGACCTCCAGCTGCGGCGACGGCTCGCTCTGCCAATCTACGGTCATCACGTTGACCTGGTTCTCCTGGCCCGTTCGCCCCACGTATTCCTCCGGGCGCAGGCCGATGTAAAAATCGCCTTTGTGGACCACCGCGCTGGCCTGGGTAGCCACTTCCTGGTTGTTGAGGTCGGTGATGGTGATGTCGAAGGTAAACCTCTGGCTGGCGATGCGCTCAGCGATGTCGGCGTCCACCTCAAAGGTGAAGCGGCCCTGGGCGTCGGTGACGCCTTCGCCCTCGGCAATCTGTTCGCCGTAGACGCCGTAGTTGTAGGCGTCGCTGCGGCTGAAATCGTAATCGGTAAAGTCGTAGTAGCCGTCGCCCTGGTAAGCAAAGCTGTAATCATCGGAGAGGACTGTCCATTTGACGGCGGCGTTGGAAACCGGCCCACCGAAGAAGAATTGGGCGGTGGTGGTCACTTTGATGGTTTCACCGTTGGCGTATTCGGGCTTGTCGGTGCTGGCCTCGACGATATATTCCGGCTTGCGGTAGGCAGCCACCTGGAAATCGCTGTAAAAGGTGTTGTCGGTGTCGTAGGTGGCTTGAATGGAGTAGGAACCGAGGACGGCGTTCTCGTCCAGTTGGAACTCGCCGTTGACCGTGCCCATGTCGCTCAGGGGGAAATCCTCATTGAAGACCTCTTTGCCCTGTGAGTCGGTGATGTAGATATTCACGGTATCGGCGGCGGTGGGCAGACTGTAGCGGGCGTCGTCGTCGGCGCGGAGGACGCCTTTGAAGTAGACGCTCTGGCCGGGGCGATAAATCTTGCGGTCGGTGTAGAAGTGGGCGTTGTAGGGCTGCTGGTAATCCTCGACGCTGACGTTGTTGAAGCTGTAGCGGTCAATGCCGTCGGTCCAATTGCTGACGGTCACGGCGAAATTTTCATCCGGCTCACTGGCGTCGCCGACAAGGGCAATACGCGGTTCGTAGGCGTCGGGGCGCGGGTCGTACTCCACTTTGGCCACGCCATCCTGATCGGTGCTGGCCTGGCCCAGCCGCTCCGAGGCCGTGGCCTGGCCGCTTTCGTAATCGTAGCCGCCGCCGGCCACAAAGGTCAGCGGCAAATCGGGCACAGGCTGGCCGGTTTGCAGGTCAGTCACCCAGGCCAGGGCTTCGCTGCCGGACGTTTTGAGGGTGATGTTATTCTGGCTGACGACCAGGATTTGGCGCTCGCGGGCCTCGACAAAACTGGATGATTTGGCCTCCGGGTAAACCACGTCGGCGTCGGCGGTAGCTTCCAGGTAGTACAGGCCGGGCGGCAGCCGGTCGCCGAGGCCGCTGCGCGCCCCCAAATCAACCCGGTAGATGACACTGCTGTTCAACTCTGGGGTGGTATTGAGCGACCAGTCGGCGATGAGGTTGGCCTGGTCGGGAAAATACTGGTCCCAGGCGTCCCACCAGTTGGTCCCGTTGAGTTGGATAAAGTCGTCCAGCGGCAGGCGATAGAGGCCAAAATCTACCCGGCTGAGGTTACGCACGGTCACAAAGGTCAGGGTGTCGGTGTAGGCGTTGTAGGTGGCAATGCGGCCCGGCGTATGCATGAACAGCAGCGGGTCGGCGGCGCGGGTGGTCCAGGCGATGGTGGTCGGCGCGCCAAGCTGCTGGCCGTAGCGCCCTTCGATGTCTGCGCCGAGGGTGACGCGGTAGCTGCTGCTGGCCTCGATGGGGAAGTTGATTTCAAAGTTGGTATTGCTGCTCCACCAATAGCTGTAAACCTGGGTGGCGGCCACGGTCGGCTGGATGATCAGATTTTCGCCCAACACCAGGCTTTCCGGGTTCATGGGGGCGTTGAAAGTGATTTGCAGCGAGCCATACGGATCGGCCGCTTCGTCGCCATCGGCGGGGTAGCTGCTGGTCACAGCCGGGTAGGGGGTGACGGTAAAGCTGGCGCTGTAATCATTTTGGGTTTCGGCCTGGCCGATGGTTCCTTTGACCCCGGCCGGCAGTTCGATCCGGTAAACGGTCTCAAAGTCAAGCGTTACATCCGGGGTAAATTGAACCGTTTCCACGCCGACTGTCTCCGGGCCGGCCCCTTCGGCGTAGAGGTAGTCGTAGTAGCCGGGGTCGTCGGGACCGGGCGGCGGTGGGGTTAGACCCTCAGCCGCCCAGGCAAATTTGCCGGGAATGGTTTCGCCGGTGCTGTCGTTGACCAGTTTAAAGGCTGCTTCGACGCTCTGGCGGTTCATGGCCTGATTGAAGGTGACGCTGATAACCGGCGTCGGGCTGACGTAGACATCGCCGTTGGCCGGCAGGCTGGCCACGGCGGCGGGGGTCACAGTGGTGAAAATCCACTCGTAGTCATCTTCCAACTCGGCCTGACCCAGCGCATCCTTCAAGCCCTGGCCGACGCGGGCGGTGTAGGTAGTGGCCGGTTCAAAGCCTTTGTCCGGCGTAAATTGATAAATGGAGGTGTTGAGCCACTCGCCTTTGCCTGTTACCGGCGGGGTAAAGGTGAGCGGTTGGGGCAGGCTGGCCGCATCTTCGATGGCGTTCAAGGGCACGACCGGGCGGTTAAAGAGCACGGTCACAATCGTATCGGGCAAAATTTCGGCGGCGTCGTTGGCCGGCTGGACGTTGGTCACTTCCAGAGAGCCAACCGCGCTGAAGCGCAGTTCAAAGGGACGCTGCATAGCCAGGCCAGCCTGGCTCTGGGCCGACTCGATGACCCGGACGCGGTAGCGTTCGCCCCGTTTGAAGCCGTCTTTGGGGCTGAACTGCATCGTCTGGTCATCGGTCCAGGTAAAGGTTCCATCCACGCTGGCCCCCGGCTCGATGGCAAAGGCTTTCTCGACGCTCTCGCGGTCCATCGGCTGGTCAAAGGTGATTTCTATCGGCGCGTCGAGGGGCTGCTCCTGGCCTGCTTCGGGCGAGGTGCGTAAAACCATTGGAGGCAGCGGTTCGGGCGTGGCGGTTGGGGGGGCGGGGGGTTCGGTGGGTTCAGCCGTGGCCTCAAG
>JAKLJP010000032.1:67236-89016 GCA_023151115.1 Anaerolineae bacterium
CCCCCCGGGGGGGGGTGGACGTAGGGTTACAAGCGGTAACAAAGATAATGAAGGCTAGGATGAGCGGGGAGATTGTTTTTTGCATCATGGCTTCTCCTGTAAGACGTAGTGCGTGGTGCGTGATGCGTAATATTTTACTTCACGTATCACGCCTCACGCATCAGTTATCCTATCACAAGCCAGGGGTTTTTGCTAAACCTCCAACCCGTTTCCGGCTGACGGGTTCAGCGACGGTTTAGCGTGGGGTCTTGGTAAGTTAGGGCACAGGCGGGGAAGTTAAGCTAGTCAGAACTTCCGCCGGGGTGCGAGTTTCCACCACACCCATCAGACGGTTGAGTTGTTCATTATCGAGCCTAATTAATGTACAGCTAGATTGTACAGCTACAGCGGCATAGACTGCATCGGCTCCACGTAAGCCGTGCTGCGCTGCTAAAGTTAAGGCTTGAAGCATCATTATGTCATCGAGTGGCACAACAGTCACGCTGGGCAAGCTATTCAAAGCCAGAGCAAAGGCTTGCGCTTGAACAGGATGGCGGCGTGTTCGACTGATGGCTGCTGCTACTTCTACCAGCACTAAATTAGGCACAATAATAGGGATGGATTGCATAGCCAGGAGAGTAAGAAGTTGCCGGCTATTTTCATGACCCGGTTCGCGTTGGTCAAATCCGTTGACCCAAACGCTGGCGTCAATGGTGTACACTGCTTTACCGCCGCATACTGATAACTGTCGCCGTTAGGGTTGGCGTTTCCGGTGTGTCGCTGGCAGCTACAGCATCGCCCAGACAAAAGAACTCTTGCCAGGCTGCAGCGCTACCTGGAGATTGGGTTATAGGGGGGGCAGACTCAATTAATGCGGCAATTCGAGACGTTAGATAGGCCAACAGACGCGCTTGCTCCAGAGGGGTCAGGCGGTCTATTAAGCGACGCGCTTGGGTGAGGGTATCGTTGACCATCTTATGCTCCTTTGGATGAATTATACCCGGTAGGCCGCATCTTTTACAAATGCCCTTTGACTATGTAAAGAATAAGCTAAAATTGATTCTGAATTTATTAAGATTACAATATGATTCGTTCAAGAATATTCGTGCAAGCTTTTGCTCAGCCTATAAGGAAACTACAAATGAAAATGCTGACACAGTTTTATAGACTGTATTTGGCTGCGCTGTTCCTAGTCCTGACAGCCTGTAACCCGGCCCCGGTTTCTACTCTGTCTGTGACCGCCAGCCCTACCCCGCAGCCTTCGGCAACACCGCTTCCGACAGCGACGATTGTACCCCCAATGACTACCCCTACCGAGACGCCCGTTCCCAGCCCTACCAAAACGCCGGACAGCCCCTCAGCCGCCGATTTGCAGGCAACGGTCGAAGCCGGCCTGCCGCCTTCACCGACGCCTGATGCCGCCGGGTTCGGTATGGGTGGGTTTGACGGTGTCACCGTGCTGTCCCTGACTAATAACAGTTCTGGGCCGCCTTACTGGGCTGTTTTTACCAATGGCTTTCGCAGTTTTGACCCCCTGGAGAATCATTTTGTGGCGATTTATACTCAGTCCAACGGCGGCTGGCAGGAAGTGAGCCGGGTGGAACTGGAAAATCCAGATTATCTTGATCCTGCGGCGGTGAGCCAGGTTCAAATTGAGCCAGGCCACATCTGGCTGGAAGTGCAGGGGGGGGCCGGCGCGCACAGCGGTTCTTACGATCTACTGAGTTTTGATGGGCAGACGCTGCGCCACGACGTTTCTCATTTCACCAGCAGTCCGGGCGGCAGCCGGATCGAGGATTTGAACGGGGACGGCTCACCCGATGTCCTGCTCGACTTTACCGAGTATTATGTTTTTTGCTATGCCTGCGGCGTCACCCGCATTCAATACCAGGTTTTGACCTGGGACGGTGAACACTTGAGTGAGGTCAACTTGACTCCCCTACCCGAAACAGCGCCAGCGCCGCTGCGTGATCTCACCCATCGCGCGGTCGAGCTGGCCGAGGCCGGCTTGTGGCGAGACGCGCAGGAAACCATCAACCAGGCTGTAACTCTCGACGGGCAAGACCCGGTGGTTGCCTGGGATGCCGCTTTGATCCGCCTGCACGCCGAGGAACGGGCCGAGCAGGCGCGAGAGCCTTATCCGCTGCTGGGCAATGTTTTTTATGGCGATTATGCTGCCGCTTTAGAGGTGATGCGCCCTTATTCGGTGGAGGAAATTTTTGACCAGCCAACCCCGTTGGTTGACGGTACTCCGGCCATGGGCTGGGAAGCGGAGCTGAGCCAGTGGATCATTGACAGCGCGACCTCGGCTGTGCAGGTGCAGCCCAACCTGGCCGCCGCCTTCTTTTTGCGCGGGTGGGCCAGACACTTAACCAATCCTGACGATCCCGAAGCGCTGGCCGATATTGAACAGGCGGCCCAACTCGCTCCTGAGGAGCCTTTGTTTACCCAAAGCTTGACCTACTTGAAGCCGTAGCGAGCTATTGCCTCATCTGTGTCAAAATCATTTCACACTCCGCCGCCGAAACGGGGCGGGGATTGTTTTGGAGCAGCACCATGCGGGTGGTATCGGCGGCGATGGCGGCCCAATCAACCCTTTCCAGCGGCTGGTTGAGTTGGTTGAGATGGGTGGGTAAACCGAGCCGGCGCACAAACTGGGTCAAGGTTTCCACCAGCCTCTCGCCATCGGCCTCTGCCGGTAAACCAAAAATTCGATTTAAGCGCGCCACTCGTTCCGGCGGAATAGCCGGAAGATTGAAGCGCAGGGCATAGGGCAAAATCAGGGCATTGGCCAGGCCGTGGTGCAGGTGCAGATGCCCGGTCAAGGGGCCGGACAGGGCGTGGATCAGCCCCAGCCCGGCGTGATCCATGGCCGTGCCGCCCCACAGCGCAGCCAGCAGCATGGACTGGCGGGCAACCATATCATTGCCATCGGCAACAGCTTGCGGCAGCGCCGTCCAGATAGCTTCCAAAGCCGCCAGGCAAAACTGGTCGGTGTAGGGGTTAGCCCGCCGCCCGATGTAACATTCGAGGGCGTGGATAAAGGCGTCCATACCAGTGGCGGCGGTTAAGCGAGGCGGCAGCGAGCGGGTCAGTTCCGGGTCAACGATGGCCGCATAGGGGAACATCAGCGGGCTGAAGACGCCCTTTTTGAAAGGGTTGGCCGGGTCCACAATGACCGCCACCCGACTGACTTCGCTGCCGGTGCCGGCGGTGGTCGGTAGCGCCAGCAGCGGCAGACTGCGTTCAGTAATCGCTTTGCCGCCCCATTGGTAATCGGCGTAATGGCCGCCGTTGGTCATGAGCATGGCAATGCCTTTAGCCACGTCAATGGCGCTGCCGCCGCCCAGGCCGATGAGTGCCTGCGTCCCCTGCTCGCGGGCCAGAGCCAGCCCGGCGGCGACTTCGGTGGTGGTGGGGTTGCTGCTGACCTCGGTGAAGGGGGTAACGGTGTATCCTTCCGTCTGCAGTTCAGCCTCAAACTGCGCCACCAGTCCTAATTGGGCCAGGCCGGGGTCGCTGACAAAAAGGACTCGTTCAGCTTGCAGTTGGGCCAGTTCGGACTTGACGGCTTCGAGGGCAGGCTGGCCGAAGATGATTTTGGTGGGGAGGTGGTAGATGAAGGGCATCATAGACTACTACAAACAAGGTTATCCTTTGATTTTTGGACATTCTGTCTGGACAGAAATTCCAATCTATAATGCCAATTATATTGCTAAATTACGAAGTATGGCAATTTATATCGCCGTATTGGGCTGGCATCGAGCCAAAGCATTGATAGAAAAGTATGAGACTGACCAGCTATGATCCACGACCAAACCCCCATAGATTCCTCAGCGAAAGCTACATTTCATATCCGAGCGGTGCAAAGGATGCCATAATATTCTCTTGGTACCCCTGGCATCTTAGCGATCCGCTATCGGCAGCGCTACAAAAAACGTCGCTCCCTGGCCTGGTTCACTCTCCACCCAGAGACGCCCATTGTGCAGGGCAATCCACTGTTTGGCGATGGCCAGCCCCAGGCCGCTGCCGCCGGTATCCCGGCTACGGGAAGAGTCGGCCCGATAGAAACGCTCAAAGATAAAGGGCACATCCTCGGCGGGGATACCCGGCCCGCTGTCCGAAACCTGTACAAGCAATTCCCCTGCTGCCAGCTTTGCTCTGATGATAATTTTTCCGCCAGCGGGGGTGTAACGCAGGGCGTTGCTCAGCAGGTTATTAAAAACCTGGGCCAGGCGTCCTTCATCGGCCAAAACTGGAGGCAGGTCGGCGGGGAAATCGGCCAGGAGGTAGACCTGTCGCGCTTGGGCCTGGGGCGTCCAGGTTTCGACCCTCTGGCGCAGAAAAGGGGTGGGTTCCAACTTTTCCAGGCTAAAGTGCAGCCCACCGGCCTCGGCCAGAGAAAGCAAGCGCAGGTCTTCCACCAGGCGGTTCAACGAGACGATTTCATCACGCAAGGAAGCGGCGGCTTCCGCCGGAGGCTGCAAACCATCGCCCAGGCTTTCGATATCCAACTGCATCACACTCAGGGGGGTGCGTAGTTCGTGGGCAATATCGGCCACCATCTGCCGCCGCAGGTACTTTTGCCGGTTCAGAGCCGCCGTCATTTCATTAAAGGCCATGGTCAATTCGCCAATCTCGTCCCGGCGAACCACAGGCAGCGGCTCGTGGGAGTCGCTCGAAGTCAAAGCGCGAGCCGCCCGGCTCAGGCTGTGGATCGGACGGGCCAGGCGTTGGGCCAGCCCAAAGCTGAGCAGGAGCGCCACCACCCCGGCCAATACACTGGCCCCCAAAAGGGTCTGGCGCAGGGTGGCTTCTAGCACCCCGGTCAGTTCGTCCACCACCGCCGAAGTGACCACCAGCCGGCCAATCGGCTCATCTTGCAGGGTAATGGGCGCGCCATAAGCTTCTAATTCAACCGGGAGAGGTTGGCCGCCAGACAAAAGTCCCTGGCTGTCGGCCACAACCTGACCGGCGGTGTTGACCAGCACCACCCGGTCAGGGGTCAATTCTCGGATCAAATCGAAGCGCCAGGGTAGACCAAAGGTAATATCCCGGATTAGCCCCGGTGGCAGGGGTTGGCTCAAGCGCTGCGCCAGCGCCGGCCCATCGACCCACGAGCCTGAGCGGGCATAAGCATCGGCAAAAAAGGGGGCCAGTTGGAAAGCCTGGCGGCGGCCCAACAACAGGGCCACGTCATTCAGCCGGGGCAAGGCCACC
The DNA here is from genome assembly GCA_023151115.1 of Anaerolineae bacterium. The sequence goes on from JAKLJP010000032.1 coordinate 72,436, forward strand.
ACTCGCGCCAGCACTGCCATCAGCCCGATATTGACCAGGATGATCAGCAAAAAGCTGCGGGTCAACTGGCCGCGCAGGTTGGCCCCAAATAAGCGGGCCAGCCACCCGGTTGAGCTATGCCTGCCGTTTGCCTTATTTTCAACCATAAACTATCGTCCATCCCCGGATTTCAGCCGCTCAAGGCCATTATAATCCTTCATACCGATACCCCACCCCAAAAACGGTCACGATTCGCTGCGGCTGGGTGGGGTTGGCTTCAATTTTGTGGCGAATATGGCGGATATGCACGTCAATGGTCCGTTCCAATCCTTCGTAATCGTGGCCCAGGGCCAGTTCAATCAGTTGGGAGCGGCTCAGCGCCTTGCCGCGATGTTCCAGCAGGGTGGCCAGCACGGCAAATTCGTTGGGGGTCAACTCCAGGGGTTGGCCGGCCAGAGTAGCCGCATGCGCCTCGACATCCACCACCAAATCGCCATCCTTAAAGACACGGGCGGGGTCGGCGTCTCGTTCCAGGCGGCGAAAAATCGCTTTAGCGCGGGCCACCAATTCCTTGGGGCTGAATGGCTTGGTCACATAGTCGTCCGCCCCCAGGTCAAGACCGGCCAGCCGGTCGGCCTCTTCCACCCGCGCCGTTAGCATAATGATCGGCGTGTTAGCCACGGCTTTCGTGCGATGCCGGCGCAGTTTTTGGCACAGTTCCAGGCCGTCCAGCCCCGGCAGATTCAGATCGAGCACAATCAGGTCGGGCAGTTCAGTCTGGGCCAGGGTCAAGCCGGTGGGACCGTCGCCGGCCAGCAGCACGGTAAAGCCGTCCTGCTCAAAATAAGTCCGCACCCAGCGAGCAATCTTGCCTTCGTCTTCAATTACCAGAATTTTTTTAGACATCTTCGCAACTTCTTAACAACTTTACCCTAAGCTGGTCAACAAGGTCAACCAATTTTTCAGCATACCCCAATTATAACCAAGCTGGACTGGTTGACAATAGGATAAAACTATGCGGGAGTATTTCCGTTTGGGGGCGAATTTTTAGACCACCCGCCCGGAAATGAATTTCCGGGCTAGCAAACAGCGCCGGATCAATCCGGCTAGCCTCGTTCACGAGGCGCTGTTCACTAGCTCGGCGAGTTCATCGCCGAGCGGGGTAGGCTATACAGCAAGTTCGCCCCAAACATAAAATACTCCCAGATTATACTGTTGAGGCGCAGTAATGATGATAGATACCTTATTCAAGCAGCGACCCACTAACGGGGCGACCGCCAACGGTCATAATACCTCTGCCCTGATCGAGTTGCAGCAGGTGGTCAAAAGTTATCAAACCACCGCCGGGTTGTTTACGGCCCTCAAAGGGGTTGACTTGCGGGTAGACCAGGGCGAGTTCATCGCCATTGTCGGCAAGTCGGGCAGCGGCAAGTCAACTCTGATCAATATGCTCACCGGCATTGACCGCCCGACGGCCGGCGCGATCTACATTGAACAGACGCCGCTGCACACCCTGGGCGAGAATCAGATGGCTGTCTGGCGCAGCAAACACGTCGGCATCGTTTTTCAATTCTTCCAACTCTTACCCACCTTGACTGTGGTCGAGAACGTGATGCTGCCGATGGATTTTGGGCACATGTATGGTTTTAGTGAGCGGGAGCAGCGAGCGTTGGCGCTGCTGGACCAGGTCGGGCTGGCCGATCACGCCCACAAACTGCCAACGGCCCTATCGGGTGGGCAGCAGCAGCGGGCGGCCATTGCCCGCGCCCTGGCTAATGATCCGCCCCTGGTTGTGGCCGATGAACCTACCGGCAACCTCGACTCCAAAACTGCCGGGGCTATGTTAGGGCTGTTCCAACAACTGGTCGCCGCCGGCAAAACCTTCATCATGGTCACCCACGACTCCGACCTGGCCCGCCAGGCCACCCGAACGATTACCATTGCCGATGGAGAGATTGTTGACGATGAAAGAAGGAATTGCTGATGAAATTTCTCAACCCCCGCTGGCGTAAGGTCATCCGCGACCTGGCGGATAACAAGGCCAGGACGGCGCTGGTGGTCTTGTCCATCGCCGTGGGCGTTCTGGCCGTCGGCGTGGTTTCAGGGACACGCAGCATTTTTGGCGGCCAACTGGAGACCAGTTATGCGGCTACCAACCCACCCAGCGCCAGCCTGGTGGTCAACGGCGATTTCGACCAGTCAGTGGTAGATACCATTCGGGCTATGCGCGAGATTGAAGCCGCCGAGGGACGGCGTGTGGTCAGCGCCCGCTACCGGGTAGGGCCGGACGATGAATGGAAGCCGATCAGCCTGGAAGCGCGAGCGATGAACGACTACGACAGGATGAACATCGCCAAGCTCTGGCCGGAACAGGGCGACTGGCCGCCGCCCGAAAAAGCGATCCTGGTCGAACGGACCTCCCTCGACTGGATGGGCCTCGAGGTTGGCGACAGCATCACCCTGCGCACCCTGGACGGCTATGAACGGACGATGCGCATCGCCGGGACCGTTCATGACGTGGGCGAGCGTCCGGCCCCACTGGCCGGCCAGGCGTTTGGTTTTATCAGCCTGGATACCCTGGCCTGGCTGCGCCAACCGGCCGCTTTCAATCGGGTGGAGTTTGTGGTGGCCCAGGATAAGTCGAATCAGGCCCACGTGGAAGCCGTCGCCAAAGAGGTCAGCCGGAAAATCGAGGGGGCCGGCCTGGAAATTATGTCCACCGTCAACCGGCGGCCGGGCGATTATCCGGTCAATGATGTCGTCCAGCCGCTGCTGCTGCTGTTGAACGCTTCGGCGCTGCTGGCGTTGGGGTTGAGCGGCTTCCTGGTCATTAATACCATTTCGGCCATCCTGGCCCAGCAAACCCGCCAGATTGGGGTGATGAAAGCCATCGGCGGCCAGCAGGGCCAGATTATGAACCTCTATTTTGCTACGGTGTTGGCTTACGGCCTGCTGTCGTTGTTCCTGGCCGTGCCGCTGGGGGTGGTCGGGGCCTGGCGGCTGGCCGGCTATCTTTCGCAGCAGCTTAACTTCGACCTGGTGCGGACCACGATGTCGCCCGAAGTGCTGCTAATCCAGGTAGCCATTGGCCTGTTGACGCCGCTGCTGGCCGCGCTGTACCCCATCGTGGCCGGGGTGCGGGTCAGCGTGCGCGAGGCCATCAGCAACTACGGCCTGGGCCAGGGAACTTTTGGGGAGAGTTGGCTGGACCGGCTGCTGCAACGGCTGCGCGGCCTGTCGCGCCCGCTGATGCTTTCGCTGCGCAATACCTTTCGCCGCAAAGACCGGCTGCTGCTGACCCTGATCACCCTAAGTGTGGCCGGAATGGCCTTTATCGCTATTTTCAGCGTGCGCGCCTCGCTGGAGCAGACCCTGGATGACGCCCTTAACTACTGGCAGTTCGACATTCGGGTGCGGTTCGAGGGCGATTACCGGGTACGGGAGATCGAGCAGATTGCTTTGGAAGTGCCGGGGGTAACGGTGGCCGAGAGTTGGGGGGCCAAATCGGTGCGCCGGCTGCGGCCCGAGGGGGTGGAAGGCGAGGCCGTGCTTTTGCTGGCCCCGGAGGCCGATACGACAATGATCCAGGCCACCCTGCTGGAGGGTCGCTGGCTGCGCCCTGACGATACCAACGCCCTGGTGGTCAATACCGATTTCCTGTACGATGAGCCGGATCTGGGGCTGGGCGACGTGGTCATCCTAAAATTTGGTGAGCGCCAGACTAACTGGCAGATTGTGGGCATCATTCGCGGCACGCTGGCCGGGCCTATGCTCTACGCCAACTATCCCTACTACACCCGCGCCGCGCACGAGGTTGGCCGGGCCGCTTCGGTCCAGATCATCACTCAGGCCAACGATATGGAGAGCCTGACCCAAACCGCCCGGCAACTTGAGCAAAAATTCAACCGGGCCGGCTTTAAGGTGGCCGAGGTGCGGACCATTATGAGCCTGCGCGAGAACGTGCAGCTCATGCTCAATATCCTGATTGTTTTTCTGCTGGCCGTTGCGGTGCTGCTGGCCGTTGTCGGCGGCCTGGGGCTGATGGGCACGATGAGCATCAACGTGCTGGAGCGCACCCGTGAAATCGGGGTGATGCGGGCCATCGGCGCTTCCGATGGGGCCATTCTGCGCATCGTCATCGTCGAGGGCATCGTCATCGGGGTGTTGAGTTGGGTCAGTGGCACACTGCTGGCAGTGCCGCTCAGCAAAATTTTGAGCGATCTGACCGGCCAGGCCCTCTTTCAAGCGCCGCTGTCCTACATCTTCTCGCTGCCCGGAGTCGCGCTGTGGCTGGTCGTGGCTATTCTCCTGGCCGCCCTGGCCAGCTTTTTGCCGGCCCGCAGCGCATCCCGGCTGACCGTGCGCGAGGTACTGGCGTATGAATAAACATCTTCGCAACTTCTTAAAAACTTTGCTTTATAAAGAGATTAGAGATTGGAGATTAAGGATTTCCAATCGCGTGAGGCTGTTCCAAGATTGAAATCAGTCAAAACGTGTTGCGTCTTGCGTAAAGACAAACGGAATACGCAAGACGCAACACGTAACACGAATCGAATAACTATTTTGTTGGAACTGCCTTAGGAAAAAGGTCATAAGACTGACAGGCCAAAACACCTAATTTTTGGGGTGCAAATTTGGGCAATCCTGTGTTACTGTAAGCCCAAAATAGAAGACTGTTCCAAAATTTAAAGCTGTCAAAGGGTGTTGTGTCTTGCGTGTTCCGTTAAAGATTACGCAAGACGGATTAAAAAATCATAGTAAAAATGTTATCACTCAGCTTCATGTCATTTCGAGACCGAAGGTCGAGAAATCTTCAAGGCACAACACGAAAAGCAAGGTATCGGGGATTTCTCCCTGCGGTCGAAATGACATGGTTGAGCAGTTACGTAAAAACAAAAGGAGTTATCCCCATGAAGCAAAACAATCTCTCCGGTTCCATCCTGCTGACTGTCCTGATATTGGGTCTGCTGCTCACAGGCTGCCGAAATGCCCGCAGCGAACCAAACGCCCAGGCGACCATTGACGCGGCTGTAGCCGCTACCGCAAACGCCCAGCAGTCTGTCGAGGCCACGATTGCGGCGGCAGTTGCGGCCACCGCTACTGCTCAGGCCACGCCGCCCGTCCCCACGGCGGTCCCTACTCCGGTCGTCATTAACCAAACCATCAACCTGACCCAAACGACCACGGTCAACCCGACTCCGGCAGCAGCGCAAGATTATACCACCCTTTCGGAAGAAGAATTGGTCGCCTTGATCGAGCAATCTGTGACCCAGGCCGCCGCTGCGACCAACCAATACTCCACCGAAACGGCCAATGCTACGGCTGACGATACGGTGACAGCCGAAGAAGTTCAAACGGTCGAAGTTTATGTGCAGGGGGCGGAAGAGGCTATCAATACGGCGGAAGAGGCCATGGCCGCTTATTATGAGCTTTACTATGATCTGGCCGTGGAAACCCAGGCTGAACTGGCCGAACTCAATCAAACTTTAGAGGAGCTTTCCGGCTCGGTTGACGAGATGAATGAAACGTTGGTGGAGATCAACGAGACCTTGAATGAAGGCGTCGCCCTGGCCGAAGAAACGATTGCCGCCCTGGAAGCAACGGCCCAGGCTGCCAGTACCCAGGTGGCCGAATTGCAGCAGCAGGCGCAAACCTGGCAGGCCAATTACCAGGCTCAGATGGAAGCGCGGGTGACAAACGCCTTGAACATCCAGCCGACCCAACGGGCCGACACCCCCCAGGCCGCGCTTCAGGATACCTTCGCTTTTCTGCAAAGCGGGCAGCAGGCCCTGGCCGATCAACGGCTGACCCCAGATGAATTGACCACGATTGCTCAGCTTGGGGCCAATGCCAAAGCCGGGCTGGCCGCCCAAAACCAGCCCCAACTTCAGCAGTTATCGGGCACTATCTCTACCATCACCGAACAACTGGCCCGCGGCAATCTCTCCCAGGCGCAGGCTTCGCTGGACCAGTTCAATAGTTCGCTGGGCAGCATCGCTCAATTGGACCTCAGTTCGGGGCTGGCTGACGGGCCATTAGCCAACCCACCCGACCGCCCCGACTTGCAACTGGACCCCGGCGGGCGATCTGGCGACGGGCCATTAGCCAATCCGCCCAGCCGCCCAACCCGGTAAAGCCGTTCCTAATCCGATTCTTCCAACAAAAAACCCTCCTACAGTGGAGGGTTTTTTGTTCTACTTTATTAACCATAAACGCTCGGATTCACACAATTCGGCAGGCGTTCCCCTCTGAGTCCGGCCAATAGATTCTCCGCCGCCATCGTGGCCATCTTCTCGCGGGCGGTGATGCTGGCGCTGCCGATATGGGGCAACACGGTGGCGTTGGGCAGGCTGAGGAGGGGATTATCGGCGGGCAGAGGTTCGGGGGTGGTCACGTCCAATCCGGCGTAGGCAATGACCCCCTGCCGTAGCGCTTCAATCAGAGCGGCCTGATCCACCACGTCGCCGCGAGCGGTGTTGATGAGGGTGGCCGTCGGTTTCATCTTTCGCAGCCGCTCGGCATTGATGAAATGTTTGGTGTCGGGGGTCGAAGGGAAATGCAGGCTGACAAAATCGCTCTCGGCCAGCAGGGTGTCTAAATCCACCCAAGTTGCGCCCATTTCTTCAGCGGCGGGGTTGGGCCGGCGATTATAATACAGCAAGCGCACGTTGAAACCTTGCAGCCGCCGCGCCACCGCCAGGCCAATCCGGCCCAGCCCAATGATACCGACCGTGCTGCCATAGACATCCGGGCCGGTGTAGCCCATTGGCTCCCAGGTGCGCCATTTGCCGGCCTTGACCGCCTCGGCAGCTCGCACAAGCTGGCGGGCCGTGCCCAGCAGCAGGGCCAGGGTCAGATCGGCGGTGGCTTCGGTGAGGACGCCGGGGGTGTTACCTACGGGAATGCCGCGCCGGGTGCAGGCGTCCACGTCAACACTATCATAGCCAACGGCCATCAAGCTGACCACTTTGAGCTGCGGTCCGGCAGCGGTGAGCAGTTCCTCGTCAATCTTTTCGGTCAGCAAGCAGTACAGGCCGTCAATACCTTGTACTTTTTGCAGCAAGACTTCTCGCGGCGGCGGCAGTTCGCCCGGCCAAACTTCGGACTCGATGTCGGGGGCATTGAGGATAAGGTCGAGTCCTTTTTGAGAGACGATACGAGTGACAAAAACGCGTTGTTTAATCATTTTTATGGCCCTGTACTGGCATCTTCGATATCTTCAACGCCAATCGTATAATAAGTCGGCACCACCTCGACCCAGGTGTTGCCGGGTTTGAGGCTGTAGGGCGTGCCATCTTCGAGGGTAAAGTAGGGCGTGCGCGTCCCATCCGTTTCCCAGAAGCCTTTATTCAGCTTGCCATCGCGGAAGAACCAGGCCGGCCCCTTGCCGTTGACGATAATCCGCACCGAAGTGGCCCCGTTGCTGTCTTCGACAATGTCGGTATCCTGATGCTCGGCAAAATAGACAATCACGTTTGAAGCGGCAATCTGTTGGCCGTCAAGAGCATCGGTCAAGGGTGAGCCAATAATCCAGCGACCATATTTGCCACTGGCGGCATCGTAATGCCACTCGGTAAAACAGGTGCTGCGCGGGTAATAGATGTAAATATTTTCGCCCGGCTCGCCGGTCTCGATGGTCTCGCTGAACAAAAAGCCCTGCAACGGCACCGCCGCTTCCATCTTTTTCTTGGCCATATAAGCGCGGGCGACCTGGGCGTTGAACACAGCGCGGGTCTGCCAGCCTTCGTTGGGCAGGTGGTGGTAGGGGTCGGGGTTGTAGAATTGATCCAGATCGGTGATGGAAGATTGGGAGACTTCCCAGCGCACCGGGTCGGAGCCGCCGGAGTGAGCCAGCGCGCCGCCGTATTGGGGCACTAATTGCAGGTTAATCAGCCGGACAGAGCGAATGGGGCCAAGCAGTTCCGGCGTTTCCGACAGATAAATGGCGGTAAAGCGGGTGGTCCACCATTCCACAATCTCTTCGTAAACCATATCGGCTAAATTGAGGCCGCGCTGCGGGCGCGCGCCGACATCATTGCCAATGCGGACCATCAACGGGCGGCGTTTCAGCACTGACGGATCGGCGACGGGCAGGCCGGTCAGCGGGTTGATGCCTTCGGCGTGGGTGATAGTCGGCAGGGGGGTGCTGGTCGGCAGCGGAGTTGCCGTCGGTGGGGGTGGCGGCGAGGTTGGGGTGGGCGATGATGCGGGAGGCGAGGAGGCGAGGGTAGCGGTAATGGTAGATTTAGCGCCAATAGGCGTAGGAGTGGATGGGCGGCGGGTCGGCGTTTTGACCACGCGGGTAGGGGTGGCAGTCGGCGGGCCAAGCGTGGGTGAGGGGGTGCGGGTGGGAGCGGGGGAAGCAAGGGGTGGGGGAGTGAGGGTGGGAGATGTGACCTCAACAGCGGCGTTGGTAGCTGCGACCGTTGGATTTTGAGCCACTTCGGTCGGGGATGGAGCGCTGTTGCAAGCGGTCAGGACAAGAGAAAGTATGACGACAAGCAGGACAAAATTGGGGCGCATTTCTCCTCCATTCATTCCAGAGGAGACGCATTATAACACAAGCTGACCAAGACGGGAAGAACGAGCCTGTTCAGGGCTGAATAACCGATATTTTTTCCTCTTCCCTTCAAACCGGATTCAAACCAGGACCTGTTACAATAAGACCATAAATTCTGTCTGTTTGGCGTTTCGGGGCTTTACTGACGCGGTTGTAACTGCACCTTAAATAGAGACAACAAACTACCTCACCGGCCAAAGATACCAGGAACCAAAAGTCAACAGCTCTGCCTGACATTCAAATGTGAGGTAAAAAGATGGGTGAACAGCTCTACGCGCGGATCATTATTGCCGAAGATGATCGGCTGACTGGCCAACTCCTTGAACTTATTATCATCGGTGTGTGTCCCCTGGGTCATATCTCCCTGGTCCCCAATGGGCAAGAAGCCCTTCAACTCTATGAACAATTTGGGGCTGATCTGATTATTTCAGATAAAAATATGCCGCTGGTAGATGGCCTGGAACTAACCCGCACCCTGCGGGCCAGAGGGGTATCTATTCCTATTATCATTATCTCTGGTAACACTGCGATAGAAAAGGAAGCTAAAAAAGCGGGGGCAACCCTGGTGTTGGGTAAGCCGGGAGTATACCGCCAACTACCCCAGTTACTGCCTAAGCTGTTATTGCCAAACTAACTTGCCTCACCGAAAATAAACCCCTTCCCTCTTAACCAGGACACGATAGCCTCATCATTTAATAGCTCTCCCCTCCGTAGAATTATCTAGCACTACCTTTATAGTTTTTGGACAGAGACATTGTATAAAACATCAATAGGAAATGTGCCAGAAAAATAACGGAAAAGGTTAGAGTTTCAGAAACCAGCCCATTTTACACCATGCGCCTATCGCCACACTTTGAGCAGTATGTTCCAAGCTCGCCCAGATGCAGACAGACCTCCAGAAACTCCTGTTCGACCGTAATCAGCCGGGTTTCGTAGCCGCCGTATTGGTGCTTTCTGGCCCCACACCTGGGGCAGTAATCTCCGAAAGCGCCCAGGTGATTACACACCACGTGGTTCTTGACCTTCTTGCGGATCAACCCCATTTTGTCACCTCCCCGTTGAAGCTTAACAAACTTGGCTCATGTTAAGTACTAGTGCAAAGCAGGCCGGGCTCCCACGCCCGACCCTCGGCGGCGTGGAAGCCGCCTCTGCTAAATTGCACTTGTTCTATACATGAGCCACAAACTTTAACATTACCCTCAGTGTACCATACAACCTCCATTAAAAAATTACATTTTTCTTTCAAGATCATTCCAAATTCAGTAGCTATGAACATCTACCACGAAGCGGCCAAACAGGGCATCGGGGTCGAGTCAATGGAAGTGGAGGTTACAGGCGAGTTGAAGCTGTATCGGTATGAGCGGCTGGGCGTCAGTCCGGCGACGGTTTACTGTTCGCCGGTCATCGGGAAACTACTCCTCGTCTATTTATTGCCCTATCAAAGATAATGGTATAATCCCTGATAGGTGGTATATTGGTTTTACGTACCACGCTTTAAATCCTTACGCATCACGCATCACGAGTCTATGAAACCAATCTCGCGCAAACGCAAACTCGCTACGGTCATCACTACCGTGGTCATTTTAATCAGCCTGGCCGCCGCTGTTATCATTGACCAATGGCTGCTGGTGGACCTGCCCCGACCCGACGAACTGTACCAGTACACCACCGCCCCATCGACCAAAATCTACGACCGGCACGGCATGCTGCTGTACGAAATCACCGACCCCCACCAGGGTTTGCACACCCCGCTGACTCTGGAAGACGTGCCGCCGGCCTGTCTTGAGGCGACCATTGCCACCGAGGATGCCAGCTTTTACCGCAACCCCGGCGTGGATGCCTGGGCCATCCTGCGCGCCCTGTACATCAACTGGCAGGGCGGCGAAGTGCTGAGCGGTGGCAGCACCATCACCCAGCAGTTGGCCCGCAACCTGCTCCTCTCGCCTCAAGAGCGAACCGAGGTCAGCCTGACCCGCAAGTTACGCGAAGCCATCCTGGCCTGGCGGCTGGCCCGGACCTACTCTAAAGACGAAATCCTGACCCTCTACCTCAACGAAACCTATTACGGCAACCTGGCCTACGGCATCGAAGCGGCCAGCCAAACTTACTTCGGCAAACACGCCGCCGAACTGGATTTGGCCGAGTGCGCCATGTTGGCCGGTTTGCCCCAAAGCCCGGCCAACTACAACCCACTGGAAAACCCCGACGCCGCCAGAGCCAGGCAGAGCATCGTCCTCGATTTGATGGTCAAGCAGCAGTTTATCACCACCGACGAGGCCGCCAGCGCCCGCACCGAAAAGTTGGGCTACGCCGCCATCCCCTTCCCCATCGAAGCGCCCCACTTTGTCATGTACATTCGCGGCCAGTTGGAGCGCAAATACGGCCTGGAGGCCATCTACCGCCAAGGCTTGCAGGTCTATACCACCGTAGATTTGAATATACAGAACATGGCCCAGCGGATTGTCCGCTACCGGCTGGCCGAGTTGTCCAAACAAAAGGCCGGCCAGCCGCCCCGCAATATCCGTAACGCCGCCGCCGTCGTGCTCGACCCGCGCAGCGGGGAAGTGCTGGCGATGCTCGGCAGCCCCGATTATTTCGACCCGCGCATTGACGGCGCGGTTAACGCCACGATGGCCACCCGCCAGCCCGGCTCCTCGATCAAACCCATCACTTATGCCGCCGCCTTTGACCCCGACATTGCCGCCGCCCACGGCTACGAGCCGCTTACCGCCGCGACGATGATGGTGGATGTGCGCACCGCCTTTGTCACCCAGGAAGGCCAGCCCTATGTGCCCGAAAATTACGACCGCACCTGGCGCGGGCCGGTTTTGTTACGGCAGGCCCTGGCCAGCAGCTACAACCTGGTGGCAGTCAAGGTGCTGGATTACGTCGGCCTGAAAAGTACCACTGATCTGGCCCGCTCGCTGGGCATCACCACCTTTGACAACAAAAACTTCGGCCTGGCCCTCACCCTCGGTGGGGGTGAGGTCCGCCTGCTGGAACTGACCGCCGCCTACGGCGCATTTGCCAACGGCGGGCGCAAACTGGAGCCGGTCGCCATCACCCGCATCACCGATCACCAGGGCCAGGTGATTTTCCAGTCGCCGCCAACCCTCAACCCCGGCCCGCAGGTACTTGACCCGCGCACAGCCTATCTTATTACGTCAATCTTAAGTGACAACTACGCCCGCCGTTCCACCTTTGGCGCGGGCAGCCCGCTCAACCTGACCCGTCCGGCTGCCGCCAAAACCGGCACCACCCAGGATTGGCGCGACAACTGGACCGTCGGCTACACTCCCGATCTGGTCGTCGGGGTGTGGGCCGGCAACGCCGACAACGAACCTATGCGCCATATCTCCGGCGTCACCGGCGCGGCCCCCATCTGGCACGACCTGATGGAAGAACTACACAAAACCATTCCGGTTCACGATTTCGTGCAGCCGGACGGATTGATTGAAAAAACCATTTGCGCCGATAATGGACTTGTACCTGTTGAACGTTCAAAGTTGGAAGGTTTGAACGTTGAAGCGGACAACGTTCAACATTCAACGTTTAACGTTCCATGTTCTCATACTATCTCCGAAATCTTCATTTCCGGCACCGAACCCTACCGCTTCGACGACTGGCATCAGCGCATTGCGCTTGACCGGCGCAATGGACTTCGGGCCGGGGTTGGCTGCCCGTTGGAGTTTGTCGCCTTCCAGACCTTCACTCTCTACCCCGCCGAAGCGCAAGCCTGGGCCAAAAAGCAGGCCATCCCACAGCCGCCGGGGGCGTACTCACCGCTCTGCCCCGGAGGAGGCGAGGAGGCGGTGACGCGAGGAACAGATGAAGCGGGACAAGTCAGCGCCTCATCGCCTCACCCTTCTTCGCCTCCCCTGCTCTTCACCAGCCCCGACCAGGGCAGCACCTTTCGCCTAGTCCCCAACATCCCGGTCGAGAAGCAAAAAATCCGGGTCAGCATTCGCCCCACCGACGGGGTCTTGCTGCGGCATGTCAAGCTGCTCATTAACGGCCGGCCGCTGGCTGAAAGCTCGGAAACGCTGTGGCAAATGTCGCCGGGGACGTATATCTTTGAAGCCATTGGCCTTGACGCCGCCGGAAATGAGGTCCGCGCCAATCAGGTGACGGTCAAAGTGGTGGAGTAATCTTTTGACTTTGACTGAGCATCAGGCCTTTGCTACAATAATTTAGCAGAAAATCGGTCAATGGATGTTTTTCTGATAAGGGGATAGCTAATGTCTGCAACTATTCAGGTACGCCAGCGAGGGATTCTGACTTTACCCGCCGAGGTGCGCCAACGTTATAATATTCAACCCGGTGATACATTCAATTTGATAGACTTGGACGGCCTTTTGGTCTTAACACCTATGGCTCCTTTAGTACCAGAGTTGGCTCGTGAGATCGAACGCGCCCGGATTGAAGCGGGTCTCAGTGTAGAGGAAATGTTACAAGCTCTGCGTGAGCAGCGAGAACGATACACAGCGGAAAAATACGGTGACCAGGGTTCATAAACCCCTTGTTTTTCTGGATGCCGATGTGATTTTTGCCGGCGCCGCCGCCCCTACCGAACACGGAGCCAGTCACGTATTGCTGCGGATGGGTGAAATTACGCTGCTTGAATGTGTCACCTCAGAACAAGCCATCACCGAAGTAGAACGTAACTTAATCGCCAAAATACCCACCAAGTTACTTGAATTCCGTCTATTGGTCAGCCGTTGTCTTCGAGTTGTGCCTGACCCGGCAGTGGACGATTTACGGCTTTATATCGGGCAGGCCGATCCCAAAGACCTACCCTTATTGGTAGCGGCTCTACAAGCCAACTGCCCTTACCTGATTACCTTCAATACACGCCGCTATTTTCCTGCTGCAAAAAGTATTACTATCCAGCGGCCCGGTGAGTTCCTCCTAACTGTCCGCACTTTACTCAGCCAGATGAGCTTGAGCAGTGAGGTTCTGGGTGAGTAGCCGCTTTAGCAGTTGAGCCAAATTTACCCTACCTATTATGATCGCCAACACCAAATCAAGCCGCCTGATCAAAGCCACGCCTTTCTTTTACGGCTGGGTCATTCTCGTTGTCGGGACTGTGGGCATTGTGATGATGGCCCCCAGCCAGACCTTTACCATCAGTATTTTTATTGATTACTTCATCAAAGACCTGGGCATCTCGCGGGCCAATATCTCTCTGCTGTACGGCGTGGCGACCTTTGCCGCTTCGCTGCTGCTGCCGCTGACCGGCCGGCTGGTGGACCGTTTCGGTCCTCGGCTGATGACGCCCCTGATTGCATTAGGGCTGGGTCTGGCCTCGGTGGGAGTGGCCCTGGTTCATAGTATCTTCACGTTGTTTCTGGGGCTGCTGGCGCTGCGCTTTTTGGGTTTTGGCTCGCTGCAACTGGTCAGTAACAATCTGATTGCTCAGTGGTTTATTCGCCGGCGGGGCCGGGTGATGGGGTTGGCCGGGCTAAGCCTGCCCATTGGCTTGATGATTTTTCCGGGGCTAAGTCAATTCTGGATTGATCAGTTGGGTTGGCGGTGGGCCATGGGCCTGCTGGGGCTGCTGGTCTGGCTGGTGATGCTGCCGGTCAGCCTGCTTTTTTTCAAAGACCGGCCGGAACTGTACGGCTTGCAGCCGGATGGTGATACCCCTCCCTTCCCCTCCGTGAACGGGGGGGAGCAGAGGGGGGGTGAACGGCACTGGACCCTGGCCGAAGCGCGGCGCACGGGCGTGTTCTGGCTCTTCAGCGCCGGCCTGACCGTGCTGACCATGTTGCTGGCCGGGCTGGTGTTCCACCAGACCTCCCTCTTCGAGGTCCGCGGCCTGAGCCGCGAGGTAGCGGTCAGCGCCTTTTATGTGATTGCCATTTTTTCGGTCATCGGCAACCTGGGTATGGGTTGGCTGCTCGACCGCTACCGGGCCAGGCTGCTGCTGGCGATCACCCTCTTTCTGCTGGCGGCGACGATGGTCATGGTCCAGCTTATGCACACCCCCGCCGAGGCGATGCTTTACGGGGCGCTCAACGGGCTGGTCAGCGGGGCGTTCCGGGTGATTGATGCGGTGGTTTGGGCTAAATATTTTGGCCGGCTGCACCTGGGTTCGATTCGTGGGGCGGTGATGATCGGCGTAGTCGGCGGGACGGCGCTGGGACCGTATCCGCTGGGGCTGAGTATGGATACCTTTGGCAGCTACGCCCCGGCCATGACCGCGCTGTTGATTTTGCCGGTCAGCATTGGCCTGGCGGCCCTGTTGATAAAACGCCCGGAGAAGCAACCAAGTTAAATAACATTGACTGACAATGATTACTGGAGGAACGATGGAACTCAAACGTTTTGTGGGCCAGGTCGCCCTTGTGACCGGCGCGGGTAGCGGGATTGGTCAAGCCTGCGCCTTGCGATTTGCCCAGGAGGGAGCACACGTGGTTTGCCTGGATGTAAGCGATGCGGCCAACGAGAGCACCGCTGTTCGTTGTCAGGCCGCCGAGAGCGAGGCTATCACCGCTCACTGCAACGTGGCCGATCCGGACAGCGTCAAAGCGGCCGTAGAGATGGCAATGTCAAAGTGGGGCCGGGTGGATATTCTGGTGGCTGCCGCCGGCATCTATTCCGGCTCGCCGCTGGTGGAAGTGCCGCTCAAGCAGTGGCAGCGGTTGATTGACATCAACCTGACCGGCGTCTTTCTGTGCAACCAGGCTGTCGCTCCGATCATGATGGCTCAAAAATCGGGCAGTATTATTAACATCTCCTCGATGGCCGGCAAAACCAGTTGGCCGGCTTCGGCTGAGTATTCGGCCTCCAAGAGCGGGGTCATTGGCCTGACCCGCTCGGTGGCGATGGAACTGGCCCCCTACGGCGCTACGGCCAACGCCATCTGCCCTGGCAACACCCTGACGGAGATGGTCAAAAATGTAGCCAGCCAGGTGGCCCCGCGTGATGGACTGTCGCCTGAAGAATGGCTGCGACTGCGGGCCAACGACTGCCCTATGAAGCGCATGGCCGAACCCTGGGAAATCGCCGGAGTGGCCGCTTTTCTGGCTTCGCCCGACTCGCGCTACCTGACCGGCCAGGCTATCGAGGTGGACGGCGGCATGGTGATGAGTTGATGGAATACACCGGCTACCTGGATTTCTGGTTTACCGACCGGCCTCTCGTCGAGCGGGTGGAGGCGTTTGTGGCGTTGGGTATTACCCGGCTGGACGTCTGGTTTTGGCGCAATACCCCCATTGCCGAGATTGCCGCCGAGTGCCGCCGGGTTGGGGCAGTCATCAATTCCACCTTTGACGACGACATGGGCAGCCTGGCCGACCCCGGCGACAACGAGAAAACCGTCCGCTCCTGGGCTGAAAGCCTGGAGTTGGCCGTCAAATACGGCATTGAACACCTGTTTATCTTTTCCAATCAGGTCGAGGTAGCTAACGGCAAAGAATGGACCCGCCGCCTATCGTCCAACTTTAGCGAGGCTGAGCAGTACGCTAACCTGCTCAACCAGACAGAGAAGATTATGAAGCTGGTCGAGCAGACGCCGATGGAAGTGTGGGTCGAGGGATTGAACGAGTTTCACATCAAGGGCGGGGTGCTGGTCCACAACCACGAACTGGCCGCCGATTGGGTTCGCCGGATTGACCATCCCCAATTCCGGCTGGCCTTCGACTGCTACCACCAGCAGCGCGGTTCCGGCAATTTGATCTGGGGGCTGGAAGAATATCACGGCCTCTATCCCACCATCCACATCGGCGATGTGCCGACCCGCCAGGAGCCGGGCACGGGCGAAATCAACTTTCCGAATATCCGGGCCAAGCTGCGGCAGTTGGGTTTTGATGGTTACGTTGGGTTGGAATTTCGTCCTTCCGGCAGCGAGGCCGAAGCCCTGGCCCGAACGAAAGAGCTTTTTCCGTTAGATTAATAGTAGATTTTATTGGTTGAGCAAAAAGTTGTTACACAGAGACACGCAGAGAAATCACAGAGTTTCACGCAGGGTTGTTCAGTTCTATAGGACGCCGACATAATTAAGGAGGTTATCAAGGTTCAGACCGTTCTGGAAGAGTTCA
>JAKLJP010000033.1 GCA_023151115.1 Anaerolineae bacterium
GGGATCACCATCGCTTGATTATAGCTGGTCGCCTTCTGACCAGCAGCCTGAAGCGTCTGGCTGATGTAACCGACCGACCGCTCAACGCCCAACAGCAGTTTCAGCCCGGTTTGGATCCCCCGCACACTCCCGGTTAGCATCGGCCAAAGCGCAATGGCCCGCTGGATGAAACCGGAATTGATTTCCAGGCTTTGCTGGAGCGGTCGGGGGCCGGGCTCATGCGGCTGCAAGATTTCTTGCAAGCTCTGGATCGCTTTATTGCGCCACTCGTACAACAGCGTCCGTGAGACCCCATAGTCTTGTGCCAATTGGCTGGCTCGCCCCCACCCGCGTTCTTGAACACTCAACACCATCTCGACCGTGATTTGCATCCGGGTTGACAAATCCAACCCAGCTATGCGATACTGTGCCATTAGGAGCCTCCTTCGATCAGGTTTGATTTGGTCTCGTAACCCTTATCTTGCCTGATGAGGTGGCTCCTGTAAACCTATTCTGTTGTTAATGTGTCAACCTATTTCTGAACCATCCCAAGATACAGAAGGACGATTTCTGCTCGGCAGCAAAGCCGTAGCTCAGGCCGTTGGAGTACCCACCCCGGATGATCTGGTGGGTAAAACGGATTTTGATTTTCTCAATCGAGAGTTAGCCGAACAATATTATGCGGTTGAACAGAGTGTTATCCAATCGGGCCAGCCTGTTATTAACCACGAAGAGTTGTTTATTTCGCCGAATGACCAAAAACAGGGTTGGTATTCAACCACTACCGTCCCTTTACGTGATAATCAAGACCAAATTGTGGGGATTATGGGCCTCAGTCATGATATCAGCAAACTCAAAGAAACAGAACAAGCCCTTCGCGACAGCCAGGCCCGGCTTAAGTTACTGAACAGCATCTCTACTCAGGTCAATGCCGGCTTATCGGCCAATCAAGTTATCCAACGCACCCTTAATCAAGTGGCCGACTATTTTCCCACCCTCCGGGTAGGCTATTTTACCATTGACGAGCAGGGTAACGCGGTTCAAATCGGCGCTATTGAACCTTCAGGGATGCCCCCTCTGACCAGCATCGCCTTCAATCTGACCACCGCCCCCCATTATTTTGAGCTTTTACGCCGGCATAAACCGGTCATCATTGAAGATGTCAACCTGGATTCTCGTCTGATTGGATTAACTGACATAATTACCGCCGGTGGCACAAGGGCCTTTATTGATATACCTTTGCACCATTCGGATAACCTCATTGGCGTACTCTGCCTTGACGCCTCTGAACCACGCCAATGGAGCACGCACGAAATCACAACCATTACCGAAGTTGCCGAATATCTCTCCATTGCCCTCCAAAATGTTCGCGAGCAGCAAGAACGGGAGCGGGCTGAGGCCGAGTTGCGAGCCAGTGAAGAGCGCTTCCGCCTGGTGGTTGACTCGATCAGCGACCATATTTATGTTACACGGGTAACAGACACAGGTGAACACATCAATCTTTACCTTTCACCTCACGCCGAAGTTTTGACCGGCTATCCTATGGAAAAGTTTATGAATGATTGGCGCTTTTGGCCCTCTACCGTCATTCATCCTGATGATAGAGCTGCTGCGGCAGCCCAGGTAGCCCAACAAGAAAAAGGGCGCCACAGCGAAGTGGAATATCGCCTGGTTCGAGCCGACGGTCAAATTATTTGGGTCCGCGATAGCGTCAGAGTTCAGCCAGAAGGGCCATCTTCTAAGATTGTTTATGGATTGGTCA
This sequence comes from Anaerolineae bacterium, assembly GCA_023151115.1. Next base: position 1,742 of record JAKLJP010000033.1, read on the forward strand.
GTGATATAACCGAGCGGAAACAGGCCGAACTGGAGCGAGAATGGCTAACTAATGAACTACGCAACATCAATCAAACCCTTGATGAACGGGTTAGGGCCCGCACGGCTGAACTTCAAGCCATTTTCGATGCCGTAGGTGAAGGTATTTTAGTAACCAACCTGGAGGGCGTAATAGAATACATCAACCCCGCTTTGGAAAAATTGACGGGCTTCAGCGCCACAGAAACCATTGGCAAAACACCCCGCATCTGGAAAAGCGAACGGCAAAGCCCAATTTTTTACACCCAAATGTGGCAAACTATCCGCACCGGACAAACCTGGCGAGGCGAGTTAGTCAACAAACGAAAAGATGGCAGCCTGTATGATGTTCTTTTAACCATTACCCCTATTCCCGGCCCGGATGGGCAGCCAACAGGCTTTGTAGGCGTTCAAAGCGATATTACCCCCTTCAAAGAAATGGACCGGCTGAAAAGTGAATTTATTTCCATGGCCGCTCACGAATTACGCACCCCTTTGACCTCTATTTTAGGGTTTAGTGAAATTCTATTAACCCGCCCATTGAACGAAGAGCGCCGGAATCGCTACCTTACCTTTATCAATCAGCAGGCGGATGCCTTACGGGCCATTCTTGATGACTTACTTGACCTCTCTCGACTGGAAGCCGGCGAGGGCTTTGAGATCACCGAAGAGTTGGTTGATTTGAGAAAGCTGGCTGAAGAGAGTATCTTCGGCTTTCAAGAAAATCAGCCAGCCCATCATTATCATCTGGTTGGCCCCGATGGTTGGCCTCAAATAAAAGGGGATGCCGTAAAACTGGCTCAACTTTTTAAAAATTTGCTCAGCAACGCTACCAAATACTCGCCCGCTGGCGGCGACATTATTCTGGAGGCTTCGATTGAAGAAGCTTACAATCTGCTTCATCTAACCTTAACCGACCAGGGAATTGGTATGACCCCAGAACAAGTGGCCCAGGTTTTTGACCGCTTCTATCGGGCCGACGCCTCCAATACAGCAGTAGGAGGCACCGGGCTGGGTATGACTATTAGCCGCTTGATTGTCGAGCGCCACAGAGGTAAAATTTGGATCGAGAGCCAGTATGGCATTGGGACCACTGTTCATATTCTTTTGCCATTCCGCGACCGGCCTGTTTACATTCTAATCATCGAAGATGATCAAAATCTGCGTGAATTACAACAACGTGTTTTGAAAAGCGAAGGCTTTATAGTTTTGGGGGCCGGAGACGGAGCAGAGGGTCTAAAATTGGCAAACTCCTGCCTGCCCCACCTGATTCTGCTTGATTTGGCTTTGCCAGGGATGACCGGTTTTGAGATTCTGGAACGTCTTCAAACAAATTATTTAACCAAAGATATTCCAGTTATCATCACTTCGGCTATGGACACAGCCACAGAAATAGAAAGAGCCATTCAAAAAGGGGCAGCCGATTATCTGGTAAAACCTTACGGGATGGCTGATTTAACTGTTCGGGTCAATCGAGCGTTGGTAAAATCCAGCGCTCGCATTCAAGCCTCTGTTGAAGGGCTGAACAAATCAATCATCAGTTGATACCCGTAACTACTCAGCTATGTCATTTCGACCGCAGGGAGAAATCCCCGACACCTTACTTTCATAGGTTGCGCCTTGAAGCTTTCTCGACCTTCGGTCTCGAAATGACATGAGCTTGAGCAGTAACAAATTGATTATCATTTTTGACTTATGGAGGAGTAATCCCGGTGAAAAAAATCCTGATTGTAGATGACCAAGTTGAAGTGCGAGAATTAGTTCAAGTCACACTTGAAATCGGTGATTATCAGATTTTATCGGCCGAAAATGGACAGCAAGCAGTTGATATTGCCAGGGTAGAACATCCTGACATTATTTTGCTGGATATTATGATGCCCGGCAGCGATGTGGATGGGCTGGAAGCATGTCGTCTCCTTAAAGCTGATCCGGCCACCGCCGATATCACTATTGTTATGCTTTCGGCCAAAGGACAAGAACTTGATATTGAAACCGGCAAAATCGCCGGGGCTGATGATTACTTTACCAAGCCCTTCAGTCCTATTGCTCTCATTGAAAAGGTTGAGTCTGTCATAGGGTGAGTAACCGTTCACTTTAAGTCTAAAATTTATGATTTTGGCGGCGCTACAAGAGTACTATTGTTAAATAGAGGGGTTGGGACACACTTCCTATAGATTTTTGATTTTAGGGATGCTATAATAGGCCCAACTTAACTTAATTAACAAGTACCAACTGAGTGAATTAACAACCAAAGCGCAAGGAGGAGGAACTATTATGCCTCGCCAAAAATCAATTAGCAAAGCACTCGAAGTGAGCGGCATGGTTTTAGACCTGGAAAAAGCCAGCTTGAAGAAAAAGGATGGCGAGGTACATCTCACCCCCAAAGAAACTAAACTGATGGCCCTCCTCATGAAGAATGTGGGCAAGGTAGTAAGTCGCAGTGAGTTGATGCAAGAGGTGTGGAACACGGAGTATCTCGGCGACACTCGTACCTTAGATGTACACATTTGCTGGCTGCGTCAAAAAATTGAGGAAAATCCCCGCGTCCCTGAATTTATTCTGACCCGTCGAGGTCAGGGTTATGAATTACGCATTTAAGCAGGTTTAACTTTTGTTCACTTAAGAAGCCCTACCAGTTTGGTAGGGCTTTTTTCGTTTGGAGTGATAAAGTGTTGAAGGCTTTCATAACCTTAGTACCTTATGAGTCAGATTCTTGTACAGTGAGCAAGAAGTTGTTACACAGAGAGGCACGGAGAAGTCACAAAGTCCCACAGAGGAATTTTTATCGCTTCTCTGCGTGTCTCTGTGAAATCTCTGCGCAACTCTGTGTTCCTTTTTGGTTCTGGCTCGTCCAGGTTAGGTTAATAGGTGTGTAAATATCCCAGCGCCATACTTTCCTCGGCGCTCATGACCACGCGCAGCAGCTTGTGGGGACATACTTCGGATACATTGACGACTTTAATATAATCGCTGTACAGGTTGTCCTGGGGCAATAACAGAGGTAGTTTATTGGGACTCTGATTAATGAAATCATAATTAAACAGAATATCGGGATTATCCGGGTAAAGGGCCAGGGGATAGATGTTACTCTCAACCAAATCTTGAAAAAAGTGGGTTCCATAAGATAGTTCTGGGGTAAGCCCATTATGCGCCACAGCAATCTCAATGAGCATAGAAGTATTATAAATATCGGCATACGTGACCTTAACTCCCAAATCAATATTTGAACTGCCCCAGCGCCCCGGCCCCATCAAGATGAATTTTTCTCCTTCGAGACGTTTGTTGAGCCGTCCAACAATCCGTGCTATTTCCATACGCACGCTGGTATCGCTAAGCCGGCTGTAGGCCAAAGGGTCAACATAGACGATATATTTAATTTTATCAACCACCCCCGACGGCACCAACCGATTTGCCGTAAAAATCTGATCGGCCACAGCAACATCCCGTGGCAGCGATACATTCTGCGCCCAGTTGTGGTTGCTGAGCGGTCGGCATTGCAACAGAAAAATTTTGAAGTTGGGTTTGGGGTAGCCGGGAATAAACTGTACCGCAAATTCAATATCTATGGGACGTTCATAATAACGATCCAACTTCTTGAGAATCGTTTTCATGAGCTTGACGAAATCGGTATTCTTGAGCAGGTTATCAAAGGTAAGCACCATCTTCTCCGGCGGAATGGCCGTGCCCAGCGAAAAAATAGGCTTTACAAAATCTCCCTCATCAACCGAGGCTAAATACTGCACCCCCGGAAAACTACTGGAGAGTATCTCGCTAACCGGGATTGTTTTAAAGGCATTTTCCTCCAAATCAATCACATCCATAAAACGCTGCGAATATTTGATAATATCGGCCGGCCCGCTCACCGGCCGCAGTTGGGGATGGCTCAGGCCCACCATGCGCGGATAATCCCGATCTACCCGGTCTACGGCGCGGGTTCCCATCCCCAAAACTATCCGCAAAAATCCATCTTCTCGTTTGAGTTTCTTGTTCCAAATAAAGGGATTGGAGCTATAACCCACGCCGGCCACATAAGGAAAGAAATATTTGCCATAACGCTCACCCTGCACTTTTTGAATCAGGATAGCCATGCGCTCATCATAATCGTCCAACTCTTGAATCTGGCGGTAAAACAGCGCATCGGGGCTGAGGATGCTGGCATAAATTTGAATCACCGCCCGAATGAGAGCCGCTAAATTCTCTTCGGGCGTGCCTTGATTGGGCAGAAAAAAGCTGTCATATTTACCGGCAAAAGCGCTGCCAAAGTTATCTTCTAATAGACTCGACGAACGAACAATAATGGGGGATTGACCGATTTCAGCCAGCATTTCCCGCAGTCGCTGAGTAGCATCCTCTGGAAAACGGCCGGCCAGGTAAGCGGCGCGAATCCGAGGATACTGCCGTTCGATTTCCTCACGGGTCAGATACTTCTGGCTGGTGGTCTGTTCAAAATTATTGATAGTCTTAAAATCATAGTAAACATCACTACCAATAAAGTAGGTTTCGGGCAGGGCCACGTGTTCCTTCAAATCAAGCGCGTCATCCGGGTCAGGCTGGCAGAGAATTTTATAGGCCAGAATCATACCCGCCGATTTACCCCCAATTTTACCCCGCCCAATCTTGCGGGTCATAATCTCTTTCAAATCAAAAATATTGACAAAGTTGCGGGCAATCCGCACAAAAGCCAATTGATCACTGACCAAGCTTTTAAGCAGCACCACAATAATTTCTCGCACGTGGTGTTTGACGCTTTCAAACATCTCCGGGGGATAATTGGTATATTTTTCAGCCTGCTCAAACAGCATATACCAGGGGGCCAACTCCGGGTTGAAGGTGAGAATGACTTTGTGGGGCTGGCCTACCCTATTCTCGTTGACCGCGGCTTTTACAATTTCTTCAAAGCGGCTAAAGGGCAGGTTATAGGCAAAATAAAAATCGGTCAGGTTATCGCGCACCCGGCTTAACCGCTTTTGCCAGATCTCTTCCGTTTCTTGATGCAAGGGATCGGTCAGCCCTTCTTGTCGCTGGGTATCAATGGCTTTCCGTTCCACCTCATCCTCCAACATGGTGGGCGTAATAATCCCTTTGACAAAAAGTTCCTGGCGCATCTGGGCGCGAATTTTTTTGGCCAGAATAGGGTAATTGCTGAGGGTGAGGGTCAAATCTAATATTTTAGAAGGCGGTGATGTTGGAATAGGCATGGCTAACATTCCTCATCGGTTGAAACAAAAAAACCCGGCGTCAGTCCGGGCTTTTTTGACAGCAACGAAACCTGAGCTAAGCTTCGGTTTTGGCCGGACTGCTTTCAGCTTTGGTTTCCGCTTTACTTTCAGATTTTGACTCAACGCCGCTATCCGATTTCTCGCTTTTAGACGAACTGCCGTTGATACTGCTTTTGCTGGCTTTACTGTCGTTGATATAAAAACCACTCCCCTTGAAAACAATCGCCGGGGCGGCCAGAAGCCGCCGCGTTTCGACGTGGCCGTTGGGACAATCGGCTTTAGGCTCATCGCTAAAGCTCTGGCGCTTTTCAAAAGTTACCCCACAGGTTAAACATTCGTATTCATAGATAGGCATCTTGTACTCCTGAGCTCTTTGGAGGCATATCAAAAGTATTATACGGCAAGATTATACACCATTATCGTTAGAATTGCATAAGAAAACCACAAAAATTGAGGGTTTTCTTTCAACTTCACGATTTGTTAGCCGACTCCTCTGCCTCCAGCAGCAGTTCGACCTTCTCGACCACTTCGGCCATTATTTCGGCCAGGTTACCCGTTACCGTTGCCCCTGCCGCCGAGGTATGTCCCCCACCGCCATAGGCCACGGCCAGTTGGTTAATCGCAATACTACCATCACTGCGTAAACTGATTTTTACCTTACTTTTAGAGCTTTGCAAACAAAAAACCACCACCCGCACCCCGCCAATTTCCTGGCCCAGGCTGGCAAAACCATCCAACTCGGAGGCTTTAACCCCGTAAGTCTTTAAAGTGGCTTGATCCAACCCATAATAGGCAATGCGACCCTGGGCTGCTGTTTTGATCGAATCAAGCACATGGCCCTTAAGCCGGACGCGGGCCAAGGGATACTGCTCGTACAATTGGCGATAAATGGCATACGGTTCAGCCCCGGCCCGGAGCAGTTCACCTGTAATCCGGTGGGTGCGAGGGCTGGTTTTAGGAAAACGAAAATTGCCGGTATCGGTGACAATAGCCGCGTATAAAGCCTGAGCCATATGAGCTGATATTTTCCCACACATAGCCGTCACCAATTCATAGACCAGTTCAGCAGTGGCCGCTGCCTCGGTATCAATGGCGGCCACATCCACAAAATCGGTAGCGTCGGGATGGTGGTCAATACAAACTTTAAGGGCGTTTGCCTGGGCCAGCGCATCGCCGACCCGCCCCAGCCGTTTCCAGCCGCCCGATGCATCCAAAACAATGATGGCCTCGGCCTTTTTTATCAAAGCATTGTGCTTATTGGGGGAATACTTTTTGATGACTCGCTGGAGATCCAGAAATTGAAAAGCCTCCGGCACAGGGTCGGTGTTGATAATCGTCACCTTTTTGCCCAGGGAGGCCAGGTGCTCGGCCAGGGCCAATTCCGACCCCAGGGCATCACAATCGGGATTAAGATGCGAGGTCAAGACAAAGGCGCTATGCTGTTCGATGAGGGGGATAATTTTTTGCCACAAAGTGGCCTGATTGTGCCCTAATCTTGAATTTTTGGCAATCTCTACTGCGGTATATCCCTGGCGCAGCGAAAACCCACGCTCGGATAGCCATATTCCTCGGCCTGGTGTCCTCGATTGGCAATCCGGGCCTGTTCCAGCGAGTCCACAAAGGAACCACCTCTGACCACTCGCCCGGTTCCTTCACCGCGCCGGTTGGTTGGCCCGATGGGGTTGGTTTCATCGGCTACGCCGTAATAGTCAACCTTGTACCAATCAAAGACCCACTCGCTGACATTCCCGCCCAGATCCAGCACGCCCAGAGGCGATTTGTCCGCCACCTGGCTACCGGCTGCTGCCGCTTTACCCAGCGATGTATCCCCCACATTGACCGGCCCGGCGGCCACCTCATTGCCCCAGGGCCACTGCAACTTGGCCCCGCGCTCCGCATCCCAACCGGCAGCCAATTCCCATTCGGCTTCGGTGGGCAAACGCTTACCACGCCAGGCACAATAATGACTTGCTTCCAGCCAGGGAACATTCACCACCGGGTGATTGTCAAAAACAGGGTCGTTAAGATAGTGAGGCTCATCCGCGCTGGAATCCGCAGTGGGTGCGGCGCAAGCCCCGGCGGCCACACACTGCCAGTATTGGCCTACTGTCACCTCGGTGCGGTCTAGCTCAAACGCCGCTAACTTGACCAAGTGGGCCGGGCGCTCATCATCCTCGCCTATCCCCGGCGGACTGCCCATTGTGAAAGTAGCTGCCGGTATGGTGATCATCTCCTCGGCGACAGGGGTGACGCTTACTACTTGGGCTTCGGCAAGGGTGGGGGTTGTTTCCGGTGCTCTGAGCTGCCAAACCAGAATGTCCAGGGGCCGCAACGTCCAGCCGCGTTGGTCGTCCCATAACTCTACCTCTAACCAGCGCCAATCCGAGGTACGTCCGGTAATCTTGAGCGAACGCCCTTCGCCAAAGCGGGCCAGCAGCGGGGCAGTTTCATCCGGGGCCAGACGCACCAGCAGGATTTGTTTGGTCGGAACGGTCAGGCTGGCGGAAGCGTTAGCCCGGACCATCATAAACACCACGCCCAGGCTAACAGCCACCAGCAAAGGAATGGCAAAACAGCCAATCATCATTTGGGTAGTTGGTCGAGGGGCGGGCAGACGAGTTGGGCGAGAAACAGTTTGGGTTTCGGCGGGGAGGTTCATCTTGCGCTTACGACCTGCTCGCCTGTTTTGCTTCAACCGGCAGCAGCGGAATAATCCCTTCCGCCGTGTTCCAGCGCAGCGGCGGCGGCAGACCTTCTAAATCCATGCGCACCTGGCACACGTCAATGCAATCACCGCAAAGAATACACTGGCCAAAACCGCCGTTCATCGAGTCCTTAAAGTCCATTTCGCGGGGCGAAAGGTCCATCGGACAAACTTGAGTACACAGGCCACATTCCACGCAGGCCCGGCTGGAATCAAACATGATCCGCAGCGAGTTTTTCTGGGTCACGACGGTCAGGTACATGCCAAAGGGGCAAATACTTTCGCAAAATTTGAAGCCCATGCGCTGCAAAATGACAAATCCCAGCAGCACCAACAGGCCAAAAGCGCCCCAGACCCAGGTAAAGTAGGGGTGCTGGGGTTGCAGCAATGTCCTCAGATCAATCAGCCAATTCATCACCACCAGGGTGGCTGTTATGGCAAAAATCAGATTGGCCGCAGCCAACAGCAGCGCCCGTTGCTTGTGGCGGCGCAGGGCGTGATTAATAATCATCCCCAGGCGGTTGAGCAGCCCCCAGGGGCAAATCCAGCCGCACAACAGCCGTCCGATGAGATAATTTTCAAAAAAGTTGATAAAATAAATGCCCAACCACAAAATGACCACTGCTTGCAGGGCAATCGTCATCGAAACCTGGTAGCCGAAGAGCCAGTACTGGTCGTTGGTAAAATCAAGTTTTAGCCAGCGCAGTTCCGGCATGAGCACAAAGGAGATGACCACCAGCGCCTGCACCAGCCAGCGATAGCGGGTGTAGAGGGTGACGGGCTTCCAGTGGGCCAGCCGCACTTTGGGAATTTTTGTTTCTTTAAAGGTTGGGTAATCAAAAAAAGCAGGTTTAGCCACGTTCAAGTTTCCCCTTGCCTAAACTGGCTCTGATTATAGGTTGTTCTGGGTCAATTGGGTAGTGAGAGATGTCACCTTTTGTCGGGAGGTATATCACACAGATGGCGGTCCCGCCATAATCGCGGTGATGGTCAAAACCGTGATAATCAGGATAGCCAGCGCCACCACCACGACCATGATGGTGGCTATGCTATTGTCGCGGTCTCGGTCTTCGGGGTTTGACATGACTCGTCTGCAATCAGTTTGGTTCTGGCTTGGCGCACCCGCACTATCAGTAAAACTAGGCCCGTTAAGGTCAAGAAACCCAACCCGTTTCTAACCCAACCGACTAGCTTAAAAGAGTCTTGCCATTCGGTCATCAGGCTGGTTTTATCGGCCCCGGTAATGCCGGTGACTTCAGCCAGGGTAGCGGTGGCGGGCTGCCACTCGCCTTGCACCGTAACCAGGTCGCCGGGACGGAAGCCGGTGAGGGTCAGCTCGCCCTGGGTAATGGCGTGTAGTTCATGCTGGATGATGCGCTCGCGGGTGAGGCTGGGGTCAATCTTGATTTGGCCGTCGTTTAAACTCATTTCAAACTCTGGAAAAACTAGAGAAAATTCTTCGCCAAAGCGAACTTCTCGACCTTCGGTCGGACGTTCCTGAAAGATGAGCAACTTTGAACTGGGGACATCGGGAGGCAATACAGCAATCTGGCCGCGCACCATAATCACCTGGCCGGCAGGAATTGTCTCCAATTGGGCCAGACTTGTAACTTCGGGGATGTTTTGATACGCTTGGAACTGGCTGTTTACCTGGCTATAAGCCATCTGGCTGCCCAAAAAGAAAACCAGCATAATGGGCATCGAAAAAATCAACAAGCCGGTCAACCACCCATTTTTACCCATCCATTTAAACATAAACTACAACCCTTTTCATCAACTCCCCTATCTGCCAACTATCCATCCTCTATCCTCTATCTTCTATCCTCTATCTTCTATCCTCTATCTTCCATCCTCTATCTTCTATTCCTCATCACTTCCATCTGGCGCAACAGGCGCACGGCTGAAAAGGTAAATCAGCCAGCCCATCCCCAACAGCCCGACCAGCGCCACCAGCCCCATCAACCCGGCCACCCACAGCGGCACACCGCCCAGCACTTCGTTGAGGGGCGTAATCAGGGCCACATTGGTTACATTGCGAATGGTGGAATAGCTAAAAATAGCCGTCAGCGCAATAAGGAGGGGCAACAGCTCAATCAGTGTTTTCAGCGGCCAGCGGGGTCGAGTTTTTTCCCCCTCGGCCACAGGCAGATTTGAATTATTCGTATTCATAACTCCAATTCTCCGGCTCGCTCTGAGAAGAGTCCCGTTTGGACCAGGCCAGCCACATCCACACCAGCCAGATAACCATAACCGGGATCATGACCACCGTCGAGAGGCTAATCAGCCAAATCAGGCCGGAGTTCAAATCGGGGTTGACTGCAAAAACCTGGCTCAACACGCCATCGGCAAAATTTTGCCTGGTAAAAAGGCTGATAGCAATGAGCGCCGGCATGGTAAACATGCCGATAATGCCCCACACAATAATCTGCTTGGTCGAGAGGCCGGTGGGACGCTGCTCGCCGCGCGGCCCGATGACACAAGCAGCGCCTTTAACCGGCTGAGGGCCGCGCACCACCCAAATCATAAAGGCCAGCACAAAATAGAATGAGAAGGCTACCGCCAGCACCGTTTCAATCGAACTGTAATGGGTCGAAATAAATCCACCCACCACTGTCCCCGCCGTCAAGCTGGCAATGGCCGCCATGCTCAAGGGCAGGTGACACGGGCAGAAAATCAGGGCCGAAATAGGCCAGAAGTTTTGCTTTAGAGCCATCCAAAATTTTTGCATTTTGAGCCTCCTTGAAGATGCGATGACTTGTGAGGCGATGAGGCGAGGAAATTCTTCGCCTCCCCGCCTCATCGCCTCCTCGTTTCATTAGATACTCTTAAACCTGAAGATGCGCAATGAATTACTGACTACAATCAAGCTGCTCACTACCATCGCCGCAGCGGCCAGGACCGGGTGCATATAGCCGGCCATCGCCAGGCCGATACCAATCACGTTGTAAGCAAAAGCCTGGGCCAGATTCCAACCGATGGTGCGGTAAACCCGCCGGGCCAGGGCCAGGGTCCAGGTAATTTGGGCCAAATCCGTACCCAACAGGCTCACATCAGCCGCTTCACGGGTCACATCGGCCCCGCAGCCCAGGGCGATACCCACACTGGCCCGCGCCAGCGCCGGAGCGTCATTCAGACCATCACCCACCATGGCCGTCGGGCCGCTGGCTTCGGCCTGTTCGATGAGTTTTACTTTGTCGTGGGGCAGTAATTCGCTCTGCACCTCCACATTCAACCGCTCACCCAAAGCGCCCCCGGCGGCGGCGCTGTCCCCGGTTAGCACTTGGACCACCACCTGCCGCTTTTGCATGTCGGCCAGGGCCGCGGCGGCGGTTGGCCGGACTGTCTCAGTCAGCCCTAATAACCCCTGCACCTGCCCGGTCCAGCCCACATGCACCACCGTTACCCCGGCCTGCTCCAGCCGCTGGCGCTCGGCCCGCAATTCGGCTGACAAGAACAACTGCTGCTGCTCGACCAGCCGCCAACTACCTACCCAAACTGTCTGGCCCTCTACAGAACCGGTGACGCCCAAACCCGGCATCGCCTTGAAATTCTCAACCGGCAGCAAGGACAACTTTTGAACAGCCGCCGCTGCTTGAATGGACCGCCCCAACGGGTGCTCAGAGCCGTGTTCCAACGAGGCGGCAATTTGCAGCAACTCCTGCGGCGTGACCGCTCCCCTCATTTCGCCCGGTCTCCGGTCTCCGGTCTCCGGTCCTCTCACCACAACTTCAGCCAAAGTGGACTCCCCGCTGGTCAACGTCCCGGTTTTATCAAAAAAGACACGCCGGATGCGGGCCAATTTTTCCAGGGTCATGCTGTCGCGGATGAGCACACTCTGCTGGGCAGCCCGACCCAAACCGGCCCAAATAGCCAGGGGAGTAGAGACACCCAGGGCGCAAGGGCAGGCGATGAGCAAGACCGCCAAGCTGGTCATCAACCCCTGTTCAAAGCTGACCTGCCAGGCCCAATAAGCAAACGTTCCCGCCGCCAGCACAATGACCAGCGGCACAAAGTAGCCCGACACCCGGTCGGCCAGGCGCTCGATGGGAGCGCGATGCAGGCGGGCTTCGTCGAGCAGACGCACCAGTTTGCCCATCACCCGTTCTTCGCCCACCTGGGTGGCCTCGACTACAAAGCTGCCATCCAGGTTAGTTGTACCGGCATAAACGGTCTGGTCAGGGCCTTTGTAGGCCGGGGTCGCTTCACCGGTGATGCTGGCCTCGTCAACGCTGCCTTCGCCGGAGATGACTCGACCATCCACGGCAAAATTTTCGCCGGGGCGCACCCGAATCCGGTCGCCGGGTTGAAGCTGGTCAGCCGGAATACGGATTTCTGTCTCATTTTGCGCGGAAGTTGTAATCAGGCTGGCCTCAGCCGGAGTGCGAGCCAATAGCTCGTCCAGGGCGCGGGCGCTCTCCACCTGAGTTTTGGCATCGAGCCAGCGGCCCAATGTGACCAGCAAAAGGGTCATCGTGGCCGTTTCAAAATAAGTTTGCCCCTGGCCGGTGAAGGTGGCGTAAACCGACAGCCCGTAGGCGGCCAGGCTGCCGATGGCAATCAGGGCGCTGGTGGTCAAGCGCCGGTAAACCTGAAAAGTAAAGATAGCATCTTCGAGGATAGGCAAAGCCAGCAGCAGCACGGCCGGGGTGGCAAAGAGCATGGCAATGGCCTGCAACATCGAGCGCACGCCCTGGCCCAGTTGTCCCCAGGAGGCAAAAAAGAAATCGGAGTAAAGCGACAGGCTCAGGGCCATGACCATCATCGCCAAAAAAGCGTTGAGCATCAGCCGGGAGAGCAGCCGGGCGGCTTCCTGGGCCGGGTCGCCGTGAATTGCCCCCCGGCAGCAGGGGGCGTTGAGGTCTAAACCGGTCCGGCCAATGGCCTGCCGCAAATCCAGCCCGTTGGCCAGGTCGGGGGCCACAATTTCGTAAATGTGGCGGCAGCCATAACAGCAGAAAATCAAGGTCTCGCCGTTAAAAGACTCGGACAGATGGCGCGTCGCGGGTAGGCCGCACAAGGCGCAGGGATTTTCGATTTTCGATTTTCGATTTTCGATTTCAGAGTGAACGTCTGGCGGGGAGGTATCGCGCTCGGTGGGTAGAGGTGGAAAATTTTGGAGTTGAACTGCCATTCAGTCTATCCTTAAAAATAACGCCGTAGTACAGGTGGTTCGCATTACCATAACATCACACTGCCCAGCGCCGCGTGAGGTAGTTGACCCGTGGCGGCCAGGCCGCGCAAGGTCAATTGCACCCCCACGACGACGACCAGCAGCGCCGCCACTCGAAAAAAACCGCTACGCCAGCGCACGCTCAACCAGGCCGTCGAAAGACCAAAGCCTAGCATGGCCGGCAGCGTTCCCAGGCCAAAGATGAGCATGATACTGGCCCCTTTAAGCGGGTCGCCGCTGGCAACGGCCAACAACCCTAGCGAATACACTGCTCCACAGGGCAGCAGGCCGTTGGTCAACCCCAGGGCAAAAGGGGCGGCTGGCCGGGACGAGTCGAGCCAATATTTTAGCCAGTCGCTGACCAGACGAGCCAGGGCCAACGATGCCAGCCAAGAAGGCATTGGCAAAACTTTGAGTAAATTCAGCCCCAACAGCACCATCAGCACCCCAAAGATAACTGACAGGCCGCCTTGCCAGCCCTGCCAGGCAGCGCCTCCCTCAATCAGTCCACCGGCCAGGCCCAACCCTGCCCCCAGGAGGATGTAGGTAGTTAACCGTCCAGTTTGAAAGAGCAACAGCGGCGTCGAAACTTCCTGCCGCTGTGACCGTCGCCGTAAGGCAAACGCCCCCACCAGCGGCCCACACATCCCGATACAGTGACTCAGGCCGGTCAAAAGGCCGGTAGTCAACAGCAGGAAAAAACTAAGTTCATCGGTCAGGGGGTGCTGGTGCATGCCTTATCTCAATAGTGGAATGTCGGCAGGCCGGAGATGAGGTAAACAACCGCCCAGATGATAAAAGCGGCCCAACCGGCCAGAATCCAAACCGGCAAATCAGCGCCCTGGTAGACCTGTTTGCTATCGCCAAAATTAACATCCCAATGCTCGGTTGGGGTTTCATGAGGAAACATAGTGCCTTTCGGGCTGTCAACTTGCGCCGCCGGGTCAATCGAGGCAGCGCGTTGAACAGTCTGGACGGTCTGTTCAGTCTTTGGTTTGGGGGCCGGCCATTTAAATAAGCCCAGCTCCATCGGTTTGTCAAACCAAATCAGGAGCAGTCCGGCCACCAGCAAGGCCACCAACGTCAAATTGCCAAAACCGTAGAGGCGCAGCGGGGCGTCCAAAATAAAGGTCATAATGCCAAAAGAAACGGCATAACCAGCGCCCAAAGCCACAATAAAGAAGATAATCAACTTTTGTGATGGTTGTCGCATAAATCTCTCTCCCCTATTTGTTATAAAAGAGTTTGCGCTCGCGCTCTAATTTTTCATAGGCTTCTTCTTGCATCAGCATGTCCCGCTTGACCCCTTCGATGTTTTTATAATGCCCCCCGGCCCAGGCCCAACCGGCTAACAATAAAAAACCGCCGCTGATAAAGAAGTAAGGCAGTACCGTCGCCGTAACAATTCCGGGCAGAATCCCAGTTGTCGAAGCAGCCACAAATTCATAGAGCTTGAACATAAAGGTGAGTCCTGCTGCTCCCACCGTGATAGCGACAACCAACACCGAAATGAATTTGCCATCTTTGAAACGATTTTTAGTCATTTTGCTACTCCTGAGTGAGGCGATGAGTGGTGACGCGAGGAGGCGAAAAACCAGCATCCTCGTCTCCTCGCGTCATCGCATCTTCATCTCCTCGCCTCATCGTTCTACATTGGTTCCCAGCCACTGCATGTAGGCAATCATAGCCAAACCCTTTTTATTGGGTTGTTGTCCATCAAAGAACCAGGTATAACTGGGCATCACCGAGGTGGGCGCGACCGAACGGGGATTGTAAAAATGGGCCACATGCCAGTCGTTAGAGCGATAGCCGCCCTCACGCGACAGGTCAGGCCCAACCCGGCGGGTGCCCATCAATTGCGGCATCATCAACTCATGCTGCTGTTCGGCAGCGGTGGAGACAGGGCCAAAGCGCACGTCCTCATTGGCCACCGGCCGCACCTGCTGCGAATGGCAGTGCCAGCAAGCTTCGCCAATGTAGGTGTCACGCGCCAGCTTGAGCGCCTCCCGATAATTTTCGGGGGTGGGGCCGCCCGGATAGTACTTTTCAAACTGCTCCGGGTATTGGTTTGAGAGAGCAACAAAGTAGGGGTCAACATCCTGCGATATCTCGTCCAGAGTGGTGTAGGGCAGGTTGGACAGGGCATTGACCGTGACCACCCCGGAGACAATAAAGGCCAGGACAAAGAAGCCTATACCGGCGACCAGGAAGATAAATTGGAACTTTTCAATCGTTTTTTCCATCAGAACTCTCCTTATCCTACTTGGCCGGAGCCGGTACCAGATTCGCCGCTGTTTCCTCAGCTTCTGGGGTGGTGGCCGTCATATACATATTGAAGGCGAAGAGCAGCACCCCGGCAAACATCAACAGGCCGGTTGCCGTGCGGAAAAGCCAGATGAGCCGAACCGATTGCAGCGATACTTCCCAGGGGGCCAACCCTTTCCACAGATAGCCTTCAACCAGACCGGCCGAAGTGAGCGCCACAAACATCGAGGCCAGGCCGATAGTACACATCCAGAAGACTGCCTCGTGTAAAGCCGGCGACCACCAGTTTCTTCGCCCCAACACCCGCGGCCACAAATCGGTGGTAATGCCAATGAGCCAGAAGCCAAAGGTGCCGAACATAATCAGGTGGGCGTGTCCCACCACCCAATCGGTAAAGTGGACAAACTCTTGCGCCCAGAACTGCACGTGGACCGCGCACTGGATACAGGTAATCACATAAAAGACCATCCCGGTGTAGAACCAGCGAATCGGCATATTCGTCACCGGGGCAATTTCGCGCCCGCGCAGAGTCATAAAGAAGTTGATGAAAACCGTGACCACCATAATTTCGATGGCGACGGTTGAAACCACCGCTCCAAACTGAGCAAACATCGGAATGGTGCTGTAGATGAAATGGTGTACCCCTTGCAGCGGATAGAAAAAGGCCAGCCCCCAGAAACCCAGCAGCGACACGGCGTGACTCCAGATAGGTTTCTTCAGCAGAGCGGGCACAAAGTAGTACATCATCCCCCAGCCCAGCGGGGTGACCAGTAAGCCAACCAAATCGTGAATAAACAGGCCGACAAAGGTGGCCCCGCCCGCGCCGGGGATAAATTCGGGCAGGTAGTTGCCCATGGCATAGGTCAAAATGACCCAGATGAAAGCCACCGAGAAATACCACAGGCTGACATACATAGGTTGTTTGCTGCCAAATTGAAAAATGGGGGTCAAAAATTGGATAGCAATCAAAACCAGGCCTACCATTACTAACTCGTCAATGGGAAAGAGCCAGGTGCCGTTGGCGGTAAAAGCGCCGGGAGTTTCGCCCCACTCGACCGCTTGAGCATAGCCGGCCAAAATTCCCACCACCGTCCACAAGACAATAAACAGATAGACCCAGAAAATCAACCAGCCCAACAGGTCATGCAGCACCCGGCGCTGCGTCAGCCGGGGGACGGCCCAGTACAACGCGCCCAGAAAAACATTGACAATAAAGCCATAGGCCACCCCATTGGTATGGATCATACGGATACGTCCCGGCGAGAGAAACTCGATGCCTGGGAACGGGTACAAATTATTCAGTTGGAGCGAGTAGAAAATGCCCATCAGCATGGCGATAATCAAAAAGACAAAGCCAACAATAATATGAGCCTTAACCAAGCCTAAATTAATCAGGGGCTTTGTTGGCGTGGCCGGTTGGGCGCGTCTTTTGGCAACTGCTACAGTCATGGGTCCTTTCCTCCTGGGTTACTTTTGCTCTGCTAGATAATTTGCCAGTGTATCAATCTGCTCCGGGGTCAGCCGGTCTTTAAAGTACTGCGGCATCACCCCCTGCGGACAGGGACCGCCCGGACATTCGGCGGCAGTAACAGCGGCAGGGTTGGTGATAGACTCCTTAATTTCATCCACACTCAGACGGCTGCCCACTTGAGTGAGGTTTGGTCCAATCCCGCCCACAGCGCCCTGCTGATCAAGTTGGTGGCAGGCGTTGCAGCCGGCGTTGGCAAAAATTTCAGAGGGGGTTGTGCCTTCGATGACAACACCGGCGGCCTGAACCGGCGCGGGTTCAACCCAGCCGCCTTCGCGCAGGCTTTTGAGGTAGGTGGTCACATCGCTAATTTCCTGGTCGGTTAGGAGAGGAAAAGCGGGCATGGCTGCGCCCTGGATGCCATTACGAATGGTTATTTTTAAGCTGTCATCCGAAGGCAACGGCCCCGCCTCGCCAAAATAAAAGAATTTGTACTGGCCGTTAACAAAATTTCTGGGTTTAGGGTTAAGAAAGATAGACGCCTCGCCGTCACCCAGGCCAGTCTGACCGTGGCAGCCAATACAATAAGTTTCGTAAACTCGCCTGCCGCTGCTGCGCCGGTCTTCACTGAAGACGTACCCCCGAAACAGGTCTGGACTGATAATCACCATAAAGACCAGAACCAGAGTCAGGCCGGCCAGCCAAGAAAAAATTCTTGCGACCATATCAACTCCTCGCTCCTTTCAACTTAAACTAGATAGAAAGTGGCAATTAATTGCCAATCCATAACATCAAGTTGCCTGTATTCAATTTATTTTGCAGCGTCGGCGATTCGAGGGGAGTAAAGCTTCAGAGTGGCTGTTGAAGCAAATTGTTCAACAAGAGGTATCACCGCAACCATTACTCTGTTTACTTGAATAAAACAGAACACGCGCGGGATTTCGGGCCATTATATTCAATTTTATTCTGTTGGCAAAATTATTGGGATAACTTACAGCATCGGCCGACGGGAAATATGGGCCGTAGTATAACAGGTTCATCCGCTAACCAACAGTGAGAAATGTCATCAATCTTTAGTGAGGAATGTCACAGGGCCGGCATAATTTTCTGCGCCCAGGCTAACAATTTTTCATCCTGATACCAGCCGGCCACAATTTGTAAACCCAACGGCAGCCCATCGAGACTGCCTGAGGGCAGGCTGATGGTAGGGAGGCCGGCATACGTCCAGGGTAAGTTCATAATCGGGTCGCCGGTGCTGTCAAGGGAGGCCGGAGCGACGCCCACCGCTGCTGGCGCAATCCAGGCCGACACGCCCTGTTCGGCCATGACTGCCGTCAGCTCCTGCCGCAACAGCTCTCGACCGGCGCGGTAATGCTCGATTTGCTCAGGTGAAACCTGCTGCCCTCGTTCAATCAACGCCGCCGTTTTGGGGTGGTATAAACCGCTAAAGTCAGCATACCACTCACGATGTACCATGGCGGCCTCAGCGGCAGCTAAAGATTGATGGGCTACGGCAATCTCTTCAAAATTAGCCATGATCTCTACGGGCCGCAGCTCAAAACCTGCCTGCTGCAATTTTTGCTGAACTGCCTGAAAATGAGCCAATCCTTCCGGGCTGGCTTTTTGCAAGTAAGGCCCCACTGGCAGGCCCAGTACCGGCGATTTTTTCGCCTCATCGCCGCTGCCGGTCTCATCGTTCCACTCCCGACACAATATTGCTGCCGCCAGGGTTGCATCGGCTACATCCCGGACAAAAAAGCCGACGTGATCGAGCGAGGGCGAAAATGGAATAACCCCGGCGCTGGAAATACGGCCAAAACTGGGCTTAAAGCCGATAACACCGCAAAAGGCCGCCGGCCGCAAAATGGAACCAATCGTCTGAGTGCCCAAGGCCAGCGGGCATAATCCGGCAGCTACGGCTGCGGCCGAACCGCTGCTCGACCCGCCGGGGGTATGAGCGAGATTATGAGGATTACGCGTTGGGCCAGGGGCAAAATAGGCAAATTCGGTGGTTACGGTTTTGCCCAGCACCAGCGCCCCCGCCGCTTTGAGTTGGGTCACACACTCGGCTTCCGGCCCGGTCAGCAGGTCGGCCGGCAGGCGCGAACCGGCCTGGGTAGGCATACCGTCCACATGAAAAATATCTTTGACGCCGATCAAAACACCGTATAAAGGAGGGCGGGCCGCCGGGTCAGGAAAACGCGCTTCGAGCGCCAGTATTTCCTGCCGAAGCCGGTCAAAGCGCCCTTTTTCAGGCAAAAAGGCTTGAATCCGGGCATTGGTCGCCTCGAACTTGGCTTCCAGCGCCTTCAAATCTGTGTCATTCATGGCATCCTCAAAACGAACTCCTTTAACATGAGACCAGCGCAAAGGACTACCTCATTTTACAATGCCAATTTACATACGGCAATTGTCTACTCACGCATGTCATCCATTCGACAAGCTCACGCCCTTCGGCGCACCCGAAGGGGTGGAACAGGTTTCGACCGAAGGGAGAAATCTCTGAGTCGCTGTAGCGCGGTTGAGATTTCTCGGCCTACGGCCTCGAAATGACATGAAGGCTGAGCAGTTACCAGCAATTTACCCAACAACCCGCTGATGACATCTATCCGTTAGAAAAATGACATCTGTCACTTAATTTATTTAAACGGAACAAGTAACATGAGAAGTGCGAGTATCTTTGGGTAAACTATTATTTCTCGCTCTCAACGGAGAGAGACAGCAACCCACAGCAAATTCCAGGTTGCTTATTATGTCAATGACCATGCTCTCCTCAAGGGTGTGGTCGTTTGTATTTTGAGGAGGTGAATCGGCAAGAATCCCAACAGAATATTGTCAAGCGGTAACTGCTCAGGTATGTCATTTCGACCGAAGGGAGAAATCCTTAATGTCTATGTATCGCTCTGGGGATTTCTCGGCCTTTGACCTCGAAATGACATGGGAGTTGAGCAGTTATGTTAGGCGTTTATTTTTTTCAGAAATGAAAAAGAAAAGGAGTGTTATATGGCTACTGCTGCTGTAGAACACAAAGATGAAAAGAAAATATCCGGTTATTTACCCACCGACACCCCGCCGCTTGGGGCGATGGTCAGCCTGGGCTTTCAGCAGGTCTTAACCATGTTCCCGGCTACG
This sequence comes from Anaerolineae bacterium, assembly GCA_023151115.1. The sequence goes on from JAKLJP010000033.1 coordinate 21,717, forward strand.
GTTCTGGTGGCAATCTTGACCAAGTTTGATGTCGGCGTCACCTTGCTCGCCAGCGGGCTGGGCACGATTATTGCCCTACTCGTAGCTCGGCGGCGCATTCCGATGTATTACGGCTCCAGTTTTAGCTACATTGCCGTCGTCATCACCACCATGAGCCTGTATGCCAATGACTGTTTTGGCGACCCCAACACGTTCTACTGCGCCGAAGGGGTGCGGATTGTCCAAGTTGGTATTATGGGCACTGCCGTTGTTGAAATTCTAGTCGGCCTGCTCATCATGCGGATCGGCAAAGCGGCCCTGGATAAAGTGCTGCCGCCGGTTATCACCGGCAGTGTAGCCGTGGTGATTGGTATTGCCCTGGCCGGGGCAGCCCTGAACATGGCCAGCGCGCATTGGGGTATAGCTTTTATTACCCTGGTCGTCACCGTCGCTTTTTCGGTCTATCTGCAAAATCGAGGCTTGCTGGGCATGTTGCCCATTTTGTTGGGCGCAATTGTTGGCTATGTGGTAGCCATTCCCTTTGGCCTGGTTAATTTTGGGCTGATTGCCGAGGCGGATTGGGTACGAGTCCCCAACATTACCCTCCCGGCTTTCGAGGATCCGCGCGCCTGGGCTTCCATTTTAAGTATTGCGCTCATCGCCATTGCCACAATCCCCGAAAGCACGGCTCACCTCTATCAGATGAGCCTATACATTGACCAACTGGCCAAAGAATTGGGCCGCCAACCGTTTGAAATCAAAAAGCTCATCGGTCTAAATTTGGTAGCAGATGGCGCTGATGACATGGTGGTTGGTTTTCTGGGCGGCTGCGCCGGTACCAACTACGGCGAAAACAACAGTTTGATGGCCATTACTCGCAACTATTCCGTGCCGGTGTTGATGGCGGCAGGCGTGATTGCCATTGTGTTGGGTTTTATTGGTAAGCTGGCCGCGGTGGTGAATACCATTCCCGTCGCCGTGACCGGCGGCCTGGCTGTTTATCTGTTCGGCGTTATCGGCATGCAAGGTATTGCCCTGATCCAGTCCGAAAAGGTCAACCTGTTTGAGCCGCGCCAACTGGCCGTCGGGGCGATTATTTTGATTACCGGCATCGGCGGCAACCTGGCCTTGAAAGACGGCCTGTTTCCCTTCGCCATCCCGGTAGTGTTCCCCAACGGCATTCCGGCCATTGTCTTTGCTGCTTTAGTCGGTATCCTGCTCAACCTGCTCTTCCTGCTGCTGCCGCCCTCCCTCTTTGGGGTGGCTGAGCGAGAGAATATTAACTATAGCAGTTGACTCTAAAATTACAGTGATGCGTGATACGTGATGCGTGATGTGTAAAAACATTTCAAGTCACGTATCACGCATCACGCATCAGAAAAATAGCTGATAGTGACAGTAATAAGACGATACGATCAAAATAAGGAGGTCATATCCTATGCACAATCCAACCCCCGGACTTCCTGAGTTCGATTACCTGAAACCGGCCTCGTTGGCTGAGGCCAGCCAGTTTCTGGCTCAGCACGCGGGCGAGGCTCGCCCTTTTATGGGGGGAACAGACACATTTGTGCGTATGCGTGACGGCTTTTGGAAAGAGAAATATCTTGTAGATGTAAAAAATCTGGACGGCATGAGCCAGATCAACTTCGATCCAACCGCCGGGCTGACCATCGGCGCCTCGGTCAATATGAATCGAGTCGTCGCCTCGCCTGAGGTAAGAGAATATTACCCGGTTTTGGCCGAAGCGGCTCATACCGTTGCCAGTTATCAATTGCGGACGCGAGCCACCCTGGCCGGTAATATCTGTAATGCCTCGCCGGCCGGCGATACCATTGGCCCGTGCCTGGTTTTGAACGCCTCCCTTCAGGTTCACGGGGTAGATGGCATCCGCCGCGAACCATTGCGTACCTTTTTTGTGGGTCCCGGCAGAACCGTTTTGAAACCGGGCGATATTGTCACGGCGATTGTCTTCCCGCTGCCGTCGCAAAATTACGCCGCTCGCTACCTCAAACTGGGCCGCAATGCCATTGGCGACCTGGCCATTGTCGGCGTGACCGCCCTGGGCTACCCTGATAGCAGCGCCCCATCGGGCTATTCTTTCCGGCTGGCCCTGGCCTCCGTAGCGCCGACGCCGTTTGTTCCGGTTCAGGCCCAAACGATTTTGGCCGAAAACCCCATCACCGAGGCCATTATCGCCGAGGCCGCCGAGGCCGCGATGAACGCCTGCGCGCCCATTGACGATGTTCGCGGCAGCGCCCGCTACCGCAAGCTCATGGTCAGAAATTTGACCAAAAGGGCAATCACCGAAGTGTGGGAGAAAATCAGGAAGTAGGAAGTAGGGAGTAAGGGCTTTTTCTTCTTCCCCTACTACCTACTCCCTACTACCTACTCCTTTTTTACCGGAGAATACTATGGCATTTCACAGAATTACCATAACCATCAACAACGAGACTGAAATTGTGGATGTCCCTTCGAATATGACCTTGCTGCAAATGCTGCGCGAGAAATTAGTCTTGACCGGGACCAAAAACGGCTGCACCGCCGGGGAATGTGGGGCATGCACCGTAATGCTGAACGGCGAGCCGGTCAATAGCTGCATGGTGCTGGCCGTCGAGTGTGACGGGGCCGAAATTACCACCGTAGAAGGGCTGGCCCAAAACAGCCACCTCAGCCCCATTCAGGAAGCAATTATTGCCCAGGGTGGGGTGCAGTGTGGTTTTTGCACGCCAGGTGTATTAATTTCAGCCCAGGCCCTGCTCAACCGCAGCCCTCAGCCCACCGATTATGAAATCCGCGATGCGCTGGTGGGCAATCTGTGCCGCTGCACCGGCTACCTCCGTATCATCGAGGCGGTCAAAGCCGCGGCAGAACAGCAGAAAGTTGGGGCAGTTTAGAACATGTATTGCGTCTTACGTCTTGCGTCTTCCGTGAATGAACAACACAAGACGCAAGACGCAACACGTTTCTTATGGAGACAGCTATGCTTGTTAAAGAAACCATGACCGAAAAAACACTCGACCTCATTGGGGCCAGCGTGCCGCGCCTCGACAGCTATGAAAAAGTGACCGGCGCGGCCCAGTTCACCGATGATTTGCAGTTTGGGCCGGGGCTGCTGTATGCTCGTATCAAACGCAGTCCCCACCCCCACGCCCTGATTAAATCTATTGACCTCAGCCAGGCCAAAGCGTTGCCGGGGGTCAAGGCCGTTGTCACCGGCGAGGATTTCCCCGGTTTTATTGGCCTGTATCTGAAAGATCGCTACATATTTGCCCGCGACCGTGTCCGCTACGTCGGCGAGGCGGTGGCCGGGGTGGCCGCCATCAGCGAAGCGGTGGCCGAAAAGGCCGTCGAATTGATCAAGATAGAGTATGAACTGCTGGAGCCGGTGCTCGACCCCGAATTTGGGGCCAGCCCCGCAGCGCCGCTCATTCACCCCGATTTGGGCAGTTACGAAGTTGTACCTTTCATCTTTCCCCGGCCCGGCACCAACATTTCCAACCACTTCAAAATCCGCAAGGGCGACCCCGACAGCGCCTGGTCTCAATGCGCCGCCATCGTTGAGCGCAAGTATCACATCCCGCACGTGCAGCATGTCCCCCTCGAACCGCACGTGGCGGTAGCCAAAATGGACGAGCAGGGCAAGATTACCCTGTGGAGTAGTTCCCAATCGCCGTTTGCCCAGCGCAACCTCATTGCCAAATCGTTGGGTATTTCTCAAAGCGACATACGTGTTATCGCCCCGTATGTGGGCGGCGGCTTTGGCTGTAAGGCCGGGGTCAGCATGGAGGCCCTGGCTGTAGCCATTGCTATGAAAACCAAAGGCAGGCCGGTCAAGCTTTTGCTGACCCGCGAAGAGGAATTTTATACCGCTTTTGTCCGGCAGGGGTTAGTTTCAAAAATCAAGATTGGCTGTGACGCCCAGGGTAAATTATTAGCCATGGAAAACACCATGTACTGGGATGGCGGCGCTTCGACCGAGTATGGGGTCAATATCACCCGCGCCGGCGGCTACAGCAGCAGTGGCCCCTATGAAATTCCTAACGTCAAAACCGACAGCATGTGCGTCTACACCAATCATCCGGTCGGAGGGGCCATGCGCGGTTTTGGCATGCCGGAACTTCACGCCGGGTTGGAACAGTGTATTGACGAACTGGCCCGCGAAATCAAGCTGGACCCGGTCGAGTTTCGCCGGATCAACTGCCTCAAAACGGGCAGTATTGTCGTCACCGGCAGCAAGATGCACCCGACTGGCCTGCCGGAGTGCATTGATAAAGTCGCCGAAGCGATTCGCTGGGAGCACAAAGCGCCGGCCAGTTCACCCACCAAACGGCGCGGTAAGGGCATTGCCCTCATGTGGAAAGCGCCGGCCATGCCGCCGAACCCCGGCTCCAGCGCCGTCATCGAATTGAACGAGGACGGCACGGTGACGCTGGCCGTCGGCGGGCAGGAGATTGGGCAGGGAACCTTCACCGTGATGGCCCAGATGGCCGCGGCCACTCTCGGCGTGCCCTATGAGTGGATTCGGATTGCCGGACCGGTAGACACCCAATACAGTCCCTATGAATGGCAAACCGTCGCCAGCCGTTTGACCTGGAGCATGGGCAATGCCGTAGTCAACGCCGCCCGCGATGCCCGCGAGCAGATTCTCAACGTGGTGGCCGAGGCCTGGAATGAGCAGCCTGAAGATTTGGACATCATCAACGGCGAGGTTGTTTCCTTTAAAAGTGAAGAAACTATCTCGCTTAAAGATATTGTGATTTATGGTCTGCCCAAACCCAACGCCAGCGGCTGGATCGGCGGGCCGATTGTAGGCCGGGGCAATTTTATGCCCACTTATGTGACCGGCCTGGATTTTGAAACCGGCCAGGGTGAGCGGGCTGTGGTTCACTACACTACCGGCGCTCAGGCGGTCGAACTGGAAGTAGACCTGGAGACCGGCAAAATCGAAATTCTGCGAGCGGCGGCGGCATTTGATTTGGGAAAAGCCATCAACCCGGAGTTAGCCAAAGCCCAGGTCGAAGGCGGTTTTGTCCAGGGGATGAGCACAGCCTTGTTTGAAGGTTTGCAATTTAAGGCCGGGGTGCTGCAAAACCCAAGCTTTGTGGATTATCGCATTGCCACCAGCGCCGATGCGCCGCCCCACATTGACTCCATTCTGGTCGAAGTGCCGCAGGATGACGGCCCCTTTGGGGCGCGCGGCGTCGGCGAGCATCCCATGGTACCCACCATCCCGGCCATCGCCAACGCTATCTACGATGCCATTGGCATACGAGTGGGTTCACCCCCCTTCACCGCCGAAAAAGTTTATCTGGCCATGGTTGAGGCAGGGCTTGTCAAATAAAGATAATTTGGTTGACTCGGTCAACAATGAGCACGTATCAAAGATACGTGCTCATTTCCTTAATAATATGGATACGCCCTCGATAATGACATCTATCTTCGATGCTTGTGACATTTATCACTATTATTTTCCCCGGAATGTGTTAACCTGTAAAAATAAAGCAACAGTTTTAAGCACGACGAAGTGGAATTAGACAAGTTCGATACTCTCCATCCTCCTGATTTTGGGCTAATCCCACTTTCCAAAATGGGGGATTTTTACTTCTGATTTGCAAGACCCGGTAGCCTCGCCGGCAAAGATGCTGCGGCTTCACAGGTTAAAAGTAAAATTTCATAGCAGTTTGAGGAGGTATATTTCATGAGCAATTCAACAGAACTGCTGGTTTTGGCCTTTCCTGAGGAGGGTACCGCTCAAAAAGCGATGCAGGCTCTACAGCATCTTGTGGAGGAGGGCCAGGTCTCGCTGCGTAATGCGGCTGTGTTGGTAAAAAATAAGGAAGGCCGCATCTCCGCCAAAGAGATGGGAGATATTGGTCTAAAACAGGGCGCTCTGTTCGGGGCCATTGTGGGCGGGTTGATTGGCCTGGTTGGCGGGCCGGTCGGAGCGGTGGTGGGGGCCGTAGCGGGGGCCACCACCGGCGGCGTAGCGGCCCATGCGATTGACCTCGGTTTTCCTGATGATTATTTGACCGACTTGCAAGCCAGCCTTCAGCCGGGTAGTTCAGCCCTGATTGTACTGGCTGAGAAGCTCTGGATTGATAAGATTATTCAAGGTTTGGCCCAATTCGATGGGCATATCATCCGGCATGTCCTAAAGGAAGATTTGGCCGCCCATCTGGCCGCAGTTGGAGTAATTCAGAACGACACAGCCGACGCAGCAATGCTGCCCGCTCAACTGGAGGAACAAATTGCTACGTGGCAGGTCGAGCTTGAACGCTTAAAACTTAAGGAAAAAGACAGTGGGGGGAGAACGCCCAAGGAAATCAGAGACCAGATGGTGAACTTGCGCACCAAACTACGCCGGACGCAAGAGAAATTACACCGCCTCTGGAACACCGAAATCCAGGCCTGCACTGAGAAAATTAAAACACTGCAACTTAAAGCCGAAACAGCGCCCGCCACGTCTCAGGCGGAGATTCTGGCTGAGTTGGAAGACACTCGGGCCTACCGGCGTGAAATAAGGGACAAATTATACCGGCAAATCGAAGCTAACCTGACCGGATTGCAAGCTGAAATTGACGAACTCAAAGCCCGAGTCATAGAGATCAAGCCGGCCAACACAGGGCCGGTTGACTCACGGATAGCAGCCCTAAAGCGATTTGTCGGTCCTATGGACGAACCAACCTTACCAACGGGTGAAACAGAGGCGGCTGAACGACTGGCCGTCTTGCAAGCCAGGGTAGCCGCTGCCGAGGCGGAGTTAGAAACCCAGCGTGAATTACAAATTGAAGCCTGGCAAGAGGCGAGCAAAGATTTACAGGCTTATGCGGAAATTCCCGGCGTTATTGATAAAGCAGCCGTAGAAGAGCGGATCCGGGTTCTGCAAGATCAATTAGCGGCAGCAAAAGCTACCCTTAAAACTCAGCTTGAGACTCAAGTGGCTGCCTGGGATGCTGAAATCAAACAATTGCAAGCTCAGTTAGCAACAGTGGGGGCGGCTGAACGAGCCAAAACAAACGAGCAAATTGCGGCGCTACGAGCGCAGATAGAAATGCTGCAAATCAAAGCGGAAACTGCCGGAGCGGCCGAGCGCATCAATTTAAACACCCGGATAGCTATATTACAGGATAAAGTTGCTAAAGCTCAGGCTAAACTGAAAGCGCTGAATTAATGGCTTTTGCGGACCAATTTGGACACCTCAGCTAACCAAACCATTAAAGAAGGAGACAACTCATGGAACATCCTGCGCACGCCACAGATGCCATTGGGTTAATTACAATTATCATCCAGTTGATTTTCTTAGAGGGTATTCTCTCCATAGATAATGCCGCCGTTTTAGGGGCGATGGTCTCAGTCCTGCCCAGCGATAAGTCCGTGCCTTATCCTGGCCCATTAAAATTTTTACTACCTTTTACCAACCGCTACCTGGGTATGCAGCAGTCGGCGGCCCTCAAGGTGGGACTGCTGGGCGCTTATTTAGGCCGGGGGTTGATGCTGGTGATGGCCGCTTGGGTTATTGCTAACCCGTTCCTGAAAGTATTGGGGGCGGCTTACTTGATCAAACTGGCCTTTGAGAATCTGGCCAAAAATATCAGCAATGAGAAAGAAAATGAAGTAGACGAGGTTGAAGGGTTTAGCCGCAAGGTGGGCGTTAGCTTCTGGGCCGTTGTTTTAAACTTAGAGTTAGCCGACCTGGCCTTTAGTTTGGATAACGTGGTGGCGGCAGTAGCCTTATCTGACCAATTATGGGTCGTCATGGTAGGCGTGGCCTTAGGCATCATCACCATGCGCTTTGCCGCGACCGTTTTTACCTGGATGATCCAGCGCGAACCCATTCTGGAGCAAGCCGCTTATATTATTGTGCTCAACATTGGGGTTGAGTTATTAATTGCCGAATTTTTCGAGGTTCATATTGCCGCCTGGGAGAAATTTGCAGTTTCGTTCATCACCCTGCTCTTATGTATCGCCTATGCCCGCATCCCGGCCTTACAGATACTCCGGTCCGGATTGCATTGGCTGGCCGAGGGGATGGGCCATGTTAATGAATTAGTAGAGTGGTTGTTTCATCCCGTTGTCGTTATATTTAAGCTCGTTTTTAGAGGGGTACAGGTTCTCTTTTTTAAGGGCAAAGGCGGGGAAACCACAGCCATCGAAGATGCGCTACCTGTTAATTCCACCGAGCCTATCGCTCAACTCAAAAGCGTGAAATAGATTTTTTAATACCTCCCCAAGAAAGGTTCAAAAACTATGAATAACAGTACCAACTTCAAAACTTTGTCCTCCCAGCTGGACAAAACACTTTGGCTAAAGCTCGCGGTCATCGTTGTTTTTGCGGCTATTACCGCGCTGACAGCCCGGATTACTATTCCTTTGCCATTCACCCCCGTACCGGTCACACTGCAAACCCTTGCAGTTGTCTTGGCCGGACTAGTATTGGGCTCACGCAACGGCGCGTGGGCTCAACTGGTCTACCTGGGCTTGATTGCCGCCGGTTTGCCCCTCGACGCTAAAGGTATCGGTCCGGCGGCCTTTTTTGGCCCAACCGCCGGCTATTTGATCGGTTTTGTGCCGGCTGCTTTTGTGGCCGGCTGGTTAGCCGAGCGGTTCTCTGCCCGAAGCTGGTGGGGTAATTTCCTGGCAGGCATCGCCGGGATGCTGGTTATCTACCTGGTCGGGGCCGGATGGCTGGGCCTGATGCTGGGTAGTATGGAAAAGGCCTGGCTGGGAGGCGTCGCGCCCTTTATCCTGATTGACCTGGGTAAAGCGGTGATCGCCGCCAGCGTGGCCGAAAGTGGCAAATTCTTTTTCTTGAGACAATAAAAAGGGGGAACTTATCATGACAGCACAAGGAAAGGTAGCCGAAATGCCTGCCGCAGCGGTTATGAACGGCCACGCGGCGCTCATTACCGAATTACAAGAGTATCGCCAAAAAATTGTGCAGGGTGGGGGGCCGGAGCGTGTGAAGGCGCAGCATGACAAGGGCAAACTCACCGCCCGCGAGCGCATCGCCCGCCTGCTCGACGAAGGCACCTTTCGGGAAATTGGCGCGTACCGGGTGCAGCGCCATACCGATTTTGGCCTTGACAAAGAAAATCACCCCGGCGATGCGGTGGTGACCGGCTTTGGCAAAATTGATGGCCGGCGGGTTTGTGTCTTTTCTCAAGACTTCACCATTCTGGGCGGCTCATTCTCAGAAGCCGTCGGCCAGAAAGTGGCCCAAATTATGGATTTGGCTATGGAAGCGGGCGTGCCGGTCATCGGTCTAAATGACTCCGGTGGGGCGCGTATCCAGGAAGGCGTTTACAGTCTGGGCGCGTACGGGGAGCTTTTCTGGCGCAATACCCAGGCCAGCGGCGTCGTACCCCAGATCAGCGTTATTCTGGGGCCGTGCGCCGGGGGCGCCGTCTACTCCCCTGCCCTGACCGATTTTATCCTTATGACCAAAGGCACCAGCCAGATGTTTATCACCGGGCCGGAAGTTATTAAAGCAGTCACCGGGGAAGAGGTTGATATGGAAACCCTGGGTGGAGCCATGGCCCACGCCGCCGTCAGCGGTGTGGCTCATTTTGTGAGCGACGATGAGGATCAAACCATTGCCCTGACCCGCAACCTCCTCAGCTACCTGCCGCTCAACAGCCTGGAGCCGCCTCCGGCCATCGAGCCGAGCGATAATCCCTGGCGCATGGAGACGCTGCTTGATACCATTGTGCCGACTAATCCTAACGAAGCCTACGATATGAAGGCGGTCATCAACGCTATATTTGATCTGGACAGTTTTTTGGAGGTCCAGGAATATTTTGCCCAAAACGCCATTGTCGGTTTTGCCCGTCTGCACGGTCAGGTGGTGGGGGTGGTAGCTCAACAACCCATGATTATGGCCGGAGTCATTGATATTGACGCTTCGGACAAAATCGCCCGCTTCATCCGCTTCTGTGATGCCTTCAATATCCCCCTCATTACCTTTGTCGACTCGCCCGGTTATATGCCCGGCGTCCACCAGGAGCACGGGGGCATTATTCGGCACGGGGCTAAAATTGTCTATGCCTATTCCGAAGCAACAGTACCAAAAATCACGGTCATCCCGCGCAAGGCTTATGGCGGGGCTTATGTCGTCATGGCCAGCAAATATATCCGCACCGATCTGGTCTTTGCCTGGCCCACCACCGAAATCGCGGTGATGGGAGCAGAGGGAGCCACCAATATTCTGTATCGCCGGCAGCTCAAAGAAGCGGCTGATCCGGGGGCGCTGCGGACGGAGTTAGCCAAAGAGTATCGGGATAAGTTTTCCAAGCCTTATAGCGCCGCCGCAGCCGGGGCGATTGACGATATTCTCATCCCCTCCGAAACCCGGCCGCGCCTGATTGCCGCCCTGGAACTGCTGCGCGACAAACGAGCCTCATCGCTGCCCAAAAAACATGGCACGATGCCCTTATAAGGAATAGAAAGAGGGTATTACTTTGAATAACTTGGGACAAGGCATCGCCATTATGATTATGGGCCTGGGCATCACCTTTACCGCCTTGGGCCTATTCATCGGGCTGATCCTGTTGTTGGAATATCTCTTTCCGCCCAAACCAGATGCAGGAGAGGCAGAAGAGGAATTTCAAACCCGGTCAGCCGTCAGTCATTTGGAACGTGACACCACCGACGAGGAAATCGCCGCCGCCATCGCTATTGCTCTGGCTCACCTCTATTCCTATGAATTATGCCGGAGCGACTTGGGGGTTGACCTGGAAAAGGGACACAGCCCCTGGTGGATGGGGGGCCGCTTGAACCAGATTCCTCTGGGCAGCTTATCAATACGAGGGAGAAATTGAATGATGAATGGGAATGTTTTATCAAGCCGGCGTGTGAAAGTTACTGTGAATGGCAAAGGCTATCTGGTTGAGGTTTTGGGCAGTCTGACCAGTTCGCCGGTGACAGTTAATGTTAACGGCCAACCCTATATGGTGGATGTGGAAGCGGCAGAAGTAATTACCAAACCCAGCGACGCGCCGGCCGCGGCGCTTGATACGGTGGTGCGAGAAACAGCCGCCCCCCCCAAAGCGCCCACCCCGACCGCGCCAGCCGGTCCATCTGTGCCGCACCTTAAAGCGCCGATGCCCGGCAATATCATCGAAATCAAGACCCAACCCGGCGACCGGGTCAAATATGGTCAGCCTTTGATGACCCTGGAAGCCATGAAGATGAAAAACGCCATCCGCTCCCCACGGGATGGGGTGGTAGCCACTGTTGAAGTCAGCCAGGGGGAAACCGTGGGCCACGGCCAGATATTGGTTACCTTTCAGGTAGAGGGAGCATAGGAGGCAGATAATGGACTTTAGTAATCTGAGTATCCTCCTCTCGGCCCCGGCCAACTTGACCTGGCAAAACGTGGTCATGATGATTGCCGGCGGGGTGTTGATTTACCTGGCTGTGGCTAAAGATTATGAACCGATGCTGCTGCTGCCCATAGGCTTTGGCTCTTTCCTGGCTAATTTACCCCTGACCGGCGTGACCGGCGAGCACGGCTTTCTGGGTATCCTGTACCAGTTTGGGATTGAAACGGAACTGTTCCCTCTGCTCATCTTTATTGGCATTGGGGCGATGACCGATTTCGGCCCGCTGCTGGAAATGCCCAAAATGGCCCTCCTGGGCGCAGCCGGACAACTGGGCATCTTTCTGACCCTGATTCTGGCCCTCCTCTTGGGCTTCGATATGAATGAAGCCGGCTCCATCGGCATTATCGGGGCCATTGACGGGCCGACTGCCATCTACGTTTCTTCCAAATTAGCGCCCCATCTGTTGGGGGCTATCGCCGTGACCGCTTATAGTTATATGTCTCTGGTACCGATTATCCAGCCGCCGGTCATGCGTTTTCTTACCACCGATGCCGAACGCAAGGTACGTATGCCCTACACTCAACGAGAAGTCTCGCGGACCGTGCGCATTCTTTTCCCGATTGTTGTTACCATCGTCATCTCACTGCTGGCCCCGGTTGCTTCGCCGCTGATTTCGACGCTCATGCTGGGCAACCTCATGCGCGAGACGGGCGCGGTTGACCGGCTCAGCAAAGCGGCCCAAAATGAAATTGCCAACACTGCAACCCTCTTTTTGGGGTTGTGCATCGGCGGCACGATGGAAGGGAACAATTTTATCAAGATAGACACCCTGCTTATCCTGGGGGTGGGCCTGTTAGCCTTTGTTCTGGATACGGCCGGCGGAGTGATGTTTGGCAAGCTGATGTATATTCTCTCCGGCAAAAAATTCAACCCGCTAATTGGGGCCGCCGGCATCAGCGCCTTCCCCATGTCGGCCCGCATTGTGCAGCGGCTGGGCCAGGAGTATGATTTTGAGAACTTCCTGTTGATGCACGCCATGGGGGCCAATGCCGCCGGCCAGTTGAGCAGCGTTGTAGCCGGGGGTGTCGTGCTGGCTCTGTTGGCAGGGGTGCTTTAAAACATCTCCTCAAATGGCTCAACTAGACGGTTGAAAATATTTTTTTCTCTTGCGTCTTACGTGTTCCGTCCGCCTTTCACGCAAGACGCAAGACGTATTGAGGTCACTGAGCCAATTCAGTGGCCTCAATTTTTTGTGGCCTTCAGACCTATTTTACCCCGCCAAATTCTTGTCTAACTTTGATCCTGTGCTATAGTTATAAGCGTGTATTGGGGTAAGTTAAAGGAGGTTTGAGTATGACAGAGTCACGCGCCCCTAAATTAAGAACGCTCACCGGCACCGCCGAGCTTCGGCGCGATGTTGTGCCCCCGACGAGCGAACAAAGTATGCTGGAAGGACTGGACAGTAGTCTGCTCCCACTCATTGAAGAACCCCGCACCATCGAAGCCACCCGCATCCCACCGACCCTGCTGGCCGATTTGACCCTGAAAATCCTCTATTTTGGCGGGCTGATGCAGGGTGGGCAGGTCGCTTTGGCCCTGCGTTTGCATTTTAGCGGCATTGTCGAGCCGATTCTGCGGGGGCTCAAAGCCCAGCACCTAATCGAAGTGGCCGGCGGGAGCAGCCTCAACCCGGTTTCCTACCAATATACCATCACCGATAAGGGCAGTGAACGCGCCCGCGAACTTTTGGAGCGTAACCGTTACGTCGGACCGTGCCCGGTAACGCTGGAACATTATATTGAGGTAGTCAAAGCTCAATCAAAAATCCGGCCGGTGGTGAAAGACGCCGATGTGCGACAGGCCCTGCGCGGATTGATTCTATCTGATAATATTGTAGAGCGCATCGGCCCGGCGGTAAATTCCTACGAGTCGCTCTTTATTTACGGCCCTCCCGGCAACGGCAAAACCAGTATTGCCAAAGCCATCGGGCTGCGCCTGCTGCCTGGCAATGTGATGGTGCCCCACGCCATCTATGAGGACGGCCAGATTATCAAAGTGTTCGATCTGGCCACTCACCGGCCTGTCGTCGCCGAGGATGCGCAACTGGCCGAAGCCAACCGGTTGGACAAACGCTGGATTCGCTGTTTTCCGCCGGTAGTCATCACCGGCGGCGAATTGACCCTGTCGGACCTGGAGCTGGCCTGGAGCGAGTCGAGCCGTTTTTATGAAGCGCCTTTTCAGTTAAAAGCCAACAATGGGCTGCTGGTGATTGACGACTTTGGCCGGCAGCAAATGGCCCCCGGCGAATTGCTCAACCGCTGGATTGTGCCGCTGGAGGAACGGCTGGATTTTTTAACCTTCCACACCGGCAAAAAATTTGCCATCCCCTTTGAAACCCTGATTGTCTTCTCCACCAACCTTGACCCGGCCGCCCTGGTAGACGAAGCTTTTCTGCGCCGCATCAGCCACAAGCTGGGCATCGGCGACCCTACCGAAGAACAGTTCCGAGCGATTTTGATGGATACCTGCGCCGCCCGCGGTTTCAAGTTTGACCAGGCCGCCTATGATTATCTGCTTCAGGAATATTACCTCCACATGGGGCGGCCCATGCGCGCCTGCCATCCCCGTGATTTGCTCAAGCAGATGATTATTTTTGCCAACTATCGCGGTGAACCGCTGGTCATGACCCAAAAACTGGTGGATCTAGCCGCGCACTCCTACTTTGCCGATTTTTTCTGAACTAAAATTGATATAGGTGTCCAGAAAAATTCTTTCCCAACAATCACGATAGCACGCCCTTCGGCGCACCCGAAGGGGTGGGAGTAGCAAAGTAGCAGTTTGTTACCTGCTACCCTGCTACTTGCTACCTGTTTCAGTGACAAAAACTTTTCTGGAGAACTATAGCAATGAAGCTACCCCTAAAAATTGATCAAACTTTCGCCTCTCTCCTGTTGGGCAAACCGAAAGTCACCACCCTGGAAAACAGAGTTTTTAATGCTGTCGCCCTGCTCGCCGGCCTGACCGGGTTGATCACCTTCCTGCAAAACCTTGTTTTAGAGCTGCCGCTCATCCACAGCCTCCTCTCTATAATAGCAATCTTTGTAGGGGCCTTCTTTTACACCTGGTCGCTTAAGAGCAGAAAATATAAACCCTTAATCATCCCCATCTTTACTTTCTTTCTGGGCTTGATCGCCGCCAGTTGGTTTGCGACGGGTGGATCGCTGGGGCCGACCAGTTTTATCTTTTTTAATCTGTTTGTATCAGGCACTATCCTCTTTAAAAAACCTCAAAATTTCTTGTTTTTGAGCAGTACCTTGCTCATCGTCATTGTGTTATTGATTACCGAACATTTCAAGCCTGATACGATCTGGCCTTACTTTGATAACTCCCAAAGATTCCTGGATGTGGGCATAACTTTAGTGGTATGTCTAGGCATCACCGGCGCCTTGGTGCATCTGGTAACCTCGGAACATCAACGCGAACGAGACCTTAACGAACAACTCTATCACGAAACGCTCAAAGACAAAGAAGCTCTGGAAAAAGCCTTGAAGGAAATTAGAGTATTGAAAGGATTAATCCCTATTTGCGCCAACTGCAAAAAGATTCGAGACGACCAGGGTTTTTGGCATCAAGTCGAAAGTTACATCGCCGCTCATGCCGAAGTGGCCTTTACGCATGGGATTTGTCCCGAGTGTAAGCTTAAGTTGTACCCGGAATTTTCTGGTGAAAAAAAGGAGTAGGTTACACTCCCCCCTCAGTCAACTGCTCGACAAACCGGCGGGCATCCCGGTCGTTGGGGTTGGCCTGAATTGCCCGCTGAAACCAGTGGAGCGCCCGCTCATTTTCCCGGCGATCCAGATGAACCAGCCCCAAATTATAAGCCACATTGGGCGCAATCGGGTTCAGCTCGATGGCCCGCTCAAAGGCAGCGATAGCCCGAAGCTGCTCTGCCTCTTTGGCCAAAATAGGGTTGCCCAGGTAAGCCGCCCCCAGATTGGTCCAGACCATGGGGTTGTGCGGAACCTGCTCGCTCAGCGGTTCCAGTACTGCTACGGCCTGGGCAAATTTCTTGGCTAAAATATAGGCGCCCCCCAAATTCAGGGCCGCATCCTGATTGTCCGGCTCCATTTGATGCGCCCGCTCCAAAAAACGGGTCGCTTTGGCAATATCACCCCGGTGCAGGGCTTCTGTTCCCTGCCGCAGCCAATTAAAAAACCGTTTCTCATCGGGTTGAGCTTTTTTCTGTGAGTCTTTTTTCATCTCTATTTCCGTTCGCGCTGAAAAAATCGGGCGGCGGCCTCGGTGTGGGTAGGAAAGGCTAATTCTGTTGGCGCGGTAATAACCAGCCGCTCGGTGGCTTCCTCATTAGATTCAAAACGCGGCAAATCAGCCGCCGTGAACGCCGGCCCTAGCCCGAAGACAAGAATGTAACCCTCGCGCCCGCTCAACACACAAAAATCATCAATGGCCTCAGGCGCAATCACCACCCCCGTTTCCTCAAACAGTTCCCGCGCCCCGGCTTCCTGCCAGGTTTCGCCAAAATTGATAAACCCGCCGGGCAAGGCCAACTGTCCCCGCTGGGGCCTAATTCCGCGCCGGACCACCAGCAAACCGTCGTCTACCGGCAGCAGCACCACCGCCACCGGCTCAGGGTTGAGAAAGGAGGTCTGGCCGCAGTTGGCGCAGGTGCGCGGCCAGGCTTGTCCGGCCTCAAATGGATGGCCGCAGTAGGAACAGTGGGCGTTTTTGTGGTAGGACATGCATTTCTCCGGCTAATCAGCCATGTCATCCATTCGACAAGCTCAGGACAGGTTTCGAGCGACGTTAGAAGCGAGAAATCCTCTAATCCGTGGTTTGCAGACGACGGTCTCGAAGATTTCTCGGCTTTCAGCCTCGAAATGACATGAGAGGTGAGTAGTTACGAATTTACTAATTGGATTTTAAACATAAAGCAGCCAGAAAGCAAAGGTTGGTTGCAGCGAAAGCGGGGGTTTTAGTGCGGCCGGCCTTCGGGGAAGAACTGGTAGCCGCCTTCGGGTTTGCCGCGCCAGGTGACCAGATAGGCCGGGCGGCTGGGGTTCGGCTCGATCTGCCGGCGCAGGCTGGAAATCAGTTGGTACAAACTGTTATCGCTGACCCCGTGCTGGCGCAGTTCATCGGGCCAGGCGTTGAAAATCAAATCGGTTTTGGTGTGGCTGAGGCGCGGCTGCTTGAGCAAAAAGGTCAGCACGGCCCGCTCCAGGCCGGTCAAATCGGCCAACAAAGTCTGGCCCTGGTACAATTCCCCGGTTCGTTCGTCCTGCCAGATGCGCCCCCGTCCGCGCCCTTCGACTCTGGCTACAAAGGCCGACAGCAGCGCCCCGGCCAACCGCCAGCCGTTATCCATATGCTGACAGACGCCTTTGCCGGCAAGCTGCCGCAAGATAGGCTGGTAAGCCCGGACAAACTCCGGCCATTTTTTATCTCCACCGCTCAGCCGCGCCGTTTCTAATTTTTGCAACTCCGACAGCACAAACTGCTCCTCCTGAGTCAAGCCCTGCCACAATCGCTCCAGGCGGTGCTGTACCTGCCGCTCGACCAGCAGCGTCGAGGCCCATTCGGCGCGCGGGGGCTTTTCGGCGGCCAGCCACCAGTGACAGGCGGCCCGCAGCAAGGCCGGATAATTGCCGCTCAGGGCCAGCAGCGCGGCCACCTCCTCTTCCTCCGGCGGCGTGGGGGCAGCGTGGACGACGGTGCGGACCAGGTAATGGGCATCCTGCGGCTGCATGGCCCCCACCCAACAGACATGATGATCCAGCAGTTCGTACATATCGCCCAGCCGCTCCGGTTCGGGCAGGTAAACAGCTTCGCGGGTCATCCCGGCCAGGTAGCATAGCGTGTCCTTGAAATCATCCCGCAACCCCCGTAAAGTATTAACCATCGCCGGGGTCGCCGCCTGGCAAAAGTCGTCAAAACGATTGAGAACCAGCACCACGCGGGTTTGCCGCGCCTGGAACAGCAGCAGCAGCTCCTGTAAGGCGCTTTGGGCCAAGAAGGGGTCGGTTTCAGCCTGGCTGTGGCGGTAAATAACGGCAATTTCCTCAGCCAGCCCCGGCTCGAAGCCGGCCCGCACCCGGTAAAAGGCGCGGATTATCACCCGGTACAGCGTCGAGAGGTCCGTGGCCGGCAAATTGTTCAGGTCGAGCGGAATCAGGGCAATAGGGCCAGCCCCCGGTCGCAGGTACCCGGCCACCACTTCGGGCCGGTGGCACAAAAAGCCCAGCAAATTGGCCCGCCCCACCCCGGACAGCCCCACCACCGCCCCACTCTCCCCCGCCGAAATCCACCCGGCCAGCAGACGCAGTTCTTTGGCCCGATAATCAGCCGGGTAATTGGACCAGGCACGCAGAGGAGGAGTGGAAGGTTGGAAGGTTGGAAGGTTGGAAGGTTGGAAATCTGACATGCTTCGATCCTCTCAAAACAGACTCAGTAGATCCAATTTTCGAGGAGTGAGGCACGCCCACGTGCCGAACACCGCCGCACGTGGGCGTGCTGGCTCCTCAAATTTGGATCCACTGAGACTACTGGAGCGCAGAGCTTGCCTTGCCAGGTCGCAAGGCAAGCTTTGCGCTCCATTTTTATTCTCACGGGTGTACCGTCAGGCTCGTGCCGACTCCTTTTCGCTAACAGATGCAGGTAAACCGAATAACCACTAAAGCCATCCTCCATCCTCTATCTTCCATCCTCCATCCTCTCCCTTCAGTCGCGCCTAAGAATTGCCTCAGACTCCACAAAGGACTCCGGCGCGGTTCTGTGATACCCTGAGCGCAGTAAAAGATACTTTGGCCTGAGGTATCTGGACCGGGCCAGAGATCGCTCGCGAGCAGGTTGAACGGCCCTCCCCAGCGCCGCTCGACCGGGGGTACCCTCATCTCAATGGCCCTCCTATCTTTGCAGAAAGGAGGTTCATGCGGGATGTTAAAGAAACGAATCGTGGCTATCGTGACCGGCCTGGCCTTGCTCCTGGCGGTAGCCGGCGTCTCCGGCGTTGCCGCCGACGCGCTCGGCCTGGATATGACCGCGCCGGCCCACGCCTGTAATGCCAGCAGCAGCGGCGGCGGCTGCTAAGCCAGCACTGCCCGGTTTTTTGGGGCAGACCCGGCGGGTTTGATGGACCTGCCGGGTCTCCTCCGGGGGCAGGCCGTTGACCGCCGAGACAACAGGCGCTTGACTTGAGGCGGCCACCGTCGGGGGATAAATCGCCCCAGCTATCATACAGCGTCCGTTGAAGCAGACTTGCCGCCCCAAAATAAGTCTGATTGATCGGGCGCTGTCGTATAGTCCGGCGACTTCATCGCCGGACGAGCGTCGGGGGCAAGATTGCCGCTGGGGTTTCCGAATGTTCTCCTAAAAGGTTAGGTTGCGATTAACTTAACCTGTCCCCGGCGCATTTGCCAAATTCCCCTTTCAGATTAAACTTAAGCTCTCATTGTTAAAGCTGGGCCAAAGATGGCTCAGTAGACGGTAAACAGTAGATAGGGAATTTATGTGACCCTGCTACCTATAGGGACTGCCCCGCTGCTTCGTTCATTTCTCTGGCCCACCTGATCTTTCAAGAAAGGAGGTTCATGCGGGATATTGAAGAAATGAATCGTGGCTGTGGTGATCGGCCTGGCTTTGCCGCCGACTCGCTCGGCTTGGCTGTGACTGCGCCGGCCCACGCCTGTAATGCTCAAAGCTCCGGCGGCGGCTGTTAACGGTAGGTTAGTTCACTCAACCACCGAGGTTGCTATAGCCTCGGTGGCTTTTGTTGAGTCCCCCGTCAAGCTGCGCCGATACTTCGCCAGCAGCATTTGTAAAAGGCGGCGCTGCTTCGCTTCGCTGTGATTTTGAATGAGAGACTCCAGTTCATTGAGTTGGAGGGCTGCGCGTCGTTTCTTTCCCCTGGACAGATGATACTTTGCCCGATAGAGTTGAACCTTGATTTCACCAAATCTATTTCCCTGAGTACGATACATCTCTAATGAGATATTCAGGTAGGAGTTGGCCTCCTGCCACTTACATTGATCGATCAGTATTTGGCCCAAATCCCCAAATAATTGAGCTAATTCTGACTGATTGGAGAAGCGCCGAAAAATAACTTCTGCCTGCCGCGAATATTTCTCCCCCTGCGCCAGATTACCTTTCAGCCAGTAAGCTAAGCCCAGATTATGATAAATTCCGCCAATTTCCTCTTCCTCGCCGGTTAACTCGGCCTGCCGCAAAGCTTTATCCAAAAAGATCAACGCTTCATCGGGGTTAGGATACTCCATCTCTAAATAGAGCATACTTTGGTTTATAAAGCCCCGCATGAGACCGTGTGCATCTCCCATTACTTGCCATAATGCACAAGCCTGATCGAGATGCTGCCGCGCCTGCTCCCATAACCCTTGCCGGGTATACAAAATACCCAGGTGATTTTCGGTATGAGCGCGGCCGTGATCGCTGTTGAGGCGCTCGAAGATGGCCAGGGCGCAGCAACACAGGATTTCGGCCCGCCACCAGTGACCCTGCTCGATGTAGAGGTAGCCCAGGTTGGTGCAGGCCCGGCCCAGGCTGAAGGCATCGTTGAGCCGGCGGGCCAGGCTGATCACCCGGCGGTAGTGGCGGATGGTCTCGGCGGGGCGGCTCTGGCGCTGGCATAGCCGGGCTAATAAGGTGGACAGGTTGACCGCCGCGGCCAGGTCGCCGCTGGCTTCGGCCCGGCGGATGGCCTGCTCCAACAGCGGGTTCCAGCCTTCCCAGGCGCCGCGCCGCTCCAGGTGAGGCGAGAAGTGGGTCATCACCTCGTAGGCGGGCGGCCAGGCGTCGGCCACGTCCAAGGCGTAGCTCAGGGCCTTTAAAATCCCATCACGCTCATTGTCTAGCGCGGCCATATCCTCGTTGTGAGTCGTCACAAAATCGCGCCAATAGCTGACATTCTGCAAAATCCGGCGGCAGAAGAGGTCGGCGTAGGTGGGGGATGGGGGTTGGAGATTGGAGATTGGGCTGCCGAGCGCGGAGCGCCCGGCGTGGGGGATGGCGGGTGAGTCGGGGGTATCGGTTACTGCCATTTGATGACCTCGTTGAGCAAAAAGGTTTCGGTCAGGCGGTGGATGCGATAGCGGGGCTGTTCCAGATTGGCGCTGACTTCGAGCAGGGAGAGGGCGGCCAGGCGTTCCAATGCCTGGGTCAGTTCGATTGGGTCCAAGTCGCTCAAGGCGGTCAGTTGGGCCAGTGTCCCGTTTTGGGCCAGGGGCATGACCAGCAAGGTTTGGCGGCCGGCTTCGTCCAGGGCGTTCCAGGCCTGCCAATAGATATAGGTGTATAGGTCGTCCACCTTTTTGCCCTGCGCCTGGCGCAGGTTGTCGAGCACCTGGGCCAACGGCAGCGCCCGGATTTGCCCAACCACCAGCTTGAGGGCCAGCGGGTTGCCACCGACAACCTCGTAAATGCTGTCCAGTTGGGCGGGGGTGGCTTCGGCCAGAGCGGTCAAGCCGCGCACCTGGGCTTCATAAGCCAGCAAGGCCAGCACGTCGGCCCGGCCCAGTTCGGGCAAACTGAGGCAAAAAACATCATCGTAGGCGTGCAGGGCATGCCGGCTGGTCAGCAAAAACTTGGTCGGGTTGGCGCAGCGGCGCAGCAAGGGGATCAAGCTCTGGTAGTCGGCTACGGTTTCTAAGTTGTCAATGACCACCAGGTAGGGCTGCTTTTTGAGCAGCGCGGCCAGGCCGGCCTGCCTTTCGGTCAGGGAGAGGTTGAGCAGGAAGAGATCACCCAACTGTTCCAACAGAGCATTGGTCAGGGTGGCGGGGTCGAGGGCGGGCCGGTGGGTTGCTTCGATGTCAACGCCGGGTGAAAACTCCTCCTGTTTGGCGCTGACCCAGGCTATGTCGAAAAAGCGGTTGGCAGCGGCCAGCTCGCGCACCAGCGCCCCGGCCAATGAAGTTTTACCAATGCCGCCGATGCCGTCGAGCGCAATCAGCCAGGGGGCTTCCGGCTGCTCCAACGCCCGGCGGGCCTGGGCCTGAGTCTGGCTGACCCCAAACAAAAACTGCTCCGGCAGCAAGGTGAGGGGATTGAAGCGGCTTCGTTCAACATCGGGCGGGGGAGTGTAATGGGGAAAGATGCGATGCATTTCGTCGCGGGTCAAGCTGTAGTCAATCTGGGCCAGCCAGTGCTGGGCTTCGCCGGGGGTCAGGTAGCCGGCAAATATCTCGACCAGCCGCACCGCCGAGAGCCGGTCGGGCCGCCAAACCCGGCCGCGATACCGGTAGGCGCGCTCCCAGATGGAAATGAGTTCGGCGGTTACGGGGAGCAGTTCGGCCAGCTTTTCCTGGCTCAAGCTGCTGCCCCTGCGTAGTTCTCGTAATTTCTGGCCAAAGGCTTCCAGATCCATAGGCCTCTTGTTCAAACTGTTTGGGTTTTGTATGGGTTTTGTATCTGAACGAGGTGCAGGTTTTATGTTAAAATAAACTTGCAGCAGTCTCTACAAATTGCTAAATGTTGGCAAAACTGTGGCAGTTTTTTAGTGGAAGTGTGTTCGTTTAGGCGTTTTTATTATGCCGGATTTTTGTAGAATTGACAATTAGCGCTCCACTATTTACCGAAGGAGTGTTCACGAACCTGTGGCGCCCCGCTAACGACGAAAATTCTTCGCTGGTGATGACCGAAGACCGGAGACCGAGGACCGGATTGCTATTTGTAACCAGTCTCCCGTCCCCGGTCCCCGGTCGTATTTTCAAAGGAGAAACTCAATGGATGAAATTTTAACCGTACAAGAAGTGGCCCTTTATCTCAAAGTGAGCCGGAGCACGGTTTGGCGCTGGTGCAACCAGGGTCGGCTGCTGGCTTTCAAAGCCGGACACGGCTGGCGCGTGCCTCGAACCACCGTCGAAAAGATGATGAACCAAAAACTCAAATGGCAAGAGGTTGAAGAGGAAGAAGCCGACCCAGCGCCGGCCTGGTAAATAATCTCCACTTTTCAGGAGTTGGCACTGGGTTCACTTAATGGGAAGAAGGAGAATGGAACACAGAGCACACGGAGAAGACACAAAGTTCACTGAGAAACTCTGCGGTCTCTGTGCCTTCTTTGTGTCCTCTGTGTTAAAATCCCATCTTGTAGACCCAGGACCCAGGAGTTTTGTTATGATAAAAGCACGACTAGAAAGAAGACGCAGCCCGAACCCTTATAGCGGCTGGTGGCTGGAAATCAATGGCGCAGTTCCCCCTGAAACATTCCAACTGGCTCCGGCTATCGAGAATAATGTTATTTTGCAGCGCATGCTCGAGGCGGCCTCAACCGAACTAGTGATTGACTTTTCGACGCTCAAAGAGTTCGACTCGCGCGGGCTACAGTTGCTGCTGATGCTGTACAAACAATTCTCACCGCAGAACATTCAGATTGTTCTGCGCAATCCCAACCCCTACCTCAGGCGCGTCCTGCGGATTATGCAGTTTGACCGGGTCTTCAAGGTGGAACTGGATGAAAATTCCGAGAAGGACGGCGTAGGGGGCCAATACGTTTAGGCACTTAGGCATTCACATCGACAAAAAATTGTCAATCCTTCTTGCGAATGGCGAATGATGATTCTGATTCGCCATTCGCTCATTCGCCATTCTTTTCCAAGCGCAGTCTTGGAAAAAACTTAGGTTCTCAACGGCGCTTCGCTCCAGCAAAACGCTCTCGCCAGAGTTCGAGGGCGTTTTTTATTTAGCCTTTTGACGCTTATCGGTAGGATAGGTATACTGACAACATAATGATTTTGACGATCAAATCGGGGTATGCAAGCCATGATCAAACTCTATCGCCCCGCCGATTGCCCGGACTGTGCTGAGATTGAAGCTGCTCTGCAAGAAATGGTGGTAGCGCACCAGGTAATTGTGCTCGAAGGTGGGCAGATGGCGGCGGAGCTTGGCCCCAAAGTCGCGCTCCCGGCCATTCGGGAGAATAATCGAACGGTCAGTGGGCCGGAGGCCATCAACACCTATTTGAAAGAATTAGCCACATTTGTTGCTAACTGGCAGCGTTTTCAATCTGACTCGTGCTACCTTGACAACGAGGGGCAGACATGCTAAATGGAAGAATGGAAGAATGGAAGGATGGAAGAATGGTCAAGCAAAATAGGAACAAAGCATGGTAACTTTCCAGCCTTCCAACCCTCCAATGAATAACTGGACTCCCCCCACCGACTGGCTCAAAATCACCACGATTGACGCCCACACCGAGGGCGAGCCGTTCCGGGTGATTACCGGCGGCTTCTCCGACCTGCCGGGCGCGACCATTTTAGAGAAACGTCGTTATGCAAAGGAGCATCTGGATCATCTCCGCACTGCCCTGATGTGGGAACCGCGCGGCCACGCCGACATGTACGGCTGCCTTATCACCCCGCCGGTCACGCCGGGCGCGGACCTGGGCATTCTGTTCATGCACAACGAAGGCTTCAGCACCATGTGCGGCCACGGCATTATCGGCATCGCCACCGTCGCCCTGGAAACCGGCCTGCTGCCGGCGGTCGAGCCGGAAACCATCCTCAAAATTGATACTCCCGCCGGATTGGTGACAGCCCATGCCATCGTCGCCGGGGGGCGGGTGCAGCGGGTTCGCTTTCAAAATGTCCCTTCTTTTGTCCTGGCCCTGGCTGAAACCGTTGATGTGCCGGGGCTGGGCCGGGTGCGCTATGACCTGGCCTTTGGCGGCGCTTTTTACGCCTATGTTCAGGCCGAAGCCTTAGGGTTGAACTGCACCCCGGCGGATTATCGTTCACTGATCGAAAAGGGGATGGCCATCAAACGGGCGATTATGGCTGCTCGGCCTATCCCCCACCCATTCGAGGCGGATTTGAGCTTTTTGTACGGGACTATCTTTGTTGGGCCGGCGCTGGCGGGTGGGCACAGCCGCAATGTCTGCATTTTTGCCGAGGGCGAGGTGGATCGCAGCCCGACCGGCACAGGCGTCAGCGGGCGGCTGGCCTTGCATTACGCCCGCGGCGAAATTGGCCTGAACCAACCCATCACCATCGAGAGCATTATTGGCAGCCGCTTCACCGGGCGGGTCATTGAAACCACTACTTTTGGTCCTTACCCGGCTATTATTCCCGAAGTCGAGGGCACGGCCCACATCACCGGCCGCCACGAGTTTTTGATTGACCCCGCCGATCCTCTGCGAGATGGGTTCATCCTGCGCTAAACGTTTTCCATTTGTAACTGCTCAGGCATGTCATTTCGACCGAAGGGAGAAATCTTCTAATCCGTGGTTTGCAGGCAACAACCTCAAAGATTTCTCGGCTTTCAGCCTCGAAACCTGTCCTGAGCCTGTCGAAGGATGACATGAAGGCTGAGTAGTTACTTCCGTTTTAACTCCGGCGTTTGCGCTGGTAATAGCGGTGGGCTTTAGCCCGGCTGCCACACAGATTCATGCTGCACCAGCGGCGGCTGCTATTTTTGCTGGTATCCACAAACAGCCAGTCGCAGCCTTCACGGCGAGCGCATTGCCGCACCTGGCGCAGTTCGGGTGAGGTCAGCAGTTCCGCCGCCGACCATACAATCGGCCAGAGCATAGCGTCTAACGCCGTGGTGTTCTGGATCAACTGCCGCACAAATCCGGTATCTGTCACCCCAATCTGAACATATCCCGGCGCTTGCGCCAACAGCCCATTCAAGGCCGTAACTTCCTCCGCTGCCGGGGGCTGCTGCTGAGCCGCCGCAGCAAAGAGACGATAGATCGTTTCTCGCAGCGCCAACGCTCGGTTAAACGTCGCGGCGGCCTCTGCCGGAGACTGTACCGCTTGCTGGCGCAGATGCTCGGCTTCGGCTACACTGAGCAGTCGGACATGTTGGCTCCAATCTATCAGGTCGGCGTAACTGTGGAGATATTCGTGATTCAGGGTCTCGGTGCGGGTAAAGGTATTGGCAAAATCCAGGCATAACTGGCCGCCAATCAGTTCCAGATTCGCCGCATTTCTTCGTTTACGGGCCATATCTCACCCAAACTTGACACACATCATCAGCCATGCTATTTTATTACCATCAAAATAAATTATAGCAGGTAATAATAAACAGCACAAGCAGGGGGTCAATTGAATCATGAAAGCAAAGATGCGTCGCGCCACGCTTGTCCTCGCCCTTTTTGCCAGCCTGGGCTTTATTTTTCTGGGGGGACTGCTCGGTTTAGCGCCTGCGGCCCAGGCCGCTGCCCCACCCCTTCAGACACCCAGCCCGCAGACATTTTCGATCACCGCTACCCTGGCTAATTCCTGGCAAGATGTCCTGGCCCGAACCCCGCTGCCTTACACTGCGCCCCTCCCGGAACCGGCCGCCGGCCCCTTTGATGGCTTTTTTGCCAAAATTGACCCGGCCTGGCCGCAGTGGTGGATCTGCCGGCGCTGCGCCGATTATCGGCCCGCCGGGGGCATCTGGAAACTGCAATTTGAGCAGGGCGTCATGCGAATTTATTATGACGTTACTCACTGGAGTAGTCTGGCTTCCTTCACCGTGTCGGGCGACCGGCTGACCCTGTTCAATGATCCCTACTGTGCCGAGGTCGGCGAATATAGCTGGACTCTGGCTGACGGACAACTGAAGCTGGAAACCATTAGTGACGCCTGCGCCTTTGGCCTGCGGGCGCGGACGCTGACCCAGCAAACCTGGTCCGCCTGCCTGCCCCCCGGTCCCACTACCGGTGTTACAGCGTCGCCGGGCTGCGCGGATGGGGCGGCTATACCGGCGGCTCCCGCCCCGGCGGCTTTGCCGGTCACCGTTACTGTTCACGGGGGAGACAGCCGGTTTTTTGCAACACCGCCGGATGTTTTGGTTTTTGCCAACAGCCCCCTCCGGGCGGAGCGGGAAAATATAGATTTGACCTACCACTCGGAAAGTATTCCCTTTGGGTTAAACCGGGTCATCTGGTGGAGCGGCGATTGGATCGAGGTTTCGACAGAGCGGCCCTTTACGGCGATGGGAGTTCAGTTTATGGGCGACCCTTATCAGGGCTGGGCGCGGGTGCTGTTCGATGGGGTCGAAGTGTGGCGAGGTGATACTGCCGCCATCTGGTCGAAGCATGGCCGCCACGGCGGCTATATCCAGATTTCCGGTTTTGCGCCTGGCCCGCACACCCTGCGCGCCGAAAGTCTTGGCTCTGATTACCATCCCATCCAGGTAGCCAGTTTTGGCTTTAGCGAACAGGGCGGGGTTGAGCCGAAGAAATAACCGAAATAAAAAGGAAAGCGCCCGGCAAAATTGCCGGGCGCTTGCAGTAGGCATAGGGGTTATTATTATAAATTTTGTGGGCGGCGGGTTCTCAATTTGAACCCTCAGCACAACCCAACTCATTGTCGGTGGTGTTCTCCCTGCCGTACTATCTGCTTATATCATAGCAAGCATTTGTTAGAAATTTGTTAACGTTTGATTAGAGTTTGATTAATGTCTCTGCCGCGTCCGCTAAAGGTCAATGATCACCTTGACTACCCGATCCTGATAAGCTGTATTCATCGCAAATGCTTCAGGCGTTTGTTCCAGGGGGAAACGGTGGCTAATCAGGCTTGACAACGCCACCACGCCGCTCTGAGCCAGGCGAATGGCGCGCGGGTAAGTATGTTTCATACGCCGGGCCAGGCGAATGGTCAGGCCTTTGCGCCGCACCGTTGAATGTTTCAACGTTATCTCGTCACTCTTCGAAATGCCGACGATCACCATTCGACCTCCCAGGCGGGCCATCTCAGCCGCTTGCTGCACCGAGTGGTCAGCCCAGGCTGCTTCGATAGCTACGTCCACGCCGTGGCCACTCGTAGCTTCCATCACGGCCTGCGCCGAGTCTTGCTCATCACAATTGATAGGAACGGCCCCCAACCGCTGAGCCACTTCCAAACGCCAGGGGAATTTATCGCTGACAAAGATCGGCTGCGCCCCAGACAGTCGAGCTAATTGCAGAATGAACAGGCCCACTGCACCGGCCCCCAAAATCGCTACACTGTCGGCTACCCGAATTTTGGCCAGGTCAATGGCGTGGATGGCGACCCCCAATGGTTCCAGCAGAGCTGCCCCCGCGTCGTCCAACGTGTCGGGCACAGGAAAGCAACTGTGGACCGGCATATGCAGCCATTGGCACAGGCTGCCGTGATCGGGATAGGCGCCGCAAAAGTGCAAGTGGTAGCACAGGTTGGGGTGTCCTTGCTCGCACATCTCGCAGCGCCAACAGGGTTGGGCTGGGTCAACCGCCACCCGCGTGCCTACGACCAGGGGTTGAAAATTGCCGTCCAGGTTGTCCGACCCCGGCCCCACCGCCTCGACCACCCCGGCGAATTCGTGTCCCAAAATCAAAGGGCTTTGGATAACGCTGTTACCGATGCGGGCATCTTTATAACTGTGCAGGTCGCTGCCGCAGATACCTACCGCTGTCACCCGCAACAGCGCCTCCCCCGGCCCCGGCGGCCCCGGATGTTCGACCTGTTCCACCCGTAAATCAGCCGGGCCGTGTAAGCGCACTGCGGTCATAGTTGAGGGATAATGCATCGGTTGGGTTCTCCTTCGGAAATAACTTGGGGCATGTCACTGCGAGCCGCAGGCGAAGCAGTCTCCAGCCCTGGAGAGGGGGATTGCTTCGGCCTCTGGCCTCGCAATGACATTTTCGCGGTCATTCCGGCATTTGCCACCGGCCTGCCGGGTCACGCTGCAAGGCAATGCAATTGACGATAGCCTGGCGGTTAAGCGGGCCGTAAATATGGGGAAAAAGCGTATCTCGCTCGGCGGCGGCCCGTTGAGTGGGCGAGGCGGCAGTATGAGCGGGAGCAATAGGCGGCTCAAAACGCAGCGGGGCCGTCAGCCGGGCCGGGTCAATTTCCAGGGCAAACAATTCGTCCCGGAGATCGGCAAAGTAAATATTGGCAATTTCAACCAATTTTTCTGCCCCGGCGGTGCAGTGGATAAAGCCTTCCTCGGCCAATGTGGGGGTTTGGTAAGGCTGGTCAAGAGGCTGGCACTGATAATACTCGGCTGGCACAAGGTGATAAATGGGCAAAACAAATGTTTTTTGACTCATAACGCTGTAGATGTTACCCCAGTTTTTCCAGCAAGATTTCGGTCAGGGTTGGCCGGCCAATTTCTTGCAGATTGTAACGCACGCGCTGGTGAGGATGCTTAATCTGGAGCAGCCGGCCCAGGTCTATCGGCGTGCCGATGATAACCATATCGCACGGGGTGGCATTGATGGTTTGCTCCAGCTCCTTCATCTGGGCGTCCCCGTAGCCCATAGCCGGCAGGAGTGCGCCTGTGGTCGGGTATTTTTCATAAGTTGCCAGGATAGAGCCAACGGCATAGGGGCGTGGATCAATGATGGCGGCCGCGCCAAAACGATGGGCGGCGACCACGCCGGCCCCATAAGCCATCTCGCCATGCGTCAGCGTCGGACCATCTTCAACCACCAGAACCCGTCGCCCGCGAATCGTCGCCGGGTCGTCTACGGTAATAGGCGAAGCAGCATCAACGACTACGGCCTGGGGTGCGACGGCTTGAATGTTGTGGCGCACCTGGGCAATAGCGGCAGCATCGGCGGTGTCAATTTTGTTGATAACCACCACATCGGCCAGACGCAGGTTGGCCTCGCCGGGGTGGTAAGCCAGTTCATGGCCGGGCCGGTGCGGGTCAACCACCACGATGTGTAAATCCGGCTGGTAAAACGGCAAATCGTTATTGCCGCCATCCCAGACCACCACATCGGCTTCGGTTTCAGCGCGACGGAGGATAGCCTCGTAATCCACCCCGGCATAAACAATTGTGCCCCGGTCGAGGTGCGGCTCGTATTCCTCGCGCTCCTCGATGGTACACTCGTGTTCATCCAGATCGGCGTGATTAGCAAAGCGCTGCACCGCCTGCACCACCAGATTGCCGTAGGGCATCGGGTGGCGCACAGCGACCACTTTTTTACCCAAGCCCTGCAAAATCTCGCAGACCCGGCGGGTGGTCTGACTTTTACCGCTGCCGGTCCGCACCGCGCCAATCGAGACCACCGGCTTGCTGCTTTTAAGGATGGTGTGGCGCGGTCCCATCAGCCGGTAATCGGCCCCGGCGGCTAACACCTCCGACGCTTTGTGCATGACATACTCGTGCGGCACATCGGAGTAAGCAAAGACCACCTGATCGGCCTGCAAGGATTGGATCAGGCCAACCAGCTCGCCTTCGGGGTGAATGGGAATACCGGACGGATACAAGGGGCCGGCCAATTCAGCCGGGTAGACCCGTCCCTCGATATTGGGGATTTGGGTGGCGGTAAAGGCGACCACTTCGTAATCCGGGTTCTGACGGAAGTAGACATTAAAATTGTGAAAATCGCGCCCGGCCGCGCCCATAATAATGATACGTTGCTTCGACATTGAAGGACCTCGTTAATGGTGAATAGTGAATTGTGAATGGTGAACTATTAATTCTAAAAATTGGCCTGTCAAGCCAGGTAAGAGAGCAGAATGCTGAGACCATATAGGATTATGAGGGGGAACATGACCAGGGCCATGTTGAAAGGGTCTACGGTGGGGGTAATCATCGCGGCGGCAATAGCGATGATGACGATGGCAAACCGCCATTGTTTGATCAAAAATTGAGGCGTCACCAGGCCAAGCTTGGTCATGATAAAAAGAATTAACGGTGTTTCAAAACTGAGGCCGACCCAGAAAACCAGTGAGGTGACAAAAGGAATATACTCACGTGACTGCCACTGCTGGATAAAAATTTCCGGCTGCCAGGTACTCAGAAAGGCCACTGCGGTGGGAGTTAAAATTTGCCAGGCAAACCAGACGCCGATCAAAAAAAGGATGGTAGCAAAGGGCACGCCCCACAGCACGTAGCGCTTTTCATTGGGTTCGAGGCCGGGCAAAATAAACATAAAAAACTGGTACACCAGGAAGGGCATAGCCAAAACAAGGCCAGAGGTCAGCGCCACCCGAAAATAAATGGTAATGCCTTCCGTCGGCCCCAGCACCTGCAACTTTTGGCCGTAGGGCGCAATCAGCAGTTCCAGAATTTGGGTGGTGAAAGCGGCGGACAACAACGTACAGACAAAAACAGCAATGGCCGCTTTGACCAGGCGATCACGCAGTTCCTCCAGATGCTCCAGCAGGGTCATCTGCCCGGACAGTTGCTCAACCGATTGGTCAACTGAGGAAGAAGTTATCCGGCTCATTCCGCGCCCTCAGTCGGGGTCACCGGAGCAGGAACGGATTTGGAGCCAGTACCATTCTTTTCGGCTTCGACGGGTTCAGCCGGAGTTTCAACCGGGGCGGTTGGCTCATCAGCCAGGGCTGCAGGAGACTCGGCCTTTGGCGGGGCTGCTGCCGCAGGTTCGGGAGAAGCCGTTGGCGGAGCGATGGTATTTGTTTCAGCAGTTTTAGGGGTAGAAGCAGGGTTAGCCGTGGCGCGGGCCACCGAGTTAACCGTCTGGCCGATTTGGGCTGCGCTGGAGGAAACTTCGGATTTGGATTGTTGGAGGACTTGTTTGGTTTCGGCCAGTTCTTTTCGAACTTCTTCCAGTTCTTCCAGCCGGGCGGCTACCGTAATTTCGCGCTGCCACTCGGCCAAAAATCCCTGCGACATATTGCGCAGGTCTCGCACAAAGCGCCCGGCTTTGCCGGCAATCTCCGGCAGGCGGCGCGGTCCAAAGACCATAAGGGCAATGATAAAAATAAACAGCAGCTCAGGAAAACCAATCCCTAAAATATCCATTACATAAAAAATCCGAAAGGTTGGAAAGCTGGAAGGTGCGCTATCCAATCTTCCAGCCGTCCAACCTTCCTTAAATAATCAGCCAACCTCACCAATGGATCGCTTAAAACGATTAAAGTTCCACAAAGCCAAGGCTAAACCGGCATATTCAACATTTGGCGCAGTTTCACCCGATCTCGTGAGACCAGGCTGCCCAGCACGCCATTCACAAAACGGGGCGAACTTTCACTGCCAAACATTTTAGCCAGTTCAACGGCCTCGTTGATTGCCACTTTGGGGGGAATTTCCGGCTCAAAGAGCAGTTCGTAAATGGCAATCCGCAGCACATTCCGATCTACGGCCGCAATTTGATCTATCGGCCATTCTGGAGCCAAATCACCGACAACACTATCCAGATAAGTGCGATAGGTTTGCACCCCCAGGGCCAATGAACGGGCAAAAGATTCGGCCGCATCGGGCAAAGGGCGGTCTTCAAACCTACCTTCAAGGGCGGCTTTAGCCTCATGATCGGTAAAGTCAAGCTCGTAAAGGACCTGCAAAACTACCGCACGAGCGCGTCGTCGAACTTTCATAGGTTGCTCCCTTCCTATGTGAGGTGAACCGGCTGTCTGGATATTCGCTGAAATGTGAATGTTCAAAAGGATTTGGGATTTTGGACCGACGTCTCAAAATCCCAAATCTAAAATCTAAAATTTTACTGTATCACCAGGCCACCATCCACCGTCAAGACCTGGCCGGTGATAAAAGCAGCCTCATCAGAAGCCAGAAACAGGACAGCATGTGCTATCTCTTCAACCGTGCCCAACCGGCCGAGGGGCGTATTGGCAATCACGGATTGCATCATCGCTTCTGGTAATACTTCAGTCAAAGCCGTAGGAACAAACCCCGGCGCGACCGCATTGACCGTAATATTGCGCGAACCGACCTCTTTAGCCAGAGATTTGGTAAAACCGATAATCCCCGCTTTGGAGGCGGCGTAATTAGTTTGACCGGCCTGCCCGGCCAGCCCCACCACCGACGTGATGTTGATAATTCGCCCGCTGCGCTTTTTCATCATCGGGCGCATCACTGCTTTGCAACAGTAGTAGGTGCTGGACAGGTTGGTTTTGAGCACCAGGTCCCAATCTTCGTCCTTCATCGTCATAAGAAGGGTATCGCGCGTGGTACCTGCGTTATTTACAAGTATATCTATTTGGCCGTAGGTGTCAACTGTTTCCTTGATAAGGCGTTGCGCCTCACTGCTCTGGCTGACATCCGCCTGGATAGCTATTGCTTCGCCTCCGGCCCCTTTGACAGCGGCCACCACCTCAGCCGCCCCGTCCGGACTGCTGCGATGATTGACCACCACCTTGGCCCCTTGCTCGGCTAACGTTTTAACAATGCCCGCCCCAATCCCGCGAGAGCTGCCGGTGACAACTGCTACTTTACCCGATAGATCAAGTTTCATAAACGTCAACCCTTAGGCGGCCAGCAAAGCGACTATATCGTCGGGTTTGCCGACGGTCTGAACGGCTACCTCTTTGCTGATCCGCTTGATCAAGCCGGCCAGCACATCTTTAGAGCCAATTTCGATGAAGCGAGTCACCCCTTGATTGACCATCCACAGCACCGAGTCGGTCCAGCGCACCGAGGCGGTGAGTTGGCCTTCCATCTCGGCTCGAATGGCTTCCAGTGAGTCCAGCGGCGCAGCGGTGATGTTAGCCACAATGGGAATTTCCGGCAAGTTCAACGGAGTTTGGTTGATAGCAGCCCGAAACTCGTCGGCGATCACCCGCATCAGCTCAGAATGAGCCGCAATGCTCACCGGCAGTTTGACCGCCCGCCTGGCTCCGGCGGCAGTGGCTAAGGCAATGCCTCGCTCCACCGCCGCATTGTGCCCCGAAATAACAACCTGGCCGGGCGAGTTGTAGTTGGCAACTTGCAGCAGGCCATTACCTTCGGCGGAAACATCCTGGCACAATTTCGCTACCACGTCGTCGTCCAGCTTGAGAATCGCGGCCATCCCGCCGGGGTTCAACTCACCGGCTTTTTTCATCAGCCGGCCGCGCTCGCGGACCAGCCGCAAGCCCGCTTCAAAGGTCAGCACGCCCGCCGCCACATACGCCGAAAATTCTCCCAAACTGTGGCCGGCCACAAACGCGGGCTTGATCGGATACCCGGCGGCCTTGAGCGCCTCCAAAGCGGCGATACTGGTGGTAAAAAGAGCCGCCTGGGTATTGATGGTATCGTTCAAATCGGCTTCCGGCCCTTCAAAACAAAGCCGGCTGAGGCCAAAGTCCAGAATCTCATCCGCCTGGCGAAAGATTTCGCCGGCGGCCGGATAACTTTCTACTAAAGCCCGGCCCATCCCTACTTCCTGGGATCCCTGGCCGGGAAAGACAAAAGCGATATTTTCTGTCATCTTTAGGCAAAATAAGGGCCGTGCCAGAGTCTATCAGTTCAGCACGGCCACCACAAGTTAGTAGATGGTGGATGGTAGATAGAAGATGGACAATTTTTTGCTATCTTCCATCCTCTATCTTCTTTTACTTCGCCGGTGCGGCCTCTTCCTGAGCAATCACCTGGACCCCATTGTAGGTTCCACATTTGAGACAAACGTGGTGAGATAAATGCAGGGTGTGACACTGCGGGCAGGGAACCATCGTGGGCATGTTCAGGCGCAGATAATGCGCCCGCCGGCGGTCGCGCCGAATTCGAGATACTTTTCGTTTTGGTAATGCACCCATGGGTAATAAAATCCTTCCTGATTCTTGACCTGAGTTATTGGCTCATTAAGGTTTGAATTTCACTTTGTGATAAAGCGCGGTTATAAACCCGCCACTCATCCAGCAAGCCGTCAAAGGTTTGGGCTGCTGCTCCGTCACTTAGGTTAGCGCCTAGCATGAACGGGGCCGTTGACTGGAAAACCGTATTATAGCTAACTGCTTTGTCAGCGTCAAGATTGCCGTTCAGATATAGTTTGAGCGCCTGCGCATCGGCGTCGAATACAGCCGCCACGTGATACCAAGTTGAGGTCGAGGTTAAACTAGCTCCGCCAATAACTGAGTAATCATCAAGATACGCGCCATCCGGTGAGACAATCAGGCGCAGCTTGTTGTCGCTGGTCAATTGAAAGCGGTAAGCCCGATCATTGATGCCGGTACCGTAGGCATATTTGGAAGCCAGGATCATATCACTGCCGGTGCTCTCCCGCTTGAGCCAACCCACCATGGTAAGGCTGTAATCAAAGTTCAGGCCAACAGCTTGATCGCTTTCAATCTTGAGATATTGAGTATTGCTGCGCTCAAAATCCGAAGCGTTGCCAATGCGCTTGTTCGTGGTCCAACTGACCCCGCCGATGTTGGTCAGAATATTGCCGGCCGGTGAGCTATCGGCCCGATTATTGGTATCGGCTTCATTAAGCTGCCAGTAACCGTATAATCCGGTCATTAATGTCGCCGGCCCGGCCGTTGCGCCGGGCAGAAGAACCGGCTGCGGCTGGGGGGTTGGGGTTATCTGGATCTGAATCCAGCCGGGTGTACTGGGTGTAGGTACAGGTGATTGAAAAACAGGAGCGGCATAACTGGTTAAAACCAAAACAATACCTAGACTACACAGACCTAATGTTACCAATATAATCCATTTAAAATTCACTTTTTTCATTTTGCTTTCCCTAACCTGGACGAGCCAGAACCAAATAGGATTTTTCGCCACGAATTACACGAATTTTCACAAAAAAATTTGGTGTTAATTCGTGCAATTCGTGGCAAAGTTCTTGCTCAATATAATTGGCCCCAAAAACTGGACCACGAGCTAAGGTGGATTGAAGTATAATCTACCAAACTTGTGGAGGAGTAAATTGACCAAGAAACGTAAACAATACAAAGCTGAATATAAGTTCCAGGTCGCGCTGGAAGCCATCAAAGGCTTGAAGACGGTCAATCAATTGGCCAGCGAACAAGAATTGCATCCGAACCAAGTTAGCCAATGGAAACGGCGCCTGCTGGAACAAGGCGCGACCATTTTCGACAACGGGGCGGTCCAGCAACACCAGCGGGAAATGGCTCAAAGGGAAGCCCAACTGTACGAACAGATTGGGCGGCTCAAGATGGAAGTGGAATGGTTAAAAAAAAGTACCCGGCTCAGTTGAGGCCAAACGGATGTTGATTGAACTGAACCAGCCCGACTTGAGTATTCGGCGTCAGTGTGAACTGTTGGGCCTCAATCGCTCCAACGCCCCCCATCGTGGGATAAAAACCTGCTTGGGTGGGCCTGGCGGGGGTAGAAATATCAATTAAATGCAAACCATCATCGGCGCTCACATAAGCCATATTGCCCATCACCGAAACATTGTTGACCCACCAGGTATCATTGACCGTTCCTCCAATTTGACCGGCCAGTTCTATCATTGGAGGAGGCAATTGGGCAGATGATACCTCATCCTTTACCTCCTCGTTCGGCTCTTGGGCCAATATACCGGGGGCGCTCCCGACCAGAACCAATAGTAGAGACAAGGTGATGCTACTCAAAAGGCTTCTTATTTTTTTCACGATGCGCTTCTTTGTTGGTTTATTGGTTGTCTCGGCTTTCGGCAATAAAACATCTCGGCGTTTCGCCAAAATTAGCAATAACTCATGGCATAATACGCAGACAAGTATTGTGTATTTTATCACAATTTGGGGGGGGTTGTCCAGGGAAAAATCCTTAGAAATCGGTTAGAGTTTTGGCGGTAGGAGCGGCACTGTTAATAAAAAAGGGGGCCAAAGCAAGCTTTGGACCCCTTTCAGATAGGCATGATTTTTGGGGAATTAGTCGTCTCGTAGGGCTTGGAGATTGGCCCAACGTGGGTCTACTATTTCATCCTGGCAGTTACACAAGCCAACATTGAGGTCTTGGCCGCAGTGGGGGCACAAGCCTTTGCAATCGGGCCGGCAGTAAAGCAGTTCGTCGCTCTCAACCAGAAGCTCCTGCCGCACCACTTCCGACAAATCCAGCATATGCTGCTCGTCAATCAGGTTAGCTGCTTCGATTTCGGGCGGCTGGGTAATGACTGTGCCGGTAATAACGTCGAGGGTGGGAAAAAATTCCTCTTCCAACTCAAGCCTGACCGGCCCGGTAAATGAGGTTAAACAGCGGCCACAGTTTTTTTGGATTTTGGTCTCCAGCACGCCCGTGGCCAGAATATGCGGCCCGGTCCGCAGAAATCTTACCTGGCCTGTCAGCGATGCAACGACCTCTAAATCTTCGTCGTCAAAATCTTTAGCCAGGTCTGCCTCGACCTCATAATTGCGAACTGCGCCGGTCCCTTCTTTCATTAACTGGGCCACATTAAATCTTAGCCCAGGAGAACCCGGCCTCACTCGGTTTTTATACATAAGCCTGAATTATAGGCTAAATTTTAAAAACTCAAAATCAGGGGGGCAGGGGAACAGAGTAGCAAGGTAGCAAAGTCGCAGGTAGCAGAGTTACAAGACTCACGCGCCACGTTTCACGCATCATGCAAAACTTCATCTGACTTCTGGCTACTGACTACTGACCTCTGCTTACTTTCCTATCGCTCTTCCTCCAGTACTTCGCTTTGTTCGGATACATTTTCTTTATTGGTGGGACGGGTTTGGGTTTCTCGCACCTGGCGCAGACCGTTGCGCACGGTAGTGAGGGTTTTCATGAGCTGCTCTTCCAGTTCGCTCAACTGGTCAATAATATATTCATCTGCATCGGCAATAATTTCTTGAGCCTGCCGGTGGGCATCGGCCTCAATTTCCTGCGCCCGTTCCTGGGCGTAGATGACCAACTCATGGTCGTTGGCCATGGATTTGGCTTTTTCGCGGGCCATTTCCAACAGCCGGTTCGCCTCTTCTTGGGCCTGTAACAGGGTGCGGTCTCGCTCAGCCTCGGTTCGCTTGGCTAACTTCACCTCTTCGGGGATGGAGATGCGCATCTGGTCAATAATGTCTAAAAAAGCATCTTCCTGGACAATGACATTAGAGGTAAACGGTAAATGAAAGCTCTCCGTTACCAACGATTCAAGTCGGTCTATGAGGTGAAGAATATCCATGACACCACCTTTAGCATGAAGTCAACTTCAATTATCAATGGATACCCGATAATTGTCAATCTCGCACCGACACAATTTTGATGCGATTGCTGCCATCCTGGTCATTTTTGGCTTTTTGGAGCAGCGCCTCAACCACGCCGGCCGGAGCCATATCTTGGATACTGCCGCCATTTAAAGCAATCTCGCGCAGGACACTGGAACTTAGAAAGGAATATTCCTGGCTGGCCATCAAACAAACGGTATCAATATCCGGCTCGAGCTGGTGGTTAGCCAGCGAGAGTTGCAACTCCCATTCAAAATCCGACAGCGCCCGCAAACCACGGACAATATAACCAGCCCCCTGTTCTTTGGCAAAATTTACGGTCAACCCGCTGTAACTCTTAACCTCGACATTGCTTAGATGGGCCAGGGCCTCCCGGCTCATCGCCAACCGCTCTTCAATGGAAAAAAGCAAACTTTTCATAGGGCGGTCATACACCCCCACAATCAGCTCATCAAATAACTGGGCGGCGCGGGCCGCGATATCAATGTGACCGTTGGTAATGGGGTCAAATGTAGCAGGATAGATAGCTCGACGCATTAATTTAAGTCACTCCGTGGACTCCAAAAATTAGTCAACTGCCGGGCCAGCAGCCGGTTGTGGGGACTATCCAAACTGGGATCTTTTTCAAAAATCAGGCTGGCTTCCTGGCGGGCCAGTTCCAACAGCTTGGTATCACTTAACTTGACCAGCTTCAAATCCGGCAGACCGCTCTGGCGCGTACCAAAAAACTCGCCGGGGCCGCGCAGTTGCAAATCCTGCTCGGCCAATTCAAACCCGTTGCTGGTCCGTTCGATGACGGCCAGGCGCTGTTCGGCTTCCGCCGAGGCGTTATCGGCCAAAAGCAAGCAGTAGCTCTGATGCTCCCCCCGGCCCACCCGCCCCCGAAATTGGTGCAGTTGAGCCAGGCCAAAACGGTTGGCCCCTTCCACCAAAATAACCGTAGCATTGGGCACGTCAATGCCCACCTCGACCACCGAAGTTGAAACCAGAATGTGCATTTCCCGGTCACGGAAGGCAGCCATGACCCTCTCTTTTTCCTCGGCTTTCATCCGTCCGTGCAGCAGCCCCAATTTTAGCTTGGGGAAGATTTGGCTTTGCAGCCGCTTGTGTTCCTCCACCGCCGACTTGGCTTCGGTTTTCTCCGATTCTTCAACCAGCGGGCAGATGATAAAAGCCTGCCGCCCCTTTTCTATTTGGGCTTGAATAAAGCTGTAGGCCCGTTCCCGCTCGCGCGGGGTCAGCCAGCGGGTTTCGATAATCTGGCGGCCCGGCGGCATCTCGTCAATGATAGACAGATCCAAATCACCGTACATGGTCAGGGCTAATGTGCGCGGAATGGGCGTGGCAGTCATCACCAGCATGTGCGGATTAAAACCCTTTTCCCGCAGCGCCGCCCGCTGTTCAACCCCAAAACGATGCTGCTCGTCAATCACCGCCAGCCGCAAACTTTTGAGTTCGACATCGCCCTGGATGATGGCGTGCGTGCCCACCAAGATATCAACCTGGCCGTTGGCCAACCCATCGAGCAGTTCTTTGCGCTCGGCGGCCGGCGTGCTGCCGGTCAACAACCGAATTTGGAAAGGTCGCCCCAATGCCTCAGCAATGG
Organism: Anaerolineae bacterium; assembly: GCA_023151115.1. Next base: position 60,407 of record JAKLJP010000033.1, read on the forward strand.
AAGTTAACAGGCGGCTCATCCCCTGAAAATGCTGCTCGGCCAAAATTTCGGTGGGGGCTAAGATGGCCGCCTGGCCACCGTCGAGCACCGTTAGCACCATCGCCGCCAGCGCCACCACCGTTTTGCCGGAACCAACATCCCCTTGCAGCAGGCGGCTCATAGGCGTCTCTCGCCGCAGGTCGGCCACAATTTCATCCAACGCTTTGCGCTGCGCCGAAGTTAACTGATAAGGCAGGGCCTGGAGCAGGCGTTCCACCACCTCGGCATTGATATTGACCGGCCGCCCTTGCTGCGCCTGCCATGCCCGCCGCTGGCGCAGTACGCCTAATTGGATAAGCAGCAGTTCATCAAAGGCTAGACGGCGGCGGGCAGCCTCCAGCTTGCCCCAATCGTCAGGGAAGTGTATCTGGCGGATGGCTTCGTCGAGCGGCAGCATGCCCAACCGCTGGCGCGACTCCTCCGGCAAATAATCGGGCAAACGGCGGGTCCAGTAATCAACCGTCGCTTTAATCTGGTTGCGCAGCCACTTGATGGTAATCCCTTCGGTTAGGGGGTAGACCGGCACCAGCCGCCCGGTGTGGATCATATTTTTGTCCAACTCTTCCCACTCCGGCGATTGAAACGTCAGGCGGCCCAGGTATTCGTCCACCTTACCGCTGATAACAAGCTGCAACCCAGGGGTCAATTTTTGGGCCAGCCAGGGTTGGTTGAACCAGGTGACTTCAATGGTGGCTGTACCGTCGGATAGGGTTGTGGTGACAATGGAGCGCCCATTGCGGGTGTCGCGCTGGCGGGTTTCCCAAACCTGGGCAATAATGGTCACTTCTTCGCCGAATTGAAGCTGGTTAATAGGCTTCAAGGTCCGGTAATCATCGTAGCGGCGGGGATAAAGGCTCAAAAAATCGCCAATGGTACGGACCCCCAGATTGGCTAATTTTTTAGCCATAGCTTCTTTGATGCCCGGCAGTTTTGTCACCGAGGAGTCCAGCCCGGCGTTGCTCAAATCCGGCTGCGCTTCCCTGGGCAGGTGGGGCGCAGGCGGCGGCGAGGGTCTGGGAGAAACCGGTGGTCTGGGACTGGGTGGGGGAGGGTCAGGTGTTGGTAGTGCCGGCTCAGGCCCCACCTCCACTCCCACCGGGGCTGACTCAGGGGCAGTTTCCGCTTGAGCTGGCTCGATGGGGGAGGGGGGAGGGGGTGGCTGGAGGGGAGCGGCCGGCGCTTCTCTTTCTCTAGAAACATTGGAGCCGCCGCCCGCTTTGTGCAATTTAACCAACAGCCGGTGAATAAAATGAGGCCGGTCGGCTTCGGCAACCTCGGAGTAGCGGGCCAAATCCTGGACCATCTCATTAATCAGGGCACGCTGCTCATCCGTAGTCGCTTCCTGGAGGGCTTCATTCCCCCAAGTCGAGGCCAGTTTTTCCAGCCCGCCAAAGACCGCTTTATTTTTATAACCCAGTCTCTTTTCCTGGGTCAACATTCGACTCAATTTATCAAAACTAGACAAAACCATACGATTTTAGATTTTGGATTTTAGATTTACGATTTGTACTACTCAGGTGTCATTGCGAGCGAAGCGAAGCATCCCCCAGTTGCGATATACAGATTGCTTCGGCCTACGGCCTCGCAATGACATGGGTTGAGTAGTTATCACCATTCACCATTCAAAAGGTCATGCCTTCATACACCACAATGCCCATGGCATTGGGGCCAACGCGGGTAGCCAGGTCAGGGCCGTATTGAATGATAGGAAAGCGCAGGTTGGGGAAACTCTGTTCCAGCCGTTCTTGCAGGGTGCGGGCTTCCTTGTCAGGCTGTTTATGGGGTTGAATAATAGCAGTTTGCTCCAAATTATCAAATTCGGCTACAAATTCAAACAGCTTCTCAATGGCCTTTTCGGTGGTGCGGACCTTTTCCAGGGGAATGATGTCGCCGTCTTCCATAAACAGGATCGGCTTGATATTCAACATCGAGCCGAGGATAGCCTGCGCTTTGCCGATGCGCCCACTGCGCTCCAAATAGTCCATTGTTTCGACATAAAACACCAGGTAAATATGCGGAATCATGCCCCGCACCAGGCGCACAATATCATCCAGCGACGCGCCCTCATTGGCGGCCCGGGCCGCAGCTTTGACCAAAATACCTAACCCGACGGAGGTGGTCATCGAATCAACCAGCTCGATGGAGCAGCGGCCCAGCAGGCTTTCCGCGCCCATGCGGGCCTGCTGCAAGGTTTTGCTCAGGTGGCTGGAAATGTGGATGGAGAGCATTTGGTCAGTTTGTTTGTGCAGTTTGCTGTAAAGTTCCTCAAACACGGCCGGGTCGGGCGGCAGGCTGGCCGGATAGGGCGCGCCGTAATTCAAACGGCGGAACAACTCATCCGAGTCAATGTTGATCCCTTCTGAAAACCGGTCGTGGCCCAATTGAATGGTCAGAGGGATAACGTGAATGCCTAATTTTTCGGCTTCCCCCGGTTCAAAATAAGCAGTACTATCGGTGACAATGGCAACTTTTCGTAACAACGTAGATCTTACTCCAATGAAATGATATAGTAGTAGTAAGGCTGGCCCCCATCATGAACTTCAACTTCCAGTTCAGGATAAAGCGCTTTAATTTTATCGGCCATTGCGCTGGCCTGGGCGGGATTACATTCCTGGCCGAAATAAAGGGTGATGACTTCGCAGTCGCCGGCTTCCACCTTTTCCAACACATCCAGCGTCACTTTGTCGTAATCCCGGCCCACGCTGACCAACTCATCGTTGAGCAGGCCCATCACATCTCCCGATTTTATTTGGAAGCCGCTCAAAGTGGTATCACGCACCGCCCGCGTGATTTCCAACGTTTGCACCTGCTGGGCCGCGTCGAGCATACGCTCGGCATTGGCCGCCAGGTCGCTTTGATAATTCAGCGACAGCAGGGCGGCGATACCCTGCGGAATCGTTTTGGTGGGGATGACCCGCACATTTTTGGACGACAACTTTTGGGCCTGCTGCGCCGCCAGAATCACATTGGCGTTGTTTGGCAACAGCAAGACATCGTTGCCGTGAAACTTATCTATCGCCGCCAGCAGTTCCTCCGGGCTGGGATTCATAGTCTGCCCGCCGAGGACAATCTGGTTAGCGCCCAAACTCTGCAAAATATGGGCCAAGCCCTGGCTGGGGGCGACACAAACCGTACCGATACTGGTCATGCTGTCACGCAGCCGGTCGGTCAACTGGCTGGGCAGCGACAGCGGCGGCACATGCGTTCCGCCGCCGCGTTCGCGGGCAAACTGGCGGGCCTGCAAGGCCATATTCTCCACCACCACATCGGTCAAAGGCCCCAGGCTGGCCCCATAGCTCAGCGGCATGCCGGGGTCGTGAACGTGAACATGCACCTTGACCAGATGCTCATCGCCCACCACCAAGGTTGACCAGCCCAGCCGGTCAATCTGTGCCCGAATTTCTTCAACGTTCAGCCGCTCGCCCTGGATGAGAAACTGGACATCATAGCCATAAGCAGCTTCGCCCAAATCCAATGTCGGCCGCCAATCGGTTGCAATCCCGCCGTCCGTCCGCTCCGGTGCAACCGGCTCGCCCCGCAGATAGCGCAAACTGCCCTCCAAAATATAAACAAAACCCTGGCCGCCGGAGTCGGTCACACCGGCTTCTTGCAAAATCGGCAACAAGGCCGGGGTATTGGCCTGGGCCGTCTGGGCTGCGGCCACCATATCGGCCAGAACGGCGGTCAAATCGCCATTCTTTTTGGCGCTGTGCTGGGCGGCTTCGGCGGCGCAGCGAGCGACGGTCAAAATTGTCCCCTCAACCGGGTTAAGCACGCTCTGATAAGCGGTCTCGACGCCCTGCCGGGCGGCCTTGGCCCACACTTCGGCGGTAATATGGTCACATCCGCCCAAAGAGTCGGCCAACCCTTGCCAAAACTGCGACAAAATCACCCCAGAGTTACCCCGCGCGCCCATCAACGCGCCCTGGGCCACCGCTGCGGCAATGGTCTCGGCCCGGTCATCGGCAGACTGGTCGGCAGCGGCGAGGGCCGCGCGCATAGTTAGGACCATATTGGTCCCGGTGTCGCCGTCGGGTACGGGGAAGACATTGAGACTGTTAACAATCTGGCTGTGCGCCTCCAACCACTGCCCGCCGGCCCGGAGCATAGCTTTCAGGCCAGCGCCGGTGACGGCTAAGACGCTCCCATCTTCTATTTGAAAGCTCTGGCCGGTTGGCCTCATCGCTGCCCTGACCGTCGTTCTTGCCAACTCCAAACGTCTATGATATTATATCACAATCAATTGCAACAGGCGCGTTGCAATTTTTTTCTGCAAAATTCAAGCTGCTGGCTTGAGCCAGCCTTTGCTATTATCAAAAAAAGAAGGAAAAGTAATCATGGCCAAATGTCAACTCTGCCAGAAAAAAACGATGAGTGGTCACAACGTGAGCCACTCGATGCGTCATACCAAACGACAGTGGAAAGCCAATGTGCAAACCGTGACTGTGTTTAAGGATGGCCAGGCTCGTCGCATTAAAGTTTGCTCCCGCTGCCTGCGGACAGCCGGCAAAGCTTAACCCACCCGACATCACCACTTTTTAAGGCCAGCAATGATGCTGGCCTTTTTTATAAGTTTGCGCCCCCACAACGGTATAACATCATACAACGTTCACCCCGAAAATGCAAGGGCCATATTTCCCTGGTGATGGGCATTGTGAAGCTGGCCGCAGCCGGCGGCGATATCAATCCCCCGCCGCAGCCGGACCGTGGTCGGAATTCCGGCCGCTTCCAGCCGGTCCCGAAAAGCGTAGACCCGCTCATCGGGCGAGCCACTCCAGGGGGAGTTGGGGGTAGGATTGAGCGGAATCAGGTTGACGTGACAGAGCAGCCCGGCTAACAACTCGGCCAACTGGCCGGCCTGGGTCTCACTGTCGTTGAGCTGATCCATCAAGGCATATTCAAAGGTGACGCGCCGGTGTGTCGTGGCGATATAATCACGGATGGCCGGCATAAGCATGTCCAGTGGATAGCGGCGATTGATCGGCACAATGGTGTTACGCAGTTCGTCCGTAGGGGCGTGCAGCGAGACCGCCAGCCCGACCTGCTCCGGCTCTTTACCCATACGGCGGATGGCCGGCACCAGCCCCACCGTCGAAATGGTCATGTGCCGCGCTCCCAGATTAAAGCCGGCCGGGTCGTTCAGCCGGCGCACGGCTCGCCAGGTTTCGGCGTAATTCGCCAGCGGCTCGCCCATGCCCATAAAGACAATGTTGGTGACGCGCTTGCCTTCCCGGTCGAGCTGCCGGGCGTAATAAAGCACCTGGGCCACAATCTCGCCGGCGCTGAGGTTGCGCATAAAGCCCATCTGGCCGGTGGCGCAAAAAGGACAGGCCATAGCGCAGCCGGCCTGGGTGCTGATACACAGTGTTTGGCGCTGGTCATAGCGCATCAGCACCGCTTCGATTTCGCGGCCATCGGGCAGGGCAAAGAGCGTTTTATGGGTGTAACCGTCGCTGGAGTTCAGGGCCACCACCGGCCGGAGCGGGTTCAGCCCTGTTTCCTCGGCCAGCCGCAGCCGCAGCGATTTGGGCAGGTTGCTCATTTCAGCCACATCGGCGGCATGCCGCTGGTACAGCCAGGTTTCGATCTGGCCGGCGCGGTAAGCCGGTTCGCCCCAGGCAGCCAATAATTCTTTTAGTTCAACCTGCGAGAGGTTGAGGAGATAAGGTTTATTAATCACAACTGATTCCACTCTTCGGGGCTGATCTCCACTTCACGAATAATCGCCCGAATCAATCCAACGCTTATATCTTTGCCTTTGTGCATCGGGATTGGAATAATTTGCCCAGTTTCAAGGCGAACCATGCGTACATGACGACCGCCTGCAATTGGACCGGAAAAGCCCAACTGGCGCAACTTACTGATCACTTGCTGCGGTTTAAACGGCGATAGCTTCGGCATCCTGCTCCTCGATCGTCACCCCAGTAACAGCAGGAATCTCCCATCCAAGTTGCAGGGCTAACAACACATTTCCCTCAATCACATCCTGTAAATTCTCACGGGCTTCCTCGAAACTATCTCCCTGCGCAAAAAAACCTGACGCCTCTGGAACTTGGGCAATTACAACACCGTCATCATCGCGCTCATACTCTGCTTGCTTGAGAGCTGCTTCCACATAGCGTGATAGGGAAAAAAAGCGAACTTTTTTCATTACAAACCTCCTTCACGACTGCTTCTCAGGTTTAACTGCTTTTTCCTGTCGTCTGAAAAGCCCAGCTATCTTTCGGGGAATAAAAACGATTACTCCCCAAATAAAGCCCATCAACCAGAAGATCAATCGAAAAACACCGCCCCAAAAATTCACAAAAAAGCGCACATAGGCTCTAAACCCTTTTTGAGCGGTCTCGCCGGCCCGCCTCGCCCCGGAACTCACCGCCGGCCCGACCGTATCGGCCATCCGGCCGGCCCCGCTGATCACCGCCTCACCCGCCGCTTTGCCGGCCTCGCCCACTTGCGCCGCGCCCCAGGCCAGGGCATCGCCGGCCGATTTGCCGCTTTCGGCCAGCCAGACGCCAATCTTGCGCTCGTCCACCCCGGTGATAGCCCGCAGGCTGTCGCTCCAGGTTGGGACGGCTTCCGGCCCCAGCCGGAAATAGGCGTCGGCCCGCTGGCCGATGATATAGGTCGAGAGAGCATTCGTCCCGGCGGAGGCAATTACCCCGACGATGGGCAGGGCTTTGAGAACGGCTTTCTCGGCAAAGCGTTCGCCCACTTCCAGCGCGATTTTCTCGCCAGCTTTGCGGGCCAGGGCGCTGGTGCCGGCGCTGAGGCCGGTGATGAGCAGGACCAACTGCTGCTTTTCAGCTTCGGTCAGGGGATAATCATACACCGCGGCGATTTCCAGCACCAGTTCGGCCTGCAATTTGAAGGTAGCGCCCACATCGGCCGCCATGCCCAGGGTCAGCGCCGCCACCGTGCCAATGCCGGGGATCAAGCCCGCCCCGGAGGTGACCGCGCCGACCGCCCCGGTGCGCTGGAGCTTATCGCGGATCAACCGCTGTGACAGTTGCTCCGGGGTCTCGTCGGGGTATTTCTCCTTTAACTCCTGGACCCGTTTGGCCGCCGCGGCAATATCCACATCATGGATCACCCCAAAAATCTTGCGCATCACCACGTTGGCCAGATCGTCCACCTCTTTTTGCACTGCCGGCGGCTTGGCCTCGACCGTCTGCAGCTCCCGGTTAACCGTAGTCATAATTTCCTGGGCCTGGCTTTTGAGTGATGGTTCGGTCATAATGGTTAACTCCCCCTCGGTGTGATGCGTGAAACGTGTTGCGTCTTGCGTAAGATAAACTGAACACGCAAGACGTTTTGCCTAACTTGCTACCCTGCTACCTGCTATCTGAATTATAACCAAAATCCGTGGGCTTGCCCAATGATGCCTTGTAGCAGGGGCGGGCTTGGGTTATAATAGTGGAGACGCAGCAAGAAAAGGAGATGCCAATGCCTTCGCCTTTTCCGGGGATGGACCCTTATTTGGAAGGCTACTTGTGGCCCGATGTTCATCATCGTTTGGCTACACAAATCAGCCGGCAATTAGCGCCGCAAATCCAGCCGAATTACGTGGCCCGGCTGGAAATTTGGGTGATCGAAGATGTCGCCTTTACCGCCGAAGTTGGGGTGATGTACCCCGATGTTGAGGTTTTGAAGATCAAACAGGCCAGCCCGCCTCCCCCAGCTCCCATCGGGGGAACAGCCATTCTCGAAGCGGAGGCAATCCTGACCGCCCCCCTGACCATTCCTCTGCCCCAGGTGCGCCTGGTTTCGGTCGAAATCCGTGACATGGCCCAGAACCAACTCGTCACCTGTATCGAAATTCTTCCCCCGGTCAACAAGCGCGAACCTCATCTGAGCCAGTATCGCCTGAAACGGCTGCGCCTGCACGAAACGGGAGTCCATTTGTTGGAAATAGACCTGCTTCGCCGGGGCAGCCGCCCCTGGACGCATCCGTGCATTCCTGATACGCCCTACCTGGCCCTGCTCACCCGCGCCGAAATCCCTGCTGTCGAAGTCTGGCCCATCCACCTACAGGATAAGCTGCCCATCCTACCCGTGCCGCTGCGCCACCCTGACAAGGATGCAACCCTTGATTTGGCTGCCGCCCTGACCGCCGTCTATGACGAGGCGTATTATCACCTTTCGATTGATTACAGCCAGGAGCCGCCTCCGCCGCCGTTGGCGGAAGAGGAGGCGGTGTGGTTGCGGGGGCAGATAAAAATTTAAAGATAAGGGAGAAGATTTTAATGACGAAGTTGCTAACCATTTCCCACAACCGCCAGGATGAAACCCCTGAAACCAAAGCGCTTTGGTTTCAATCCCTATCGCTTTCAGAGCGAATGGATTTACTGTGCTTTTTTACCGATCTCATCTTGACCAATAATCCTCGCATCGGGGAGCAAAAACATGCTCAACCAGTTACGGGACGTGTTCGCGTCCTTTCAAAAACATCAGGTTAGGTATGTGGTTATCGGCGGTATTGCGGCGGTGCTGCACGGCGTCCCTCGTGCCACCTTTGATCTTGATATTCTCATCGAAGCCACGCCTGATAATGCCCAACGCCTCCTGGATGCGCTTCTAGCGGCAAACCTGGGTACTGCCTCGCTTACCTCAGCCGATGAATTGCTGGCCCACGAAATTACAATTTTTAATGATTGGGTTCGGATTGACGTACAAACGGCCACACCGGGCCTGCTTTTTGAACAAGCCTGGCAAAACCGAGAAACGATGACCTACCAGGATCAAATCTTCTATGTTGTTTCTCGAACCGATCTTATTGCTTCCAAGCGGGCCGCCGGTCGCCAGGTTGACCTGGAAGATGTGAGATTATTGGAGGTCGGCGATCAGGAATAAAACCGGCGATCTCTGATATTTTAAATAGTCGCCGCCTTTCTACCGATCTCTCGTTGCCGATCAGGACAGGTCGATAGTTTGAATAGACTGAGTAACCAAAAAGCGTAAACCGAAATGACTGACGAAGAACTGCTCCAACTGATTGAACAGGCTGCTAGAGATAAGGTGACTTTGCTTAACCTGAGTAGCAAGGGTTTGACCAAATTACCTCCAGAAATTGGTCAACTGACTGACTTGAGAGTGCTTGATCTAAGCCGAAATCAACTAACTATGCTTCCCCCAAATCGGTCAACTGACTAACCTAACAGGGCAAGGCAACCGGTCCGAGTCTTGAGATCGAAGATATTGAAATCGAAATTGAGAAATTGCAAATGGAACTAAAGACAATAGAATAGAGATGCGTGAGGGTAAAATGCAGGGAACGTTACAAGCCAAACAGGATTTGACCAGATTATTGAACAAGCTAATTACAGGTTATACTCCTCAACGAGTAATTTTGTTTGGGTCTTATGCTTATGGTAAGCCAGATCAGCATAGTGATCTTGATCTGCTTATCATAAAAGAAACGAATAAATCTCCTTTTCAGCGCCGGATAGAAGTTGGACGCATTGTTCGAGATCAGAATCGGATGACCCCAATCCAACCATTGGTCATTACCCCTCAGGAGCTTAAAGAACAACTTCAAAAAGGCAATCCTTTCCTCATCGAAATCCTTCAGAAAGGAGAGGTATTGTACGATGCCGACCGAGTCAAAGCTGCCGGATGATCAGCGAGGTATTTTGAACAACTTATCGAAATTGACCCAACACATCGAACAACTCTCCGCCAAAAGCCAGGCCAAAGTAGCCGACTATGTCGCCTTTTTGCAGTGGCAGGAAGCGCAGCAGCAAGCGGCGGGGGTGGAAGGCTGGAGTTTCAGCTTTATTGAAGGCTTTAAGGAGGCGGCGATTTTTGCCAGCCGGGCGGCCGCGGGGATGGATGTCACACTGGCCCCGGCGACCGTCGGCGGTGAGACACGACCGGCGTTGTGGGCGCATCCACCGCTGGCGGGGCAGGCGGTCATTGAATACCACGTGCCGGTGCCGCAGCAGGTCAGCCAAGTTTGGCTGCGGCTGGCCTTCGGCATCCGCGACGGGGCCGAAATTGCCCCGGATAATTTGGTCGCCTTCAGTGTGCGGATCAACGGGCTGCGGGTGTGGGGCCAGCAGAGCAACGCTCAAAGCTGGCAAACGGTTGATATTCCACTCAATCTCGTCAGCGGCGACATCGCCCGGATTGAGTTTGCCACCGAAGCTCTGGGCAGTCACCAGTGGACGTGGGCGGTGTGGGGGGAACCGGAATTACGGGGGAAAGTGGTTAAGTGACTCGTGATGCGTGATATGTGATGCGTGAAATTTTCACGTGTCACGCATCACGCATCACCTCAGAGGCTCGCCTTATAATCCTTCAAAATAGACCCGCCAATAAATTCGCGCAGCAGCGAGTTATCCGGCACAAAATCAGGGGGGCAGGGTTCAAACCACTGCAAAAAAGAGAGCAGGCGTTTGGCCTCGACATGTTCCGGCTTGCCCGCCTCGATCTTCAGCAGCAGCGGCTCAGCAATGGGCTTGATAACGGCCAGCTCGTAGGCCAGGGCCGAGTTGAACATCACATCGGCGTTTTCCTGGTAGGGAAAAATCCATTTGTGCTCACCCTGACGTACTTTGGGCCAGCGGGCAATGGTGTCTTTGGCGGTGTAGCCACGCGATTGGGCATCACGGATGATCCGCCGCAGCAGGCGGGTATCGGTGGTCGCCACCCGGTTGTGCCGGTCCAGGTTGAGTTGGGTCAGGGCCGACACATAGATGCGGAAGATTTTATCGGGCGGGATGTGCGGCACCAAATCCGGGTTCAGGCCGTGAATGCCCTCGATGATGATAATATGTTCTTCGCTGATCGAAAGCGTCTCCCCCTGCTCGCGCCCGCCGGTAAAGAAATTGTAATGAGGCAAGGTGACTTCCTCGCCTCGCATCAAGCGCAGCAACACCTCATTGAACAACTCCAAATCGGTAGCGTAGAGACTTTCGTAATCGTAATCGCCTTCTTCGTCGCGGGGCGTGTTGGCCCGTTCAACAATAAAATCATCCAGCCCCAGGGCTACGGGGCGAATCCCGTGCGCCAACAATTGCAGCATCAGCCGTTTGCTAAAGGTGGTTTTGCCCGACGACGACGGCCCGGAAATCAAGACCAGGCGCACTTTGGGGTGCAGCGAGGCAATCAGGGTAGCGATTTGGGAAATTCGCTGTTCGTGCAGCGCCTCGGCCACCAGGATTGTCTCTATCAGCTTATTGCTGCCGCTCATAATCACCTTGTTCAAAGCGCCCACATCTTTGATGTCGAGCTTGGTCATCCAGTTGCCGTACTCATCAAAAATACTGACCAATTTGGGGTATTCAACCAGGGGCTGTAATTCGGTGGGGTGGCTGCTGCGGGGGTAGCGCAGCACAAAGCCATTGGAATAGGGGGCCAGGGCAAAGGGTTTGAGGTAGCCCGTCGAAGGAACCATGTAACCGTGCAGATAATCCCGGTACTGGTTCAGACTGTAGACGGTCAAATAAGGTTTGTGGCGGGCGCGCAGTAAGCGAAGCTTGTCGTCTGCCCCCCGCGCTTTAAAGAGCTTTTCGGCTTCTTTGATCGAAATGCGTTCTTTATGGATAGGCAAATCTGCCGCCACCAGCTCACCCATGCGGGCTTCAAGCTGTTTTAACTCGGCCTCGCTGAAGGGCGGCCGGCCTTCAACTTCGCAGTAGAGCGCGCCAAAGTTGAGACCATACTCGACATTAATTTTGACAGTAGGAAAAAGCTCCTCGGCGGCGGCAATCAGCAAAAGGGCCAGCGAGCGGCGAAAAACCCGCATACCGTCGCTGTCGGCCAGGGTCAGCACCCGCACTCGCAGGTCTCGGTCGGCATGATAGGTTAGCTCACGCAGTTGGCCGTTGACCAGGCAGGCCATCGGCCTTGGCTCCAGCGGAAAGTTACCTGCTTTGACAAACTCTTCGATGGTGGTACCGAGTATGCCCTCTAAAACCTGTCCATCGCTAAACTTGATTTGAGCGGTTGTCCGGGGTTGAGTGGACCAGATGTGTGGCTGAGACATAGTGATTTCCTGAAAAGCAGAGGATAGAGGATAGAGGATTGAGGATTGAGGATAGAAGATAGACGCGAAGCGTAGTGGATAGATTTTCTGTTAACCACCCTCTATCTTCCATCTTCTATCTACTATCTTCTATCTTCTATCTTCCATCTACCATCTTCCGTCTACCGTTTACCATCCTCTAAATTGATGGGAGCAGACAGCAGCGCGACCAGTAATTTCACCGCGTTTTGCACATCGCTGGTGCTGACCATTTCCGAAGGGGTATGGACATAGCGGCAGGGAATAGATACTGCGCCGGCGGCGCTGCCTTCGTGGGCTAACTGCATGGCGCGGGCGTCGGTGGTGCCAAAGGTCATGATTTCCATTTGGTAGGGAATTTTGTTTTTGGCGGCGGTATCGGCCAGCCATTTTTTGAGGCCGGGGTGGGCCAGCATGCCGCCGTCCATCACCTTGATGGCTGGGCCATCGCCCATTTTCACGTCAAAGTTTTTCCGTTTGGGAATATCGCCGCTGTCGGTCACGTCAACGGCAATGGACACATCGGGGTGAACTTTGTAGGCAGCGGTCGCAGCCCCGCGTGTGCCAACCTCTTCCTGGACGGTGAACACAAAGTGGACTTCGTGCGGGGTCTGCTCAAGCTGGCGGAGTGTTTCAATCAAGATGGCGCAGCCGATGCGATCATCTATGCTCTTGGCGACCATCGTTTCGCCCAAATCAACCCAGGGCCGCTCGAAGCCGGCCACATCGCCCACCCGCACCGGTACGGATTTTTTGTCTTTGACCCCAAAATCGAGGTAGAGTTTGCGGTGCGAGGAGTCCAGTCCATCGTGCATGAGCCAATTATCAATGTTGATGACACCCAACGCTCCGTTGGTAAAAATAGCCCGGTTGCCGACCATCGTCTCCGCCCGGACGCCGCCCAACGGGGTTAAACGGGCAAACCCTTTATCGTCAATGTGGGTCACTATCAAGCCGATTTCATCCATGTGGGCGGCCAACATCACTTTCAGCCCGCCGCCCGACCCCCGTTTGACCGCATGCAGGTTGCCCAAGGGGTCGGTTTCCACCTGATCGGCCTGGGGGGTGACGTGATCTTTGATAATATCGCGCACGGCGTGTTCATAGCCGGGGGGGCCGTAGGCTTCGGTGAGTTGTTTGATGAGGTTTTTCAAGGTGATCTCCTGATTTTAGGCCAGGTTTAACTTCAAGCGGAAAAAAGTCCGCACGGTGTTCATTGTTTCAACAGCCCCCTCGGCCTCCTCCAGACTGGTAAACCGGCCAGGATAGCGAATATCAACACCGTAGTTGTTTAGCAAATCCATCTGGCTATGAATCGTAACAAAAGTTTTATCTCGTTTTTGGCAAAGTTCCAACAGATCTAGCAAATTATGAGTCCGGGCAAATTCGATGGCGTGATGGACCAGATAGGCTTTGGCATATTTCTCAGCGCACTGTTGGCAATGATAGCAGATAGAGTCAGCAAGATTAAACATTTGTAGTTTGAGAGCCTCAGTAGCCATAGTAAAATCGCCTTCGGCTTTCTGTACCCACTCAAGCACGTAGCTATTGGGAGGGCTTTCTGGATCATTCATTATGCGCTCACTCCAATGCAGAGGCGTTTTGTTCCGCTCATAGAGAATTTTGCCCTTCGTCACGATCTCGCGCAAAAAGAAGTCGCCCAACGGAATTCGCTCGGCAATTTCCTGCGGCGTCCAGACCATAAGATCAAAACCAAACGGCGCTTGCAGGGAGAATGCAATTTCATGTTGCTTTTGCTTGGGCGCGTCTGTTTCCATCACCACCAGCAAATCCACATCGCTCCCCGGTCTGGGCTGGCCATAAGCGTAGGAACCAAAGAGAATGATCTTCTCCGGGTCGAAGGTTTGAGCAATGTAATTCACCACAGATTGAATAGCTTCGGGTGAAACTCGCTCGCGCGGTTTGATTTTTGGCGCTCGAACCTTTAAATCCTTGAGCAAGGTTATCGCTCCTGTTCCGGCAGCCGTCGGAGGGTTGCTTGCATCAATTTAACCGTATTCCAAAAGTCGGCCAAATCCAGGACAGCCGCAGGTGAGTGAATGTAACGCGCCGGTACACTGACTACTACCGCCGGTACTCCCTCGCGGGCCAGATGGACCGCACCCGCATCCGTGCCGCCGATGCCGGGCCGCTTGAATTGGTGAGGTATCCCCTCGGCCTCGGCAGTGGCGACCAGCAAATCCACCAACCGGCGGTCGGCAATAAAGCTGCGATCCATGACGGTGATGGCCGGGCCGTCGCCCAAACGGGGAAAGCCTTCGGGCACATCCTCGTCCAGCGAGGGCAGATCATCGGCGGCGGTACATTCTAAAATAAAAGCCTGGTCAGGCTGGGTTGCATACGCGGCGACTCGCGCTCCGCGCAGCCCAATTTCCTCCTGCACGGTGAAGACCGCGACCAAATCCACCGGATAATCCCCTTTGAGCAGTTCCAGCAGCACCGCGCAGCCGGCCCGGTTATCAAAAGCCTTACCCTTGACCAGGCCCTGCTCGGTGCGGCGGCGCGGCTGCCCGCCCAGGTAGCCAAACTGGGTGGCAAAGGTGGCAAAATCGCCCACGCTCACCTTGCCGCCGCCGTTATCGCCGCTGGCCCCAATGTCAATATACATGGAGTCAATGTCGTCCACGTTGTCGTACTCGCCTCGTTTGAGCAGGTGAACCGGCTTGAGGCCAATCACGCCCGGCACCCGCTCCTGGCCCACGACAACGGCTTTACCCAACAAAACCCGCCGGTCAAAGCCGCCGATGGCCTTGAACTTCAAACGGCCATTGCTTTTTATCTCGGAAATCATAAAGCCGACTTCGTCCATGTGGGCGGTGACCATGACTCGCCGGGGCGATGACGAGCCGTTGCCCCGATGATTACGGGTAACAAATAAGTTACCCATCGTATCCACCCGCCACTCGTCAGCATAAGTCTTGGCTGCTTCGAGGATAATTTTTCTAACGTCGCCTTCGACGCTGGATACGCCAAAGGCATTGGAAAGTTGTTCGAGATGCATAGTTGCTAATTGTGAATAGTCAATATTTAATGGTCAATGAAACGTGGCGCGTGACGAGTGAAAACGTGGTGCGTGGTGCGTAAATCACGCCACCCTGCCACCTTGCTACCTGCTACTCTGCTACCTGCTACCGTGCGACTTTGCTACCCTGCTACCCTGCTACCCTGACACCTGGCCCCCGCTCCCCCTACCGGCTGCTTTCCAGTTTAAACCGCAAACTGCCAATCCCGATGATGTCGCCTTCGCTCAAGATGGTCGGTTTTGAAAGCGGCAAGTCATTGAGCATGGTCCCAGTGCGGCTGCCCAAATCCTCCAGCCACCAGACCCCGTTTTCCCGGCGCAAGCGAGCGTGGGTGGCCGCTGCGGAGTCATCTTCGACCACAATCGTATTTTCGGCCGCGCGGCCCAAAACGGTGACAGGCTGCAAAGGCAGCGCTTCGCCTACGGGCAGCGAGGGGTCTGCCGCTGCTATCACTCGTAGCTGATAGCTGGCCGGCGCTGGCGGCGTAACCTGGCGCTCCAGTTGCTTTAGTTCACGCCAGATAATATAGAAAGCAACCCCTAAAAAAGTGTAAAGTATGACGGTTGCCAGAATCCGTAGGCCGAGTAAAACCCACTCCAAACTCACAGCAACACCCGATAAAACGTTAAACTCATACCCCGATTATAACGCAGATACAATGATTTGGGAAGAGGGGGGAGAGAGTGGATAGAAGATAGTAGATGGTAGATAGAAGATGGTAGATAGAAAAAGTTGCCTGTTGCTATCCTCTATCTTCTATCCTCAATCCTCAATCTTCTATCTTCCTCCTCACTCTTCAACCACAACTCGTTCCCGCCGGCTGAGCCGGTCACGGCGGCGCTCACGGCGGCGGTCCTCATTATTATTATCCTCGGCGGCGGGTCGCTCTGGGATGAGACCCTGGAGATGGGGAAAGGCGTCGGTAGTGTGGGGCAAACCCAGGGCGTCCACAAAACGGGCCTGGAAATTGGGTTCGATGGCGGTTTCGACGTACTCGATCCAGCGGGCCAATTGGCGGGCGCGCTGGCGGCGCTCGCGGCTCAACAAGCACAACACCGCCCCATCCCCGGCCGAGTTGCCGACCGGGTAAACATTCTCCAGGTCGCAGTCGGGGAACAGGCCAATCATCATGGCCCTGAGCTTGTCAATGTGCGCGCCAAAACCACCGGCCAGCAGCACCCGGTCTACTTTGTCAACCCCCCGGCGCTCCATCAGCAGCTTGGCCCCGGTGTAGAGGGCGCTCTTGGCAAATTGAATGGCCCGAATATCCTGCTGCGTAATCACAATCTCCTTGCCGGTCGAGGTCTGTTCGGCGGTGGCGACGATGTACTCGCCCACCTGCCGGGTAACGCGGAAATTGGGCGAAGGCGTCTCGCGGACAAATTTGCCGCCGGCGTCAATAATACCGCAGGCAAACAGTTCGGCCACCAAGTCAATAATGCCGGAGCCGCAGATGCCGGCTGCCTGAATCTCATGCGCCGGCATTTCGTCGCTCCAGCGATCCTCGCCGATCACCCGGAAGCGCGGCGTCAGCGTCTCCCGGTCAATCCGCACCTTTTCAATGGCCCCGTCCGCAGCCCGCATGCCGTGGCTGATTTCGCCCCCTTCAAAGGCTGGGCCGGTCGGGCTGGAGGCCGACAGCAGGTGGTCTTTATTGCCGACCAAAATTTCGGCGTTGGTGCCGATGTCTACAATCAGCACAATATCCTCGGCCACCTGGGGCGACTCGGCGATGACGACGGCCATGTTATCCGCGCCGACGTGCCCGCCCTCGACCGGCAAAATGTGGACATTCGCGCCGGGATGCGCCACAATGCCCAAGTCACGGGCCTTCACATCCACCGCGTCATTGGTCGCCAGGGCAAAAGGCGCGCCGCCCAACTCCACCGGGTCAATCCCCAGCAGCAAATCCACCATCGTCGTATTGCCGACCAGCACCAGTTCAGTCACATCCTCCGGCTGCAACTTAGCGGCGCGAGTGGCCCGTTTGAGCAGCCTGGACAGGGCCTCGATGATGGCTTTGTGCATCTTTTCGACCCCATCGGGGTTCATCATGCCGTAGCTGATGCGGCTCATCAAATCCTCGCCGTAGGTGGTCTGCGGATTCATCATGGATTCGGTCGCCAAGATTTGGCCGGTGCGCAAATCCAGCAGGTGACCGGCCACCGTCGTCGAGCCGATGTCTACGGCAAAGCCATACACACCCTCGGCATAGCCGGGCTGCACTCGAATGACTTCCTGGCCGTTCCAGACCGTCACCGTCGCTTCCCAATTACCCTGGCGCAACACTTTTTGCAGGTCGCGCAGGGCAAAATAATCAATTTGTAAACCGCTCAAATGGTGGGTTTTAGCCAGGCTTTCTTGCAGCCGTTCCCAATCCCCCTGGCGGTTGCCCAACGCCGCCGGCTGCACTTTGACAAAATACTGGCGGATAGCCGGGTCAATTTCAATTTCGCGCACGGTGGCGCTTTTGCGGACAATCTGCTTGCGGGCCTGGCTTTCCTCCGGCACATTGATGACCAGGTCGCCCAGCACACAGGCCGCGCAGGAGAGACGATAGCTGCCCGGATCACGCTTGCGTTTGATCCAGTAATCTCGCTCGTCGCCGCCCGCCGGAGATAAATTTTCTTCTTTGGAGGTAATGCCGTACTTGGAAAAGTTGCCCACATCGGCCACGATTTTGCACTTGCCGCAGGTTTGCTGCCCGCCGCAAATACTTTCGATTTCCACACCCAGCTCACGGGCCGCGTCGAGCAGGGTTTGGCCGGCGGGCACATACCCCTGCCGCCCGGAGGGTTGAAAGACGACGAGATATTTCTGTTCGGTATCGTTGCTCACGGAGATGGTGTTCCTTTACCATTAAAATGACCGCCGACCACACCCCCTTGCTGAACCCTCCCCCTTAGAGGGGAAAGGAAGGGTGGGGGTGCAAAAACAAGGCCCACAAAACGCGGGCCTGGCTAATTATTATAATACGATTTATAAAAAATCAAAAGCGTGTTTAGTTGGATACTACTTCACGTCCCCCATTACGGGCCATTTCGCGCAGTTTCTCTTCGGGATAAGCGGCTTCCAACTCGGCCACCAAAGCCTCGACCACCGCTTCCGGCTCGCCCTCGCGCTCCAGCCAATCGGATTTGCGCCACTCGGCCAAGTAATCGTCGGTGTTGATAGCCCCGGCGTGCATGGCCGCCCGGTCAATGGCCCGTTCAAAACGTTCCGGCAGTTGGCGCGATGCGCCGCCGCGCCCCTTCACTTTCACCTGGGCCGGAATGTCGCGCCAGTAAATGATTTGATAGGTAGTGGTCATGGATAATTTCCTCCCCTACATAGAGTTGATTTGTTTGCATCGCCTCTGGAGCGTGCAGTATACACCAAATACCTGTTTTGAAAAAGAGAGACGCCCTTCACAATAGCAAAGGCCAAAAATTTATGCTATACTTGTTTTATGCCTCAATATCCTGAACTCATTGTTATCGGCGGCGGCTTGGCCGGAAGCGAAGCCGCCTGGCAGGCCGCCCAACGTGGCGTAATTGTATCATTATACGAAATGCGCCCGGTGCGGCAGACGCCCGCCCACACCGGCGACCGGCTGGCCGAATTGGTCTGTAGCAACTCGTTGGGCAGCGCCTTGCCCGACCGCGCCCCCGGCCTGCTCAAAGCCGAAATTCGGCGGCTCGACTCGCTGATTATGCAGGCGGCGGATGAAGCCGCTGTACCCGCTGGCGGCGCACTGGCGGTTGACCGCGAAAAGTTTGCCGAGACCGTCACCCGCCGCATCGAAAGTCACCCGCTGATTGACCTGCGCCGCGAGGAAGTGACCCGGATTCCCGATACGCCAACCATCGTCGCCAGCGGCCCGCTGACCTCTCCGGCGTTGGCCGAAGCCATCGCCGCCCTGGCCGGCAAGGATTATCTCTATTTTTACGATGCCGTCTCGCCCATTGTCGAGGCCGATTCGATCAATATGGCCGTCGCCTTTCGAGCCAGCCGTTATGACCGGGGCGAGCAGGAAGAGGGCGATTATATTAACTGCCCGCTCAACGAAGCCGAGTATCGCGCCTTTGTCGAGGCCCTGCGTACCGCCGAGCGCATCGAACTCAAACAGTTTGAGCAGGAAGACCCCCACTTTTTTGAAATGTGCCTGCCGATTGAAGAAATTGCCCGGCGCGGCGATCAAGCCCTGGCGTTTGGCCCGATGCGCCCGGTCGGTCTGACCGACCCTCGCAGCGGACGCCGGCCTTACGCGGTGCTGCAACTGCGCCAGGACAACCTGGCCGGGACGCTTTATAATCTGGTTGGCTTTCAGACCAATCTCAAGTGGGGCGAACAGCAGCGCGTCTTCCGCATGATCCCCGGTCTGGAGCAGGCCGAATTTATGCGCTACGGCATGATGCACCGCAATACCTATCTCAACTCGCCCACCCTGTTGAGTCCGACCATGCAGTTTCGCGCCCGGCCTGATCTGTTTTTTGCCGGGCAAATCATCGGCGTCGAAGGCTATGTCGGCAATGCGGCCACCGGTCTGCTGGCGGGTCTCAATGCCGCCCGGTTATTGCGGGGCGAGCCGCCGGTTATGCTGCCGCCCACCACCATGCTGGGGGCGTTGTGCCATTACGTCACCCACGCCGAGCCAAAGGATTTCCAACCCATGAAGGCCAATTTCGGCTTGCTGCCACCTCTGGAACGGGCTATCCGCCATAAGCAGGCCCGTTACCAGGCTTACAGTGACCGGGCGCTGCAAGATTTGGACAAGGTTATTGAGATAGAGCAAGTTAGAGAAATAGGAGAGCAGGCTGAACCCCCAGAGGCAACTTTGCCACTGACCCTCGTCCGGCGATGAAGTCGCCGGACTACCTGCGGCAGCGCCCGATTAATCGGGCTTAAGCCGGGTTGACCCGGTGCTGTTCCTTAGCCCTGGCATTCATGCCGGGGTGGGTAAGTCAGACAAAACAGGTTTCCAGATGCTTTCAAATACGCACTAAAATTTTGGCTTAAAGCACGTCCCACATACATCCCAGATTACCAGAGGCTGCGGTCGGCGGCTTGCCCTGCGACTCCCGAAGGGGGAAGTGTCGAATGGGTCCGCCGTCGGCGGTCATTAAGGGAGCGCCGCCATGCAAAACAAGCGACTGGCCCAATGGATTGAAGCGCATACCGACATGCTGGGCCGCACCGACGATACCGATCAGGCGTTTCACGCGGCTCTGTATGAGGGCATTATTGAGATGGCCCTCAATGGCGAAACCCGCCTGATTGACCCGGTTTTGGAAAGCGCCGCCGCCCACGCGGTCGCTGTAGGCCGCTCACTGACCGGTTTGTTGGGCGTGCCGC
Source organism: Anaerolineae bacterium (assembly GCA_023151115.1). The sequence continues at coordinate 80,828 of JAKLJP010000033.1, forward strand.
AGCGCCTGCGAGAGCGCATCTGGCAGCGCATTGGTGAGGAGATTGACCCGGAACCGGCCTTCGAGATGCTCTCGGCGGTGGACATTATTTTTGTGCATATTGTCCGGGCCACCATTGACGCCTACGAAGAAGCGACCAAGTTAGCCACCGCCGCCAAAGCCACCGAGATTTCGCGCCTGTATGCCGAATCAGAGCGAAAGGTGATGGAGTACACCGCCGAGGTCGCGCGGGCCAACCGCGAACTGGCCCGGCTGGAACAGGCCAAAACCGATTTTATCAGCATCGCCGCGCACGAGTTAAAAACCCCGCTGACCCTCATTCAAGGCTATGCCAATATTCTGCACGACAACCTGACCGACGAGCGCGCGGCCAACCTGGCCGACGGTATCCGCCGGGGCGCTGAGCGCATGGGCGCAATCATTGAAGACATGCTCGATCTATCGGCCATTGATACCAATCGCCTCAGTCTGTTTTTGGAACTGGTCAATCTCAACAAGGTCATCGGCTTGATCATCCGGCAGTTGGAGCCGGTGTTGAAGGACCGCAAACACACTCTTCAGATCATTGATGTGGATACTCTGCCCACCATCGAGGCCGACGCCTACCGTTTGCACCAGGTGTTTGCCCAGCTCATCAACAACGCCATCAAATACACCCCCGACGGCGGCCAGATTACGATTAGCGGTGAAACAATTGCCGCCACCAAAAAGATGCCGGCCTGTGTCCGCATTACGGTCAAAGATACCGGCGTCGGCATTGCCCCCGAAGACCGGGAAAAAATCTTTGAAAAGTTTTATCGGGTCGGCAGTTCTGACCTGCACTCGACCAGCCAGACCAAATTTATGGGAGCGGGACCGGGCCTGGGGCTGACCATTGTCAAAGGGCTGGTCGAGGCCCATCAGGGCCGAATTGTGGCCGAGAGCCAGGGCTTTGATATGCAAAACTTACCCGGCAGCGCCTTTATCGTGACCCTACCCATCGAAGCCACCCCTCGCCCCGGCCTGCAAGTCACCCGGCTGCCACGGGCCGAGGCCGCGGAAGAAGCGGCTGAACCAACGACGTCCCAATAATCCTGACCGGGGGACCGATGACCGGAGACCGGCGGTGGGCCTTACCTGAATACCCGGCCTCCGGTCTCCCGTCCCCGGTCGCTTTATTTTAAGGAGACAACCAAAACCCATGCTGCGACCTGCCAAACGCGCCGAAAATTTGCCTGAACTTTTTTTTGCCACGCTCCACCAAAAAGTTGCCACCCTGCGGGCCGAGGGCGCCGATGTCATCAGCCTCGACGCCGGCAGCCCCGACATGCCGCCCACCCCTGAACTGATTGACCTCCTCAAAAGCAGCGCCGACGACCCAACCAAACACAGCTACGGCGGCTATGCCGGTCAGCCCCATTTACGCCGGGCCATTGCCGACTATTACGGGCGGCGTTTTGGGGTGGAACTAGACGACGCCGAATTACTGCCGCTGATTGGCTCCAAGGAAGGGCTGGTCAACATGCACCTGGCCTGGCTCGACCCCGGCGATCTGTCGCTCATCCCCGACCCGTGCTACCCAAGCTGCTATTTTGCCCCCTTCCTGGCCGGCGCAACCAGCGAACGGTTTGACCTGCTGCCCGAACGGGGCTGGCAGCCCGATTTTTCGACCATACCCGCCGAAAAAGCCAGAAGCGCGCGCATGCTCTGGCTCAATTACCCCAACAACCCCACCGGGGCCACTGCCAGCCTCGACATGCTGGCCGAGGCGGTGGACTTTTGCCGCCGCTACGAGATTTTGTTGTGCCACGACGCGCCTTATGTGGATGTCACTTTTGACGGCTATGTTGCGCCCAGCGTGCTGCAAATTCCCGGCGCGAAAGAGGTGGCGATTGAGTTCAATTCGCTGTCCAAAACGTACAATATGGCCGGCTGGCGGGTAGGCATGGCCGTCGGCAATCAGGTGGCGGTCAAGGCTTTGGCAACAGTCAAAACCCAGATTGACTCCGGTATTGGCCGGCCCATCCAGGATATGGCCGCGGCCGCCCTGAGCGGCGATCAAAGCTGGCTGGCCGAGCGCAACGCCGTTTACCAGGAACGGCGCGACCTGGTTCTGGCCGCCCTGCGCCAGATGGGCTTTCAAGTAGACACGCCCAAAGCCGGGCTGTATCTCTGGTTCCGCGTCCCGCAAGGTATGACCTCGTTGGAGTTTCACACCCATTTGCTGGAAAAGGCGCACATTTCGCTGACACCGGGCCATATTTATGGTAAGAATGGAGAGGGTTATATTAGGTTGTCGCTGGCGGTGGAGACGGGGCGGTTGAGGGAGGCGTTGGGGAGATTGGAGAAAGTGATTGCTGAGGGATAAGCTATGAATTTTCGGATTACCGGGTGACTCGCCTATAAAAAATAGGGGTTAGAATGGACTTTGTACTTCACAATTTGCGTCTGAAAGAGTTAGTAGCAATTGTCCAGGAAAACAGGAAGTTTTACGAAGATTTCGTTGGCTTTTTACAAGGAGAGGGTTACAGGTCGGTTTTAGAATTTATTCAAGAACCCTCGGATGATAAAGCCGCAAACATCATATCAAAGTATCTAATTCGGCCAAGCGAAGTAAAACTCTATGATGGCTTGCTCCGGCCTTATGCTAACTCAACCGCAAAGTGGTTTTTTCTGGCCTGGCTTCTCCGTGATGCTGCCACCCAACGTCTTCAACCTCTTCTCAAAACTGTACCGGGTAAAACGCTCGTCGAACGGTAAGCCTACTTATTGAATGAAGTCAGAAAATTTGTAGAGCCATTATTTCCTGAGACAGAAAATTGGGAATGGCCTGCAATTTCAGAGGTTATGTTAGCCAGACTTGAAGGCAGTAGACGCGCTTTGAAAGGAACATTATTTGAGGGCATTATCAGGCGAAATCTGGTCGCTCTTATAGCAAAATATAACTTACCGCTTGTAGTCAGTGATAAGCAGGTAAAAATTAAAGATGAAACTTATGACGTACAGGTAAAGGGGAAGAATGGAGTTGTCCTTCTTCCGGTTAAAACCAGGGAGACAATGGGAGGGGGGCACTCACTTCTGTTTACCAGGGACATTTACAAATCAATATTAGTAGCAACTGAACGGGGGTTTTACTGCGTCCCTATCGTCATCGCTGAGTCTTGGGGTGGCGACTTGAACGAGTTAAAATCGGAACTGTATATCTATATCCAGGCAAATCCCAATCAAGTTGCCTCTGTGGAACCAATATTGGAACAGAAATTAGCAGAATTGGTCTCGTTATTAAAAATTATTAGCGGCTAAAAGAGTGTGGGTTGAAAAAGTCGTTTGCCAGCCATTTCACAGTATTTGGGGTTAATATCAATACCCAGATATCTTCTGCCAAGACGTTGAGCAACGACGGCGGTGGTGCCACTGCCAACAAAAGGATCTAAAACAACCCCATTTTCAGGGCAACCGGCCAAAATACAGAGTTCAACCAGTTTTTCAGGAAATACCGCGAAATGAGTATCTCGAAACTTTGAAAGAGGGATTTCCCAAACGGTACGCCGGTTTCTACCTTTAGGATGAAATGCCTGGTCCCATCGTCCGTTATGTAAGTTTTGATTACCAGCATTTTTTCCATCTTCAGGCGTTCCATTGACTTTTCCAAAATGATTACGTCCGCCTTTCATCCGGCTTTTAGAAGTAAACGTGACGTGCGGTTCTCTGATGGCATCAATATCGTAATAATAATCATTGCTTTTAGTAAAAAAGAAAATGTATTCATGATCGGTGGTCGGTCTATTTTTTACAGAGGCAGGCATAGCATTGGGCTTATACCAAATAATATCAGAGCGGAGTATCCACCCATCCTCTTTTAAGGCAAAAGCCACTTGCCAGGGCATCCCAAGCAGATTGCCATCGAGGTACTTATCACCCAAGTTGAGCCACAAGGTTCCGTTTTCTTTTAATACCCGATAAGATTCCGCGAACACTGCCCTAAGATTTTGAACATACTCGGCCGGTGACTTTTCATTGCCAAATTGAGTAGATGTCTCATAATCTCGTTGCAGGTAATAAGGCGGACTGGTAACAATACAATTGATAGAGGAGGCAGGTAGGCTTTGAAGGGCAATTTTTGCATCACCCTGAATAATTGAGTTTATCCATTCTTCATTTTGAGATAGCATCACTATCCGATTGACCTCCATACAAGCCATCTGTGGAAATTATATCACATGATCACCTCCACCAAAAACCCCCGCCTCATCGAAGCCCGCAAGCTGGCCGAGCGCAAACACCGGCGGCAGCAAAATCGCTTTTTGGTAGAAGGGCTGCAATTATTGAGCCTGGCCGTCGAGGTGATGGACACGCCGCAAGGCCGGAAAAGGATCAACCCCCTCGAACTGTTCTACAGCGAAGATTTGTTTACCGGCGAAACCGCCCCCCGCCTGCTGGCCCAACTGACTCAGGCCGGGGCCGAAGCCATCCCCGTCGCCCCCCACGTCCTCGATACCCTCTCCGAACGCGATGTCTCCCAGGGCCTGGCCGCTACCTTTGCCTTAAACAACCTGGAATACTCACTCGATGAATTGGTCCAAACTACCTCTTCCAATCTTCCGCCTCCTCACCTCCTCGCCTCCTCGCCTCCTCGCCTCCTCCTCCTCCTCCTCGACAAACTCCAGGACCCTGGCAACCTGGGCACGCTCATCCGCACTGCCGATGCGGTTGGCGTCCGGGGCGTCATTCTGCTGGAACCCTGCGTAGACCCCTTCGACCCCAAAACCGTGCGCGGCACGATGGGATCGCTGTTTACCGTGCCTTTTGCCCGCACCAAAGACGCAGCCGGAACGTTGACCCGGCTGGCCGAACAAGGATTTCGGCTGGTGGGGGCGGATGGACGGCAGGGCGAATTGCCCTGGCAGAGCGAAGTCCTGGTCGGGCCGGTGGCCCTGGTCTTGGGCAACGAGGCCCGCGGCCTCAGCCCGGAGTTACGCCCGCACCTGCACGGCTACGTCCGGCTGCCGCTGCGCGGCCACGCCGAAAGCCTCAATGTCTCGGTGGCCGGGGGAACATTGATGTATGAATGGTTGCGGGTGAATAGTGACGCGATGAGGCGATGAGGCGAACAGATAGAGGTTATGTCAAAAATTTCTACTGAGAAGGTTATTGCTTACATCACGCAAGCCAATCAACTCCTGGTTTTCAGCCACCCTCATCACCCTGAAGCGGGCATTCAAGTACCGGCCGGAACTATCCAGGCAGGTGAGTCGCCTGAAGAAGCCGTCCTGCGAGAAGCCTACGAAGAGACGGGGTTGGAAAATTTAGAACTGCAAGCATTTCTGGGAGTGCAAGAATTTGACATAACGCAGTTTGGCCGGGCAGAAGTGCAACGCCGCTATTTTTTTCATTTGCAATATCACGGCGAACCGAAGGCTATCTGGCGTCATTATGAAAACTATCCATCCGAGGGAAGTACGGAACCTATTGAGTTTGAGCTTTTTTGGGTCGAGTTTCCCCACGGTGTCCCGAAACTCATTGCTGGTCATGGAGCATTACTCTCACGTGTGCAAATCAAAGACTGAAACTTAACGTTTGCTTTAGGAAATCTCTTCATTGCAGCATAAAAGAAGTAATAAAAAGAACTATAGGAGACAAAGATGCACTCAGCCCAACGCCTATCCACCCTGACCGAATCGGTCATCCGCGATATGACCCGCCTGGCCATCAAGCACCAGGCGATTAATCTATCACAGGGTTTCCCGGATTTTGACCCGCCGCCGGCGCTGTTGGAGGCTGCTACTCACGCTATTCAGAGTGGACACAACCAGTACGCCATCACCTGGGGATCGGCCAATTTGCGCCGCCAGGTTGCCGAAACTTACGGGCGTTGGTATGGCATGGCCCTCAATCCCGACACCGATGTGACCATCACCTGCGGCGTGACCGAGGCCATTATCGCCGCCCTGCTGGGGACGGTCAATCCGGGCGAGAAGGTCATTATCGTTGACCCGTCCCACGAAAACTACGTCGCCGGGGTACGCTTCGCCGGGGCTGAGCCGGTTTTTGTGAGCATGCGCCCGCCCCTGTTTACCCTCGACGAGGCCGAGCTGCGAGCCGCCTTTGCCCAACAGCCCAAAGCCATCATCTTCAACACGCCCCACAACCCCAGCGGACGAGTTTTCAGCCGGGAGACGCTGCAACTGATTGCCAACCTGTGTCTACGATATAACACCATCGCCATTACCGATGAAATTTACGAAAAAATCCTCTACGATGGCCGCCAGCATATCCCCATCGCCACTCTGCCGGGCATGGCCGAACGGACTATCACCACCAGCGGCCTGACCAAAACTTACGCCGTCACCGGCTGGCGGGTGGCCTGGGCCATTGCTCCGGCGGCGCTGTCCCAACCGCTGCGCACTGTGCATGATTTTCTAACCATCTGCGCCCCCACCCCGCTGCAAGAGGCCGCCGTCACCGCGCTGACCCTGCCCGATAATTATTACGCCGAGATGAGTCAGGCTTACCACGTGCGCCGGGATAAAATGATGGCTGTGCTGGAAGAAGCCGGCTTTCAGGCGGTCGCGCCGGAAGGCGCTTATTATGTGATGGCCGATTATTCGGCCCTTCAGCCGGAGATGGATGAAATGACCTTTGCCCGTTGGCTGACCACCGAAAAAGGCGTGGCAGTGGTGCCGGGCAGCAGTTTTTACCGGGGCGACCCCAGCCTCAGCCGGGGGTTGGTCCGTTTTGCTTTTCCCAAACAGTTGGATACGCTGGAAGAAGCGCGGCGGCGTCTGATAGCGGGGTAGTAAGTGTCAGGTGTCAAGTATCAGGTAGCAAGGGGGTGTGTTCAGATTTGGGGGCGAATTCGGTGGATAGCGTAGACAGACCCCCTCCCCAACCCTCCCCCGCAGCGG
>JAKLJP010000034.1 GCA_023151115.1 Anaerolineae bacterium
CCGTGGTCGAGGTCGTCAAAGCTGGTCGAACCCGCTGGAAGAGTGAAAACGAAAACAACAATGTCCTCAAAACCAAGGGCTATCATTTAGAACACAACTTTGGTCATGGCAAACAGTATTTAGCCAGCTTTCTGTTGACCCTCAATTTATTGGCGTTTCTCTTCCACACTGTCCTGGAATTGGCCGATGACCAATATCGTCTCTTACGCCAAGCCTTGGGCGCACGCCAACCCTTTTTTAACGATATTCGGGCCCTAACCCGGTATCTTTGTTTCGAAAGTTGGTCCCAACTCCTGACCTTTATGATCCTACAACTTGAACTGCACCCTGTTCCTGATACCGGTTAAGCTTTAAACTGAGAATTGCTGAGGTATCAGGAGACCGTCTTGACGAATTAACCAAAACATATAATAATCCACCCCATTAAAACGTGAGGTGACATTAATGACGACACTCCTGGTCAAGAATACCGATGTGCTTGTAACAAGATGTGACGGTCCCACTTCTGATGAAATTAAGCAAGGGGCTATCCTCGTTGAAGATAATCATATTTTATGGGTCGGCCCTACAGGTGAGCTTGAGCGTTACCTGGCTGAAACCCGGCCTGACCTGGCTCGGGACGGCTTCGACCAAACGATTGACGCCAGCGGCTGTGTGGTCATCCCCGGCCTGGTTAACTGCCATCACCACCTCTACCAGACCCTCACCCGCACGGTGGGCACGGGCACGGGCATGGTCTTGTTCGATTGGCTCAAATTTCTCTACCCCATTTGGGCCGAGATGACCCCCGAAGCGGTCTATGTCAGCGCCAAAATCGGCCTGAGCGAACTGGTCTTGAGCGGCTGTACCACCGTCGCCGACCATCTCTATCTTTACCCCAACGGCAGCAAAATTGACGACGAAATCCGGGCGGCTCAAGAAGTCGGGGTGCGCTTCCATCCCACCCGGGGCAGCATGAGCCTGGGGGAAAATATGGGCGGCCTGCCGCCCGACCGGATTTGCGATACCGAGCCGGACATTATCAAAGATTGTATCCGGGCCATTGAAACCTTCCACGACCCCAACCCGCTTTCGATGCTGCGTATCGGGGTGGCCCCCTGCTCGCCTTTTAGCGTCACCGAGGCGCTCATGCGCGAGTCGGTGGAATTGGCCCGCCAGTACCCGCTGGTCAATTTGCACACCCACCTGGCCGAAACCAAAGACGAAGAGCGCTTTTGCCTGGAGATGTTCGGCAAACGCCCCCTGGAGTATGCCGAGTCGCTCAACTGGGCCGGCGAGGATGTCTGGTTTGCCCACATGGTCCACCCCAACGAGGCCGAAGTTGATTGGCTGGCCCAAACCCATTCCGGGGTGTGTCACTGCCCCACCAGCAATATGCTGCTGGCCTCTGGTATTGCCCCGGTGCGGCAGATGCTCGATAAAAGCGTGCGGGTCGGCCTGGGCGTGGACGGCTCGGCCAGCAACGACGGCAACCATATGCTGGGCGAGGCCCGCCAGGCTATGCTCTTGCAGCGCGTCGGCTGGCCCGGCTTTGAGTCGCGGGCCGACCGCCTGACCGCGCGGGAAGCTTTGTCTATAGCCACGGTGGGCGGGGCCAAAGTGCTGCGCCGTGATGACATTGCCGAACTCTCCCCCGGCAAGGCCGCCGATTTTGTGGCCTTTCGAGTGGATGACCTGCCTCACGCGGGCAGCCTGGCCGATCCGGTGGCGGCGCTGTTGACCTGCGCTCCGCCCCGGGCCTGGTTGTCGGTCATCAACGGCCGGATAGTGGTTGAAGACGGCCAATTTTTACCCTTCAACCTGCGCCCGGTGATTGACCGCCACAATCAACTCAGCCGTGAAATGATGCAGCGGGCGGGGGTCACAAGGTAGCAGGTCACAAAGTAGCAGGTAACAGAGTAGCAGGTAGCAGAAAAATGTTACTTTGCTACCCTGCTACTTGCTACCCTGCTACTTGCTACCCTGCTACCTGTCCTATGCCAAAACTGGACTATTTACAGCAGAAAAAGTTAAACCCGGCCGATGAACTGCGCGAAATTTTGAGCCGGTTGGAAGAGGCGTTGCCCCAAATTAAAACCCTGACAGCCCAGCCTGCCTTCGACCTACTGCTGGATTTGGACCGGCTGGATGTACTCTTTCAGCAGCTCGAGTCGGCCGGTCTGGATTTACTGCCGGAGCAGGGCCGTTTTCACTCGCTGCAGGCCCGCTTGCAAAAGCAGGCGGCTCCTTTATTGCAGAGGTTGGGGGGAGCAGCCGTTCTCCAGGCTCAACGTCCTGCGCCTGCGCCCCCGCCCGAAAAATGGTGGTGGTATCTTGACCGCCTGGTGGCGGAGCGGCAGCGACAGTTGCAGCGGCAGATTGCGCTTATTGGCGTAATTATTGTAGCCGTCATCGGGGGTGTTGTTTTGCTTTTCAATACGGTGTTGGCCCCTTCGCCGGAGGTGGCGGCTCGTTTGGAGGCTGAAAACAGCGCTTTTGAGGCGATTGAGGCCGGGCAGAATGAGGCAGCGCTGACTTTTATCCGGCAGGGGCTGCAAAAAGTACCGGGCGAGCCGAATCTGTTGCTGTTGCAGGGGGTGGTGCAGGAAATGGGGGATGACAAAACATCCGCCGCCGCCAGTTTCGATCAGGCTCAGGCCCGATTGAATAATCCCCTCGATTTTTACCTCGCCCGCAGCCAGCTCTATTTGCGCGTGGGACAACCCGGCCAGGCTGAAACAGATGCCAGGGCAGCGCTGGAGTTAGACAACAACCTGGCCTCGGCCTGGCTTTTATTGGGACAAACTTTGGAAAATCAACAAAAAATGGCCGATGCCCTTCTGGCCTACCAAAAAGCCAATGAATTGGCCATCGCCAACGGTGACAGTGAAATCATTGTTATGGCTCGCCTGGCCCTGGCCCGAATTGGGGGCATGCCTTGAGCCGGGCCGGGCTTTGACTTTATCCCTCTGGAAACACAATCCGCTCTAACTCTAACAGGCTTTCAATCATCCGGGGAGCAGTGTTTGGCTCGCGGCCGGGCCGGTTGATGAGGATGGCCTCAATCCCAACACGATTGGCCCCCTCCACATCATCCACCGGATTGTCGCCCACATAGAGCAGTTGGCTGGCCGGCACACCCGCTTCTTCAATCGCCATCTGAAAGATGCGTGGGTGCGGCTTGGTAACGCCGACAATTGCCGAAACGATAATAAAATCAAAGTAATCAAAAATATTGAGCTTGGGCAGCAAGTCGAGCAGGTGTGTCCCATAATTAGAGACCACCCCCATTGGCACACCCCGCCGCTTCAGGGTTTCTAATATGGGCAGGCTGTCGGGGAAAAGGCTGTCGAAATAGTTGCGTTTGAACAGTTCCCACATCCGCCGGGCGACGTGCGGGCTGTGGGGAAACAGGTCGTTGAAAATGGTCAGCCACCAGTTGTTGACGCTGTCATCATCCAGACCCAGACCCACTGCCTCGTGGCGGCGCAGAGATAGGGTATGCAGCATGCTCAAGCGCAGATCGGCAGGGGAGACAAAGCGATGCGGCGTGTCCAGGCTATTCAAAAATTCGGCAAAAGGCGCGTCGTCCTCAAAGCCGACCAGTGTGCCGCCAATATCAAAGATAACCGTGTGGTAACGACGATTCTGGGCCACAGGCTGACAACTTTCTCGAAAATGATTTTTAAGCCACAGGGAAGGATAAATTGGGTAGCCCTTGCGGACCCCATTATAAACCAGCGGCAGGAATGGGCAAATTATTACCTTACGAGTCAGATTTTTGTACAATCAGCAAGAAGTTGTTACACAGAGAGGCACCGAGAAGTCACAAAGTTTCTCAGAGGAATTTTTAGAACTCTCTGTGTGCCTCTGTGGAGTCTCTGTGTAGCTCTGTGTTCCTTTTTGGTTCTGGCTCGTCCAGGTTAGGGCTTAGGTCGAGAACTCAACCAGTAACTTTTGAAAGCGCAGGTCAGCCCGTAGGGGGTCAAAGTCGGGGTCGGTTGAGGCATTAGTGAGTATAACTCCGCTTTGGTCTACGGTCAGCGCCTGTCGCAAATCTTCCAACGCCTCGTCGAGCCGGTTTTGCCCGGCCAAAAGGCAAGCTCGATTATACCAGGCGGCGCTGTCGTGGGGATTCAGCCGGGCGGCTTGGCCGTAGTCAGCCAGGGCCGCTTCAACTTGCCCCAAGTAGTGATAGAGTAGACCCCGGTTGTAGAAAACAGCGGCGTCGAGGGGATTTAGCTGAAGGGCTTGTTTGTAATCAGTCAGGGCCGGTTCAACCTCGCCCAGCTTGTGAAAACTATTGGCGCGGCCGACCAGAGCCGCTTCAAATTTCGGGTTGTGCCGGAGCGCCTGACTAAAGTTGACCACCGCCCGGCTGTGATCGCCCTGCCCGGCGTAGACCAGCGCCCGGCCAAATGCTCCCCGCGCATCCAGCGGGTCCAGCCGGATTGCTTCGGCAAAGTCGGCCAGAGCCGATTCCGCCTGACCTTGACGGTAGTGAAACATCCCCCGCATAATCCAGGCCTCAATGTCCGCCGAATTCAAACGGATCGCCTGATCAAAATCGGCTACAGCGCCGGCCAGATCACCCTGTTTGGCGCGGAGCAAGCCCCGGCCGATGTAAGCTTTGGCTTCGTGGGGGTCAAGCCGGAGGGCCATTTCAAAATCGGCCAGCGCCGCTGCATCTTCGCCTATTTCTGCGTAACTGCCGCCCCGGCCCACAAAAGCCAGGGGGTCGGCCGCATCGAGAGCAATAGCCTTCGCATAATCAATAATAGCTATTTCATAAACCCCTTTTTTGGCATAGAGACGGCCTCGGCTGAGCCAAGCAGCGGCATCCTGCGGGTCGAGCTCCAACACTCCCGTAAAATCGGCCAAGGCTGCCTCGTCTTGCTCGATTTCGGCGTAACATTTGCCACGATTGTATAAGGCAGCCAGGTAGGTTGGGTCAAGGCGCAAGGCGGTGCTGTAATCGGCAATGGCCGGCTCAAACGCTTGCCGGTCGAATTGGGTGTTGCCTCGCCCCACCCAATTCCGGGCAATCTCCGGGTCGAGGCTTATCGCCCGGTCGAAGTCGGCCAGGGCCGGCTCAAAGGCTTTTATTTTGCGATAAAGATTGCCGCGCCGGTAGAAAACATCGGCACCGGGATCTAGCTGGATCACCTGGCTGTAGTCCTCAATGGCTTGCTCATACTGGCCGGCTTTTTCGTAAAGCTGGCCGCGCTCCAGATAGGCGTGGATATCATCAGGATTGCGTTCGATGGCCCTTGTAAAATCGGCCACAGGGGATTTGTCTTGACTCATAGGTTTAGATTATACCAGATCATTAAAAATTTGGTTACTACTCAAGCTCATGCCATTTCGAGACCGAAGGTCGAGAAATCTCCGGGGCGCAACATGTAAAAATAAGGTATCGGGGATTTCTCCCCGCGGTCGAAATGACATGATTGTTTCGACATGTCTTGCGTGTTACATCTTCCATATATTATGAGAGACGTAACACGCAAGACGTTCTGACTGATTTAAGCCGTGGAATGATTGGGGTTTTTGACAAAACCTTACCCCTATGTTAATATTTTCTTACAGCAAGTAACTAACTAACTCTATCTGTTGTGCTACTCTTCTGCTCAAGGCAGAGCCAGGGGCCAGATTGGCAAAGGTGAATTGTGGATAAAGATTACCCAAACCACACCGGCGATGCCACGCTCCTGCGCAAAGTTAATGAGTCGGCCATTTTGGAGTTGATCCGCGAGAAAGGCCCCATTTCACGCTCTGACTTGGCTCGTCTGCTTCGCCTTAGTCCCCCCACCATCACCCGCATTGTTAATCCGCTCATTGAAGCCGGCCTGGTTATCGAAGGCAGCGCCGGCGATTCCAAAGGCGGCCGCCGGCCGATTATGCTGACCTTCAACTCTCAGGCCAGCTTGATTGTCGGCATTTATGTGGGCCAAAATATTGTCGGCGCTTTAGTCGACCTCAACGGCGAAATTTTTGAGCGTCGCACGCTGCCCTCCTTGCCGGGTGAAGAAGGAGTGCGGCGCTTGATTGAGTTTATCAAAGAGTTATGCCAGGCCGCTGCTCCCTTTGGCGCGCCGCTGCGGGGGGTTGGGGTAGGTATACCCTCCATAACGGTGCTTGAAGACGGGATTATCACCTGGGCGCCCAGCTTTGGCTGGCGGAATTTGCCGCTTAAACAGCGGCTTCAAGAAGCGCTCGAGTTGCCCGTTTTTATTGAAAATTCGGTCAACTTGATTGCTTTGGGTGAAAGCTGGCGCGGGGCCGGGCAGGGCTTGCGTAACCTGCTGTGTCTCCAGCTTGGCGATGGCATTGGGGCCGGCCTCATTCTCAACGGCCAGCTTTATCGAGGCTCTCACTACGCCGCCGGCGAGGTAGGCTACATCATCCCCAACGAGCGCTACCTGGGCCAAACTTACGATAACTACGGCTGCCTGGAAGGGTTGGCCGGTAGTTCGGGGATTGTTCAACGCGCCTGGCAACGTTTGCAGACCGGTCAGCCATCCATTTTGGCCCAAACCGAACTTAATAGCCTGACTGTCGAACAAGTGTTGGCTGCTGCTTCTGCGGGCGATACTCTGGCTCAAACGGTGGTGCAAGAAACGGTAGATTATCTGAGCATTGCCGTCGCCAATATGGCCTGCATCATTGACCCCGACCGGATTATCATTGGCGGTGATTTGGCCGAGTTTGGCGAGTTGTTTATCGAGCCGATCCGGACCCGCCTGGCTGGACTTATCCCAGTTACGCCGGATATCCGGCTCTCGGATTTGGGGCTGGATGCGGCGGTGCTGGGCGCTGTCGCTACGGCTCTAAGCCAGACTAGTGATTGGTTGTTTGTGCAGCGTCAGCGGATTATTTCCTGAGCAGTCTACAAAAAGGAAGAATGGAAGGTTGGAAGCTTGGAATTTTTTCCAGCCTTCCAACAAAGATCAGGTTTATTCTTAGGCACTTACGGGTCAGATTCTTGTACAATCAGCAAGAAGTTGTTACACAGAGAGGGACGGAGAAGTCACAGAGTTTCTCAGAGGAATTTTTAGAACTCTCTGTGTGCCTCTGTGGAGTCTCTGTGTAGCTCTGTGTTCCTTTTTGGTTCTGGCTCGGCCAGGTTAGGGAGAAAGAATATGCACATTTTAGCCGTTGGGGCGCACCCGGATGATGTGGAAATTTTGTGCGCCGGTACTCTGGCCCGCTATGTGGCCCAGGGCCATCACGTGACGATGGTGCATGCCTGCCGGGGCGATAAAGGACACGGCGAGATTCTGCACCATGAAGTCGGCATGGTGCGCGATCAGGAAGCCAAATCTGCCGCCGCCGTGATTGGGGCCGAAGCAATGAGCCTGGATTTTCTGGATGGCGAAATCTACGCCACCGAGGAAGCCGTGATCCGCTTTGTCGAGATGATCCGCATCACCAAGCCCGACCTGATTATCACCCACCACCCCGACGATTATCACGGCGACCACAACGCCGTGACTAAATTAACCCTCGACGCCAGCTTTTTGGCCACCCTGCCCTATTACGTTACCGCCCAACCACCCCATCCTCTAGCTCCGCCGATTTACTTTATGGACACCCTGGCCGGGATTGACTTTACCCCGACCGAATACGTGGACATCAGCGAGACCCTGGAGTTGAAAAAACAGGCGATGGCCCAGCACGTAAGCCAGATTACCTGGCTCAAAGAGCACCACGCCACCGATATTCTGGATTTTATTGAAACAATAGCCCGCTTCCGTGGGCTGCAATGCGGCGCGCGTTACGCCGAAGGCTTCCAGAGCGTCCGCGCCTGGGGCCGTATCCCGGCCAAGCGGCTGTTGCCGGAATAACCGAGGACCGGAGACCGGCATACTTCCCCGGTTCTCGGCCTCCTGCCCCCGGTTACTTTTTGGAGATGGATAACTTATGACCGAAATGACCTCCTACGAACGCTACATTGCCGTGTGCGAGCTGCGCGAGCCGGATCGAATGCCGGTTAGCCCGCTGATAATGACCTTTGCCGCCAAGTTGGCCGGCATTTCTTACAGCCAGTACTGTCTGTACGGCGAACTGATGGCCCAGGCGCAACTGGAGTGTATCCGCCGCTTTGGCTATGACAGCGTTAATGTCACCTCTGATGCAGTGCGCGAGTCGCAAACGTTGGGCGCGCCGGTTTTCTGGCAGGAGGATGATGTGCCCGCCGGCTCGGAGGAGCCGTTTATCAAGAGCCGGGATGATCTGAAAAAGCTGCATCTGCCCAACCCGCTAGGCGACAACCGTATGCACGAGCAGATCAAAGCCCTCAAAATTTTGCAGCAGGAGTTGGGCGAGGGCGAGGTGGTTTATGGCTGGGTGGAAGCGCCGTTTCAGGAGTCGGCCATGCTGCGTAACATCAACTACTTGATGACTGATGTTTATGATAACCCGGCGTTGGTGCATGAGTTGATGCGCTTTAGTATGGAGATGGAACTGGAATTTGGCCTGGCCCAAATCGAGGCCGGAGCGCGCTTTATCGGCGTGGGCGACGCTATCGCCACGCTGATTTCGCCCAAACATTTCGAAGAGTTCAACTTTCCCTATGTGGCCGAACTGATTGCGAGATTGAAAAAAGCCGGGGCGCGGGTCAAATATCACGCCTGCGGTAATACCAAAGCCTTATTGCCCCTCCTTAGCCAACTGGGGGCTGACATCCTCAATCTCGACTCGTTGGTAGACCTGGCCGGGGTGAAGGAAACCATGGGCGATCAAGTCTGTATTAAGGGCAACCTCGACCCGGTACGGGTTTTGCTCAACGGCACGCCGGAAAGCATTACCAAGGCGGTACGCCAGTGCATCGAAATCGGCGGCCCTGGCGGCGGCTTTATTTTAAGCCCCGGCTGTGAAGTACCGCGCGATACACCCCTGGAAAATCTTGAGGCTTTTGTGCAGGCCGCGAAAACGTATGGGCGATATCCGCTCTCTTGAGTACCACCCAGAATGAAAATGGAGTGCAAGTGAGCCATCTCCGGGGTGGGTACCGAAATATGTGCCCTCTGGCTCTTGAGCACCACCAAGAATGAAAATGGAGTGCAAGGCTTGCCTTGCGACATAGCAAAGCAAGCTTTGCACTCCAGCAGCAGTCTATTATCAGAGGAGAGAGGCGATGCTCAAAGTAGGCATCCTCGGCGCGGGATTTATGGGCAGCACTCACGCCCGCGCTTTTGCCAAACAGATGGATACGCAAATTGTCGCCATTTCATCCCGTTCGCCGGAAAAGGCGACAGCGCTGGCTCAGGAGGTGGGGGCGGAAGCAACCACCGACCACCTGGCCTTGGCGACCGACCCGCGAGTTGATGTCATCAGCAACACCCTGCCGACCCATCTGCATCAAGAATTGACTGTTGCTGCGCTCAACGCCGGTAAGCACGTCTTTTTGGAAAAGCCGATGGGCTTGAGCGTGGCCGAGTGTGAGGTCATGATTGCTGCCGCTCAACAAAATGGGCGGCTATTGATGCTGGCCCACGTGTTACGCTTCTGGCCGGAATATGTCGCCCTGGTGGAGTTTGTCAAGAGCGGCGCGTTAGGCCGGTCACTCTCGGCGACGGCCAAGCGGCTGTCGGCCCGACCCACCTGGGGCGATTGGTTTGCCAACCCAGAGTGTACCGGCGGCGCGGTGCTCGATTTGCAGGTTCACGATTTGGATATGTTGAACTGGCTGTTTGGGACGCCCCAGACGGTCTATGCCCGAGGGCAGAAAGGCAGGTTCGGCGGCTGGGACCATACCCTGACGCTGCTCGATTACGGCGAGGTCAAGGCTTTTGCTGAGGGCACTATCCTCATGCCGGCGGGCTACCCCTTTACGATGACTCTGGCGGTGTTGTGCGAGAACGGCTCGGTGGAGTACAACTTTAGGGCTAGCGGCCCCGGCGTGGCATCCGGAACCGCTCCCGGGACCAGTTTGATGGTCTATGAAGCCGGAAAAGAGCCACGTGCTCTAACCAGCACACCTAGCAATGGCTACGAAAATCAAGTCGCCGCCTTTATCGAATGTGTCCGCACCAACCGCCCCCCCGATCGAGCGACTGCCGAGGATGGTCGCTTGGCGGTACAGACGGCTCTGGCGGCTCGGCAGTCGCTGGAAACGGGGGAAGTGGTAAGGTTATAAACGCCTTAAAATTTAGTACAAAAAGCTATATCTTCGTGGGAGTTCAGACTGAACTTTCGTGCAGTGGCCGGATTGAGTTGGGCAGGTAATTTCTTTGGCTTAACGATAAAACCTGCCTCGCTCAAACGGCTATAATAATCTTTGCCATAAAACCGGACATGGTCTTTGTGACCAAAAGCTTGTTCTCTAGCTTGTGAGTCTATAATGGTGGCATCTTCAAAAGTAATTTCTGCTTTGATGGGTACTTGCAAAACAGCCCAGCCCCCTCGTTTGAGCACCCGAAACAATTCGCACATCGCCTGCCTGTCTGCCGAGATATGTTCCAGAATATGGGAAGCATGAATTACGTCGAAGGTCTCTGTTGGAAAGGGAATTTGGGTCAAATCCATTTGTAGCATCGCGTAGGGTCTCAGATCCGCGGTGACATAGTCAATCGAGGGGCAAGTTTGAAAGATTTTGGTCAAGCAGGTTTCAGGCGCAACGTGAAGCATTTTTTTTCGCTGTGATGAGAAAAGGTCGGTGCATTGTAGCATAAAGAGCCAACTCAGACGATGGCGTTCTAGCGAACTACAGACGGGGCAGCGGGCATTGAGACGGCGCCTAAAAGGTAAAAATTGACGTAAGTGACTTTGGCAGATAGGGCAGTAATACCGTAGGCCAAAGTAATAGAGCTTTTTGTAGGATTTGTAGAACCGGGGCTGATACTGTTCTGGCAAAATAGCCCGGCCAAGCTGCTTAACTAATAAATTCATCAGAGTTTCTTAAACCCTACCTGATCTTTAGTTTTTGATGAACTTCTCAAAAACCGGCCCAAAATCCTTGGGGACGTACGTCTCGTGGGCCTGCTTGAGCCAGTTAAAGGCATATTGGTTAACAGCCTTGAACTGTTCTTCGAGGGTGGTGGAACTGGTGGAACGGTTGATTGTGTTGGAGGCCGTTTCCAGGCTGTTTTGGGCATATTGGAGCATCTTGGCGTTTTCAAGCTGAATTGAGCCGATTTTGATCAGGGCTTTATACAAATCTTTCAGCTCTTCCATAAACTTTTTGTTCACGTCAATCGAATAGCTGTGTTCGCCCATACTAAACTTGATCTCGATATCCATGTCCACCGTGCCGGCGGTTTCCAGCATCACATCGCGGATGGCGTATTTGAAGTAATCAAAGCGGCGCAGAGTGCGCTTTTTGCTTACGGCCGAGGTGCCATCTACGTGGATCAAGGCTTTGTTGGTAAAGCAGTATTCGTCGGTGCGGGACTTGATCAGAAAGATGATTTTTTCACCATCTTCGTGCATGACATAGTCGTCGGACTCGACCTTGTCATAATCGGCCGGTTTGATAACCGAACCAATATCACTCAGGCCCAGCGCATCGGAAGCAAGTTTTTTGAACATACCTTGTTTTCTCCTTTGTTGATGAGATTGATTTGATGATTGCTTTGGGATTTTACCAGTTAATTCTATAATTTCAATTTTGGCTGGGGCAACTTTGGACTTGCAATTTTAAGGTCTTATGATGTGATATTTCACTTTATCATTGGGTCTCGGAGATGATATTGGCAAAATTGATGGCCTCAACCAGGGTCATCGCTCGTCCGGCCTGGTATGCTTCCTCCCAGGCCTGTAAACCCAATCTATGGCTGGCTGCCTCTGTATTGCGCTGATAAACGGCCTGCTCCGCCGCAAATAACGGTACGTTTAGCAACGCAAGCAGGCTGTCCACCGCGCCGAGGAGGATGGCCCCGCGTCGAGGTTGGTCCTGGGTAACTGCTACCGAAGCCAGCCCGATTAGACATTCGATCACGCCCATACGATTGCCTATTTCTCGATGGAGTTCTAAAGCTTCAGCAAAGAGGGCTTCGGCTCGGAACAAATGGCCTTGTGCCAGTAAGACGTGGGCCAGATTATGTAACACAGCCGGTATTTCACTCCTGGCATTCGCTTGGCGCAGCAGGGGAAGGGCCGTCTGATAACGCTCAGCAGCCACTCCATAATCCTCCCGCAAGCGAGCTACATCACCCTGGTAGTTGAACGCCAGGCCGATGCCATAGGGTTGTCCAAGCTGGCGAAAGACCGCCATACCGGCATCTGCATACTGCTGTGCCTCATCAAGGTGGCCTTGTTGAAACGATAACAAGGTTCGGGCCAGGCTGGTAACGCCAACGTGCCAAACTGCCGGCGCGCCTGCCTGGTGCAAGATCAAAGCCCCCTGATCCACAACAGCGTAGGCATTATCCCCTCCGTTTGACAGCACCAGCACCGTCCCAATCATAAAGATGGCATAACCGTGTGTAATGGGGTCGTTTAATTGTGCGCCCAGATCACGAGCCTGCTCAAATTGGGACATGGCCATTTCAAAATCGCCGGCAAAGAAGGCAAGGATACCTGCGCCGAGCAAGGTGCGTCCATAGGGGGTGGTGACGGTAAGTCCAGCCGCTGTTGCTCGCTGAAGCAGTTCTTGCAGCCACTGGCGGCCTTCGCCCACCTGTCCGTTGGTCCACCAGAACCACCATAAGGCCGCTCCAGCTTGCAGTCCCAGTTCCACATCGCCCTGGGAGGATAGGCTCCAGGCGAAGGCAGCGCGCAGGTTATTGTGATCGGCGTTTAGGCGCTGCATCCAGGCCACTTGTTCCGGCCCTTGTAGCCCGTGTTCACTTTCTATCGCCAACGACAAAAAGTACCGGGCATGGCGCGTCTGAATCAAAGGGGCTTCGGCGCGTTCATGCAGGCGGATGAGCGCAAACTCGCGGATTGTCTCCAGCATGGTAAAGCGCACCTCACCCTGCTCAGTGTGGCTGGTTTGTACCAGACTGTGATCTACCAACGACACCAGACTGTTGATGGCATCCCCAGTGTCGCCGCACACTGCCTCCGCCGCTTCCAGAGTCCAGCCACCCCAAAAAACACCCAGCCGAGCAAGATAGATCTTTTCCAGCTCGTTGAGTAAATCGTAACTCCAGCCAATCGCCGCTTCGAGGGTGCGCTGGCGGGCCGGGGCGTCTCGTGTTCCGCCCGTCAGAAAAGGCAGCCGCCGATCTAGCCGCGCCAAAAGCGCCGCTGGCGAAAATAGTTTGATCCGGGTAGCCGCCAGCTCAACGGCCAGCGGCAGGCCATCCAACCGCCGGCAGATCTCGGCAATTTGCTGAATATTGTCATCCCTAATTTCAAAACCGGGTTGGACGGCGCAGGCCCGCGCCACAAACAGGGCCACCGCCGGGTTCGCTGCCAGTGTCGCTGTTACTGGTTGAGAGGCAAGCTCAGGTAAGGCCAACGGCGGCACTATAAATTCGTGCTCGCCCAAAATACGCAGAGGAACACGGCTGGTACACAATACCTTCAAGGCCGGCGTAGCAGTCAGCAGGGCCGCGATGTCGGGCGCGGCAGAAGTGACATGCTCAAAGTTATCAAGCACCAGTATCATCTCCTCGCCGCGCAGGCGGTCGGCCAGGGCCGCAGCCAGGCTTCTGCCACTGTCCAACAACTCGAGGGCCTGGGCGATGGCCGGCAGGACATGCTCAGCATTGTGGAGGGGGGCCAGGGCCACAAAACATGCGCCCTCTCGAAATCTGGATTGAATCTGCTGGGCCACTTGCAGCGCCAGCCGCGTTTTGCCCACGCCGGGCGGGCCAATTAGCGTAACCAGGCGCACATCGGGCCGCAACAGCAACTCGCTTGCGGCATTAGTGGTATGTAAACGGCCGATTAACGGGTTGGGCGCTGCGGGTATTAAGTAACGCCGGGTTGTTGGTGGAGGCGGCATGGCAGACGACCCACTGCCTGCCCCGGCAGCTACAGAGAAGGAAACGATTGATGAGTCGCCCGGTGTCCCATTGCGGGCAAAGAGGATGAAGTTGGCCCGTATCTGCTCTGGAATGAGCAGCGTTTCGGCCAGGCGCTCGGCCAACAGCTTTGATGGCCGCAAATCATCCGCCTCAAGCCGCCGGATGGTGCCTTTAGCGCAAGGCACACGAGCCGCAAGCTCAACCTGGGTCAGGTCAAGCGCCCGCCGCTGCCGCCGCAACCATTGGCCAAAGGTAATCTCAGAGTCCATCCTGTCCATTTATCTCCATGAGGTCAGCGGGCTGCTTAAGCAGACGCCTCGGTGTACCTGTTTGTGGTACTTTTAGTGGCACTTAACGCCTCTCACTTTCCCACCGGATGCGCGATAATAGTATCATAACAATCGAACAAATTCAATTAAATTTTAGCAGATAAGGAGATAAACAGATGTCGAATCAGCAGTACAAAACAATTGTGCGCCGTCTGAATGAGGAGGCTTTTAGCGCCGACGGCGACCTATCAGTTGTTGACGAATTTGTGGCGGCAGACCTGGTAGATCACACCGCTCCACCCCACTTACAGCATGGCAAGGAAAGCCTGAAGCAATTGGCCCTAATCTGGCGGCAAGCATTTCCCGACCTTAAGGTAACGGTGCATGATATTGTTGCAGAGGATGATCTGGTGGTAATTGCCTGGTCGGGCGGTGGAACCCATTTGGGCGATTTGATGGGTATTCCGCCGACAGGCAAAACGGGGTTTATGTCGGGTATCACCTTCAACCGTATGCGTGACGGGCGCATTGTTGAACGCTGGGGAAATAATGATCAGGCCGGATTATTTGCACAGCTCGGCTTGATACCTGCGCCAACCTCAGCCTAAATATCTAAACAATAGTAAGGAGAACAAGTATGACAACTGAAATGAACAAAACATTGGTAAGACGTTTTTATCAAGCGGTGGATCAGGGCGACACCCAGGTAGTTGAAGAATTGTTCTCGGCGGAGTGGGAGAATGTAGACCCCTCCCTGCCCCCTATGCGCGGACTGGATGGCGCCCGCACCCTTGTGGGCATGTTTACGGCCAGTTTCCCCGACTTTACCAGTAAAATTGAGTTGATCGCGGCCGAGGATGACCGGGTAGCAATCCGAGCCACCCATACAGGCACGCATCGAGAGGTGTTCATGGGGGTACCACCAACGGGCAAGCAGGTCAGCGTTACCGCTACGGGCATCTTCACTGTTAAGGATGGTAAATTGATCGAGAACCGGGTTGTGTTTGATGCTTTTGGCCTTTTGCAGCAGTTGGGAGTGGTTCCCCAATAACTCAACACGTCCGGCTTTCTTGTTTTAAACCTCATCCAGTGGGAAAATGGGCCGGCTCAAGTGGCGATACGGAAAGCGGCCCAAATTAGCGCTGCACAGGCCGGGCGTGTCCAGCTCGATGACCCCGGCGGCGATGGGTAGGTAAGCAGCCCGGTAGGCTACGGCGGATTTGACTACAATCATCTTCTGCTGCTCCGGGATCACCCCGACGCCACGCAGTTGGGCCAGGTCAAAGGGAGGGATTTTGCGCTCGGTCAGGATGATATTGACCCCGGCTACCCGCAGCCAGACTGTGCGGCCCATGTGGATGGTCTGGCCGAAGAAGGAGGCAAAGTGGTTGTCGGGCAGCTCGCACTCAAACACCCCATCAGACAGGGCGCGCACCTGCCCTGTCACGCCGACCGGCTGGCTGTGCCAGCGGTCGGCCTTGCCGCCCACCTCCAGGGTAAGTTCCGCGCCCTGGCCAGCGTTCCAGCAGGCGGCGACGGCAGCGGGGTCGGCCAGCACAATCGTCCCTTCCTGCACCCCCTGGGCCAGCATCGCCCGCAGCGGCTCCGCGCCATCGCCGGGGGTGCCCCCGCCGATGTTGTCTGCCGAATCTACCAGGATAATCGGGCCGCCGGGCCGGGCTAGTGCCTGGATGACGGCCTGCTCCGGCGGCAGGAATTGAGGCAGGGTGGCCTGGCGCTGCTGCCACAGCAGGTCGGCCAGTTCTTCAGCGTAGCGTTGGGCCAGGTCTAGGTTGTTATCGGTGGTAACGACAAGGCTGGCCCCAGTGAAAGGTGTGTCGGCATAGGCAAAGCCGGCCATCACACAGATGGACAGGACTTCAGCCTCGGCCTTCATCTGGGCGGCGCGTTCATGCACGGCGCGCAGGGGTAAATCCGCTGTGCCGGT
Organism: Anaerolineae bacterium; assembly: GCA_023151115.1. The sequence goes on from JAKLJP010000034.1 coordinate 16,116, forward strand.
GGCCTGGGGGGCCAGCAGCAGCGGTGGGTGACGATAGGCGGGGGTGGGTTTGATCTCGCCCCGCAGCAGCCGGGCCATCAGCGCGACCGCTTCCAGCCCTTTGGCATGGGGGTCAATGTGGGGGTTGGTATCAAAAGCCACCAGCGTGTCGGCCAGTTCGACCGTGCGCGGGCTGAGGTTGCCGTGCATATCCAACTCGACTGCAATGGGGATGTCCGGTCCCACGATTTGGCGCACCCCGGCCAGGATGTCGCTTTCAGGGTCAAGCTGGTTTTCTGTGACCATGGCCCCATGCAGGGCCAACAGCACGCCGTCAACGGGCATGGCCTCCTCCAGCCGCCGCAGCAGTTCCCCTAAAATGGTCTGGTAAGCGCTTTCATCTACCAGACCGCCGGGCATGGCCGCGCCGTAGGCTGTCGGCACAAGCATCCAGCCCTGCGCCTCTGCCCCTTCAATCATCCCCCCCATAGCCGAGCGAGTGCCGCGCAGCGCCTCCATTATTTCAGCGCCGTAATGCAGCGCCTGGCTTTGAAAGTCGGCCAGAAGGGTGGGTGTACCGGCAAAGCTGTGCGTTTCGTGGATAATACCGCCGATGGCGAGGCGAGGTGTAGAACTGGACATGATTTCCCCGGAAACAGTGATCAGTATACTCAGTAGATCCAAATTTCCGTAGGGTGGCATCCCTATGCCGCCCGCTGACGCATAAGGATGCGCCAGCTACGGTGAAAAATTGGATCTACTGATACTGCTTACTGGTTACCTGTTCGGTTCTCTGCTTAAATATTGGGTGACTCGCTGGGAAACTCGTTGAGCCGGCCGGTGCGGAGAAAGATAACCCGTTCGCAGATGTTAGTTACCCGGTCGGCAATACGCTCCAGGTTGTGCGCAGCAAACAGTAAAAACATGGCCCGGGTGATGAGGCTGGTATCGGCGGCAATAATCCCGATCAATTCTTGGAAAATTTCGGTGTAGAGCTGGTCTACCTCATCATCGCGTTGGGCAATGGTCTGAGCCTGGTCGGCATCCCCGGCTAAAAAGGCATCGAGGCTTTGGCGCAACATCTCGCGCGAGATGATGGCCATACGGGGGATGTCAATCAGCGGTTTGACCGGCGGCTCGCCGCCCATGCGCTGAACAATCACGGCAATGCCCTTAGCGTGATCGCCCATCCGTTCCAGATCAAGGGCAATGTTCATGGCGGCCATGATCGTCCGCAAATCACCGGCAACGGGCTGTTGGCGGGCAATCAGTTTAACCGTGTGCTCCTCAATCTCAAAACGCAGCTCATTGATTTTTTCATCTTCGGTAATGATCTGGCCGGCCAGGGCCAAATCGCTCTCTTTGAGGGCGCGCACAGCATTATTGATGGCATCGTCAACCATGCTGCCCATGCGCAGTACATCATCCCGCAGCTCGTTAAGCGCCTGGTCAAAAGCGACACGTGTGGTCATACAATCCTCCTTCGAAAATAGACTGCTGGAGTGCAAAGTTTGCTTTGCTATGTCTCAAGGCAAGCCTTGCACTCCATTTTCATTCTTGGGGGTGTGCCCCAGGCTCGTGAGAACTCCTTTGAAAATAGACCGCCGACGGCTGACCGCCGACCGCCGAAGCTTACCCCAGGAGGTCTCTGGCTCTGCGACCTTGCGCCCCTACTACATTACTCCTGAAAAAAAGCTAACCAAAACGCCCGGTAATATAATCTTCTGTCCGCTGATCGGTAGGGTGATCAAAAACCTGAGTGGCCGGACCACTCTCGACCAATTCGCCGGAGAGGAGAAAAGCGGCATAATCGGCCACGCGGGCGCCTTGCTGGATGCTGTGCGGCACAATCACAATGGTGTACTGATTTTTCAAGGCTTGCAGCGAGTCCTCCACTTTGGCGGTGGAAATAGGGTCAAGGCCGGAAGTCGGCTCGTCGAGCAGGATAATATCCGGTTCCAGGGCCAGGGTGCGGGCCAGGCATAAACGCTGCTGCTGCCCGCCGGAGAGGGCCATGGCCGGGTCATCCAGCCGGTCTTTAACTTCATCCCACAGGGCTGCCTGACGCAGGGTTTGCTCGATCAGCTCGTTCAGGCGCGCGCGCTGGCGGATGCCGGCCAGGGTAGGGCCGTAGGTTAAATTCTGGCGAATGGTACCGGGCAGGGGCAAGGGCAGGGCAAAAACCATACCTACCCGACGGCGCAGTTGGATCACATCGAGATCGGGTGCGTAAATATCCTGGCCGTCTATCAAAATTCGACCCGCCAGAGTTGCTCCTTCGACCAGATCATTCAGCCGGTTGATCAGGCGCAGCAAGGTTGTCCGGCCGCCCCCCGCCGGCCCCAGCAGAACCGTAATGCTGCGCGGCGGTACGGCCAGGGTGACATCCTTCAGGGCGACTTTATCCCCATAAGCAAACGTGACGTGTTCGAGGTAAATCTTGGCAGGACCTTGATGATCGTCCATTTAAAATTCCGAAAAAAGCGTCCTGATACGTGATGCGTAATACGTGAAAATTTTTACGCATCACGTATCATGCATCACGTTTCATGGTTCACGAAACCGAATAATCATTTTCCCAGAGTCGCCTTGCCCCCCCATCTCCCTCTCACCATTGGCGGCGGCGTCGGAAGTAACTGCGAATGAGGGTGGCCGACACATTTAGCGACAGTACAAAAATAAGCAAAACTAGTGCCGTGCCGTACTGCTGCGCTTCGGGCATGCCCGGTACCTGGGTGCTGATCACAAAGAGATGGTAGGGCAGGGCCATCACTTGGTCAAACAGCGATTGGGGCAAACGCGGCAGATAAAAAGCAGCCACGGTGAAAAGGATGGGCGCGGTTTCGCCGGCGGCGCGCAGCAGGCCCAAAATGACCCCGGTGATAATTCCCGGCAGCGCCTGCGGCAGCACAATCCGCTGGATCCCCTGCCACTTGGTCCCCCCCAGGCTGACATTGACCGTCCGAAACTCGACCGGCACGGCCCGCAGCGCTTCCTCAGAGGTGCTGATGATGATCGGTAGAGTCATGATTGCTAATGTTAAGGCCCCGGCGATAATCGAAGTGCCAAATTGAAGGAACAGGACAAACAAACCTAATCCAAACAACCCATACACCACCGAGGGAATCCCGGCCAGATTCAAAATAGCCAGGCGAATGGCCCTCGTTAATTTGGTATCGCGGGCATATTCGGCCAGATAAACCGCCCCACCGACCCCCACCGGAATAGCGACCAGGGCTGTGCCTAGGGTGAGCAGAACCGTCCCGACAATGGCCGGAAAAATCCCCCCTTCTTTCATACCACTGTGTGGAGCGGTGCTGATAAATTCCCAACTGAGGGCGGGCAACCCGCGGATGACAATCAGGCCAATGACCAGCAAAATGGGAACCACCACCACCAGGGTTGCCAGCAGCAGCAGTCCAAAACCCAGGCGCTGCACCGTCCAGCGGTTCATCAACGCAGCCCTCGGCCCTGGCGTCTTTGGAATAAGGCGGAAGTGGCGGCCAGGTTGATCAGAAAGGTTAACACAAACAGGATGATGCCCGCCCCAAAAAGAACATGATAGTGGGTGCTGCCCTGAGCCACCTCGCCCATTTCGGCGGCAATGGTGGCGGTCATGGTCCGCACCGGGCGGAGCACCGCGTCCCATTCCAGCGGCAGCCGGGCGGCGTTCCCCGTGACCATCATCACGGCCATTGTCTCGCCGATGGCCCGGCCCATGCCCAGCATTACCGCAGTGACAATACCGGCTTTGGCCGCCGGAACCACCACCATCCAAATGGTCTGCCAGCGGGTCGCGCCCATGGCCAGTGCAGCATCGCGGTAACTTTTGGGCACGGCATCCAGCGCATCTTCGGCCACGCTGATAATGGTCGGCAGGGCCATGTAGCCCAACAGCAATGCGCCGGTCAGGGCCGTCAGGCCGGTTGGCGCGCCCAGGTAAATCCGTACCAGGGGGGCCAGGGTGGTCAGACCAAAAAAGCCCAGCACCACCGACGGAATCCCGGCTAAAACCTCGATGAGCGGTTTGAGAATGTCCCGCGCCCAAGAAGGGGCGACCTCGCGCACAAAAATGGCGCTGGCCACACCCAGCGGCAGTGCAATCAAAATGGCAACAACGGTGATTAAAACTGAGCCTAACAGCAGTGGGGTCAGACCAAATAGGTCAAAGGTGGGGTACCAGCGCAGCCCAAAAAGGTTAGACCCCTCGACTTCGCTAAAGGTGGGCAGCCCTTCGCGCAGCAGAAAAAAGAAAATGAGTACCACAAAGCCAATCGTCGAGAAGCCCATGACCTTGACGATACTTTCAACAAAAAATTCGCTCAGGGGAAGGTTGGCTGTTTTTTTCATCGTTAGTTTGCATCCGGCAGGGGGACAAAGCCCAACTCTTTAACTTGCTGCTGGCCGGCCGTCATAATCCAATCGAGGTAAGTTTTGACCGCCCCGGTGGGTGGGCCGGGGGTATACATAAAGAGCGGGCGTGAGATAGGGTAGCTGCCATCTACAACCGTCGCAATACTCGGTTTGACCGCCGGGCTGTCAGCAGAAACGGCAATTGCCAGGGTTTTTTGATCGGGGGTGACATAGCCCAGGCCATCGTAGCCAATGGCGTTGGGATTCTGACGGATCTCCGCCGAAATGCCTTCGGAGGAGGGCAGTAACAAAGTGTCGGGGGAAAAGAGCAGGTCGCTATCGCTGTCGCCCTGCCGGATGACCTCCTCCAGAAAGAAAACATAGGTGCCGGAGTTGGACTCGCGGGAAAGCAGCACAATCGGGCGGTCCTCTCCACCGACTTCTTGCCAGTTGGTAATTTGGCCGGTGTAAATGGCAGAGATTTGGGGCACGGTCAGTTGGTCAACCGGGTTGGCCGGGTTGACCACGACGGCAATGGCATCCTGGGCGACGGCAATTTCAAACGGTTCAACGCCTTTAGCACGGGCTTCTTCTATCTCTTCCGGCTTGATGGCCCGTGAAGCATTGGCAATATCCACCGTGCCGTTAATCAGGGCGGCAATGCCGGTACCGGAGCCGCCGCCGGTAACGGAAATACGCACCTGAGGATTTTGGGCCATGTAGGCTTCGGCCCAGGCTAGGGCCAGATTGACCATGGTATCCGAGCCTTTGTTTTCGATTGTCTCAAAGGGGGTATCGGCCGGAGCGTTGGCGTTGCTGGGGGCAGGGCGGCAACCCGGCAACAGGAGTATTAAAAAAATAAAAAGGGACAAGCTAAAACTTAGCCTCTCCCCTCCAGCCCTTAGCGATGTCCTGGCCGCTACTGTGGAGTCGTCTGTATCCAATTGTTTATCCCTCAGTCCTGGCTGGCATTATAACATCCTCATCAGGCTTTCGCAAGATGTCGGCTTATGGTAAAATTTTGACCTGGCGCAAACCGCCGGAATAAGGGTGTCTGAGAGGTTATGAAGAATAAAATCGAGGTTGAATCGTTAAATTTTTTCTACGGTCAAAAACAGGCCCTTAGAGATATTACCTTGCCCATCAGAAAGTACCAAATTACGGCCTTGATTGGTCCTTCCGGCTGCGGCAAAAGCACCTTTCTGCGCTGTCTTAACCGTATGAATGACACGATCCCCGGCGCTCGAGCCGAGGGAAAAATTCTGTTGGACGGTCAGAATATTTATGACCCTAAGATGGATGTGGTGCTGCTGCGCCAGCGGGTGGGGATGGTTTTTCAACGGCCTAATCCGTTTCCCCAATCCATTTATAACAATGTGGCTTTTGGCCCACGGGTGATGGGCCAGACCCGCCAGGTGAAGCTGGACGATCTGGTGGAGGAAAGTTTGCAGCAGGTGGGGCTGTGGGACGAGGTGAAAGATCAACTCAAGCAGAATGCGTTGGAACTCTCGCTGGGCCAACAGCAGCGTTTATGCCTGGCCCGCGTGGTGGCGGTGGAACCAGAGGTTATCTTAATGGATGAACCATGTTCAGCCCTGGATCCCATCGCCACCCTGAAGATAGAAGATTTGATGCGCACGTTGAAAGAGAACTACACCATCGTCATCGTCACCCACAACATGCAGCAGGCAGCGCGAGTCTCCGATTTTACCGGCTTCTTTTGGTTGGGGGAATTGGTGGAATATGGCAAATCGGGCAAAATTTTTACCCGGCCTAAAGAAGAACAAACGGAAAACTATATTACCGGACGATATGGTTAAGATGCGCCGTTAATCAAAAAAGAGCTTCTTGGGCAACCCCGATTGCGGCGAGTTCAGATATTCGGCTAAATCGAACTCCTGGAGATGCTTGCCCGAATTTTGCACAATTTGTTCAAACTGGGGCAGCAAATCAGGGTGCATCAGCCAGACTTCCAGTACATTATCAACCTTCATCTTGGAAAAATTTTCCTGGCCGGCTTCATCTCTTTTGGGAATATGAGGGGAAGTTTGATAATACACCTTGTCGGTTTTGAGTGTTCTGCACATGGCTTCTATGTCCTCCGTGATACTCATTTTTGCTCCTCCTCTAAAAATAGACTGCTGGAGTGCAAAGCTTGCTTTGCCCAAGTGGCAAGGCAAGCCTTGCACTCCATTTTCACGCTTCGCGTCGGTGGTGTGGCCTTATTTTGGCATCCACAAAGGGCAACAATGGATGCTTTGGTTTTTATAGGGCGTGGGTGATTGGTTGGGAAGGGCGGGTTAAAGAACTACCTTTATCTTAACCCTTTTGGGCCGGGTCGTCTGTGCCCTGCGCTACAACAAAATTGTGATTTAAAGCACGTGCTATATAAAGACCTGACAGGTTTTCGCGCAGCGTACCTGTCAGGTCTGGACTGCTGAGATGAAACAAGTGGTGGTGGTCAATGAAAGTTTAAAACTGCCGCGGGGCAAATTGGCGGCTCAGGTGGCGCATGCCTCCGTTGGAGCGTTTCTTGAGGCCGACGAAGGGGCGAAACAAAGCTGGATTAGCAGCGGCATGGCCAAAATTGTCTTAAAAGTGGACCTGGAAGTTGAATTAACCCACCTCTATGAGGCAGCGGTGAACCGGAATATCCCGGCTCGATTAATAAGAGACGCTGGCAGAACCGTTATCCCTGCCGGCACTATCACCTGCCTGGGACTCGGTCCTGCCAGCGACATCGTACTTGATGAGCTAACCGGGGAGTTGAAGCTTTTGCGTTAAGAGCTATTTCCGGGAGCTGGTTAAAAACGCGACCAGGACTTCGATTTCAGCTTCCTTTAGTTCCAGATTGGGCATCTGGGTATCGGCTTTGATGGCGGCCGGGTCTTTGAGCCAGGTCGCCAGGTGAGCCGGGTCGGCGGTGAGGGTGGTGACACTCGGCAAATCAGGGCCAACCCGCAGATCGCTGAAACCCCGCCGGACTTCGCTCAGTTCAGCGTGGTGGTGGCAGACGATACAGCCTTTGGCCACAAACAATTCCTGCCCCAAAGTTACCCGCGCCGGCGAAATGTCTTGGGGTTCCGGCTCTACGGTTGAAGTGGCGGTGGTGGCAAAACCAAAGCCGCTGACCAGCACTGCGGCAATCACCGGAACGGCAGCCCACCAGGCCCGTTTGCGCCACCACAGCAGCGAGGTTCCAGCCGCTCCAACCAGGCCAATCACTCCCAGCAGCAGCGGCCATGAGACCGGGGCAGAGGTTTCCACCGCCGGGGCGGGAGTGGTAGCCAGTACCCGCAGCCCTGGCATGGGTTGGTCCATAGTAAAAGCCATGATGGACCAATTCCAGAGGCCCGGCTGTGGGAAGGTCAACGCCGCCGTGTAATGCCCTACCTTGCCTTGAGCTTTAGCCGGCGTGGTAAAACTCTCCCCTGTCTCCGCGTGCGTTGCCGTAATTTGAGGAGTTAGCTCGGCCATAGGCGTTAGCCCGTGTTGGCGGATCACAAAGCCAATCGTGACCGGCTTTGCAGCGACCACCTGCGCCGGCAGTTCATCCAGGGTAATCACCGCCCACCCCCCGGCGAACGCAACCGATCCACTCAAAAGGATGAAGCTCAATCCCACTATCAACCCAACACTGAGACGTTTGTAAAGTGTTAACAGCATAGAAATAACCTCCTTGCCTTTAAAACATTGGGATGGTTCAAGTTAGATTGACCCTTTTTATCTCGTAAAACGTAAAGCGTAAAACGTAATGGCTGATTGTCGGAAAATCATTACGTTTTACGTTTTACGAATGTCAATCTAACTCATTTGGTTTTTGAACCACACCAAAATATTCGACTATTATTTTTGACAAACAGCTAAAAGCTCATAGAATATAGATAGATATTCTAGGTATTATTTGTATCTGCACAAGGAGATAGAATTAATGATGTGGCTCAGACAATTTCATCATTTTGCCCGGCGTCAAGCTTTTTATCCGGTCACATTATCTACTTTGCTGGCCGGCGTTCTTTGCCCTGTTTCTTTTTGTTTGCTATTTGACGGTTACAGTTGATCCGCTCCGTCAGCACTCCTGATAGTCCCAACCTGATCGTTGCTCAAAAGAGCCTATTTCACCTTATATACACCGTTTCTTAAAAGAAGGTTCCCTTTGAAAAAACGATATGGTCCCTGAGTTTTGTGTTTAAAAATTATAGGACGCAGATTCGCCGGATTGTACGGATAAAAAATTAAAAAATCCGTTCGATCCGTAAAATCCGCGTCCAATTTAGCTTATAGAGGATTCTGCCGCCAAAAGTCAAGCTACCGCAGCGACTCGGCTATCTGCACGGCCTCGGCCAGCGATAGATCGGTTTCCAGGCGGTAGGTGATTTCCCCTTCCGTCCAGATCAGCACCCGCCCCTCGACCAGCCGCCGGAGATCGTAATCAACTTGGTTGCCGCGCCGGAATTGCAGCACGTAAGGCCCTTCGGCCCAAATAGCCCGCCGGCCGTTCACTACAGTTTCCTCAACCCGCCCCGGATCGCCTTTCTCGCCAAACGTACCCGGCCCCAACTGGTGCAGGCTGAGCCGGACCCGGTTCGGTTCAGCGTCGTCCAGCCAGACCAGCACGACCACCGGCCCGCCAAGCTGCTGCAAAAAGACCGCATCGGGCTGGCCCAAATCGGCGGGGTAGGTGGGTAGGCGGATTGGAAAACCTGTTTCCTGTTGGGCCTCGGCCAAAGCCGTCTCACCGGCCAGGTCTAATAATGAAGCAAGCGGAGTTGCGGTAGGCTGCGGCGTGGAGGTCGAGGGAAGCGGCGTGGATGTGGGCGTCGGTTCAACCAGGAAGATGCGGATGGCTCCGATCTGTAGATATTCTACCAGAGCAGCGCGCACCTGCGGCACAGCCAGCAGCCCACCGAGAATGAGCAGCACGATCAGGGCAGCCCAAACCAGCCGGCGGCTGACTCGGAGTCCAGCTTTTTGTCCGGCTTCCTCGGCCAGTTGCGCCCAAACGGCGCCGGCAATATTGGGAGTCGGCGGATAGGGGAAGGCGCGGGCCGCGTCGCGCAGCCGGGCTTCCCAAGCTTCTTCTTGATTGCCGCCGGTGCGGCCAAAAAACCGCTCACTCATGCGACATGTTCCTTCCATAAACCCGGAAACTCCCGTGCGATCACCTGCCGCAGCCGCCCCAATGCCCGGCTGAGCCGCGATTTGACCGTGCCCGACGCGATGTTAGCTGCCTCCGCCGTCTCCGCCACCGACAGTTCCAGAAAATAACGCAGATAAATAATCTCCTGATCGGCGGGGTTCAAGCGGCGCACTGCCTGCCAGAGGAGGGCGCTCTCTTCTGAGGGGAGGCTGGCCTCCGGCGTGGGGGCCATGACTGGCTCCGGGGTCAGCCGGACCAGCCGCTGTATCGCTGCCAGGTAGCGGCCCACCGCCCGGCGGCGGTTGTAGACCAGGTTGGTGGTAATCCGCAGCAGCCAGGGGCGCATGGGCCGGGTGGTATCAAACTGATGCAGCGCCCGAAAGGCGCGGATAAACGCCTCCTGGGCCGCGTCTTTGGCTTCGTCGGCGTCGCCCAGCAGCAAATAGGCCAGCCGGAAAACCGCTTCCTGGTGCTGGCCGACCAGCGTTTCCCACACCGCCGCATCGCCCTGGCGGGCCTGAGAAATTAAGGTTTGTTGTTTATGGTCTGCTGGCTGGGGGTGTTCACTCATCAGAGGAAACCTTTGCCCCCGACCCACTGACCGGTTTCAATTCGCTCACGTGAGCCTCTCCGGAGAGGTTCTTTCACGATATATACACCGCTGCGTTGATAGGGGTTCCCATGAAGATGGAAGATAGGGATCGAAACTTTAGAGTGTGTTAAAACCAAGTGGAAGATAGTAACACCTTGCTGGGTCTCTATTTTAACGTGTATAATGCGCCGGCAAAATTAGAAAACGGGAGTTGAAGTATGTCCACAAAAAATGAATTGTTAGGTAAACGAGTCGAGGTGCTGGACAAAGGCTGGATTGAGTTACAGGATATCATGGGGGATGACCTGGCGATTGTCAATGCGGCGCGGGTGTCGTTTTTGGGGGAGAGCAAGGGCACGGAGGCGGATAAAAAATTACTGTTTTACCTGCTGCGCCATCATCATACCAGCCCGTTTGAGCAGGTTGAGTTCAAGTTTCGGGTCAAAGCGCCGCTGGTGGTCTGGTGGCAGTGGGTGCGCCATCGAACATGGCACGTCAACGCGCAATCGGGACGATATACCCCTTTCAAAGAGAATGATTTTTATGTACCGCAGGTTTGGCGGAAGCAGTCAAAAGATAACAAGCAGGGCAGCGAAGGCGAACTTGACCCGGTTGAGGCTGCCCGCCTCAGCGAAGCTTTGCTGGCGCATTACGAGCAAGGGTTTGCTTTGTACGAGCAAGCCCTTGCTGCCGGCGTAGCCAAAGAGCAGGCCCGCCTCTTTTTGTCGGGCTTCTCGGTTTATTACATCTGGGTGGCTAAAGTGGACGCTCACAACCTGCTCCATTTTCTGAGGCTGCGTATGGCCGAAGATGCTCAGGAGGAAATCCGCGTTTACGCCCAGGCCATCTATGAGCATTTCCTCAAGCCGGCCCTGCCCTGGACGGCGGAGGCATTTGAGAAGTATGTGTTGAAGCGAGAGGAGTAAACCGATTTACGATTAGTATTTTTAATATCGAAAAAGCCAGATACTGCCGCCATCGAGTCCAGCCGGGACGAGACAGGCGGCTTTCTTTTATCAATGAGGCGAAGGCCAGCGTAGTCAGATTGGTCACAGCTCAATCACCTGGCTCAAGCCGACTTCCAGCGGGTCCAGTCGGTGCTAATCCGCTCGACATCCAGCAGGGTATTCCGGGCGGTTTGCTCAATCTGACCAATGACCGAGTAGGCGTGGCTGCTGGATGAGGGTCGGCTGATAGACAAAACTCTGGTCAGACACCGTTTCGACGTAGGGACGTAGCTTGGGCGTATGGTCCAAACCAATCAGCCGAAAGCCACCTGCTGCCGCGACCGGCGCCACCGCCAACAGCAGTGCCTTTAGCTGGTTTTGACCCACTTGCCAGCCGTCCAGTCCGCCATACACACTGGCATATTACCGTCGAAAGGCCGGACTTAAACTCAATTTCACCGGTGACCGGGCTTGGGTATCACTCGCCAGGGCATCGACCAACTCGAAGACCGCATCGGCTCGCTGGCTAAAACAGTGGTATAATCCCGCCCGGAACTGTTGCAACAGGGTGATTTACTAAACGCCGAGAAGGATGATATTGAGTTCTACAGATCAGAAATGTACTGGGGCCGTTCCCACCAATATCGAGGCGGTGGAAAACTTGGCAATCGCTAGAGTGGACGAAGGTTTTTTCACCAGCCGAGTATAAAGATATAGACCCCATTAGCACAATTTTTGGAGGGAAATGATGCCTGATTCAATCAAAGCCGTTTTAGGAGGACTCGCCCTCATCGTGGCGAGTTATTTTAGCGCACCGGCGGCCCTGGCCCAAGAGGGCGACGGCCAAGCTTACATCATCCAGGCCGACGACACCCTATGGAAAGTGGCGGAGAAATACTTGGGCGACGGCAACCGCTTCACCGAAATTATGACGGCGACCAACGCCAAACACGCCGCCGACGCCACTTTTTTGCTGATTCAAGACCCCGGCCTGATCGTTTCCGGGGCTAAATTATGGATTCCGGCAGCGGGAACGACACCCGTCACGGCCCAACCTGTCCAATCCGCTGCACCCCCCGCAGCCCCGCAGACCAGCGTCCCGCCCGCCGGTCCGACCGGGCATATAGCCTTTAGCTTCTGGAACAACTCGCCAGAGCGCTGCACCTACGAAATCAATATTATTGACGTACCGGCCTGTCTCAAGGATGGGGCGGCCTGCCAGGCCAACCGGCGAATTTTTGTCCACAACAACGTCAGCGAGCCGGCCCTGTCGCCCGATGGGATCCGGCTGGCGTTTCGCGGCTGGGGCGAACCGCCAACCGATGATAGCCCTTATGCCGACTGCGCCAAGGCTTTGCCCGTGCGCTACCTGGCCAACACCACCCTCGACGGCACGGAACTGCGCGGGACCGGCGGCTTTTGGGAAGACTCCCACCCCGACTGGTCGCCCGATGGCCAGCGTCTGCTCTTTGACACCGGGCGCAACGGCGACGACATCATTCGTATTCTGCTGATTAACGCCGACGGCTCCGGCGAAGAGGATTTGCGTATCGCCGGCCAGCAGCCCTCTTGGGCCGGCGATAACGAGCGTTTTGTTTATCGCGGCTGTGATGTGAGCGGCAATCGCTGCGGCTTGTGGCTGGCTAAAGCAATTCCGGCCAAAGCCTGGGAAACGGGCTTCAATATGCTGGGGCCGGTACTCCCAGAACCGGAAGCCGCCCACCCCGATTGGTCGCCCACTGGCGAGCAGATTGTGTACCAGAGTCCGATGGCCGGCAGTTGGGATTTGTATGTGATTAATGCTGACGGTTCCAGCAAGCGCCCGCTTACCAGCGATGCCGCCATCGAGGGGCTGCCTTCCTGGTCGCCGGATGGGCAGTGGATTGCCTATCTCTCGGATGCCGGCGGCAACTGGGGTATCTGGATCATGCGCGCCGACGGCAGCGAGCGGCAGCAACTTTTTGCCTACGACGGCGGCATTTACAAAATCCCCAAGGTAGTCGAGCCTTATTTTGAACGCGATTGGCTGGACGAGCAGATTTCGTGGTCAAGATAAATGAAGCGAAGACGTGAGGAGGCGATGAAGCGAGGAATCTTTCGCCTCATCGCCTCACGCCTCATCGCACCTTTATTTACGAGGAGTCCAAAGTACATTTTGGGCTCCTCTTTTTTTGCCTTAAACCCAATTGGCGAATTAACCAATTATGCTTATTATACTAAGCGCACGTTAAGATTTCCGTAGGACAGCATCCCTATGCCGTCCGCCGACGCATGGGGATGTGTCTGCTACGGAAATTTTGAAATACGTTGGGTATATCATGGCAGCTTTAATTCCTTCGAGTGAAATACTCTATGACCCAGACCTCAACCATAACCTATATCGGCCACGCCACTGTCCTGATCGAACTGGACGGCCAGCGTATCTTGACCGACCCCATTCTGCGCGACCGGGTGACGCTGTTGCAGCGGCGCGGCCAGCCGATAGATCACGCTACATTTCAAAATATTGATGCCGTGCTCATTTCTCACCTCCATTATGATCACCTTGATTTTCCATCGCTGCGCATGTTGGGCCATCACACTCGGCTGATTGTGCCGCGCGGCTCGGCCCGCTTATTTCAGCGGCATGGCTTTCAGCAGATTGAAGAAATCTATATTGATGAGGTGACAACGGTGGGCGAGGTGGCTGTGCGGGCCACCTATGCCAAACACAGTCACCTCCGCCATCCTTTTGGCCTAAAAACTCACTGTCTTGGTTTTATCCTTGCCGGGCCGCACGAAATTTACTTCCCCGGCGATACCGACCTCTTTCCCGGCATGGCCCAGCTTTCCAACAGGCTGGATGTGGCCCTGCTGCCGGTGTGGGGCTGGGGGCCAACCCTGGGACCCGGTCATATGGACCCGCTGCAAGCGGCCAAAACGCTGCGCCTGCTGCGGCCTCGCCTGGCAATACCTATTCATTGGGGCAGTTTGCACCCCTGGGGATTTGATAAGCTAAATCCGCGCCGTTTCTTGACCGAACCTCCCTATTCTTTTGTCCGTCACGCCGCCGCTTTTGCCCCAGAGGTCAAAACGCAAATTGTCGAGCCAGGCGATAGGGTGATGCTGGAAGAAATTTTGGGATAAGGAGCCATTGGTGGCACGCATGCACATCGCCTTTTTTACCAACACCTACTTCCCGACCATGAGCGGGGTCGTCCGGTCGGTGAGTACATTTCGCCAGCAGTTGACGACGATGGGCCATAATGTTTTTGTTTTTGCCCAACACGCCAGCGCCTACGAAGATACCGAACCGTTTATCTTTCGTTACCCGGCCATCGAAGTCCCCATTAACGATTATGCCTTGCCCATCCCGGTTTCCCCTTTTATCTCCGAAGTTTTGCCCATCCTCAAGCTCGATGTTATTCACAGCCATCATCCCTTTTTGTTAGGCCGGGTTGCAGCCCACAAAGCCAAAGAGCTGAATGTACCGTTGGTTTTTACCTTTCATACTCGTTACGACGAGTACAGCCATTATGTCCCTTTTAGCCAGGAATTAACCAAACGGGTCATTATTGATTGGGTGCTGGGTTATATGGAACAGTGCCAGCATATCATCACCCCCAGCGAGAGCATGAAACAAATTTTGGAAGAGAGCGGGGTCGCAGGCCAGTACATCAGCGCCATTCCGACCGGCATTGACGTGGAACCGTTCCGGCAGGCGGATGGGGAATTGGTGCGTCATGAGCGGGGCTGGGGAAACGACGGGGTGTTAATTTCGGTGGGCCGGCTGGCTAAGGAGAAAAATTTTGAAACGCTGCTCGCCGCCGCCGCTCAGGTGATGCGCCGGCATGACCATACCCGGCTGGTTCTCATTGGCGATGGCCCGGAACGCAAAGCCTTGGGGGAACTGGCTGAAAGCCTGGGTATCGCCTCGCGGGTAGAATTTACCGGCCGGCTTGAGTTTGACCAGATTCCCGGCTACCTCAAAGCGGCCGACATTTTTTGCTTCGCTTCGGTCACAGAGACGCAGGGGCTGGTCACGATGGAAGCGCTGGCCGCCGGTTTGCCGGTGGTGGCTGTTGATGCCCCCGGCACCGCCGATGCCGTCAGCCACGGCCAGGAGGGGTTGTTGACCGAGAACGACAGTATGGCCCTGGCCCAGGCGATTTGCCAGGTGATAGCTAACCCGGCCTTGCGCCAGCAGTTCAAAGCCGCCGCCGCCCGAAAGGTCGCCTGGTTTGATATTAAAATTCAAGCCGAAAAAATGCTTGAAGTGTATGCCCAGGCCAAAGAAGATAAAAAAGCCGCCCGTCACGTTGAGGTGAAGCGAGGCTAGGGCCTTGTCAATGTAAAAATGTACCATAGCTTACACCAGACAAAAACAACCATCAACCAAAGTCTTTGGATACCTCCAGTCCGGCATACTCACCCAAAGCGTTACCCCTTCAATAGCCCATTGGGATATGTTTTAGGCTGAGGTTCTTACTCAACTGGGTAAGAAAGGAGACAGATTGCTGCCAGTCCAGATAGGCCAAAGATAACTCTCACTTAAGGCTGGAAATCACCCATTTCAGTGTACGGTCAGCGGATAGGAAAAGATACAATAAACACAGTGTAGGAAATCAAGAAAGGAGCGACAAATGTTAGGCACAATTCTGCTGATCCTCTTAATTCTACTACTGTTGGGAGCAATCCCTGCCTGGGGGGGTACGGACCGAGCGGCGCCCTGGGTTTTATCCTGATCATTGTCCTGGTCCTGGTGTTGATGCGGGTCTTTTAACATGGCCCCGGTGAAATAAGGGAGCACGTGTCAAGCGCGTGCTCCTTCTTCTTTAAAGTGAATGAGAAAGGTAAATCTTCTTTGGAACCAAGACAAGACCTCTCTATTATCCAGGCTGTCGAGTTGACCAAGCAGTTTGGCAATGAAGTGGCTGTGCAGGATATTACATTTGAAATTCCACGCGGGGCCATTTTTGGCTTTATTGGGCCAAGCGGTGGCGGCAAAACGACCACTCTGCGCCTGCTGACCGGCCTGTATGAGCCTACGGCGGGTCAGGTGCGGGTGCTGGGCAAAAGCCCCAAAGAATTTAGCCAGTCAACGCAAGCAAAAATTGGCTATATGCCCCAACTGTTTGCGCTCTATCACCATTTGAGCGTCTGGGAAAACATCAGTTTTGCGGCCTCGCTATATGGCGTCGGCTGGCGGCGAAAACGGCTTTTAAACAGTTTGTTGGAATTTGTCGAGCTGGCCGAGCATAAGCACAAATTGGCCCGCAACATTTCCGGGGGGATGCAGCGCCGCCTGAGTTTGGCCGCTACCCTGGTCCACAACCCAGAGCTGCTTTTTCTCGACGAACCAACCGCCGGGATTGACCCGGTGTTGCGGCGCAAGTTCTGGGATCACTTTGAAGAACTACAGCAGCAAGGGCGTACCCTATTAGTCACCACCCAATATGTCGGTGAAGCGGTATATTGTGATTACGTTGGAGTCCTGTCGCACGGGCGGCTGTTGATGGTGGAAACCCCGGAGGGGCTGCGCCGGCGGGCCTTCGGCGGGGAAGTGGTTGACCTCCGTACCACTGAGCGGATTACCTTTGCCCATCTACAGGAGCTCCACCGCCTGCCTGGCATTACCGGCGAGATCAAATATTTGAATGATACCACCCTGCGCTTAATTGTAGACGAAGCCAGCACGGCCATGCCCATGCTTTTGGAATGGTGTCAGGGCCAAAATATCAAGGTTGAGTCCATCGAGGAGTACCTGCCGCCGTTTGATGACGTTTTTGTAGAACTGCTCCAGGGAGAAACGAATGGCGCGTAAAATTTATCGCTTCCTGGTTCGGGTTTCGGCCTTTTTAGGCAAAGAGATTTTTACGGTGCTGCGCCAGCCCATGCTGGCCCTAACCCTGGTTTTGGGACCCTTTTTGATTTTGCTTTTGTTTGGGCTGGGCTTTCGTAACGAACCGCCGGCGCTGCGGACCTTATTTGTGGTCCCGGCTGAGGAGGACAATCTGATCCAGCGGATTGAAGCCGAAGCAAACACCCTCGGCCCCCAGTTGATTTTTATGGGCATCACCCATGATCGCGCCGAAGCCACTGCAAAGCTGCTCCGGCGCGAGATAGATGTGGTGGCTGTTGTCCCCCCGAATGGGGCTGAACTCATCCGCAACAGCCAGCCGGTGGTGATTGAGTTAGAGCATTATGAAATTGACCCTTTTAAGATTGACTACGTTAATATCTTCGGTCAGGTCTATGCCGACGAAATCAACCGCCGTGTGCTGCGGTCTGTTACCCAGCAGGGCCAACAGGAGACAACCACCGTTTATGACTCGCTGAAAAATACCCAGGCGACCGTAGCAGAACTGCGGACAGCGTTGAGTGCGGGCGATGAGGTGAGCGCCCAGCAGCACAAACAGCAATTGGCTGGCGAAGTAAATTTGCTGGCGCTGACCGTAGGAGCAACCCTCGGTTTGACCGAAGGGGTTCAGGATGCTATGGGCCAGAATGAAAACGTGGACACGCAGAATATTTTAACGCTTTTGTCCGCGCTGCGAGACGATACCAACGCCCTGGATGTCAGTAATGTTTCCACCGCTCAAGATAATGAAGTCGAAAAGCTCGACAAGATCGAGGGTGATCTGGCAGACCTGGAGGCTTTGTTGGGCGAGTTTCAGAGCATTGATGCCGACGTGCTGATCAGCCCCTTCCGCAGCGAAGCCAAGAGTATTTCGCCGGTTCAGATTCGTCCTTCCGATTTTTTTGCTCCGGCAGTCATTGCCCTGTTACTACAACATCTGAGTATCACCCTGGGGGCGCTTTCGATTGTGCAGGAACACCAGCGCGGGGCTATGGAGCTTTTTCGGGTCTCGCCCATCTCGGCTTTTGAAACCTTATTGGGCAAATATCTCAGTTACATGCTCTTTGCCGGAGTTTTGGCGGCTGTGCTCACTTTGATGGTTATCTATGGCCTGGGCGTGCCCATGCTGGGGCAGTGGCTCTCTTACGCCCTGACCGTTGCCGGGTTGGTTTTTGCCTCGCTGGGGATTGGTTTTGTTATTTCGCTGGTCGCCAAAACCGACAGCGAAGCGGTTCAATATTCGATGATTGTGTTGCTAACCAGCGTTTTTTTCAGCGGAGCTTTTGTCAACCTTGAATCGCTGTGGCAGCCCGTCCGGGTGGTTGGCTGGTTAATGCCGGCGACCTATGGCATTTTGCTGCTGCAAAATATTATGCTGCGCGGCTTTCTGGCTAACGCAGTTTGGTTGCTGGGTCTGACCGCTTTTGGCGTGGGCTTCTTTGTACTGGCCTGGTTGCTGCTGCGGCGATTGATGGCTCGCGGCTAAACCGGAATCAAAAAGCGTAGTATCCCTGTCTACGCTTTTCCTCAACCTTCCCCAGGTTTCCGGGGAGGGTTTTTATTCTTCAAACGGCTGGACCAAAGACCAGGCCGGATGCTTTCGAAATCGGTCCCAGCCATACCTCTTTTTAAGAGCGGCAAAAATAAGTAGGGCTATAATTGCGCCTATCACCGCCGTTAACAAAGAGTCCAGGCTGCTTGCGCTTGAGATAAATTCCATGATGCTTAAGAACATCGCCTGTCTCCTTTCTGAAAACTACAAAAATACCGGTTGACCATATAACCACCAATATTTAGTTTGAAGATAGGCCGGCTGCCACTCCACCGGCCAGACAAACTTTCCCGCTCAGGTCTTTGAGAACTCTTTCCTTGTCTGTCGCCATATCCTCTTTTACCCTGTGATATAAAAGGGGGATGAACTTGACCGGCAAGTTCATCCCCATCCTTCTTTCCCTACATCATTCTACCGCGCATACTGGCGCAGAAACTCGCCCATCTCGTCTTCGGCCTCTTGCCGGGTGTAGCCATACTTTTCCTGCAATTTGCCAATCATTTTGTCGTACTGACCTTCAACTTGGTCGAGTTCATCGTCGGTGAGTTTACCCCACTGGGTTTTGATCTCACCCTTGATTTGCTTCCACATGCCCGTAAAGATATCTTGATTCATTGTATATCTCCTTCTTTCTTTCTTTGCTATTGCCTATTAACCGCAAGTTAATCTTGCCCCAGCAGTATATCATTTTATGAGGGTTGAGCCTATACTCGCCTGAGTAATAACCCAAGCAATAGCAGAGCTATTTTTGATAACTAATTTGGCGGAATAGGACTTTACCCTCTTATCCAGATGGGTAATAAAGCAGTTCTTTACGACGTTTACCAAAGATTAGCCGCTTCTCGCCACCCTTGCTATAATGCAATAAAGGTAGCAGGATAGCACGCTCTTTCCCCTCTTTGGGGACGCCTGAAGCGGCGCAGCCCGCACCCGAAGGGGTGAGGTCGCAGAGTAATATGAGTTCCCTGTCTGCCGTCTACTATTTTCAGGAGCTAACTATGGACACCTTTACCCTGACCAACCGCCAGGGCCTCAGCGCCAAAATTACCAATTACGGCGGTATTATCATGGCCCTCTATGTACCTGATCGTTCCGGTCAATTGGACGATATTGTGCTTGGTTTTGATACCCCCGAGGCCTACTTACGCCCCCACCCCTACTTCGGCGCGTTGATTGGCCGTTTTGGTAATCGCATCGCTAAGGGTAAATTCACCCTCCACGGGGTCGAATACACCCTGGCTCAAAATAACGGCGTAAACAGCCTGCACGGCGGCTTGAAAGGCTTTGACAAAGTCATTTGGGATGCCAAGCCGGCCGATGCCCCTGACGGTCCGGCTCTGGAGCTGACTTACCTCAGCCCCGACGGTGAGGAAGGCTACCCCGGCAATTTATTAGTCAAAGTAATTTATACCTTGACCCAGCAAAACGAACTCAAAATTGACTACACCGCCACCAGCGACGCCGACACGGTAATCAATTTGACCCATCACTCTTATTTTAATTTAGCCGGGGCCGGCAGTGGCGACATTCTTGACCACGAACTTACCCTGAACGCAGCCAGATTCACGCCCATTGACGAGACTTTGATTCCAACAGGAGAACTGCGGCCGGTAGCGGGCACGCCTTTTGATTTCAGCCGGCCCACCAAAATCGGCCTGCGGATTAACGAGCCGGATGAACAGCTCAAATATGGTTTGGGGTACGATCACAATTGGGTGCTTAATAACTCGGCTGACCCACTAACCCTGGCTGCCCGTGTCTCTGAGCCAAGCAGCGGCCGGATTATGGAAGTTTGGACCACCGAGCCGGGGATTCAATTTTACAGCGGCAATTTCCTGGATGGCAGCAACATCGGCAAGGGGGGCAAGGTTTATCAGCACCGCTATGGCTTCTGCCTGGAAACTCAACACTTTCCTGACTCGCCCAACCACCCCAACTTTCCCTCAACCGTGCTCAAGGCCAGCCAAACCTACCATTCCACCACGATCTACAAATTTTTGACCTGAGCCCAGGTTGGTCAGACGATTAACCTCAGAGGGTGTCTAAAAATTCTTTATTATCCACGAAGAACACTAAGAACACCAAGAAAAAGGCTAAAAACTTTGTGTTTCTTCGTGTCCTTCGTGGATTTTACCCTGGTCAAACTCAGGTTTTGCCAATTTTTAGACAGCCTCTCAGTTCGGAGTTTTCTAAATCGTATCCTGAGTAGCCTTGAACCTGTTCTGAGCCTGTCGAAGGATGCGATAGAGAGCCGAAAATTATCCTGATATGAAGCGGGAGGTTAAGAGCCTACCAGATCTTGTTCTACAACCGTTACCAGGTCCGGGGTATCCTGAGCCACCTTTTTGGCCGATTGATAGATGACAAATTCATTGCTGCACAGGCTCAAGTCAATGATTTTCAGGCCAGGCTTTGTTTCCAGAAAATGAATCGCCTCTCCCAACGAACTGCTGCTGCCGTTGTTATGGCCCCAAATAATTACATCTGGTTTCAGATTTTCTATTTGATCAGCGGCTTGGTCCAGGTCTGTCTCCTCGCCGACCACTTCTACATTACAATCAGACAACAAACTTTTGAGACCGCCGCTAAACATTAAAACATCTGAAACAATAAACACATGGATATTGTCCATCTCTTCACCATTTATCCAGATTCCTTTACGCCCTTTTATAGAGATTTCTTTACAAATCAATTGTACCTGTTTATTTTTGTCAAGGCTACACCTTAACGGGCTATTTTTTAACAAAAAACAGTTAGTTATTTCTTGAGATGTCACTTAGCCTTTGCTCATCAACTTGGGCTAAAGATAATCACCCGCCTTGTTTAGTTCACTTCGCTCAATCAGTGAACTTGTTAGACCATTGCTAACCCTATGAGCCCTATCCGATTAATCGGCTTAACGGCCCTGCTGCGCAACCGCCTGCCGCTCATAGGCGGCTGGCTGCGCCGCTATGCCATCAGCATCCTGGCCGAAGAAGCCCCCCCTTGAGCGCGTGCCTGCTGGCCGAAACGGTAATTTTGAACCCGGACAACCGGACAGGTAGCGCCGCCGCCGCGGTCCTGAGCCGCCTGACCAATCCTGCCGCCATTGATGCCGTTTGTGAAATGTGGGCCGGCAAACGTCATCCCGCGTTAGCCGCTTTAATAACCGGTCAAGGTTGGGTCGCTCGCAAACCGCCCGACCTCAAGGTGCTGACGGCTCTACAGGCCGGCCAGCTGGCTGAATTGGCCGAGGGGCGGGCTGAGGTAGTCAGGCCGTTGGTCCAGGCTGCAGCGGATGCTAATCCAGAATTGGCGGCGCGAGCCAGCCATACCCTGCGCCGGTTGCGCCATCCCGCTGCCCAGGAAGCCCTGTGCCGCATGGTCGCCGCCGGCCCGCCGCGGCCTGGAATTTGCCCAGTGTATCTTGCAGCACCGCTTCCGCCACGCCATCGAGCTGGATGACGCGCCCCAAATTAAAATTGGGAATTTGATATTGAATTGGAGTAAAATCAGGAGATTGGAGATTAAATAAAGTCTAATCTCCAATCTCCAATCTCTAATAAGGAATAAAGGCCATCCTTTTTGCCGGGCTGACAGATCAAGGTAAAATTCTACGGAAAGTGAAGGTGATACACCATGCCGGGCCGCTTGGCCATTGATTTTGGAACCTCGAATACACGGGTGGCTGTCTGGAATGAGGCTGCTCAGACGGCTGAACTGCTGCACGTACCCGATTATGGCCGGGTTTACCGGCAGGGTGACAGCCAGGTTTCGGTTGTCCCCTCGCTGATCCATTACACGGAAGATCGCCGCCGCTGGATTGGCAGCCAGGTGTTACAGCAAAACCTATATAGCTCGCCGCGTACCTTCCGCTGGATGAAGCGCTACATTGTCAATCGCAGCCCGCTCAAGTTGCGCCTCGACGGGCAGCAGCTTTCACCTTTTGATGCCGGGCGAGATTTCCTGTCGAGTGTGCTCCTCTTTGCCGCCGCCGAGTTGAACCTGGGCCAGGAGGAAGTAGCCTTCACCGCGCCAGTCGAAGCCTTTGAGCATTACGAGGATTGGTTAGGCGAGGTGGCCAAAGCTGCCGGGATGCCCCGCTTCCGGCTGATTGATGAGCCGTCGGCGGCAGCCCTGGGCTACGGTGCACCCATCCAGCCAGGCGACGTTTACCTGATTTTTGATTTTGGCGGCGGTACCCTGGATGTCTCGGCCATTTTGATCGAAGCCGAACCGCAGCGGCAGAGCGGACGGCGCTGCCGGGTGCTGGGTAAGGCCGGGGCCGACCTGGGTGGGACCACCCTGGACCAGTGGATTTTTCAGGAAACCCTGCGCCAAAACCGGCGCAGCGACGCCGATGAAGAGGTCCGCCAGATTAGCAATGCTTTGCTGGTGGCGTGTGAGCGGGCCAAAGAACGCCTCTCTTTTGACGAGCGGGCCGACATCAACGTGGTCAACCCGGAAACCGGCCTGGCCCTGACCGCCCAGTTGACCCGCGACCGGCTGGAAGAACTGCTGGACGAGCACGACGCCTACCGCCTGCTTGACCAGACCGTGCGCCGCGCCCTGAACAGCGCCCGCGAGCGCGGCTATCAGGAAGAGCATATCAAAGCCGTGTTGATGGTTGGCGGCAGCAGCCATATCCCCTCCGTCCAGAGTACACTGCGGCGCATTTTTGGTCGAGAACGGGTAATGCTGGGCCGCCCGCTGGACGCTATTGCGCGCGGTGCGGCGGCTTTTGTGGCCGGGGTGGATTTTTATGACCACATCCAGCACGATTACGCCATTCGCCACCTCAGGCGCGACCAGGGCGGCTACGATTATCGCCCTTTGGTGTCGCGGGGCACACCTTACCCTACCCCGGAGGCGGTGGCTCGGCTGACGGTCAAAGCCGCTTACGATGGGCAGACCCACCTCGGCCTGGCTATTTTTGAGATGGGTGACTCCGGCCTGCGTAGCGGCGGGCAGCCGGTCGAGCTGGTTTTTGATCCCAGCGGCGCGGCGCGGGTTATGCCGATCGAGCCGGACGAATCGGAACGGCGCCATCTGTTCTGGATGAACGAGGGCCAGCCAACCTTCCTGGTAGCCGACCCGCCGGCCCGCCGCGGTGAACCCCGCTTTGAGGTTGAGTTCTCGGTAGACGGCAACAAGCGGCTGCTCCTGACCGCGCGCGATTTACAAACCAGGCGGTTATTATACCAGGCTTACCCGGTGGTCAAGCTGACCTAACTGACCGCTGACCACCGACCGCAGACCGCCGGACGTGGACATGCCATTCCGACCAAAGGGAGGAATCCCTCGGAATTACGAGTTGTACAGAAAGGTAAAACAAAATGTCCCATTTTACCCGCATAAAAACACATATGGTCGAAAAGCAGTTTTTGCTTCAGGCGTTGGAGGATTTGGGTTACACCTACGAAGAAGGCGAGGTTAACGTGCATGGCTTTGCCGCTGCCAACGTCAAGGCTGAGATCAAAGTTCGCGCAGGCGGCTTACTGGGGCGGGAGATTGGTTTCCGCAAAGCCGGCGAGTCGTATGAAATTGTAGCCGATTGGTGGGGTATTGGCGGCCCCAAGCGGGAAGAGTTTCAACAGCAGGTAACGCAGCGCTATGCTTACCACGCGGCGCGGGCCAAACTGGAAGCCCAGGGTTTCAATCTGGTTACTCAAGAAGAGCAGGACGGCCAGATTCGGCTGGTGCTGCGACGGGTGGCTTAAGGCAGAGATTGGAATTACGCAGTTCTCATGTCATTTCGAGGCCAGAGGCCGAGAAATCCTCAGGGCGCAATACCTAAAAGTAAGGTGGTAGCGGGGATTTCTCCCTACGGTCGAAATGACATGGCTGAGCAGTTACGATTGGAGATTGAAAGATGGATTTGCAAGAAATCGAAATAATTATTGGTAAGGACGGTCAGGTTCAGCTTTTGGTGCGGGGGGTGAAGGGCCTGACCTGTTTGGAGTTAACCAAAGAGTTGGAAGCAGTGCTGGGCGGCCAGATCAAGGCGCGAGAGATGACCCCCGAAGCTCAGGAAACGGCTAAAGAGCAGGTCGAGCAGTGGCAGTGGCAGAAAAACGGGTAAAAAGCAAATGACCATCTCCTAACACAGTTTGTCTGTTTTAGCAGAAGGCCACCCTTATCGGTGGCCTTTTTTTTGTCCGCCTGACTCTGCCGGAGCGTTTTTTGGAGCGCTTTTAGATTACATTTTTGGTGCGCTGGACAGGTATAGTGGGTTATATAACCGATCTAACCGGTGGTTATAACCAATTTAAACCCTAAAACCTATCTTTTGGGAGATTCGTTATCAACCATTTGCGGCTATACTGGGATTATCTTTGTTTCAAAAATTTGATTCTCTCATGAGTTTGATATTCAACCTGGGTTCGATATTTTCTGATCGCATCCTGAGTAGCCTTGAACGCAGTGAAAGGCGTATCGAAGGGTGCGATTTAGGAAACTCCGCACTGAGGTTGCTATTTTGATTGCAACGAGGTTAAACAGATGAATGACAAGACAATTATCGCTCGCAACCTGTCGAACCCGGCGGCCTTTGGCCATGCCGTAGTTATCGGCAGTGGGATTGCCGGCCTGACCGCCGCGCGAGTGTTGGCCGATTACTTTGCCAGAGTCACAATTATCGAACGGGACAGCCAGCTCGATGCGCCGCAGTTCCGGCGGGGTGTGCCCCAGGCTCACCACGCTCACTCGCTGCCGGTGCGAGGCCAGCAGCTTTTGGAAAAACAGTTCCCCGGCCTGACCGTCGAATTAATCAGCCAGGGTGCGGAAGCGGTGCATGGGGGCAGCGAGATGGCCTTTTTTGTGGCCGGGGAGTATCACCAGGTCCGCCAGCAGGGCGGGCTTATCACCCTGAGCAGCAGCCGGCCGCTGCTGGAAAGCGCCCTCTACCGCCGGGTAGCGGTCCAGCCGGGGGTGCGGATTCTCCCCGAGCACGGCGTCGAAGCATTGCTGGTTGACCGGTCAAAACGGCGGGTAACCGGGGTGCGCCTGCGCCGTCGCGGCGGCTGGTCGGTCCAGGAAGCCACCCTGGTGGCTGACCTGGTGCTGGACGCCAGCGGGCGCGATTCTCAAGCGCCGCAATGGTTGGCCGATTTGGGGTATACCGCGCCCCAGGAAACGGTGGTCAACGCCTTTACCGGCTACAGCAGCCGCCTGTACCGCCGTCCGGCCAACTTTGGCCAAAGCTGGAAAACCCTATATGTCCGTCCCACACCTACCCACAGTACTCGCGGCGGGGTGATCCTGCCCATCGAGGGCGACCGCTGGCATGTGACGCTACACGGGATGGCCGGCGATCATCCCCCGACGAGCGAAGCCGGCTTTCTGGACTTTGCCCGCAGCCTGGCGGCGCCGCAGTTTTACGAAGCTCTATGCGCCGCCGAACCGTTGACCGAACCACGCGGCTACCGCCGCACCGAAAACCGGACGCGCCATTACGAGCGGCTGCCGCGCTATCTGGAAGGGCTGCTGGTCTGTGGCGATGCGGTCTTCACCCTCAATCCCGTCCACGCCATGGGGATGACGGCGGCGGTGTTGGGCAGCTTGGCTCTGGATAAGACGCTGCAAGCCTATGGCGCTGCTCCCAACCTGATGGGGCTGGCCGGCGCGTTTCAGCAGCGCTTGAGCCGGACCATAGCCGAACTGTGGAAGCTCACTACCGATCAGGATCAGCGTTGGCCGCAGGTGGAAGTGATCGACCCGTTGGAACAGGCCCGCCGAGAACGCCGCCAACTGGCCGCCAAAATAGCCCAGGGATCTGCCAAACGGCGAGAGCGAACCCCCAGTAATAGCGGGCTGAGCGTGGCTTTTACCTAACCAAGATAAACCGAAACCAAAAGAGCTTTTTGCCACAAATTGCACGAATTTACACTAAATTTTTCGTGCTAATTCGTGCAATTTGTGGCGAAGTTTTTACTCAATAGATAAAGAAACTGGTAATGGATACTCAACAACTTTCTCTGCTGGCCGGAGCTGTCTCCAGCCTTATCTTTGTCGGCAGTCACGTGCCGATGCTGCGCCGGGCCTACCGGACCAGAGATTTACACTCCTACAGCCGTTTGAACCTGATCTTGGTCAATGTAGGCAACCTGATCTATTGGCTTTACCTGATCAGTCTGCCGCCGGGGCCGGTCTGGGTCTTACACTCGTTTTATACCATTTCTAGTGCTTGGCTGCTGCTGTGGTACTGCCGGTTACATTCGTGTGATTGGAGGCGGTCATGATTGAAACTGGCGACTTGTCAATGTTAAAATGATATGGAAGGACACGGCCCTACGCCTACCCCACACGGGGCGACCGCCAGGGTGCGCCCCTCCATCAACCCATCAAATTAACATTCACAGTGTGCTAGGGGGTGTGGATCGAGCGAAGGTAGGCCACAATAGCCTGCAACTGCTCATCGGTCAGGGCCGGATTGCCACCTTTAGGCGGCATGGCCACCCCGCTGGTATTGAGCGGATCATCCGCCGGGCGGCCAGTCTTGATAAAGGCCAGCAGCTCCGCATCAGACAGGCCGGCGACAAATTCGCTGCTGTTCAAGGGTTTGCCCAGCCCGGCGATGCCCTCACCGGACGGGCCGTGACAGGGGCTGCAATAGCTAACAAAGATCTGCTCGCCGTTGATAGGGATGTCGCCATTGGCCGGCGCGGAGGAGATTGTCTGGGCCTCACTGCACGCGGCTACTATTAAGAGTAAGATTAAAATAAGCAAGGGTATCAGAAATTTCATTACATCTGCCTGTTATCTGAGGAGTGTTTACGCGCTTGAGCACGCCACCGACGCGAAGCGTGAAAATGGAGTGCAAAGCTTGCCTTGCGACCTGGCAAAGCAAGCAACCGGTCTATTTACGAAGGAGTTGGACAGTCCCTTGGAGACGACACCGACAATGAAAATTACTTTCTGACTACTGGCTACTGATTACTGACAACTATTTTCAATGAAGTATAAGTCAAACTGATCTCATTGTCCACCACATCCACCCAGGCGGTCCCACCGCCGTCGGCCAGCTCGCCAAAGAGCATGGCTTCGGCCAGGGGTTTGCGTAGCTTGTCGTCAATCAGGCGCGACATAGGCCGCGCGCCAAAATCTTTGTGATAGCCGTGTTGAGCCAGCCAGTTCCGGGCGGCTTCGCTTAGCTCCAGGCTGATCTGCTTGGGTCGTAGGGCGGCCCTTAGCTCGTTGACCTGCTTATCCACAATTTGTTTGATCGTTTCGGTGGAGAGGGTATCAAAGCGAACCACCGCATCCAGCCGATTGCGAAATTCGGGGCTGAATAGGTGCTCCAACGGCTTTTTAGCCGGGTCGCCGGCGGTGGCTGGGGCAAAACCCATCGGCTGAGCGGTCAATTCCCTGGCCCCGGCGTTGGTGGTCATAATCAGAATAACGTTGCGAAAATCGGCCCGGCGGCCGGTGTTGTCGGTCAGTGTGGCGTGATCCATTACCTGCAGCAAAATATTAAACAGGTCGGGATGAGCCTTCTCGATTTCGTCGAGCAGCACCACCGAGTAGGGATGGCGGCGGACGGCATCGGTCAGCAAGCCGCCTTGGTCAAAGCCGACATAACCGGGGGGGGCGCCAATCAGGCGGCTAACGGTGTGCTTTTCGGAATATTCGCTCATATCGTAGCGCAGCAGTTCCACCCCCAGCGAGCGGCTCAACACGCGGGCCAGTTCAGTCTTGCCGACGCCGGTCGGCCCAAAAAAAAGGAACGAACCCACTGGCTTGTCGGGCAGGCGCAGGCCGGCCCGCGACAGGCGAATGGCGGCGACGATGGCTTCAATCGCCCCGGCCTGGCCGAAGATGTACTGACGCAGGGTGCTGTCCAGGTGTTTCAGGCGGGTGCGGTCGTCGCCGGAAACGCTTTCGGCGGGGACGCGGGCCATGGCTGCCACCACTGCCTCGACTTCAGGCCGGTCCAGCACCTCCTTGCGGGCTGCGACGGGCTGGATGCGCTGGCGCGCCCCGGCTTCGTCCAAGACATCAATGGCCTTGTCGGGCAGGAAGCGGTCGTTAATATGTTTGGCGGCCAGTTCGGCGGCAGCCCGGATGGCCGCGTCGGTGTAGCTGATCTCGTGATGTTCCTCAAAGCGAGGTTTCAAGCCGGTCAGGATTTGGACCGTTTCCTCAACCGATGGCTCGAGGATGTCAATTTTTTGAAAGCGCCGGGCCAGGCCGCGATCTTTCTCCAGGGCTTTGTACTCTTCGTGGGTGGTCGAGCCGATACAGCGTAATTCGCCGCTGGCCAGGACTGGCTTGAGCAGGCTGGAGGCATCCACCGAGCCGCCGCTGGTGGCCCCCGCGCCGACAACAGTGTGGATTTCGTCAATAAACAGAATGGAGCGAGGTTTATCTTGCAGCGCCCGCAGCACCCCTTTAACCCGCTCTTCAAACTGGCCGCGAAACTTGGTCCCGGCCAGCAGCAGGCCTATATCCAAAGCAAAGATGTGGACCTCTTTTAACAGGTCGGGTACCTGGCCTTCGTAAATGCGAGTAGCCAGACCATAGACCATGGCCGTTTTACCTACTCCGGCATCACCCACCAACAAAGGATTATTCTTGAGCCGGCGACACAAGACCTGGATGGTCCGTTCCAGTTCGGCGGCGCGGCCAATCAGAGGGTCTATCTTGCCGCTGGCGGCCAGCTCCACCAAGTCGGTGGTGAAGGCGGCCAAGGGGTCTTTGACCCGCTCGCCGGCTTCCTCGTCTTCATCGGCCATCTCGGTGGGGACCGCCTCTTCGCGGCTGATCCCGTGCGAGATGTAATTCAACACGTCGAGCCGGGTGACGCCCTGCTGCTCCAGCAGGTAGCGAGCCTGCGAGTCCGGTTCTTCCAGCAGCGCGGCCAGTACATCGCCGCTTTCAAGCTGCGACTGGCTGGCCGATTGGGCGTGCCAGACCGCCCGCGACAGCACCCGCCGGAAGCCCAGCGTTTCTTCAGGCTCCAGGTGCAGCTTTTCGGGCAGTTGTTCCATATTTTTGTTCAGGTAGGCGTTCAACTCTTGGCGCAGCCGTTTCAAATCTGCGCCACAGGCCGTCAGGATTTCGCTGGCCCTGGCTTCCTGGGTCAAGGCCAGCAGCAGATGTTCCAGGGTGACATATTCGTGGCGGCGCTGGCGGGCCTCGGCCATGGCGTTGATCAAGCTTTGGTGTAAAGTTTCAGGGATAATCGGTGTGCTCATTCCGGCTCCATGCTACACATTAAAGGAAATTGGGCCTCCTGGGCCAACTGCAACACCCGCTGCACTTTGGTTTCGGCGATGTCGCGTTGGTAAACGCCCGCAATGCCAATGCCGTTGTGATGCACATCCAGCATAATGCGCACCGCCTCGGCTTCGGATTTATGAAAAACGGCAATCAAAACCATCACCACAAATTCCATGGTGGTGTAGTTGTCGTTGTGCAGTAATACTTTGTACAAGCGAGGCTTGTCCACCTTCTGCTGCTGTTCTTGCTCGGTGGCAATGCCTCCTTCTTCTTCGGGCCAATAGTTAGGCATGGGTGTAATAATTGTGGATTGAATGATGAATTGTGAATGAAAATCGTTAACAATTTATACGGCAAGGGTATCCCTCTGGGACAATTGGCTATTCATACTGCAAGGGCGCTCTGCGCGCCTTTGGCGTCCCTTTGGAACCATTCACAATTTTTTATTGTATCCGGGGAATAGGGTCGGGTCAAGTAGGCTCTTTGTTAAATTTGCTACCTGTTTAACAACTCGATATTATTACTGAAGTCCCAGGGGACGACACCGACGCGAAACATAAAATAGGAGTGCAAAGCTTGCTTTGCACTCCTATTTACGAAGGAGAACCTGAATGATTGAACTGGAGGCGCTGCTGGCGCCGATTCGGGCGCTGCATGAGCGCATCCGCGAGGCGGTGGTGGCTGCCTGCGAGCAAAGCGCCCTGGAAGAAATGGCTCAGGTGGTGCAAGATACCACAGGCGACACCATTTTTGCCGTGGACCGGGTGAGCGAGGAACTGCTGCTGGAGTTCTTTGAGCGTGAAATTGCGGTCACCACCCCGTTGGTGTTGATTGCCGAAGGGCTGCCCGGAGGCCGGGCTATCTTACCCCATGGCGCCGCCGAGAGTGACGCCGTCTGGCGGATTATTATGGACCCGATTGATGGCACGCGCGGCATTATGTACCAAAAGCGCAGCGCCTGGATTTTGACCGGCGTGGCCCCCAATCGCGGGCCGGCCACCTGTTTGTCTGACATTGAATTGGCGGTGCAGACCGAAATCCCGCTGCTCAAGCAGCATCTCAGCGATGTGGTCTGGGCCAAACGCGGCCAGGGCGCGCAGGCCGAGCGGTATAACCGCCTGACCGGCGAGCGCCGGCCGCTGCGTTTATTACCGTCACGGGCCGGGACCATTGCTCACGGCTACGCCATGCTGGCCCGTTTTTTCCCCGGCGGCCGCGAGGAACTGGCCGCCATTGACGAAGAAATTATCCGCGGCGCGCTTGGCCCGGTGCGGCCCGGCAAGGCCCACTGCTTTGAAGACCAATATATTTGCACCGGCGGCCAGTTTTATGAACTGATGGCCGGCCACGATCGCTTTGTGGCCGATCTGCGGCCCCTGCTGGAAACAGTGCTGGCCCGGAGCGGTCTGGCCTTGGGCCTGTGCTGCCACCCCTACGACCTCTGCACGGAACTGATCGCCCGTGAGGCGGGCGTCATCATCACCGACCCGGCCGGCCAGCCCTTGCGTGCTCCGCTCAATGTTGACACAGATGTAGCATGGGCCGGTTACGCCAACGCCCGCCTCCAGGCCCAAATCGAGCCGCTGCTGCAAGCTGCGCTGCGCCAGCGGGGCTTGCTGGCAGAATAGAAAACTCGGCAGATCCAATTTTCGAGGGGTGAGGCACGCCCACGTACCGAACACCGCCGCACGGGGGCGTGCTGGCCCCTCAAATTTGGATTCACTGAGGCTGGATTAATAGGGAAAAGCGGCGGCTAACGCCTGCTGAGTGGCGCTGATGGGCGAGGTCACGGCAATAAAGTAACGGTCGTTGTTCCAGGCCAGACCGTAGGCTCTATCGGCAAAATCGGGGGCGGCCCATTGAATATAGTTATCTTCGATATAGAGCCGTTCTTTCCATTCGGTCAGGGTGGCGCGCTCTTCCAGCAGTTTTTTATAATTTTCCAGGTAGCGCCGGGCATTGATATAAGATTTGGCCTCGATCATGACCACCGTTGCCGGGTTGCCAATCGCGTCCAGGTAGGTTCCCCGCACCGTATCCGCGCCAACAAAGGGATCTTCAAAGACCATTTCTTTTTTCAAATCAACAAGTTTGAACTCACCCACAGTACGGGGCATGGCGTCTTCCAAAAATTTATTGGTCGGCGGGGTGGGCCGGGCTTCGATGCCGTAAGGGGCCGGGTCATCCAGATTGGCCGGGATGACCAGGTTAGCCGGGGTACACAGCCAGAAGCCAATCGCCAGCAAAATGAGCGAAATCACCATAAAGCGGATTGCCGCCCGGCGCTGCTGAGCCGGCGTTTCCATCGTCGCTACGTCGTCTACCAATTCCGGGTTGTAACCTTGCGGCGCAATCAACGACTCCAGTTCGGGGTCGGGTGGGCCTTGCGCCGCCTGGAGTTCTGAGTCTTTGGGGCGACCGTTTGTCTCGGGCATACTGCTCTAACCTGTTTTTGTATTCTTAGAAACTGTCTGAAAAGTGCCTGAGATAGGAGTGCAAACCTTGGTTTGCCGGGCAAAGCAAGCCTTGCACTCCAGCTTTTCAGACAGCCTCTTATAAGTTGGTTGCAGATATTTATCTGTAACCCAAATGGGCAGAGTTAACTCTGCTAATTACCCGTTACGGATACACCTCCGTAACGATCTGAATGGATGAACTTTAATTGGTTCGTCTATGAGTCTGGCAGGATTATACTCAAGAATTTGGGGGCAATCAAACCCCGGCAGATGGGGCAACAACACCAACGTAACTCCTCACTGCACCCTTCGATACGGCCTCCAGGCCGTTCCGGCCTACTCAGGATGCGGTGAGGAGCGTCCTGAGTAGCTGCGGAACAACGTGGGGCAGCGTATCGAAGGACGCTGCCTGGTGAGTAGTGACACACAACCCCTCAATCGATTTGGCTCAAATGCAAGTTAAGGCGGGGAACAGTAATTCAGCAAGTCCAGACCTGACAGGTACGCTGCGCGAACGCCTGTCAGGTCTTCATACTCCAAAAAACAGGTTATTTCTGGGCAGATTAATACATCTGCAACGGCGCGGCCCCTTCGGGGGTAAGCAGCAATGACCAGACTTCATCCGCACCAATGGTAACTTCATCGGTGACGCTGCTGCTGCCCGCTTTGGTGGTGACTTTATAAGTGCCGGGCTTCAAATCGAGTTTGGGCGCGTCGTCAGGCGAGGTTGTGCCGGCTTCGGCAGCAACTTTGATGACCTGGTCGTTGATGGTAACGGTCAATTCCTCGGTTGAAAAGTTGACCATATAAATCCGGGCCTGCCCGGCCGGGGGCAGGATACCTGCCTCGGCGGCAGCCGTCGGGTTTTTGCTGGCCAGAACTACTTCGGTTTCGCCGCCGGAAGGTTGTATGGTCACGGTCAGTTTGCCCTCGGTTCCCTCAAAAGTTAGGCTGGTTGCCTCACCGTTACTGCTGACTTCGCCGGCCTGTTCCCAGCCGAGTGGGGGCAGTTCCGTTTGATAGAATTGGACCAGTGTTTCGCTGTCGGAGGGTGAGGTAAAGGTGACCTTGCGGAGGAAGGGGCTGCCTTCGGACAGGTAGTTGGTATAATCACTGGGCACGGGCAGGCCGTCCTTATCTTCGGCGGTCAGCGAGCCGGGGTCGCCGCTGCCTGAACTGTCGCTGGAGTCGGCGCTGCCGAGGGCATAGTTGGTGAAGTTAATCTCAACCTCGGTATTGTTGGCCCCGGCTTCAAAGGCAAAGAAGTTGAGCGAGTAGTCGCCGTTGCTCGAGCTGCATGAGATAGAGGTGTAGTCGCCTACGTCATCGAGACAGCTTGTGCCTAAGTCCATCAGCTCAAAGGTGGGGCGGTAAAAATCGGCTATCGTTTGCAAATCCTGGGCTACGCTGTAAGTAAGTTTATCGCCGGAACGGTTGACCATAATTGCCTCCGGCGGGAAAGGCCAGTCGTTAATGGTGTAGCCGGGCGCGTCGGCGGCAGGAGTGCTTTCCTCAATGGGTGCTTCGACCACTTCCTCCGCCGGAGCGACCATGCCGCTGACATCTATCATCACCTGGGTTCCGTCTCCTTTGATCACATCGGGGAACAAGGTGATGGACAGCGTGTCATCACCCTGGCTGAACTCCAGCGAGCCAAAGGTGTCCTCGACAATCGAAAAATCTTCATCTTCCTGCCAGCCCTGTTCCGGCAGCGTCTGCCGATAAAATTCAGCCACTTCGGTAACTTTTGACGGACTGGTGTAGGTGATTTGGGTGGCGTCGGCGTCGTAGACCACATCTTGAGCGTCTTCTGGGAAAGGCAGGTCGGGCATGGCCGCGCTGGTTTCGGTCGCAGTGGTCTCGCTGACCTCTTCAGTGGGGCTGGTCTCCTCGGCTTCGGTCAGGAGATCAGCCTCGAAGGGTTGCAGGACAGCCGTGGTCCCATCGTCGCCGCTAGCCAAACTCAGGGTCAAGGCCATCTGTTCCGCCTCGTTGTCAAAGGTCAGAGAGGCTTGGTCAGGGTTGGTAATCGCTCTATCTTCGACCTCGGTCCAGCCTAAATCGGTCATCTCTGCTCGATAAAAGTCCACCAGCGTGTCAGGGCTGGCCGGCGATTGGAAGCCCAGATAAGGCTGGCTGGCATCAAACTCTACTTTCGTCGCATCGTCCGGGATGGGCATGTCGAGCGCCAGCGGAATCAGGCTGTACTGCACCGAGGTTTTGTTGTCTTGCGCCGGGGCCAGGCTGATGAAGCTGCTCAATTCCAGGCCGTTCTGGATAAATGAGAGGGATTGCATATTGGCATTGTCGGCGCTGGCGCTGTTGGGCCGGGTGTACTCGTGCCAGCCCTGGGCGGCCAGTTCCTGGCGGGTAAACTCGACCACCTCAGCTACGCTGGAGGGGCTGGTATAGATTAAGGTATTGGGGGCGGCAAAGCCGTCTTCGGCGTCGGCCATTTGGGGCAAGGCGCGCAGGTCAATATTGCCGTGGTGCATCAGGGAGACCATCGTGCTCCCGTCGCCACTCTGGTTGGCGGTCAGGCTGAGGGCATAGCCTTCTTTGGTAAAGTAGAGGGTGGCGGTGGCTGTATCTACATAACTCTGGTCGCTCTGTTCCTGCCAGCCCTGCTCGGTCAGCAGTGGGCGGTAAAAGTCAACCACCGCTGTAACCTCGGCCGGGGTTTGGTACAACAACTGGCCGACGTCAGCCTGGCCGGGGGCCTCGGTTCCCTCCGGCAGCGCCATCTGGCGCAGGTCGAGCAGTTGGGCCAGTTGGCGCACTGTAGCGGCCTCGGCCACTTCGCCGGAGGTACTGGCGGAATTGTCCGTCTCGGCGGGTTCGGCCTCAACCACCGCTGCTGTGGCTTCCGGCTTATTGCCGGAAACACTCTCTGTTTTGGCCGGAGTTTCGGCGGGGGTGGGGGCGGGCGGCTCGGTGGCCGGGGGAGCGGCGCTCTCGCTCTGACCTCGGCAAGCGAGCAAAATCCAGAGCAGCGCAGACAACAGCAGCAGGACAAAGGGTTTGGTTCGTTGGGTGGACACGGTTTTGTTCTCCTTGTAGCAGTAAATTGATTAATGATTGGTGTTACAGCAGACGGGGAGTCTTTTGATGATGGATCAGCGCGGCCAGTTACTTAAAATAGCATACTCGGCAAAGGGGTTTTAAGCAAACCGTTACCTCGTTTGGAACGATAAAAAGCCCGGTGTCCTCAACCAGGCTTTAGATAACTCTCATTTGGTAGATGGGGACTTATGACTTGAACGTCACGCCTCAAACCAGGGCTTGCCGCGCTCGTCGGTGAGGATAAGCTCTCTCAAAAAGCCAACCCCCTTCTCTAATCCTTCGCGTAATGACATCAGGCTATCTTCATGTTCCATACTCAGCACATAATCGTAACCCACCAACCGCAGGGTGCTAACCAAATCTTTCCAGAATTTAACATCATGGCCATAGCCGACGGTGCGAAAAATCCATGAGCGATTGATTTCGTTGGCATAGGGTTTGGTATCGAGCACACCGTTGACCGGGGTATTGAAGGGGTCAATGATGGTGTCTTTGGCGTGAACGTGGAAAATAGCCGGGCCGAGGGCGCGGATGGCCGCCAGCGGGTCAATGTTTTGCCAGAAAAGATGGCTGGGATCGAAGTTGGCTCCAATTTCTGGGCCAACGGCGTTGCGCAGACGAAGCAAAGTCTCAGGATTGTAAACTACAAAGCCAGGGTGCATTTCCAGCGAGATCATATCCACACCGTGGTCGCGGCAGAACTTGACTTCATCCTGCCAGTAGGGGATGACCTTCTCGTTCCACTGCCACTCCAAAATGCGCAGAAAATCGGGCGGCCAGGGGCAGGTGACCCAGTTGGGATACTTGCTGTCGTCGCTGTCGCCGGGGCAGCCGGAAAAGGTGACAACTCGCCGCACGCCGATTTTTTCGGCTACTTGCACCGTGTCCCGAAAATCCTGGCGATGCCGCTCGGCAATGGCCGGGTTGGGATGGAGCGGGTTGCCGTGGCAGCTCAACGCACTGACCTCCAGACCCCGGTCGGCGGCTTTTTTGGCCCACTCCGTCAGTTTTTTCTCATCGGCCAGCAGTTCGGCCGGTTTGCAGTACGACTCGCCCAACTCGGCCACATAGCCGCCAGACCCAACTTCTACCGCTTGTGCGCCAACCCCGGCAATCCAGTCCAGCGCCTTCTCATAAGACAGCAGGGCCTGGAAAACAAAACTAAAAACGCCAACCTTCATGGGTGTATGTCTCCTTTGACAAGGCAACCGCCGCCGGCTGACCGCTAACCGCCGAACTTAGGCAGTTCCAGGATTTAAATCATCCAAAAATTTAGGCCGACTGATGGGTGAAACGTGATGCGTGATGATTTTTTGCCTAGAATCATCACGTTTCACGGACTTTGGCTAATTATTTTCTTGGAGTTGCCTTAAGCGGCGGTTAGCCGTCGGCGGTCAGCCGTCTTAAAACTTCGTCCACTTCTGGCTGCTCTTGCTGCTTTCAACCACCTTCTCAATGAACTTGACCCCGCGCGCGCCGTCGTAAACTGAGGGGAAATCCAGTTCCAGTTCATTCGGCTCACGGCCCGACAGCCTGGCCCGGATGGTGTCGCCGATGTTCATATAAATATTGCCAAAGGCTTCAAAGAAGGCTTCGGGGTGGCCGGAGGGCAGATGGGTGGCGCGGGCCGCCGCCGCCGAGAAGGAACCATTGCCCCGGCTGTAAATCTGCCAGGGGCCGCTGGGCGGAATGAAAATGACTTGATTGGGATGTTCCTGATCCCACGACAGGCTGCCTTCGGTCCCGTAAACCCGCAGACGCAGGTGATTTTCCTCACCGGCGGCAATCTGCGAGACCCACAGCACCCCCCGCGCCCCATTTTTGAAGCGCAGCAGCACGCTGGCGTCGTCGTCCAGCCGACGGCCCGGCACAAAGGTGTTCAAATCGGCGCAAATCTCATCCAGTTCCAGCCCGGTAACATAGCTGACCAAATTTTCGCAGTGAGAGCCGATATCACCCACCGCCCCGGCAATCCCCGAACGGGCCGGGTCGGTGCGCCATTCGGCCTGCTTCTGGCCCTGATCTTCAAGCTTGCTTAACAGCCAGCCCTGAGGATACTCCACCACTACCCGCTGAATTTTGCCCAATTTGCCCGACTTGACCCACTCGCGGGCTTCCTTGACCATAGGGTAGCCGGTGTAGTTGTGGGTAACGCCGAAGACAACTTTATGCTTTTCTACGGCTTCGATCAGCTTTTGGGCCTGCTCGCTGCTATGAACCATCGGCTTGTCTATGACCACATTAAACCCGGCTTCGACAAAAGCCAGGGCCGGCTCAAAGTGGACGTGATTGGGTGTGACAATCGAGACATAATCAATCCGCTCGCCTTCAGGCAGTTTGCTCTCGCTTTCGAGCATTTCCTGCCAACTGCCGTAGTTGCGCTCTGGCGCTAATAACAAATCCTCGCCTGAGAGCCTGGCTTTACCGGGGTCGCTCGACAGCGCACCGGCCACAAATTCGGTGAAGCCATCGGAAATAGCCGCCCGGCGATGCACCGCGCCGATAAACGCATCGCGTCCCCCGCCGATCATGCCAAACTTTAATTTGCGTTGCAGTTTTGCTGCTTCTTCTTTACCACTAACCACGTGAGAAATACCTCCTTTGGTATAAAATGAGTAGGGTAGTAGCCAGTAATCAGCAATCAGATTGTTTTTTGGCTACTGGCTACTGACCATTTATACACCTAAACGACAATTTTGACAATATTTATTGATTGCTGTATTACCTTCACATACTGATTGTATACAACTCAAATACCAGCTTTAACCCAGTAACCCTGCCGATTATTTATTTGAGTGATACCGTAAATTGGCATATTATTAAACAAAGTTTACGCTGGGGATGGTAGATAGAAGATGCACATCAGGATGAAATTACTGCTCCTGGTCGTTTTTTTGGGCCTGGCCCTGGTGGTCAATCTGTTGGCGCTGGGTTACTTGGCTCGGACCACCACCACCGCCCTGCAAACGATTGAAGAGGTAGGCATTAATCAGCAGCTTGTGGCTATTCAAATGCAGGCCCGGCTGCGCGATGCTGAGGCGGCCTTGTATCGCTATATAATGGAAGGAGAAGTGGGATTTGCCAGCCAATTTGAGAACCAGTTGCGCGAGTTTGAACAGGATGTGGCTCACTATCAGGCTCAGACCTCAACCGACCAGGAACAGGCTTGGGCGTCCATGTTAAAAGTCAGCCATCAACAGGCGGCTGAAATCGGCCAGACGTTGATCCAGTTACGAGATAGCCAGACAGATGACCTGGCGTCTTTAGAGACAGCCCATGCCAGGCTGAATGCGCTGTTAACCGGCCCCATCCGCGTGGCGCATCTTGATCAGGCGGCTTATCAGGAAGCCGTGAGCGGTATGCATAACCAGTTGCGCGAGTTGTTTCTGGCTGTCGTCTCTTACTTGACGGCGCCTGCCGAAACCGAACCCGTGCGGTTCAGTGAGGCCCTTGTCGGCTTTCGTCATCATCTGGCCCAATTCAAAACCTTGGCCGGCACGGCTCAAGAACAAGCCTGGGTCGAACAGATTGATCTGCTCTTTGATCAGGTGGAAACCTCCGGCTTACGCCTGATCAGCGCCCGCAACCAACAACAGGTTCTCTTTGCTTCTTTTGCTGCTAGCTTGTTTCGCGCCGGCGAGGAAGTGTTAGTGGGGCAGATCCAACCCCAGGCCGCCCGCAATCTGGTTACGGCCCGGCAGCAACTTCAAACGGCGCTCAATTTTGCGGTCACGGCCAGCTTGGTTTTTGCGCTCTCTGTTTCTCTCCTGGCCGGGGCAGTTACCTGGCCTTTGCTGCGTCAGATGAACACAGGCATTCTGGCCCTGTTGCAAGGGGCTGAGCGTGTCGCTGCCGGCAATTTGAGCCAGCCGGTACACCTGGTGGGTCAGGATGAATTGAGCCAGCTGGCCGCCGGCTTTAACGCCATGATGAGCGACCTGGCTGTCCGTGAGCGCGCCCTCAGAGCCAGCCTCTCTGAATTGGAAGCGCTGCGCCAGATCAGCCTGCAATTGACCCGCACCCTTGACCCGGATCAGGTACTCAATACCATCGTCAGTAGCGCCTTAACTCTAGTTGAGGCGATGGAAGTTCATATCTTTGTGGGTGTAGACACAGTTGACTCCCTGGAATTTGCGGCCAGCGCCTGGCGGGATGAAACCCGGCGGGGGCAACTCAGACAGCCGCGCCCCGACGGTATCACCGCTACCGCCGCTCGCACCGGCCAACTCCAGGTGGTGCATCAGGCGGATAGCCACCCCCTTTTCAATTCGCCCGACATGCGCCAGTGGGGTATTAAAGCGACGGCCAGCCTGCCGCTTACCCTGGGTGAGCGAGTGCTGGGGGTCTTGAGCGTCTCATTTGACGATCGTGAGACCCTGGCCGATGATACGCTGCGCCTGCTCGGCCTGCTGGCCGACCAGGCGGCCATTGCCCTGGAAAATGCCCGGCTCTATCAAAACCTGGCCGACCGGGAAGCGCGGTTGGAGACTTTGGCCCACAAACTGGCCCAGGTGCAGGAAGAGGAACGGCGCTTGATTGGCCTGGACTTGCACGACGGCTTGACCCAGCTCTTATTGAGCGCTAATATGCACGTTGATACTCTGGCTTCTCTCTCTCATCACCTGGAGAGTCGAGCCAACGCCGAGCTAAACCTGGCCCGTGCTCGCCTTCAGGAGGCCATTGGTGAGGCGCGCCAGGTTGTGTCAGAACTGCGCCCGCCAGCCTTGGAGGATTACGGCCTGGTCGGCGGGCTGCGCCATTACGTCACCGAGATGAGTCAGCGCGAGCAGTGGCAGCTTGAATTTAGTGCGCCTCCCGGCGAGGTCAAACTGGAGCCGGCCATGGAAACCGCCATTTTTCGGATTGCCCAAGAAGCGTTGAGTAATACTCGTAAATATGCCGCCACCCCCCGTATTCGGGTGGCTTTACAGCTTGATGAGGCGGAACTCCAGCTCCAGGTGCAGGATTGGGGGCGAGGCTTTAACCTGGACGACATTTCTGAGGAAAGCCAACACTTAGGGCTGGTTGGCATGCGCGAGCGGGCCGCTTTGCTCAATGGAACCTGCCAGGTGACCAGCCAACCGGGCGTTGGAACAAAAATTTGTGTGTGTATCCCCCTGCAGTGAAAGAATATGGACCAAGCAAAACCAAAAATAACCATTCTCATTGCCGACGACCACCCCATGGTCCGCGAGGGTCTGCGTAGCATGCTCACCGCGCCCGACTTGACCATCATCGGCGAGGCCGGCAGCGGCCAGCAGGCAGTCGCCCAGGTAAAGGCTTTGCGCCCGGACGTGGTCTTAATGGACATCCGTATGCCGGATATGGATGGCATTGCTGCCCTGGAAGCCATCAAAGAGGCGCATGTGCCCAGCCGGGTGATTATGGTCACTACCTACCGCAACACCGCTTTTCTGCTGCGAGCTTTAGCCGCCGGCGCAGATGGCTTTGTGTTAAAAGACATTCCCCGCAACGACTTGTTGGCTACAGTACGGGCTGTCGCCAGCGGCGCGGCGC
Source organism: Anaerolineae bacterium (assembly GCA_023151115.1). The sequence goes on from JAKLJP010000034.1 coordinate 56,753, forward strand.
GGGTGGATCAACAATTCTTGCAACAGGTCTTACGCGACCTGGCCGAAACCCAGCCTATCGAGGCCGGCGAGACTGAGCACCTGGAACCGCTCACACCCCGCGAGATGGATGTGCTGCGTCTGCTCGTGGAAGGGTTGACCAATCAGGCCATCGGCCATGCCTTAGGGCTTAGTCCGGGCACGGTCAAGGGCTACGTGCAAACCATCACCCAAAAGCTCAACGCTGCCGACCGGACCCAGGCAGCCGTTAAAGCCATTCGCCTGGGCCTGATCAAGTAATCCCCCAAACGGAAGGGTAAATACCCCCCATTTGGCAGGTTCTACCTGCTTCGCCTTCTGCTATTCTTGATAGTATCCCCACTTTTTGCTAACTTTATGTCTAATCCAAAGGAGGATAAACAAATGGGTAAAAAATGGTTTGTACTACTTTTTGTGGCTGCCTTGATCTTGCCCTCACTGATTGGCTGCGGCGCGGCCGCACCGGCTGAGCCTACTGCCCCGGCCGCAGACAGCGCCCCTGCCACTGAGGCCCCGGCGGCTGAGGCAGATGCGGGCGCGGCCATGACCTACCCCACTGAGGCAATCAACATTATGGCCCCGGCCGCACCGGGCGGTGGTTGGGATCAGACGGCACGAGCTATGCAAACGGCGCTGACTAAAAGCTCCGGCCAAAATGTGCAGGTGTACAACGTGGCCGGTGCGGGCGGCACGGTGGGCCTGGCTCAGTTTGTTAACGATCACAACGGTAATCCCCATCAACTTATGGTCGGCGGCCTGGTCATGGTTGGGGCCATTCAAACCAACAAATCCCCGGTGACGCTCGATCAAGTGACACCGATTGCCTCGTTGACCACAGAGTGGGAAGCCATCGTTGTTCCGGCTGACTCCAAGTACGAAACGCTCCAGCAATTGGTTGACGACTTCAAAGCCAATCCAACCAGCATCAGTTGGGGCGGCGGCTCTGCAGGTGGATCCGACCACATCCTGGTCGGTCTGATCGCCAAAGCAGCCGGCGTTGACCCGGCCAAGATCAATTATGTGGCCTTTTCCGGCGGCGGTGAAGCGACGGCAGCGATCCTCTCCGGCGCGGTCACGGCTGGCGTCTCCGGCCTGTCGGAATTTCGCGATCAGGTCACGGCGGGTAAGATGCGCCTGCTGGCGGTCTCCAGCGATAAAGCTATTGAGGGAGTAGACGCGCCCACCATCAAAGAGGCAGCGGGATTGGACATTGTATTTGCCAACTGGCGGGGTGTGTTTGCTCCATCAGGATTATCCGCTGAACAACAGGCAGCGGTGGTAGTGGCCATCGAAAAGATGCACGACACCCCGGAATGGCAACAGGCCCTGGAGCAAAACGGCTGGACCGACTTCTTCCAGGCCGGTAATGAATTTGCCACTTTTCTGCAATCAGAACGAACCCGGGTTGAAGGCGTTCTGACCGACATCGGGTTAGTCGAATGAAACAAGATCAGCCGGAGCAGGAGTCCTTCCTCGGACTCCGCCTGCTGGCTATTTGCCTATTGGCGCTCAGCCTCATTGTTCTATACTATGCCTTTCAGATTCGGCAGGGCGCCGGTTACAGCGTCGTTGGCACCCTCTTCTTCCCGCTGGTGGTGGTGATTGGGTTGGTGGTGTTCAGTCTTTTGCTCTTACTGCGCACCACCCCTCTTTTCCCCGACCATGAGCTTGGCCAGCGGGCCGCCGCCGAAGCGGCAACGACGCACTGGGCAACGGTTGGCTTGATCGGATTGGCCCTGCTCCTCTACGCTTTTACGCTCAACCTGCTCGGCTACGTTATCGCTACGGCGCTGTTTTTCCCCGGCGTGGCCCGAATTTTGGACAGCCGGCAGCCCCTGCGCGATTTTATCATTGGGCTGGTGCTGAGCGTCGTCATTTACATCAGCTTTACCCGCTTTCTCGGCGTACGGCTGCCGGCCGGCCTCCTGGCCGGTATCTTGTAGAAAGTGAGCCTAACCGGATATGGACGTTTTGGGTAATTTACTTAGCGGCTTTGCGACAGCGCTCACACCCTGGTATCTGCTGTTAGCCTTGATTGGGGTCACATTGGGTACGCTGGTGGGCGTGCTGCCGGGGATTGGCCCGGCGCTCACGGTGGCCCTCTTGCTGCCCTTAACTTATAATTTTGATCCAACCGGGGCGCTTATCATGTTTGCCGGTATTTACTATGGCGGCATGTATGGCGGCTCGACCACCTCCATCCTGCTCAACACGCCGGGCGAGTCAGCCTCGGTGGCCACCACCCTGGAAGGGTTTCAGATGGCTAAGGCCGGGCGCGGCGGCGCAGCCTTAGCCACAGCGGCGATTGGTTCGTTTGTGGCCGGAACCATTTCCACCCTGGCCCTGTCGTTTGTGGCCCCCATCATTGCCGACTTTGCCCTGCTTTTTCAACCGGCCGACTATTTTGCCCTGACCGTCTCGGCCTTTGTCTGCGTCACCTCGTTGATTGGCCGCTCGCTGCTGCGGGGTATGGTCAGCCTCTTCATCGGCCTGCTCATTGGGCTGATAGGGATTGACGTGCTTACCGGTCAGCCTCGTTTTACCTTTGGCCTGGCAGAACTTCTGGACGGCCTGGATATTGTCGTGGTGGCCGTAGGCTTGTTTGCCGTCGGCGAAGCCCTCTATGTGGCCGCACGGCTGCGCCACGACAAGGAAGAGATTATCCCGGTTAAGGGCGGCGTCTGGATGACCAGGGGTGAGTGGCGGCGTTCGTGGCTGCCCTGGCTGCGGGGCGCTATGATTGGTTTCCCCTTCGGTGCGTTGCCGGCCGGCGGGGCCGAGATTCCCACCTTTCTGAGCTACAGCCTGGAGAAGCGTCTATCGAAGCACAAGGCAGAGTGGGGACGCGGGGCGATTGAAGGGGTGGCCGGCCCGGAGGCCGCTAACAATGCCGCTTTCTCGGGGGTGCTGGTGCCCCTGCTCACCCTGGGTCTACCCACCTCAGCCACCGCCGCGATTCTGCTGGTAGCCTTTCAAATTTATAACCTCCAGCCCGGTCCTCTTCTTTTTCTGAACTCGCCAGAATTGGTTTGGGCTTTAATTGCCAGCCTTTATATTGGCAATGTGATGCTGCTCTTGCTGAATCTGCCGCTGATCCGCATCTGGGTCAAAATCCTGGCTATCCCGCGCTCGCTGCTCTATGCCGGGATTCTGGTCTTCGCCACGTTGGGCGTCTACAGCTCAGCTAACAGTGTGGTGGATGTACTGTTGATGTATGCCATCGGTGTGCTTGGCTTTTTCATGCGGCGCTATGATTTCCCGGTTGGGCCGACAGTCTTGGGAGTCATCTTGATGCCGCTGGCCGAAGCGCAGTTCCGGCGTGCCCTGTTAATTAGCCAGGGCAGTCTTTCGGTTTTTTTTACCCGCCCCCTCTCCCTGACCATCTTCATCATAACCGCCTTAGCCCTCATCCTGCCCTATCTGCCGGCCTTGCTGTCGAAGCTACGCGGCGAGCCAGCGCCGATGGGCCGGTTGGTCTTTGGGGAGGGCAGTGAGGATTAATCGGTGAGATAGCTAACAGGGTTTGTTCTGACCTGCTAACCGTTATATAATAACCGTCATCTCTTGCTTCAAAGGAATAGTCAAAGGTGGCGGTTATTTTTTGCCTCAAACTCATAGGCGAGTGGTTAACCCGGCGCTGGTTTGGTCTGCTTTTGCTCGGTGGATTAATTTTTCTGGCCGGCTGTTATGCGCCGGTTCAACCTGTCGCCCCTACTCCCTTGGCCTCCCCTTTGCCCAGCGAAACCTACGGCCCCAAAGTGATCCCTTTTTTTACCACCGAATCCGACCCGGCCCAAATTGCCATCTTAAAAACCCTGGTAACCGATTATCAACGCCTTCACCCTGATGTTGAGATTGATATTGTCCTGGCTTCGCCCGCCTCCCGCGGCCGGCGGCTGCTCACCGCGCTGGCCTCCGGGGCCGATCTGGGTATCTTTGAAATTGAACCCACCCTGATGACCGAATGGGCCGAAGCCAATTACTTGTTACCTTTAGACGATGTCGTCAAGGCGATTGGTCCCGACGATTATGTGGCCGGCAGTCTCTTTACCCATCGCGGCCAGGTCTATGCGCTCCCTTACGCCATCAGTGTTTATGGGCTGTGGGTGCGTACCGATCTGCTGGCCGAAGCCGGACTGCCTCTGCCCACCACCTATGAACAGGTGCTGGAGGCGGCCCAAACTTTGACTCAAGGCGAGCTTTACGGGATTGCCTTACCCGCCGGTCAAAACATTGCCACTGTCAACTATTTTTCCACCTTCCTCTGGCAGAATGGGGGCGACTATTTTACCTGCGAGGGCCAGGTGGCCTTTGGTCAACCCGAAGCCCTGACCGCCGTCAAAAAGTGGGCTGCCCTGGCTCGTTATGCGCCGCCGGGCTTTACCACCTGGGGTTATAGTGAACAGATTGAGGCTTTTCTGCGGGGACGAGTCGCCATGTCTATGTACGCCGGGCGCCTGGGGACCAACATCGCCGACAAAGCGCCGGAATTAGAAGACCGAGTGACCGTAGTTTTTCCGGCCTGGGGGCCGGAGAAGGTGACGTTGGGGGTGTGGAGCCGCCTGGCGATAGCCGCCGGTACTCGCCACCGGGCCGAAGCCAAAGCCTTTTTGCAATGGCTGCTCAGCGGCGATCGCCTGCTGCGCTATAACCTGACTGTGCCCGGCCATATGATACCCCCGCTAAAATCGGTCCAGGCCATGACCGTAGCCCATGATTCCCCTTATGTTACTCGCCATGCCGACTGGTTGCGCTCGTTCAACGAATGGGCCGCCTACACCAATCACCCGGCTATGAATATGGGCTCCATTCGCCAGGGGCGCTTTGTGCGTTCAGAAGTGGTGCCGCCCTGGGGCAGCGCTGTTTTTGGGACGCCAGGAATTGTAGATAAGATGCTCCAGCAAATTACCCCGAGTGGACGTGACCCCGAAGCCGCCTGGCAAGACGCCGTGATTGAGTTAGAAAAAATTGTGAGTCAATGGAAAGCCCAGCACCCTACCTGGCAGCCGCCTGAGTGCTAGAACGCAAGAGCAGTAGACAGTAGACAGTAGACGGTAGACAGGGAACTAGACGGCCCTGCTTAGGATGCTTTACTTAACGATACTGTGTAGACAGTAGATAGGGAATTACCCGCAGAGGTCTTTCCCCTGCGACTCCTGCGACTTTGCTACCTTGCTACATTTTCATTCCCTGGTGATGGATTCCAAGTTCGTGCCCCCCTTTTATTTTTGACAATAATCCCTAATTGCTGTATTATCTTCCCATACTGTCTGTATACAAGTTAAATACCAGAATGAAGACAAAGTAGGTTTTCATATGGCGACAGCAATGGATAAGTTAGAAAAATACCTGCTCGCAATGGACAAGGTGGATGAAGCCGACTCACGTCTGCTGCGCCAGGTGGCCTACGACCGCTTGCAAGAAGCCATCCGGCATGCCGATTTGGAACCGGGCGACCCTCTTTCTGAAACCCGTATCTCCAAAGCATTAGGTATCAGCCGGACCCCCGTGCGCGAAGCCCTGCAACAACTGGCTCAGGAAGGGCTGGTCCAGATTATCCCTGGCCGGGCCATTACCGTTGCCTCCCCCTCCATCCAAGAAGTGCTGGAAGTGGTCCACGTGCGTGAATTGTTAGAGCCTGAATTAATCCGGCTGGCCGCCGAAGCCCTCCCCGTTGAAGCGCGGGAAATCCTGCAAAGCTGTATCCAGGAAATGGAGCGGGCGGCCCACGCCGGAGACCGGGCCGGCTGGTCCAAAGCCGACAGCATCTTTCACGAAACACTCAGTAATTTTTGCCCTAACCGTTTATTGGGCCAGCTTGTCTTTCAGGCCCGCAATCGCGTTCACTCGACCGCCATTGACGAACAAACCACCGATACCCGGATTGTCGAATGTACCGCCGAACACAAACAGGTGGTCGAGGCCATTATTAACCACGACCCCGAAACCGCCGAACGGCTGATGCGCGAACACATCCAGCAGCTCCGGCACAGCATGTTCAAACGCTTGGTTCGCTACTGATAAGTGAGGCGAAGAGGCGAGGACGGGATGACACGTTTCCTCACCTCTTCGCCTCATCGTTTTAAGGATAGTTTAATGTCGCGTGACCTTCAACTTGAGCTGATTTTTAAGGAACTGATTGACTTGGTGGGCGAGGCCCATGTTTCTACCCGCCAGAATGACAAGCTGATCTACTCGACCGACTGGTCGTGGATGATGCAAATGTGGCTGGATCGCGGCCACACCCACACCCTGCCCGATTTTATCGTCCATCCGGCCTCGCCCGAAGAAGTGGCCGGAGTGGTCAAGCTGGCCAACCAGCATCGCCTGCCTATTATTCCCTGGGGGGGTGGTTCCGGCACGCAAGGTGGGGCCGGCCCGGTTTTTGGCGGGATTATCCTCGATACCAAACGCATGAACCGGATCATCGAAATCAACGAAACCGCGATGACTGTCACCGCGGAAGCCGGGATCAATGGCACGCAGCTCGAATGGGCTTTAAACGAGCGTGGGCTGACCCTGCCCCACTACCCGGCCTCGGCCAACTGTGCCACCCTGGGCGGCTACCTGGCCCCGCGCGGCTCCGGCACCATCTCAACCAAATACGGGAAAGCCGAAGATTTGGTGCTTTCGATGCAGGTGGTTCTGCCCACCGGCGAGATTATCCGCACCCCGGCTGTGCCCAACCACGCGTCCGGCCCTCAATTTATGGGTTTGTGGGTCGGTGCGGAAGGGACGCTGGGCATCATCACCGAGGCGACCATGCAGATTACCCCCCTGCCGGCAGCCCGGCTGCTGCGGGCGGTGTTGTTTGATGATTTGTCCAGGGCGCTCGAAGCGGGCCGCCGGATTATGACCCAACGGCTGGAGCCGATGGTTATCCGTCTGTACGATCCCAACTCGACCCGCAAGGTGGTCAAGCGGGTGCTGGGCCTAGACCTGGAAGGGGCCTATATGGTCCTCGGTTTTGACGGCTGGCCCGAAATCGCTGCCGCCCAGGAGCAGCGGGCTATGGATATTTGCCTGGAACTGGGAGCCAGAGACTTGGGCCGCGAGCCGGGCGAGGAGTGGTGGCATCACCGCTACGATTTTTACTATCCACCCTTGTCGCTGCACCTGCCGCAGATGTACGGCACCACCGAAACCGTAACCACCTTTGATAAGATCGAGCCGTTGTACTACGCCAAGCGCGACCTGATTGAACAAAATTACGCCGCCTGGGAGGTGGATTATATCGGCCACTTCTCCCACTGGTTCCGCTGGGGAGTGATGCTTTACGACCGCTTTGTGATCAACAAGCCGCCCCAGGATGCCCGCGAAGCCTTGACCCTGCACAACGAAATCTGGACCCGCGCCGCCCGCACCTCGCTGGCCTATGGCGGTATGCTCAACGAGCATCACGGCATTGGGCTGAAACTGGGCTATCTCATGCCGGAGCAGTACGGCCCCACCTGGCCGCTGCTGCAAGCCATTAAAGATACGTTGGACCCGCAGGGAATTATGAACCCCGGCAAACAGGGCTTTCGCGTGCCCGAATTTTTGAGTCAGGACTCGGAGTTTTGGCAGTTGGATCAGGAAACGAAGCGATGGGCGATGGCACAGTTTCCGACGAGAAACGTTGAGAGCGCTGATTGACCGCTGATTTTTTGATCTTGGGCATATATTGATTAACCCCTTACGAGTGGGATTCTTATACATTGAGCAAGAAGTTGTTACACAGAGAGGCACAGAGAAGTCACAGAGTTTCACAGAGGAATTTTCAGAACTTCTCTGTGTGTCTCTGTGAAGTCTCTGCGTAACTCTGTGTTCCTTTTTGATTTTCTGACCCGGTCAAGTTAGAAAATTTCATTATGTCAAAGAAGATCAGGATTGCGACCTGGAATTTAGCATATCCAGCGGAAAAAGGTTGGAAAAGAAATCCGATTATCCAAAATCAAATTGATAAAATTGATGCCCATATTGGATTTTAACTGAGACTAATCGAGTGATTAAGCCCCAAAACGCTGCTTATCATAAAGCTACTGAAACAGACAAACGACATGCGGAGGGTCAGACTCGTACAATTATCTGGTCGTGTTATCCAATTACACAAAGCGATGCCAAAACTCGGTATCCAAATACCGCTGTATGCGCTGAAATAGCTACACCTTTTAGCAACATTCTGGTATATGGCACGATTATTACCTGGTACGGTAGAAAAAAGCCATCAGAGAAAAATGAGCATTTCAAAGCAATAGAATGGAATGCTCAAGATTGGGCAGATTTACGTCCTGATTGTGTGGCTGGTGATTTTAACGAAACTTTGAGTGGTCCAATAGAGTATGGTACAAAAGAAGGTCGAAAAAGATTGCTTGCTGCGTTGGACGCAAGTAACTTGACCAGTATCACTGCTCAAATGGACACACACTGCATTGACCACATTTGTTTAAACAAAGAGTGGGCCGAACGAATTTGTGACCAGGGTTTTTGGGTCGCTCCAACCCCTCTAAACTCAAAAAATCCTGTCAGTGACCACAACGGGTTTTGGGTTGACTTAAATTTTGATGCATAAAACGAAAATGCTATGAAATCAGTCTTGCTTAACTTTGATCCGGTGCTCACCACCGAGCGCTGCCGCTACTGTCTGATGTGCCGCCACGTTTGCCCGGTGACGCATGTGACTCGCAACGAGGCGACTTCGCCGCATGGCTGGGCCTTGCTGATTGCCTCGGTGCGGCGCGGGGTGACGGCGTGGAATGAAGAAACCGTCAATACTCTCTACCAATGCTCCGACTGCGGCTTGTGCCAGGCCCATTGCGTGACCGACCAGCCGCTGCCGGTGGCGATCAATGCCAGCCGGGCCGATGTGGTTGAGCTGCAACTGGCCCCGCCGGCGGTTTATATCGTCCGTGAGCGGCTGCGGCAGTGGAGCAATCCCTACGTAGATACCCCCCCGGAGCCGGTGACCGGCCAGGGCGAGGCCGCTTTGATTGTCGGCGCGGTGGGGCATCATTTTCAACGGCAGACGGTCGAGGCTGCCCTCAAGCTTCTCAAGACTGCCGGCGTCGAAGCTGTGCCGGTGGCGCTGGGGCGCGAGTCGCCCTACTTAGCCAACACCCTCGGCCTGCCCGAAGAGGCCCGCCAACTGGGGCAGGCCACGCTGGACGAAATTGCGGCGGTGGGCGCCAGGCGAGTTTTTGTGCTCTCCCCGGCGGATTTTTACATCTATCGCATGCTCTCCTATCTGCTGGGCTTTGGCTGGCCCAAAGAGATAATTTTGCAGGAAACGACGGCTTTTTTGGCCGAGCAGCTTCAGGCAGGGCGGCTATCCTTCCGCCCGCTTGAATTACGGGATTACACATTTTATGACCCGGATAGCACAGTGCGTGTGCCGGGGCGCTGGGAAGCGCCGCGCCGCCTGCTGGCAGCGTTGACCTCCACCCCGCCCCTTGAACTCTTCTGGCGGGGAGAACGGGCCATGCCCTGCGGCGTCAGCGGCGGCCTCTACTTCACCCAGCCGGCGCTGTCCGCTCAACTGGCCCAGGCTCGCCTGGCCGAAGCCCAGGAGCGCGGCGTCCGCACCCTGCTGACCGATGACCCCCACGCCCTGCATCACCTCCAGCGCCAGGCTGAACAAAGCGGCAGCCCGGTGGCGGTCAAAAGTTTGTTTGAACTGCTAGCGGAACAATTGTGAATAAGAGGCTAAGGCTGAGGCGAAGGAAAGAGCTTAGCCTTAGCCTCAGCCTTGGCCTAAAAATAAATTTAATTCACCAAGCAAGGAGGCTACACAATCATGTTTCTTTCAATGCACAACTGGATGCGAGCCGAGCCGATTGAGGTCACCATTCGACGGCTGGCCAAATACGGTTACGACAGCATCGAAATTGAAGGCGAACCTAAAAAATATAATACCAAAGAAGTGCGCCAACTGCTCAAGGAGCACCACCTGAACTGTTTTGGCTCGGTCAGCCTGATGTTTGAAGGGCGCGACCTGATCCACGCCGACGAAGCGGTGCGGGCCAGCACTGTCCAATACCTGAAAGACTGCATTACGATGGTGAAGGAATTGGAAGGCCGCGAAATGACCATTGTCCCCTCGCAGGTGGGCAAGGTGAAAGCGATGGCCAGCCCAGAAGAAGAGTGGGCCTGGGCTGTCGAAGGGTTGAAAGAAATCTACGCTCACAGCGAAAAAGCGGGTGTGGTGTTGGGGCTGGAGCCGCTCAACCGCTTTGAAACCAACTTCCTCAACCGGCACGACCAGGCCATTCTGCTGGCCAATGAAGTTGGCCCCAACTGCGGCGTCTGCCTCGATGCGTTCCATATTAATATCGAAGAGGCCGACTTACATCAGGCTATTTTGAACACCGGCAAAAAGCTGGTCGCCTTCCACGTGGCCGATAACAACCGCATGGCCTGCGGCCAAGGTGATTACGACTGGGTGCGCCTCGTTACCACCCTCAAAGCGGCGGGTTACGACAGCGCCTTAACCGTAGAATTTGTGGCCCCGCTGGATCGCACCCCGGCTAACCCCTACAAAAACGCCATGGCCGCCGCCGAAGCCGAACTGACCCCCGAACAGCTCAAATTCATCGAGGATCACGGCAGTGGCGTCCTCTCCGATGAGTTCTACAGCTGGCTGGTCGAAATTTCGGCCAAAACCCTCAAACACGCCATCGAGAAGGTCGAAGGCAGGTAGCAAAGTCGCAAGGTCGCAGGGTCGCAGGGTAGCAAAGTAGCAGGGCCACAGGATAGTAGTGGCTTGTGACTGTGAAATTGACAACTTGTAGTAGCGACTTCAGTCGCTTAACAGACAAAAAACGACTGAAGTCGTTACTACGAACACATCTCTTATACTTAACACGGGCGCAATTTGCGCTTTTGGCAGGACATTGAAATGTCCTGCTGATAGGGCTAAACCCGTTAAAACGGGTTCATTGACTGGGCGGTGAGTGCGTTTCAACGCACTTTCTATACCAGCCGATGATTTCAATCATTGGTCTCAAAAACGCAATTTGTGGCTGCGCGCAGTATACATTGACAAAGTAGTAGATGCGGCTCTGCGACTCTGTAGCCCGTAGGGAGAACTATGCCAAAGACAGTTGCCCTCATCGGCACCTTGGATACCAAAGGGCCGGAGATAGCTTATCTGCGTGACCGCTGCCGCGACTTGGACCTGGAAACGCTGGTGATAGATTCCGGCATCCTGGGCGAGCCGCTGGGTATCGAGCCGGATTTTCGGCGGGAAACTGTAGCGCAGGCGGCCGGTAGCACCATCGAAGCCTTGCGCCAGGCCGGGAGTCGCGGCGCGGCTGTCCACGAAATGATGAAGGGCGTGCGGAAGGTGGTGCTGGATTTGTACGCCGAAGGCCGGCTGCACGGCGTTGCCTGTCTCGGCGGCGCGGAGGGGGCGGTGTTGGGAGCGCATGCCATGCAAGCTCTGCCCATCGGCGTACCCAAACTGCTGGCGACCCCTATCGCCTCCGGCAAGCGTCATTTTGGCCCGCTCATGGGCTTGCGCGATGTGATGGTTATCCATTCCATCATTGACATTTTGGGCCTCAACCCCATCAGCCAGACCGTTTTCGACAACATGGCCGCCGCGCTGGCTGGTATGGCCGCGCACGGCCATGTGATTGACTTGAAAACCGAACATCGCTATGTCGCTATCACCATGCTGGGCAACACCACCAGGTCGGTGATGGCGGCCAAAGAACGGCTGGCCCAGGCCGGCATCGAGGCGATTATCTTTCACTCCAACGGCGTCGGCGGGCCGGCCATGGAAGAGCTGGCCCAGCAGGGCTTGTTCATCGGCGTGATTGACTTCACCACCGACGAACTGGCCGATGAACTGGTCGGCGGATTTCACAACGGCGGGCCGAACCGGCTGCGGATTGTGGGCCGGCTGGGGCTGCCCCAGGTGGTCGTCCCTGGCTGTATTGATTTCACCGTACATGGTCCTCCCGATGAAGTACCTGACCATTTGCGCGGACGGCCCTTCTATACCCACAACCCCGTCTTTACCCTGGTCCGTACTCTCAAACCGGAAATGGCCGAACTGGGCCGGCGTTTTGCCGAGCGGCTGAACGAGGCCACCGGCCCGCTCAAAATTGCTTATCCAACGCAAGGATTGTCCATTCCCAGCTTCCCGCCCAACGAGAGCCATCCTCAAGGTGGTGTTTTCTGGGATCCTGAAGCCGACGCCGCTTTTATGGCCGAACTGCGGGCCAAGTTGCGCCCAGATGTCCCGGTTTTGGAATATTCACGACACGTCAATGACTCGGCGTTTGGGGTCGAAGTTGCTGAACTGTTTTTGAATATGGTTGGCTAGTTAGAAAAACAGAACCACAAAGGCACGAAGACACGAAGAGGTCATAAGAACTTTGTGCCTTTGTGTCTTTGTGGTTAATTATTTTACAGGAGAATTAAACAATGAGTGACAACGGAACCTTCAGGTCTTACAACATTGTGGACCTGACTTTTGTAGACATCCAGGAGTACCTGAAAACCAAAGATTTGATCCTGGTGCCCATGGCCAGCACCGAGCAGCATGGGCCACACCTACCGCTCAAAACCGACACGGTGACGGCGGAAGAGGTATCGCGGCGGGTGGCCGAGATTATCCACGTGCTTTATACCCCCTGCATCTGGACCGGCTATTCGCCGCAGCATATGCACCAGCCGGGCATGGGGCGCGGGACCATCACCGTCCGGGCCGAAACCCTGCTCAACCTGATGTATGACGTGGCCCGCAGTTTGATCCATCATGGTTTCAACCGTATCATTTTTATCAACGGGCATGGCTCCAACGTGAAGGTGGTAGACCCGGTGCTGCGCAAACTGCGCTACGAAACCGGGGCGCTGATCGGCTTTGTCAAACCCTACATGGAAAATTATGTCGGCCTGATGCAGGGTTTGATGGAAAACCCGCCGGAAGAAACCCCCGGCTGGCACGCCAGCGAACTGGAAACGTCGCAAATGCTGGCCCACGATGTCGTCAAAGGTACCAATTATGTGCGCATGGAACGGGCGGCCAAAACCCTGGCCCATATCCCCGATTTTCTGCCCGATACCTTCCGCAAACACGACGGTATGCCCGACGTGAATTTTGAGGGTTACAAATACTTTAGCTTCCCCATGGACCACCACGAATTTATCGAGTCCGGGACCATCGGCAACCCGCTAACGGCGACAGCAGCCAAAGGGGAGGAAGCCTTCCGCCGCTACTCAGAGCATGTCGCCAAAGGCGTACTTGAGCTGATGAAGGTTCCCGTCGAAGTCCGCAATCGGGAATTTGTGGATCGCGTGTAGCGAGACGATGAGGGGTGACGCGACGAGGCGTCACCCCTTTTTGTATACCAACCTTAAAATTTCATATTGCCCAGTATCCTTTAAACCCCACTGGGGTTAAATCCATTGTGCTTTAAACCATTAGCGCAGATGGCCTGTACCTCTTGTCTGTCTCTGCCCAAGTCATCAATTTTTATATTTCAATAAGGCTGCCTTAACTGGCTTGTACATTGACAGTTTTAAGCGGCGTTGGTACAATGCGCCGTAATTTATTTGTATCCTCGCTGAAATAAATTACCTAAAATATATGCCAAAAGGAGACCATTCTCAATGACAAAAGATGAAGTATTTAATAAGGTAAAGGATATCATCATCGAACAGCTTGGCGCCGATGAGGATCAAATTACCATGGAAGCCAGCTTCCGCGACGATTTAGAGGCCGATTCCCTCGACCTGGTCGAACTGATCATGGCCTTTGAAGAGGAATTTGGCGGCGAAATCTCGGATGAGGAAGCCCAAAAAATCACCACAGTTGGCGAAGCTGTCAACTATTTGCACGCCGCCAACGCCTGATCAGTTTAAATTGTTTTGAAACCAACCAGAAGCTCATGCTGTTGACGGCATGGGCTTCTGCCTTTTGGAAAGGACGCTGAACTGTTGGTCAGCATAGCTATTCTGGCCGGTGGCCAGAGCAAGCGCATGGGCCGCGACAAGGCTTTTCTGGAAGTAGGGGGCCGGCCCGTTATCGAGCGCGTAATTGGGCAGGTCCAAACGCTGACGGATGATCTTTTTATCAGTACTAACTCACCGGAGAAGTACGCTCATCTGGGGCTGCCGCTTGTGCCCGATATTTACCCCGATAAGGCGGCTCTGGGCGGACTCTACAGCGTCATCCAGGCGGCCCGCCACGCTCATGTGTTGGTTGTAGCCTGCGATATGCCTTTTTTGAAAGTCGCCTTGCTGCAATACCTCATTGATTTAGCGCCTCAGGCTGATGTGGTGGTCCCTTTAATTAATCCCCTCCAACCCGAAACCCTGCACGCTGTTTATAGCAAAAACTGCCTGCCGGCCATCGAGCGGCGTGTGCTGGCCGATCAACTGCGGCTGATCGGTTTTTTTGCCGATGTCACCGTGCGTTATGTTGAACGTGAGGAGATCATTGAATTTGATCCTGAATTTCACTCCTTCGTCAACATGAACACCCCCGAAGATTGGCACAGGGTTCAGGCCATCGCTAAAGCAGTCCAGGACTCGTAAGCTGAGGATTATTTTTGGAAGCTTGGCATCGGCACAAAACCGCATTTTTTATCCAACCTCCAACCTTCCAGCCCTCCAACCTTCCTCTCCACTCCTCTTTCTTTCCATTCTTAAGTAAATCGTGATATAATTAACCCAATAGCGATTGTAGCCCCAAAGTACCAGATGAGCAGACCATGCAAGAACGCTTAAACTTACTCAATCGGATCAGTGACGAGTTAAACAAGGATCTTGATCCCGATAAAATGCTGCGGCGGGTGCTGGATTTAACCGTGTCTCATCTGCACGCCAGTACCGGCAGCGTGATGTTATTTGACCAGGAGAACCGTGTTTCGGCCTTTATCTTACAACAAGAGCATTTGAGCGACGATCGGGCCAAACGGATTGTCGGCAAAGTTTTGACCGAAGGCTTTGCCGGTTGGGTGCTCAAGCACGGAGAAGGCGACATTATTCACGATACCCGCCAGGATAACCGCTGGGTGGTTTATGATAACCAACCCTATGATGTCCGTTCGGTGATTGGTACGCCGCTGCGCCGGCGGCAGCGGGTCATCGGCGTTCTGACCCTGGTGCGCGACGAACCCAACAAATTCAAAGCCGGCGACCTGCTCTTGCTCAATGCCATTGCAGGTCAGGCGGCTATTGCCCTGGAAAATGCCCGGCTGTTCAAAGAAACGGAGCAAGAGCGGCGCAAACTATCGGCCATTATCAACAGTACTCAAGATGCCGTTTTGGTGACCACCCCCCAAAATGAAACTCTCTTATTAAATCCGGCTGCCCAGGAGATGTTGAAGCTGAACGGCCATCCCTGGCAAGACCAACCCCTTTCAGAGTTAACAACCAACGCTGACCTGCTCAAATTATTTGCCCCCAACGCGCCCACCACCGGCGAAGTCCCTCTGCCCGATGGCCGGACGATGTGGGCCAATATCACCGCTATTCCCGAATTGGGGCGTGTCACTGTCCTGCGTGATATTAGCGCCTTCAAAGCCCTCGATAAGATGAAGCGCGATTTTGTGACCGCCTTTACTCACGATCTGCGCACCCCGCTGGCGACGGTCAAAGGGTATGTCGAGTTGGTGCGCATGGATGGGCCGCTGACCGACCGCCAGGAAGAAGATTTGGCCGGGATTACCAAGGCCGCCAATTTGATGAAATCTTTGATTGAAGATTTGTTGGAACTGAGCCGGCTGGAGCGGCTGGAACAGTTGACCCGTGAGAAGATACCGCTGGCAGTGTCTGTTCAGACCAGTATCAATATGCTGATGCCTCTAGCCCAAACCAAAGGGATCGAGATGGTGCTGGATAGCGCTCCGGGTGACTTGGTGATCGAAGGCAATACGGTTTTGCTCTCGCGGGCGGTGGGCAACCTGTTAGATAACGCGGTTAAATATACGCCCAAAGGCGGCCAGATTCAGGTGAAGCTGGGCCGGAACAATGGGCAGGCTTTAGTTTCGGTCACTGATAATGGGCCGGGTATTCAGGCCAGAGATTTACCCCGCGTCTTTGAAAAATTTTACCGTGCCCGCCCCGAATTGGACGACGTGCCTGGTACCGGCCTGGGCCTGGCTATTGTCAAAATCATTGCCGAGCAACATGGCGGCCAGGTTTGGGTTGAAAGCCAGCCCGATGTTGGCAGTACCTTTACCATTGCTCTACCGCTGGTGAGCAACGGTGAGAAGGTTTAAAAAGTTAAAGGTTGGAAGGTTGAAGGTTAAAAATCGTTCAATCTCCAGCCCTCCACCCCTCCATTCTTCCTCTTCATAGTTTGTCCCCTTCTGTTTCCACTTTTACCGGCGTCCGGCCTGTTCTAAAATTGTAGGAAGCCTTAAATTCGATACGCCACAGGGCATATAAGGCAATCAAGAGCAATACAACAGCAACGGAATAGGCTTCAGCCAGCGTAGCCTGGGTGATAAAGATAGCCACCCAGCCCAAGGCGCCACAGATAACTGTAACCGCCAGCGCCACCGACAGCTTATCTAAGCCCAGCCGGGTCAGGCGGTGGGTGGTGTGGTCAATGCCCCCCTGAAAAAATGAAACGCCGCGCCGAGTCCGTGAAATAAAGACCATGGCCGTATCAAAAATCGGCAGGCCCAGTACCACAATGGGGACCATCCAGGTGATTTGAATATCGTTGGTAGGGATGCGGATTTTGATACCCAAAACTGCCAACAAGAAGCCCAAAAAAAGTGAGCCGGAGTCGCCCATGAAGATAGTGCTATGGGGAAAAGGTAAATTGTAACGGGCAAAGCCCAGGCTGGCCCCCATCACTGCCGCCGCCAGAATTGAAACCAGCCGCTGGTCGTTCAAAACAGCAATTAACAAAAAGATGGCGCTGGCGGTGGCGCTGGTCATCACGGCAATGCCATCGGCATTATCCAAAAAGTTGACGGCGTTGGTAATGTATAAAATCCAGGCGGCGGTAATGATAAAGTTGATAAGGGTGTTCCACTCGCCGAAGCTGAGTAAGGGCAAACTAACCCTGACCCCCATTAAAAAGACCAGTATAATCGGCGCGATTTGGGCCGCCAGCTTAACGCGAGGCGGCAGTGCATGACGGTCATCCCATAGACCCACCGCCGCCATAAATGAAGCGCCGGTTAAAATAGCCGCAAATTCGGGTAATCCGGGAATATTGACCGGCAGCAGCACCGCCACCAGGGTAATCAACAGCCAGGCGCCGATAGCCGCTCCGTAAATTGCCAGTCCCCCCATTAGGGCTGTTGGCTCGGTGTGGGCGCGGTCGGCTTTGGGCATGGCAATAAAGCCGGAACTAATTGCCAGCTTTCTAATCAAAGGAGTGCCGACACTGCCAAAAAATAGGGCCGTAACAAAGATGAGCATGATGGCCGTCATGGAACATTCCTATGATGAGGCGACAAGGCGAGGAAACAAAGCGTGAAGATAGTAGATAGTAGATTGAAGATAGAAGATGGCAGCTATATGTTTATACTCAGTAGATCCAATTTTTCACCGTATCTGGCGCATCCGTATGCGTCAGCGGGCGGCATAGGGATGCTACCCTACGGGAAATTTGGATCTACTGATACTACTTTCTATCCTCTATCCTCTATCTTCTATCCTACAGGCCCGGATTGGCAATTTTAGCCAGCTTCTCCGAGGTTTCACGCCAGGTAATTTTTGATAACCCCAACTTTTTGCGCAGATGATCGTGCTCCATCCCATCCCGGTAATCGCGCAAGGCCGAAGTCCAGCGCAGCATCTCAAAAGAAACCTGGTCGGGCAGGCCGGCCAATTCAGACACATCGGCCAGCACGTATTCCAGGTTGCGTGGGGTACACTCAAACAAATACTCTTTGGGCTGGTACTTCTCGATGTATTGATCGAGCACGGGCAGCAGTTCGGCGGCAAAAGCCAGTTTGCGTTCTTTGTGCTGCATACGCGGATTGGTATAGCGGATCAATACCGATGGCTCTGACCCGGAGCGATCAATATCGCGCAGAGCAATGCCAACGCACTCGGCCTTTTTTATGCCTGTTTGCAGCACCAGATGGGCCAGCAGATAAGGCCGAGGGTCGGACCTATCGCCATTGAGTTTGATCTCTGCCGCATTCAAAAATTTTTCAAGTTGCTCGTCATTCAAAAATAAGGGCAGGGGCGCTTTGGCCCGGGCGTGGATAATCGGCGCGGCCGGATCGCGCGGTAAAATTTTGATGCTGGTCAGCCAGCCAAAAAAACTCTTTAACGCCGTAACCCGGCGGGCGTAAGATTTGGGGCTGCATGGCACACCGCGATAATGCAGCAGCCAGGTCAGAAAATCGTTGAGTTCCTTGGTGCCCAACTTGATGATAGCCGTGCTGCTGCCAAAATATTTTTGCAGCAGCCGTAAATCACCGCCGAAGGCTTTGATGGTATGCTCCGAAAAGCCCTGCCGCACCATATGATCATGGTAAGCACTGGCAGCCATAGCCAGCGAGGAATCGGCAGTGATGGCTTTAATCTGAGCGATGGGCGGGCCGTATTGGCCCCTGGCCCCACGCTGCGGAAACAGCGGAATTTGAGTCTCGGCCACAGTTACACCTCCCTTGACAGTAATCAGTAGCCAGAAAGCTTTTGGCGACTGGAGTCCAAAACTTTGCTTTGGATTCTCTTTTGCAACCCTGCTACTTTGCTACCTATTCTCTCGCACAAATGAGCGATTGACATAATTTTACCGCGATTCGGGGCAGGTGTCAAGTGATACGCGAAATATGAAGGTGAAACGTGAAGCCTAAAAATCCTTACGTTTCAGACAGACTGCTTCCCAATTTAAATGGGTCAAAACGTCTTGCGTCTTGCGTAATATAAACGGAACACGCAAGACGCAAGACGCAGCTATTGTTTTGGAACCGATTTGCAATTCTATTGCTTCTCTAACAATTCTGTGCTACAATGTTGTTACTTGGGGATGAAACGGTTTCGACAAGGAAGTGGAGGGTTGCAGACGGCGAGTCGAGCTGTTCCAACTCGTTAAACTGGGCAAAACAATAATTGCCGACAAAGTACCGGCTAACGTTAAATCCTTCAACGCTCTGCCCCTCGCGGCCTAAGCGTTACGGATTAACCCCTGACCTTCTAAGCTAAGGTCACGCTCGTGCTCCGCCTTCGCCCGAAAGGTGGGGCCGGGTGTCAACGAAGTCGGGCTGCTCCGGGGCGATGTTGCTAAGCCCCGGCTAAGAACAGCAACTGGTTTGGGTGAACCTCGACGGCAAGCGAAGCCCAAACGACAATCCGAGGGCCGTCTACGCTCGTAGATGTTTGTAGCCAGCTTTTTTGGACGCGGGTTCGACTCCCGCCATCTCCACTAGACCTCAAAAGTTTTCAAAACTTTTGAGGTCTTTTTCTTTAGCTTAAAGCTTCCCAATCTCCGCCGCCGCCTGTCGGCCCGACAGCAGCGCCCCATGCACCGTCGCCGGATAATCCACCGAAGTAGCCTCCCCGGCGAAGAACAGCCGTTCGGCTACAATGCCTCGCGGTCGGCCTCGGTAGCGTCGGGAGGGAGGTAGGAGTACGACCCGCCGGCCAAGGGATCGCTGGCCCAGCGAGTGATGAGTCAGGCCGTGGATAACCAGGGTTCGTAGATTGGCCCGGTCGGTCCTATGACGCAAAAACGGGAAGTGGCTGGGATGGGCGGTGGTGCAACAGTCCTGAATTTTGAGCCGACTGTGATCTTTCTCAATGGTTTGGTCTTGTCCAGAGCACCCGCTGTCATTTTGAACTGATGGCGGCCAAAGCCATGACCAGAGCCAGGTCGCCCGCCGGGTCAAAGGGTTCAGCCGTTATACTCAAAATGATGAGATTGAGCAAGAAACTTACTTTATACTGTTAGTGGATCGCCGGTTTAGCTCGACACGGGACGCCAAAACCATTACCTGGCCGGCCGTCTGGCGGGACAACGTGGCCATCGCAAAGGACTGACCAGTGGCGACTTGATCCCGATCCGGTTAGGCGTGGTCAGAGACGCCGAAGTTGACTTGTTAACGGATCCGGCCCTGGGTAACGACCAACGCCGGCGTGCCCGACCGGCCTTCAATCAGGCCCGCTTTGTGCGTTGGTGTCACGAAGCTTATCAGCAGGGGGCCGTCCTGACCCACCTGGATTTGGCCTGTTGAGTGGCCTTTCGACCGGGTACATTTCCTATATCTTACGCCAGTACGAAGTCGAAAGGGGCCAGATTGTGCCCACCTGGGGCGCCGGCCACGACATTGGACCCTCTGTCACTGACAAGGCCGAAGTCATCCGCCGCTGGCTCTGCCACGAATTGCCGGCCCAGATTGCCCGGGCCATTAACCATTTCCAGAAGGCAGTCGACCGTTATATCGCCGATTATCAGAAAATTCGTCCCCTGGCCCAGAAATTTCCGGTCACTGAGTTGCCGACCCTGAGCGGCTTGACCGCCCAGCAAGCTCAGCCAGACCCCGACCGGCTGAGTTTTATCAGCGCTGTCCGGGTTTTGCAGCAGGCCATACCGGAATTTCAAATGACCACCCCGGAGTAACTTCCGGCCTTGTACCAACCCTTGTTACAGGATATTGCCCGTAAACGCTTATCTCGCGTCGCCTGCGGTCCAATCCTCGTGTGGTTAAGCCTAAAATGTCTAACTTTAAGCTAAAACGTACTGAGCATCGGGTCTGGCCTCAACCGACCGTTCCTTCTTTCCGCGAGGCCATTGAGGTCTAGCTCTGCTCCGTTATGAGGTTACCTATTCCCGTTTGTCTTCTATCTCAACCAATGAGCACCCATGAACTGGCCCTTATTTGAAAGGTATTGCCCGTTAGATGCATTCTGGATTCTTGTAATTATAATTTTCTAACCTTTTTCTAAGTTTCCTCACACGGCTTTATCATTAAATGTGGTTAGACTATGGATTGTAAGTTAAATGGAAGCCCCATTTTTGGTTTCTTACATCCATAGGAGAAAAAAGATGACACAGGCAACATATCAATTAGCCAGCCCCCTTCCAGTAGCTATCAACGCCCGTTGGGCCGAACGACTTTTGTTAATCATTGTGCTAACTTGTCTTGATCTGGTCATGGTATCGTTGGGTTTTTCGTTAGCTTATGTTATCCGATTTGAGATAGGATTTAGCTGGTTTTATCAGCATGAGGTCGCCCCCGGAGAATTTTACAAGAGTCTAGTTTTTCTTTTTGCCCCTGCCTGGATCATTATTTTCCGTCTGTTTGGCTTATATGATTTTAAAAATTTATTTGCGGGCACTCGTGAGTACGCTAAGGCATTTAATGCCTCAACCTTTGCCATGATGCTCATGATATTGTTCATCTTCTTTGGCGAATCCAGTATTGCCCGGGCTTGGGTTCTATTGTCTTGGCTCTTGGTTAGTGTAGGGGTTATTATCGGTCGCTTTATCTTGCGGCGGATTGTGCAGAACATGCGGGCCAACGGCCGTTTTCTCACTGCGGCCCTGATTATTGGCGCTAATGAAGAAGGTTTAGCTATTGCTGAACAACTTCAGGCCAATCCTAAAGCTGGCGTCTGGTTAGCTGGCTTTGCCGACGATGAATTGGGACCAGGAAGTGAATTGCTGCCGAATGTCCCTGTACTAGGTTCGGTGGATGTCCTTAGTTCTCTCGTCAGGCAGCATGGTATCCAGGAAATTATTGTTGCCTCCACTGCTTTACCCCGGGAGAAACTATTGCAGCTCTTTACCGCTTTTGGCTCAGAGGATAATATCACTATTCGTATGTCTTCCGGCTTATATGAACTGTTAACTACAGGCGTGGAAGTGCAAGAGTTTGGCAATGTGCCCCTACTAAGCGTCAACAAAGTGCGGCTTACCGGCGTGGATATGACGATGAAAAGCCTGCTTGATCTGACCCTCTCTATGGTTTCCCTGCTGGTATTTCTACCGATTATGCTGGCCATCGCTATTGCCATCCGGCTCGACTCGCCCGGCCCGATTTTTCACCTGCGCCGCGTAGTGGGTGTTGGCGGCAAGAGTTTCAACGCCTTCAAATTCCGCACCATGTACGTTGACGCCGACGAGCGATTGTCTCGTGATCCCGAATTACGCCGCGAGTTTGAGATGAACCACAAACTCAAAAATGATCCGCGCGTGACCCGCATTGGCCGTTTCTTGCGCCGTACCAGCTTGGATGAATTGCCCCAACTCATCAACGTGTTGTTGGGGCAGATGAGCTTGGTTGGGCCGCGCATGATCACCGCGGAAGAGCGGGCACGCTACGGTAAGTTCCGCATGAACCTCTCCACTGTCAAACCGGGCATTACCGGCTTGTGGCAAGTCAGTGGGCGTAGCGATGTGAGTTACGAAGAACGGGTTATGCTAGATATGAACTATATTCGCAACTATAGCATCTGGTTCGATCTGTTCATCCTATGGCAAACGATCCCGGCCGTGCTGAAATCGCGCGGGGCCTATTAATGAAGGGGATGATTTTAGCGGCCGGTGAGGGGCGACGACTGCGCCCCCTCACCGACCATACCCCCAAACCCATGCTGCCTGTGGCCGGCCGACCGCTTCTGGAACATACCCTCCTCTATCTGCGAGATAATGGCATCACCGAATTGGCCATCAACCTGTATCACCTGCCCCAAGTGGTAATAGATTATTTTGGCGATGGCAGCCGCTTTGGAGTTCATCTGCACTACTCAGTTGAAGAACAGTTGCTGGGTTCGGCGGGTGGCGTTAAGCGACTGCAAGCTTTTTTTGATGATACTTTTGTGGTTTTCTACGGCGATCTTTTAACCTGGACCAATCTGCGGCCTATGATTGACCTGCATCGCCGCGCCGGGGTTTTAGCCACAATGGGTCTTTACCATGTACCTGATCCCTGGAATCGGGGGATTGTGCAGCTGGATGAAGCCCAAAATATCGTGCGCTTTGTCGAAAAGCCGTCCCGCGACCAGGTTTTTTCTAATCTGGCCAACGCCGGCATTTATGTGCTTGAACCAGAAGTACTGGATCGGATTCCGGCGGGTATGGGGTATGATTTTGGTCATGATGTTTTCCCCGGCCTGTTGCGTGATAATCTTCAGGTAGTAGGATACGTTATTGAAGATTTATTGATTGATATCGGTCTGCCGGAGAAATACGAAGAAGCCAACCAAATTGTCGCCAGCATGACCCCTTAATTTAGAAGGAAAAAATGCAATCTACTATCCACCATATCCAAACATATTTCAATCAGTTGCAAGAAATGGTTGCCAACTTCCCGGCCGATTTGATTGAGCAAGTTATTGACCTATTATTGCAAAGCGCTCGCCAGGGCAAAAAAGTTTTTATCTTTGGCAATGGCGGCAGCGCTTCGACTGCTTCTCATTTTGCCTGCGATCTGGCCAAGAATACTCAGGTTCCTGGCGCGCCCCAGTTTCGGGTGATTGGTTTAGCCGATAATATGGCCTTGATGACGGCTTGGGCCAATGACACTTCGTACAACAATGTTTTTGCTGCTCAACTGGGTCCGCTGGTCGAAGCAGGTGATGTCGTCATTGGCATCAGTTGCAGCGGTAATTCGGGTAACGTTTTGAGGGCGATGGAACTGGCTCGTCAGCGTGGTGCAACCACTATTGGCTTTACCGGCGACGATGGCGGCCACTTGAAGACAATTGTAGATGTGTGCCTCCTGGTTCCCAGCCCGCGCATCGAGCAGCAAGAAGACGCCCACTTGATTCTGGAACACTGTATCTGCGCTGCACTGCGCGCCAAACTGCTTCATCAAGTTTAATCACCGTTAAGAGGCATTACGATGCGAGCCATATTCCTTGATCGCGATGGAGTTATCTGCCAAAACCGAACCGATCATATCAAAAACTGGAATGAATTTGAGTTTTTGCCGGGCGTCAAAGAGAGTCTGGCCGCGTTGAGCCGATTAGGGCTGCCGATTATCCTGGTTACCAATCAAGCAGCCATAGGTCGAGGATTGTTAACAACCGAAACCCTCGAGGATATACATGAGCGGATGGTTGCCGAAATCGCCGCCCATGGCGGGCGTATTGATCGTATTTTCTACTGTCCTCATCTCCCACGAGAGAACTGTCATTGTCGCAAGCCGGAGCCGGGCATGCTATTGCAAGCGGCTCAAGAAATGGACCTCGATTTAGCCGGCTCCTACTTAGTGGGCGACGCGGCCTCTGATGTTCAGGCCGGCCAGCGGGTGGGGTGTCACACTATTTTGGTGTTGACCGGCCGGGGCCGCGAACAGCTTATCCCGGCGCTTCATTCGAGCGGCGGTCACTCTTTGACCATTAGCCAAGATTTGGAAGAGGCGGCCGCTTATATCCTGGCCACGGAAGGGGCTATTGAAAAAATCCAGCCAGTTGATCCCCTTCAGTATCACCCACCTTTGCTAAACGTGCGTCTTTAAGGCCAGTTTTTAAGGATTTACCCCGCTATGATGGAACAATTACGCTATTATCTGGCCGGACAGGCCTCTAGTTGGCCCCGGTACATCTGGGAACAATTGATTTTGGGTTTATGTAGTTGGGTCCCAACAATCGTTGGCATTGGCTTGCGTGGCCTGGCCTACCGGCTGATTATGAAACTTAACGGTTTGCCGGCCATTGAAGCCGGGGTGCGGATTGCTCATGCGAATGGGGTCAGGCTGGGTAAGGGCGTCTACCTAGATCAGGGGGTTTATCTGCACGCCCTGCCGGGTGGTATTTCGATTGGCGATAATACCTTTGTGATGCACCACACCATGCTGCATGTTTTTAACTTTCGTAATTTGCCCCAGGCCGGAATTACCATCGGTGACAACTGTTTCTTGGGCGAATTCAATGTGGTGCGTGGACAGGGTGGGGTGCGTATTGGCAATGGTGTGTATACCGGGCCAATGGTACAAATTGTGGCCGTGAACCACGTTTATCAGGATCCGCACCGGCCTATCCGGGAACAGGGCATTACCGCGCGGGGCATTATTATTGAAGACGATGTTTGGATTGGCGCAGGCGCGACCGTAGTAGATGGGGTTACTATTGGCAAAGGGAGTATCATTGGCGCAGGTGCGGTTGTTACCGGCGATATTCCCCCGTACAGTATTGCCGTTGGTACGCCGGCTAAACCTATCAGAGATCGGCGTCAACTTACCAATAGTAACCACCGCGAGACCGAGGTGTTTTTTGGAGCACTGGAGCAGTTTCGCTCGTAACAATTCATTTCTGTTAGTTCCCAAACAAAGCACTATTAAAAATCCTGTGTTCTTCAAACTCAATTCAAACCTGACTATGTTACTATTTTTCGTAATAAGCCGGTTATTATTGTCATTTGTATTAGGAGATTTAAGTAGTGAATACCTTATCCGTGGTCATCCCTGCCCTGAATGAAGAAGATGGCATTGCCGATATCATTGAGCGTGTGTTAGCGGTTAGACAGCCGCTGGCCGAAGCCGGTGTTGGCGAGTTGGAACTTATTATTGTTGATGATGGCTCCCAAGATCGCACTCCTGAAATTGTAGCCAGTTATCCCGAAGTTGTTTTGGTGAGGCACCCGGTTAACCAGGGTTACGGGGCCGCCATCAAAACGGGTTTTCGGCAAGCCAAAGGCAACCTACTGGCGTTTCTCGACGCCGATGGCACTTATCCGCCCGAATCTTATCCCAGTCTATGCCGGCCTATTGTCGAAGGCCGGGCCGATGTGGTGGTGGGTTCGCGCATGGCCGGCGCTGATAGCGAGATGCCGTTGGTGCGGCGGATTGGCAATACTATTTTTGCCGCGTTGGTCAGTGTGATCAGCAACCGCCATGTGACCGATAGCGCCAGTGGTCAGCGCGTTCTCCGCCGCGAAGCTTTGGCCAAACTCTATCCCTTGCCTGATGGTTTAAATTTTACTCCGGTGATGAGCACACGGGCCATGTATGAAGATTTGAACATTGTTGAAGTACCGATCACCTATTCAGAGCGGGTGGGTCGTTCAAAGTTGAGCGTGGTTCGGGATGGTACAAGGTTCCTCAACACAATCTTAATGACGGCGTTAACCTACAACCCCGCCCGTATTTTTGGCTTAGTGGGCGTCAGCCTGGTTGGGCTGGGCGCTTTATCAACCTTGTGGCGCACTCTCAGCCGCAGTAAAGCTAAACGAGAAGATTCGCAACTGGTTTCCTGGTTCGTTGGCCTGGTGTTAGGTTCGGCAGGGGTCAATATTTTCTCTATTGGCGCGGTTTTTAACTACCTGGTTTCGCTGTTCCATAAGCGCCCTATTCGCCAGGGTGTGTTTGGCAAACCGCTGTTTAACAAGCCGCTGGAAAAGCACTTTGGCTGGTTTGGCCTGGGTTCGATGTTGCTGGGGGGACTCATTTACAGCCTGTCGGTCTGGCGGCGCTGGGACCGCTCCAAGCGCAAACCAGAAGTTGCTCCCTGGTTTGCCCCGGCCTCTAGCACCATTCTGGTATTGACCGGTCTGCAACTGATTACCTCCTGGCTGCTAACCCTGGTTTTATCAGAGTTGACCAAACGTGACGCTAAAGCTCAACAAGATTTGGGTAAATTCAGCCCCAACGGTAAGCACTAAGTACAGCTTTGCCTTAGTTCGTGACGAAATCAAGGCGAGTAGATACCTCCACAGAAGTCATATCATTCCGA
>JAKLJP010000035.1 GCA_023151115.1 Anaerolineae bacterium
TTTTGAGTTGATAGTCCTTCAACTTACCCTTATTCAATTATTTTGTAAAGTCCCATCTCATGGACCCAGTGCCAACGAGTGACCCGAACATAAAAATTCAGTGGGGTGAGCACCTGAAACAACAAATCATCTGACATAAGTAGTATTTTAGCTTTTTTAGCCAAATCTACAACTTATCTGATGACTTACTCCTCCAGGTGGCTGCCGGTGCGTTTAATTTATCAATGAGTGCCCAATTTTATACCCTTCCCAAACCCGTCGAGCCATCGGCGGATTTCGCGACCTGGCTGATCGGGGCACTGGTCTTACCGGCGGTCATGGTTTGTTGGCGGTTTGCTGCGGAAAGTCAACATGGACCCCAGCGACTCCTTCAAATTCTCGAACTGCTCCTTGAGATTCGCCAGCCGCTCGGCCGGGATACTGGTCAGTGCTTGTCTCCCGCCCAGGCCGGAGAGCAACATCGAGTAGCTTTGGGAGAGCTTATCCAGCAGTTTCTGGCTCTCCTGGAGCCTGGTTTCGACCGTGCCCAGTTCGGCGTCGGGGAAGTTGCCAAACTCATACTCAAAGATTTCGTTCTTGATTTCCCCCAGGAAGGCCCGGTGTAATTCGACGGCCAGATACTTGTTGATTAACTTGACCCGGCCCTCCTTGGCCAGCCGTCTGACGCTGACCGTAATGTGCGTTGAGTTGAGGACGCGCAAGGGTCGAAATTGGCTGGCCCGTTTAACAAAATCGTGATCCTCGGCCATTTTGAGGCTTTCATCAAAGCCGCCCACCCGCCGAAACAGCCTGCGCGAGACCAGGATGCAAAAACCCGGCGCATGCGGGTCCAGGAACTGCCCAAGCTGGATGGCCAGATTGGCAAAATCGTGCAATAACTTGTCAACCGGGTCCTCAGACAGCGGTATCACTTCACAGGTGGCCAGATCAAGGTAACGTTCTTCAATTTCGGCATAGGCATCGTGGAGAAAAGCCGGCGGCACTCTCACATCGGCATCCAGGAAGAACAGAAACTCTCCCTGGGCCACCCTGGCCCCGTTATTCCGGCCGGCAGCCGGCAGTCCACCGGGCACGACTGTGGCCCCATAGTCGCGCGCTATTTCCTGCGTCCGGTCAGACGAGCCGGCGTCGGCCACGATAATCTCATAATCGTCAAAGGTCTGTTGGCGCAGGTCGCCCAGCAATTTGGGGAGGAGGATGGCCTCGTTGAGGGTGGGAATGATGACGCTTATTTTCATACAGCTTGCGCTCCTGTAGTCGTCGTATAATCTGTTTTATCAGGCATCCCCATCATACCACACTTCCCTGGTAGAATCCAGGGTTATCATAAAAGATTGGCTTTTTGGCCTCAGGGCGTGGTATACTTAGCCCCTGTGTTTTCTATAGATGTCCATAAAAGTTTTTTCCCGTAATCAGGTAGCAAAGTAGCAAATAGCAGGTTGCTACATGTTACCTTGCTACTTTGCCCCTGGCGAAAACTTTTCTGGAGGACTATACCTTTAAACTGACCGTGCCTTTAAGGAGAATTTGTGGAACAAGAACTATTCGACACCCTGGCCGAACTGGAAATGAAAGCGGCCAAACAATCCCTCATGGACCCGGACTCGGCCAAATTTTTATCAATTCTGGCTGTTACCAACAAGGCCAAAATCATCGTCGAAGTGGGCAGCGGCGTGGGCTACTCGACCCTGTGGCTGGCTTATGCTGCTTCAGTGACGGGCGGCAAGGTGATTAGCTGTGAAATTGACCCAGCCAAAGCCGAAGAAACCCGCGCCAATCTGGCTAAAGCCAATCTGACGAATTTTGTAGAAATTTTAGTTGGAGATGCGCGGACCACCCTGCGTCAACGGGCTGAGCCGGTGGATTTGCTCTTTATTGACGGCGATTATGGCCAATACGAAACCTATTTTGATGTCGTTTACAAGCGGATGAATATCGGCTCGACGGTGGTGGCTGATAAAGTGGTGGCCCACGAAAATGATCTGGCCGATTACACCACCTACGTCCAAAACCACCCCAACCTTGAAAGCGTGACCATTCCTTTGGGGCAGGGGTTGGAGGTTACAGTTAAAATCTCCGATTAGCAGCGGCGAGGGAACTAAAGGAACTGAGGGAACTTAATTTCATCAGTTCCTTTAGTTCCTTCAGTTCCCTTTATCTTCGGTCAGCGAATGTCCAAACGCGTGATTATCCTTTTTCTTGATGGGGTTGGCCTCGGGGAAGCGGATCCCGAGGCCAATCCATTTATGCACGCCGAACTGCCGGCCGTGCAATCGCTGCTGGGTGTGCCACATCTCACCCGCGAAGCCGCCGGTACGGTCACAAATCAGGCGGCTTTGTTGGGGCTGGATGCCCGGTTGGGCGTTCCCGGTTTGCCTCAATCGGCCACAGGGCAGACGACCATTCTGACCGGGCGCAACGCTCCGGCAGCGCTGGGCGAACACTCTGGCCCCTACCCCAACCCCATGCTGCGCGAACTGCTAGCCCAGGAAAGCATCTTCAAAACGCTGCTCCGAGCCGGACAGCCGGTGGCTTACGCTAACGCTTACCCCGTTCGTTTTTTGGACCGGGTGCAGCGCGGCAAGGGCCGGCTGAGCGCCAACACCCAGGCCGCGTTCATGGCCGGCTTGAAATTACGCAGCGGCGAGGACCTGCGGCGGGGCCGGGCCGTAGCAGCCCTGTTCAGCAACGATTTTTGGCCGGAAGCGGATTTTGCCCTGCCGCCGCTCGATGCCCGCCAGGCCGGGGCGCAGCTCGCCGCCCTGGCTGAGGATCATACCCTGACCTACTTTGAATTTTGGTACTCTGATTTTTTGGGGCACAAAATGGAGCGCGCGGAGTCGCTGAAGGTATTGGGCATGCTCGACGATTTTCTGGCCGGGATTCTGGAGCGACTGGACCTATCGAACTCGCTGCTGCTGGTGGTCAGCGATCACGGCAACTTTGAGGATTGGACCACCCCCAAACATACTCTCAATCCCGCGCTAACCCTGCTGGCCGGAGCCAGTTTTGAGGCCCTGGTTCCGCGCCTGCACTCGCTGGCGGATATTAAACCGGCGGTTTTGGCTTACCTGGGCGTCCAACAATAAGATAAACTGGAAAACTGCACCCTGAGTAGCGCGGAACGAAGTGGAGCGCATATCGAAGGGTGCAGTTTAGCGACGACCAGGTGAAAAGGCAGCATCCTTCGATACGGTTCGCTTCGCTCACCTACTCAGGATGCTGCTTAACTTCATGATCTTGGGTGAACAATCTCCAATCTCAATACAGGAACATCGGCTTCTGATTGACCCGGCGCACTTTGGGCCGGTAGGCGTCAACGTCGTAGAGTTCATCCACATCCACCCGCTTGACCCCTTCAGACAGGATGTTGGCCGGCACATTGGTATACTTGCCGTCCTTCAAGGCCACCATCCGGCCAAAGGTTTTCTCCTGGATCAGGTCCATGGCCATGTGGGCGTAATTGAACCCGACCATCAAATCAACCGCGTCGGGGGCGCCGGAGCGCATCAAATAGGCCACTTGCTGGTAGATGGTATTCTGGCCGGTAATCTTTTTGATGGCGTCGCCCGTGATGGCCCCAATGCCGCCCAGTTTTTTATGGCCGTAGGCGTCGGCCTGACCGTACTCGATGATTTTACCGCCGATCATCGAGGCCCCTTCGGAGATGGTCATAATGGCATAGTTGCTGGGGTTGTTATTTTTATCCTGGAGGAGCTGCGCCGCCAGCTTTTCCGGGTCAAACGGCACTTCGGAAATAATCGCCCGGTCCACGTCGGCCAGATAGGCCGAAATCAGCGACGTTTCGCCGGAGTTCCGGCCAAACAGTTCAATAATCCCAATCCGCTCGTGCGACCCGACCGAGGTGCGCAAGCTGTGGATAAAGTTGACGCTGCGGGTCACTGCCGTTGAAAAGCCGATACAGTAATCGGTGCCGTACACATCATTATCCATCGTTTTGGGGACCGCCACGACCGGCACCCCTTCCACGTGCAGGCGATGGCCGTAGCTCAGCGTGTCGTCGCCGCCGATGGGGATCAATACATCAATGCTCAGATGCTCAAGATTTTTGAGGACGTGGGGGGTAAAATCACGAAGATCACTTGCATCGGGCTGCCAATCCGGCTCGCGCAAAAATTCGGGGATATCGCTGGCTTTGACCTTGCCGGGATTGGTGCGGGAAGTGTGCAGAAACGTGCCGCCGGTGCGGTCAACGGTGCGGACGGCCTGCCTGTCCAGGGGGATTAACCATTTTTTGGCGCTGGTTTCGTCAGCCGGGTTGTAATTGAGCAAACCGCCCCAACCCCGGCGAATCCCAATCACGCTGTGGCCTTCGTCTACTGCGCGATTGACCACAGCTTTAATACAAGGATTCAAACCCGGCACATCGCCGCCGCCGGTTAAAATACCGATTTTCATTTTTCTCACTCCTTGCCCGGCTATTCTACCCAAACATCGGTGACATTAATCCGGGCCAGTAATTCTTTCAAATACTGGGTTGCCTGTGTGGTTTGATTGGGGAAATCAATCCGAATTTTTTTCGACCCCTCTGGAATGTAGAAGCTAAAACGGTCATTCCCTGGCCGCTCAGTCAGCAGAACAAACACCTGGCGCAGCCGGTGTTTATCCTGAACCAAGTTGTTGGTGCGCGGGATAGTGATGTGCAGCCAGCGCGACACCGCCGGTGGAGCGACAGGCGGTTCTTCTAGCGGTGGTGGGGGTGGTGGTGCAGCTTGATAAGCAGCCGTTTGCTCAGCGATGTGGCCGTTGGTTTTGCCGTTGCCATTGGCTCCGGGCAAGGCCGGCGGCAGTGCATCGGCGGCGGCGTGATAGCTGGTCAGCTCGCTGGTGATGCTGTCGGCCAGAATCTTGGGGGGACGGCCTTCTTGGGCGTCCACTTTGCCTCGGACCATGATCAAGCGGCCTTCGGCCAGCAGTTCCTTGTGGGCAGCATAAGGGCGCGGAAAAACCACAATTTCGCGGCTGGTCTGGGTGTCTTCGATTTCCACAAAGGCCATCGGCTCGCCTTTTTTGCTCTGGTGCAGCCGCACCGAGATGACCACCCCGGCCACGTTGACCTGCTTGCCGTGCATCGTTTCATCCAACTCGCTCAGCAGGGTGGAGTTGGCGGCTTTGATTTCGCTCAAATATTTTTGCATGGGATGATCAGATAAGTAAGTACCGACCAACTCCTTTTCCCAGGCCAGAATCTCCTTCTGGCTTATCTCCGGCGCTTCCGGCAGCGGGTAGAGAATCGAGCCGGTCTGTGGCGCATCGAAGCTGCCCATATCGAACATGCTGATCTGGCCCACCGAAGCGGCTTTATGGGTCGAACTGGACAGATTAATCATGCGGTCCACCAGGGCCAATAATTGGCTGCGCTTCACCCCAAAGCTGTCCAGCGCCCCCACCTTGATCAAGCCTTCCAGCGCCCGGCGGCCAATGTGCCGCAGGTCAATCCGGTTGCAAAAGTCGTCAATATCGGCAAACGGCCCGTCCTGGTCGCGCACGGTCAGGATTTCGCCAATAGGGCCTTCGCCCACGTTCTTGATGGCGCTCATGCTAAAACGAATGGCCGGGCCGGTGTCTCGATCCTCGATGGTAAAGTCAATCCGGCTGCGGTTGATGTCGGGCGGCAGCACCGGGATGCCCATCGCCCGGCACTCGCCGACCAGCAGGCCGATTTTGTCGGTGTTGTTCCGCTCGACGGTGAGCAGGGCGGCCATGTACTCCACCGGGTAGTGGGCTTTGAGATAGGCCGTCTGGCATGTGACCAGGGCATAGTCGGCGGCGTGGGCTTTGTTGAAGCCGTAGCGGGCAAAGAACTCGATATCGCTGTAAATGGCTTCGGCCACCTCTTTTTCGATGCCGTTGGCGACCGCCCCGGCGACAAACATCGAGCGGTGCTCGTCAATTTTGGCCTTGATTTTCTTGCCCACAGCCTTGCGAATCTGGTCGGCCTCGCCGGGGGCGTAGCCGGCCAACTGCGAGGCAATCTGGATAATCTGCTCCTGGTAAACGATGATGCCGTACGTTTCGCTCAGGATGGACTCCAGCCGGGGGTGCTTGTACTCAACCGGCTCTTTGCCGTGCATGCGGGCAATGTAGGTGGGAATGTATTCCATTGGGCCGGGACGGAACAGCGAGATGGCGGCGACAATGTGCTCGAATTTGGTCGGCTTCATCTCGGTCAACACCCGGCGCATGCCTGTGCCTTCCACCTGGAAGACGCCGGTCACATCACCCTTGGCCAGCAGTTCAAAGGCTTTTTCGGGCGGGGGATAGTGGGGCAGGTTTTTAAACGCCTCCGGCTGATCCATCGGAATATTGGTCAGGTCGAAATCCAGACCGTGCCGTTCCTTAATCAGTTCGGCGGCTTTACGCATGATGGTCAGGGTGGACAGGCCCAAAAAGTCAACCTTGAGCAGGCCGATGGACTCGCAGATGGGAAATTCAAATTGGGTCACCGTTTCGGTAATCACCGAACCCTGCGCCCGCATAACCGGCACATATTCGGTCAGCGGCTTGTCGGTGATGATGACGGCGGCGGCGTGAACGGAGGAATGGCGGGCCACGCCTTCCAGGGTGCGGGCAAAGTCAACCAATTCCTGCACGTGCTCGGCCTGCTCGTACTGGCCCTTAAGTTCGGCGCTGTAAAATTCGTGTTCCGGGTTGAGGGCGTCGTCAATGGTGCAGGGTTTGCCGGGGATGGCGGTGATGTGCTTGGCCAGCACGTCCACTTCGCTCAGCGGGACATCCATAGCCCGGCCCACATCGCGGATGGCGGCGCGGGCTTTCATCCGGCCAAAGGAAACAATCTGGGCCACCCGGTCGGGGCCGTAACGCTCGATGGTGTAGCGAATCATCTCTTCGCGCTGGTCATCGGGGTAATCCAGGTCAAAATCGGGCATAGAGATGCGGCCGGGGTTGAGAAACCGCTCAAAAATGAGGGCGTGACGCAGCGGGTCAATCAAGGTGATGCCGGTGGCGTAGGCCACAATCGAGCCGGCCCCGGAGCCGCGCACATTCCACCAGATGTTGCGCTCGCGGGCGTAGCGGCACAAATCCCAGACAATCAGGTAGTAGATGGCAAAGCCCATGCTGTTGATGATGTTGAGTTCGTGTTCCATCCTGGCCTGGATTTCGGGCGAATGGGCGTGGTCGCCGTATCTTTCCACCAGCCCCTTTTCGGTCAGGTAGCGCAGAAAGCCGGGGTAATCTTTGCTTTCCTTGAAGCGGCGCGGCATCACCTCGTCGGGCAGGTGCTCGGTGGGCAGCTCGGGCAGGTGAAAGCTGCTGTCTTCCAAATCTACGGCGCACATCTCGGCAATTTTGAGCGAGTTGGTAAAGGCGCTGTCCGGCAGGTCAACCAGGGGCCGGAAAATGGCTTTTAATTCCTCCAAACTTTTGAGGTAGTAGCTGCCGTCGGACATTTTCATGCGGTTGGGCTGTTTAATCAGCGAGCCGGTCTGGATGCACAAGAGGGTATCGTGGGCCTTGGCCTCGGCCTCGGTTACGTAATGGACATCATTGGTGACAAGCAGCGGGATTTCGTGCCGTCCGGCCCAATCAAACAAAGTTTTGTTGATGCGGGTCAGTTCGGGGATGCTGTGTTCTTGCAGTTCCACGTAAAAACGGTCGCGGCCAAACACGTCCAGATACCAGCGCAGCCGCTCCAGCGCTTTTTCCTCCTGCGGCGGGCGGCCGTCGCTGACCAGCAGCGATGGGATTTCGGCGGCCATGCAGCCGGTGGTGCAGATCAGGCCCTCGGCGTGAGCGGCCAGGTAGTCGGCGTCAATGCGGGGGCGGTAGTAAAAGCCCTGCATCTGGGCGTCGCTGCAAATTTGGAGCAGGTTTTTGTAGCCGGTCATGTTCTGGGCCAGCAGTAGCAGGTGATGGCGGACGTTGTCTTTCTGCGGGTCGCGGTCGCGCATACTGCGGCCTTGCGGGGTCAGGTAGGCTTCCACACCGATAATCGGCTTGACGTTCTGCTTTTTGCAGTTGCGGAAAAATTCAATTGCCCCGTGCATCACCCCGTGGTCGGTCAGGGCCAGGGCCGACTGGCCCAATCGAGCCGCTTCCTTGGCCAGTTGGTCGGTCCGGCCCAGCCCGTCGAGCAGGGAGTATTCGCTGTGTACGTGCAGGTGAACAAAGTCGCCCATAAGTTAAGCCTCGATTCTGAACGTAAAGCGTAAAACGTGAAACGTAAAACGTATGATTTATATAACGCTGCTCTTAGCCTTGAACGTTTTACTTTTTAGATAATATCGGAAGAAGGATACCACTAAATGTGGTACTTTTCCAGGTGGAAATTCTATATCTTGTGGAGTTACACGGAAAATGACAGAACAAATGTTTTAATTGACCCTTTCTATTATACCACAGCTTGAAACTTTTAGGATAATTATTACCGGCTTTATTTGGCTAACACCGCAAATTTTAAGGTGTTCAAGCAGGCTGATTTATGTTATAATCAAACTATGCAAATCAATAAGGGGTATAAAAATGATAGCGACAAAGACCTCATCTTTGCAGACAGCCATAGAGATGGTTGAACAATTATCCCCAGAAGACCAGGCCGAGCTTTTGAAGATTATCTATCGCCGCCTGGTTGAACAACGCCGAGAGCAGTTGGTGGAAGAAGTAGCGGAAACTCGCCAGGCTTATCAAACGGGCCAGGTACGCCGGGGCACAGTGGATGAGCTGATGGCAGAGTTGGATGAATGACTCCGCTGGTTTTGAAGCAAAAAATTCGCCGCAATCCAGAACTGCGAGAGCAGGTGGAACGCACTCTGCGCCAACTAACCGGAGACCCTTTTCATCCCTCGCTGCACAGTCATAAACTAAAAGGATCGCTGGCTGGAACTTGGGCTAGCGTAGCTTATGATCAGAAGTTATTTCTCTTAACCAATCTGTAATCACCAATCGAGCCATTTTGTGCTATTATCTAAGTGCGTACAAAGATCGCGCGGATAGTAGGACTTAAAAACCCCCATGGCTCGTCATCTGCCCCACCAAAATCGTCAATGGCTGTCCTTGCCCCAGCTTAGCACCGGCTGGGAAATCAGGCGGCTGGTTCTGATTTGGGGTGGTTTTGCTCTGGCGCTGGTTTTCACCTACATCACCATTTTTTCCCTCATTCATTGGTTTGCCAGCCTGCTGCTGCAAGAAGTTAACCGCAGCCTGGCTGTTTTTATGACTACCTTACTAACGCTGCTGCTGCTGCGCCTCCTTTACAATGGGACGCAGCAAGTGATTGACCGGTTGTTTTTTCCCGATACAGCCAATTTTAAGGAAAAGATTGACGCCATTTGTCACCACTTGACGGAGATTGATAACCGGGAGCGGTTGAAGCAGTTTCTCGGGCAGCAGCTTCCGGCTCGTTTGTTGGTGAAAGAAGTTTACCTGCACCCGCAGCCCCGGCTGGAAACAACCAAAACCATAACGTTGCCCCTGGAAATGGGAACGCGTTCTCTGGGCTTTTTAACCATTGGCCCCAAGCGTTCAGGGCGTTCCTTTGGCTACAGCGAACAAGTGGCCTTAAAACAGCTTCAAGAACAGGTGTCGCTGGTTTTGTCGGGTATTCAACTGGCCGAAGCCCGTGAAGCGGCTGAAAAGACCGACCAGTTGAAGCTCAATTTCCTGACCAATATCTCTCACGAACTAAGAACCCCCCTGAATACGGTCATCAATTCTACCGGCTTGGTTGCTGATGGGGCTTTGGGCGAAATTACCGAAACCCAGGCCGAATATCTCAACCGAGCGGTAGAAGGTTCGGAATATTTGCTGAATCTGCTCAACGATATTTTGGATATTACCAAAATTGAGACCGGCCAATTGACGCTGCAGCCGGAAGTGATGAGTTTGCCGGAGGTGATCAAAGAAACACTGCCGCTGGTCAACAACCCCTTGCAAAAAAAGGCCGTGCGCCTGACCGTAGAGCTTGAGGATAACCTGCCCCCGGTGATGGCCGACCGCCTGAGAGTTCGCCAGATTTTGCTCAATTTACTCTCCAATGCCATCAAATTTACGCAAGAGGGTTCTATCTGGGTGCGAGCCAGGCTTCATGGCAATACGGTTTGGGTCAGCATCGAGGATACGGGGATTGGCATACCGCAGGAAAGTTTGCCGCTGATTTTTGAAGATTATCGGCAGTTGGTTCACCGGCAGCAACTTCAATTTGAGCGCCGGCGTCATTTAGGCACGGGTCTGGGGCTGTCTATTACCAGAGCACTGGTAGAGCTGCACGGCGGCAAAATTTGGGTCGAGAGTGAGGGTGTGCCAGGCCGAGGCAGTACCTTTACCTTTACCTTGCCTCTCTCAACCCTAAAACCGGGCAATGGAAGCAAGGTGACGGCGAATAGAAAGCCGGTCTCCTCAGTATGGGTAAATCAGTAGCGGGCTAGTTTATGATGGTGAATAACCCCGTAGGTGTCGCATAGGGATGCGTCACCGGCTGGCATAGGGATGCCGGCCTACTTTTTCGGATAGGCTCTTAGTAGTGGGCTAGTTTTGACGATGAAGATAAATCATTCTGGTCTAGCTTTTGATAAGCTGTGGTACGGGTTCCAGATGGGCAGCCTGGGGCTGGCCCTGGCCTGGTTATTACTTAATTTTGGTCTTAGTTGGCAGTGGATTGGACAGCCTTTTACCGGGTTCTTGCATCAAAACCGGGTTATTACCGAAAGCAATTTGCCCGGCTGGGAAACCCGTGCGCCAACCATCCGCCCCCTCAAATTGGCCGAGGATGATGTGATCCTCAGTGTTAACGGTCAAACCATTTTTTCCTCCGAACAGCTGATTAACTATATTCGGCAGCAGGAAGTCGGCTACCCGATTCACTATTATCTGAAAAGCCCTTCGGGTGAGATTGCCAAGACGGTCTTGTCGGTGGTTCGCTTTACCGGGCAAGATTTTTTACAGTTGGTGGTTATCCCGGCTTTTTTTGCCCTGCTCGGCCTGATTGCCGCTATCATTGCCTCTTACGGACAGCCAAATGCTACCCAGGTTCGCCTGTTTAGCCTGTGGAGCGTGGCTCTGGTTTACGCCCTGGTCAGTCTGCCCGATTTTGTGGGCGGCTGGCTTTTTTATGTAACTTTTTTTGGGGCATTGACCGGCAAAGTGCTGCTGCCGCCGCTGCTGCTGCATTTTTTGTTAGTCTTCCCTTATCCACGTCGAGCTTTAAAAACATGGCCTGCCCTGCTGCCGCTGTTGTACCTGCCCATCCTGCCGACCCTGGTTTATTTACCTACCTTGATTAGTCGCCCCGAATTAACCGGCTATTTTACCCAATTTCTCAACGGTTATACCGCCGTTTATGGGGTTGCCGGGGGCGCGTTGCTGCTAAATGCCGCCTGGCAGACCGAAATGGCCGCTGACCGGCAGCAGGCTCAGGTGTTATTGGTGGGGCTGGCGCTGCCTACCTTTCTGGCAGTAACGCTGAATTTGTTGTTAGATTTCTCGAATCGCACCCTCATTTTTGAAACCATAGAGCGCTACGGCTTGATCGGTCTGCCTGTCGCTGTTACGTGGGCTACCATTCGCTATCAGATGTTTGATCTGAAACGCAGCCAGCAGTTACACACGCTTTACCTGGGGGCCATCAGTGCTGCCCTGGTGAGTTACTTTTTGCTCTTGGCCTTGATTAACGCTACGACCGTTAATCTTGATTTTGTTCGTTATGACGATCTTACCACTATTTTCCTGACCGCGGCCGGCTTTTTTATTTTGCGCCCGGTTTATTGGAGCGTCCGCTACCGTCTTGAACAGCGGCTTTATGGCAGTATTGAGGATTTTAAGATTGGGTTGCGCTTGTTTCAACAGGAGTTACTCAAAGTAAAATCGCGGCATGAATTGGAGGCTTTGGTAAGCTGGAATATTCCGGCTGACTTCCGGCTGCGCAGCGCCGAACTTACGCTTGAAGGGCGACTCCACAGCCCCTATTCTCTACAATTGCCGCTCAAGGTCAATAATGTCTCGCTGGGTACACTCTATCTTGGAACCAAGATTAATGGCGAGGATTTTACGCCACGCGAGCAGTCCATTTTAATGGATTTGCAAAAACAACTGGCGCTTGCCCTGTGGAGCCTGGAACTGGACCAGGCCATCCGCGCCACCGAAGCCTTGACCCGTTTGAAAAGCAAATTTTTGGCTAATGTAACCCACGAACTGCGTGCTCCTCTTAACGGGATCATTAACTACATCGGTTTTGTGGTGGACGGCGACACCGGCCCGCTCAACCCCGATCAAGCCACTTTGCTCGGCCAGGCGCTCCAGGGGGCGGAAAAATTACTCAAGCTAATTAACAACATTCTGGATATGAGTAAAATAGAAGCAGGCCAGATGACCTTGCAGCTCCAACCTATCAAGTTATCCGAGCTGATTGCCGAAACCCTACCCGGTGTGGCTGAGAAGTTACAGGATAAACCGGTGCAACTGGCCGCCGATCTGGCCCCGACTCTGCCCGAAGTCATGGCCGATCGGCTGCGGCTCCGCCAGATATTTTCGAGTTTGCTTTCAAATGCGGCCAAATTTACCGACGCCGGGACCATCTGGTTGAAGGCTTATGCCAACAATGGGCACGTGGTCGTTGAGGTGGCCGATACGGGCCGGGGCATCAGCCCGAAGCTGCTGCCCACCATTTTTCAACAGTTCACCGGCGAAGGCTTAACCGACCGCCTTGAGCATACCGGCGTGGGTTTGAGCCTGCCCATCACCAAATCGTTGGTGGAACTGCACGGAGGCTACCTCGAGGTTGAAAGTCGGGTGGGGCAGGGGACAACCTTTACGGTAGTGCTGCCGGTTAACAAAAATTCACGAGGAGATTAGAGATTCAGGCTAATAATCTCCAATCTCCAATCTCCCAAATGAGTCATCACAAAGTAAAGAGGGTTTTTGATGAGCAGCGAAAAATTTCAAAATTATATTGCCTTGGTGGTAGAAGACGACGCCTCTGGCCTGGCGATTCTATCGGTGATGCTACGGCGGATTGGCGTGCGTACCGTAATGGAACGTTTTGCCCGTGATGCGGTAGAGCGGGCTAAAAAGATGACCAAAGTGGATATGATCTTTTTGGATTTGGGCCTGCCCGACGGCGACGGTTACGAGGTGCTGGCCCAACTCAAACGAGAACCGGCCCTCAAAAATGTCCCTATCGTCGCCGTAACGGCCCGTGATGCCAGCACCGAAATCGCCAAGGCTCAAGCTGCCGGCTTCAACGGCTTTTTGGGCAAACCCCTCAACCGTAACCGCTTCCCCGACCAGATTCGCCGGATTATGGACGGTGAGGGCGTTTGGGAGATCTACAACTGAGGCGAGGAGGCGGGAAGGACATGTTGACAGAAGAAAAACCTGACTATATCTGCGCCCACAAATTCTCTAGTAACCACCGAGAAGGTGTATTGAGGAGTACGATTTGCGGATGTTTTTATTGCCTCCATATTTTCAGGCCAGGTGAAATACTCGATTGGATTGATGGAAGTCAGACTGCCTTATGCCCCAAATGCGGGATTGACTCCGTGATAGGGAGCAATGCAGGGTTTCCCGTTACCACAGAATTTTTAGAGAAGATGCAGATGTATTGGTTCTCATAAGTTCCAACTAATTCCCTCAGTTCCTTTTCTCCTCGCATCATCTCTCCTCGCCCCCCGCCACCCATGTCACCCAAATTGCCCCGCCGATCAACACCGCCGCCAGACCCGCCCACAGCACCGCCCAGATAATCGCCGGGATAAAGGTCAGTTCGGCCATCGAGCGGGCATCATTGGCCGGGGCGTTAAAGAAATTGAGCGACAGCCCCATGACCGTCATCAAATCAGAAAAAGCAGTCAGCCCGGCTTGAATGGCTACCAGGTGGAGCAGAAAAACAATCCAGCCGGGCCTGGCTTTCAAGGCCACCCAGATAAAAAAGCCGCCAAACACCAGCCCGCTGACAGTGGTCAAAAGTCCACTTAGAAAATCACTTGAGATAATACTGGGCACACCGTAACGCAGCGAAAGCAGCCCCATCAGGCCGCCTATCACCGCCAGAGCCATCCGACTCCATTGCTGGCTCCGGTCCAGCCTGATCAAAATCGCGCCAAACACAGCCACGCCGACATACCCCGCCGGCACAATCACCCAACGCCAGCCGCCGGCGGTATAAGCGAGACCTGCTCCACTGGGAAAGATCACAAAGCGAATGAACTCGCCGCCGGTTAGCAGCGCCGCCAGCCCGTGCCCCAATTCGTGGACCATAGTTAGCAACAGGCGGAACGGGTAGTTTAGCCAGTCCAGCCAGGGTATAAAAGCCATCAGCAGGGAGACCAGCCCGGCCAGGCCGATAAGGGTCAGCGTTTGGTGAGATGAAAACTCTTCTCGAACTGAAGAATCAAAGAGCGACTTTATATTCATTTGAGCTTATCCGTGTCCATTGGTGAATTGTCCTGATTCCAGCGTAAAAACCGTTATCTCCGGGCGGCAGTTGATCCGTATCCGCACGGAAGATTCGCCCAATCCGCGATTTGTATACAGCCACATCTCGCCCAGCCGGTAACAGCCCAGGGGATATTTGAGGCCATACGGCGGCGCGGCCAGCGGCCCCCAAAAAGGGATAATCACCTGCCCGCCGTGGGAATGGCCGGAGAGTTGCAAATCAAAGCGGCAGGTCGCGGCGCTGAGGTCGGCAAAATCCGATTCGTGAGCCAGCAAAATGGCCGCACCCTCAGTGGGGAGTTGGGCCATTTTGCTGGCTCGATCCTCCCAAAAATCATCCACGCCGGCTATGTGCAGCAGAGTCTCGCCCCGGCGCAGGGTATAAACGGCGTTGTTCAAGTCAATCATTCCGCCTCGGCGCAGCGCCTGCCGGATGAAGGTTACATCGGTCCAATAATCGTGATTACCCAGGATGGCGACGGTTCCATCGCGGGGAGTCAACCGGCTGAAAGCGGTCGCAACCTCCTCCAGATGGGGATGGGCCTCATAGCTGACAAAATCGCCGGTAATAGCCACCAGGTCGGGCTGCTGCCAGTTGATCAGTTCAACCACCTGGGCCAGCCGGGCTGGGGTCATGGAGATATCGCTATGTAAATCGCTGATTTGAACCAGACGATAACCGTGAAACTCGGCGGCCAGCCGGGGCAACGCCAGGCTTATCTGTTTCACCTCTACCCAATCCGGCCCCATGCGCGGCGGCAAAAGGCGGCGATTGAGCCGGGTAAAAGCAGGCTCAATCGCCCAAACTGCCGGCATTGCATATTTCAAGAATTGTCGCAACATAAAATTAACTCAGTAAATCACAATTTTGAGGAGTGAGGCACGCCTACGTGCCGAACGGAGCCGCACGTGGGCGTGCTAGCTCCTCAATTCGTAATTTACTGTAACTGTTTCATCCTTTCAATACCAGTACTGCCGCACCGTTGATTTGGCCCTGCTTCAACCGCAGCAGAGCTTCGTTGGCCTGCTCCAGGGGAAACAGTTCGGTTTCAGGTTTGAGCGGTATCTCTGCCGCCACCTGCAAAAAGTCCCGCACATCCTGGCGGGTGCTGTTGGCCACGCTTTGGAGCGTCCGCTCGTGCCACAGCAAATCGTAAGACATTTCGGGGATGGGGCTCATGTGAATGCCGCCCAGGGCCAGCGTGCCGCCTCGATCCAGCCGCTGCAAAGCCAGGGGGACCAGTCCGCCCGCCGGAGCAAAGATAATGCTGCTGTCCATCACCGCGCCGGGGTCATCCTCGGCCCCGCCGGCCCAAACCGCGCCCAGCGACCGGGCCAATTGGCGGTGATGTTCTTTTCGCGTAAACACAAATACTTCGCACCCCCAATAACAGGCCACTTGCAGCACCAAATGGGCCGACGCGCCAAAGCCGTACAAGCCCAGGCGCTGTCCCGGCTGCACTCGGCTCAGCCGCAGGGAGCGGTAGCCCACCACCCCGGCGCACAGCAAAGGCGCGGCCTCGGCGTCATTAAAAACCGCCGGGATGGGATAGGCAAACTGCTCGGCTACTACCAGATACTCGGCAAAACCGCCATTGGCGTGCAGCCCGGTAAAGTGGATTTGTTCGCACAAATTCTCCCGATTCGTCCGGCAAAAGCGGCAGCGGCCGCAGGTTTGGTACAGCCAGGGCACGCCCAGCCGGTCGCCGGGCTGATGCAGCGTGACGCCCTCACCCACCACGTCTACCACCCCCACCAC
Organism: Anaerolineae bacterium; assembly: GCA_023151115.1. The sequence continues at coordinate 16,172 of JAKLJP010000035.1, forward strand.
CTGATGGCCGGGAACAGTCGGCAGGCGAGGCAGAGTTAAATCACCTTCGACAAGGTGCAAATCGGTGTGACAAACGCCGCAGGTCTGGATTTTCAGCCGCACTTGGCCGGGGCCGGGTTGGGGGAGATCGAGCTTGGCAGCAGCCAATGGCGCCGTTTCAACCGGGGCAGGCCGGGCAAACTGCATAGCTTTCATAGGTCGTCCTTTCACCTGGATACAGTCAGAATCAAGCCTGAGGGTTTGTTGGCCTTGTGCTGGCTGGCTAAAATACCTGGGCCGTATCAAGGACAAAAAGAAAATATTATCTCGGTAGATCCAATTTTTCACCGTAGCTGGCGCATCCCTAGTCGTCAGCGGGCGGCATAGGGATGCCACCCTACGGGAAATTTGGATCCACTGAGTCTAATTGGCACTGTTTCTGTTATTTTACCATAAGCAAGGGCAGACTACCAGGGGTAAAGTTGCCTCTGCGACAAATGCGCTTACTGTCTACTCTTAGGGCGGAAAATATGCTTGGAAAATCTGCTTCAATAGCCTGTTATTACCATTCTACTCTTAAGCTTTTTATGTTATGATGCTGGTATACCTTGGGGAGACAAAATAATATGGAGTCAAAAACCGCTTATATCCCGATGGATCGCTGCCTATCGCTGTCCACCGGTGTCAGCTTACCCGACCGTACTCAGGGCAGTGCCCTGTTTGCCGATGTTTCTGGTTTTACCCCACTGACCGAAGCCATGCTCAAGGCCTATGGCCCTCGGCGCGGCCCGGAAGAATTGACCCGTCAATTGAACCGTATCTATGATGCCCTGGTGTCCGAAGTTCACCGTTATGGCGGCAGCGTTATTGCTCTTAGCGGCGACGCCGTTACTTGCTGGCTTGATGGTGATGATGGCCGCCGCGCCACTGCCTGCGGTTTGGATATGCAGCGAACAATGAGCCAATTTGCCGCGCTCGAAATCCCCGGCGCCGGCACAGTCTCGCTGGCGATGAAAGTGGCAGTAGCGGTTGGCCCGGTTCGCCGTTTTTTGGTTGGCGACCCGGCGATACAGTATATTGACGTGCTGGCCGGGGCAACGCTGGATCGTATGGCGGCGGGTGAACATCACGCCAACAAAGGTGAAGTGGTGGTTGACACTGAAGCCGTGACTCGTCTGGGCGGTCAACTTGAACTGTCTGAATGGCGGGATGAGCCGGAAAGCGGCGAACGTTTCGCTGTGGTCAGCCGTTTTCTGCCTGGGCTTCAGGTAGAAGCGGCCCCTTGGCCCACTTTTGCCGCCGATACTCTTTCCGAGGAGCAGCTCCGCCCCTGGCTTTTGCCGCCGGTTTACGAGCGGCTTCAAGCGGGCAAAGGCGAGTTTCTGGCCGAACTGCGCCCGGCGGTGGTGTTATTCTTGAGTTTTGATGGAATTGATTTTGACGCGGATGAACGAGCCGGGGCCAAACTCGATGCTTATATTTGTTGGGTGCAAACCATTCTGGCCCATTACGAGGGGTATCTCCTCCAGTTAACCGTAGGCGATAAAGGCAGTTATCTTTACACTGCCTTTGGCGCGCCCATTGCTCATGAAGACGATGCCCGGCGGGCCGCTGCCGCCGCACTGGAATTACGCAACTTACCCATCGCCCTCAATTTTATTAGCAATGTTAAAATTGGCATTAGCCAGGGCCAGATCTATACCGGGGCTTATGGTGGAACCATGCGCCGTACCTATGGCGTGATGGGTGATGATGTAAATTTAGCGGCCCGCCTCATGCAAGCCGCCGCGCCCGGACAAATTCTGGTGAGCGCCAACGCCCGCCAACCCGTTGCCGATACCTTTAGCTGGGATAGCCTGCCGCTGCTTAAAGTCAAAGGCAAAGCCGAACCGGTCAAGGTGTTCAGTTTGAACGGGCCCAAAGAACGACAGGCCATCCATTTGCAAGAGCCAACTTATGCCCTGCCGATGGTCGGGCGAGAAGCCGAACTGGACCTGATTGGGCAGAAATTGAGCCAGGCTCTGGCCGGACACGGCCAGATCGTCGGTATTACGGCTGAGGCCGGCATGGGTAAATCTCGCCTGGTGGCCGAGATTATCCGTTTGGCCAATGATCATCAGATGGTTGCCTATGGCGGAGAGTGCCAATCTTACGGTACCAACATCAGCTACCTGGTCTGGCATTCTATTTGGCGGGGCTTCTTCCACCTCGACTCCATCCGTGAAGCGCCAGAGCAGATTACCCAGTTGGAGCAGCAGCTCAAGTTGATTGATCCAACCCTGACCCCTCGTTTGCCCCTTTTAGGGGTAGCGTTGAATATATCTATTCCCGATAATGAACTGACTCACTCCTTTGATGCCAAGCTGCGCAAATCCTCACTGGAAGCGCTGTTGATAGATTGCCTGCGCGCTCGGGCCAGAAAAACCCCTTTGCTGCTGGTACTGGAAGACTGTCACTGGCTTGATCCGCTGTCACATGATTTGCTGGAAGAAGTGGGGCGGGCTATCGTTGATTTGCCGGTGCTGCTGGTTATAGCTATGCGCCCGCCGGAACTACAGCGCCTGCAAGCGCCGCGGGTGAGCCAACTGCCACACTTTACCGAAATTGTCCTGGCCGATTTTACCGAGCAGCAGGCGGAACGACTTATCACCCTCAAGCTGCATCAATTTTTTGGCGCACAGGCTGAACTGCCTCGTATTCTGGTCGAGCGGATCACATCTCGCGCCCAGGGCAATCCTTTTTACATCGAAGAATTATTAAACTTTCTCCATGATCAGGTATTGGACCCCCACGACGGTGAGGCGCTGGAACAATTTGATTTGCCCACCAGCCTGCACAGCTTGATTCTCAGCCGCATTGACCGCCTCAGCGAGAGCCAAAAGAGTATGGTCAAAGTAGCCAGTGTGATAGGTCGTCTGTTTAGAGCGGCCTGGCTGTGGGGCGTCTACCCGGAACTAGGTGAACCCCACCGCATCAAAGCTGATCTCGATGTGCTAAGCCAGCTCGATTTGATCCCCATGGACACCCCTGAACCGGAGCTAACCTATCTTTTTAAACATGTTATTACGCAAGAAGTGGCTTACGAAAGTCTACCCTACGCCACACGGGCTATCCTGCATGAACAATTGGCCTGGTTTATTGAGCGGGCTTACAGCACAAGCATTGAGCAATTTATTGATTTATTGGCCTTTCATTATGAACGCAGCCAGAACGAAGCCAAAAAACGGGAGTACCTGCGCAAAGCCGGCGAACTTGCCCAGGCAAACTATGCCAATGAAGCTGCGATTAGCTACTATGAGCGAGTTTTGCCCCTCTTGCCCGAACCGGAACGGGTGACGGTGATGCTCAAGCTGAGTGAGGTGCTGCAACTGGTGGGGCAGTGGAATGACGCCGGTAATTTGTTACAACAAGCGCTGCAACTGGCTGAACAACTGGGAGACCAATCGGCCCAAGCCTGGTGCCAGACTTTGACGGGCGAATTGTTTAGAAAACAGGGCTTGTATGCCGAAGCGTCGGCCTGGTTTGAGCGAGCCAAGGCCGGTTTTGAGGAATTGGGTGATCGAGCCGGAGTGGCTCAAGTGTTGCATTATAATGGGCACTTGGCTGATGGACAGGGAGATTATGAAGCAGCCCGCGCTTTGTACGAAGCCAGCCTGATTATTCGGCGAGAATTAGATGATAAAACTCGTATTGCCAGTTTACTAAGCAATTTAGGGCTGGTAGCCCATCATCAGGGTGATTTTGAGTCAGCACGCCGGCTTTACGAGGAAAGCCTGGATTTGCGTTATGAATTGAAAGACAAGTGGGCTATAGGAGTTTCACTTAACAACCTGGGTTATTTGAATTTTGATCTGGGCGATTATGAGGCGGCAGGCACCCAATTGGAAGTAGCTATAGGACTCCAACGGGAAGTTGGAGATAGACTCATGATGGCGATTGCTTTGAATAATTTGGGAAATGTGGCCCGCGCTCAACACAACTATGCCGAAGCCCGCAGGTTATATGAAGAAAGCCTAACCATTAACAAGGAACTGGGCGATCGGGAAGGTATTGCTTACCTGCTGCAAGATATTGGCGGTTTGGCTGTTTTGCAAGGCCGGCCTGAGCGGACGCTGCGGTTATTTGGCGCGGTCGAAGAACTGCGCCAGCAAATTGGGGCCCCGCTCCCACCAACCGAATTAGCCAATTTTGAGAAAGTGCTTGAGGCAGCGCGTCAAGATTTGGGAGAAGAAGCAGGGGCTTCCATCATCGCTGAAGGTCGGGCTATGTCACTGGAAGAGGCTATAGATTACGCCTTTCAGGTGGAGTGACCGCAAACCAACAGGCAAAGCCAACAATTTAGGCCCCCTCGCTCCCAAACTATTTGGCAGTTTGGGAACGAAGGGGCGGGGTGGGGGTGAATCAATTCTCTGTTCACCCCTTATTTTTATTATGGGTTTGAAATATTTCCCCCGGCAAAGTCATCAATAATCGCGTTGTGAGCCTTGCGGAACCATAGACCAATCTGGCCGCCCCTGTTAGCGTAGAAGCTGCCGGCATCAGCAAGGCCCACCAGTGTATTATTAATATACAACTCGACCTTGCCGTTGGCCAACGCTCTCGCCCCCAGGCGGTCGCCCTCTTGAACCGGTGTGGGCGGTGTGAACGAACCTACCGCTAACCAGTCGCCATTGCTCTTGCGAACTTCAACGTCTATATTGCCACTGAGGGCGTTGTAGTTGACCAAGATAGCCCCTGGGCCATAATTGTTGAGTTTTTGCACTTTAAGCATAAGGCCATGGAAGGCGCTGCCAGGGTTGAACTTGGTGAGTTTGATACAAGCCACCTGGTTAGGTCCAAAGATGGTAGGTTTCCAATGGATCGGCCCCCCTTGGCCCACTTTTACCTGCTGGTTAACAATGCTGTATCCAGTTATGGCCCCGGCCCAGTTGGTGTTGTTCAAGCCGCCATCCGGCTGATTAAAGGCATCAAGGGTTTGTTCACAGATGTCGGTCAGCGTCAGTCCGGTGGAGGCCGTAGCCGGATTATAGCGCGGATCGTTCAAGGTTACCGTTGTATCATTCCCCAGCGGAATTTGACCGCCGAAGTAAACTGCGGCGTTATAACTGCCAGGAGGCAAGGGTATGTTCCCCAGCGTGGCCCGCCCCAGGAAATTGGTAATCACTGCTTCGGTATAAGTACCCCCACTCCCGGTCACTACAAAAACAACGGTTTTCTCAAACAATCGCCGGCCCAGCGCATCAGTCAGCGTAGCGATCACGAGCGAATCATCGCCAGGGAGTCCTTTCGGAGTTGCAGGTTCAAGCGTCAGGGCTGTGTCTTGCTTCTGAATCTGGAATTTAAACGTGTTTGGAGCAGCAGAGGCCGCATACGAAGGGTTGCCAGGGAAGGTAGCCCGAACATCGTATTGATTAGGCGGCGTCCCTAATAAAGGAAGCGTAGCGCTGGCCCGGCCATCACTGCCGGTAACACCAATGCCGGTCTGTGAACCCAGACCAAAAATGATGGCTTGACCTTCCAGTTCATTTCCTGCCTCATCGGTTAGAGTGGCGCTAAAGGTGGCTTCAGCTCCATAGCGGCCTGAAGTAGCAGCAGGTGGGTCAAGCGATAAGGCCGTTGCTAGTAATTCATTTTCCTCCATACCGGGAATGTAATACCCGCCCAGGTTAGTGGCCATGCTGACCAACCCGACCCCATTGACAGCCTGGACGATGTAACGGACGTTCTCCGGCGTGTCGCCCAGGTCAAAGAGACCTTCCCATAAGGTAGAATCGGCGCTATTTTGAGTCAGGTTTAACGACTGCCAGGTGCCGTTGCAAGGAGTGTCGGATGAACAGACAGTATAAGTTACCCAGACTTCCTGGATGCCGGCTACCGGATCGCCAATCACTCTCATCCTGAAGTTGACACCCTCTGGCCTGATGGGGGCCGATACTTGGGCAATGACCGGGGCTGCGGACAGGGCCGGTGTGCCTTCAGCGTCAAAAGATTCCGTATTGTTGCTGTAGTACAGGCGGAAGTTTATATCCGAATACTGGCGGAGGGTATTGGTTTCAGAACCGGGCGAAGTTGATTTGAATTGGGCCGGGGTTACGGCTAGGCGAGTGGTAACGCCTCCTCTTGCCAGGGCTTCCAAGTAATTCACGCTCCAGGGTTGGGTGGGGAAGAAAATGTCGGATAGGTAAGGCGTATGGACGCTACGAATTTCGGTGGTTGGTGCTCCGGTTAAGGCCCTAACATTGGGGATGTCCGTATAGACGCCGCCCCGGAAGCCTACCCCGCGCAGCACCAGGTTATCAGGCGCAGTGACATTTCGCACCATCAACGGCAAAACAGGTTCGCCTGGGTTGCTTAACACACCGCTGTCGCCAGAAAGGTAAAGCGCCTCGACCGTCTCATTGAGATTGTCTACATCCTGAAGCTCCACAGTGCTGGGATCTATATTGAGATCATCTGGATCAAAGGTGATATCGGCAAATCTTAGATTCAGGGCAACGCCGGGGCCGTTCGGGTCTTCCAGCCCAAAATCATCAAGATCGCTATCGCTGATGATGCTGGCATCACTCGGTGGGTCGAGGCGCGCGCCAGGCATATTGATGCTTAACATCGGCAGGCCAAAAATGGTTGCTTCTATCAAAGATTTTTCATGCAGGGCGCGCAACTGCGGCGTCTGAGCCAGATAGATTTGCTTGGCATTCACCAGTGCCTGGCCGATGGAGACCGGCCCTGAGCCGGTGCGTAATTGCCGGCTAAATTCCAGGTAAATGCGCTCGCTGTATTCCAGAAAATCGGTATCGCCATACTGATAGCCGGTGCCGCCGATGAAGGTAGCCCCTTTGCGGGCAAATGCCTGTGCCCAATCGGGTTCGGCGGTCAGGCCGGGGATACCGTGCTCATTAACAATGTTGTAGCCGGAGTGGCAGCCAATGCTGAAAATGAGCGCATTTTGCAGATTAACCGACGACGAGGTAAGGTCGGTCGAAAGCAGGCGCGTTTGATAATCGGCGGCCAAGGCGCTGCTGGCGCTAAAATGTCCACCCAAGAAGATCAGGTCATGCCGACTGTCCAGCAGTTGGTCAGCCAATTGATCGGCCGTCCAGGCGCTGGGATCTAACGGCGACACATCGCGGCCGGTGATAAGACTGGCGGCGCTGCCGGCCGGGATACCCAGACCATTCTCAAGCTGCGTTTGAATTTCTGCGGCCGCATCGGCAAAAAAGTCGTAGCCTGTCACCAGGGCCGAAGTGGGCGCGGGCGCCACGCCGTTGGAAGTTGCCAGGTAAGCATCCAGCATGCGGGTGGCGTCGGCGGCTGTTTCCACCAAACGGCCCACCGCCAAATCCGGGATAGGTAAGGTGCTGACCTGGACCGACAGATCAACCTGAGAGCCATACTCATCCTGGCCGAGTACATAGTCAAGCCGTAGGCTAGCCTCGGAAGTGGTGAAACCATCCACCGGCGGTATATAATCTGACTCCGGCCCCAGCAGCGCTCGATCAGGATAGCGGAAGAAGGGGATCACATTGTCGTTGCCAACGAGGACCACATAGGCCAGGTTAGGGTTGGCGTTCCGGTAGGCGCTGATAATATCTTTGATCGCTCCGGCGACCAGGTTTTTGGCATAAGGACAGTCAAAGTTGGTGTCAGCTTGGGCATTTGCTGCCGCTACTCTGGCATCAGCGCCAACATCAACTACCGCACCGGCCACTTCGGGCCGGGCAGCAAAGGTAGTCAACCGGGCCTGAAGCGCGGCTATCTCCTCCAGTGTGCCCCCCATACGAGCCAAATCGGTCAAGATGATGGTTCTAAAGTTACCGGCCGGCGCTGTGAAGCTGGGCGGCGAGAGGGGGGCGACATCCCCACAGCCGCCGGGGACCAGGGTAACTTCAAGCCGGAAGGGGGCGGCCAGGTTAAAAGCGCCATTGCGCCCTTTCACCCGAATGTAAAAATCGCCGGTGTTGTTCCAGGCGTTAGCAATGATGCCTTCGCTGGCTGTCCCCTCAAAAGCGGAGATACCAATCAAACTAATCGTCTGGGCGCTGGAAAAGGCTTCGGGTGAACGCGCACCACGAGCAATAGCATCATCCGAGCGTGCCCCTCGCGCTAAAGCATCAGGTGAGTAGGCATCGGGGGCAAAAGCGTCGGGCGCAAAAGATTCCGGTGAACGTGCGCCTCGGGCCAAAGCATCGGGTGAACGCGCACCACGAGCAATAGCATCGGGCGAAAAAGCGTTGGCGGCAAAAGCATCGGGTGAACGCGCACCGCGAGCAAGCGCATCGGGTGAACGCGCCCCCCGCGCAACGGCATCGCCGGCAAAACCATCGCTGGCAAATTCGGCGTTTAACTGCACCAAATCTTGAATGTTGGGGTCGGTCAGTTCATCAAAGGCAACCCGGATATCTTTGTATAGAGTCAGATCGTAGTTCTCCGGCAACTCGGTCAGGGTGACAATCACCTGGCTGTTGGGCTGGACACGGAATTTGTACCAGCGCGACTGGCCTTGCTGGTCAATGAATTGAGTTATCTCCGCTGTCGAGTTAAGTTCCAGGGCTGCTGGCCAGGTGTCGTTGCCGGGGCTGACCGGCACACACTTCGAGAATTCGGAAGTGCCGTCGGGGCCGGTGGCGGTGGCTGTTACAAATTGGCCGAGAGGAACGGCCACAGGGAAGGAGATGTCAGCATCGGTGAAGACGGCATCGCCGCTGTTGTCGGTAGCAACGGTTGCTGTTCCCAGCAAGCTTTGGCCTTCACCAAAGTCGGACGGGTTGCAGGTGGGATTGACAAAAAATTCCAGGCTGAAAGTGGTATTGGCGGTGCTGTTGAGCCGGCCTTCGATCCGGGTGCTGCTGCCATCGGGGAAAGCGCCGGTTAAAACCGGGAAGTTTTGCAGGTTGTTGGCCCCTGCATCTGGATCAAAGGTGGGGGCAACGCCAACGTCGTTAGGGGTTACGCCGTCGCCGCCGAGGTCAATGCCTAAGGTGTTGCTAAAGATACTGTTGCTAAGAATAGTAATGCTGATGCCGTTGGTTACCCGAATCCCGGCTGCACTAAAATTGCGGATTGCCAGTTTTTGGATTGTGCTGTTGCCGGTGTTAAAGTCGAAACCGTTAACCGCCACCCCGGTCTGGCTGCCATCCAGGGTGATGATCGGCGTATTGCTATAACCCGGCTGTGTGCCGCCATCAATTTTTACCGGATCGGTAATGACCGGCAAAGCGGAAAGTAACTGGATGACTTGTGGGCCGTCAGGGGGGATGTTGAAGTGAATCTCGTTGAGCGCCAGGGTATTGGGGCGAGCATTGGCCGCGTTGATAGCCTCACGCAGGGAGCAGTGGGTGGTATCGCACTGACCATCGTCGGCGTCGGCGGCGGTGTTGACGGTGAGAATAGGATTGGCCGCTTCAAGTTCAAAGGAACCAATATCGCACTTCGTATTTTGGGGTCGCGCAATGCCGCGCTGATCGGCAGTGAAAACACATTTTTCCGCGGGGATGGCATCAATCGCCGGACTGCCGGGCAGCAAGGCGTGGGTTTCGGTGCTGCCGCCGTTGTTCTGTAGCGGGCCAAGCAGGGGGTCGGTACTTTTGTCGGTGCTAATAGTCGGACAGCCGGTGTTGTTGCCTACCAGATTGTATCCCAGGCTGCCGGAAACAATACCATCGCAGTCGGCGTGGGTAGCGTCTGCGTTGGCAGTATTGCCGGCAATGATACTGTTTTGGTATCTAACCTTGCCATAGGAGAGATTTGCTACGCCTCCGCCGTGTTGAGCAGTGTTGTTACTGATGGTGCTGTGCTTAAGCGTTAGCGCGCCTTCGTTTTTGATACCGCCGCCGGCAGCTCCGGCAATGTTGCTGCTAACGGTACTGTTGTTGAGGGTCAGGATACCCCGGTTAAAAATACCGGCAGCGAGAACGGCAGTGTTACCACTGATGGTACTGTTGTTAATTGTCGCCTGGCCGTCATTCGACAGGCCGCCCCCTTGGTCACCGCCTGTAGCCTGGTTGCTGCTAAGGGTAACCCGGTTGAGGGTGAGCGTTCCCTTGTTGTAGATACCGCCACCAAAACCGCTGCCATTCACCAGGGTTAAATCGGTCAGAGTCAGTTTACCCAAATTACCCACATGGAAGATGCGGTCAGAGAGGTTTTCGGCGTCAATAACGGTATCTCCGGCGCCACTGAGGGTTACATTACTGGTTATATCCAGATCGCCTTTGGCCGCAGCATCTTCGTTTTTGCCCGTGAGGCTCAGGCTATACACACCGCCTTCCAGGGCAATAAGGTCGGTGGTGCTGCCGGCAGGACAGGCGTCTACGGCTTTATTGGTATTGGCAGCAATAATGGCTTCACGCAGAGTACAGTTGCCGTTGTTGGTCCGGTCGTCAGTTTTGACGTTTACGGCGATGATAGAAGCGATAGAGGGAGCAAATTGTTCTGCCTGAACTACAACTGTGCCGGTTACAGTCGGTGTGGCGGTGAGGGCATAGGCATACGTGCCGGATTGGTCAAAGGTTTGGCTAAATGAACTGCCGGGAGGAATGTCGCCGCTTTGCCAGTTAGTCGGCACGCCCTTATTGACCGGCAATAATTCGTTGCCAACAGCGTTATTGTTCTGGCTGTTGGCATTATTAAAAATAAGTGGTAAGTAAAGAGCGAAGCCTGCTGCCGTCCCGGTCCCTTCGAGACGTTGGGTTTGGCTGGAGTGATTGGTCCAGCGGATGGTCATTCCAGGGGAGATGGTCAGGACCGGAGGAAAAATACTCTCGTCGGTAATAAAAACATCGAGGGTTGTTTCGTCGGTGGAGACAGGATCGGTCTGAAGTGGGGGTGGCTGGTTGAGCCAGGAGGCTGGCTTACTTTGATCCGGTTTGGCCCAGGCCAGCGAACTTACAAAGAAAACTAATAGCAGCAGGCTGAAACTAGATAAAAATCCCCAATATTTAGTCGTCATGGTAAAGAACCCTCCCAAGCCATCATTAGCCATTTAACTTTTTGACAACAAAGCAATAATAGAGGGTCGAGCGGCCCTCCAGGTGAGGAAATATAGAGGCTGTAACAGGTTTGTAGATTCAGTACTGTTTGGAAGTCTGTTACTGGTTAGAAAGATGGAATTGGGAAAAGGCAGTAAGGGATTGTATTTGATGACAAATCCTACTCTAACATAGAACTTTCATAATTTCCATAAGAAAGTAGTATGAATCGGGTTAGAATCGGAGCAATTTGGCAAGTTTGGCGATCAAAAAGTTTTTAGTAAAATGCGCTGTAAGGAGTCAGAGAGTCACCTGGCAACGATACACACACTGAAAATTACTTTCTGACTACTGATTACTGACCGCTATTTTCACAGGAGTAAAATTCTTGTTGGGTGTCTGCTATGTCAACATCAAAGTCAAATCATGTCAATCAATCTCTGGCGGAAGCCCTGTGGAAAATTTATCACCGGCCTGATTTGTCCACCCCCTTGACCGAGGCCAAAAATTTGCCCTGGGATGACCCCCATTTTTCCGAGCGTATGCTCCGCGAGCATCTGGACGAGTCGCACGGGGCGGCCACGCGTATTGCTGCTGAGCGAGCGGCGCAGCTTGACTGGCTGTGGGCGAAGCTGAGCCTGGCGGCGGGAGCGCGGGTGCTGGATGTAACCTGCGGGCCGGGCTTGTACGCGGTCGAATTGGCCCGGCGCGGCTGCGTAGTGACCGGGGTAGATTTCAGCCCGGCGGCTATCGCCTACGCCCAGGATTTAGCCCGGAGCGAGGGCCTGACTGCTCGCTGCGCTTTTATCAAGCAGGATGTGCGTCGGATGGATTTGGCCGGAACAGGATTCGATGCGGCGCTCTTTTTATATGGGCAACTGGCCGTATTCACCAAAGCCGAAGCGCAGGCGTTGTTGGACCACCTGGCTCAGACATTGAGGCCCGGTGGAAAACTGTGCCTCGAGCTGCTCAATCAAGATCGGGTGGACAAAACGCGCAGCGAGTGGTGGTTTACCGATAACACCGGCCTATGGGGCGACCGGCCCTTTCTGCACTTGGGCGAGCGAACCTGGTACGAAGAGGAGGAAATGTCGCTGGAACGGTTCTATATTGTCCATCTGGAGACCGGCCGGTTGACTGAAATCTCCCTCAGCGACCAGACCTATTCGGTGGAGACCATGACCCGCATGCTGCGCCAGGCCGGTTTTACTGAGGTGGAGGTTTACCCCGCCTGGGATCATCTACCCTTGTATGATGCCGATGAGTGGCTGGTTTATATCGCTCAAAAATAAAAAATCGTTCACCTTTTGTCTTCAAGAAGATAGACCTCATGGGTTTTCAAAACCTATGAGGTCTGCTTAACTTCCCTTTGGTCCAATCTTCAGGTAGAATCTCGTTCCATTATAACAATGTCATTGCGAGGCCATAGGCCGAAGCAATCGCCGCATTGCGGATTGGAGGCTGCTTCGCTAACGCTTGCAGGGATATGACCGTTATTTTCAGAGGAGTGTTCACGAGCAGCCTGCACACCACTGAGAATGAAAATTCGGAGTGCAAAAGCTTAGCTTTTGCACTCCGAAAAATCTATTTTCAAAGGAGCGAGCTATGCCGCAAGGCCAAACGATTTGGAGAAAACTTTTTGAGCTGGTCTGGGCAGGAGTGCTGACCGCATTCCTGCTCGGCTGCGCAGGTCCACCCCCGGCAGCTACGCCCACCGCCACCCCTGTACCACCCACCCCCATTGTTCAGGCGGTTGAAGTTCAACCAACCGCCACCCCTCAAAGTACATTATCTCCTTCTCCCACCCTAACTCCCGTCTCTCCTTCTACCCAGGAAGTAACACCTGCCCCAACCACAGAACCTTCACCTACCCCCACAACTGTGGTAGCAGTTTTCGAGCCAACATTGCAAGAATATCCTGTTCCCCCCGGCTCCCACCCCCACGACGTGGCCCCCGCGCTAGATGGGGGCGTCTGGTATACGGCTCAAGCCCCGGGTGAGATAGGCCGGCTGGACCCGCAAACCGGCGAAACCCGGCATATTCCCTTGGGTCAAGGGTCAGCGCCGCATGGGGTGATTGTTGGGCCTGACGGCGCACCCTGGATTACCGACAGCGGCCTCAACGCCATCGTGCGGGTAGACCCAGCCACCGAGGAGGTCGAGCTTTTCCCCCTGCCCGCCGATACCGGCTACGCCAATCTCAATACGGCCACCTTCGACAACCAGGGCGTACTCTGGTTCACCGGGCAGAGCGGCTTTTATGGCCGGCTCGACCCGGCCAGCGGTGAAATGCAGGTCTTCACTGCCCCGCGTGGACGCGGCCCTTACGGCATTGACGCCACGCCGGGTGGAGAAGTTTATTATGCCTCGCTGGCCGGCAGCCATATTGCCCACATTGACCGGGCAACCGGCGCGGCTACGCCCCTTGACCCACCGACTCCCGGCCAGGGCGCGCGGCGAGTCTGGTCCGACTCGCAGGGGCGGCTTTGGGTCAGTGAGTGGGAGGCGGGGCAGGTGGCGATGTACGATCCGGCGGGCGGCGGGTGGCGCGAGTGGCCCCTCCCCGGTGAGCAGTCACTGCCCTACGCCGTTTACGTGGACGAGCAGGACATGGTCTGGCTGAGCGACTTCGCCGCCAATGCCCTGGTGCGTTTCGACCCGGCGACCGAAACGTTTGAGACTTTCCCCATCCCCAGCCCCACTGCCAATGTGCGCCAGATTTTGGGCCGGCCCGGCGAGGTGTGGGGCGCGGAGTCGGGTACGGACAAGCTGGTGGTCATCCGTACTGCCGCCACCGGCGGTGAAGCACCCGCCCCGGCCGAGGAAGAAGGATCGCTTCCTACCCCTTCTCTTTTTGAAGCAGCCTGGGCCGACCGCTCGCCTTTTCGATCCGGCTTGATCCCCAGCGAGCAGGCGGTGCTGGACGACTTGCGCGGGGCGACCGTTTATCACCTTGACATGCAATTGAGTGCTGATTTGGTCAACCTGCAGGGCCGGGAGGAAGTTCATTACACCAATCGCGAAGATGAACCGTTGGCCGAGGTCTATTTTCGGCTGTTTCCCAACCTGGCCGATGGTTCTGCCATCGTCTCCTCCATAAAAGTGAATGGGCTGCCGGTCGAGCCGGAATACAAATTGCAGCAAAGCGCCATGCATGTGCCGCTTTCGCCGCCGCTGCCGCCAGGTGAGTCGCTGGTTTTTCAACTGGAGTTTGCCGTGCAAGTACCCGCCGAAGAGGGCGGCAATTACGGCACGTTTGCTTTCAAAGACCGGGTGCTGGCCCTGGCCCATTTCTACCCATTGATTGCCGTTTACGATGACGAGGGCTGGAACGTTGAGATTGCCCCCTACATTGGCGATGTGATTTACGCCGACGCCGGCTTTTACCTGGCCCGCGTCACTGCGCCTATTAGCCAAACCCTGGTCGCTTCGGGCAGTGAAATCAACCGGGAGCAAAGCGATGCGCAGCAGACGGTCACCTTTGCCGCCGGCCCGGTGCGCGATTTTTACCTCGTCGCCAGCGACCGCTATACCGTAACCAGCCGGACGGTGGGCGAAACCATCGTCAATAGCTACGCCCCCACCGAACTGGCTGCGGGGGCCGAAATTGCGCTCGATCAGGCTGAAGCGGCCCTGCAAAGCTTTAACGCCCGTTTTGGCCCCTATCCCTTCACCGAATTTGACCTGGTCAGCACTACCAATTTTGCCCTCGGCGTCGAATATCCAGGTATTGTGGCCCTGTTGATTGATCTGTACGACCCGGAAGGACAGGTCAGAGGTTCTGCCACTACGCCCTTGCTTGAAGGTGTAGTGGCCCATGAGGTCGCGCATCAATGGTTTTACAGCCAGGTGGGCAACGATCAGGTGGATGAACCCTGGCTGGACGAAGCCCTGGCCCAGTACGCCACCATTTTGTACTATCAGGATGTTTACGGGGATGAGGGGGCGGCCGGTTTCCGCCGCTCGCTGGAACGGCGCTGGCAGCGGGTCAATCGGGCCGATATTCCCATCGGCCTACCGGTGGCTCGTTACGACGAGAGCAGCTACGGCGCGGTTGTCTACGGGCGCGGGCCGCTGTTTATCGAGCAGTTAGCCGCAACGATGGGCCAGGACACCTTTGCCGCTTTTCTGCACGATTATTACCAAAGCCATAAATGGGGCATCGCCACCGGCGACGACTTCAAGCAACTGGCCGAGCAGCACTGCTCTTGCGATTTGACCCCGCTGTTTGAGGAATGGGTGTGGGATCAATAAGACCGAAGTACAACTTGACGTAATGTTACACCTATGATAATATTATGTAACGTTATATAGAGTTATGTCGAATTGCTGATGTTATCCACTCGGCAGAAGGAGACTTTTATGAGAAGCTGGCCCAAACTTTATTATTTGCTGCTTGCGCTGGCCCTAATTTCTATATTGACCGGCTGTGAATTGGCGCGAGACAGCAGCGAAGTCTCGGACATGAATCCCGTAGAAGCATTGCCCCCCACCCTGGCCCCGCTGGGATCAGAAGAGACTATTTTGGCGAGCGAAGCGACACCCGTGCCTACTGTGCTTAGCGTTCAGGCCACCGCTACCCCGGCGGCTGCGGCCAGCTCAGCCGAGACGACTCCCATCGAGTTGGCGGCTCCGCCCGCCCAGCCGGTTGAAGCTTCAGGGGAAGGGGGGCCGGTGGCTGAAGATAGCGCCGTAGCCGAAGCCCCTGCCGCCGAAGAGAGTGCTCCGGCAGCCGAAGCCGAAGCCCCCGCTCAATCCATTGTGGTAGATGCCGCCGCCCCGGAAGCCTTGCCCGAAGGCGGTCCCATTGCCGCCAATCCTCCTTTCAGCGACACCAATCCGGTGATTCCGGCGGCCAGCGCTGGCGGTAATTATATTGTTCAGGCCGGCGATACGCTGTTCAGCATCAGCCAGCGGTATGGCACCTCGGTTGAGGCCATTGTTGCCGCCAACGGCTTGACTTCCGACATCGTGCAAATTGGTCAAACGTTGAACATTCCTGCGGGTGATCCCTATGCTGTCCCCGACGACAGCGGCTATGCGCCGGAACCTATGCCGTATGCACCCGGTGGACCGGCTGGTACTTACATTGTCACCCCCAGCGATACCCTCTTCAGCATTGCCATGCGCTACGGTACTTCGGTTGAGGCCATTGCCAGCGCCAACAATATTGCTTATCCGTATATTATTTACGAAGGCCAGCCGCTGATTATTCCCGGTTACGATGGCGCGATGCCGGCTCCTGGTTATAATCCCAACCAGGGTTATCCCCAACAGCCGCCGACTGATGGCTACTACCAGCAACCGCCGGTAGAGGGTTACTATCAACAGCCTGGCCAGGGCTATCCGCAGCAGCCGTCACAGGATGGCTACTACCAGCAGCCTGGCCAGGGGTATACCCAACCGCCGACCGATGGCTACTACCAGCAACCGCCGGTAGAGGGTTACTATCAACAGCCCGGCCAGGGTTATCCGCAGCAGCCGCCACAGGATGGCTACTACCAGCAGCCTGGCCAGGGGTATACCCAACCGCCGACCGATGGCTACTACCAGCAACCGCCGGTAGAGGGTTACTATCAACAGCCCGGCCAGGGTTATCCGCAGCAGCCGTCACAGGATGGTTACTACCAACAGCCCGGTCAAGGGTATTCTCAGCCTGGGCAAGATGGCAACGCCTACCCATCGCCCGGCTATGGTGTACCGATGCAGCCCGGTGGGGCCGGAACCCATACCGTTGCCGCCGGAGAAACGCTTTACTCGATTGCCCGGCGTTATGGCGTCCCTGCAGAAGCTATTGCTGCCGCCAATGGGTTGAGCAATCCTAACCAGCTTTTTGTCGGCCAGGTTCTCTACCTGCCCTAACTTATTCTTCCTGCTGCCAATCTAACAAAATCCTGCCCGCCTTTGTGGGCAGGATTTTGTTGTTTTTAACCGGGTGACTGCTTCATCCATTTGGCGATTAATTGGATTGAGGCTATAGTTTAGGAGTAAATTCCACCGGAAAGAGAAACTATACGCTATGCGATTTTGGCTCTGGCCCTGGCTAAGTTCCATCCTATTCATTGTTGCCGCTTGCGGAAGTACGGCTACAGAGGTCTCTACCGTAGTGTCTACGCCGACCCCCCTGGCAAATTCCACCCCAACTGCCCCTATCGCGGTAGAGGCGACGACAGAGACCGCCAGCAAAGGTACACCGCCCCCGGAAGCAGTTGATTGGCTCACCGTCGAGGGCAAAACTGCCGACAACCTGTTCTACCTGGGCAACCCCGACGCGCCTGTGACCATCATTGATTACTCTGACTTTTTGTGAGGGACGTGTCGTTCCTACGTGTTAGGAACCGAACCGCAGCTTGAGCAAAACTATGTTAAAAGCGGCCAGGTCAAGCTGGTTTTTAACCCCATGATAGACCTGGGCGAAGGCTCGCGGCAGGCGCACCAGGCGGCGGCCTGCGCCGGAGAACAGGGTAAGTTCTGGGCCATGCACGATCTTTTGTTTGAAAACCAGGGCGCGCTCTACAGCGGCGATGTGCGCCAGGTGAGCAAGGATCTGGCGGCTCAACTGCCGCTTGATACTGCCCAGTTTAATGCTTGCCTTGACGAGCAGCGCACGGCTGAATTGGTCCAAAGTCAGGATGACCGCCGCCGCCAGCTTGGGATTCGCACCCGGCCCACCTTTGATGTGAACGGCCAGTTGATTGTTGGCGGCCAGCCGTTTGAGGTTTTTCAGGCCGCGATTGAGCCGCTGCTTGAGTCGAAATGATTTTTAAGCAACAACTGGCCGGCTGGCTGCGCCGTTTTCGGCTGCTGCGCTGGCTGCTGGCGGTAGCAGTGCGCCTGGTGACGCCTCGCCATTATGTGGGTGCGGTGGGGGCTATTTTTAATGAGGCGGGCCAGGTGTTGGTGATGGAGCATGTTTTCCGGCCGCATTTCCCCTGGGGGCTGCCCGGCGGCTGGGTGGAACGAGGCGAAGACCCGGCGGAAACCGTCCGGCGGGAGGTTGCGGAGGAATTGGCCTTGGCCATCGAGGTCAAACAGTTGGTGCTGTGCATGCAGCAAGGTGGCCCCATGCTCAAAAATACAACCCCTTCCGGTCTGGGCCTGGTTTACTACTGCCGTTTGGTAGGTAACAGCCACGCCGTATCTGAAATCCTGACTCAGGCTACCCAAAACCACGAAATCCTCTCTATCCAGTGGGTGGATCCTACCGCTATGACTTATCGGTTGTCCCCCCTTGAACAAAACGGAGTTCTTCTGGCCCGGCAGATGTTTGAGCAGGAGCAGGTAAGTCAGAGAAAAATGGGGTGATCAACAACGCAGTTGCCCCGGTCAAAAGATGCGTTATAATTCATCCAATTGGGGGCAGACATCATTGTGAAAGTTCCAGCTACAACCCAAAAGTTGCGGGGTGGATATTATACTCCAGAACCTATTGCCTCTTTTCTGGCAGATTGGGCTATTCAAGACTCAAATACCCGAATTCTGGAACCAAGCTGCGGCGATGGTAATATTCTTGATGCAGCCGTTGAAACTCTTTTAAAGCTTGGTGTTTCAAAGACAGCCGTATCTCAACTTATCCAAGGCGTTGAGATTGACAAGGATGAAGCAAACAAAGTTATCTCGCGGTTTGCCAACAAAGATATCTGCTTGTCCGGACAAATCCACGTTGGGGATTTCTTTAACTTCTGTCGAGAACAGTTGCTTCTGCAATCTAAATTTGATGTTGTTATAGGTAATCCTCCCTTTATTCGTTACCAAAATTTTCAAGAAGAGCATAGATGGATTGCTTTTCAAATTATGGAGCACGCCGGTTTACGCCCTACTCGCTTGACAAACGCCTGGGTACCTTTTGTAGTTGCGTCTACGCTTTTGGTGAAAGAAAATGGCGGTCGGATTGCCATGGTTATTCCGGCAGAGTTGTTACAAGTTAATTATGCTGCTGAATTACGGCAATTCCTGGCCGATTTTTACGCTCGAATTACCCTTATTACCTTTAAAAAGCTCGTATTTGAAAGTATTCAGCAGGAAGTCGTTTTACTTCTCGGAGAGCGTAACGGTAATGAGCATACCGGGATACGCACCATTGAACTAAATAGCATAGACGAACTGCGTCATCATGAACATCCAGATTTCTCGTTGAGTCATCTAAAGCCTATGGATCACTCACGAGAGAAATGGACCCAGTATTTTTTGGAAAGTAATGAAATTCATCTTCTACGGCAGTTGCGAGCGGATAAACGATTAACGAAGGCTAAACAAGTTATTGATGTTGACGTCGGTATTGTCACTGGTTTGAATGAATTTTTCGTTCTGACTTCTCAACAAGCTAAAGATAAGGGCCTTACGTCCTTTACCCAGCCTATAGTGACTTGGTCGGGGCATCTTCAAGGGATTGCCTTTACTTATGCAGATTTATTGGCTAATACAGATAGGCAGTTTCCCTCTCGTATTTTAACTGCTCCAAACGTACCGGTTGAAAATCTACCCGAGGCTTTAAAGCAATATGTTGCCTACGGCGAAAGTAGAGATTTTCATAAAGGATATAAATGCCGTATTCGGCCTAAGTGGTACGTAGTCCCTTCTGTCTGGACTCCTGATGCTTTTATGCTCCGCCAGGTTCATCATTATCCCAAACTTATCTTGAACGAAACTAAAGCTACCTGCACCGATACGATTCACCGGGTAAGATTTGTGGCAAAGTTGCCGCCAAAATCGGTGGTGGCAGCCTTTCACAACTCTCTAACCTTTGCCTTTGCCGAAGTTACGGGGAGGAGCTACGGCGGTGGGGTTCTGGAGCTAGAACCCAATGAAGCAGAGACACTCCCCTTGCCTCTGGAGAATGTCGAGAAATTGGACTTTGATCTTATTAATCAGTTGGTGATTGAAGGCAACATTCAGGAGGCATTAAACATTACAGACAAAATTCTTTTAATAGATGGACTGGGTTTGAGTCAGCGAGAGGTGGCGCTGTTACGCAATGTCTGGTGCAAGCTTCGTGACCGCCGTATCAACAGGAAACATTAACCAAACCCATAAATTTTAGAGCCAATCAATGGTTATAAAGTCCAACTATTTGTCTAGTTTTCAAAAAGCCCTGGCTACCTAATAGCTAGGGCTTTTTGGTACTCATCAGTACCATATCATGTCCATAGAATTACAAAAACTATTTGGCCGTAATGTCCGCCGTTTGAGAGAAAAACAAGGTTTAACACAGAATGAACTTGCTTTAAAAGCAAGCATCAATCGCTCCTACTTGGGTGGAGTCGAAAGAGGACAAAGGCGAATCTGTATAGAGAATATTGCCAAAATAGCCAACGCGCTTGCCGTTAGTCCCGATGTGCTTTTCAAAACAGAACAAACTGAAGACGATTAAAGTACCAGCCAAAGAGGATAAGTTATGGCCCAACTCTCACCCATGCCAGCAATAGCAATTGATAAGGTTCAATTGGCGTTATTCGGTCAAACTTGGAATGATAATGCCGGCGCATTAAGCAGGACTCCACCTTATTCCTCTGGCGATTTGTGCCAAATGCTAACGATCTGATACCGCAACAAGCTGATTGTGTGGAATTAGGTCCGGTCAGAGTGATTGGCGGAGTGCGGCCCCAAAATTTTGATGTAGGTTATCGGCCCGACGGATTACGGTTTGCCTTTGATAGCAAAACCCTTAATGACGCCAAAAGTGTAGGCAAAAATTGGCAAAATATGGTCAACGACCTTGCGACCGAAGCGACAACTGTCCATACTCGCTTTCCCCATGCCGTTGTGTCTTTTATGGTTATTATTCCTCTACCTTGCCTGATTGGTTCAACGCGAGCGGCTATGATCGGTACACTTGAGAGATTAGGCCGGCGAGCTGGGATTGATGGGCCGCATCACATGGCTGAAGCAATTTCACTGGTGCTTTGGGATCCGACCAATGGCGAAATTGATCTCAACCTTCCTCCCGACTCTTCACCCCTCCGGCTTGAGAAATTTTCCGCACAAATAGAAACTTCCTACACTAATCGCTATAAAGGTCTCCCACCTCACGCGGCTTGAGATTGTCTAAACTCCAATGTTTACTTGTTAAGTGGACTCGAAAACTTGCGAGAATTGGTTATAGGTTAACCTAAATTCTTGTGCTTTAATGGGTAAGTTTAGTCACTCTATATTCAAAACAAGGAGACTCTGATGCCAACTTACCCCTTTATGCAAGTAGACGCTTTTACCGACCGGCCTCTGGGCGGCAACCCCTGCGCCATCCTGTTCGAGACGGATGATATGGACGAGGCCACCATGCAGGCCATTACCAGGGAAATGAACCTATCCGAAACGGCCTTTGTGCGCCGCTCTGCCGTGGCCGATTTTGGGGTGCGCTACTTCACCCCTGCCGAGGAAATTCCGCTGGCCGGGCACCCGACTATTGCTACCGTTTTTGCTCTGGTGGATACCGGCCGGCTGATGCTGACCGGCAACATCACCCGCCTGACCCTGGAATTGCAGGTTGGGCCGATTCCGGTGGAAATTTTCGCCAGCGGGGGAAAAGTGCAGCGCATTGTGATGACCCAAAAAAAGCCAGTCTTTTTGCAAACCTATGATCCCGCCGAAATCCTGCCCGTGTTCAACCTGACCCCGGAAGACGCGCTGCCAGATGTGCCGATCCAGACGGTCAGCACCGGCACACCCCAGTTGATGGTTGCCCTGCGTAACCACGACGCTCTGCGCCGCGCCCGGCTCGAAATGCCTGCCTATGCCGAACTGCGCGCCCGCGCCGATTTTTTCTGTCCGCATCTTTTTTGCCTGGGTGGAGTCACGGAGAATGGGCAGACCTTTGCCCGCGACTTTGGCCTGCCGCCCGACGCTATGGAGGACCCGTTTACCGGCTCAGCTACGGGTGGGATGGCGGCTTTTCTGTGGCGCTATGGCTTGCTTGAAAAGCCCAACTTTATCGCTGAACAGGGGCACTGGCTGGGGCGGCCCGGCCAGGCAACGGTCGAAGTGGTCGGCCCGCGTGGCGATATTGAAACGGTCAAAGTTGGCGGTGGAGCGGTTACAATTGTGCGCGGCGAATTGACCTTGTAACCTGTAGGCAGTTCCAAGATTAAAATCATCCCATTATTCTCACCTGCGTGATGCGTGATGCGTAAGAAATCTTGTCTGGAAACCATCACGCATCACGCATTACGTATCACGGACTTTGGATAATTATTAGACATTATACCGATTAGATTTATGTCACCCGGAAAGAGCAGGATTATCTGAATGATAGGATCAAAATCCTTTAATTCTGGAAATCCTGCTCTAAACGGGGCTACAAAACGCACCCCAATTAAAGCGATATAATGTCTATTTTCTTGAGTTGTCTTACACCTGCTCCCTCGTCTCTTCCATGTCTAATATATCGCGCACCTTGCGAATGAGCCTTTGGGCAGAAAAAGGTTTCTGTAGAAATGAAATTCCTAACTCCGGCAAACCATAACGAATGATCTTACTGTCAGTATAACCCGACATGAACACGACCTTGAGGTGGGGACGAGCCGCCTTGAGCCGATCGGCCAACTCCGTCCCCCCCATCTTGGGCATAATCATATCCGTTACCAACAAATGGATTTCTTTTTCAAGCTGGGCCAGGCGGAGAGCTTCCTGGCCGGTGGCGGCTTCCAGGACTGTGTAACCTTGTTGGCGCAAGGCGCGAGCCGCCAGATCGCGTACTGCGCCCTCATCTTCGGCTAACAGGATGGTTTCGCTGCCTTGCGCCAGCAGGTCGAGGGGTTCAGATTTGGGTAATTGGCTGGCTACTCCGCCAACACGGGGCAGGTAAATTTTGAAGGTCGTCCCTTCTCCTAACTCGCTGTAGGCCCGGATATGTCCACCGCTCTGTTTGACGATGCCAAAACAGGTAGCCAACCCTAAACCAGTGCCTTTGCCTACTTCTTTAGTCGTGAAGAAGGGTTCGAACAGACGCGCCTTGACCTCCTCGGTCATACCAGTGCCCGTATCCGTAACCGCTAAAAGAATGTATTCACCTGGCGTAACTTCAAGGTGACGGCGGGCATAGTGATGGTCGAGGGTTACGTTAGCTGTCTCAATGATTAATTCCCCGCCATTGGGCATGGCGTCACGCGCATTGACCGCCAGGTTGACCAAAACCTGCTCCAATTGACCGGGGTCGGCTTTGATTGGGGCTAAGTCTGGGGCCAGGGTGGTGGTTAGTTTGATGTCTTCACCAATGAGGCGGGTCAACATATTATTGATGTTGAACACAATGTCATTCAAGTTGACGATCTGCGGGTTTATGATTTGCCTTCGGGCGAAGGCTAACAATTGCCGGGTCAGGTTGGCGGCGCGCTGGACTGTATTTTGAATGCCTTGAATATCGCTCCCGGCGGGATGATCGGCGGGTAAGGCGGCCAGGGCCATTCCGGCATAACCCAAAATGGCCGTTAATAAGTTGTTAAAATCATGGGCAACGCCGCCGGCCAACTGGCCCACAGCTTCTAGCTTTTGCAAATGGAGCAGTTGCTGCTCTAGTTGGGTCCTGATCTCCTCCGCTCGTTTGCGCTCGGTAATTTCTGCCCGAAGTTCCTGGGCATAAATAACAGCTTGCCGGTAGGCGGTTTTGACCTGCTTCTGGGCGGTGATGTCCCGAATAACCGATACCGTGACCATCCGCCCCCGGTAGGGAATGGGTCTACTCCTAATTTCAAGAGGAAAAGTCATCCCCCCTTTCCTCAAGCCTATCGCTTCATAAGCGTCTGGATATTCTGTGACGATGTTCTTTAGCACGAGATCACGCGACTTGGGTGCGATCAAATCCAGGATGTTTTGCCCAATAAATTCCGAAAGTTCATAACCAAATGCCTCGGCCATTTTGAGGTTAGCCTCTAAAATTTGACGCCGATCATGAATCGCAACCCCTTCAAAAGTGGCTTCGGACCATTGGCGAAACCGTTCTTCACTCTCTCGTAGGGCTGCCTCCAGCCGTTGCTGGTTGGCTGCCAGCTCTTCTAAATTGGCGACTTTTTGGCGCAATTTGGCCAGTTCATGGATCAAGTGAGCTTTGGTCTGGTGGTCTTCATTCATCTGGGTCCTCGTTAGTGGTGGTCATTTTCGGTTGTTCAAAGAGCAGCATGGAGAATCCTCACGGGTATGAAGTAAAATTCTCCGCTGGCTGATGGGTTGAGGATGAAGAATGATGTTGAGGTCAAGTTGGTCTTAACGCTCGCGTCGGGGATGGTGAGATGAAGGGGGTAGTTTCATTATAACTTGTTCCCGTGTAAAAACTAGCCTAACTTTTTTCCTACGAGACTCAGGAGGATGATGTCTGGCTACAACAATTGAGCCAGGAGTTAAAAAAAGACTGAAAGAGTGATATAATCAAGCGAAAGAAGGACTTCGTTCACGTTTGCATGACGTGTGCCGCAGTGGAGGTAATTGCAGCATGGAACAACCCGAATTTACGGCTTTGCAGATTACGGTTTTTGTCAGAACCCGGCCCGGCGCATCGCTGCCGGTGCAGGAGTTTCTCAATTCGGTACCTTTTGAGGCGCAGATGCAGGAAGCGGTGAGCCGGTGGATTGAGCAGCAGTTAAAGGAGGCAGGTCTGACATTTGAAGAGATTATCATTGACCTGCACACCCCCGCCGCCAAAGCCAAAGCGACTGAGTCAACAGACAAAAAATCTTCACCGCTGGCCCGGTTATTTGGGAAAAAGTAGAGGAACGAGGATTGAGGATAGAAGATAGTGGATGGAAGATAGTAAGGGCTGGCGGGTCTCTATTATCATTTTCCTAGCACTGGCGAGTCTCAGTGTTGTAGGCGGGCTGGTTGTCTGGAGTCAGGGAGCGGCCGGGATCGCTCAAATCCTCCAAACATCCACGCCGACAGCCACTGCTACCCTGCCTCCTCCGGCTACCGCCACCCCTATTCCACTGCCCACAGCCAACCAAACCCCGCCGACGCCTTTCATTCCCACCCCAACCAGCACTCGGGTGGTTAAGCAGGAACTTGACCCGGCGGCAGCGACTCAAGCGGCTCAACGAGCCACCGCCCGCGCCGAGGAGTCGGCGACAGCTTTGGCTCAAATCCAAACGCTGCTGGCCGCTCGACCCACACCGAAAGCCTCCCGCACTGTCTTTCATAGCCGTGACTCGCGGCTGGCGCTGGCCCAGTATTTTGCCTGGTTCGATGGCGACGGTTGGAACGACTGCAATATCAGCGCCGGTGACAAACCACTCCACCCCTATAACTCCGACGACCCAGCGACTATCACTCGCCACATTCAAATGGCTGCTGAGGTGGGCCTGGATGGATTTTTACTGCATTGGTTCGGCCCCGGCGACCGGACTGACCGCAATTTTGAAACCCTGCTGAACAAGTCGCAGTGGAGCAACTTTACCTCCACCATTGTCTTTTCTTACCACATCTGGCATGCCGCTCCAACCCTCAACCAACAAAATATTGCCGCAACTATTCGCTACGTGCTGGATCACTACAGCGGTCACCCCAATTTTCTCTATCTCGACGGTAAGCCGGTGCTCTTCTTTATTGACGTGTATCGCACCCCTGCCACCGGCCAGACGCCGCAGCAGTTCTGGGCCGCCGTGCGGGATGAGGTTGACCCACAGCGTCAGGCCTGGTGGATTGCCGAAGGGCTGGACGCTTCCTACCTGGCCGTGTTTGATGGTCTGTTTGTCTTTAAAATTACCCACGCCGATTACCCCAACGATTACCTCAAAGCCTCACGCTGGGCCGGGCGAGTGGAGCAGTGGGAGCAGCAAACGGGCCAGCCCAAACTCTGGCTGGGCACCATCAGCCCCGGCTGGGACGACCTGCGGGCCAATTGCCGGGCTGACGTGCGCGTTCCGAATACCCCCCACCGTCGTGACCGCGAGGATGGAGCGTTGTTCCGGGCCACCTTTGATGCTGCCCTGGCCAGCAACCCGGATTGGCTGCTGCTGAGTAGTTTTAACGAGTGGGTGGAAGGGACCTACGTCGAGCCAAGCGTCCAGTACGGGGACAAATACCTGGAGTTGACGAAGGAACTTGTAACTACCTTTAAAACCAGATAGCCTCTGGTGAAACATTGGGGGATATTTTTAGCTACGAATGACACGAATTTTCACGAAAGGATGTAAAAAATTGGCGTTAATTCGTGAAATTCGTGGCTGTTTTTACCTCGACTAAACGGTCAACCCATCAGAAGGGCTACCATCGCACCAGCGGAAAAAGGGTCAGCAGGCCCAACATGAGCAGATGTAAGGTCTGGTCAACCATAATCCGCATCAGCTCGCGGTCGCTTTGGCCGTAAAAGCGCATCCAGCCCTGGACTAAATTCGTAGCATCTATCAACCAGTGCGACACAAAAACAATGCCCCCCACGGCCACAGCCAGGCCCAAGTTCAACGAGCGCTGGTTATAGAGCCAGACCATGATTAAAATTATGATCGTGTAGGTGATAAAATGAGCCATCCCGGCCAGGGTGATCAAGCCCTGCCGTTTACCCCGCGCCATCCAATCATTTTGTAATAACCAATCCCCCAATAGATGGCCGAGCAGCAACCA
This sequence comes from Anaerolineae bacterium, assembly GCA_023151115.1. The sequence continues at coordinate 42,661 of JAKLJP010000035.1, forward strand.
GCTAAACATATCCATGCGAGCCTGCCTTACAGAATTATGGTAAAACCCCTTGCCAAACCTGCTAAAACCACTCATAATAGGGATAAGGGTTGGCTGTTTTTAGGCAAGGAAAACCGGATACATTATACCCCCAATTTTCAAGGGGGACTGTCTTCTACCAGACAGCGGCCTGTCATTTAATGGATACGCCCGGTGAAAGGAGCTACCATGCCTGCGCCTCCTGCCGAAATCCTGGCACACCATCTGACCTTTTTACGTGGGGTGCCTCTTTTTGCAACGTTGAGTGAAGAAAATCTGAGGGCGCTGGCCCATGATTTCCGGGCCAGGGAATATCGGCCTGGTGAAATTATTTTTCATCAGGGGGATCAAAGCCAGGATTTGTACCTGGTACTGCGGGGCAAAATTCGTGTTTTTCTGCTCAGCCCCCGCGGCGACGAAACGACAATTGTCCTGCTTTTCCGTCGCCACCTGTTGGGCGAGTTTGCCATTATAGACGGCCAGCCCCGCTCGGCCACGGCCAAGGCTATTAGCGCCTGTACTCTGTTAGCCATATCTCAGGCTAAATTTTTGCGTCACCTGGAACAGACCCCCGGCCTGGCCCTGGCGATGTGCAAGCAACTGGTCGGCAAAGCCCGCTGGACTAGCATGTACGCGCAAACCATTGCCCAACTCGACGCGGCAGGCCGGCTACTGCACTTGTTACTGCTCTACAATGACGAGTTCGGCCAGATCGAAGAAGAAGGCCGGCGCTCTATATTGGACCTGGGCCTCAACCAGACCGACCTGGCCTCGCTGGTTGGGGCGCGTCGGGGCTGGATCAACAGTATCTTACAAGACTGGCGCAAACGCGGTCTGGTTGAGTATGATTCCGGCGTCATCACCCTGCTTGACCTGCCACGTATCCAGCAGGAGCGCGACCGGCGGATTGCCGCTCAGGAATAGGGTTGGGGAACCTGAGCGATTGGCCGGTCAGGGAATTATTCGTAGAATCAGGTATTCTGTGCTACAATAGTTGGCAAATCATTAGAAGCGGGTGTGAGGTAAGCAAATATGGAAAAGACAATTGAGCTTGCCAGGCCGGCGCCCGCCGCTGCGGTTATTCACTATCCTGAATCGGACGGACAACCCATCGGAGAGACTGATTTTCACATCACAGTTATTCTCTATTTGCGCCAGGCGCTGCGCTATGTTTTTCGTCAGGCTGAACAAATCTATGTTGCCGCTAATATGCTCTTTTATTTTGAAGAGGGCAACCCGGCCGCATTTAGATCGCCCGACGTTTTTGTGGTCAAAGGGATTCCCCGGCATAATCGGCGAGTCTACAAACTGTGGGAGGAAAAGGTAGCGCCCTGCGCCATCTTTGAGATCACCTCGCGCAGCACCCGCCTGGAAGACTTGGGCACGAAGCGCGCCCTGTACGAAATGCTGGGCGTCCAGGAATATATTCTTTTTGATCCGCTGGATGAATACCTTTCACCCCGTTTCCAGGCTTTCTCGTTAAGAGGGGAGTATTATCAACCCATGGCTCTTCTGCCGGATGGGACGCTGCGCAGCCAGGAATTAGATGTAATCCTACAGCCCGAAGGGAATTTTCTGCGGGTGATTGACCCAACCACCGGCGAGGCTGTTCCAACCCTGGATGAAGCCGTTGATCTGGCCTATATGGAAGCAGAACGCGCTCGAATGGAAGCAGAACGCGCTCAAGCGGAAGCAGAACGCGCTCAAGCCGAAGCTCACCGAGCCGATGCCGCCGAAGCCGAGGTGGCCCGGCTACGGGCAGAACTGGCCCGACTGCAAGGAAAAAATTTAGATCAAGAATAAGGGTTTATGTAAACAAAAACAGCCTGTTGAAATTCATTTCAACAGGCTGTTTTTGTTTTATCTGTCCGGTTTCGACGTCTATTCTCGCCCGTAGGGAAACCAGAACGGCTTTGGCTCGTCGCTAAAATCCCAGTGGACGTGCTTGGTTTCCAAAAAGCTCTCCAGCCCCTCTTCGCCCAACTCGCGGGCATTGCCGCTCATTTTCATCCCGCCGAAAGGCCCGGCATAGTTATCGGTCAGCGGATCGTTGATCCAGACAGTTCCGGCGCGGACTTCTTCAAAAAAGCGCTTAGCTAAACGAGGATCATTGGTGCGGATGACCGCCCCCAGGCCATAGTCGCTGTCGTTGGCTAACTCGATGGCTTCATCAAAAGTGCGGTAGGTCATAATCGGGATGGTCGGGCCAAAGGTTTCCTCGCGCATAATCTTCATCGAGTGGTTGACATTGACCAAGACTGTCGGCTCGTAAAACCAGCCTCGCGCCAACTTTTCCGGCGCTTGGCCGCCGGTCAAGACTTTGGCCCCTTTGGCTACGGCGTCGGCTACGTGGCCCGCTACCTTTTCCCGATAGGCCGGCGCAGCCAGCGGCCCCATATCGGTCTGGCGGTCGAGACCCGGCCCCAGACGCAGCCCGGCTACAAAGTCGCTTATGGCCCCGGCAAAGGTTTCGCCCATTTCCTGCGGCACATAGACTCGCTCGGTAGAGGTGCAGACCTGCCCGGCGTTAATCAGCGCAGCATAGGCCACCGCCTCTACCGCCGTTTCGATGTCGGCGTCGGGGGCGATGACAAAAGGATCTTTGCCGCCCAGTTCCAGGTGCAGCCGCTTGATGCGTTTGCTGGCCAGCCCGGCAATCCGCTGCCCGATGGCCGTCGAGCCGGTGAAGGCAATGACCGGCACATCGGGGTGTTCGACCAGTACATCGCCCACCCGCTCGCCGCGCCCGGTGAGGACATTAATCACGCCCGGCGGGAAGTGGTCAAAAACAATTTCGGCCAGGCGCAGGGTTGACAGGGGGGTATGGTCCGACGGTTTGATGATAACTGTATTGCCGGCGGCCACAGCCGGGGCGACCTTCCAGATCATCAGCAGCAGCGGGAAGTTGAAAGGCACAATACAGGCGACCACGCCGTAGGGTTCCTTGATAATAAAGTTGAACTGCGACCGCTCGGCCGGCGGCAGCACCCGCCCGCGCTGGTTGCGGATCATCCCGGCGTAATATTCCAGCGTGCCGATGGTCCACTCGACCTCTTCCTCATTTTCGCAGATGGCCTTGCCTTCTTCCAGGGTCAGCAGTTCCACCACTTCGTCAAAGCGCTCGCGCAGCTTGCGGGCAGCCTCTTGCAGCATTTCGCTCCGTTCCAGGGCCGAGGTCCAGCGCCATTGGCTGAAGGCGTGTTTGGCCGCCGCAATGGCTTTGAGCGTGTCTGCGGCGCTGCCGTTGGGCACATGGTCAATGATTTCTTCGGTGGCCGGGTTGAAGACCGCAATCGTTTCACCGTCGCCGGCTTCGACCCATTTGCCGTTAAGGTACATGGGTTTCATGAAAGGTGACTCCTTGGGAAATAAAGATGCGATGATGCGTGAGGCGAGGAGGCGAGGAAGTTTTTCGCCTCCTCGTGCCCTCGCCTCCTCGCCTCATTTTCGTTTTCGTTCTTAACCGTTGTTAGGATCATGTCTTACCTCTTTTTTAGCTTCTATGCTGCTTAATCTTTTGAATATAGGCTCAGGGTATGTAAGTTATCTTGTATTTCTCTGTTTCTTTCTTCTATTAACCTCAATAAGTCTCCCAGGCTTCGGGTGTCTTGATAGATTTGAAAATTTGGATTGACTGCTTTGAGGTCATAACCATTTTCTTCAATTTGGTTGCGAGTTACAGACCAACTTCTTTCACTTTCTGCAAATTGGGGGAGTAGTTGGAAAAATTCGCGGAAATGCTCGAAAGTTAGTGGAGTATTTTTGCCTATCTTAACGTCGGATAGATCATAATACCAAATTTTTTTTGTAGGCTGCCCTTTGGTAAAAAAGAGAATATTAGTTTTTATAGAAGCGCCGGCATTGGTAAAAGTTCCTATGGGCAAGCTCACAATACACCAGAGATTGCAGGTTTCCAGTAGCTTTCGTTTGGTTTGCCCAAAGGCTGTGTCATTGGTGCGAAACAAAATCCCCTCATCAACGACTATACCACAACGCCCCTGAGGCTTTAAACTATCAATGACGTGTTGTAGAAAAAGCAGTTGGGTTGAACTGGATTTATAAGAGAATTGCGCTTGTGCCTGTTTGCTTTCTTTTCCTCCAAAGGGCGGATTCGTCAGAATCACATCAAACTGTGAAGGAGCATCTTGGAATAAGCCCCCATAAAACTCTTGCCCTGTCAAGGTATTGCCATGCCATAAATGGGGCTCATCAAGGCCGTGCAAAATCAAATTTGCCAGAGCGATAGGATAAACGAGATTTTCTTTTTCACGACCATAAAAACTGCAATTTTTACTGGAGTATTCGGGGGCTGAATGTGAAGCACAAGTTTCTGGATCCTGATGGATGTGTTCATAAGCCTGGGCTAAAAAACCGCCTGTGCCGCAACAAGGATCATAAATAGTTTCTCCGGGTTTAGGGTCAATCACATTGACCATCACCCGAACAATTTCGCGTGGGGTAAAAAATTGGCCTCCATCATTGGATTTTTGCCCCATCCGTAGCAATAAACCTTCATAAAGTTGAGATAGAGGAAAAATATGAGTAGGGTCTATATTTCTCAAACTGATTTGATGAACTTGATTGAGGACATCCAGTAAATTATATTCTGTATCAATTCGCGTAAGCCCAATATTAGCAATGATTTCACTAATTACTTTTTGTCTTGGAGTTGCGTCGCCGTGTGCGCCGAGGCTTTTTAGATAAGGAAAAAGCTCACTGTTAATAAAATCCAAAAGAGCGCCTTCACCCTTATCTTCCAATTCGCGCCGTTTCCAGCCCTGCGGTTTGTGAAAATAGGGGTCATGAAATAGAGATATTTCGTAAGGAGCAGCCCAATCTTGCCAGCGATAAGGAGGCTCAATCGAGAAGGAAAAAATTTTGTCCAAGCTTCTATTTTCTGCTTCTAGCGTTTCCTGCTCATCGAGAATACGGAGAAACAACATCCACGTAAGTTCAGGGATATATTGCATGGCTCCGGCACAATTTGAGCGGCGTAATACGTCACAAATGTTCTTGATGGCCCGATTTAAAGATTGTTGAGTTAGAAAGACTTTGCCTTTAGCCTGTTTATTCTGTCTCATCTGACTTGAGGATACTATTCGTTTGATTGGCTTGTTTAGTCCTATTTTTTAACCTTTGTTTCTTGGCCCGACTTGAAACCGACTCGACAAATTGCAAATACGCCTGAATATGGGCAGATAACTTAAACAAATCAACTTTACGCGATTGATGAACCAGTCGCAAGATTTTTCCCGCATTATGCGGGTCTGGGGTGAGTTCGCCCGGTTGTTTCTTGCTCGGGACAAAAATACCATTTTCATCAACTCGCCCACCCCGTAAAACAACGCTGGTATCCCGTTCTTGGGCCAATTCAATGGCCGGAACAACTACGTAAGAGAAAATCTCTGGATACTCGTAAGGAGTACCGTTATCAAGAACATTGTTCCGCCAGGCCCAACCCACCAAAACCACTAAATCTTCTTCGGCGTTGATAAGACTACTAAGCACTTCAAAACGGGCTGACTGTTCATCAGAGTCGGCGTCTACTGCCTTCATCTCAATTTGGACTCGTTTCCCAAGTACCGCATCTCGAACAAAAAAGTCAGGATATTCATGAGCTACGGCAAAGGTCAATCTCAGATCAATACCAAACATTTTTAGAATCAGATCGTCCATATGCTTGCTTAGCGCATATTCAAGCATCGTTCCGATTCTGGTTCGATATGACGAAAGTTGCCGTTTGCCGGTGGGAAGTGGTTCAATAGTTCTATCGCGTTTTGCCAATTGACGCGGCGCAAACAACGAGTTGACTTTGTTTACGGCTTCAGGTAAAAGCGAATTTATGAACAGGGTAATCTCGTCAATCGAAGCTTCGCCTTGAGCGATTTTATGCCCCACTTCGTAAATGTTTATAGTTTCGCTCATGTGCATTCAATTAATCGGCAATAAGATTTTCAGAGTAAATGAGGAAATTCGGTTAAGGCTTTCTGGGTGTAAATATCTAAAAGTTCCAACTGCTCTTGACAGGCCTGCTTTGTTTTAATGATTAAATTCATGCGTTCAGTCATTTCATCGGCTAAGCGTTGTTGTTCTTCAAAAGAGTCTGGAACTAAAACCGGCTGCGCTAAAATATGCCTCATATTGGCTCGCGGCATCCGCGCTCCGGTTTGTTCTTGCATGGCTGCTTGAACAGTTTGCGGCCTTCTGAGCAGCCAGGCCAGAAAATCTCGTGAAATCCCACTTTTCGGCAGCAAAGGGATGAGTTCTGTGGTGCAGCGGCCTCTAAAATCAGGTAAGGCCACTTTGTTTAAATAGGGGCGAAGTTTACTGTAAAGCACATGGCGAGGATCAAACAGAAAAGATGTGCCGTTGCCTTCGTTTGAATAAGATACACTTTCCCGGAGTATTCTACCCGTGACGCTTTCGATATGCTCCAAACCTAAAAACGGTAAACCTTGAGCGAGAGGTGAGTCGGGTGTGACTATGGTGCGATCTTGAATACACAACTCTCCGATAGTTTGCCATTTATATGCCATAATGATATTGGATTGCGATTCTAACTGCTATCACCTCCACACAGGTTGTGTTGCTAACAACCTGTGTGGAAAATTGGTAGGGGATATCACACTCTGAGTTGATCCGCCACCCAGCCCAGTTCCAATGCTTCCAGCTTGTGGCGGGTGGGTGCGCCGGTTTCAACATCCCAGTCGTTCTGGCGATAATATTCGTCCAGGGCGGCTTCGAATTGGGCGCGGTCTACGGCGATGCCGTCGCTGGGGCCGCCTTTGAGGGCCTTTTTGAACATCTTTTCGGCCAGCTTGTCGTGCTCCCGGTCAATGCCTTCGCGGGCGTTGAAGGCCCGCAGCATGTTCAGCCGCCGCTCGCCCACCTCTTGCAGCTCCTCCATGGTCACATCCCAGCCGGTCACGGCCTGAATCATTTGCAGCAAATCTTCTGGGCCGTAAAGCTGCCAGGCCGGGCCGTAGACAAACTGGCAGACATTGACGCTGTCCATCAGGCTGTAGAAATATTGGGTTTCGCGGGCAAAACGAACCTTTTCCGGGGTCAGCGAGCGCACCGGCTGCGCTTCGGTCAGGCCCAATGCGCCCAACCGCTCCGGGTAGGCCACTTTTTCCTCGTAGACTGGGTCGTGCTCGCTGCTCTGGTGGTCTGCGCCAAAGGGGTTGACAGCGTAAATCAAAGCCAGGCTGCGCTTCATTTGCGGCATATGGGCCGGGGCTTCCTGGCCTTTGCTGGTGATGAGAAACTCCTCCGTGCCACGGCCAATCGCTTTGGCCGCCGCCGCCGACCCCATCCCCAAGATTTGACCAAAACCTTCACCTTTGGCGATCATCTCGGTCATTTTGACCATCGCCTCGGCGTTGCCAAATTTTAGCTCGATGCCGCCGGTATCTTCAGGGGTGATGAGGCCGTTTTCAAAACATTCCATGGCCCAGGCGATGGTTGCCCCGCAAGAGATGGTATCCATGCCGTACTGGTTGCAAATCTGGTTGGCGTAAGAGATGGCCGCCAAATCGTCAATGCCGCAGTAGTTGCCAAAAGTAGAGGTGGTTTCGTACTCCGGCCCGCCGTAATGGGGGTCAACCTTGTAAGGGCCTTCGGTAATCTCGACCACTCGTTTGCAGCGAATGGTGCAACTGTAGCAGGTGTCGCGGCCCTTCAAATCCTGCTTGTCCTCGTTGGCCCCCAGCAGAATGGTGTCGTACATGGTTGGGCCGTCAATCTTTTCCCAGTTGTCGAAGACGCCGCTGTTGAAGTTGTACGAGGGCAGCATGCCCACCGACTGCTGCGCCCCGGTGGTTTCGGCGGTACCGTATTTGCCCAGGCCGGCCACATCGGAGGTGGGGAACATTTTTGCGCCCAGGCGGGCCAGGTCATTGAGTCCCTTCTTGTTGGCTACGGTAAATTTCTTTTTGCCTTCTTTGCCGCGGACGACGACCGCTTTGAGATTTTTGCTGCCCATAACCGCGCCCATGCCGGTGCGGCCGTTGGCCCGGTTGCTCATATTGATAATGGAAGCGAAGCGCACGCCCTGCTCGCCCGCCGGGCCTACCTGGGCTACTTCGATATCTTTGTCGCCCAACTCTTTTTTCAGTATCGCTTCGACTTCGCCGGTGATTTTGCCCCACAAGTGGCTGGCGTCACGCAGTTCATAGTGGCCGTCGTTGACCCACAGGTAAACCGGCTTAGCGGCTTTGCCTTTGATGATAAAAGCATCAAACCCGGCAAATTTCATTTCCGCCGGAAAGAAGCCGCCGCATTGGGCGTCGCCAATGGCCCCGGTCAGCGGACTTTTGGCCGTAGCGGTCATGCGGCTCTGGCCCGATACCGCCGCGCCGGTGGTTACGCCCACCGACAGGGCCAGAATATTGTCCGGTCCCAGCGGGTCGGCTCCGGCAGGCATCTCTTTGAGCAAATAGTGCATGTTGAGCGCGCTGCCGCCCATGTATTTGCGGTAAAAGCTCTCCGGCGGCTCCTCGACGGTCAACTCCCCTGTGGTCAGATTAACATGCAAAATCTTTCCGTTGTATCCAGTTGGCATAACATTTCTCCTTTGAAAATACGTAAATTCCAACAAAACGTAATGACTGTACGTGGTACGTGGTGCGTAAAATAAACGCACCACGCACCACGTCTCATCCCCCCCCAATCATGCGAAACATCTGCACCTCGTCGCCGTCTTGCAACACGTGGTTGTTTTCTACCTGAACGCCGCCCACCGCCGCCGAGACAGTCTGTTTGATCTTGAGCTGTTCGCAGACATCTTCAATCGTAGCGCCGTCCGGCAAGGTGAGCGTAGTTTTGCCTTTGGCCGGGCGCGGCAGGTAATCTCTGAGAATCCCGTGCAGGGTCAAATGGATTTCCAAGAACCTCAACCTCGAAATAGAAACAGCATTGGAGGCGTTTATTTTAGCCGATTTTATCCAAGTTGTAAATAGTTTTACCTTGACAAAGTATCCATAAACCGTTAAAGTAATTTTATAGAGAGCGCGGGCCTACTTTTGGGCGTTAACCGATGGAGGTTGCCATGAACGACCGCCCACCTTTCTTTGAGTCTGTTCCTCAAGATCGAAATGCCATCAAAATTGCTGGATTGTACCTGCTCCTGGGCAGCCTGTGGATTTTATTCTCCGATCAATTACTGCTGCTATTAACCCGCGATCCGGTGCTGCTCAGCCGGATCAGCCTCTTTAAAGGGTGGGGCTTTATTATTATCACGGCCCTGCTTTTGTACTGGCTGATTCGGCGGCGCAATGCCGGGCTGCGTGAAAGTGAGGCCCGCTACCGCAGCCTGTTCCAAAACAATCATTCGGTGATGCTCCTTATTGAGCCGGAGACCGGGGCGATTGTTGACGCCAACCTGGCTGCCTGCGCCTTTTATGGCTACACCTACCCCGAAATAACCCGTCTAAAAATTACCGATATTAACCAACTCACGCCCGAGCAAGCCTTTGCCGAAATGGAACGGGCCAGGCAGGAACAGCGCCGCCAATTTTTCTTCCCCCATCGCCTGGCCAACGGCGAAGTGCGCCAGGTGGAAGTTTACAGCGGCCCGATCCAGTTTCAGGGTAAAACGCTCTTGTATTCTATTATTCATGATGTTACCGAGCGCAAGCAAGCAAAACAAGAAATTCAATCCCTGGCTCGTTTTCCTGCCGAGAACCCCAACCCCGTTTTGCGGGTCAGGCTGGACGGCCGGCTGCTTTACGCCAATGCTGCCAGCGCCCCCCTGCTAGAATCATGGCGTTGCCAACCGGGCGAGCGCCTTCCCCCGGATTGGCAGGATCATATTGCCACAGCCGCGGCTACTCAGACTCGGCGTGCCGTAGAGGTGACCTGCGGTGAATGGGTCTATTCAATTTTAATTGCGCCTATTCAGTCCGATGATTATGTTAACCTTTATGGCCGGGATATTAGTGAATACAAACGCACTGAAGAAGCCTTGCGTGAAAATGAGGAACGCCTGGCCTTTGCCTTGGAAGTCAGCCAGATGGGGTCATGGGAGTTCAATCTGACAGATCATACTGCCTATCGTTCATTGCAGCATGCCCGCATCTTTGGTTATCAGCCGCCGCTACCAGACTGGACCTTTGAGAAGTTTCTGAGCCATGTTATCCCCGAAGACCGGGCCAAGGTGGAGCGCGCCATCGGCCAGGCCATTGCTGCCAAAAGCGATTGGAGTATCGAGTGCCGTATTCGCCGCTGCGACGGCGAGATGCGCTGGATTTGGGTGGCCGGGCGTTTTCGGAACCACCTCAACGGAGATTCGCGCCAAATAGCCGGGGGAATTGTGCTCGACATCACCGAGCGCAAACAGGCCGATGAAAAACTGCGCGAGTCTCAAGAACTATTTCAGATGTTGTTCGATTTAAGCCCGGTGGCCTATTCCCTGGCAAAATTAGCGGAAAAGATTGTAGATATTAACCCGGCGTGTGAAAAACTTTTTGGCTACCCCAAAACAGAAATTGTTGGAAAGCGTGCAGCCGATATTGATTTTTGGGCAGACCCAAGTGAACGTCAAAAGGCTTTTGAAAAGTTTTCAAGCGAGGGCCGGCTGGACAATTTTGAATTTGCCTACAAAACAAAATCAGGGGCCGTCGGTTGGGCCATCGTTTACGCGAATATCATTGAACAGGGTGGAGAAAAATATGTTCTCTCGGAGTTTGTGGATATCACCGAACGCAAACGGGCCGAAGCAGACTTGGTTCGGACGATGGAAGAACTGAAACGCTCCAACGCCGACCTGGAGCAGTTTGCTTACATCGCCTCGCACGATTTGCAGGAGCCGCTGCGGGCGGTGGCCGGCGCCGTGCAGCTTTTACAAAAGCGCTATGGCGGCCAGCTCGACGAACGGGCCGACGAGTTCATCCGCCATGCCGTCGAAGGAGCGACCCGCATGCAAACCCTGATCAACGATCTGCTGGCCTATTCCAGGGTGGGGACTCGCGGCCAGCCCTTCCAGCCGGTTGACAGCACTGCCGCGTTGGCCGATGCCCTGGCTAATCTGACCGTCGCCATCCGGGAAAGTGGCGCTGTGATTACCCACGACCACCTGCCCACTGTGGTGGCCGACCGGACCCAACTGACCCAACTGTTCCAGAACTTGATCGCCAACGCGATCAAATTTCGGGGCGAGCAGACCCCGGAAATTCGGATCAAAGCAGAGCAGCAAAAAGGTCAATGGCTCTTTGCCGTGGCCGATAACGGCATTGGGCTGGAAGCGGAATATTATGAGCGTATTTTTGGCGTTTTTCAACGGCTGCACACCCGCCGCGAGTACCCCGGCACCGGCATCGGCCTAGCTCTGTGCAAAAAAATTGTCGAGCGCCACGGCGGGCGTATTTGGGTAGAGTCGGAACCCGGCCGGGGGTCTACCTTCTACTTTACGCTGCCTGAGCGGGGGAGCAATCAGCAGTAATCAGAAGTCAGTGTGCTATTTTCCAGAAAGGTAATCCAATGAGAGAAACAGAACTAAAACCCATTGAAATCTTGCTGGTCGAAGATAGCCCGACCGATATCCTGATTACCCAGGAAGCCTTTGAGCAGGCCAGGCTGCTGAACAAACTTCATGTAGTTGAGGACGGAGTAGCGGCCCTGGCCTTTTTGCGGCGGCAGGAACCGTATACCCAGACGCCCCGGCCCGATTTGATTCTGCTGGATTTGAACCTGCCCAAAAAAAGCGGGCGCGAAGTGCTGGCCGAATTAAAAAGTGATGAGGCGTTGAAATTTATTCCGGTGGTGGTTTTGACCACCTCTCAGGCCGAAGAGGATGTGCTCAAATCCTATGATTTGCACGCCAACTGCTATATCACCAAGCCGGTAGATTTTACCAAATTTGTCGAGGTGGTTCACTCGATTGAACATTTTTGGTTCAGCGTAGTCACCTTGCCGTTGAGGACAGGAAAATGACAACTCCATCCATTCGCGTGTTGTTGGTCGAAGATAACCCGACCGACGTGCTGCTGCTGAGAGAGGCCCTGGCCGAGGTTCGGCTGGCCTCTTTTCAGTTAAGCGATGTGGCCCAACTGGCCGGCGCCAGGCCCTATTTGAGCCAGGAAAAGGTTGATGTTATTTTGTTAGACCTGGGCCTACCCGACAGCCAGGGTTTGGATACCCTGGTTAAGCTGCGCCAGCAGGCGCCCCAAATACCTATCGTGGTCTTGACCGGCCTGGCCGATGAGGAACTGGGCTTGAAAGCCTTGCAGGCCGGGGCGCAGGATTACCTGGTCAAAGGGCAGGTTGAGGGGAACGGGTTGGCCCGCGCCATCCGCTACGCTATCGAGCGCAAGCGGGCCAAGGCCGCTCTGTGGGAAAGCGCCGAATATTTCCGGGCTACCTTCGACCAGGCTTTTGTGGGCATGGCCCATGTTGCCCCCGACGGGCGCTGGCTGCGGGTCAATCAAAAACTGAGCGATATTGTGGGCTACAGCCCTCAAGAATTATTGCAAGGTACTGTTCAGCAGATTACCCATCCCGATGACCATGCCGGCGACCTCGATTACATCAACCGGGCGCTGGCGGGTGAACTGCAAACTTATTCGCGGGAGAAGCGTTATCTGCACAAAGAGGGCCGGGTTATCTGGGTTAACCTGACCGCTTCGCTGGTGCGCGACGCAGCCGGCGAACCGCAATATTTCATTGCGATTGTTCAGGATATTACCGCCCGCCGCCAGGCTCAGGCCGAAATTCAGCAGCGCAATCGCGAACTGGCGCTGCTCAATCAGGTTATTGCCGCCTCGGCCTTGAACGGGGAGCCGGAGATTTTTCTCGAAGTCGTCTGCCGAGAACTGGTCCAGGCGTTCGATCTGCCCCGGGTGAATGCCATGCTGTTTGAGCGAGAGAATGCTGAGGCTGTGATCGTCGCTGAAGCTACAGCCGGGGCCGGGCAAAGCGCATTGAACTGGCGCTTTCGGGTCGAACGCAACCCCCCGGTCACTTATCTGTTCAGCCATCAGGGGCCGTTTGTGGTAGCCGATATAGGACAGGACCCCCACCTGGCCCCCTTTCATGAACTGGCTCGCCAACATAGCGTAGACTCACTGCTGATTTTGCCGCTGATGGTAGACCGAAATATCATCGGCAGCTTGAATTTATGCGGCAGTCAGCCCCGGCACTTCTCGACCGAAGAAATCAACCTGGCCTGGAGCGTGGCCGACCAAGTGGCCGGGGCGCTGGCTCGCGCCCGCATGACCCAAACTCAGCAGCGTTTGAGCGCTGCCATTGAGCAGGTCGGCGAGAGCGTGATCATCACCAATACACAAGGCGTCATTCTCTATGTCAACCCTGCCTTTGAGCGCGTCACCGGCTACAGCCGGGCCGAAGCTATGGGCCAAACCATGCGTCTGGTTAAAAGCGGCCGGCACGAACCGGCCTTTTACCAGGAGTTATGGACTACCATTACGGCTGGGCAGGTGTGGCAGGGACGCTTTATCAACAAAAAGAAAGATGGCAGCCTGTACCCCGAGGAAGTCACTGTCACCCCGGTGCGCAACGACAGCGGGGCCATTGTCAATTATATCGGCGTTCAGCGGGATGTAACCCGCGAGCTGCAATTGGAAGAGCAGTACCGCCAGTCTCAAAAAATGGAGGCCATTGGCCGCCTGTCGGGCGGGGTGGCCCACGATTTTAACAATTTATTAGTGGTAATCAATGGTTACAGCGAACTTTTGTTGAACCGCCACCTTGACGCGGCCAGCCCGCTGCGTAAACATGTCGAGGAAATTGCCAGAGCTGGAGATCGGGCGGCCGGGCTGACCCAGCAGTTACTGGCCTTTAGCCGCAAGCAGGTCCTCCAGCCCAAAATTTTGAACCTTAACGAGGCGATCGCCCAGGCCGAAAAGATGCTGCGCCGTTTAATCGGCGAGGATATTGACCTGATTAGCCAGTTAAGGCCGGATCTGGGCGAGGTTAAGGCTGACCCCGGACAAATTGAGCAGATTATTCTAAACTTGGGGGTGAACGCCCGCGACGCCATGCCGCGCGGCGGCAAACTTATTATCGAAACGGCTAATGTGGAACTGGACGAGACCTATACCAGCCAGCACGCCGAGGTGAAACCGGGCCGGTATGTGATGCTGGCTGTCAGCGATACCGGAGTGGGTATGGATGCCGCCACCAAGGCTCGCATCTTTGAACCGTTTTTTACCACCAAAGAGCAGGGTCGGGGAACCGGGCTGGGCCTGGCTACCGTTTATGGAATTGTTAAACAAAGTGGGGGCCATATTTGGGTTTACAGTGAAGTGGAGCGGGGAACCACCTTTAAGATTTACCTGCCGCGCCTGGATAAAGCAGTACAACCGCTTGAGCAGCCCGCCGATTTGACAGCGGTTGCCGGCGGCGTTGAGACCGTATTGTTGGTGGAAGATGAAACTATAGTTCGTACCCTGGCCCGCGAGGTTCTTGAGTTGAATGGATATACTGTGTTGGAAGCGGAACATGGTCAGGCCGCACTGCGGCTGGCCCAACAGCACCGGCCGGTCCACCTGCTGTTAACCGATTTGATTATGCCGGGTGGCCTGACCGGCCGCGAACTGGCCGAACGATTGGAGTCATTCCATCCGGGGATGAAAGTGATTTATATGTCGGGCTATACCGACGACGCCATGGTTCATCACGGCGTCTTAACCTCAGAGGTTCACTTTTTACAAAAACCTTTCACCCCGCTGGCCTTGAGCGCCAAAGTGCGCCGGGTTTTGGATGGAGCGTAAAGATCAATAATTGGTGATCATGACCGGGTCCTCTTCCCTTGAAAATAACTTGTTGTAATAGCGACTTCAGTCGCCGGACAGCCCGGACGACTAAAGTCGTCACTACGAACAATTTTCACCATCAGTGGCGTGCCCCCGACTCGTGAACACTCCTGTGACTTCTGTCAAGTTGACGGTTTTATGGCTTTTGACTATACTATTCCAATCTTGTCGCCGTCATTGATCTGTGCTGCAATCAAGATGTAGACTGAAGCCTCTGCCCAAAAATATAACCTTCGCCAATTTCATATCCATTGATCCGAAAGGAGGAACCATTTTGTGTCCACCATTGACGTTGAACTGGCAAATGTCACCAAAAGATTTGGTGATTTTGTAGCCGTCAATCAAGTCTCTCTTGAGATCAAGGACGGTGAATTCTTTTCACTGCTAGGCCCCAGTGGTTGCGGCAAAACTACCTGCTTACGTATGATTGCCGGGTTTGAGCTGCCCAGCGAAGGCGACGTGTTGATTCGCGGCAAGCCCATGGGCGAAACGCCCCCTTATAAACGCCCGGTCAATACCGTTTTTCAGAATTACGCCCTCTTTCCCCACATGTCTGTAGCCGAAAATGTTTCCTTTGGTCTGGAAATGCAAAAAGTGCCCCGCCCCGAAATCAACAGCCGGGTCAAAGAAGCCCTGGAAATGGTCCGGCTGCCCCAACTGGCGGAACGTAAACCGCGCCAGCTTTCGGGCGGGCAGCAGCAGCGCATCGCCCTGGCCCGCGCCCTGGTCAACCGGCCGCAGGTGCTGCTGCTGGATGAGCCGCTCAGCGCCCTGGATTTGAAGCTGCGGAAAGCCATGCAGTTGGAATTGAAGGAGCTGCAACATCAGGTGGGGATTACCTTTATCTTTGTCACCCACGACCAGGAAGAGGCGATCACGATGTCGGATCGCATTGCGGTCATGAATGAAGGGGTGGTGCAGCAGGTGGGCACGCCGATAGAAATTTATGAGCGCCCGCGCAATCGCTTTGTGGCCGATTTTATCGGTGAAACCAACTTTATGGAAGGCCGGGTGCTGGAGGTTGATCCGGTGAAAACTACGGTGGCCCTGGATGCCGGGGTGCATGTGTTGGCTCGCGCTGCCGAGGGTCTTAGCGCCGGTCAGACAATTACAGTTGCCGTCCGGCCCGAAAAGATTTCGCTGCATGAAACCCCGTCCGACCAGGGAATCAGTGTCCCGGCTATCGTGGAAGAAGCGGTTTACATCGGTACCGATACCCGCTACCGCGCCCGCATTGGCGGGAAGCAAGATGTGGTGGCCCGGGTTCAAAACGTTGGTGGTATTATGGATGGCGGCGCTCACCCCTTTCAGCGAGGCGACCGCGTTTACCTCTCCTGGCCCACCGACAGCGCCATGGTTTTGACCAGCTAACGCGACCGCCGACGGTAGACCGCCGACCGCCGCAATGAAACCCGGCGGCGGTCAGCGGTCGGTGGTCATACAGAAGGAGCTTCAAATGCAAGCATCAGGCCGGCAAAGCAAAGGCATATTACCCATCCTGTTAACCCCAGGTGTTTTTTGGCTGACTGTTTTTTTTGTGATCCCCCTGTTGATCGTGTTGGTGGTCAGCTTTAGCAAGCGCTCGCTGCTGGGGGTGGTTGAACTGGAGTTCAATCTCAATAATTATGCCCGCCTCTTCAACCCCGACTCGCCCTATCTTTTTATTTTTCTGCGCTCGCTGGGATTGGCGGCGGTCAATACCGTGCTGTGTCTTCTGCTGGCCTATCCGTTTGCTTTTTATATCGCCCGTCAAACGCCCCAGCGCCAAAAAATGCTCATTTTTCTGGTAATGGTGCCGTTTTGGACCAATTTTCTGATCCGAACCTATGCCCTGATGTTTATCATCCGCGATACGGGGCTGATTAATACCTGGCTGGTTAACCTGGGCATTATCAGTGAGCCAATTCAAATTCTCTTTACGCCCACGGCCATCAGGCTGGGTATGCTCTACGGCTACCTGCCTTTTGCGGTTTTGCCGCTGTACGCCTCGATTGAGCAGTTGGATTTTAATTATGTGCAGGCGGCCCAGGATTTAGGCGCTGACGGTCTGCGGGTATTTTTGCGGGTTATCTTGCCGCTGACCATGCCAGGGGTGGTGGCTGCTTCGATTATCACCTTCATTCCCGCCCTGGGCGATTTTATCACGCCCGATTTGATGGGCGGCGGCAATACTTTTTTGATTGGCAATGTGCTGCAACAACAATTTTTAACCGTGCGGGATTGGCCTTTTGGTTCAGCCATGGGGATTGGCCTGATGACCTTGGTGTTGGGTGCAACCATGATTTATTTCCGTTCTGGGGCCAGCCGATCAGCATGAGAAGGCAGAAGGATGAAGGATGAAGGCGGAAAATTTTCATCCTTCATCCTTCTGCCTTCATCCTTTAATTGGGGAGGTGGTTAAAGAAAAATGAGTACATCATCCGTAGCCGTACCCGCACCAACACGCAGCCGGACGACCTCGCGCCTGGCCTTGGGGCAAAAACTGCTAACGGCCAATGCGCTGCTGGTTTTTGCTTTTTTCTATACGCCTATCCTTGTCCTCATCATTTTCTCCTTTAATGCCGGCCGGAGCGGCACCATTTGGGAAGGCTTTAGCCTGCGCTGGTATGCCGAATTAGCCAACGACCCGGCCATTCTTTCGGCGTTTACCAATACCATCATCGTTGCTTTTGTGACAACCCTGCTGTCTACCGCTATCGGCACGATGATTTCGCTGGCTATGGAGCGCCATCAGTTTCCGTTCAAGCTGCCGCTCGACGCCGTGCTGTACATGCCCATCATCATCCCAGAAATTGTCATCGCCCTGGCCACGCTGCTTTTCTTTATCATCGTTTTTAATATGGTCAAAAATCTGTTTGGGATTACCTGGGGGCTGGGTTTGCCGACAATTATCATTGCCCACGTCGCCTTTACCATCTCTTTTGTGGCGACCATTGTCCGCGCCCGCCTGGTGGATATGGACCCCAATATGGAACAGGCCGCCCGCGACCTGTACGCCGACGAGTGGCAAACCTTTCGCCGCGTGACTTTTCCTTTGCTCATGCCGGCCATTATCAGCGGCGCGCTGATGGGCTTTACGCTCTCCCTGGATGACTTTTTGATTACCTTTTTTGTCTCCGGCCCCGGCTCAACCACCCTGCCGGTCCTGGTTTACTCAAAGGTGAAATTTGGCGTCACCCCCGATCTAAACGCCTTGGCGACGTTGTTGCTGGTTTTCTCGATTGGGCTGGTGCTGCTGGCCCAGTTCTTGCAGCGGCGAGATTGATTTAAAATTCATAACCACTCCGTTATGTCATTTCGAGCGACGTTAGGAGCGAGAAATCTCCAAAATTCGGGTTTGCAAACAACGATTTTGGAGAATTCTCGGCTTTCAGCCTCGAAATGACATGGGGGTGGGCAGTTACCTATATTCTACTACAAATTGCGCCATTTTTAATTATCAAGGAGTCGGACAGTCCCTATGGGACGACGACAATGAAAATCACTTTCTGATTACTGTCTACTATTTTCAGAGGAGTGAGGGGACAAACTGTAGCCACAGTTGGTTGGTTTTTAACAGAAGGAGGAGATGCATGAAAAGCTATCAATGGATGCTGCTGGCTCTCTTGTTGGCATTGGTTGTGCTACCCGCGTGTGGGGCAGCTACAACGACAGGCGGTGGGGGGCAGCCTGCTACCGAGCCGGAAGAAGCGGCTGCACCCACCGAAGCACCGGCTGAATCCATCCCTCCCACCGAAGCCGCCGTTCCCGCCGAGCCCGCAGAAGAAGCCGCCGCTCCCAGCGCAGAAGGGGCTGCTGCCGGCCTGGACAAAGAGTTGAGCGTTTTCAACTGGGCTGACTACATTGACGAACAGGTGATCAAAGATTATGAAGAAACCTATGGCGTCAAAATTATTTATGATACCTTTGCCAGCAACGAAGACCTGATCGCCAAACTTCAGGCGGGCGCTACCGGCTACGATGTCATCTTTCCCTCCGGTCAGGGCGTAGCCCAGGTGATTGAATTGGGCCTGGTGGCCAAGCTTGACCACAATAACATCCCCAACCTCAAAAATATTGACCCGAAATTTTTAGACTCGCCCGACGATCCGGGCAGCCAATATTGCGCGCCTTACCAGTGGGGCAGCACCGGCATTGCCTATCGCAAGGATGTTTTTGGGGACACGCCACCCGATAGCTGGGCTTACATCTTTGACCCAGAGCAGGCCAAAAAATGGCAGGAAGCTGGGGGGATCAATGTGCTCAACGATCAGCGTGAACTGATTGGCGCGGCCCTGAAATATCTGGGATATTCGGTTAACGATATGGATGAGGCGCATCTGCAAGAAGCCAAAGAAGTCATTTTGAAGGCAAAACCTTTCTTTAAATCGTTCAACAGTGAAGATTACGACGAAAGTTTGCTGGTTCCCGGCGAGGTGGTTATCTCGCATGCCTGGAATGGTGACGCGGCCCAGGCAGCTTCCAAAACAATAGACGAGGCCAGTGGCGAAAGTCCCTGGGCTTATATTATTCCCAAAGAAGGCAGCGTGATCTACCAGGATGGCATCTGCGTTACCGCCAGCAGTCCGCGCAAGGCTACCGCCGAGCACTTTATCAATCATCTGCTGGATGCAAAAAATGGGGCGGCGATTACCAATTATACCTACTACGCCAGCCCTAATGCTGCGGCCCGCGAGTTTATCTTGCCGGAAATCCTCAACGATCCCGGCATCTACCCGTCTCAAGAGGTGATAGATAAATTGGAATACTTTAAGCCTCTGGGTGAAGCCATCTTCCTATATGATCAAATTTGGACGGAAATTAAGAGTCAATAGGCATGGATGGAGGCCAACTTAGAGTTTGGCCTCTCAACATTAACAACCCTAAATTTGGTTGCCAACACCGTTGTGGCGGTTATAATATACCCATTCAAATTAAATTCTGTGGAGGAGAAAACATGAAAAAGTATCTATGGGTAGTGAGTTTAGTTCTTGTATTAGGGTTGCTTTTAAGCGCCTGCGGGGGGGCAGCCGCCCCGGAACAGCAGGCCCCGGCGCCGGCTCAGGAAGAGGAAGCCGCTGCTTCGTCCGAAGGCGGTGATGAAGCGGCCACGGTGGCTGAGAGTGGTGGCACCGCCGCTCCCAAAGACGGCCTGGCCCCGGAGTTGAGTGTTTACAACTGGGCCGATTACATTGACGAGGCAATCCTGACCAATTACGAAAAAGAATACGGAGTTAAAATTGTTTATGATACCTTTGCCAGCAATGAAGATTTGCTGGCAAAGCTGCAAGCTGGCGCTACCGGCTACGATATAATCGTGCCTTCGGATTATATGGTAGCCCAGATGATTGAGTTGGGCCTGCTTGCCGAAATTGATTTGAATAATATCCCCAACATCAAAAATGTTGACCCGCGCAACCTCGATGCTCCTTATGATCCGGGTAATAAGCACTGCGTGCCTTATCAATGGGGCACCACCGGCATAGCCTATAGTACCGAAGTTTATAAGGACACCCCGCCCGATAGCTGGGCCTATCTTTTTGACCCCGAGAAAGCAAAAATGGGTGCTGAGGCCGGCGGGATTAACGTGCTCAACGATCAGCGCGAATTGTTGGGGGCCGTTTTAAAATATCTGGGTTACTCGCTTAACAGCAAGGATGAGGCCCAACTTCAGGAAGCGAAAGAAGTTTTGATGGCGGTCAAACCGTACATCAAAACATTTAACAGCGAGGATTATGAGCAAAGTTTACTGATTCCCGGTGAGGTGGTTATTTCTCAATCCTGGAGTGGCAACGCCGCCAATGCCGCCGCTGAAACAGATGGTAAGTGGGCCTATGCCATCCCCAAAGAGGGTGGTATGAAGTGGCAAGACAATATGTGCGTTACCGCCACCAGCCAGAAAAAAGCTACGGCGGAACACTTTATGAATTACATTCTGGAAGCCGAAAATGGAGCCGCTTTAACCAACGTAACCTACTACTCCAGCCCCAACGCTGCCGCCAAAGAGTTTATCAAGCCGGAAATCCTGAACGACCCGACCATCTTCCCATCCGACGAAGTGCTCAACAAGCTGGAATGGGCTGAGCCGCTTGGCGAAACCGTTTTTCTGTACGACCAGATTTGGACGGAGATCAAGAGCCAGTAGCAGGGAGTAGGGGTAGAGGATTGTAGATAGTGGATAGTAGATGGAAGATAGTTATTCTATCTTCCATCTACTATCTTCTATCCTCTATCTTCCATCCTCTACTCTTCATCCACGGGTTTGCCCAAAACTGTCCGCTCGAACCAGGCCCAGGTGCGCCGGAAAGGGTTGGAGCGGGTGCGCTCGGCAAAATCTTCTACCGCTTCGCCGGCCTGCACTTCTTCACCCCCATAATCACGTTCCAGTTTTGTCCAATGCCGCAGTACCCAGACCACCAGATCGGCTTCGGTGCGGCCCGGAAATAAAGAGAGAATCTCTTCCTCGCGGATTTTGGTAGCCAGCGGCAGATAAATATTATCGTACCAGTCGGCTACGGCCTCAAGCCAGGGGATGTCGCTGTCCATATCCCAGCTTTTCCAGTGGCGGTGGAGGGCAATGGACTCTTCCAGTTCCCAATAGCCGCCCGGTTGGGTCAGGATGATCCATTGATCGGGCCGCAGTTTATCCAATTCGGTACTTTCCAGAAACTCCAGGTACTCTTCCCGCAGAATTAAATCATCAATATCATCATCCGGCTCCAGGGGGACGCGGGTGGGATACTCCCAAACATAGGCTTCGATGGTTTCTGCGCCCAACTGCCGGGCCACCGAGACCCGGTGGTTGCCGTCGCGCACAAAATAGGTGTCGCTGACCTTATAAACCTCAATCGGCGGCCAGCCGCCGCTATCGGTCAGGCTGTCAATTTTCTCCCAGCGTTGGCGGCTGTTGCTTTTGCGAGGCATAAAAGTGCGGGTAAAATCCTCATAGCGGCCCACACTGCCGACGATTTGCTCCAGTGGAATTTCTTGCAGCCCCAGGTAATATTTATTGCTCAGGTGCAGTTTTTCGCGCACCAGCTCAAAGGGGAGTAAATCCACCGGCTCGTAGCGGACCAGCGCCAGGACATCCTGAATAAAAGCGGCCCGATGCGCCTGCTCAAAATCACGGGCCACTCGCTCCTGACCTGGATCGCGCTGACTGGCCGGATTCGCCGCCAGAGAGAGAATTTTTCGCGGTGAGCGGTCATCTTTCATGGGGTAACTTCATTGTTGGCTGGCAACTACTCAGCCATGTCATTTCGACCGCAGGGAGAAATCCTCGCCTTACTTTTAGGTGTTGTGCCCAGGGGATTTCTCGACCTTCGGTCTCGAAATGACATGAGTAGTTACGTTGGCTGAATGTATCCTGATTGACAGCCCTATTGTACCCTGAAACATGAGTCAAAGCAAGCATTTTGAAAATGAATGGCAAGACTCGTCGGTCTTAGCCAATGAGGTAGATGGGGAAGACGAGGCCGCCGCCGCGGCCGAGCGCCGCAGATACCTGCGCGCCATTTTAAGCCGGGCGGTAGGGGTTTACCTGGTTCTTTTTATGGGGCTGGGGCTTGTCATGTCGGCGGTGGGGGTCAATCCCCTGGCCAATAATGGACTGATGCCCAAAGCTTTGCTGGTTTTTGTCGGCCTGGCCCTGCTGATTGCCCTGGCCAATACCCTAACTGATCTCTTCCGCGAGCAGGGCCGTAACTGGCTAAGGCTGGCCCCCAAACGGGAAGACGCCGGGCCACCAGAATCGAATTGAATAAACTTTTGTTGGACCAGCGTCGTTCTATTTTTTTTGTAACCGCATGGGAAAATAATACTACTCTTTCTTTTCCTGCACAAAGCCAAAGACTTCGTACATCACTTTGAGCGCCGCCAGCGAGGTGACATCAGAGATGTCCAGCGGCGGACTGACTTCGACAATGTCCATGGCCCGGATGGGCAGTTCGGCAAAGATGAGCCGTAGAAATTCCAGGCAGTCGCGGGTGGTCGGGCCGCCGTGTTCCGGGGTGCCGGTGCCGGGCGTGCAGGAGGGGTCAATCCCGTCAATATCCAGGCTCATGTAAACCGCCTCGACGCCCTTCATCTGGGCAATCACATCGCGGGCCACCGCTTCGATGCCGCGCCGGTAGACGCTGCGGGCTGTGTGCCAGCCAATTTCAGGGTGAGCGGCGTAGTAATCCAACTCCTCGGTTAAAAATGATCGCAGCCCCACAAAAGCCAGGTGGAACGGTGAAAAATTGGGTTGTTCCAGGTTGCGCCGGGCGGTGTTGGCGTGACTCCAGGCATGACCCTCGTGATAGTCGGCCAGGTCGGCGTGGGAGTCAAACTGAATATAACCGACCGGCCCTTGAAAACTTTTGGCAAAGGCTTTGAACAAAGGGATGCCGACGCTGTGATCCCCGCCCAAAAAGAAGGCCAACTTATGCTTACCGTTGATTATTTCAGCCGCCCTGGCCTCCGTCGCCTCAAAAAAACGCTCCCAATTCAAATCAGACTCCATATCGCCGTAATCTTTGACCCGTACCTTTAAGGTTAGGCCCTCTTCAGTCACAAAAGCCAGGAAGGGGGTGATGCTGCGAATCCGCTGTGGGGCGTGGCGGGTTCCTCCGCGCCAACTGACGGCATTATCAAAAGGAACGCCCAGCACCCCAATTTCAGCATCGTCATCTTGACTGACCAAACTGCTCCACAAACCCCGATTTTCGACCAGCTTTGACATGAGAAAATCTCCTCGAATATTAAGAAGGTGAATGAGTTAGCCTCAATTTGCCAGGAGATTAGAGATTGGGGATTCGATCCAGTAATCTCCCAATCTCTAATCTCCAATCTCCCAAAGAAGCAAGGTGTTTAATTTACGTTTTACTTTCCGCTT
Organism: Anaerolineae bacterium; assembly: GCA_023151115.1. The sequence goes on from JAKLJP010000035.1 coordinate 66,304, forward strand.
GCCCATTTCCCGACTCTCGGCTACAATGCCTAATCAATTATGAATTGTCAATTGTAAATTGTGAATGGTTAACGGAATAAATCAATCCTCATTCACAATTCATAATTCACAATTCACAATTTTTATGCTCTTTCCATCCGGGCCGTTGTGCCTCCTCTCCAAGTTAAGCATGCAGAGTGGCGTCTGCTTTAAAGTTTTGGCTGGGATAAGCAATTAAGGAGACCTAACGATGAAGTTAGTCTTACGCTACGCCGACCATTTCGGCTAAATCAAAAACCCGCGCTGCCGCATGCTGCTGATTTTTTAAATGCTGTTAAGCATGGGCCAAATCGGTTAAGGGACTTGCTGCCTCTACCCGATACTGTCTCTCCCTTTTCGATAATAATATAACAATGATGCGGAGACGCAAAAGGCGACTCTTAAGTGGGACATTTCTACCTGTCCGACTGAATTGAGGTAATGCCTCACCGTCTCTCCCAGTTGCCAGTGAACAGTAAGCAGTAACCAGTTATCAGTGTGGTTTCTTACTACTGATCACTGACTACTGGTTACTCTATTCAGGAGATTCTACTTATGTTGAAACGAGAAAAAGCGCAACCTATTTACGAGCGAGCCATGAAGGTTATGGCCAAGGGCGTCAGTTCTAATTTCCGCTATTGGGGTCCCACCAGCACGCCGGTGGTAGCCCGAGGCAAAGGAGCCAAAGTGTGGGACGTGGACGGCAACGAATTTATTGATTACCGGCTGGGCTGGGGGCCGATGATTCTGGGCCACGCCGATGAACGGGTCAACGCGGCGGTCCACGCCGCCATTGACCACGGCACCATCTTTGCCGCTGCCACCGAGATGGAAGTAATTGTGGCCGAAAAGATTTGCGCCATGGTCCCCGGTATGGAGATGCTGCGCTTCACCAACACCGGTACCGAAGCGACCATGCACTCGCTGCGGGTGGCCCGCGGCTACACCGGCCGCGAAAAGTTTATCAAGTTTGAAGGCCAGTATCACGGCATGCATGATTATGTTTTGTTCAGCACCGCTTCATCCAGTATTCAGTCAATGGGGGCACGGCGCAGCCCGGTGGCGGTTCAGGTGGGGTCGGGCATTCCCAAAGGGATCCGCGATTACGTGATTTCGCTGCCGTTCAACGATTTTGAGGCCGTCGAGCGGGCGGTCAAAGAGCGGTACTGGGAGATTGCGGCTATCATTGTCGAGCCGGCGCTGGGCAACAGCGCCGGCATCGAAGCCGACCCCGGCTTTTTGGCTCATCTGCGTAAATTGTGCGACGAGTACGGCATTGTGTTGATTTTTGATGAGGTCAAAACCGGCTTCCGTATGGCTAACGGCGGAGCGCGGGAAGCCTACGGCGTCATCTCTGATATTTCGGCTTACGCCAAAAGCCTGGGGAACGGGTATCCGGTGGCTGCCTTTGGCGGCAAGCGGGAGATCATGGAACTCATTGGCCCAGGCAGCGTGGCCCACGCCGGTACTTATGGCGGCAACGCTCTCAGCATGGCTGCCGCTAACGCAGTGCTTGATATTCTGGCTGCCAGCCCGGTGTTGGCTAATTTAGCCAGGCGCGGTCAGCGGCTCAAGAGCGGCCTGAGTGAAATTTTAAGCGACGCCGATATTCCGCATCAAATGACCGGCCACCCCAACATGCCCGGCTTTTTGATCACCGAGGAGAAGGTCAACGATTACCGGGGTATGGCCCGCCACAATGACGAAATTTACAATGCCATTCTCCAGTACATGTATGAACACGGCGTCTGGGCTGAGATTGACGCCCGCGAGCCATGGTTCCTGTGCGAGGCTCACGATGAGGCGTTGATTGACGAAACCCTCAACCGCTTCCAGGATGCGGTCAAAGCGGTCAAGGCCAGCTATCCTCGCCACACAGAGGGCGCAGGTAATCAGGCCTGATCGTAATTACTCACCTCTCATGTCATTTCGAGGCTGAAAGCCGAGAAATCTCCTTATCCGTGGTTTGCCAACAACGGAGGGGAAGATTTCTCGCTCCTAACGTCGCTCGAAATGACAGACTGCGCAGTTAAGGCAGGGAAACAAGGTAAAAAACTCCGCCCGGCAGACCGGGCGGAGTTTTTTATTTACCAAAAAAACAGAGAATCCCGGCGGCCACCCCTCGCGCCAGAACTTTGGGCTTGTTTTCTAGCAGGTAACGATCATCCAGCAGAAACCCCAATTCGATAATCGCGCCGGGGGTCATGCGGTCAATTTCGCGGAAGGCGTGGTATTTGGTCATATTGTCGGTGACGCTGCTGAGGTGTTCCGGCAGGCCGGTATACGCGCCATATTCTTGATACAGGCAGGCCACCAGCTTATCCTCGGCCTCGGGAATGGCGCTGTCGGTAGCGCGGGCCACTTTGAAGCCGCTGGCCCCGGCGACCATACAGCTATCGGCGTGAATACTGACCAAGGCATCGGCTTGAAACCCTTGCAACCGGTCATCAAATTCATCCAGCAGGACCGCCTGCACCCCGCGCCGTTCTAACAAGTCTACCACTTCGAGCGCCGTGCGGTAATTGACCTCGGCTTCGGTCAGGCCGTCGGGACAAACCGCGCCGGGGTCATAGCCCCGATGCCCGGATACCACCCCGACCAGGGGCCTGAACGGGTCGCGGGTGGGCAGAGGCGCATCGGCCACGCTCACCGTTGGGGCCACGGCCGGATTTGGTAGCGCCTCGGTGGGGGCCGGCGCAGCAATTTTTATGACCGGCTTCGCCTCTGGCCCAAAAAGCCGGAAACCCATCAGCACCCCCATCAGCACCAAAACGAGAATCGCCAGCGAAAACATGGGGTGCTGGCCGCGTGAGGAGGTTCGCCGGGCTGCGGGAGCCGGCTTGGGGCGGTAACTATACATAATGTAAATAATAACATAATATTCTGTTTTCGTCTACAATTTTGGGGGATTTTTTGGAGGCTATTGAAGGAGGCCTAAAAATTCAACCGACCAAAGAACACGCAAGTTGTATTTAGCCAAGTTTTGCTGGAGTGTGCTATCATCTAACAAATCCTGATCGGCCGTGACAATAAACTCTGCCTGCGCTGCTACAGCCGTAGCAATCACAACATTATCTTTAGGATCACGGCAATGAGGCGCATCTATAGCTGGAACTGTAAATAAGGCCCGTTGCCGGATGAGATCAACAAAGCGTCGCCCACGCCCAAAAGGAAGAAATCGCTGTATTTTGGGCCGCGCGATAACTTCCTCCAATTCAATCAACATTTCTGAAGAAATTACCAGATCAAATTTGTGTTCACGCCAGGCAATAAATAACGGCGACCGATTTTCAGCCGCCGCCATTCTCAATAGCTGGTTCGTATCTATCACCACACGCATCACTGGCGCGCCTGTCGAACTTCGTGAACAAGAGTTACAAGATCATCATCACTCACTGTTTCAATATCTATTTCAGCCTGTTGTTCACCAGAAAGTTGAGCAAATTCGTCGAATAAGCTCTGCCATTCCTCATGGGAAAGTCTTGCGAGATAATGTTCTTGTTCTCCCACCGAAAGGAAACGATCAGATACGACAACGATTACCTGAGCGCCTTCAGGTAAATCAACTGAGTCGGGTAGGTGAATTTGTCCATCTTTCACGATTCCGGCATAACTGCTTAACATCATATCCTCACTTTATCTCTGCCTCAATTATACCATAAAATCGGTGAATATCATTACTTCTTGAGGGTAAATCTACTCCGTACCACCAGCCAGCTAAAGCGCGGTACGGCATTCCAGATGCGCCGCCAGCGCCAGGGTTGGGTCAGCAGGCGGTGGAACCACTCCAGGTGAAGCTGCTGTAGCCAACGTGGAGCGCGTTTGGCCGTCCCGGCGATAAAATCAAACGAGCCGCCCACCCCGATGCACACCGGAATCTGGAGCTTTTCCAGGTTGCGGGCAATCCACTTATCCTGCTTGGGCGCGCCGTAAGCCACCAGCAGGATGTCGGGCCGGGTAGCCAGGATACGCTGCGCAATGGCCTCGTTTTCTTCAAGAGCAGGTGAGCCAGCGTAACATCCGGCAACCTGCAAGTTGGGATACTTGTCCTTCAATTTGGCGCTGGCTTTCTCGGCCACTCCCGGCTGCGCTCCCAAAAAATAAATCCGGTAGCCTTTGTGGTGCGATAACTCGGCCAGGCGGACCACCAAATCGGAGCCGGGAACTCGCTCCGGCAGCGGTGTGGTCCCCAGAAAGCGGGCGGCCTTGAGCAGCCCAATGCCATCGGGCAGGGCCAGGGCAGCGTTGTTGATAATCTGCCGAAATTCCTGGTCGTGCTGGGCCTCAACCACAAATTCCGGGTTGACGGTGCAGAGTTGGTGCGGCTGGCCGCTGGCAATAAACGCCTCGACCAGGGCCAGGGTGTGCGCGTTGGTCAAGGCATGCACCTTGACGCCGAGGATGGTGGCGGTAGCAGGGATGGAAGGAACTGGGGGAAACTGGGGGGAACTGAGGGGAACTGAGGGGAACTGAGGGGAACTCATAAGGGTTTTTGATTAACCTCTGACATCTGACTACTGGCTACTGACCGCTTCGCGTCACGACAGGCCACTTTTTCCAATATTTCTAAAATCTGAGCGGCTGCTGTAGCCCATGAAAATTGCTGGATTTGGCGAAAGCCTTCGTTGACCAGGTGACGGCGCAGGCCGGCGTCCTGGGCCAGTTGGACGAGTCCGGCGGCAATTTGGGCCGTTTGGTGTGGGTCAACCAGCACTGCCGCCTCGCCGGCCACTTCGGGCAGCGAGGAGATGTTGCTGGTTAACACCGGCGTGCCGCAGGCCATCGCTTCCAGGACGGGCAGGCCAAAGCCCTCGTATAAGGAGGGAAAAACGTAGGCCAGCGCTCCGGAGAGCAGGGCCGGCTTGTCGGCGGCGGCGATGAAGCCGGGAAAAATGACGCAGTTTTCCAACCCTAATTGTTGGACGCGCTCAAAAATTTCGGCATATAGCCAACCCTGTTGCCCGGCGATGACCAGCTTCAGCGACTCGTCGGACAGGGCCGCCAGGGCTTGCTGAAAAGCTTCAACCAGCCGGACCAAATTTTTGCGCGGCTGGAGCGTCCCCAGGTAAAGAAAATAAATCCCTTCGATGTTGTACCTGGCTTTTACCGCAGCCACGATTTGAGGATCGTTGACCGGAGTCAAGCTTTCATCGCGGCCCAGGTAAACCACGCTGATCCGGGCGGGGTCGGCGCTGTAAAAACGGATCAAATCATCTTTCGTAGCCTGCGAGTCGGCAATGAGATGATGGGCAATCCGGGTGTGGCGGCGAGTGGTCCAGTCAAGATACCAGCGATCAAAGGGGCGATGGGCTTCAGGGTAATGACGGTAGCCCAAATCATGCACGGTCACAACTGCCGGAATTGGGCAGTGGAGCGGTAAAACATGCGCCGGCACAAATAGGGCGTCGGGGGGGTGACGTTGTAGCTCGGCGGCCAGCCGAAGATGAGTCCACAGGCGCGGCCAGGGAATCACTCGCGTTTCCATAAAAGGCGAGTCGGGCCAATCATTATGATGGGGCGGGTGAGGAGTGTAGAGCCGGAAGCGGCGCTCTGAGGAAGCCAGGTGAGCCAGGGCCTTGATCAGTTCCAGCGAATAGGTTTCCGTGCCGGTGCGATGCGCGCGGGCGGCCCGACTGGCATCTATCCCAAAGGCGGAAGGATGAAGGCGGAAGGATGAAGTTCTTATTCTTTTTTCATCCTTCATCCCTCATCCTTTCTTTCAAGGTTAGGCAAATACTGGCGCAGCATTTCCAGGGTCAGCCGGCCCTGTCGCAGCAGCCGGGGTGGGGTAACGCTAAGATCAACTATGCTGGAAGGCTGATCGGTGGGGCTGGGGCCGCCGTCGAGGATGAGGGAAATCCGCGGGCGCAATTGCGCGGCAACCGCCTGAGCGGTGGTTGGCGTCGGTTGCCCGGAGAGGTTGGCGCTGGTAACGGCCAGGGGGCGGCCCACCTGGGTGACCAGTTCCAGGCAGATCGGATGGTTGGGGACGCGAACGGCAACGGTACTCTCGCCGGCGGTCACTTCGTCGGGCAAGGCCGGGTTTTTGGGCAAGACAACGGTCAAATCGCCGGGCCAGAGGGCTTGCAACAGCGGCCAGGCGACATTGGGCACGTGCCGGGCCACCAGGTTCAGGTCGTCAATTTGGTAGATGAACACCGGCAGGGCCTTGTCCGGCGGGCGCTCTTTAATGGCGAAAATCTGGCGCACGGCAAACCGTTCAAAGGCGTTGGCCCCCAACCCGTAAACCGTATCGGTAGGAAAGGCCACTACCTCTCCTTCACGCAGCAGCCGGCGGGCCAGTTTGATCGCTTTGGGTGAAGTGGCAGGTAGAATTTGAGTCATTATGACGATCCTTAAAACAAGGTCGCAAGGCCGCAGGGTCGCAAGATTGCGACTCTGCTACTTTGCTACCCTGCTACCCTGCAAGATGAATTTCTCAATCGCCCAGGCCGCCCCTTCCTCGCTCAGGGGCGGGGCAATGACATCGGCGGCGGCTTTGGCTCCGCTGGTGGCGTGGCCCATTGCCACACCTAATCCGGCCCAGGCTAACATCTCAATATCGTTGTCGTGATCGCCAATGGCCATCACCTCAGCTTGCGGAATATGGTAATAGGCCGCCAGGACAGCCAGGGCATGGCCCTTGGAAACCAGGGGCGAGGTAATTTCGATCAGGGTGGCGTGAGAACGAAAGATGTTCAGGCTGCCGTTCAACGTACTTTTTAGCTCCCTCGTCAACGTCTCGGCTTCGTCCGCCGGATGGACAATCAACCCTTTGATCGGCGGTGTGGTAATGACCTGTTTGAGATCGCTCACCTCTTGCACCGTAGCGCCGACAGCCGTCATCGTCTGGCGGCTGAGCGACGAAGGCGCTTCGACGTAAGTTCCCGTTTCGCCCAGGCAGAATTGTAAGGCTAGCCGGCGCGCCCGCGCCAGGTCAATGAGTTGGTGGGCTAATGGAACAGGTATTCCTTCGCGGCCAATCGTTTCGCCGGTAGAGCCGTTGTAAATCAAAGCCCCCTGATAGCAAATGGTGGGTGTGGTCAAGCCCAGCAGCGCGACAAATTTGTGGGTGATGTCGTACTCGCGGCCGGTGGCAATGACGACGTGAACGCCGCGAGCCGCAGCAGCCTTAACAGCCGCCTGGGTACGGGGTGGGATGGTATGCAAATCGGACAAAATTGTGCCATCTAAATCCAGAGCTAAAAGTCGGATAGGCATAACGTCATTAGTTCCAGTATCTAAAGAGTTTTGACTGTAAACAAAGTTCGGTAAAGGCTGGAAGGTTGGAAGCTTGGAGGGCTGGTCAATATTGACCAACCTTCCAGCCTTCCAACCTTTCCAGATTACCGAGATTACCCATTTTGAAACTCAAAACTCATTGGAGTTATGGGATTACTTTACTGTGACTGGTTCACCCTGTCAATTTGAAACAAGAAAAACAGGTAAGAAAATTAGGCAGCGCTTCGTCTAAAGGCTAACGGAGTATTAATTTGACAAGCAGCCTGATTAAATTATAATGAGTTTTAGATACCCCATAGGGGTATCCTAACCCAAATAGCTATCCTCAAAAGTGAGTTAGCATCTATTAACCATAAGGAGAAATATTTCAATGTCTAAGCCTATCCATGTTTCCGATACCGAATTTCAGGAAAAAGTTTTGAACTCGGCCACGCCGGTGGTGGTTGATTTTTGGGCGCCCTGGTGTGGCCCATGCCGCATGGTCGCCCCGATTCTGGATGAACTGGCTAAAGAGTACGATGGTAAAATTGTGATCGCCAAAGTTAACACCGACGAAAACCCGCAGTGGGCTATGAAGTATGGCGTGCAGGGCATCCCGACGATGCTTTTTGTGAAGGGCGGTCAATTGGTTGATCGTATGGTTGGCGCAGCGCCCAAACCCTTTATCCAGCAGCGTGTAGATGCTATGCTCGAAGCTGTGAAAAACTAATGCCCATTCTGGCCTGGCTGCGCGAGAATTGGCTGCCGCTGGCTTTGATCGGCGGCCTGGCCGTGGTTTTTCTCTTGCTGAAACACAGCCCAACCGAAGGAATTGACTCGCTGCCGGCGTTGGAAAAAGCAGTCAGCGCCGGCCAGCCGACGGTGATTGAGTTTTACTCCAATTTTTGAACCACCTGCCTGCTGGCAAAACCCATCGTGGATGGGGTGGAAACAAAGTTAGCCGGCAAAGCCAGGGTTATCCGGCTCGATGTGTTCAGCCGCGTGGGCCGGCAAGCGGCGGCTCGTTATGGTGTGCGCGGCACGCCCACCGTCATTGTCCTGGATGGCCGGGGCGATCTTGTTTATGGTCAGGCAGGATTGCCTCAATCGGCGCAGTTGGTTGAACAGGTTGAGGCGGTATTGATTTCAAAATAGACGAACTCATTGGAAGGCTGGAAGGTTGGAAGATTGGAAGGCTCGTAACTTTCTTTCAACCTTCCAACCTTCCAACCTTCCAACCCATGAAAAACACGCTCCCATCCGAATTGTACGAAAATCTGGATAAACGCCTCCAACGCCTGGAAGGCCAGGTACGTGGCGTGCGCCGCATGCTGGACGAAAACCGCGACTGCCCGGATATTTTAACCCAGTTAGCGGCCATTCGCGGCGCAGCCTACCAGATTTCGCTGCTGCTGGTGGAAAATTACGCCCAGTGCTGCGTCAGCCATCCCGAAGAGTACGGCTCGGTGGATGAGGCGATTGCGAAGATGGTTAATACCCTGGGCAAGTTGTCGTAAAAAGAGACCTGCCAGGTCTGTCGTTGAGTCCAAACTCAGTTGAGGGAATAGAAAGCTTCCGAATCGGAGGCTTTTTGTTTTGGCTAGATGCCTCAGGTCAAACATTTGATAGGCCGCCCTTCATCCGGTATAATCAGGTCAGTTTGAGAACTATGGAGGCGGTCATGGCAACGTTGACGATTGAAGTACCGGAAGATTTGCTGACAGAATTACATCAGCGACAGATTCCCGATAAGTTACTGGAGTTGCTGGTAGTACGGACAATTGAGTCGCTGGTAGAGGCCAGGCCGGAAATCTCTGCTGAAAAAATTGCGCAATGGTTGGATGAGCCAGCGGCGCTGGCGGCTGAATCCCTTTCTTCTCCTTTTGCCAAAAGCGCCTTGCCCTTTATCGAGCAGTTGCTTGATGAAAATCAAACGCTTTTCGAGCGGCTGGCTAAAATGTAATGCCTCTTGCCACCGATGCTCAAACTGTTGCTGATTTGTTACTACGAGTGTACGAAATTCATGAGCGGATTATAGCTCGCACAGGTGGACTGGAAGGGCTGCGGGATGGGGCCATGCTACACGCGGCGGTGGCTCGCCCCTTTGCCAGTTTTGCCGGTGAAGATTTATACCCCGACGACTTTGACAAGGCTGCGACCTTATTTCATTCACTCATTAAAAGCCACCCGTTTATGGATGGCACCAAGCGGACAGCTTTTGCGGCAACACTTTATTTTTTGGAAGTATGTGGCTATCCTCGTCCAACTATTTTGCCGGAAGATGAAGTCATCCGCTTTTGCCTGGACGTAGCCGAGGAAATATGCGCCAGGCGTGGGGCGAAGCCATTCACCCCAAAACGATTGCCGAAATTGCCGCCTGGTTTCGGCGGCTGCTTCAAACGGATAGTTGAACACTTGTTCTTAATCTCAAATTTTGCTATAATTCCCTTACGATGGCCAAAACAAAAACCCGTTATATCTGCCAGGAGTGCGGCAGCGTTCAGCCTAAGTGGATGGGCCGCTGCCCCGACTGCGGCGAATGGAATACATTAGTTGAAACGCTGGTCGAAGAGGGACGCTCCGGCGGGGTGTCGGCGGCGGAGCGGCAGGCCCGGCTGGAGCGGAATCCGCCGCAGCCTCTGGTCGCCATTTCCGCCGACAGCTACCAGCGCACCATGCTGCCGATGGACGAATTCAACCGGGTGGTGGGCGGTGGCCTGGTTCCTGGCGCATTGACCCTCATCGGCGGCGACCCCGGCATTGGCAAAAGTACCTTGCTGCTGCAAATCTCCGCCGGGCTGGCGACGGTCGGGCCGGTGTTGTACATTTCCGGCGAGGAAAGCGCCCAGCAGATCAAACTGCGGGCCACGCGGCTCAAAATCCCCGGCGACAACCTGTACATCCTGGCTGAAACCAATATGACCGCCATCCTGGAGCACGTCCAGCAGATGTCGCCCCAATTTTTGATTGTGGACTCGATTCAAACGATGTATCTGGATGAGCTGGAGTCGGCGGCGGGGTCGGTCAGCCAGGTGCGGGAGTGCGCGGCTCGCTTTCAGGAAGTGGCCAAAGGGCGGAATATTCCCGTTTTTCTGATTGGACACGTGACCAAAACCGGGGCTATCGCCGGGCCGCGGGTGCTGGAGCACATCGTGGACACGGTGCTCTACCTGGAAGGGGAACAGTTTCACGCCTACCGCTTGCTGCGCAGCGTCAAAAATCGCTTTGGGGCGACCAATGAGGTCGGCATTTTTGAGATGGGCGAGATCGGCCTGAGCGAAGTGACCAATCCCAGCGAGGCTTTTCTGGCCGAGCGTCTGCCCAACGCCTCCGGTTCGGCCATTGCCATTACCCTGGAAGGGACGCGCCCGCTGCTGGTGGAGGTGCAGGCCCTGGCCAGCACGACCAGTTTTGGCAACCCCCGGCGCACGGCCAACGGTGTTGATTTCAACCGGCTGCTCTTGCTGGTCGCCGTGCTGACCAAGCGGGTCGGCACGCGGCTGTCGGACCAGGATGTGTTTGTTAATGTGATTGGCGGGCTGCAAATTGGCGAGCCGGCCTCGGATTTGGCCGTAGCCACGGCCATTGCTTCCAGTTTTCGGAATACGCCGGTGGCGGCTGATATGGCCCTGGTGGGTGAGGTCGGCCTATCGGGTGAACTGCGGGCGGTGGGCCACCTGGAAACCCGGCTGAAAGAAGCGGCCAAATTGGGCTTCAAACGCTGTGTGCTGCCTGCCTCGAGCCAGTTGAAACAACTCAAGGATCCGCCGCTTGAATTGTTGCGAGCGCGCTCGTTGAGTGAGGCTTTGGAGATAGCCTTGATTCATTAGAGATTATTGAATCTCCAATCTCCAATCTCCTTCTCGCGGGTCGGGTTTGACCCCCTTTTGACAATTCATATCCTTTGTGCTACCATATTTTAAGGTTCCTGAGGTAGATTCATTTATTTTTTATCATTTATCTTCTGCCGGGAGCTAACCTTTAAACTTCATAAATTATAAGCACTTATTTCTCGTTATTCGCGGCAACGGAACATTAAAAGCAACGTTTGAAGAGGCAAAACAGTTATCAGTTGGTCCATTACAAAGAACCTTCAGGTTTTAGCAGAGTTTATTTCCACAACTTCAACTCACGGGTTTAGCCGTAACTCCCTGAGTACGGCAGACGCTCTTCTGTCATATCATTTTCCAAAACTCTGGATGCGCTGATTGCAGCCTCGGTGATAGTTGTTTGGCCAGGGTTGTCGGGCGAATGTGCTTTGGGTACAGTCGCCTTTTTTTTTGTGGCCCCGGTCCAGCGAATGACGCCAGGAGCGAAGTAGCCGTGAGTGTGGAATTTGTCTTTCGCCTGGTTGGCATGGTCGTTTTTGCCATTATCGGGGTGCAGTCTATCAAGTATTTTCAGCCGGGTAACCCTGAGGAGTCAACCCGCCTGGTTATTGCCCTGACCTTAGCCGGAGCGGCGATAGGGCTGCTGGTAGCCCCTTATCTGACCATCCGTCCTTTTAACGCCCTGCGGGCGCAGTTGAAACAGATGCCGGCCTCGCACCTGCTGTTTGGGGTGCTGGGGCTGGCGGTGGGCCTGGGCGTGGCCGCCTTGCTTTATCCGCCGCTGTCGGGCTTGCCGGAGCCTTACGGCAGTATTCTGCCGGTCGCGGTGAGCTTGCTGTTTGGTTATATCGGTCTGTCGGTGGCCATTATGCGCCAGCGCGATATTCTCAACACGGTTGGGCCGCGCTTGACCTTCGGAGGTTCATCGCTGGATTTTGGCCATAAATCTAGCGACGATGCCGTGCTGCTGGATACCAGCGTTATTATTGATGGTCGAATTGCCGACATCAGCAAAACCGGCTTTATTCGCAGCCCGATGCTGGTGCCCCACTTTGTGTTGAACGAACTGCAATATATTGCCGACTCGTCGGACCCGATTCGCCGTAATCGCGGGCGGCGCGGCCTGGACTTGCTGCGGCGGTTGCAGGAAGAATCGCTGGCTCCGGTCAAAATTACCGATGTTGATGTGGAAGGGGTCAAGGGGGCGGATGATAAGCTGGTCATGCTGGCCAAACAACTCAATTGCCCGATCATCACCAATGATTTTAACCTGAACAGCGTGGCCAAGCTGCAAGGGGTGGTCGTCCTGAACATTAACGAATTGGCCAATGCGGTGAAAACGGTTATTTTGCCGCACGAAACCATCAACGTTAAAATAATTCAAGAAGGCAAAGAGCGAGATCAAGGGGTGGCCTACCTGAGTGACGGTACGATGATTGTGGTGGAAAACGGCAAACATTTTATAGATCAAACTGCCGACGTGACCGTGACCAAAGTGCTGCAAACCAGCGCCGGGCGCATGATTTTTGCCAAAATGGAACGATAAGCTATGAGTCTACGAGTTTATAATTACCTCAGCCGCCAAGAAGAAGAATTTATCCCACTCCATCCGGGTTTTGTGGGCATGTATGTCTGCGGGCCAACGGTCTACGGCGACGCCCATATTGGGCATGCCAAAGTTTACATCACCTTCGATGTCGTCCACCGCTACCTGGAATATCTGGGGTACAAGGTTCGCTATGTCCAAAACATTACCGATGTCGGCCATCTGGTCGGCGACGGCGATGTGGGCGAGGACAAAATCGGCAAACAGGCTCGTCTGGAGCGGGTTGAGCCGATGGAAGTGGTCGAAAGCTATACCCGCAATTACTTCCGTGATATGGATTTACTCAACGTGATCCGGCCCGACATCTCGCCGCGGGCCAGCGGTCACGTGCCGGAGCAAATCGAACTGGCCGAGATTCTGATTGAAAAGGGCCACGCTTACGAAGCCAACGGTAATGTCTATTTTTCGGTGCCGAGCTGGCCGGCTTACGGCAAGCTTTCGCGGCGTAAGGTGGATGAACTGGAAGAGGGAGCGCGGCTGGAAGTATCGGCGGAAAAGCGCGACCCGCGTGATTTTGCGGTCTGGCGAGCAGCCCAACCCGATCATCTGATGCAGTGGCGCAGTCCCTGGGGCCAGGGCTTCCCCGGCTGGCACGCCGAATGTACAGTGATGGCCCGCAAGTATTTGGGCCTGCCCTTTGACATTCATGGCGGCGGTTTGGAGAATATCTTTCCGCACAACGAGAGCGAAGTGGCTCAAAGCGAGGCGGCCTACGGCGGTGAATTTGCCCGCTACTGGCTGCTCAACAATATGGTCACGGTAGACGGGGTTAAGATGGGCAAAAGCCTGGGTAACGCGCTGACCATCCAAAATGTTATCCGGGGCGACCATCCCCGGCTGTCGCAAGGCTATTCGCCACTGGCCCTGCGTTTCTTCATCCTTAACAGCCACTACCGCCAGAACAGCGATTTTACCGACGAAGGGCTGAAAAGCGCCGCCAGAGGCCATGAGCGCTTGTTAGGGACGGTGAGCCTGGTGCGGCAAAAGTTATTAAAGGCTGAGGCTGAGTCTAAGGCTGAGGTTGATGTCGAGTTTGAGAAGGTTATTGAGCAGCACAGGACGCGCTTTTTTGAGGCGATGGATAATGATTTCAACACGCCCCAGGCATTGGCGGCGCTGTTTGATTTTAACCGGGCTGTCAATACGCTGATCAACGGCGACCAGCCTGTGTCGGCGGGCACGCTCAAAGCCATTGATGAGACCTATCGCACGTTGGGCGGTGATATTCTGGGCCTCATTCCATCTGATCTTTCCAGCGGCGAGGGTCTTTCAACGCCGGGGCTGGAAGAGGATTTGATCCGGATATTGGTTGACCTGCGGACGGCGGCTCGCAAAAACAAAGATTTTGCCACCAGCGATGCAATTCGGAATCAGTTGGCGCAGATTGGGGTGATCTTGGAGGATCGGCCGGATGGGACGGCGTGGAAGGTAAGCCGAAGCTAGGGGGTCATGCGCGAGATTCTCTATGGTCGTAACGCCGCGCGCGAGTGTCTTCGGGCGCGGCGTCGTCATGTTCACAAAGTATTGCTGGCTGATACGGTCGAGCCGGCGGCGATTATTGACGAGATTGTAAGCCTGGCCGGCCGGTCAAAAATTCCGGTGCAGAAAATCCCGCGCAAAACATTGGATAATCTGGCTAAAGGTCATCAGGGGGTGGCGCTGGAGACCGGGCGCTATCCTATGGTTGCGGTCGAAGATATTTTGGGCCGGGCCAAAAAATTGGCTGAACCGCCTTTTATGGTGGCGCTAGATCACCTGGAAGACCCGCACAACGTTGGCGCTATTTTGCGGACGGCGGAGAGTGTGGGGGTTCACGGTGTTATCATTCCCAGGCAGCGCTCGGCTAGTGTGACCCCGGCGGTGGTCAATGCGTCGGCGGGAGCGGCGGAGCATATCTGGGTGGCCGAGGTGAGCAACCTGGTTCAAACTCTGGAAAAGCTGAAGCAGGCCAATGTTTGGCTGGCAGGCGTTGAAGATACCCCGGCGGCTTCGCTTTACAGTCAGGCTGATTTGACCGGCGCGATTGTCCTGGTCATTGGCAGTGAGGGCAAGGGGATGAGTCGCCTGGTTAAAGAAACGTGTGACTTTTTGATTAAATTGCCCATGCGCGGGCAAATCGAGTCGCTTAATGCGTCGGTGGCGGCTGGGTTGGTTCTGTATGAGGTGTGGCGCGCTCGCGGCTTTGAAAAATGACCGCCGAAGAAGGTCTTACCGTTATCCTCTATGTCTTTCCAAATAATAAAGCGGCGGTCTGTGGCCAGCGGTCGTTTTTGGCGCTATCAATTTGACTCTTAACCATTAATCAGTATACTTGACTGTTGCGCGGCGAAATCGCCGTGTTTTTAAATTAAAGTAAATAAATGGAGAGGTGCCCGAGTGGCTAAAGGGGGCTGACTGTAAATCAGCTGGCTACGCCTACGGTGGTTCGAATCCGCCCCTCTCCACCAAGTATAACAGACAGTGAGTCTCCTCACTGTCTGTTTTCCGAATACCATTTTTATATAACAGCGAGGAGACTGCATCAGTATGGCGAAAGCAGCATTTGTGCGAGATAAACCGCATATCAACGTGGGGACGATTGGACACGTAGATCACGGCAA
>JAKLJP010000036.1 GCA_023151115.1 Anaerolineae bacterium
GTCGCTCGTCGTAGCAGACAAGCGGATACAGCGGGTCGTAGGGCAGGCTATAGAACCACAGCAGGTGTTCCATTTGGGCCAGAAAGCGGCTGTCCAGCTGGCTCAGACACCCGGTTCGCTTCAGATGAGGCTTGAGTTCGTTTTTTTTAGAATGGTGCCGACTTGGGCGTGCGAGAGATGCTCACAATAACCCAGTTCAACCGCTTTGTCGGCTAACAAACGCAAGAATAGCCTTCAGGCGCGTCACTACAGGCCAAGACAATCACCTTGGCTCGCTGGATCCCATCGATTTTGGTGGGCCGGCCTGACCGGGCTTGATCCTGCAGACAGGCCAAGCCTATCCTCTGATATTTCTGGGCCAACTTGGACACCGTCGGCAGGTTGAGCCCGAGGGTCTCGGCTACGGCGGTGTAGGTTTTGCCCCGATCCAATTCCAGCAGCCCGATGGCCCGGCGATAGACTTTGACCGGCAGTTCGCCTTGGCAAAGCAGTTCTTCCAAATAGCTTCGATCACCCTCGATAAGGTGCAGATGTTGTTTTTTCATCGGTCATCTTAGCTGGATGACCCGTTTTCTCAAATCTTTGCTTTTCTTTTTTTACAATGTACTTAAGTTGAATCTGTTAAAAACCAAAGCCCTCAGGGGCCGTCCTAAAGACAATATTTTTCAAATAACGTGGTTTACTTGTGGGTAGGGCATAAGGCCCCATGCTACGGCCTTACTGGTCATGCTCCCTGGCTGCAATAACTATTTGGCTTAAAATTTGCCGGGTTACTTCTGCTTCGGTTTCAGCGTCGAATAAAGCTATTTCTAATCGGTAAACGCCGGGTTTGGCTTCAGCCGGTACGGTCAGCAGCCAGGGGTCCTGGACAATTTGCCCCGGCTGCCACTCGATGGAAGGGTAGCCGCTCCGCACCGGGCGACCTAGCCAGTAAGCTGCTTCCTGCCCCTCTCGACCCAGCAGCCGCAGCAGAATAACGTAATCATGGCTGACCGAGGTCAAGGCTTGCCAGTAAAGCGTAACCCACAAGTTTTCTCCTGGCGGCGTATTTTTCGGTTCAAGAGTATATCCAGCTAAAACCAGATCATCATTGATTGCCAGTCGAAATGGATTTGGCGGCTGAAAGGTAGCGGGGTAACTTTTAGCCAGCGTGATGTGAATGGGTTGGGTATCTTCAGGCAGTTCAAAGTAACCAATAATTTCGCCGCCATCGGTGCGAAAGCCGAATTGCAAAAAATAATCGCCGGGCGGCATGCCTATGGGCAGGGTGAGCGGCGCTTCACTTTCAACAATAGACTCGCGGGTCTGGTTGGCTGCTTCAAAGCCGGGGCGAGGCTGGGCGATAGCCTCTGTCCAAACGTAACCATCCACATCCACCAAACGCACAAAAAAGCGGTCGGTTACCAATTGTCCTTCGTTGCGCCAAAAGAGGGTCAACCGCAGGATTTCGCCCGCCGCAACATTTACTTCACCCTGGCAAGGACTCGGCTGGCATAGGTTGTAGCCAAAGAGCGTCCCCCGCCCTTCGAGTTTGTGTCCGCCGCCGTAATACTGCGCCGCCGGGCCGGGGTAAAGCCAGGCATACTCTAAACCCTGTAAGGTAACTGTATCCAGAGGTTTCTGGCGATTCAGGTAATTGATAATAGCCGGGTCATGTTTGCCGCGCTGCAACTGAGAGATGTAGATCGAGACATAATCGGCCTGTATCCAGCGCCCATCCAAATTGTCCAGGGCAATAGTTTTGCCCCGATAAAGAGGTCTGATTTTTGTAGAGTTGGCCGTAGCAACCTTTAAATTCTCGACCCCCGGCAGGGTGTTCAAGTGAGCTGCCACCAAATCAAGCCCCTCGCCGCCAATGCCGACCGGTAAAATTTGGGCCGCCTGCTTGATGCCGCCCAGCAGCGGACTCCAGTAAGTATAATAGTAGGGATGGTGCGGCAGGGCCAGTGCCATTTGCAGCCCCAAAAGCAACAGAGCGGAAAGCCAGGCCACTAGATTTTGGATTTTGGATTTTGGATTTTGGACTGGGTTTCCTTTGATTATTGGGGAGTGGAGATCATCCCTGGCAGTCAGCCAGCGCCAGGCAGCAACCAGCCCCAGCGCCGCCATAATATTGAGGGCAGGCAGCATAGGGATAACATAGCGATCAAATTTGAGTTCCGAGAGAGTGATCAGGATCAGATAGGGGATCAAGTAAAGCGCCATGATTCCCACAGCCAATTTGACCGGGCGCGACAACCAGCGGGTCGGCCAGGTTACAACCAACAAGGCCAACCCTAGCCACAACGCCGGGCCGGTGCGATACAGCAAAACCACCGGATAGAAAAACAGACCGGGGTCGTCTTTAAGATAGGCTTGGCCGAGAAAAAAACTTTTGCCGCCGCCCTCGCCCTCAACCACGCGAATATTGAGAAAATCGTACATTTGCCGGGCCACCTCGATCGGTCCCACCCACAGGGCCGGCCACAGCGCCAAAATGGTGAGCGCCGACACCCCGGTCCAAACGAGCAACGCCCCCCCCCCCCGTCGCCAACGTTGTTGCGACAATAGACCCGGCTTAAAAAATGGAGCCGCCCCCATCACTAGTGCCCCTATCGGCAGTAGCGAGACAGCCGAAACTTTGCTCAGCAGGGCCAATCCCAGTAGAACTCCCCCCAAAGCTGCGTTCCGAAGACGTGGTTCGGCTTGATACAACAGCAACGACAGCAGCGCCAATGTGGCCAGGCCGGTCAATAATCCTTCGGTACGAAGGGCGCGCGACTCGGTGAGCAAAAATGGATCAAAGGCCAGCAAAAAACCGCTCAGCCAGGCTACCCGATCATCAAAAACTCGCTGCACCAGGAGCACAATCAAGACGAGGAGTAGCGCGTTGGCGACTCCCGCCACCTGGCGTTTGGCTGCCAGAGTGGGCATGTCTTCCCTTGCCCCAACTGCCACAGACCAATCGGCCGAGCCACTGAGCCAGGCGTGTCCGTAGTGAAGCCAACTACCTAATGTCTCAACCCACATCAAGGTGACGCCCGGTTGTCCGGCATGATAAGTTTGAGCCAAATCGCCGCTGGCCAAAGCCTGGGTAAACTTGGCTGAACCTTCAAGCCAGTAGAACTCATCCGGCCCCACAAACACATCCAGATTGAGCACACGCGGCCAGAGCGATAAGAGAAAAATAATCCCGGCTAATATCACGGGGGATTGTAGCCAGACCTGCCCCGACAATTGAGCCAAGAGGTGGGTAGACGAATTTACACGAGTGGACATAATGAATAGGGTTTTGATCGCCAACAATTAGATAATGACATTTTTTGTGACAAAACAAACTTGGGAGTATTATCCAACGTCAGTCCGGCATACTTTGCCATACAAAAAGCAATTTCACAAATTTGTTTGGCAGGCCAAATTCCATCAATAAGGCAGTTCCAAGATTTAAATTCACCAAAACGTGCTACCTCTCGCTTGCGTGTCTCTGGCGGCGTGTTCCGTTTGCTTTACCTCACGCAAGACGTAAGAGGCAACACAAATATTGAGTAATTATTTTCTTGGAAATGTCTACCCGCCTCTCTCGTTGTGTTTACTTATGGCCATAACTGATATTAAAACAAAAACTACCATCATCGAGTCAAGCTGATGCTAAAACCTGTCCTGCTATGGTCAGCGTTAATTGCTGTGGTCATGCTGCCGCGCCTGCTCAATTTGGATCTGTTTGTTGGCCCAGACGAACTGGCCGAATTGGGTCGCAATAATAACTTCGCCCTGGCCCTGGCCCGAGGCGACCTGCCGGGAACGCTGGTCGGAGATGGCAAACCCTCGGTGACGCTGATGTGGATCAATACCCTGGGAGTCACCGGCCAATGGTTATGGGGGCAACTGAGCGGCAGTCCGCGCCCGTTTGAACAAGTTGTCGCTCCGGAGCGCCCTTTTTCCGTCTGGCCGGAACGGCGGCTGTTCCTGGCCCTGGGCAGCGGCTTGCAGATTTTGGCCGCGTGGCCGCTGCTGCGCCGTCTCTGGAGTGAGCAAATTGCCACCGTAGCCGTAGGCTTGATGGGGCTGGAACCTTTATTGCTGGCCTTTACCCGCATGATCCGGGGCGACGCCTTGCTGGCCGGCTTTATGATCCTGTCGCTGCTGGGAGCGTTAGCTTTTTTAAAAACCGGCCAGCAGCGCTACAATTGGCTTTCCGGAGTTATGGCCGGCCTGGCCGGGCTGACCAAGCTCTCCGGGGGAGCGATTGTAATAACAGTAGCCCTACTCTACGGTGTCGCCTTACTTAAAAAGGATGAAAATTTAACTTCATCCTTCATCCTTTGGCTTCTTGCTGCCGCTGTTGCTTTCTTTGGCCTCTGGCCGGCCTGGTGGTTTCGACCCAGAGAGACGTTCGACTTGTTGTGGAATAAGGGACTTTTCCATGCTGTTGAAGCAACCAGCGGGCAGGCCGACCTTTATTTTTGGGGTGCAGTCCATCCCGCCGGGCCGGGGCCGTGGTTTTACCCTGTGCTGGCCGGACTGCGGTTGACGCCCTGGCTGATTTTGGGTGGTTTGATCGCTCTGGGCCGCTGGCTCTGGTCAACCCTACGCGGACGCGCTCCCCTGGATTTGAACCTGGTGGGCTTGCTGCTCTACCTGGGGGTCTATGGTCTGGTCATCACCCTCCCCGGCCAAAAACTCGACCGCTTTTTTACCCCTATGATCCCAGCCCTGACCGTTTTGACTGCTATTGAAATTGCCCATATAATCCAATGGCTATCCGAAAGCACAAGCCGCCGCTTGAAGCCAACACGCACTAGCCACCTCGCACCACGCCTCCTCTATCTCTCTCTTACCTTTATCGCTCTGGCTCTCGTCTGGCACATCAGCCGCTACCATCCCCTTTATTCAACCTATTTCAACCCCTTGAGTGGTACTCCACAGTTTTGGGCATGGGCCTTGCCCATTGGTCACGGGGAGGGTGTCAACAGCGCCTTGTTATACCTGGCCGGTCAGGGCGACATGTCACAAAAGACGTTGCTTTGCGGCACCAATTTGCCGCGCTGCGAACCCTTTTTCAACGGAACATTGTTACCCCAGGAAGACCTGCGCTCGGGGGCATGGTTCAAAGCGGATTATGTGTTGTGGCATGTTGACGAGGAACAGATGGAGGTTTTTCCCGCCGAAGTCCTGGCCTACCTGCGCCGCCAGCCGCAGCTTTACGTGGCTCACTATCACGGCCTCGATTATTCCTGGCTGTACGCGGTCCCCCAACCGGCTTTTCTGGCTTCCAAAGCCCGGCTGGAAGGCGTCGCCCGGCTTTTTGGCTACGACGCCGGAGGTCAGGATTTAAGCCGGCTGGCTGCGGGGGATACAATCAAGCTGCATGTCTACTGGCAGAATGAGGGCCAGGCTCACCAGCAGCAGTTTTGGTGGCGGGTGGTGGATCATTCCGGCTATGTATGGAGCGAGGCAGTAACCCGGCCGCTACCCGACTTTGAAGCCGAAGCCGTTAAAAAAGGGGCAGTCGTAGAAGGAACGGTCAACCTGCCCCTGCCGCCCGATCTGCCTCCCGGCCCTTATGCTTTGCAGGCCGGCTTTGCCAATAAGACAGAAGAAGTGGGTCAATTTCCGCTCCCGGCCGCCGGAAGCGAATTAACCGTCGGCGGCGTACCGGCGGGTCCGACTCAGCCCGGCCAGCAGGTGAATTACTTGATCGCTCCGGGGCTGCGCCTGCGAGGGTATGATCTCTCCAGCAGGGAGGCAACTCCAGGAGACTTGTTGTGGCTCACCTTATACTGGCAGGGCGTTGAGGAGATGCCGCAGGATTATACCCTGGCCCTGCGCCTCCTTGACCCAAGCGGTCAAGTGATAAAGGGGTGGGAATTTCCGCCTGTCTCCGCTGTGTACCCCACCTCCACCTGGGCGGCCAATAGTTATGTACGCGGCCCTCATCTGTTGTCGCTGCCAACCGAATTGGCTCCGGGACAATACGAGTTTGATCTGACTTTGGCGGGTGCGGCAAAATCTGTTAAGTTGGGGATGGTCAACTTCGTGACCCGTAAAGCCGTTTTCGACCTGCCGCCGGTGCAGTTTTCTGCTCATGCTGTTTTTGGCGACATCGCTACCCTGCTGGGCTATGATTTGGCCGGCACTCTGTCGCCCGAGGGCGCACGCGTAGCCGTAACGCTCTACTGGCAAGCTCAAAAGAAAACAACCCGGCCTTATCAAGTGAAGCTGCGCCTGGTAGATGGCAGCAGCGGCTCCCTGCTGGCGGAGCAGACAGCCGAACCAGGCCAGGGTGTTGCACCCACCAGCGAGTGGCAAACCGGAGAAATTATCACCGACCGCCATGAGTTGATAATTGCCAGCAGCCAACCCACTTCGGTAAATCTGGAGATCCAACTGTTGGCCGATACCCTCCAGCCGGTAACCTTAGCCCAGGGCCAGCCGTTGTTGGTTGTGCCGGAAGTGCAGCAAAAAGTGTCCTGGCGCACCCAGTAGTTTAATTATGATTTATTGGATGATCAGTGTAGTTAACAAGAGCGCATTCTCGTCCGACGAATCATTGCTCAGAGGCAGGCGCGCTAACGATTGCGGATTATAAAAGCCAATCAGCAAATCATACGGGCCGGGGGGTAAATCGGGTGGGGCAGAAAATTGCTGGACATCAGAGAAGAATTGGCCCGGCTGCCACAGGCGCGTTGGATAGCTTCCGCCGAAGGGTTGATAATCGAATTGAGCCACCGTATGGCCGGCCTGATTACGCATATGTAAAAATACGCTGTAATCGTCTGGAATGTGCTTAAGCACCGACCAAAAAAGTGTTAAGCTCACCGGAGTGCCGGGCATCACGGCTGTGGCAGGGTTTATATTGTAGCCTTTCAGCATAATTTTTTCAGAAAAATTGGCCGTGAGGGTATGCTCAATATCGGGCAAAGATAACGCCTTAACCAATTGTTCGGTTGATTGTAATTTGGCCGAGCTATCTTGATGATTAGGCCGGTTTTTTGCGGCTACTTTCAAAGCATCCTCGACTGCATCGCTCTGGTGGGTGGCTGCGGCCAGAGGCGCAATCATTAAGCTGTAGGTAAATTGTTGATCGGGCAGTACCGTAGTAGCGCGGATAAGACTCAAAGCCTGAGCTAAATTGCCCAGGTAGGCGGGCTGTTGCTCGGTTAAAAGCAAAAAGCTGCGACCAAAGCGATTAAATTCCGTTCCCCAACCATCCAGTTTTTCCAGGTTAGCCTCTTCAGGAACATCCCAAACTAAAACCCAAACCCGGCCCTCTCGGCTGGCCATACCGGCATTGAGCTGAGGCAAAAGCTGATAAACCAACCCATAGCCGGTTACGATTTCAGCCGCCACCGGCAGGCCGGCCTTACGCCAGTAATTGAGGGTACGGGTGCAGTCATCTTCGGCCTCAAAATCGGCATCGCGCCAGGGGTGCCAGTAACGTTGGCAAACGATCAAATCATTTTTGGTGGAATTGTGGCGCAGCCAGTTAGCCGCCAACTGCCAGTTGCCGTTGGCCTCATTTTGATAAAACTCTCTGAGGGTCAAAAACCAAAAAACGGCCAGCGGAACCAGAAAAACCACCCCCAGGCTGACCGGCAGCCAGGTTTTGGCAAATTGGCGGTACCCCGCCGCCTTGACAACCGCCCAGGCAATCAAGATAAGCAGCGGTGGCAGGGTATATCCCAGGTAATGGGGCCTGGCCCAAAGATTGGGTATGATTTGGGTCAACACGCCAAGTTGCAGAAAGGGCAGCACTGTCCAGGCCAGCAGAATTAAAACAGCAAACCGCTTCCGCGCAGCAAGCCCCAGCCCCACACCAATGACGACCAATCCCAGAAAGGGATAGACGCTATACTGACCAAAGCTACCCCGCTCCAAGCCATTATACCAGCGTAGATTTGTCCAGAGTGAGGCAGCCGAGTCTGGGCGCTGCGCCCAGACGACCCCGGCTAAAAAAGCATTACCGGCCTCAACATTTTGCATCACTTTTTGCCAGACCGGCCAGTAAACGATGACGAGGATCATCGCGGTAATAGCCAGGCCAACGATAAGCCTTACCCACCCACGCCGGCCTGATGGTCGGGATTGCTGTCCCCAGCCCCCCCTTAGACCAAGCAGAAAAACCGAGTTAACAATGGCAAAACTGGTAAAGAGGTGGGTATACATAGCAGCGGCGCTGACCAGCCCAAAAGCAATTCCATAGCCCCATTTGTTGGTGCGAAAGGTCAACATCGCTAAAAGAAAAACGAACAAAGCTAACGACAAAACGCCGCTATAGCCTCTAAAAGCATGAGCATAGAAAACGGCATAGGGAGAAACGGCCAAAAGCAAGGCGCTTATTTGGCCGACCTGCCTGCCAAAAAAATATTGGGCAATTTTATAGATAAAAACAATTCCTAAAACTGACAGGCACAGCGCCGGCCAACGCAGGCTAAACAGGCTGTCCCCCAAGACAAGAATAGAAGCCCGACTCTGGATAAGAGCCAGGGCCGGCGTATTCAAGACGACATCGGCGACCATAATTTTTTCAAAAGAAGCACTCACCCAACGATGGTACTCCGTACTTTCGTCATTGCTGATGGCCACATCACCCAACCCGTAAACCCTTAAAGCAAAACCCAGGAGTACAATTAGCGTTAAATAGAAATAACTGTTTTTCTTGGAGCAGGAGGAGGGGAAGGGCATGGTTTAGTTTACCTCGAGTTGTTCCACTCGATAACTATCTGAAGCATCCCTCATGGGCAAACGCAAGCCGCTGTCGGGCTGATAAAGACCCACCACCAGTTGATACAGGCCGGTGGGCAAATCCGGCGGCAAAACCAGTGTATGGCTATCCTCAATGCTTTCGCCCGGCTGCCACCAGGGGACAGGATAAGCTCCGGCTCGGGGCAAAGCATCATTTTGGGCAACAATTTGGCCCTGTTCGTCCAGCAGGTGGGCAAAAACCATATAATTCTCACTTACTACCTGGTTTGTAGTCCAGAAAAGATTGACCAAAAGCGTTTCACCGGGTCGCACCGGCGGCGACGAAAGGCTGTAACCCTGCAAAGCCAGTCCATTTTGCCAGACAGCGGTGACCGGGATAACGCCAGCGAGATTGGGTTCCCGCTCTGGGGGAATCGTAAACCGAGCGATGACCTGGTCCAATTCCTCTCCGGCGGCATTGGTTGAAGGCAACGGGACTTCGCTTCCATCCTGCAAGCCAACTTCAATTTGGGCTGCCAGCGGACGTTCCAACTCGGCGGCCAGGATGAATAGATGTTGAGTCACAATTACTTCGCCCTCAACCCGTCCAGCGGTGATTAAATCAGTGTCAACCCGGCCTAAATTGAGGCGGCGACTATCAGCCAATTGGACGGTCAGCCGGAGCGGGTCTGAGCCGTTTTTAAGCAACTGCCAGAAGAGGGTCAATTTAACTTCCTGGCCGGGCTGTGGCAACGCCGGGTCAAGTTGATAAGCCAACAGCTTAATCCGGTCATCGTAGCTCCGATCCAAACGCAGCACGTCAGGAGGCAGGCTACTGGCAGCAATGGCTTCCAGCCGAGCTTGTTCCGGCGTATCTGCGACTTCTCCCGTAGGGCTGATGGTTGCCGCCTGCCAGCCTTGAGGAAAATTAAACGGTTCCGGCTCACCTCCTTCTTTTTCAGGGGCGATCAGGGCAAATTCGACACGGTAGGTTCCCGGCGGAAGTCCTGCGATCACCGGGGCGCATAAGCTCTCAAGATAGCTCCCTCGCGTTTGCATTTGGCTGATAAAGGGCGTATCAGGAGAACAGGTCACCCAATCGGTTTGGGCCGTTTCTCCCTGTAACCGAGCTACCAGACTCCGCTCTGGCTGTGACAGTCCCAAATTTTCCCAGAACAGGCGCAGTTGACCGTCTTTCTCCCAGCGATAGCCCAATAAAGCCGCCTGGTCGGGAAAAACGCTTACCTGGGGGTCGGCAGGAGTGGTGAAAGGGATCGGGTAAACCCAGGCATAATCAATGCCGGCAATGGTGATCACTTTCTCCGGGGAACGGGCCTGGAAGTAGTCAATAAAGCCGGGGCTGGGTTCCTGGCGGCGCTGCACCTGTTGAATGTACAGCACCACGTAATCGGCCTGGGTCCAACGGCCATCTGGCAAGAGCGAAATCTGTTCGCCCTTAAAGCCGAGCATATTATGGGTAAAGCGTGAGGCGACGACCAGACCACGGCTGTTGGGTTTGGCGGCCAGGTACTCGCCAACTTGATCCATCCCCTCACCCCAGCCGATGCGCATGGTGCGAACCGCCGTTGATCCACCACCCAACAGGGGATTGAAATAGGAGTAATAGTAAGGATGGTGCGGCATAATCGTGACCAGTTGGACAATGAGCAGCCCAACAAACAAAGCTCCATCCAGGTAAGGAGTAGGGAGGGAAAGTTTGCTTTTCCATCGTTTTTTTAGCCAATCCCATAGAAAGACCCATCCCAGGCCGGCCAGAATATCTACACCCAGAAAAATAGGTAATAAATAGCGATCTTGTTTGTGGCTGCCTACACTCATGACTAAAGTATAAACAAGAATGTAGATAAGGAGAATGAAACTGGCTTTACGGCTGAAGGTTTGAGCCGAACCACCCTCATTCCCCGCTTGCTTTGAAACAAGGCGAAAGGTATAAAAGATAAGACCCAGAAGCGTTACCGGGGTAATACGCATCAGAAAAGCAAAGGGGTAAAAGATGAGGCCCGGATCGGCATCAGCGTAGGTTTGGCCCATAAAAAAAAGGTTGACCCCTTCAGCGCCAACCTTGCGGGTAGTGTAATTGTAGACCAGGCTCAACGTCTCCAACGGACTCACCCACATGGCGGGCCAAAGAAGAACCCAGGTCAAACCGGCGGCGACGGCCCAAAGCATGCCAAATTTAATAAGAAGGGAGTAGGGAGTAGGAAGTAAGAAGTAGGGTGTCGTTTTCTGACTGCCTATTTCAGACTCTCTACTGCTATAGATAAAAAGCCCAATCAGAGCTATTGCCGGCAGGATTGCCAACGCCTGGATTTTGGTCAAGAAACTTAATCCACCCAAAATGCCGGAGATAATCACATAACGCCAGCGAGGCCGGCGATAGTAGAAAATGAGCGCCAGAATCGAGAGGGTGATTAAGCCGGTCAGGACAGCCTCAGCTCGGTTAACCCGCGAGTCGCTCAGATAGAAAGGGTCAAGGGCAACCAGCACTGCGCTCAACAAGGCAGTTCGCCGGCCAAAGAGCCGCCAAACTGCCCCGATGACCCCTAAAGCCAGCAAAGTATTGAGCAGCACTATCGGCAGGCGCTGCTGGTATAAAAAAGCGGAACGCTCCCACTCGTGCAGAATCAGGTAGAGACCGGCATCGCCAATCCATTCGCCGGCCACAATGGAGCGCCGGATCGCTTCCCCTAAAACCCAGATACTTTCCGCCCAAACGGGCACAATGCCGGGGTAACCGTCGCCAACCAATGTTCCGGCCAAATCACCCCGGCTGAGGGCCGAGACAAAATCTTCGGCCCAATGCCAGCGGTCGGCTTCATCTACAATGAGATATTGGTTGAGTTGGGTAAGCCGTGGCAGGGCTATTAGTAAAATCAAGCCAATGATTATTAAGGGCAAGGTACACCGGCAAAATAAGAGGCCGAAATGGTAAAAGGGCCGCGTCTGTTGGGTTGATGGCGTTTTGAGCTTGTCGTGATCTGATATCACTGTCTGACCGTTATCATCAGAAGGCTTGGCCCACCGCAGCTATCACAATTTTCCGAAAATCAACAGCTTGCTCGGGCTGGGGGACTAGTTCAAGGTAGTTGAAACCTGAGCGTAACAAAAGCGGTACAATCTTTGGTTCACCCGATACATTAATCGGACTGTTCGGCAGGAGTTGATTGTTAAGCTTAAGGTGAAGGGTTATAGGTGTTGCGGGCGGGTCGAATTGAAGCTGTAATTCGGCCGGGCCAGCCTGGGCTGAATAGACAAATAAATTACCATCTTCAGTCAGGCGTAACAGTGTCCCTTCTTCGACAACCTCCCAATTGTCTCGTTCCGGCAGAATTTGCCAGTTAGGGAGAGACGTGGCCGCTGATATGGGGACAATGTAAACCAGGATTCTACCATCGGCAAAAATAGGGCTACCCAAAAGTCCAGGCAGGTAATCAAGCGTCTTTTTATTGCTACCTGTCCCCATCATGGCCGGGGTAGCGATGACTCGCTTAAGCCGCATATCAGCCAGAATTGCCCGGCGATCTTCTTCATCAGGGGCAACAAACACTGTTTGGGACGGGAGGGGGGCCAGGAGTTGATCCAGAAAGCGCCGTAATTCAATAGCGCCGGTTGGATTTCGATGGATGTAACCGCCGGCCAAAGGATGTTCATGTACGGTTTGATAAAACATAGCATAGTTGGTTGAATGTCGTGGCAGAGAAATAACCCCTCCCTCCAGTGTTTCATTAGCTAACAGGTGATAATACTTTGGAACGGGTAACTCCTCGGTCGGAAAGGGGAAGATAACCCAATACTCCACGAAAATCAGGCTAGCTAAACCGGCCACGACCAGTGCATAGAGGCTATACTGAGTGATTCGTTTGCTTTGGCTGAGATACCTGGAAAGTAATTGCAACAGCCAGCCCACGCCAATTGCCGTTACTACAATTAAACCCAAATTCATGGTTTCATCCAGCCGGCCGGGGGTACGGCTCCAGGCAAAAAAGGGTAATTTGGACACCCAGGCGTAAGGCAGAGACACAGGTTGTACCTGCCCGCCAATTTTGAGCCATGGCCCTAATGAGAGCAGACCGCACCCAACGGCCAGAACCAACCATAAGCGAACTTTCTGCCAACACTGCCAGCCAGCTAAGCCAACCAGGACAATCACCGTCACCCCTAGATAGTGCAGGGGTTCGCCCAGGTCGCGTGGAATTTCTATTTGCGGCAAGCGACCAAAGTAAGTCGGGGGCAACCCAAGCAGGGGGAGAAAGGGCTGGAAAGGTGAAGGTAAGATAAAGGCTAATAAATCGGTTGAGCGATTGACCAGCTCATGGGCTTGCAGATACCCCAATTCTCCCTGTTGAACCTGCTGTAAGGTTGACCAGCCAAATGGTAAAAAGATAAACAAAGCCAACAAATTGGCGGCCAACAACCAACCGATAGGTTTGCCTAGTTGTTGCCAACGCCCTCGCGCCGACCATAGTTGCCGCCCCAATTGGCCCCCCCCCACCACCAGTAGAACCGGAATAATTCCATAACCTATGTGCATAGGTTGAGAAGTGGCCAAGAGCACTGTGATTATCCCATGCCAAATTGCTAATCTGGCCGAAGGACGGCGTAGTAAAATCAAAAGCGATAACGCATACAGCGGCAAAAAATAATTGGTAATAAAATGCAGATGTCCAGCTACGGCATGTCCTACTCGATTGGGATAAATGGCAAAGATTAAGCCGCCAATAATCGCCGCAGCTACATTACCAGATACAAAGCGGCATAAAAGGTAGCCAGCTACCCCCGCCAGAACAAAACTCAACAATAGAGCTACATTGTACGAAAACAACGGCCCTAACAATAAGGTAAAGGGTAAACAGACAAAAGCCACGTAAGGGTCTTGGGCTAACACTGAGAACCGGATATTCAAAGGGTAATAAAGATGCGTAACTTGATCTGGCCAAACACCCAATTGCAGTAAGGCTTCTTTTACCCACCACTGATACCAAATGAACTGTAATGGGTCCCAATTACTCACCCCGCCTACAGCGGTGGTCAACTGCCAGATCAGAGGGTAGGTCAGCGCCAGGGTTAAAAGGCTATAGAATAAGGTTATCCAGATCAACTCCCGCCGCAGAGAAAGCGGGCGTTCTGCGGTAATTTTCCTGGCCACACCGATAACCCCTCGACACACTGGGGGCCAGGCGACATAGCTCACCAGGATAAACAGCAGCACCAGAGCAGGCAGCCCTAACCCATCATGAATGATGTTGCTCCACCAAGTTGGCTGAAGTTGTAACCTCACCTGAGACACTTCTACGGTTGTGGCCTGCTGCCCTAACAGCCCCAGCCCAATCTCGACAGTTACGGTCTGCCAATGGGTGATAAAATTATAATCGAATTGTTGCTCCGCTCCGGCAACAAGCCATTCTGGACTGGAAAATTCGTCGGTTTTTATTAGCTGGCCGGCTTGATCGAACTGCGCTATCCGCAACACCAATTGGGCTGAACTCTGTTCTATCTGAATCAGTTGATAATTTACCACTACCCGAAAACGCTGGAGCGGTGCAACAGCAACTCTTTGTCCAACCCCGGCCAAACTACTTTGGGCCGCATCGGGAATACTAATTTTTAGCACGGTTTGGGTTGGTTTCAGGGTGGAAAGTTCTGAAATAACCTGTGCCTCTCTCCGATTGAGCACAGCCCAACCCGTCAGACCCTCGGCAAAACCAGGGTTAGATAATAAATTAGTCGCAGCAATTGTTTGGTTAGCCCGCCAGATAATCAAGCCGGCTAACCCCAGTATAACCAACAATAGAAAGAATTTACCCAGATGCCAGCCAAAAACAAGTTGTTGCCGACGCTTATCATTCAACTCATTGTGCATTAGCCGAATTTATTTCCTTTTGATTTTGAACATACCAGTCACATTTTACTCGTATTCAGGCCCTATTGCTTAACCGGAATTGTAATCGAGGCAAGTTTGACCACATTTTCGGCATTATTCCCCCCCATCAGCGGTAGGCGCATCCCTGTTTGGGCATCATACACCCCAACCAACAGATTATAAGTTCCAACTGGGCTATTCGGCTTGAGGGTGAGTTGAATAGTATCCATTACCCACTCTCCCGGCTGCCATTGGGTGGTGGGCAACTCGCTTCCATTCAGGTGAGGAATTCGGTCAATTTGGCCCCAGATGGTTCCGCGTGTATCTACAGCGTGGACAAACATGGTGTAAGATAGCGACATCCGCTGTCGCGCCTGCCATACTAATTTGATTTCAAAAGTACCTGGATTGTTTGTACTTTTCACGTCAGCCCCGGCCAAGAGCATCACATCGCCAAAGTTAGCCGATAGCGGTATTCGAGCCGCAGGCTGATCCAGTGCTCGAACCGGCAGTGTTCCTGCCTGGTAGGATATATCATCCACCGATACGATGAGTGGATAGTCACCGCGAGCGATATCGGCAGGCAAGTCAAGCCGATAATGCCCCTCGACCGCTGAAGGCCCGTTTGGGTCCAGCACTGGACCGATTTCCTCGGCCCAAACATGATTCGACTCGTCGTTAAGTGTTACTTTGACTACTTGACCGGCAGTATTGGGCGTTGTGTCACCCCAAACCAGGGTTAAGATAGCCACTTGCCCCGGTTGCGCGGCCCACCGATCCAGGCGATAACCCCGCAAAACGAGACCATTACCAAAATTGGCCCCATGGACTTCCCGCAACTGTGGCCCCGGATAAAGCCAGGCATAATCCACCCCATTCAATCGGACTACGTGCTCCGGTGTCCTGGCGGCGAAATAGGGCCAGAACTCCGGGAATGGGTTACGGTTTTGAATCTGGCGCAGGTAGATGAGGATGTAGTCGGCTTCGTCGTCGTAGTGGGCTTTGGTGTAACGTCCCTGGTAGAAAGGCACAAAGGTATCCCACAGACTGGTGGCAACGGTTAAATCGGCGACATTGGGTTTTTGGTTCAGATAATAGGCCATGTGATCCAGCCCTTCCCCTGCGCCCACTTTAATCAGGTGGGGGGCCAGCCAGGGACCGCCCACCAGGGGATTCAAATAATTAAAATAGTAGGGAAAGTAAAGCGCTCCCAAAACAACCTGGATCACCAGCAGCAACCCAATAGCCAGCCTGGCCCATGAGCGGCCGGCAAGCCGGGTAGCGCCGGCCAATTTGAGGCTCAATTTCTCCATCAAGCCGACAATTCCCACTGCCGCCAAGACATATAACCCCGGAAAGGTGGGCAAGGCGTAGCGCAGGTCGCGGGTATCGGCGGGGATCAGCAGGAGATAAAACAAGACCACAAAAATCGCCAGCCATTTGACCGTCCACATCGTCGGCGGCGTAGATTCAGCGGATAACTCTCGCGGCGATTTGAACCAGCCCCATTTAACTGCTGCGATAAAACCGATTAAGCCCAACCACAGTGGCAGGGTACTCTTGAAAATCCAGTTGGTCGGATAAAACAGAAACCCCAACTGCGGCACGGGATTGTCAGGATAGGGCAGCAGCGAAGGCGAAGGGTCATCCAGGCTTTCAAAGCCGCTGCCGGAATGAAAAAGGACTAATTGCAGCGTTTCCACCGGTGCAGCCCACAACGCCGGCCAGACTGTCACCACTGTAACCAACGCCACCCCTCCAAAAATAATCCCCTCGGTCACGGCCTGCCGCCACTCAACCCAACGACGCGGCCAGCCGCTTTCAAACAGAAGAAAGAAGACTACAAAAACAAACAAATACAACGCCGTCGGTTTGGTCGCCAGGGCCAATCCGCCCCATACTCCCGCCAGCAGCAACCAGCCCATAGACCAAATCCTAAAGGTCTTAAAGACCTCTAGGGTTTGCCCACCGCTGCACCAGCGATAATACAGCAGCGTCAGAAGCGATAAATTAATGGCGACACAAACGGTCAGGTCGTTATGGACCAGCCGTGACAGGCCCATAAAAAAAGGGTCAAAAGCCAGCAACAGGGCGGCCAGCAGGGCGATGGATGGCTCAACGAGTTGGCGTAATAATAAGTAAAAAGCCACCACAAATAGACTCGTCCACAAAACAAAGGCCAGGCGGGTCCAGGCATAAAAATCCAGGCTAATTCTTTCGGTTTTTTCGGGTACCAGGGCCAGATAATCGCTCAAATTGCCGGCGGGACGATCTGCGTCCAGCCAATATTTGGCGGTCAAACCCAGGCCACCCAGCCACATCGCCGGCACGCCGGAGGCAAAAGTTTCGCCCACATCCGGCGTCGCCGCTTCGGCGCTGGCCTGGGCAAAGTCGCCGGCCAAAACAGCCCGCCAAAAAAAAGCCGAGCGATAAACCCAACGGGCCTCATCTATGGCGACAAAAGAATCCAACCCCATCACTCGTGGGGTTAAAACTACGGCAAACAAGACCAGGCTGATCAGCCAGACGGATAGATTCTTTTGGCCCGGCAGAGTGGTCTCCACTTGTTTCCCCATGCTTGATACTTTTAAGAGTTGCACAGTTGGCTAAAATCATGTCATTTTGACCGAAGGGAGAAATCTTTCTAAATTCGCCTTGCGTGCAAAACGTTCAGGGATTTCTCGGCCTCTGGCCTCGACATGACGTGTGAGCCCATTAACTCGTAACTTTACTCCACCCGAATCAATGGGTCTTTCTCAGAAATCGCAAATTCGGCCATAGCAGCGCCACTTTCATTTTGTAACGCGGCAGCAAAACGATAGTCACCCGCAGGTAGATCAGCCGGCAGAGCCAACTCGCCGGGCCACTCGACAATACTGCCGGCCTGCCACTCGCCTTTCCAGGGCAGCGAACGCCAGCTTCCGTAATTTGTCCCGGCTACGGGATTGGCCAAAGATACTCCCATCCTTGTTTTTTCCGGCAGAGGGCCAAGTACCCGCAGAAACAGGGTCACACCGACGGTCTCCCCGGGCGATAATCTACCCTGGTCGGTGGCAATCTTGTAAGCCAACAACTGGGCGACGCCCTCAATTTTTGGCCCGCCGCTGGCGCTCTGGGCCGCGGGCGCTTTGTAAACTTCAACCCAGTTGATGCCGTTCTGCCCCGATAGGCTGCCCAACAACCCCACCTTGACGCTGAAAACCGGCTCACCCGTCCGAAAATAGTTAACCAGTTCCGGGTAGGGTTTCTGGCGCTGCCATTGATTGATATAAAACACCACGTAATCGGCTGAAAGCTGGCCCCGGCCATCATCGGAAAAACTGGTCCGCTGCCCGGCAAAATAGAGCTGAAAAATATCGCTGTACCAGCTTGAAACGGTCAGCGTTTCGGCTCCGGGCAGGCTGTTCAAATAAGCGGCAGCCTGTTCCAGCCCCTCGCCCCAACCCACCGGGAGCTGTCGGGCGGCCTGTTCAACCCCGCCCAGCAGCGGATTGTAGTACGTAAGATAATAGGGCGCGGCCAAAATAGCAAAAATGAGGTGAAGGATAACCAGCCCCGCCAGCAGCGGGGCAGCCAACCGGCGCAGCCAGGTAAAATTCTGCCAGTTCTGCCAGGTCCACCCGAAACCCTGTGCCGCCCAAAAAAGCAGCGGCGGAATAACGGCGATGACATAACGATCCAGCTTTTTGGGGCTGAGATTGGCCAGCAGGATAATAAAGACGATAAATCCTAAATTAATCAGGGCAATGGTTAGCTCAGGGGATTGAAGCCTTTTTTTCCTAAACCCCGTCACCACAAGCCAGACCACACTCAAGACCAGGCCGACCATCACCACCGGCGTCAGGCGAAAGGCAATGGCATACGGATAAAACCAGGGGCCGGGGTCATCGAGAACCTGGCCCATAAAAAAAGCGTCGTGGCCCTCGCCCAATTCGCCTACCTCGAACGAGTCACCGTACATTTGCTGCAACGTGGCCGCCGGGGCCACCCACAGAGCCGGCCAGAGTAGAAAGACCACGGTCAGGGCGATGCCTCCCCACAGCGCCAGCAACCCCATCCAGCGGCGCACGGCGGCTGCGCCGTATTTGGGCCAGTCAAAAGCCAGGGCGACCAGTCCCAACCCGCCAATAAATAAGCCGATGATTGGCGCGGGCAGTTTGGTCAGCAGGGCCAGGCCGGCCAACACGGCAGAAAAGATGAAAGATGAAGGATGAAGGATGAAGGATTCTTGGAGTCTTTCAGTCCTCATTCCATTTAAGAAGGAGAGCAGGGAGAGAAACATCAACACAGCGGTAATGGCATCGCCGTTGAGAATGCGGGCATGAGCGATAAAAAAGGGATCGAAAGCCAACAGCAGCGCAGCCAACAAAGCAACCTGCCCGGCGACCAACTTGCGCCCTAGCCTATAAACGCCCGCAATCCCCAGTGAGGTCAGCAGCACCGGGGTGAGCCGCAGCCAGCCGATGGAATCAGGCAAATGTTCCACCTGACTTTGGACGCATTGAGCCAGGTCTGGGCTGGGCAAGCAGAGACTCCACAGAGTCAAGGCCCCACCCCAGGCCAGGGTGACGCCCGGAAAAAAGTGCCAGTAGGTTTGAGCCAGGTCGCCCGAACTCAAGGCCAGTAAAAACTGCGCCGCGCCTTCAGCCCATTTGACCTCATCAATGGTCAGAAATCCGCCCAGCGCGTAGAGGCGGGGGAGGAGCGCTGCCAAAAAAATAAGAAACGTGAAACGTGAGGCGTGATTCATGGTATCACCAGCGGCCCCAGGATGAGGGCATTTTCGCCGGAGGTATCTCCTTGCAGTGGTAGACGTTCCAGGGTGGCGGGGCGATACAGGCCGATGTACAGGTTGTAACTGCCAGGGGGTAAGTCTGCGGGCAGAGGCAGCCAGACGACTTCTTGAACGACCGCTCCGGCGGGCCAGCTTGAAGT
The DNA here is from genome assembly GCA_023151115.1 of Anaerolineae bacterium. Next base: position 19,481 of record JAKLJP010000036.1, read on the forward strand.
AGGGATCAAACCCTGGTAGGGTTGGTGGTCGGCGCTGGCCAGGGTGTTATTGGCCGCATCACGAAGCTGGACAAAGATGGCGTAATCTTCGGTGGGCGCGGCCTGAGCCTGCCACACCAGGGTCAGCGAGACACGCTCGCCGGGCGAAGCTTCGCCCGGCAGGGTATAGCCGTGAAAAAGGATTTGTCCATCAAAATCGGCTGCCAACGGTGTGGCCGGACGCGGGTCGGTGGTGATTTTGGCAAAGTATAAATCATCTTCGCCGTAATGAAATCGGCCCAGGTAATTCTGCTTCACCCAATCCATATAATCCGGCAAATATTGGGTAATCCGGTTAGAAACGGCAGCGACCAATTGGCAGTCAAATTGATCACTGATGGCAATAAGTTCTGTGGTGGTTAAAGCCCCGGATTCGAGGCGATTGGTCGAGACTTCGGCCAGGGATGGGGGAGCCATGCGCCCGCTCCAATAAAGCAGCGGCATATCATCGGAAATCAAACAATCCCCCGGCGCGGTCACGTTTTTGATAAAGGCCAGCGCCTCGACTTCGTCCGGTGGTGGTTGAGGAACTGCTGCCTTAGCCTGAAACATGGTAATTGCTGCCGGAATCTGCCAGGCATAGAGGCCAAGCAGCAAAACAAAACCAATCCCGGCCGCCATTTTGGATTTTGGATTTTGAATTGCCCTTTCGGGCGTAGGTTTTGGAGAGATTACTAAATCGCAAATCGTGAGGCCGCCCAAAATCGCCAGCGGGGGGATTAGAATTAGAAAATGCTTGTAGCGAATAGGGTTGTGAAAGGCCAGCATTGCCAGCGCCAACACCAACCAGCCCAGCAGCAACCATCGGCCCACCTGCCGGCGCGCCCAGGCTGTCCCCAGGCCCAGCAGCCCCAGCACCACCAGCACCGTATCCTCCTGGACAAACATCAAACCGCGCTCATAACGCGGCGGCCAGAAAGCTTCCGCTTCGGTGGCAGCCGCCCTGGCCCCCAGACGTTGAGCCACCACTTGCTGCACCAGCGACTCGACATTAAAGGCCGAAATGAGGATGAAAGCCGGCAGCAGCAGGGCGAGACCCCAGATGAGCAGATCGGTGAGGAGAGACGTGAAACGTGAAACGTTATCAGAATAATACCACCGGGCCAGTAAAATTAAAGGGATCAGCAATGCGACGAAGGGGGAAAGGAGTTTGGTCAACAGGCTGGCAGCCAAGCACAGGCCAGATAGGATCAGCAATATTCGCCGCCGGGGGATGGAGCGGTCCACCTCATCGCCGGCCAGCCAGGCCAGCCAGATGGCCCACACCGACCAGGCCACCGAGGGAAACTCGGCCAGGATGGCCCGCGAGGGCTCGATTAACACCGGCGAGGACAGGGTCAGAAAAGCAGCGACGAGGCCGGCCAGATTTCCGGCCAGCCTCCGCGCCAGCAGCGCAATCCCGACTGCGCCAAACAAAGTATAGAGCACGCTAAACCAGCGCTGCGCCACTTCGGAGGGCCAGAGCTGCCAGACGGCATTAATCGTCAGGGGGTAAAGGGGCGGGTAAGTAAGGTAAACCTCGGTATAGGGCTGGTACCCGGCTGAAAGCAAGCGCAGCCACATCAGGTGAATCCCTTCATCCGGCGAAAGAGGAAAGCTGGTTAGAAAATAAGCCCGAAGAATTACCGCTGCCAGGATAAGGATAAGCAAACCTGGCCAGAAAGGATTGACCCGTTGAATTGTGAGGTTGGTTGGTTGAGATGACAAAATTTTTACTTAAGCTCGCTGATTTTATAAACATTTAGAGCCTATCCGAATAATCCCGTAGGTGACGCATCCCTTATGTCACCGGCTGGTATAGGGATGCCAACCTATTTTTCGGATAGGCTCTTACTGCTTGCGGCTATTTCGGGCAAAGCCATTAATTGTTCATATAAAACATCGGCCACATATTGATTGCCTTTGACGGTATAATGCCCGGCTGCACCCTGGTAATCAATCTCTCCCTTTTGGATAAAGAGAGAGTCCAACTCTCCGGCGGGCAAACCTTTAAAAGTGTCAACCAGATCGAGCAACGGCACACTTTGCCGCTCTGCCGCTGTGTGAATAACTTGCCGCCAGTGGTCCAAATCATCATCTGTAAAATCCTGGCCGGGCAGATAAACCAGCACCAGGGTGCTATTTTTGGCCTGGTTGAGCTTTATCAGGTCTGCCAATATTTTGGCAGCAACCACCTCCGGCGAACTTTCCTCGGCAACCGGCTGCTTGGGCGAGGCAGTCTCCGGCTCTGACAGAAAAAACGAGCGTAAAAGCCGGGTTGATTTTAGATCGTCAATTGCTTCCTGATTTTGAGTCAACCAGGGCAGGTAGAAGGATCGCCAGGGGACCGGCACATTGGTCACCAGCAAAGTATCGTTTTGTACCTTCAAAAGCGGTTTGCCATACCCATTAAATTCGTCACGCTGCATACGTTCGAAATCGGTGGTAATAAAAGCAAACAGGTGAATATCGTGGTCTAATTTCTGGCCGTCCCGCTTGTACCAGAGATAAGCCTGGTCAACCCCGTAGCCGCCCTGGCCCATATTAACCGTTTCCAGGCGTTTGTCTCTGGCGGCCAGCAGTTGGCACCAGGTATGGTCGTTGTCAACCCCATAGCCAAAGGTAAAAGAGTCGCCTGAGCAAATGAGTCGCAGTTTGTTATCAGGGATCTGCGGACTGAAATCCTGCTTACTGCGGAACCCCTGGCTGTTGGTTTGCAAATAAATGCCGGGGCCATACATATCGGCCAGGTAGAGATTGGGGGTATTTACCCAACCCAGCAGTTCATCATACTGGGTGTGCCGTCTTTCGGCCAGGCTTTGGTTGGCCGCAACCTCTTTAAAGAAAAGGGTAAAACTGGCTGTTCCTTCACACAAGGCCAGGAGCAGCAGCACTACCGCGATATTAAAAATGAGCCACAGCCCTACCTTGCGGACCCGATTCGGGACGTTCATAAATTGCCCGGCACTTTCAAGCTTTAATCAACCTGCATTATATCTGCGACGCTGATAGGGGCAAGTCTAAGAATTTTGGGTTTGGCAGGTAGAGGGATTGCCAGATTAGGGGCGCTGTAGTAGGATAGGCCCTGGTCTAATAACTACATTCCTCAAAAATTTACCAAAGTTGATGCACACAAGCGACTTTACCCTGGCTGCATTTTTAGCCCTACTTTTGTTTGGCATTTATATGTTCACCTTCGATGGGACTCTGCACAGCACAGATGGTCTTTCTATGCTGGCTGTGGCCGAAAATATGGTCAAACATGGTCGCTTTGACACGCGCCAATTGGAAAATTGGGAAAATGTGTTTTTGGGGATCAATAACCAACCTTTTTCTAAGTACCCGATTGGCCCGACCTTGTTGATGCTCCCGTTTGTCGCCCTGGCTTTGGTTATCCCTCAATTAGGCTTGATCCAAACCACCCTGGTGTTGATGCCTTTAGCGACTGCCTTAACCGCCCCTTACGTCTATTTAAGCGCCCGGCGGCTGGGTTACGCGCCCAAAACAGGTATGGTTCTAACCCTGCTGGCCGGTTTAGCGACAATGGCCTGGCCGCGCACCCGTGATTTGGTCGCCGATCCCCTCATCCTCTGGAGTTTTACGGCGGCGTTTTACTACGCCTTAGCCTATCGCCAGCAAGGGCGCCGGCGCCATCCGACGCTACTGGGCTTGACGTTAAGCCTGGCCGTGCTGCATAAAGTGACCAATCTTGTAGTTGTGCCCTTTTTCTTCTGGTATATGGCTGCTCCGGCGGGCCGCCTGTTTGATTTGAAATCCCTCAAAAAACACAAGCCGGCTCTGGCGATTGCCGGGGCCGCTTGGGCCAGCTGTCTGCTTATCATCGGCGGCTATAACTTGGTCCGCTTCAACAGCCTGGTCGAGACCGGGTACGAAAGGCTTTTTACCACCCCCCTTTGGCTTGGCTTTAGCGGCTTTCTCATCAGTCCTTATAAAAGCATTTTCTTATACACACCCTTGCTCATTTTGATCCCTTTTAGCCTTAAACCAGCCTGGCAACGACACCGGCATGAAGTGGTATTTATCCTGGCCTTGCTTCTCAGCCAGATGCTTCTCTTTGGGGCCTGGCACGATTGGGGTGGCGGCGAAAGTTGGGGGCCGCGATTCCTGATGCCGCTGCACAGTCTGCTCTTACTGCTCCTGTTACCCTTCATCGAGCGGGCGCTGCAACCGGGGCAGTGGCGCTGGCAAATGGGTCTCATCTTTTTTAGCGGCTTGAGTTTATGGCTACAGCTTTTGGCAATTTCGGCCCGCGATTACGTCTATCTTGACGCCGAAAATTACTGGTCTCCCCCGCCCAGCCCCTCGCTGTGGGGTGAACTCAGTTGGACCAGGCCCGACCAGTGGCCGATTTGGGGTCATTGGCTGCGCTTTGAGGTGGATAACATTCCGGTCATCTGGCGCTGGCAGTGGGGCGAGATCAGCCACTTTGATGGGTTGACCCTTCTGGCGGCCTTGTTTATTGTAACTTTGGCCTTAGTTGGGATAGCCTTAAGCTCTGGGGGACAGGCCGCAGCAAAACTATTCGCTTTCCAGAAACCTGTTCTGGGGAGCGTCTGGCTGGTAGCACTTGGCTGTGTTGCTGTCATGCTGGTGCGCAGTTACCATGACCCTCATTCTATTGAAGAACCTGAGGAAACCGACGAATACTGGCCGGCCTACAGCGCCCTGCTGGCCGACCTGCCGCAACTGGCAACGAAGCGTGATGCCGTTATCTTCACCGACAGTCGCTATGACTTTTACCTGTTTAATGCCGACAAATCGTTCACGCAGCGATTTATGGTCGCTAATCCTAAGCAAACCCAGTTATTAGAAGCTATACCCCACTTGATCCAGGCACAGGCCAGCACAAGCCGCATCTGGTTGGTCACCGACCCGCTTGACAACGGGCAACTTGCCTATGCTACCGAAATATGGCTGCGCGCCCACTCCCATCCTAAAAACACCTACATCTTTGGCAACAGTGTCCGTCTAACTGCCTTTGAACCGCTACAGCCCGTCTCTCATTGGACAGCTATTCCTGCTAAGCCTCCAATGACAGCTCTACTTGAACCCGACAAATACGAATTTGAAGATATTGCCGGATTATTGGGCTGGAACTGGTCAAGCCTTGACCCGGCAAAGTCCTCTGTCCTGGAAACAGGCCAAACCTATCCTTTTGAACTTTACTGGATTTACCAGGGCAAAGCGCCCCAGGACACATTTTTTGCCCGCCTGCTTGACCCCACCGGCCAAACCGCCCTCCAGGTATTGCTGCCCAGTGACACCGACCACCACTTGACCCTCGGCCAACTCATGATCGAGCAAACAAAAATCTCCATCCCGGCCAAACTCGCCCCCGGCCTTTATCAGCTCCAGCTTGGTTTTTCAACATCCGCCGTTGCTGGCGGCGAACTCACCTTTGATCCCCCTACCGAGCTAACCGAAATTAGGATTATCAACGGTCGGGGCTAATGTTGTTCACCTCATCTGCATCAGTCGCCGGGGCCTGCTGGTCATCCGTTTTGTGAGCGCGGACCAGGGCCAGCGACTCCGGCGCAATCAACCCCTCGGCGGCGGCGTGGGCGGCGGCAAACTCGCTGTCGGAGACCAGGACCAATTGGCAGTCAAACTTTTGTACCTCAGCAATCAGGGCGTCAATGGCGGCAATCCGGGCCGGGTCGGGGTTGACGCTGCGGATATAAATCACGCGGATGCGGCGGGGATACTTTTTGACAATCTCGCGGTAAATCTCCGGGTCTTGCTGGCCGCTATCGCCGATCAGGATAAAGGGCAAATCGGGATAAAGTTGGAGCAGCGGTTCGATTTTGCTCAATTTGTGGGCATGATGGTCGCCCGCCGAGAAAAGGGAACGGCCCCCGTAATCACGCAGCAGGATTGGCCCGACCGGAATCTGGTGGAGGGTCATAAACTCCAATAGCAGGCTGTACAAATTCCAGGGGCTGCTGGAAACGTAAAAAATGGGGTTACGCTCGTTGCCGCCCACGCCCCGGTGCAAAGCCTGGTAAAAGCCGGCCACGCCCTTAAAAGGCACGCGGGTGCGCTCGTTGCGCAGTAAGACAATCAACAGCATTTGCAACTTGTTAACCGCGTTTGACCAGACGATGGTATCATCAATATCGCTGATCACCCCAAAGCGGGCGCTGGGCGGCGGAACCAACACCTGCCCGGTCGCCCTAACCGGCTGGCCGCTTTGGTTCAGGTGATCCGGCAGTTCCAGCTCTACCTGATACCACTCACCGTCTGTCAACCGCTGCGACGGCTGAAGCTCAAGGTGAAAGTATCCCTCCCGGTCGGTGACGCCGGCCTGCTCAACGCCCTGAAAGCGGGCCAACAGCCGCACCCCGCCCATCTCGTCGCTTTCAAAGCGTTTGAACATATTGAGCAGATTTTCCAGGGGCGAGTCTGCCTCACCCGGCGGGATAAAACCTTCATCTTCCAGCACCCGCCCGCTCAAGTATAACCGGGCTGCATTGCCGTAGCCCAGATAAGGGCTAATGATGATCGGATCGCGGGCCACCCCCCGCCGCCAATGCAGCACCCAGTCATCAGCCCGCCCGGCGATTTCTTTTAGCTTGTCGCGCCAATCGTTAAATTGTTCCATCGGTTAGACCACCTGAGTTTATTATAAAACTTCTTGAGGGAGTTTCAAGCAGGCTGGGAGGCTTTCAGGGGGTGAGCAGTTGGGGCAGGGCCAGTTTTAGTTTATCTAGCACATGGGGACAGCACAAAAAGAGGGACACACCGGCTTTATCCGCTACTACGGCCTGGGCGCAGTTGCCCGACAGGATGATCAGGGGTAAATCGAGGTTCTGATCGCGCAGGACGCGAGTCAGCTCCAGGCTGTCTATAATGCCGATGTTTTCGGTGGCAAGGACCAGATCGGCCCCGGTCTGATCATACAGCATGAGGGCTTCCAGTCCTGTCGGCACCACCGAAACATAAGCCGTAGGATAGAGCTGGCTAAAGGTGACTTGCAGAATCGGGCCAACAACGGCCTCCTCGGTGGCGATGATGATACGATAACGACCTGACATACCGAACATGTTCCCCATACTTTCGTCGGGTCTAATAGACAAAGCAGATAAACATCGTACAATCTTTTAGCGGGCCGGGCTCCCACGCCCGGCCAAACGACGGCGTGGGAGCCGTCGCTGCTACAATGATAGTATGACTTTTAAGTGATTTGTCTATAAGGATTTGTCCAGAGACAACTTTACTGTACCGGAAAAAGATGGGAGATTAGAGATGAACGAATCTCCCATCTCTAATCTCGTAAACCGAAAAGTTATTCTTGAACGGCTCCTAAAATCTGGAAATGATGGTCAGAAGATCCAAATTTCCTGTAGGGTGGCAGCCCTATGCCGCCCGCTGACGCCCAGGGATGCGCCAGCTACGGTGAAAAATTGGATCTACTGATGCCCATCAAGTAAGTATAGCCGCGATAGACAATTTGACTATCAAGGAAATAAGGAGATTTCTGTCAAGAAATCTCTTTAACCCGGCAACCGATTGGGTTAATCCCCATTAATCCTGCTTACGATTACAAAATGGCCAACTCGGGTATATAATTAAGCAACTGAAAAGGTCATTGCGAGGCTTCATCGCGTCTTTCGGCGCACCCGAAGGGGTGTGAGCTTAGCCGAACGGCCGTAGGCCGAAGCAATCCCCCCTCTCTGGGGCGGGAGACTGCTTCACTGGCGCTCGCAGTGATATGAACAAGCTATTGAGGAACGATGAATTTACGCGACGACGAATTTGAGTTGTACGATCTGGCGGTGGTGGTGGAGCAAATCGAAGGCCACTGCACCTGCTCGATGGCTGTGGGCGATTGTTTTTATTTGCGCGGGGGCAAGCTGTCGCTGCCGGAAGGACAGGATTTTTGCCTGTATGCGCTGCAAGCCGCTATCCCGCTGCTGCCGGCCAAACAGCGCCGCAACCACCCCGCCGATTGGATGGAAACGGATGCCCGCGTGGTCTGCCCCGACCCAGCCTGCCGGCTGATCATGCGTATTGACCGGGTGAGCCAGCGGACGCTGCGCCACGACGACGTGAGTCCGATTGCCTGGGAAAACGTTGAACGTTAAACGTCAAAAGGTTATTGGCGAAAATGGGGCAAAACATGCTCGCCCAGCAGATGGACGGCGGCCAGACGATCCGGCCCCAGGGGTGGGCCAAAACTGAGATGGTCCACTCCAGCCTCAACCAGCGGCTGCAAACGGGCAATTAAATCTTGTGGATTGCCCACCACCCCGATCTGCAACATGCGGTCATCCACCAGGCCGATGGCCTGCTCCAGATCAGCTTCGACCATTATTGCCCGCTCAAGCGGGGCGAAATCATGGCGGGTCAATCCCAGACGCTGCAAAATCAAGGGGCTGAGGGTGTGGCCGTAATAGGCCACCTTTTCGGCCAGAGCGCGCCGGGCCGTGGCCCGGTCATCGGCCAGCGAAACCCAGATACAGGCGGGGGTGTCAAGCGAGGGCAGGGCGGGGCTGCGGGTCTGCCTGCCTTCGTCCAGATAGGGTTTAACCCCAAAGTAGTGCTCCGGCGGAAAGAGCAGCGGCAAAACCCCGTCGGCCAACTCGCCGGCCAGGCGGAGCATGCCCGGCCCCATGGCCCCCAGGTAAATGGGGGTGACACGCGGGGCCGGAAAACGCAGGTAAGCTTCGCCGCTCCAACGCAGAAACTGGCCGTTTATTTCGGCCCGCTCTCCGGCCAGCAGCCCCCGAATGGCGGTGATGGTTTCGCGCATGGCAACCAGGGGGTGGACGTGGGCCAGGTCAACCCACTTCAAAAAGTCGGCGGCTCCTGCGGCCAACCCCAGATTGAAGCGGCAGCCGGACAGCTCATCTAATGTAGCGGCCAGCATGGCTATTTCGCTGGGGTGGAGAGTGTAGGGGTTGAGGATGCAAGTGCCGATTTCGATGGTTTGGGTTGCGGCAACCACACTCGACAGGATAACCGGGGCGCTGCGCAAGAACAAATCGTTGCTGACCCAGAACTGGTCAAAACCGTGCAGTTCGGCTACCTGGGCCAGGGTGACATATTCAGAGAGCAATAAATCGTTGTTGAGGCGCAGGCTAAAGCGCATGTGTTGACCCGACGATGGCTTCGGCCTCGATTTCCACCAGGTATTCATCGCCAATCAACTGCGCCTGGATGAGGGTATTGGCCGGGCGAATAGAGCCAAAACGCTCGCCGTGGACCAAAGAAACCGACTCCCAATCGGCGGCGTGGCGCACATAAACCCGGGTGCGGACGACATCGCTCAACGCGCCGCCCAGTTGAACGATGGCTTTTTCAATCTTGTCTAAAATGAAGCGGGTCTGAGCAGCCGCGTCTCCCGCACCAACTACTCCCTCAGGGCCGGTGGCAGTTGTGCCGGAGACCAGGATACGGTCGCCGACTCGTACTGCGCGGGCATAACCGGCCAAATCTTCCCAATGAGTACCGCTGCCAACTGAAGTTCGGTGGAGTTTTGAAGTCATGGAGCCTCCGTAGGGGAATGGCGAATGAACAAATGGCGAATTACTATTTGCTAACAAGTGCAGAAAGTATACCTATTCAAGCCGGGCAAGTCAATCTAAATCCAATTTTCGAAGGGAGAGAGGCACGCCGACGCGCCGCGAAACATACCGTACGAGGACGTGCTGGTTCCTCAAATTTGGTTACGGAGACTATTTTGGGGCAGTTACACCCGGACTACGACGATGGTCAGGTCGTCGCGCGGCTCAATATCACCGGTAAAGCGGGCGACTTCAGCCCGCAGGTAGGCCAGCATGGCGGCGGCCCCTGTTTTAGGGCCATTGGCAACCGCCTGCTCCAGCCGGTCGAAACTAAAGAGTTCCCCGGCGGCGTTGGTGGCTTCAATCAAGCCGTCACTGGTGAAAACGATGACATCACCGGAGTTGAGGGTAAAGGTGGCTTCGGTGTAGCCAATGTCGGCGCCCAAACCCACGCCCAGGGGCAAACCGCCCACTTCAACCCATTCGACCCGGCCATTAATCCGGCCAATCAGGGGGGTAACACAGCCGGCATTGGCCACACGCAAACTGCCGGTGGGCTGTTCAGGTCCCGGCGGGGTAATCTCGGCATAACAGAGGGCACAGTTTTGGAGGGTAGTTTTGGTGTAAGGGATCAAAGCCAGGTCAAGTTCGGCCAACAGGCTGCTGGGTCTAAAAGAGTGGCCGATGATGGATTGCAGTGCGGTGAGGCTGGCCGCCATCAGTAGGGCGGCCGGCATGCCCTTACCCGACACATCCCCCACAGCAATAGCAAAGGTTGAAGGCTGAACGCCTCGCGTGACGGATGGATCTTCTTCCGCCTTCACGCGAAGCGTTCCGCCCCCATCCTTTTGAAAGGCGTGATAGGCATAAAAGTCCCCGCCTACTTCGCGGGCCGGAACGGTGTAACAAACCATGTCCAGGCCGGACCAACCGGGGTGGCCGATGGGCAGGAGGCTTTGCTGAATTTTCTGAGCCAGGATCAATTCTTCCTGCAAGCGGCTGGTCAGCTCTTGCAACTGTTTGTTGGTAACTTTTAGTTGTTCTTCGGCCTGTTTGCGTTCGGTGATATCGCTGACCACGCCGTAGATAATTCTGGCAGAGCCATCTTGCTGGCTGCGGCCGCTATCGCGGACCCAAATGGTGCGGCCATCGGCCCGAACCAGGCGGTATTCCACCTCACTGTTCTGGCCCATCATTAGTTTGGCGGCCTGAACCGCAGCCATGGCCCGGTCTTCCGGGTGAATAATCTGCGTAGGCCAGAACAGCCAGTCGTCCAAAAACCTTTCTCTAGGGTAGCCGGTCAGGCTGACGATGTGGGGCGAGAGATAAAGGTTGACCGGATAGCCATCCTCGGTCACACGGGTCACATAGACGTGATCGCTGATGGAAGAAACCACTTCGCGGAAGCGCTCTTCGCTGGAGTGCAGCGCGTCTTCAGCCTGGCGGCGCTCGGTTAGGTCAATGCCGGTATTGAGGATATATTCAATTGCGCCTTTAGAATCGGTTATAACCGTATTGGACCAGGAGATAAGCCGCCGCTGGCCGCCTTTGGTGACCCATTCATTCTCGTACCGTTTGGGCGGCTGGTTTAACCAAAGGGCTTCAAATTCGGCTTTAATCGGCTCTATCTCTTCGGGTGGCAAGAATATATCCCACCAAAATTTGCCCCTGACTTCTTCAAAAGTATAGCCGGTTGTCTGCTCACAAGCGCGGTTAAAGCGCACAATCCGGCCATGCCGGTTAAGCACCAACACCAGTGCCCCGGCGGTATCCAACACCGCCGAGATAAAGTTGCGCTCACGTTTCAGGGCGCGGACCCGCTCGATGCTTTCCTGGCGGAGCTGATCGTACAGCCGGGCATTCTTAAGGGCGATGGCGGCCTGGCTAACAAAAGTTTGCAGACGCTCCACATCGTCTGGTTTAAAGTGAAAGGGGATAGCGCTGTTCAGGTTTAAGAATCCAATCAGCCGATTTTGAATATACAGGGGAGCGCCCAGATAAGATTTAATCCAGCCTGCATCCGGCTTTTCGACCCAGGTGGCATCCTGCTCTACGGCGGGAATAACCAGAGGCAGGCCGGTTTCCCGGATGCGGCGCAGGGTGGGAGTATCGGCAATTTTAAGGCTGACCACTTGGGCGTTGTTACCGCTGTCAAAGTCAGCGTAACCACGCCGCCGAAAAATACGGGCTTCGTCGGCCTCAATGAGCATTACGGAGGTGGCATCATGCGGGATGAGATGGCGGACTTCATCGAGGATACGGTCGAGGATTTCGCTGTGGTCAAGGGTGCTGGTCAGGGCCGTGCCCGATTGGTAGAGCATTTCAGCCCGATGGCGCTGCGCTTGTTCGGCAGCCAGACGGCGTTCCAGTTCGGCTTCACGCTGTTTGTACCCTTCGACCAAACTTTCCAATGCGGCCAGGCGCTGATTAAGTTGCTCCTCGGTCAGATCAGGGGATGGAATATTTTTATACATACTGTTTGCGGTGAGTTAATTACCTATAACACACCTACCATACAAGATACCACAAATCCGGGCAAGGTGGAAGTTACCAATGTCACTAAATCTGACACGCGCAAGTCACATGTTTATTTTCCCTTAAGTCACTTTTTAGTGTTTGCCCAGAAATAACTTTGCATCTACCAGGAGATTGGAGATTAGAGATTGAATAATCTCCAATAACTAATCTCCTTATGAGGTTTGCCAAAAATTACGCTTAATGCTAAGCTGACTCGCTATGAATAATCTTATTGGCCTGCGTCGTGAAGATAAAAATCAATGGGAGCGGCGTGTGCCGCTCACGCCCACCCACATTGCCCGCTTGATCCAGCAGCATCAAATCGAGTTTTTGGTGCAGCCTTCGCCCATCCGCGCCTTTCCCGATGCCGGTTATGCCGCCGCCGGAGCTACGGTACAAGAAGATCTTTCGGCGGCCCAGATAATTCTGGCGATTAAGGAAATTCCGATTGAGCTGCTTGAGCGGGGTAAAACTTACCTCTTTTTCTCGCACACCATCAAAGGCCAGCCGCACAACATGCCGCTGCTGCGCCGGCTGCTGGAGCTAGATTGCCAGTTAATTGACTACGAGCGGGTGGTGGACGAACACAACCGCCGGTTGATTTTCTTTGGCCAGCACGCCGGCCTGGCCGGGATGATTGACACCCTGCGCGCACTGGGACAGCGTTTGGCCTGGGAGGGTTGGGCCACTCCCCTGGCCGACATTCGGCCTACCTACATGTATGCTGACTTGTTTGCCGCCCAGAGCGACCTGCGACTTGTTGGCCAGCGCCTCATCGAAGAGGGTTGGCCGCTGGCACTGACGCCACTGGTCATTGGCCTGGCCGGGTACGGCAACGTCTCGCGGGGCGCGCAGGCTATTCTCGACCTGCTGCCCACCCACCAGATCAGTCCGGCCGAACTGCTGACCCTAGCTGATCGGGAAGACTTGGACCGTAATATCATTTACAAAGTTGTTTTCAAGGAAGAAGACACGGTCGAACCCATCGCCCCAGGCCAGTCGTTTAACTTGCAGGAATTTTTTCAACACCCGGAACGGTATCGCTCTAAGTTTGAGCAGTATTTGCCTCACCTGACGGTCTTGGTCAACTGCATCTATTGGGACGCTCGCTATCCCCGCCTGTTAACCAAAGCCGCTACCCGCCAGCTTTACAGCGGCGAGACGCCGCCCAAGCTGCGCGTCATCGGCGACATTAGCTGCGACATCGAAGGCGGCATCGAACCGACCATCAAGGCCACCGAACCGGATGCGCCCACCTTTGTGTGGGAACCGATCACCGATACGGCGTTGGACGGCGTCGCCGGGCATGGGCCGGTGATTATGGCCGTAGACAACCTGCCCTGCGAGCTGCCGGTTGAAGCGTCCACCAGCTTCAGCGAGGCCCTGCTGCCCTTCATCCCCGCCCTGGCCGCCTGCAATTTTTCAGTGGATTTTGAACAGTGCGCTCTCCCGCCAGAGCTAAAACGAGCCACCATTGTTTATCACGGCGCGTTGACGCCGGATTATCGGTATTTGGAGAAATTTTTGACCTCATAAAACTGGAAGGCTGGGGGTTGGAAAAGATATACCCAAGGCATTTCAAAATTTCCGTAGCTGACGCATCCCCCTGCGTCAGCGGACGGCTTAGTATAACCAGCCTTCCAACCATCCAATCTTCCATTAAAGGAGTCTTCAACGATGAAACAAGTCCTCATTCTCGGCGCGGGGTTGGTGACCGGCCCGATGGTGCGCTATTTGCTGGATAAAGGGTATCATGTCACCGTAGCCAGCCGCACCGTCTCCAAAGCTCTGGATTTAATTGGCAGCCACCCCCACGGCGAAGCCATTGCCTACGACATCGAAAGTGATGCCGGTCACACTCGGCTGAATGAACTGGTTAGCCGGCATGACCTGGCGGTGAGTATGCTGCCGTATGTTCATCACCCCACACTGGCTAAAGCCTGCATTGCCAACCGCAAACATATGGTCACAACCTCTTATGTCAGCCCAGTTATGCGCGAGTTGGACGCGGCGGCCAAAGAAGCCGGAATCGTTATCCTTAACGAGGTGGGCGTGGACCCCGGCATTGACCACATGTCGGCCATGCAAATCATTCACAAGGTGCAACATGCGGGTGGACATATAGATGGCTTCATGTCTTACTGCGGCGGTCTGCCCGCGCCGGAAGCCAACAACAATCCCTTTGGCTACAAATTCTCCTGGAGCCCGCGCGGGGTACTGCTGGCCGCCCGCAACGCGGCCCATTACCTGCTCAATGGACAAGAGGTTCATGTGCCTGGCCAGGAGTTATTCACCCACTACTGGCCGCTTGATGTGGAAGGGCTAGGGCAATTTGAAGCCTACCCTAACCGCGATTCGCTCCCTTACCGCGAAGTCTACGGCATCGGCGATGCGGCCACGATGTACCGGGGCACGCTGCGCAACCAAGGCTGGTGCGAGGTGCTGTATAAAATCGCGGCGCTGGGCTTTTTGGATGACCAGCCCAGAGAGGCAGCGGGCAAAACTTATGCCCAATTTGTGCGCGACCTGCTGCCTGACGAAGTGACCCAAACCGGGAACATTAAAACCGATGTAGCCACGGCTCTCAAGGTTGAGCCAGACAGCCCGGTGATCAAAAATCTCGCCTGGCTGGGGCTGTTTGATGAAAAGCGGATTGACGCGCCGGGAGGCAAAATCTCGCCGCTGGATTTGATGACCCAGGTCATGCTGGAGCGGATGCAGTATGGCGAGGGCGAGCGGGATTTGATTATCCTGGTCCACCACTTCAACGCCAGCTATCCCGGCGGCAAAAAGGAAAAGATTTCTTCCACCCTGATTGCTTTTGGCGAACCCAACGGCGACACGGCTATGGCCCGCACCGTCAGCCTGCCGGCAGCCATCGGCGTGGATTTGATCCTCAGCGGGCAGGTCAAAGCCACCGGCATTCAGACGCCGGTCACACCCGATTGGTACGAGCCGATTCTGGCCGGGTTGAAGGAGTTGGGGGTTGAGTGTGTAGAGCGGGTGGAAGCGGCATGATGATTCGCCCTGCTACTCCTGCCGACGCGGAAGCCGTCGGCCAATTGATGGCCGAATCCGCCGACTACCTGCGCAGCCTGGGCGATACCAGCGATTTTAGGTTTACCGCCGAAACCTATTTGCGCGACGGCTTTGGGCCGAACCCTGCTTTTTCCGGCCTCGTGGCGGTGGTGGATGGGGAGGTGGTGGGTCATTTGCTCTATCATTTTGGCTATGATACCGACCGGGCCATGCGTCTGCTGGGCGTGATTGATTTGATGGTGCGAGAGAACCGGCGCGGCGAGGGAATTGGCAAAGCCTTGATGTTCAAAGCCGCCCAAATTGGCCGTGAGGCCGGAGCCAGCGAACTGGTTTGGGCCGTCTACAAGCCCAACAAGCTGGCCGCCGAGTTTTACGAACGCCTGGGGGCGGAGTACATCGAAGACCTGCACTTTATGCGCTGGAAGATAAACGTGATGCGTGCTGCGTAAAAAGTCACGTATCACGCATCACCGTTTATGATTGCTCCCCATAAAAAGCCACCACAGCCTGCGCCTGGCGAATGACCATTTCGCGCAGCTCCGGTGGTTCCAGTACCTCGACCTGCGGGCCGCAGCCTAAAAGGTAAACACAGGCTTCTTCAGCTACGTCAAACTGCATCGAGACTTTTTGCCAGCCGTCGGCTTCAGGCGGGCCAAGCGGCTCAATGCGGGCAAAACGAGCAATGGCTCGCAGCCAGGGCAGAATAGCTGGGTCAAGCCGAACTGTCACCGGGTAACGAGGCAGGTTCGCCACAAAGTCGGCCGACGACTGCGCCCAATAGCCCGCCAGGTCAAAATCGGGCGGACGGACAACCGGCTCACCGGTCACAGTGGCCTCCTGCACTCGTGAAACACGGTAAGTCCGTACTTCCCCAGCCACGGCTCCCGCCAGATACCAAACACTGCCTTTAGCCACCAGGCCCAGCGGGTCAACCAAACGCGCTACACTTTCCCCTTCACCTCGTTGATAAATCAAGCGTAATTTCCGTTCCAGCCACAGCGCTTCTTGCAGAGTAGGCAGGGCCGACAAATCCTCCTTTGTTTGATGCCAGCCGGTCACATCAATATGTATCCGCTGGCGAATGTACTCGGCGTTGCGGCGCTGCATAGCCGGCAGCGAGGCCAGCAGTTTGATCACGGCAGCTTCGGCGGCTTTGTCCAGTCCCAAATCGGCCAGCACCTGGGCCGGCTGATTGAGGAAAAGAGCCTGCACCTCGGTCAAGTTGAGGCCGGTCAGGTTGGTTTGGTAATCTTCCAACAGCTCCCAGCCACCGCCCCGGCCACGTTCGGCCACCACCGGAATCCCCACCCCGCTCAGGGCATCCATATCGCGGTAAATCGTCCGCTCCGACACCTCCAGCCGTTCAGCTAATTCCCGCGCCGTTACCCGTCGGTTGACTTGTAAGGTTAGCATGATTGAAAGCAATCGGTCTGCTCGCATTTAAAAATTCTCTCTATACTAAGCGCACGCTAAAATTTCCGTAGGACGGCATCCCTATGCCGTCCGCTGACGCATGGGGATGCGTCAGCGGACGGAAATTTTGAAATGCGTTGGGTATATAAGGAATAGAGTCTATCATAAATACATGACAAAAGCTGTCAAGAAACTTAAGGTATAATAGGAAGGTTTATAAAATAAACGTTTCAGTTTAAAGGAGATAAAAGATGTTAAATTCAACCCAATTATCAGGACAAAACAATTTAGTTCCTCAACCGGGCCGGCCTTATATACCAGACTACGGCATCCCCACCAGCATCGAAGGGACGCTGCCCTGGAATCACGTAGAGGAGCGGATGACAAAAGCGCGCAATTACTGGGTGGGAACAGTAGGACCAGAGGGGCGCCCCCACGTTGTACCGACCTGGGGTGTTTGGGTAGAAGGGGCTCTTTATTTCGGCGGTGGACCAGATACACGCTGGTCGCGCAATCTGGCAGCCAACCCGCACGTGGCAGTCCATCTGGAAAGCGGTGACGATGTGGTCATTTTGGAGGGGACAGTAGGGCGGATTACCGATCCAACTCAGCCCTTCGTCGCCCGGATTGATGATGCTTATGAAGCTAAGTACCAGATGCGTCACGGTGTACCGTTCTGGGTATTAAGGCCGAGAGTAGCCTTCGCCTGGAGTCGCTTCCCCGATAATGCGACTCGCTGGCGTTTCGAGGCGGTGGAATGAATTGAGGATTGTGGGAATGGGCGTCCAAAGCAAGCTTTGGACGCCATTTCTAACAAATATGCAACCCACCTGAACAATTTTATCTGATGGCGGTCTGCCGTCCGCTGTCAGCGGTCGTATTTTCACACAGCCCATTTGTCATATCCCAAAAATTTAGTATGATTGTGCCCAACATGCGCCCGCCCCCAAAGGAGAGATCGAGCCATGAAAGCCCTACTCAGATTTGCGCATTGGATTGACGGCTTGACCGAACGTGTCGGTGGGCTGGCTAACTGGATCGTCATCATTGTCGTTGTGGTGGGCTTTTATAATGTGGTGGCTCGCTACCTGGGCCGCTTTGTGGGCGTGCGTTTATCCTCCAACGTTTTTATCGAGCTACAGTGGTATCTCTTTTCGCTGATTTTTTTCTTTGGTTTTGCTTACATCCTCAAACATGGGGTCAACGTTCGGGTTGACTTTTTGTACTCCAACTGGAGCGACAAACAGAAAGCCTGGGTTGACTTCCTGGGCACGCTGCTCTTTCTCATTCCTCTGTGTCTCATCGGCATTTATGTAACCTACAATCCGGTCATGACCTCGTGGGGGCGGCTGCCTAACGGCAATTGGGGCACGTGGGAAATGTCGCCCGATCCTGAAGGTTTACCCCGCGCCCCCATCAAAACGATGATTATTGTGGCCTTTGCGTTATTGCTGTTACAAAGTGTGGCTCAAGCTATCAAACATTGGGCTGTGATTCAGGGCCGTATCGAGATTGCCGACCAAATCAGAGCCGAAGTCGAAGGCATAGAGTAAGGGAGGAAAGCGATGGGGTATGAATGGTTAGCTTTGGCCATGTTTGCCGGTTTTGTCCTCATTTTAATGAGCGGCTATCCGGTGGCCTTTTCCTTTGCCGGAACCGCCATTGTCTTCGGCCTGATTGGGTTAGCGGTTGACGCCTTTGATCTCAGGCGGCTGCTGCTGCTGCCCAATGTCTGGTTTGGCACCATGTCTAACTTTACGCTGCTGGCCATTCCCTATTTCATCTTTCTGGGTTCGGTCTTGGAGAAATCGGGTTTGGCCGAAGAGTTGCTGGAAACAGTCGGCATTTTGCTGGGGCCGCTGCGAGGCGGATTGGCTCTCACCGTAGTGGTGGTGGGAACGCTTCTGGCGGCTACCACCGGCGTGGTGGCAGCGACCATTATCGTGATGGGCATGTTGACTTTGCCGGTAATGCTCCGCTATGGCTATGATAAGCAACTGGCTTCCGGGGTGATTGTGGCCTCCGGCACCCTGGCCCAGATGATCCCACCGAGTTTGGTGCTGGTCTTGTTGAGCGACCAAATTGGTGTTTCAGTCGGCGACCTCTTTTTGGGAGCGGTGATTCCCGGCTTGATGCTCTCCGGTGCTTACGGCCTGTATGTCCTGGTCGTTGCTTACCTCAAACCTCATACAGCGCCGGCTTTACCCCCTGAAGCTCGCACCTTGCACGGAATGCCGCTGTTTTTAAAAACACTCAAGGCGGTTTTTCCACCTATCCTTCTCATCCTGGCAGTGTTGGGCAGCATTTTCTTTGGGGTAGCTACTCCAACCGAAGCAGGCACGGTGGGCGCAGTGGGGGCCTGTCTGCTGGCCGCCCTGAACCGGAGATTAAGCTGGACTCTGATCAAAGATGCAGCCCACGCCACAGCGCGAGTGACCGCATTGGTAGTGATGATACTGTTCTGCGCTTCGCTGTTTAGCCTGGTCTTTGATGCGCTCGGTGGCAAACGCTACATCACCGATTTACTGGTCAATATGCCCGGTGGACTGCTTGGGTTTTTGATCGTTAGCAATATTGTGGTTTTTCTGCTAGGCATTCCGCTGGAATTTACCGAGATTTGTTTTATTGTCATGCCCCTCTTTGTGCCGGCGGCCACAGCCCTGGGGGTTGACCTGGTCTGGTTTGCCATTGTGATGGCCATCAATTTGCAAACAGCTTTTATCTCGCCTCCGGTTGGCTTTTCGCTGTTCTATTTACAAAGCGCCGCGCCCAAAGAGGTTAGTACGGCCGATATTCACCGCAGCGCGCTCCCCTTTATTGTTATCCAGATTATTGTTTTGTTTATTATAATTATGTACCCTCAAACCGTGCGCTGGCTGGTTGATCTCTCATTTAAGTAGGAGGACGGCCTTGCACCCACCCCACCAGGCACGCCCCTCTACATTGCGAAGATATTTAAACAAAATAAAAACCCCGGCTAGAGCCGGGGTTTTTGGGTTGTTACGAGGTGGTGGCAGCAAGTTTGCCGTGGATAAAACGGGCCATTCCGCCTTCGTTAATATCGTGCCAGGCGTAAATGCCATCGCGGAAGATCTTCCACTCGTCATAAACTGTTTTGAAATCGGCATCGGTAGCGGCCAATTCATCAAACAATTCAAAAGAGGCTTCTTCTGCGGCGGTCATAATTTCATCACTATAGGGTGTCAGGGTTACATCCCCTGTTTCTAACAAGCGTTTAAGGGCTTCGTTGTTACGAGCATCGTAGCGAGCCAGCATGGTCATATTGGCCTGATAGGCGGCTGTTTCGACGGCGGCTTTATAAACCTCGGGCAGGGCTTCCCACTCGGCCAGGTTGATTTGCACTTCCAGGCTTGGGCCTGGCTCCCACCAGCCCGGATAGTAATAGAAGCCGGTGGCCTTGTGCAACCCCAACTTCTCATCATCGTAGGGGCCAACCCATTCGGCGGCATCAATGGCCCCGGTTTGCAAAGCCTGGAAGATTTCACCGCCGGGCAACGTTTGGACCGTCACCCCTAATTTTGTCATGACCTGGCCGCCCAACCCCGGAATACGCATCTTTAACCCTTCCAGATCGGCTACGGTGCTGATTTCTTTGCGGAACCAACCGCCCATCTGGACTCCGGTATTGCCGGCCGGAAATTGGATCACCCCGAATTTTTCGGCGTACAATTCCTGTAGCATAGCCAACCCACCACCTTCATACAGCCATGCATTTTGTTGCTGAGCATTCAAACCAAAAGGCAGAGCCGTTCCAAAGGCAGTGATGGGGCTTTTACCCACATAATAGTAAGAGGCCGTGTGACCGCACGGAACCGCGCCCTGCTCGACCACATTGAGCACTTCCAGGCCCGGCGCAATCTCGCCGGCAGCCCGTGGGGTAATCACAAACTTCCCACTGGTCAAAGCCGCCAAAGCTTCCGCAAACACCGTCGCCCCACCGAAAATCGTATCGAGGGCCACCGGCCAACTGGTGGCCATATCCCACTCGATCACGGGCAGGTCCGCATCCTGAGCCGAAGCAACAATATCGGCGGCTCTGGGGTGAGCCAAAAAACTGGCAGCACCGGCCACCCCGGCAATGGACGCCTTCTTCAGAAAATCTCTGCGATGAAACTTTTCCATACTTTCCTCCTTGTTAATTAAACGACTTTGTTTTAGGATATAGCCTGCACGCCTCAATTATAACACATAAAATTTTTGAATGACAAAAAATATTTTACTTTTCAAAGGAGCAACAATGATAAACCTTCAAGCAGCCCTTGAACGCCTGCCGCGCTTCCCGTTGGCCCAGTTGCCCACCCCCTTGCAGCGCGCCCCCCGGCTGTCGGAAGCGCTGGGCGGGCCAACTATCTATTTCAAGCGCGACGACCTGACCGGCATGCCCCTCGGCGGCAATAAGACCCGCATGTTCGAGTATGTTTTGCCGCGCGCCCTGGCCGCCGGAGCCGACTGCGTGGTGGCCGGAGCCGCGATTCAATCCAACTACTGCCGCCAACTCACCGCTGCCTGCGCTCAGGCGGGCCTGGAGGTTCATTTGGTGCTGCGCTCCGTTCGGCCCGATGTGGAACAGACCCCGCAGGGAAATTTTCTGCTCGACCTGTTGATGGGCGCGCATGTCTACCTGGTGGAAAATATAGGCTGGCCAGAACAGATCGAAAAAATTTACCAGTTGGCCGACGAACTGCGCGCTCAGGGCCGCCAGCCCTACGTCGCCCGTGCGGCCAACCAGGCCGATATTGGCCTCGACGCCGCCGCCTATACCCACTGCGCGCTGGAACTGCACCGGCAGTTGGCCGAGCAAAATATTAAACCGGATTATCTCTATGTGGCCGCCGCCGATACCACCCAGGGCGGACTGCTGTTGGGAGCCAAAGCGATGGGCGAAAGCTACAAAATTGTGGGGGTAAATCCTCTGGGGCGGTCTGCCTTTGGCGGTCCCCCCGCCACCGAATTGATTCTGCATTCGGCCCACAAAGCTGCCGAAGAGTTGGGACTATCCATAGAAATAAACCCTGCTGATGTTATCAGCCACGACGATTATGTGGGCCAGGGCTACGCCGCACCTACTCCCGCCGGTCTGGAAGCAATTCGCCTTGTCGCCTCAACCGAGGGGATTTTGCTGGACCCAGTTTACACCGGCAAAGCTATGGCCGGGTTGATTGACCATATCAAACAGGGTTTGCTGAAACCTGGGGACACAGTTATTTTTCTGCATACAGGCGGTTACCTGGCCTTGTTTGCTTACCAGCACTATTTTGATTTTCAAGGCCGGATTACCCGCTTATGAATACTCAGTGGATCCAAATTTCCCGTAGGGGGCATCTCTATGCCGTCTGCTGACGCCTAAGGATGCGCCAGCTATGGTGAACAATTGGATCTACTGATACTTGATAAACCTGTCATCCCCGTTAGAGCTATCGAAAGATAGCTCTTTTTTGTTTTGGCGAACCACCCAAATGGGTATGGGGGTAACAACAGGAGGTTGTTAGAATCATAACCAAGGATCAAGAATAATTGATGAGGAGTTCCCATGAAAACCATCGTAGGTTTATTTGAAAATGAGCAAAACGCCGATGCTGCCATTCGCGAACTACAGCGAGATGGCTTTGATCGCAACCGTTTTGGCGTGATTACCCAAAACCGGGTGATGCAAAAAGTAAACCGGGAAGAAGAAATACAAGAAGGCCCCATTCAGGCCGAGAGTAAATTAGGTCCGGCCGGTGGGGCAACCGTTGGTGGACTGACCGGCCTCCTGTTTGGCCTGGGGGCGCTGCTGATCCCCGGCATTGGACCGGTGGTTGCCACCGGAGCCATTGCAGCGGCCGTGGGTGGTGCCGGGATAGGGGCAGCCGCGGGCGGACTGCTGGGGGCCTTGACCAGCCAGGGTATTACCGAAGAGGGGGCAGATTTTTACGCCGAAGGCATCAAACGGGGCGGCGTTTTAGTCATCGTCGAGGCCGAGGAGTCCCACGTCCCCTTGGTCAAAGAGGTGATGCAAAAGCATGGCGTGGTCGAAATTTCCGCCCGGCGCAAGGACTGGCAGGCCGCCGGCTGGACCGGCTACAACGAAGCCGTCACCCCCGATGAAAATTACCCCAGACTTTAACGGAAAGTTTTATCTCGTTCCCAAATTTTGGTAATGTCCCTTGCTGCTCTTCAATCTTTGAGAGGTACAATGGGCAAATTTCACAATTGGATTTGAAGGGGGCGTATCGAGAAAGAAAGTCTGAGTCTCCGGGGTCGATGCAACAGGGCAAATTCCACAGGTGGATTTTACTGGATCCTTATATTAGTGGTTTTTTGCAGTAACCCCTTAAGCAGGCTGAATTCACTTTGCCAAACGATAAAATGAGTTACTGCAATGCAAATACTCAAAATTGCATTAGAAAAAATGAAAATTAAAAGTTACAAAAGCGCAGGCAGGAATCCGCCAACAAATGCATCGCCAAGACCCACCGTGGTGGCATTTGATGATTCAACATGGGCGACCGGTACACAACATATTTTATGGTCCAGCAGCTTGTTTAAGGCCTCAGCAAATAGTGCCCCCTCCTGGTTGGGGGAAAGAGTTTCAATTTCTTTGTAATTTTCTACGGTGAAATCATCTCCATAACAGAAGCGCGTCGTGGCCATAGTGATGCCCCCCTTGAGGGCTGTCGAAAAAGTCGCTGCACTTTCGCCATAGGCCAACGCCCAATATCTGGAATGGACCACGATAACCGGGACAGGGATGAGTTTTTGCAGATCCGCCAATGCTTCTTTGATTTGAAAGACATTGAGCAAATCCACCCTTCTACCAAGCTGGGTTTGAAGTTCATCCTCATTGAGGCTGACAATATTAATCCTTCTGGCTAAAGTATAAAAAATCAATTGACGAAACCTTGGCTCATAATAGCCTGCATCCTCATAGTAAACCAGGGCATTTTGGGGAAGCTTTGCCATGATTCTTAAAAGAGATGCCAGCCTCTCGGTCAGGAGGGCCTCACTCTTCATGGCATTAAAGCCTGAAAGCAAAAATACCTGTGCCTCTGTGATCAGGTTAGAAAAATCCTCATTCAGATTCATGGCGATATTGTCATCATCATGATGGTAGATAATACGGTTGGCCTGGCTGGCGCAGATATCAATATCACCGGCTGTCACCCGGCTACCTTTGCCAAATTGCACAATCAAGTGCGGATGCAAGCTGTCTTTGGTATTGCTGCAAACATAGGGGCTGTCCGGCGGAATGAGGCGACGGACATCGTCGTTGATGGTGACAAGGTGAAGCGCCGAGGTATAGCCCAGTTTCCGCATGGCTACCGCCGCGCGCACCGGCGTCCCGCCCAGCGTGATCTTTTTTTCAAAATGCTGCGAAAAATCCTCAAGGATGGCAGATGAGGTGACAATTCGTTCGCCGCCGGTTCCCGACTTTAAAAAACTCAGGATCGAGATAACCAAATCTCGTTCATCAGGGATAACCCTGTTGATATCCTCTACGGGATGCGCAGCACTATCCAACTCGTGATTATGGATGTCATATTGGCTAATCAGGGTTTCAATAACCTTAGAATTCCAGACAATCTCATAATCAATGTTGTCACCGAAGCCCAGGGCAATTCTTTCTTTCATAAATCGTAACTGCCCGGCATGTCATTTCGACCGGAGGGAGAAATCCCCAACTCCGTACTTTTAACTGTTGCGCCCTGGGGATTTCTCGCTCCTTCGTCGCTCGAAAGGACATAAGCCTGAGTAGTAGCCATAAATCAACCTTTTTCACGCTTTTGGCTAATGCGCGCACTGGTACAAAGCAGCTTTACCGGCGGCATCAAAAAGGTCAATTTTATGGTGAGCAACTTTTTTCATGGCTGCAATACAGGGAGGGTAAATTGAGTTTGGCTCTCTAATTACGGGATCTGCCAACACTTCCCGGCACTTCTGGTAAAAAGCATGCTTGATATCAGCGGAAATATTGATCTTATTGATCCCCAGTTTCACCGCCAGCGCAATTTCCTCATCAGGGTTAGCCGAACCGCCATGCAGCACCAGTGGAATATCTACTTTGGAAGTGATCTCCTTCAGCAAGTCCAGTTTCAATTCAGGCTTCTTGTCTTTAGGATAAATACCGTGAGCCGTGCCAATCGCCACGGCCAAGGTATCCACGCCTGTGCTCTCAACAAATGTGACCACATCATCGGGATTGACATAGATAATTTCTTCCGTACCTGCTTCGGCTTCGGGGCCGGTGGTGCCGATGGTGCCTAACTCACCTTCCACCGAAACATTGACCGCGTGAGCCAATTCCACGACTTTTTTGGAAATGGCGATATTTTGCTCAAGCGGCAGTGTAGAAGCATCAATCATCACCGAGGTGAAGCCGCAGCGGATAGCCTCCATTATTTGAGTCAACGTCGAGCCGTGATCCAAGTGAATGCAAACCGGGATGGGGGTTCTGATGGCCTCCTCGATGGCCGCTTTTACAAAGGATGGACGAACAAAAGCTAACTCATCGGGATGGATGGCAATGATCAGGGGCGAGAACTTTTCTTCAGAAGCTTCAATCACCCCCTTGAGGATCATATTACTGCTGGTGTTAAAAGCCGGCACCGCAAAATGGTTTTTATGGGCTACCGCCAACAACTCTTTCATGTTCATTAACATTAGGGGATCTCCATTTTTTGTAATTATTTATAAGTAGACCACAGCATCCTGAGTAGCCCCGCCAGGGGTGTATCGAAGGATACTATTGTGAACTACTGATAGTTCAAGCAAATTCGAGGCATACTCAGTAGAGCCAATTTTTCGCCGTAGCTGGCGCATCCCTATGTCAGCGGGCGGCATAGGGATGCCATCCTACGGGACCACTGAGGCTTATCCTTTAACGGAACCGGCGGTCATGCCTGCCATAAAGTAACGTTGGAAAAACAGATATAGGATCAAGACCGGTAGACAACCTAGCACACTCATGGCCATCATTTCGTTCCATTCGTAGGAATGCTGCCCCATCAGCATTTGGATGCCGACGGGCACGGTGCGCATCTCGGTCGTTTTGGTCAAGGTGAGCGCAAAGAGAAATTCGTTCCAGGCTTGCATAAAGGTGTAGATACCCGTGGCCACAATTCCGGGTAATGAAATCGGTACAAGCACTCGCCAGAGGGCAATGATCCGACTTCCGCCATCTATCATGACGGCCTCATCTAATTCCTTGGGCAAAGTATTGAAATAACCGGTCATCATAATAATGGCGTAGGGCAGCGTAAAGACCATGTAGGTCAAGACCAAAGCGGCATAGGTATTATACAGCTTGAGCGTTACGATCAGGCTAAAGTAAGGAATCAGCAGCGTAATGGGCGGCACCGCCTGGACGCTGATAATGAGCATGTTTAGCGGTTTCTTGAAAAAGAAGTCATATCTGCTAAAGCTGTATCCGGCCAAAGTACCCACAATCAGAGTAAAGATAGTCACCCATATCGAAACCAAATAGCTGTTGATAAAGAAACGCACCTTTTCTGGATTGGTAAGCACGACTTTGTAGGCATTAAAAGAAAATGATTCCGTAATAAGAGTTGGCGGGTAAGCAAAGATTTCGGTGTTGGACTTAAACGAGGAGGCGACCATCCACAGGACGGGGAAGCCGGCATAAACGGCGCCCAGCAAAAGCGCAAGGATCACCAATGTTCTTGCCAGTCCCGTTTTGACAGGTTTGGATAAAACGTTATTCATCGCTGGCTCTCTGATTTCTGACATAGAACAGGGCCACAAACATTGACAAGGCCAAAATAATAAAGGCGCTGCTTGAGGCCATCGAAAACTTATAGGAACTAAAGGCCAGTTTATAGGTAAACGTACTTAGCATCTCCGTAACCCGGAGCGGTCCGCCGCCGGTGGTCATCCAGATCAGGGTGAATTGGTGCATGGTCCAGATAAAATCGAGCATAGCCAGGCTGAGGATAATCGGTTTTAGTTGCGGGAGCGTAATATACCGGAAAAGCTGGCGTTTATTGGCTCCATCAATGGTGCCGGCCTCATAGAGTTGGTCGGGAATTCCTTGTAGGCCGGCCAGTAAGCTGACCATATAGAAGGGATAACCGGCCCAAATATTAATAAAGGTAACGGCATGTAAGGCCACCTGTTTGGAACTTAGCCATTCGATTTTGACACTGACCAGGTCTGACCAAACCAAGAGATAGTTGATGACGCCGTTTGGATTCAGCATCAGCCGCCACAGAACTGCGATAATCGTCGCCGTAAATACCCAGGGCAGAACATAGACAACCCGGAAAAGCGCCCTGATCCCTGGGGAGATGATCTTGGTGTTCAGCAGCATGGCAAAGGTCAACCCAAGAATCAGGTGAAAAACAACGCTCATAACGGTAAAGTAGAGCGTATTCAAAATGGCTTGCTGAAAAACCCTATCGCTGATAAGTTTTACATAATTTGCTATGCCCACAAAAGTGGGATTTTTTTCCATGATGACGTTATTCATCAAGGAATAGTTGAAAACCATCGCTATCGGCAGTAGCGATAACACAGCTAACAAAAGTATCGTCGGTGACAGATAAGCAAAGGGCACAAATCCTTTTGCCGTTCTTCGCCAGGTTCGGTTCTTTGAACCGGTCGAAATATAGTTATCCGCTAACATCGGGGACTTTCCTTATTTATAACTGCTCAGACCTGTCATTTCGACCGAGGGGAGAAATCTCCAAGACCTTACTTTTACCTGTTATGCCCTGGGGATTTCTCGACCTTCGGTCTCGAAATGACATGAGCCTGATGAGGAAACTTACTTGTAGTCCGAGATTGCAAGGCAGCATTGCCTTGCAATCTCCCTATCATAACAGGAAATTCAAGTTAGGGCTACTGGAAATTCTCCATCCAGGCTGTTTGAGCGTTATTGAGAGCATCGTCGAGCGACTGGCTGCCATCCAGATAGAGTTGGAACTGCTCATCAAACAAACGCATCAACTCTTCGGCCACCGGCAGGCCGACAAACTCGTTAGCCAGATAACCGGTCTTGAAAACCTCAAAAGCCGCCCCAAACAACTCATCCGTCTGCACAAAATCAGGCGTCGAATTGACGTTGCCGGGGAAAGCATTGGCGATTGAGGACAGCTTCGAGTTGGTCTCGGCGCTCATCAGGAATTGAACCAACTTCCAGGCTTCGGCCTGGTGCTCGCTCGTCGCTGAAATCCCAATCCCCCACGAGGCATACGGTAAGCCCCGTTTCCCGGTATATCCATCAACTGCTGGCAGGGCCGTGATCGCAAAGTTGAGGTCGGGGTTTCGTTCCCGGATCAAGTTGATGTGGGCCAGCGAGTCAACCATCATGCCCACCCGGCCATTGGTGAACTCCTCAACCTTGTCCTGCTCCTTCATTGAGAATGAACCGGGAGCGATGACACCGGCATCATACAAGCCTTTGATGTACTCCATCGCGCTGCGCACATCCTCATTGGTCAAATCCGGCTGGCCGTCTTTCATCATACTGCCGCCCGAAGCCCAGACCCACGACATCACATCATTCTGAATGCCGTTGGGCTGTTCCATTGATAACGGCAGCACCCAGCCATAGACATTGTTCTCGGCATCGGTCATCTTGGTGGCCGCCTCGGCAAATTCGGTTCGTGTGGTCGGGGGAGCCGCAACGCCCGCCTTCTCCATCAGGTCCAGGTTGACAAAGACCGGGTACACAAAGTTGACCACCGGGATCATATAAGTCGAGCCGTTCAGTTGGATCTGCGAGGCCAACTCGCTGTCGTCATAGCCTGCCTGCGCCATCAACTCACTCAGGTTGGCGATAGAGCCTTGTTTGACAAAATCGCTGACCCAGGCCCCATCCAGACCAACCACATCGGGCATGGTTCCGGCCACCGCCCCGGCAATCACCTGCTCTTTGGTCGAAGCATAAGGGCCGCTAATCAACTCCACTTTGATGCCGGGGTTCTGGGCTTCAAACTCATCCATCAAGGCTCTGAACTCCCCGGCTGGCAGCTCCGGTTCCCACCACTGGATAAATTCCAGCGTAATCGTCTCACCAGCCGCTTCTGCGACGGTTTCCGCAGCCGCTTCCTCTGTAGCCGCCGGGGCCTCGGCAGCCGGTTCTTCGGTGGCTACGGGAGCTTCCGCAGCCGCTTCCTCAGTAGCAGCGGGGGCTTCCGCGGCAGGCTCCTCGGTAACCGCCGGGGCTTCCGCGGCCGGAGTATTCGGCGGAGCCGCCGCTGCACAACCGGTGACTATGGCTGCTAACATAACCAACACCAGGAATAAATTGATAACCTCTTTGTTCATGGTCTACTCTCCTTCGTGTAAATTGTAAACAGAATTTCTAAAACGAGTCTGCGCCTGCGCCAATAGCGCATGGCAACTTCCCTTGCTTTTGTTCTACTGTACTCTGCTTTATCCGCCGCTCTTCACCTCCTCTTTTTCTGTTCTCTAAACTCAGCGGGCGGCATAGGGATGCCACCCTACGGAAATTTGGATCTACTGAAACTCAGTACTTGCGATGTTCGGTCGCCCTGAGCGTTTTGGAGACAGCTTGTACCGAAGCATCGGAACGCGCGACACAGATACCCACATAGAGAGCCTCTATCAGCGCCAACGTGGCCAGGTTAGAAGCCATCCGTTCCTCGCCAAAGTGGCTGACTCGCGTGGAGGTGAACAAACAAAAATCGCCATAGCGGGTCAGGGGCGAGTCAGAGTGATTCGTAATGCAGACCGTCCGCGCTCCGCGTTGTTTGGCCAGTTCCAGAGCATAGACGGTGTCTTTGGAGCTGCCTGTGTGTGAGATGCCCACCGCCACGTCTTCGGGGGAGGTCAGGCTGGCATACATTTCCTGTACGGTCGGGTCAACCGAAAAGCGGCTGCGCAGCCCGATCTTCGTCAGGCGGAAATTGAAATCCATCGCTATTGGGATTGAGTTACCTGAGGCAAACAGTTCAATTTGACGGGCCTCACACAAGGCCCGAATGGCCGCTTCCAGCACCGGCATCTCCAGGATACGGATGGTATCCTCCAGCGAACGCAGGCCCACCGTCATGGCTTTTTGCACGGCGGTGGCTGGCTCGTCGTCCGGCATCAGGTCTTCATGGATGATCATCATCGGCGAGACAATATCTTCGGCCAGGCGAATCTTGAGCGCGTGAAAGCCAGAGTAACCCAGTGACCGGGCAAACCGGGAGATACTGGCCTCGCTCACGCCCGCGCGCGAGGCTAACTCAGTAATGGTGAGATTGATCGTCTCTTGCGGCGAGTTAAGAATAAACTCTGCCACTTTCTGAGCTGACCCGTTTAGTTTTGGCAGCGCATCTGAAATAACCGATAGGGAGCCACGCTCGTGGTTAGTTTGATTTTTCATTTTTCGGAAAATGCAAAGTGATGAAAATTATTTTCATAATTTTACCATATATGAAAATAATTGTCAAGACCATTTATTGAGGTATCCCTCAATTTTTTGAAAAGTTGGTGGTCTGGATAGCCGACCTATCGGAGAATGACATCAGAGATGATGAGAAGCAAGATGGTATCCCTGGGGTAGGTTGTCCCTTTTCATATTATTTTGGTATACTGGTCGTTGGTTCAAAAGTGAAACTGAATGAAAGACAAACTTCTGTTATGAACTGCCGCTCCGGCTGTGGCGCTTGTTGTATTGCCCCCTCCATTGGTTCACCTATTCCGGGGATGCCGCAGGGCAAACCGGCGGGCGTGCGCTGTGTGCAGCTTACCGAGGATAACCGCTGCCTACTTTTCGGCTTGCCGGAGCGGCCGGCGGTCTGCGTCCGGCTGCAACCTGAGGCAGAGATGTGCGGGAAAAACGCCGCGCAAGCCTTAGCCTGGCTGTGGAACCTGGAACAGGCCACTCGACCGGCAGACAAGATCGAGCGAGAGGAAGTGAACCATGGCCATTTATAAAAATTACGATCAAGCCGCTTTAGACAGCCAGTACAACAACCGGGCCAGGGTTCCCGAATTTGAACAGATGCTGCATGGTTGGGAACGAGAGAGCGAAGCCTTACGCCGGCAGGTCCATTTCCACGCCGACATTGCTTATGGGCCGCATCCGCGCCAAATTCTGGACATCTTTCCCGCCAGCCAACCGAATGCTCCGGTCCAGGTTTTTATTCACGGCGGCTATTGGCGCTCGCTGGACAAGCGGTTGTTTCACTTTATCGCCGGGAGATTTACCCATCCCCATAACATCACCTATGTCGCCCTCAATTATCCGCTAACGCCCCAGGTCACGATGAATGAGCTGGTGGCTTCGTGCCGGCGGGCCATGGTTTGGCTGTATCAAAGTATTGCCGCCTATAATGGCAATCCTGATCAAATTTACCTCTCCGGCCATTCGGCTGGCGGGCATCTGGTGGCTATGCTTATGGCGACACTCTGGCCAGAAATAGCCGCCGATTTGCCAGTCAATTTGGTCAAGGGCGGCTGCGCCATCAGCGGACTATTCAATCTTATCCCGGTTCAGTTGTGTTATGTCAATGAAGATTTAAAGCTGGATGAGGTCATGGCCCGCCGTAACAGCCCCGTTTTCCTTACGCCCACCTCCAAAAGCCCTTTAGTTGTAGCCGTCGGCGGGGCCGAGAGCGAGGAGTATCTGGCCCAGAGCCAGGATTTGGTCAAGGTGTGGTCGCCCCAAATTCCTATCACTCACATGACTGTGCCCCAGGCCAATCATTTTTCTATTCTCGATCATCTGGTTGATCCGGCAGCGCCGCTCTATCAAGCTGTTATGACCCAGATGGGTGTCAACCCGAACCATTTTTGATCTGCCCATTAGCTTCATCCTTCAAGCCAGGCTAAAGCCAGAACTCCTCCGAAAATTACCCAACGGAGCCTTCGACTCTGCGACCCTGCAACCTTGCTATCCCGCGTAATTTGCGCGATTCCCACAATTGTTGCAAAGTATCCGCTTGATGACCCGATGAAAACCATCACCGAACCTGTCTGGAAAAAGTATCTCACCGATTGGAATGAAGGGCTGGGCGTCGTTTACGAGCGCTTTGTACTCAACGATTACCTGGACAAGCTAGTGGACGCGCACCACCTGACCAGCATACTGGAAGCGCCGCTGTACGGCATGGCCGGCGTCAGCGGCATCAATTCGGTGCGCCTGGCCGAGCGAGGCTGCGCCGTAACCCTGGTGGACAGCCACGCCGAGCGGCTGGCCGGGGTCAAGGCCATCTGGCAGCGGCTTAACCTGCCGGCCACCTT
Source organism: Anaerolineae bacterium (assembly GCA_023151115.1). The sequence continues at coordinate 51,211 of JAKLJP010000036.1, forward strand.
TATCCACCACGAGGATTTCAGCCGGCTGCCCTTTGACGACGGCGCTTTCGACCTGGCCTGGGAGTGGGCCGGCTTGTGGTATCTACCCAACGCCGAGGCCCTACTGAAGGAGTTGGTCCGGGTCTCGCGCAAGTTGGTCTTTGTGGCTATGCCCAACAATTTACAGGTGGGCTATCTGCTGCGCAAGTACGTGATTGACCGCGATTTTTTCCCCACCGTTGACGAAAAATGGGTCCACATGGGCCGGATCAAACAGACGCTCCGCGCTGCCGGCGTCACCTTTATTGACGAAGGCGTGCTCGATGTTCCCCCCTGGCCGGATACGGTTATGCCCGCCGCCGAAGTGCTCAAGCGGCTGGGCATCAAGAGCAAAAAGCTCGACGCCCAGTTTACCGGCGCCGGCTGGACCTGGAACACCATGGCCTATTACCTGGGCGAGCAGCCCGATTTACGGGAGCGGGTGATGAAATACGCCTGGCTTGACCACGCTCCCCTGCCCTGGCAGCTCAAAACCGTTTGGGCGCATCATCGCTATGTGTTGGGGCAGGTGGCAGGGTAACAGATTACAAGTTGCAAGGTAGCATGTTCCAGAGTAGCAGTCTGACTACTGACTACTGATTACTGTTTTTAGGAGTTTTTTCTTGACTATTCTCGTCACCGGCGCGGCCGGATTCATTGGCAGCAATTTAACCGAAGCGCTTCTCCAGCGCGGGGAGCAGGTGGTGGCTGTTGATAATTTCAACGATTACTATGACCCGGCCCGCAAACGCGCCAATATTTTATCTTTTCAAAATCATCATAACTTATCATTATACGAAAACGATATTGGCGATGCCGCTGCGATGGAACGCATCTTCGCTCAACACCAACCGCGCGCGGTGGCTCACCTGGGCGCTTATGGCGGCGTACGCTATTCCATTGGGCGGGCCAAACTCTACACCGAGGTAAACCTGGTGGCGACGGTCAATTTGCTGGAAGCGGCCCGGCAAAACGGAACCGAGATTTTTGTCTTTGCTTCCACCTCTTCCGTTTACGGCAACACCACCCAGCTTCCCTTTATCGAAACCGATCCCTGCAACTTGCCCCTGGCTCCTTACCCGGCCAGCAAAAAAGCCGCCGAGGTGATGGGCTACACTTATTTCAATCTGCACCAGCTCAATTTTATCGCCCTGCGCTTTTTCAGCGTCTACGGCCCACGCGGGCGGCCCGATATGATGCCCTTCATGGTTACCGACCGGATTGTGAAGGGCCAGGAAATAAAACTGTTCGATGCCGGCCAGCTAAAACGGGATTGGACCTATGTGGACGATATTGTTAGCGGGATCATCGCTGCGCTGGAGCGGCCGATGGGCTATGAGGTCATCAACCTGGGCCGGGGTGAGCCGGTACTCATGGCCGATTTTATCGAGATTATCGAGGATTTGGTGGGGAAAAAGGCGGTGCTGTCCACCCCACCCGCGCCGGCCAGCGAACCCAAAGTTACCTTTGCCAATATTGACAAGGCCCGCCGCTTGTTAGATTACAATCCGCAAACGCCGGTAGCCGAGGGCTTGGCTCGCTTGTGGACTTGGTATCAAAAAGAGGTGCTGGGGCCATGAAAAAATATGCGCATCTGATTATCATCGCCATCCTCAGCATGGTCACGGTTTTTGGGCTGCTGCGGCTGGGCAAAATTGACATCAGCCTCGACACCCTTTTGCGGGTACACGGGTGGTGGCTGCTGCTGGCCTTTGTCACTTTTTACCTCAGCATTGTGGCCAGAGGACTACGCTGGCAGCATATTTTAAGCACAATGGACCGGCCTGTTCCGACTTTGTACGCTCAAACCCTGCTGACCGCCGGCCTGTTTATCAGTTCGATCCTGCCGGCTCGCGCCGGCGATATTGGCCGGGTGACGATGCTCAAGCAGGATCACAAAATTCCCATCTCGCTAGGAGTGGCCTCGCTGGCGGCGGAACGGGCGTTGGATGTTTTTGCAGTGCTGGTGTTGGCGCTGATCGGGGCGTTATGGGTGCTACCGGGCCGCGTCCCAGCAGAAGTGTTGCAGTTGATGGTGGTTACCGGGGTACTTTTGGTGATGGGGTTGGTCGGCTTGCTGGCCATCCCCAGTCTCGAAGGCTGGCTGCGCCAACCCGGCTGGCTCTGGCGACTCACCCCCCAGGTTATCAAACCTTTTTATGAAAAAGTAGTTGATTTCGGCTTTGCCCTGGTCCACGGGGTGCGCGATTTGGCCCAGAAACCGCTGGCGCTGGCGGCGATTGTGGCCGAAAGTTTTGGCATCTGGCTGCTGGATGCCTTGATTGTTCACCTGGTTTTGTTCAGCCTGAACCTTCACGTCCCGTTCAGCGTCAGCCTGGTCAGCTCGATGGTTGGCGTGCTGGCGACCATTGTGCCGCTCATGCCCGGCGCGTTGGGCCAATTTGAAGCGGGCGTTATCAGCGTCCTAACCCTGCTGAACGTCTCCACCGCCGACAGCAGTTTGACCGCGCTCCTGGTCCGGTTTATCAGTTTATGGTCTTTTATTCCGGTCAGTGGCTTGATTACTTATATTTTTGGTTTTTCACGCGCTCTCAGCCTGAGCAGCAAACCCTCAGAGACCGAGGAAGCGGCTGTGGTCAAATCGGCGGTCAGTGTGGAAAGCTGAGCATGTCAACCCCATCCAAGGCTAGAGTTGGCCTGGCTGCGCTTCCGGCCTTCTACCAACGTCACAGCGATTTTATTTTACTCCTGATCCTGTTTGTCACCTTTCGGGTGCTGGCGCTGGCGGCGTTCCGGCCCGGCGGCCTGGTGCTCGATTTCTCCGATTTTTATTGGTACCGCTCCTTCGCTGAGCTGACCCGCCAGGGTTACTATCCTTACCACAACCTCTGGACCACCTATCCCCCCCTCTTTCCCGGCGTGATGATTGCCATCTATCAACTCAGCACCCTGCTGCCGCCGTGGACCTTTCCCAACTTATGGTTCACCCTGTTCCTGGGCGGTTTTTTTCTGCTGTTTGAAATGGGCAATTTTGCACTGCTGTACCTGTTCGCCCTGAAGATCGAAGAGGCGAAGAGGCGCGGCCACGTCCTGAGCTTGTCGAAGGGAGGCGAGGAGGCGAAGAACAGAATAGATAATGACAATTCCGCCAATGAAAATTCATCAATCTCCAATCCCTCCGTCCGCGTCTGCTGGATTTACGCCTCGCTGTTTGTGCCGGTCTACACCCTGACCGGCTGGTTCGAGAGCTATCCCCTCTTTTTCTTCCTGCTCAGCCTGTACCTGCTGCTGCAAAAACGGCCCTATCTCAGCGCCTTTTTTACCGGCATCGGCTTTATGATAAAACTGATCCCGCTCATCCTCATGCCGGTTGCTATTCAGCAGCTATCAAAGCAGCGATACGAAATAGAAATAAGAAACAAGAATTTAGAAATTAGAAAGCCTTCGCCTGACACACCTTCAATTCATTCGCCATTTGCTATTCGCCATTCATCATTCACCATTCCCTTCGATCTCCCCCGCATCGCCCTTTATCTGACCATCTTTCTGGTCACAGTTATTCTAATTGCGCTGCCTTTTTATCTGATGAACCCGGCCCTCATCCTCGGCTCGCAGCAAATCACGGGGGCGCGCCAGCCCTGGGAAACGGTCTGGGCGCTGATTGACGGCAATTACGATTACGGCGTCATCCCCCTGGACATGCGCGATTTAAGCTGGACTCCCGGCGACGCCCCGCCAACCCGCGTCCCCTGGCTGCTGGTGACAGCGCTGTTTGGTCTGGTTTATGCTTACTTTTACACCCGCCGCCTGGACTGGACCGCCCCCCGCCCTGTGCTGGCTTTTGTCGGCTTTACCCTGTGCTTATTTATGCTCTGGTCAAAAGGTTACAGCCCGCAGTGGCTCGGTTGGCCGCTTTTTTTTATTGCGCTGCTGTTGCCCAACCTGCGCGGTGTGCTTTATGCCGTTATCCTCAGCCTGGCCAATATCGTCGAGGCCAACTTTTTTTTTATCATGTTTCCCGAAGAGCGCTGGCTCTTCGCGGCAACGGTACTTATTCGCACTCTTTTGCTGATTGTTTTAGCAGTTGAATTTTTGTGGCTTAGCTGGCCGCAGATGCTGACTCCGCGTGTTGAAAAAGTACGCGCCTGGGGCGTGGCAGTTTTGCTGACGCTGTTGTTGGCCGGCGCAGTGCCGGCCGGCTGGCAGCTCGGTCGTAGTTATTTCGATACGCGCCTGCGGCAAAGCCCCTACGCCGCTACGATTACCCGGCTACAGAGCGAACAGGTCAAAGGCGCGCTGCTGCTCAACAGTCACACTGTTTACGATTGGTTTTACCCTTATTTGCGCCACGATTACCAGCTCTTCATGCTCGACGATTACGCCCCGCCCGGCCAATCCGTCGAAACTCGGACCATGGCCTTGCTCGACGCCATTGCCCATCAAACCGATGTCCTCTGGCTTTACGACGCCGATGCTGCTGTCACCACCCCCGCCGAAGAAGCCCTCACCCGTTGGCTCAACAACCGCCCCCCCGCCCACCAGCAAGATATTGATGGTGGCCGTTTATTCCTGTTTATTTTGAAATAGTTATTACATCACATTTATCTTATAAACAATTTGACATCATATATGTTTTATTGTATAATATGATGTAATCATACAAGAACTCGGAGGCGTTGACAACACTCGATAAAGTTGCAATTCCCCCGTCTACCGTCTACTACTTTCTTGGGAGGCATAAGCTATGCAGCGTCTACAAATTTCTCTTGACGAAAACCAATACGAATTTCTGCGCTCCGAAGCCTTTGTTACCGGCCAAAGCATGGCCGCCCTTTTGCGAGATTTACTCGATGAAGCCATTCAAAAACGACAAGATGAAATCCTGCGCGATGATCCCATCTGGCAAGCCATTGGCGTGGCGCAAGAAGTCGAAGGGCCAACCGATGTCAGCACCAATGTTGATCGTTACCTCTATGGAGAACCTGTGGGGGCAGCTAACAGCCCATCACTTTTAAAAGTAGCCGAGTCCCCCGATGAGTACCTTACTGATTGACACCAGCGCCCTGCATGCCCTCAACTACGCCAGAGATGATAACCACGCTCGGGCGGTCGCCTATTTCAAGTCGCTGGCCGGGCGGGTCAAACCCATTTTGACCGAGTATGTTTTTGTGGAAACAATGAATTTGACTAGAGCCAGGCTGGGGCCCGGCTATGCCATCGAATTTGGCCGCCACTTAAAAGCCAGCAAGGCGTTTTTTACCGTGCCTTTGAATGACGACGATAAACGGGCCACCTGGGATATCTTCCAGCGGTATCACGATAAAGCCTGGAGCTACACCGACTGCTCCTTGTTGGCCGTCGCCCAACGCTTGGGCACGCGCCGTATCTTTGCCTTTGACCACCACTTTAAACAAATGGGGTTGGATGTATTGCCGTAACTGAGGAGTTCAGCGATGATCGAAGTAATTACCACACCAAAAACCGAGCAGGTGATTGAAAAAATTAGCTATGATGAGTTTTTGCGTAAATACAGCGGCGTCCACGCCGAATGGATAGGTGGGGAGGTAGTTCTACTTATGACAGCTTCAACCAAGCACCAAAAACTGGTCCTCTGGCTGGCGAATATTCTGAACCTGTTTATTGAGAAGTATGACCTGGGGTTGTTGCTCACAGCCCCTTTCAATATGCAGATGCCACACCTGGAACGAGGCCGGGAGCCGGACATTCTGTTTGTGGCGCAGGAACGGCTGCACATTGTTCAGGCTTCCTACCTGGCCGAAGCCGCCGATGTGGTCATTGAAGTTGTCTCCCCCGAAAGTATCGGACGCGACCGGGGCGAAAAATTTGTCGAGTATGAAGCCGCCGGGGTGCGCGAATATTGGCTGATTGACCCCGACCGGCAGCAAGCCGAATTTTATCGCCTGACCGAAGCAGGCCACTATCACCTGGTTTTCCCTGGCGACAAAGGCATTTTTCGTTCCGAGGTGTTGTCAGGCTTTTGGCTGCGGATAGACTCGCTGTGGCAGGAACCGCTGCCCAAGGTGTTGGATACAGTGCGAGAATTGGGTCTGGTATAATCACCTTTCACAGAGCCAAGGTGAATAGGCAAACCCTGATATCTTCAGTGTTGAATACCTCCTCACATAACCTGCTATGAGCACAGTCTTAACCGATCTCGAAAAAATCCGCCGCCTGCCCTGGCTGCTGACCGGCGACTTGTTGAACGCGGCCTTTTTTTCGCTTACCTTTACCGGGCCGGTTTTCCTCCTATTTCTGGATGAGTTGAAACTCAACGCCGGCCAGATTGGCCTGCTGCTCTCGTTGATTCCCTTTGCCGGGATTATCGCTCCTTTTATTGCGCCCACCGTGGCTCGTTTTGGTTTTAAACGCGTTTATGTCACCTTTTGGACCATTCGCAAATTTGTCATTGCCCTGCTATTGTTGACCCCGCTGGTGGTGGCGCGGTTTGGCGCTCAGGCCGCTTTTTTGTGGGTGGGGGGAGTGATTTTGGCGTTTGCCATCTGCCGGGCCATCGCCGAAACCGGCGGCTATCCCTGGCGCAAAGAGGCCGTCCCCGGCTCGATCCAGGGCAAATACAGCGCGCTCAGCAATATGTATATGACCTTCAGCAGCATTGTGGTCACAGCCGGGGCCAGTTATGTGATTGGCTGGGGGACCGGCCTGGGCCGTTTTATGCTTTTGATCATCATCGGCATTGGCTTTGGCTTTATTTCCATCTGGTGTTATACCCACGTCCCCGGCGACCCGCCGCTACCCTTCACTCCTTCTCACTCCAGCCATTTGAAAGGCATGCAGCAAGCTCTGAAAGACAGGGATTTTGTTTTTTTTCTGAGCGCCCTGGGCCTGGCCACCATCGGCGGCACAGCGGTGATTTCGTTCATCCCTCTGTTTATGAAGGAACAGGTTGGCCTCAACGACGGCCAGGTGGTGCTGTTGAGTATTGGGACCTATACCGGGGCGCTGCTGCCCTCTTATCTGTGGGGCTGGGCCGCCGACCGTTACGGCAGCAAGCCGGTCATGCTGTTCAGCCTTAATTTGATGGTGCTACTACCCCTGGCCTGGTTCCTCATGCCGCGCTACAATTTTTTGAGCATGCCCCTGGCTATGCTCATCGCCTTTGTAGCCGGGGTCAGTACCCTGGCCTGGCAAATCAGTTGGACCCGCTATCTATTTGTCAACGCCATGCCGGTAGAGCATCGCTCGGCCTATACCGCCATCTACTATGCCTGGTTTGGCCTGGTTAGCGGCTGCGCCCCCCTGCTGGCCGGCCAGTTGCTTGAGCTGTCGGCTGGCTTCGAGGCCGAATTTTTTTTGTTTAAACTCGACGCCTACACCCCCCTCTTCAGCCTGAGTTTGCTGTTCCTGGCAGCCAGCGTCATCGCCGTAGCCAAACTGCGCAGCAGCGAAGCCACGCCCTTTAGAAAATTCGCCGGACTGTTTGTGCAAGGCAATCCGATCCGCGCCCTGGAGTCGGTTATTCTGTACAATTTTGCCGGCGATGAAATCACCCGGATGGCGACCACCGAGCGCATGGGCGACGCCAAGAATCCGCTCAGCAGCCGCGAACTCATCGAAGCGCTCAAGGACCCCAGCTTCAACGTGCGTTACGAAGCCGTCCACTCCATTGGCCGGATGCCCGCCGAACCGGAATTGGTGAATGCACTGATCGGCATGCTGGCTGAAGGTCCCACAGAACTGACCTTTGCCGTGATTCGCTCCCTGGGTCGGTTGGGTGATCGCCGCGCTGTCGAGCCGCTCCGCCAACTGCTCCTCTCCGGCTACCACCTGCTCCAGGCCGCCAGCGCGCGGGCGCTGGCTATGCTCGGCGATGTTGACAGCATTCCCCTGATTCTGGACAAATTCAGACAAGAGCCTCATAATGGGCTGCGCGTTACCTATGCTTCAGCCTTAGGTATCTTACAAGCCAGTCAAGCGACCGAGGAAATTTTTACCTTGCTGCGCCAGACAGAATTGGAAACTTCACGGGGTGAAATCGGCCTGGCCCTGGCCCGTATCGCCGGAGACGAGCGCTACTATATGCAGGGCTGGCGCTCGTTACAGGCCAACCCCTCGACCGCCGCCGCCCAGGCCCTGTTGGCTTTGCAAAAACAGGCCAAACAGCCGGGCTGCGCGGCCTGGCTAGAGTTAGCCGGTCGCTGCGCCGAAAGTTTTGCTCGTAGTGATATGCTACAAGGAGCCAGCCAGTTGCATGCGTTGCTATGCCAACTCCCCCAAAACAACCTCGACCCCACCCTGGCCGCTATTCTGAGCGAGTGCGCCGGCAGCCTGGCCGAATTTGGCCCCAACCGGCTTGAGTTTATTCTCCTCTCCTTGCATGCGCTGAATATCGCCCTGCCCCAACTCACCTCACCCCAGAACGCTGGCTAATTTATGAGTCACGCCTCACGCCTCACGCTTCACGCTTCTCTCTTTCTCTTCCTCTTCGCCGTTTATCTCCTCACCTACACCCCGCGCATCAACTCCAGCGATGGGTTGGCCATGTTCGCCACCGCCGAAAGCCTGGTCCGGCGAGGGGCGCTGGACGTTGAGCAAATTCGCTGGATGGATTTGCAGCAGGGCACCTTTGGGCTGGATGGCCTGCTCTACTCCCGCAAAGGCATCGGCGTTCCGGTGGGGCTGCTGCCGCTGACCTGGCTGGGGCTGGTGGTTCCCTGGTGGGGCACGGTTAGCGCCAGTTTGCTTTTCAATGCCATTGTCACCGCGTTGACCGCCGTTGTCCTTTCGGCTTATTTGCAGCAGCTTGGCTTCAGCCCTAACACCGGCCTAATCGTCGCTCTGACCTTTGGCCTGTGTACCCTGGCCTGGCCCTACGCCAAGTCTTTGTTCAGCGACCCATTTTCCGGGCTACTCTTGCTGGCCGCGGCTTCTGCCCTATTGAAGTACAGCAGAGGGGCAGAGAGGCAGGGGGGCAGGGGGGAAATAAATCTCTCCCCCGCTCCCCCACTCCCCCACTCCCCCGCACTTTTGTTATATCCTTTCCTCGCCGGTCTCTTCCTCGGTTGGAACGTCGCCACCCGCTACGCCGAGGCAGTATTTGTGCCGGTGTTTGGGCTGCTGTTGTTGTATTATGAGATGACGCGATGCGGACGAAGAGGCAAAGAGGCGACAGAAAATTTTCCGCCTCCTCGCCTCACTGCTCCTCGCCTCAGTCCAATCATCGCTTTCAGTACCCCCATTTTCCTCATCGGCCTGGGTTTGATTACTTTCAACCTCTCCCGTTATGGCGATCCGTTCAACACCGGCTACCTGCCCAACGAAACCTTCAGCGGCGTTCTGTGGCAGGGGGTGGCCGGCCAGCTTTTTAGCCCGAGCCGCGGTTTATTTCTCTACTGCCCTATTTTTCTTCTGAGTTTGGTCGGATTTTGGCCCTTTTTCAGGCGCTATCGCCCCGAAGCCATCGTTGCCTTGAGCGTCATTGTGATTCACCTGCTGCTTTACGGAAAATGGTTCATGTGGCACGGCGGCTATGCCTGGGGACCGCGTTTTATGGTGCCAACCCTGCCGTTTTGGGCCGTCTTTTTGTCCCCGGTGGCGGCCAAAGCCTTCAACAAGATTTTGGATTTTGGATTTTCGATTTTGGATTTCCATCCTTCCATCCTTCCATCCTCCATCCTCCGTGTTCTTTTCTTCTCTCTGGCCGGATTGGGGCTTATCGCCCAACTGCTTAGCGTGGCGATTGACTTTGGCCCGTTCCAAAACTCGCTGCTCGATACCGGCCTGCCCTTGTTCGATCCCCAAACTTTTTTCGACCCGCAATTTTCTCCTTTTATCGGGGCATGGCGTTTTGTTAGCCTCGACTCGCTCGACCTGGCCTGGCTTTGGCAGGGACAATTGAACGGCTGGCTGTTAGTGATGCTGGTAGCAAATATCATTTTGACTGCCTACAATCTGCGGCTCAGCGTGGCGAATGAGGGAGAAAAAGGAGGACGCCGCTGGGAGGGATCGAGCGGATTGAAGCGGTTTTTTAACCGAGGACTTCCTATGATCTGCATCCTCGTTACGCTGGGGACAGCAGCTTTGCTGCTGGCGTACACCCACACTTTGCCGCCGCCACCTTTACAGGGAGCAGTCGCCGCGCTGAATGAAGACGTCCGCCCCGCCGATGCGGTGATCACCAACGATCCCGAATTCGCCATGCCTTTTGCCGAACTGTACAAAGGCCGCGCTTCTGTGTTAGGGTTACAAAGCGGGGGCTTTCCCCTCCCCGATTCCGTGACCCGGCGGCTGAACGAAACGATTGCGGTACACTCGCAAGTCTGGTGGCTGCCCAATGGACTGCCGCCGGAAGAGAGCGCCATCGAGCAAACCCTGCTAGCCAGCGGCTTTCGTGCCCGCAACGACAATTTTGCAGGACAACGCCTGGTTCTGTTTGCCTTTCCTGCTCCATCAGCCACGGAGCCGGTCATGATAGAAGTTGAGTTTGGCCGGGAAATTAAGCTAATGGAGGCGGCCTATCCGGCCCAAAGTTCAGCCGGGGCAGCTTTGCCGGTCGAACTGCGCTGGCAGGCATTGGCAAAAGTGGCCGGGGATTATCATGTTTTCATTCATTTGGTAGACAAGGCTGAACAAATAGTGGCCCAAGCCGACGGCCAGCCGGCGCTATGGCAGCGCCCCACTTCAACCTGGCCTGCCGGCGAAACAATTATAGATCGTCACGGCTTGTGGCTTCCGCCCCAAACCGCGCCGGGGAATTACGCGCTGCGGGTGGGGCTGTATCGCCCCACCGATGGACAACGACTACATTTGACGAGCGGGGGTGAGTTTGTAGAATTACCTGTAACGATTCACTAAGAAATGAGACTTGAATAACTTGCCAAATTTACGGGGAGATTAGAGATTGGAGATTATTAATCCGAATCTCTAATCTTCAATCTCCAATCTCACGAATGGGTAGTTATTTAATCCATGATCCCAAGTTACCGAAAGCCCTTCCACCGTGCCAGACCTAGACCTCGCTTCTCTGAACGAACAGTTTGAACAACAGTCGCCCGCCGATATTTTGCGCTGGAGTTGGACAGCTTTTGGCCCACACATCGCCGCCAGTTCTTCTTTTCAAACCCAAAGTTTACCCTTGTTGCATCTCATCTCGGAAGTCTGCCCGGAGATGCCGGTCATTTTTTTGGATACGGGCTTTCATTTCCCAGAGACGCTGACCTTTCGCGACGAGCTTCAGGAGCGTCTCAAGCTGAATATTGTCGTCGCCCGGCCGGCCATCGAAAAAAGCCAGTTGCTGGCTCGTTATGGCGAGGCGCTCTACCGGCGCGACCCCGATCTGTGCTGCTATCTGAATAAAGTTGAACCGATGCAGCGGGTTGTGACCGGGCTGCGGGCCTGGATCAGCGGGGTGCGCCGGGATCAAACCGAATATCGCAACGGCTTACAGGTTCTTGAGCCGCAACCTTCCGGTCTGCTCAAGATTCATCCCTTGCTCAACTGGACCCAGAAAGAAGTCTGGGCTTATATTGACCAATATCAACTTCCAGCCCATCCGTTGATGGCCAAGGGGTATCTCAGCGTAGGCTGCGCTCCTTGTACCCGCCCGGTCTACGGCAACGAACACGAGCGTGCCGGTCGCTGGGCCGGTCTGACTAAAACGGAATGTGGCTTGCATTTGAATTTGACCCGCCCCCAGGAGGCAGCACATGACTCAACCGAATAAAGCACAACTCATTTTGGTCACAGGAGGGGCCGGCTATATCGGCTCTCAACTCATCCGTGACTTGGTCGCCGACCCTTACTTTGCCAACGCCACCATTCGGATTTACGACAACATGCAGCGCCAGCATTACTGCGGCTTGATGGATTTACCAACCAGGGGCCGCTATGAGTTTGTCAGAGGCGATATTCTGGACCGGCTTAACCTGGAACGGGCGATGCACGGCGCTACCAGCGTGATCCATTTAGCTGCCCTGGTGCGCACGCCGCTCAGTTTTGACCAGCCGGAGTGGACAGAACAGGTCAATCATTGGGGCACGGCAATGGTGGTTGAGTGCGCCTTAACTATGGGCCTGCCCCATCTGCTTTACGTGAGTTCCGCCAGCGTTTATGGGCCGGGCGGCCCCTTTCGCGAGGAGGACGTCTGCCGGCCCGTTGGCCCTTACGCCATCTCTAAACGCAAAGGGGAAGAAGAGGTTATCCAGGGCGGCAAGCGCGGGCTGCCCTTTACCATTGTTCGCCTGGGCACCACCTTTGGCTACGCCCCGGCCATGCGCTTTGACGCCGTAGCCGACCGGCTGACGTATCTGGTGGGGGTCGGCCGGCCGATGGTCATTCATGGCAGCGGTGAGCAAATCCGCCCGCACATCCACATCCGGGATGCCTCGACGGTGCTGCGCCTGGCCCTGACCAACCCCAGCGCCAGAGGGGAAATTTTCAATGCCGTCACCCTTAACCCTACCGTCAACCAGATTGCCCAAACCTTGCAGACCATCAGGCCGGGCGCATCCATTCGTTACACCGATCAGGATATTCTGACCGAGTTGAGCTTTGAAGTAGATTCAACCAAGTTGATGGGGTTGGGCTTTCAACCCGAACTCAATTTGGAACAGGGTTTACAGGAGATGCTGAGTCATTGGCAGGGGTTTCGGCCGCTGGTGGTGGATAGTATGGTGTAATTAGAGATATGCTCAAAAAGCACAAAGCTCTTTCCAATATCAAATTTGACCCATGATGTTTGAGCAAATATTTTTTCGAAAAAATAGTTAGTGTCTTTTAGTTTTCGCAAATTCATCTCCGCCCTCTGGCGTTTTTCAAATTTGCGACAAGTGGTCAGACAGCCGCCCTGCGACCAATTTTTGTGAGCGATTGGGCAGGTCTGGCCGGTCGGGGTCGGAAACAGGAGGGGGCAGGCATAGCGACCGCGCTCATGCTCGACCAGGCTGGTGTAGCAGATGAAGGTGGTTGTGAGGGGCATGGCCAAATCGGCCTGGTATAAAGGTAAACCGGCCTCATCAAAGGCGCGTTTGACCCCGTCGCGTTCGGTGTGCGGGACAGCGGCAAAGCCACCGGCGGTATGAAAATACTCAAAAACATAGAACGGATCAAAAGCCGCATCAAAGGCGCAGAAAGGTGGTTTGAAACCCAGGCGACGCTCAACCTGAGCCATCAAGGAGAAGAAGTAAGTGACATCATTCTTATCGAAGGTCTGGGTCAATTCGGCCAGGACGAACTCACCCCACTCGGGGACTTTGGTGACCACCACGCCTGAACCGTAACCCCAGTAGTAGACATCGCTGGAGGAGAAGTTGGTTACGGCTTTGGGCTTTTTGGCCGGAGTGGGCGGTTTGTCGAAAGTTGTGTAAATTGCCCGTCTCCCTCAAGGGAATCGGGGTTTAACACAAAATTTGTGATACCGCCCCGGAGTGGGCGGTTGAGCCGGAGCGGTTTCGACGTTGGCTTCCTCGGAGGAGACATTGCGCTTCATTTTGCAGCCGAGTTTACAGTCCCGGTCGCCTGTGGGTTGGCGGTTTTTGTCCAGGCGGTCGCCTTCCAGAACGTAGGCTTTGGGATTATTCTCTTTAACCCAGGCCAAAATATGCTTGGTATCCAGGGAAATAGCTTCGCCAAAGCGAACATCGGGGGGTAATTCCTGCCGCAACAGGGAAACGGTGCTATCGAGCAGGAATTGCAGGGCGTCATTGGGCAAGGTCCGTAAGACCCGGCCAAAGTGACGGCTGGTCGGCAGGCTGGCTTGGACATCGAAGCCCCAGGCGAAGCGGTCAGACGGTTCGAGCGGAAAACCCAAGACCCGGACCAGGGCTGGGTGTTCAACCAGGTAAGCGGCCACAAAGGGACGCGGGGGGCCGAGGTTGGGCCTGTTAGAGAGTGACTTTTCCTGCAAAGACTGAAATAGAGGGCTGATTTCTAATACAATTCTAACACTCTGCTAATATGATTCTAACAGAGGATTAATAGTATTTATCCTCGTAAGCGATAGTTAACCCAACTTTCAGGCTTAAAACGTAAAACGTAAAACGTAAGAACCATTACGTGGTGCGCTTTACGTTTTTTGTCGCCACTAAACCGTAATCCAAATTTATTCTAAAAAAGATGGAGGTTTAAACGTATGTCAGACTTAAAACTGCGCCCTCTGGGCGACCGGGTATGGGTAGAGCCGATTGAGCGCGAAGAGATGACCGCTTCCGGCATTGTCCTGCCTGAAACAGCCAAAGAAAAGCCCATGGAAGGCCGGATTTTGGCCGTTGGGCCGGGCAACCGCAAGGAGGATGGCGAGCGCGCTCCCCTGGATGTCAAAGTGGGTGATAAGGTGCTCTTTGCCAAATACGCCGGCACTGAACTCAAACACAATGGCTCCAAATATCTGATCATGCGCGAAAGCGATTTGCTGGCGGTGATTGACTGAGAGAAGCTGTTTCAAATATCCACAAAAGTTATAATCAAGGTAGCAGGGTCGCAGAGTAGCAGGGTCGCAACTATTCTGACTACTGATTACTGTCTACCGTCTACTATTTTTTTAAGGAGAAAACATCTATGCCAAAACAACTTATTTTTCAGGATGAAGCGCGCCGGCAGCTAAAGGCCGGCATTGACACCCTGGCCCAGGCCGTTGCCACGACCCTGGGACCCAAAGGCCGCAACGTGGCCCTGGATAAAAAGTGGGGTGCCCCGACCGTGACCCACGACGGCGTCACCGTAGCTAAAGAGATTGAACTGAAAGACCCCTATGCCAATATGGGCGCCCAACTGCTCAAAGAAGCCGCCACCAAAACCAACGACATCGCCGGCGACGGCACCACCACCGCCACCGTGCTGGCCCATATTATGGTCAACGAAGGCTTGAAGAACGTAGCCGCCGGGGCCAACCCCATGCTGCTCAAGCGCGGCATCGAGAAGGCGACCAACGCCGTCACCCAGGCTATCCGCGATGCGGCCATCACCATTGATACCAAAGAAGAGATTGCCAGCGTCGCCTCCATCTCGGCCCAAAACCGCGAGATTGGCGATTTGATTGCCGAAGTCATGGACAAAGTCGGCAAAGACGGCGTCATCACCGTCGAAGAAAGCAAGGCCCTGGCCTTTGAAACCGAGTACGTCGAAGGCATGCAGTTTGACCGGGGCTATATCTCGCCCTATTTCATCACCAATCAAGATTCGATGCAGGCCGTATTGGAAGAGCCGTATGTGCTCATCCACGATAAGAAAATCTCCGCCGCCGCCGATTTGATCCCGGTGCTGGAAAAGTTGGTTCAGACCGGTAAGCGCAACCTGCTGATTATTGCCGAAGATGTGGACGGCGAAGCCCTGGCTACCCTAGTTTTGAACAAGCTGCGCGGCACCTTTAATGTGCTGGCGGTCAAAGCCCCCGGCTTTGGCGACCGACGCAAGGCTATGCTGCAAGACATCGCTATTTTGACCGGCGGCACGGTCATCAGCGAGGAGATGGGCCGCAAGCTGGAAAGCACCACCCTGGCCGACCTGGGCCGCTGCGATAAAGTAGTCTCGACTAAAGACGATACGACCATTGTCGGCGGGCATGGTAAAGAGGAAGACATCAAAGGCCGGATCAACCAGATCAAGGTGGAAATCGAGAACACCACCTCCGACTATGACCGGGAGAAACTGCAAGAGCGGCTGGCCAAACTGGCCGGCGGTGTGGCCGTCATCCGCGTCGGCGCGGCCACCGAAACCGAGCTGAAAGAGAAGAAGCACCGGGTGGAAGACGCCCTTAGCGCCACCCGCGCCGCGGTAGAGGAGGGCATTGTGCCCGGCGGTGGGGTAGCTCTGATCAATGCTGTGTCCTCGCTGGACAACGTAACCAGCGATGTACCCGACGAGCGCACCGGCATCGCCATTGTCCGCCGTGCCCTGGAAGAGCCGCTGCGCGGCATTATGCGCAACGCCGGCCTGGATGGTTCGGTGGTGCTGCAAGAGGTGAAACGCCGCCAGGAAAGTGAGAAGAACAATAAGATCGGCTATGACATTATGACCGATCAATATGTGGATATGGTCAAAGCCGGTATCATTGACCCGGCCAAAGTAACGCGCGGTGCGTTGGCTAACGCCGCCTCCATTGCCGCTATGATCTTAACCACCGAAGCCCTCATCACCGATGCGCCGGAAGAGAAACCGCAGCCCGCTGCGCCGGCCATGCCGCCGGAGTATTGATAGAAGAAAGAGGAGAGAGGATGGAAGATAGAGGATAGAGGATAGAAGATAGAAGATAGAGGATAGAGATAGCCTCTTTCTATCTACTATCTTCCTCCCTACTCCCTACTCTTTATCTATGTCGGGACTTGAAGATTTAACAAGCACGCGGGAGGCTTTGCGCGAGCTGGCCCGCGTGGTCAAAACAACCCGGCAAACGCTGGCAGTTGTAATCCAGGAGCAGCGACTGGCCGGGCGGCAGCTTAGCTACCGCCCCGGCCAGTTGGCCGAAACCCTGCAACACCTAGAAGATGTGCGTGAAGGCTTTATGCTCAGCCAGCGCACCTCTTCCTCTTTAAGCCTGGGCGAATTAAGGGCGCTGATTCAGCATGTGCTGCTGGATTGGGAATGGCTGGATACTTTAAACTTGGCCTTTAGCCCCGCCGGCGAAATCGAACCCCCCCAGCCGCAATTGTTATACTTTAATCATGCTCTGGTGGCCCTGGCCGCGCTGCCCCATTTGCCGGCCCAGGCAGTCACGTTTCCCCAAAAACACCCTACTTATGCCGACGTTACCGCGCCGGGGCTGCCCGGCGACCTTCTGGCCCGCATCGAAGAGATCGAGCAGATTATTTACCAAACCGAGGCCATGCCGGCCAAAACGCCGCCGTATGACCCCTTCCGGCGTACTTATGCCTTTTTCGAGGCGAGTACGTGGCTGGTCAATAATTATTTGGAAACCCTGATTAAGTAACCCTCTCTTCGTGACGAAACCGAGTTTCGCCACACCCTGGTTGACTGACAGAATTAATATTTCACCGCAGAGGACGCAGAAAACGCAGAGATTTTTTATAAATTTCCTCGGCGGACTCTGCGCTCTCGGCGGTTAATTTAGAGCCTATCCGAATAACCCCGTAGTGACGCATCCCTATGCGTCACCGGCTGGCATAGGGATGCCAACCTACCCTTTTTCGGATAGGCTCTTAAGCCGCAAGGTTAAATTAGTCGGTCAACCAGCACCAGCGCCCAAAGACTTTTCGTCTCATCTTCCCTGTCCTGATTCTAATACACATCTAACATTCCTCTATCGTACTTCTAACAACTCCTTTTTATGATAAAGGCATCAATCAACCACAAAACCTGTCAGGCCTGACAGACCTGATAGGTGTGAGAGAAATATTTAAGGACAGTAAAGGAGATAGGACAATGTTACGACAACCATTTTTTGGCCGCCAAAGTTTAGGCAACCCCTGGTACGAAATTGACCGCATGCAGCGGGAGATGGAGAGCCTCTTTAACACGTTTTATCGCCGCCCCCGCTTCCAGACCGCGCCCAGTTTTCCGGCGATGAATGTCTGGACCAACCAGGAGGGCGCAGTTCTTACCGCCGAACTGCCCGGCGTCAACCCCGAAGATATTGACATCTCGGTGGTGGGCGAGACCTTGACCCTGACCGGCTCGCGCCAGCCCGAAGAATTGAAAGAGGGCGAGAAGTATCATCGCCGTGAGCGCGGCTACGGCAAGTTCACCCGCACCTTCCAGCTTCCCTTCCCGGTTGAAGCGGACAAGGTTGAAGCTATGTTTGATAAGGGCATTTTGCACATTTCTCTACCCCGCGCCGAAGCCGACAAACCGCGAAAGATCAGTGTTAAAACGGCGTAAGACGTGAAACGTGAGGCGTGAAGCGTGAGGCGTTACCGATTAAGTTAGTTTACGCACCACCACGCACCACGAAATCATAAATCGTAAATCCAAAATCGTAAATCATTGGAGGTTATGATGGCAACCGAAAGCAAAGAACTGCAAACCCAAGAGGTTGAAAAAGAGGAATTTACCACCAACGGAGCGGAACGCACCCGCGCTCGCAAGGCTTATGTGCCCCGCGCCGATATTTTTGAAACAGGGAATGAAATTATTGTTGTGGCTGATATGCCCGGCGTGGATGAGAAATCAATAGATATTACCCTGGAAAAGAACGTTTTGAGCATCAACGGCTACGTCGAGTGGGCACAGCCCGACAACTACAGCTTGGCCTATGCCGAGTATGAAGTAGGCGATTACTTCCGCCGCTTTACCCTTTCGGATGAGGTAGACCAGGAAAACATTCAAGCTACGGTCAAGAACGGCGTGTTGCGGCTGCATCTGCCCAAAGCCGGCCCGGCCCAGGCCCGCAAAATTGCGGTGAAAGCGGCGTAACGTGAGGCGTGATGCGCGAAACGTGATGCGTGAAGACTTTTGCTATAAATTCATTACGCATCACGCATCACGTTTCACTGAGGTTTTGTAATTCAATGGCAAAGGAGGTTTGTATATATCCTATGGCTATCAAAGATATGGTTCCGTGGAAAAAGAATGATAAGAATGTGTTGGTCAGACGGCAGGAAGATCCCTTTACCGCCTTCCGCTATGAAATGGATCGGCTATTTGACGACTTCTTCGGGCGGGGGTTTGGTCTGACCCCGTTTGAAGGCGCGATAGATCGCTTTGGGGCGTTCAATCCCCAGGTGGATGTCATCGAGAATGATAAAGAAGTAAAGATTACCGCCGAACTGCCCGGCCTGAGCGAGCGGGATGTCGAAGTCTCTCTGAGCAACGATGTCCTGACCATCAGCGGCGAGAAGAAGCATGAAAAGGAAGATAAGGGCGAGAATTACTACCGCATGGAACGCTCTTATGGTTCCTTCCAGCGGTCTATCCCGCTGCCGGTTGAGGTCCAAAGCGATAAGGTGGACGCCACCTTTAAGAATGGGGTCTTAACCGTTACCCTGCCCAAGTCGCCCCAGGCCACACAGAACCGCAAAAAGATTGCGATTAAAGCTAGCTAACCCCAATTCAAAAAGAGCGAAGCAGTTTTCTGCTTCGCTCTTTTGTTTCTTGAGGTTTTCTTAAGGTCCCCTTAAACTTCACTTAAAGATGCATCTCTATCTTTGTGATATTATTTCCAGCAAATTTGGGTAGGGGCGAGGCAACTCGGTGAGCGTTTTGGGTGCTTCGAGACTATCAATCGAGTTGCCTCGCCCCTACTCGCTTTGCCTCACGGCGAGGTTGAGTATAAAATGAGGGTAAATCTAACAAACTTCTAACAATACTTTAATCTTAATTTAATTCTTCTGACGTAAGCATTTTACTATCGGATTTTTACAACTGCCCCGCCCTTCTCCCCGGACAGGCGGGGTATTATGTTGTCAGGAGAAATCAGTTGGAAAATGTCATTGCGAGGCGAGGACGCGAGGAGGCGATGAGGCGAAAGATTCTTCGCCTCATCGCCTCAGGCCTCATCGCGTCTTTATTTACCGCGTCTTTATTTACAAGGAGGAAAAAAGAGCGATGATCGAAGCGACCGATCTGACCAAATCTTACGGCCCCATCGAAGCGCTGCGCGGCGTCACTTTTAATGTGGCCGCCGGCGAAGTGGTGGGGCTGCTCGGCCCGAATGGGGCCGGCAAATCTACCACCATCAAAATCTTGACCGGCTACCTACAGCCCGACAATGGCGAAGTGAAGGTAGATGGGCTGGATGTGCTGACCCACACCCGCGAGGTCCAGGCCCGCCTGGGCTACCTGCCCGAAAATGCGCCGCTTTATCCGGAGCTGTCGGTGCAGACCTACCTGCGCATGATCGCCGACTTGCGCGAAATCCCCCGCGAAGAGCAGCCGGCTCGCCTGTCTGAAGCGATTTACGCCACCGGCTTAACCGAACACCTGACCCGCCCCATCGGCCAGCTCAGTAAAGGCTTCCGCCAACGGGTGGGCCTGGCCCAGGCCATTTTACACCGGCCCAAACTGC
Organism: Anaerolineae bacterium; assembly: GCA_023151115.1. Next base: position 71,123 of record JAKLJP010000036.1, read on the forward strand.
TCATCCTCGATGAGCCGACGGTGGGGCTGGACCCGACCCAAATTGTCGAAATTCGCAACCTGATTCGTCGCCTGGCCCGCCACAGCACCATTCTTTTCTCTTCCCATATTTTATCAGAAGTGGAAGCGGTCTGTGACCGAGTGATTATCATTATGAACGGCCAAGTCAAAGCCGATGCCCGCCTGGCCGATCTGGCCGCCACCTCCAATGCCGTGCTGGTTCTGCAAAAGGAGACGGGCGGGTTGGATCGCGCCCTCAAAGCCCTCCAGGGCGTCCGCAAGGTGGAGCCGGTTCACGCCGCCGACGGCTACCCGGCCTATCGTATTCTGGGCCAGGATCACACCGATTTGTGCCCGGCTATTTATGACCTGGCTCGCCAGGAGAACTGGCCGCTGCGTGAACTCCGCCGCGACGTGCGCACGCTGGAGACGGTGTTTAACGAACTGGCGACGGCGGGATGAAGAGGCGAGGAGGCGGTGAGGCGAAATTTCTCGTGTCATCGCCTCACGTGTCATCGCGTCATCGAATTAAGGAGGACTCTCAATGAAACAAATCTCAGCTATCACTCGCAAAGAACTCAACAGCTACTTCGGCTCGCCGATGGCGCTGATATTTGTGGGCGTTTTTTTATTAGTTACGGTCTTTACCTTTTTCTGGGTCGAGACCTTTTTTGCGCGGGGCGTGGCCGATGTCCGGCCTATGTTTGCCTGGATGCCGCTGCTGCTGATTTTTCTGGTGGCGGCGCTGACCATGCGCCAGTGGAGCGAAGAACAGCAGACCGGCACCCTGGAGATGCTGCTCACCCTGCCGGCTCGACCGGCGCAATTGGTGGTGGGTAAATTTCTGGCGGTGATGATCCTGGTCATGGTGGCCCTGGCCCTGACTCTGTTCATCCCCATTACCGTCGCCCTGCTGGGCAACCTCGATTGGGGGCCGGTGGTGGGCGGCTACCTGGCGGCGATTTTGATGGCTGCGGCCTATGTCGCCATTGGCCTGTTTGTCTCTTCCCGCACCGATAACCAGATCGTGGCCTTGATTTTAACCGTGCTGCTGGGCGGGTTGCTCTATCTGGTCGGCACCCTCAGCGTCACCCGTTTCCTGCCCGATTTTGTAGCCGAAATCTTCCGGGCGGTTGGCTCCGGCAGCCGCTTTGAAAGCATCGAGCGGGGGGTGATTGACCTGCGCGACCTGATCTACTACCTGTCGCTGACGGCGCTGTTCCTGACCCTCAACGTGGTCTCGCTCGACAGCAAACGCTGGAGCGCCGGGGAACAGACTCGCCCCTACCGCGAGGGCATGCTGCTGACCGCCGGGCTGATTGCTCTGAATCTGATTGCCTTGAATGTCTGGCTGTATCCGGTCAACCGGGCGCGGCTCGATTTGACTGGCCAGCGCGAGTACAGCCTGTCGCAAACCACCCGCGATTTGCTGAATAATTTGCAGGAGCCGCTGCTCATTCGCGGCTACTTTAGCGAAAAAACCCACCCCCTGCTGGCCCCTCTGGCCCCTCGCCTGCGCGATTTGCTGCAAGAGTACCAGGTGGCCTCCAATGGCAAGGTGGTGGTTGAGATTGTGGACCCGCTGCAAGACCCGGAGAAGGAACAGGAAGCCAACCAATCCTACGGCATCCAACCGACCCCGCTCCAGGCGGCGGATCGCTACGGCGCATCGGTGGTCAATGCCTATTTTGACATCCTGATCCGCTACGGTGACCAGAATGAGGTGCTCAATTTCCGCGATTTGATCGAAGTCCAGCCGACGCCCAACGGCCAGGTGGATGTCCGCCTGCGCAACCCCGAATACGATTTGACCCGTACCGTCAAAAAGGTGGTCTACGGCTTCCAGAGTGTTGACGCCGTGCTGGGAGCGATGCAGGAGCCGGTCAAACTGACCCTCTACCTCACCCCCGACACGCTGCCCGAATGGCTCCAACCCACGCCCGACACCATCAAAAAAGTGGCCGAGGAAATCCAGGCCAAGTCTAACGGCAAATTTACCTTTGAAACGGTCAACCTGGATGACCCCGGCAGTAAGGTTAACCGCCAGACGATGGTAGACCAGTACGGTCTGCGCCCCATTGCCGCTACCCTCTTCTCCGACCAGACCTATTATTTGCACATGATCCTGCAAATTGGCGACCAGGCACAACTGCTGGCCCCCTCCGGCGAGTTCACCGAGGCGGACGTGCGCACCAGCATCGAGTCGGCCCTCAAGCGCGGCTCGTCCGGCTTCCTCAAAGTGGTCGGCCTGTGGACGCCGCCGGACATGCCTCAGCCCAATGCGTTTGGGCAGCAGATGCCCTCGTTCAAGCAGTACCAAACCATCAATCAGCAGTTGAGCCAGGATTACACCGTGCGCCCGGCTGATCTGTCCACCGGCCAGGTGCCCGCCGATGTGGATGTGCTGGTGGTTATTGCGCCCCAAAACATGAGCGACAAGGAGCGCTATGCTATTGACCAGTATTTGATGCGCGGCGGGTCGGTGGTGGTGGCGGCGGGCAATTATGCCATTGCCCCCGATCAATTTAGCGGCAACCTGGGTATCCAGCCCATCGAGGGCGGCCTGCGTGACATGCTGGCCGGCTATGGCATTGACGTACAGCAGTCGCTGGTGCTCGACCCGCAGAATGAGCCGTTTCCGGTGCAGGTGAGCCGCGATCTGGGCGGGCTGCAAGTGCAAGAGATTCAGGCCATGAATTACCCCTTCTTTGTGGATGTCCGTTCCGACGGCATGGATCAGCAAAGCCCGATTCTGGCTAATTTGCCGGCGGTCACGCTTAACTGGGTCTCGCCGGTGGTAGTGGACGAAGCCAAAAATAAGGACCGGACGGTCATCACTTTGCTCAAATCCAGCCCCGGTTCCTGGCTGCGCACCGATACCAACATTATGCCCGATACCCAAACCTATGGGGAGCTGGGCTTCCCCGTCGAAGGGACACAGGCCTCGCACCCGCTGGCCGTTTCGGTGCAGGGGGTGTTTGAAAGTTACTTCAAGGGTAAGCCGTCGCCGCTGACCGAAACACCAGAAACAGCCCCGGATACCGCCGGTCCGTCACCGGAGCCGACGGCCACCCCGGTCAATACCATCGGCACCATTGAAAATTCGCCCGATACGGCCCGGTTGGTGGTCATCGGCAGCGCCGAGTTTTTGAATGATCTGGTCTTTCAACTCTCGTCCAACCTGACTCAAGACCGCTATTTGAACAGCTTACAGTTTATGCAAAATACGGTGGACTGGTCGGTGGAGGATTTGGATTTGCTGACCATCCGCTCGCGGGGAACATCGGCCCGCGTGCTGGTCCCGCTAACCGAAAGCCAGCAGTCTTTCTGGGAAGGCGCTAATTATGTCTTGACGCTGGTAGCGTTGGTGGCGCTGGGTCTTATCTGGCGCTGGCGGCGGCAAAATGAGCAGCCGATGGACCTGGTCCCGCAGAGCGCAGTGGTCGGCGGGCAGTCGGTGGTGAGTAGCCAGTAGTCAGTAGGCAGATGTCAGTAGGCAGATAAAGGGTTAGAGATATAAATCACCCCGTCTACCGTCTACTGTCTACCGTCTACTATTTTCAGGAGTAAAACAACCATGAGCAGAATCAACCAGATTTTAGCGATAACGTTAGTGGCACAGGTGGCTTTGGCGGCGTTTTTGTTCTGGCCCAGGCCGGCTGCTTCGGGGGGCGGCGGCTTTTTACTGCCCGATTACAAAGCGGCGGATGTGACCCGCCTGACCATCAGCGACAGCGAGGGCAAAACACTGGCTCTGGCCAAGAATGGCGAAAACTGGGTGCTGCCGGAAGCCGGAAATTTTCCTGCCGACAGCACCAAAGTTACCAGCTTGCTGGACAAAATCGAGAAGGTGAGAACCAACCGGCTGGTGACCCAAACCGAGGGCAGTCATGCCCGGCTCAAGGTGGCGGCGGATGATTTCAATAGCCTGCTGGATATTGGCTTGAAAGAAGGGGCCGGCCACAAGCTTTACATCGGCAGTTCCGCCGGGGCCAGCGCCACCCACGTCCGCGCCGATGACCGGCCGGAAGTTTATCTGACCGGCGATTTGACCAGCTTTGACGCCAACGCCCAGGCTTCGGCCTGGATTAATACCCTCTACTTCACCGTGCCCCAAACGGCCACCACCGGCCTGACTCTGGAAAACGCTAACGGCACGTTTGAATTTGTGAAAGAGGGCGAAAAATGGACGCTCAAGGGGCTTAAGGCCGGCGAAGTATTCAACGAGAACAACTTTACCAGCCTGTTCAGCCAGGCCAGCGGCATCAATATGACTGAACCATTGGGCCAGACCGAAGAGCCGGCTTATGGGCTGGATAAGCCGCTGGCGACAGTTAGGCTCAAAACGGCTGACAAAACCTACACCCTGACCATTGGGGCCAAGAGCGACGAAGATAACTCCTACGTGGTCAAATCCTCCGAGTCGCCCTATTATGTGCGGGTAGCGGAGTTTACCGCCCAGAATTTCACCGAAAAGAAACGCGACGATTTCCTACAGCCGCCGCCCACCGCCGAACCCAGCGCAGAAGCGACGCCTGCGCCGTAACAATTAACCTAAATTCGGGGTCTTAAACATCGCACCCTTCGATACGCTCCTCGCTTCGCTTAGAGCTACTCAGGATGCGATGTTTAAGCCGAAAATCATCCTGACGCGAAGCGGGCGTTAGCCCGTATCGAAGGGTGATTTTCGAGCTAAATCTAATTCGAGTTATCAAATAAAAAGCTCTCGCAAGTTTCAAACCTGCGAGAGCTTTTTTCTCAACTCGTTCAACCTGTTCCCAAACTCAGTAAATCATGAATTGAGGAGCAAGCACCCCCAGGTACGGCTCCGCTCGGCACGTAGGCGTGCCTCACTCCTCAAAATTGTGATTTAATGAAACTCGGTTTGGGAACGAGTTGAGAGGGTGCATCCTACCTTAAGCTCGTCCACCCATCGTCAAAGCCATCAACGCTTTTTGGATGTGCAGCCGGTTTTCGGCCTGCTTGTAAATCACCGACTGCGGCCCGTCAATCACTTCGTCGTCTACTTCGTGGCCGCGATCAACCGGCATGCAGTGCATGTAAACGGCATGCTTTTTAGCCAGATTCATCTTGGCCTGAGTCACCCGCCAGTTTTGATTTTTGGCGGCCATGGCCTCCACTTCCGGCTCGTCTTCGGTGACCATGATCGGCCCCCAGGATTTGGGGTAGAGGAAGTCGGCATTTTCAAAGGCGGCCTCCATATCGTGGGTTTCGGTCAGGGTAACACCGGCCAGTTCGGCATTTTTGCGGGCCGCTTCCATTACATGGGGCATCAGATGATAACCTTCGGGATAGGCCAGGGTCACGTCCATGCCAAAGCGAGGCATCAGCCACACCAGCGATTGGGGCACGCTGAGCGGGCGGACATATTTGGGGGCGTAAGTCCAGGAGATGACAAACTTGCGCCCGCGCAAATCCCGGCCAAAGAGTTCCATCAGGGTCATCAGGTCGGCCATGGCCTGGCAGGGGTGGTCTACGTCATCCTGCATGCTGAAGATGGGCGCATCGGCATGTTGGGCCATCTCGTACAGGTAGTTCTGGCCGATGTTGGTGCGGCAGTCGCGGATGGCAATGCCGTGGCCGTAGCTGCTCAAGACAATGCCGGTATCTTTGGCGTTTTCGCCGTGCCCAATCTGGGTGGCTTTGGGGGTCAGAAAGATGGCGTGGCCGCCTAACTGAGTCATACCGGTTTCAAAGGAGTTGCGGGTGCGGGTGCTCTCTTCAAAAAAGAGCATGTACAGTGTTTTGGCCCGCAGGATGTGGTCGTGGGGTACGCCCATGGCAAACTCGCCTTTTAGTCGAAAGGCCAGGTCGAGCATCGTGTTCAGATCCTCGACAGTCCAATCCTGGGTGGTGATAAAATCTTTTTGAAACAGCTTGGTGTTCATAATTTATTTCTTCCTTCATTGGAACGATAGAATTTGCCCCCCCCTGATTAGGGCCAATTCTAAACTTAGCCTGCTGCCTTGTCAAACGACCGATGGCGATGATTTTTGTTTTGTCCCCAGAGAACAATTTGGTGGGTGATGCGTGATACGTAATACGTGACTTTTTACGCATCACGCATCACTTTATGTCTCTTGCCGGTAAATGTACTCTTCATCAAACTGCCATTCGGGGATAGCTTCGAGTTCAACCTCGACGCGGGGGTTGTTGGGGGCGATGCGTTTGACCAGGTGAATGTCCACCACCCGGTTGTCGTTTATGCCCAGGGAGGCCAGAATCGCATCCTGGGTGATTTTGAGGCCGCCGTCCAAATCGCGGCGAAGCGGGGTTTCAAAATAAAAATCCAGAAACAGGCCAATCCAGCCGGCTTTGAGCCGCTCGATAAAGGCGTCGGTGATCACCTCGTCTACCCGCAGGCGGTGGAGGCGGCGGTCAACCTGCCGTTTGAAGGCCTCGTGCTCCTTCGACAGCACCCGAATTTTGCCCACCTGGGTGTACTGGCTGTTGATGCTGGGCGGCAGCGGCAGAGAAAAACGCACTCGTTGAATGTCGGACATCATAAACTCCGTTGTTTATTCTAGCATAGATGGGGGCAAGATGGAAGGTTGGCAGGGGGGAAGATTGGAAATTTATGGAGATAAGTGTATAATGAAAATCGCCACGCTAAACGGCTAAATGTATAGATGCAAAATGTATGGCTGAAAACGTAAGGATTTTAGCAACAATCCCTTACGTTTTACGTATCACTTCTCAAGGAGACTCAAACCCATGGCCCAATCTTTATTTCAAAAAATTGATACCCTCATCAAAGCCAATCTGCATGCAATGGTGGATCGAGCGCTCGACGCCAATTCGGTGGCGGTGCTTGACGAGTACATTCGCCAGGCCGAGAACAATCTGGATGACCTGGAAGATGCCCTGGTTACTATCAAGGGGCAGGTCAAAACGCTCCAGCGCAAGTACGAAACGTTTCAAGCCGAAGCCGAAGCTTTGGACCGCGATATTGACCGCCTGTTGAGCCTGGGCAAAGAAGATTTGGCCATGGCGGCGCAAAGCCAATACAATACCAAAGCGGACCTGGCTGAGGAGTATCGCAAGCAGTTTGAGCAGCAAAAAGGAGAAGCCGATAAACTGGCCGAAGCCCGGCTCAAGCTGGAAGCACGGCTGCGCACCATCCGCCAGGAACGGGAGCATGTGTTGGGCCTGCTGGAATTGGCTAAAACCAAAGAGATTGCGGCCAAGAGCATGAAGTCGCTCGACGCCCTGGAAGGCGTGGGCGATTCCGACATCTCCCGCGTGGCCGACAAAATTCGGGAGCGGCTGGATCGAGCCGACGCCGAAGTGGAAATGCGGGCCGGCCGGTTGAACAATCAAATGGATCAGGTGCTGGGCAAAGACCGGCTCGACAGCCAGTTGGCCGAACGCCGCCGCCGCCTTGGCTTGGATCAGGATCAGCAAGCGGCCAGTTCGTCTTCCAATTAATAACTTAACCAACTCAATCAAAATTCGAGATTTGATGCGTGATGCGTGACTCTTACGCATCACGCATCACGCATTAATAATATGCCCTCAGATATCAGAAAAGACCTGGAAAAACGGGCCCAAGAGGCCATTCTCAAAAATATTGTCGAGAATTATAAACAGCAGCGGGCTGACTGGAATAAAGACCCTAATATTATCAAACAGCTTAGGGAGCGTTATACCTTTCACCCGATTACAGCGACGTTGATTGGCGGCACACTGGTTGTTTCCACGGCTCTTGGTATTTTTGGGGGTCTTCTGGCGGCTATCCCCGCAGCAATTTTGGGGATTATCCTGACCCCGTTGTTTATCTATCGGGGCATTACTAATGAAGCCAACCACGCCAAAGCTGTGGAAGAGATGCTGCGCCCCAGAGTCCAGTTCAACCCGGAGTCAATTCAAGATCGAACCCTGCGGGCCAAGGTGGACGAGGCTTTAAAGTATTGGGAATTGATTGAAAATACGGTGAGCAAATCATCGCAAGCCTCTATGCGTGACCGGTTTGAGCGGACTACCCGCGAAGTGACCCACTGGCTGCAAGCAGTGTACGATTTGGCGGCCCGGGTGGATAAATTTCAGTTGAACCAAGTGGTCAAACAGGATTTGCAGCGCGTGCCGACCGATATTCGCAACCTGGAACAGAAATTGGCCCGTGAGGACAGCCCGGAAGTGAAGCAGCAGCTTCAGCGGACCATCGCCGATAAAAAGCGGCAGTTGCAAACCTTGCAAAGCCTGGAAGACAATATGGAAAAAGCCAGCTATCAATTGGACAGCACCATTTCCGCGCTGGGTACCATCTACTCGCAGCTATTACTGGTCGGCAGCAAAGACGAAGGCGGCAGCCGGGTCAACCGGCTGCAAGACGAAATTTCGGACCAGGTGCAGCGGTTGGAAGATTTGAGCGAAGCCATGGACGAGGTTTACCAAAGCGCCAGATAGGACAGTTCTAAAATTAAAGAGTTGAAACGTCTTGCGTGCTCCGTTTGCTCTACCTTACGCAAGACGCAACACGAAAATAAAAGATATTTGCCTGGAATTATCTCAACGCTTGACAATCCATAAAGCCAGACTATGATTCTGTGATGGGTGCGACGTGCTTTGCCCGTGAGGGCGTTCAAAGTGCGTCGCACCTTACTTTGACGGTAACTGCTCCGCCCTCATGTCATTTCGAGGCCATAGGCCGAGAAATCTCTCAGGGTCGTTCAGTTCTAAAAAATATTGCCAGGTAAGACAACCTATGGTAAGCTGAATAATTCAAATTATCCATAGG
>JAKLJP010000037.1 GCA_023151115.1 Anaerolineae bacterium
GTCGGAATGATATGACTTCTGTGGAGGTATCTACTCGCCTTGATTTCGTCACGAACTAAGGCAAAGCTGTACTTAGAGAAACAGGACAATACAAGATTTATTTTATGTTAAATAATACGTCACACTTTGTCAAGGAGTATATACTCAAATTAAGCCTTTATAGCTCTAAAATGGGCCAAACAAAAGAGGGCAGGTTACATAACCTGCCCTCCGGCAAAAGATAGCGACTTATCCGACAGATTCTATTTCCCACCCGGCTTGATATTCTGATTCATGCGAAAGAAATTAGTCGGGTCATACTTGCGCTTCAACGCGACCAACCGCTCGTAGTTGGCCCGGTACGCCTCGCGGATGGCGGCTTCGCCTTCGTAGCCCATGAAGTTGACGTAGAGACCCTGGCTGGCAAACGGCTGCATGCGGGCCAGCGACTCCTCCGCCCAGGCGAGGTGCGGCTCCGCCGGACCTTCTTCCCAGGCGGCGGCATTGACGATGGAGTAGTGCGGTTCGCGCAGGGCAAAGGCGGTGGCGTCGGGGGCTACGCGGGCGCCCGCGCCGTTGATGTGGTGAATGACGATGACGCTGAAAGGCGAACTCTTCTGTTCGGCGCAGGCGAGCATCGCTTTGAGGGCGTCGTCGCCGGGCTGCTTGAGCGAGTAGGCGGTGTCGGCATAGTGGCGGCCATCCGGGGCGGTCGGGTCGAGCGAGGTAATCAACTCGGTGTAGTTCATGGGCCGAATCATGTCTACAATGGGCGAACCAAATTGGCGCAGCGGGGCCAGCGCCTGTTCCCCGGCGGCCAGGTCGTCGCCGCTGTAGCAGACGGTAATGGCAACCGCCGGGCCGGCGTTAGGAATGGTGGCCAGCGCGGCGTAAGCAATCACCTCATCCGGGGCGGCGCTGGTAAAATCAAAATAAGCGCGCAGCACGTCGAGCGACAGGGGGTAGAGGATGGCGCCGCCCAAAACCTGGCCCATAGGGTGAAGCTGGTATTCGATAGCCGTAACCACGCCAAAGTTGCCGCCGCCGCCGCGCAGTCCCCAGAACAGGTCGCTGTTCTCCTCGGCGCTGGCTTTGAGCAGCCGGCCTTCGGCGGTGACGACTTCAAAGGAGAGCACGTTGTCAACGGCCAGGCCGAATCGGCCGGTCAGCCAGCCGATGCCGCCGCCCAGGGTCATCCCGCCAATGCCGGTGCCGGAGCAGGTGCCGGTGGGGGTCAGCAGACCGTAGGGTTCCAGGGCGCGGGTAAATTCGCCGATGGTCAGGCCGGGTTCGGCGCGGGCGACCCGCCGGGCGGGGTCAACCTGGATGCGTTTCATCCGGGAAAGGTCAATCACCAGGCCATCGTCAACCAGGGCCAGGCCGGCCGCGTTGTGGCCGCCGGCTCGAACCGAGACCGGCAGGTTATGGTTACGGGCAAAGGCAACGGCCAGGGCCACATCCTGGGCTGTCTGGCTGCGGACGATGAGGGCCGGATACTTGTCCACTGCGCCGTTCCAGAGCTGGCGGGCCTGGTCATAATCGGCATCGCCGCGGCGGATCAGTTGGCCGCGCAGGTGGATGTTTAGTTCTTGTAAAGCCAGTTCCGGCAGCGCGAGGGTATCAAGGGTAGGTAAGGCAGTTATATTAGCAAACATCAGTTTTGTCTCCTGAGCAATAAAGATTATTTGCCCTGAGTTTAACCGGCAAACGTTCTCTAATCGTTACCAGGAGCGTTACAAACTTTATTTTGCGTAATTGCTTACTCCCCATGTCATTTCGAGGCTGAAAGCCGAGAAATCTCCGAGACCATTATCTGCAACCTACGGATTAGAGATTTCTCGCTCCTAACGTCGCTCGAAATGACATGACCGAGTAATGGCTATTCTGCTGACAAAACAGCGATATTCCCTCCGGCGCTGTCTACTACCCAAACCTGGCCCGTGGGGGCTACCGCAATGCCGACCGGCTTCATTTTTTGCCCGTCGGGCCGGATCAGGTCCCACCGGGTTAGGGCCTCGCCCTGCGGCCCCAGGTGGAGCGCCTGGCCCTCTTCCGGCAGGGTCAGATACAGCCCGCCCGCCTCATCTGCGGCCAGATGAGCGCCGTCAAGGCTGGTCGAGTGGGGAATGGTCCAGCTTTGACGCGGCTGCCCATCCACGCCAAAGCAAATTAACTGGTCCAGAATCACATCGGTGACACAAATCAGGCCAGCAGGGGTCATAGCTACGTCTACCGGTTGAGCCGGCAGGTCCGGCGACACCGGAAACTCGACCACAACGTTCCCGGCCAAATCTAGAGCCGTCACCCGGTTAGCGGAGGTATTAGCCAGCCACAGATAATTTTGCCGGTCAACAAACAAGCCCCGTGAATGGCCGATGTCGGCAGGCTGGATCGGGACATCATTCAAATAGCTGCCTGCGGCGTCAAAGACATTGAGACGCTCCCGGCCCACATCGAGGACATAAACCCGGCCGCTGCTGTCAACAGCCACATCGGACAGCTCGCCAAACGGCTCCGCTCCCCCTTCGATTTCAGCGATTAAATTACCTGCCTGATCCAAAACCAGCAGACGGTTGTTGCCGGTATCGGTCACATAAACCTGACCGTTTGGCCCAACGGCAATGCCGCGCGGCTGGTTGAGCGGCGTTGCCCCCAGATCAGACGAAAGGATACTAACCCGCCCGGTTGTCGAAAAGGTGGGCAAAGGCTGGGCCAGGGCTTGAGGCGCAGCCGGGGACGGGGGCCAGGGCAGCTCGGCCGGCGGGATTTCTACATAACTGCGGCGCGACGGCCAGAGGTATGGGCCGGGAATGGGGACAAGGCTGGCCTGGCCCGGCGGCTGCCACAGCAGATGCAAGCGGGAGCGCCCGGTGGCATCTTTAAAGGTCAGGCGAAGATCGTGCAATCCTTGCTCAAGGGTGAGGGAGGTCTGGGTCAAGGCATCGGGGCCGGTTGTGGCTACCACCAATTGACCATCGAGATAGAGGCTGGCCTCATCTATAGCCCGCAGGCCCAACTGATAAAGGCCGGCCTGGGGGGCCGCCAACACGCCGCTCCACTCGACGGTATAGGGCCGGGGCAGGGGGGTGATATGAAAATATATATCCAAAAACGGATCAATCCGAACCAGGGCCGGATTGCCGGCCCAATTGGCATTGGCATAATAGGTCCCTTGCAAGCCATGCGGCGTAACCGGAGGGCGATAAAAGGCCCAAGAAGGAATGGTCTCCATTTGCTGGCCGGGTCGCTGCCACAGCAAACTGACCTGCCCGGTTCCGCCCAACGCCCGCAACCGCAGCCGGTGATTACCCTGGGCAAGCGGCAAGGCCGCTATTTGTTGGCCGGTGGTTTCCACCGTAGCGACAACATTGCCATCAATTTCCAGTGACGCAGTCAGCGGAGCGCGCAGCGTAAAAGCGTAGGAGCCATAATCGGGGGCGTAGAGCACTCCACTCCATTCGGCGGCAAATTCTGCCGTGCTGGAGCCGCTGGATAGGGCCAGCGAGGTAGGGTCGGGCCAGAACTGATTAATAGTTTCGACGGCCAGGCTGGTTTGCGGCGGCCCGGTCCAGGTTTGATTGAGCCAATAGCGCAGCTCCAACCCCTGGATTTGGGCCACATCCTCGCGGGTCAGTTCGGCTATGTAGACGACCGGGGTATTGGTCTGCTCGTCGCTAATGGTCTCAAACTTGGCCGCCGGATACAAGCTCAGCGCCGAGTCGTAAATCCATTTATCGTCGGGGTGGATAAACAAGGCCGCCGGTCTATCGGCCGGCTGGCGGATGGGCAGGGCGTCGGGCAGGTTAAACAGACGCCGGTCACGCGTAGTGGGCGAGAGAAAGCGAATGGCCGGATGCTCGTTAAAGAAGGGGGAGAGATAGAAGGTGTAGTCCGGGCCTAATTGAGCCATGCGCGTGGCGACAATGCTTTCAGCCGTGGAAAAAGCGTTCCACGAAGCAAATTCATGGGCCTGGCGGTAGAAATAGGTGTGAGCATTAAAGTAAAAAATAAAAACGCCCAGCGCCGCTGCCGGTACGGCCAACCAGGAAGCGGGCCAGGGGCGTAGACCTGCCGCCAACTGTTTTCCCAGAACCCCCAGGGGCAGGGCGCAAAAATAGAAAACTGCGGGCAGTACGGCGATACTGCGGAGGGCTTGAGGGGCTTCAAAATCCAGGCTCAGGATACCACCCAACAAGCCGATGACGAAGAGGATAAGAAAGAAAAGCTGCCCTGGCTGTCGCAGTCGAGCCAGGGCCAGGCTAAAGCCTAATACAAACAGCACGCCCATGGCCGGGTCCAGCATGGGTTCGCCGGGCAAGTTGTGGCGGCCGTTTCTGTCACCCTGAAAGTTGAACATAAGCAAATGTTTGTGGGTGCTGCTCCAGAGGGCCTTGCCCAAATCCGGTTCATCGCGCCGGTTGATAATCGAAGTTTTTTGCACCCGCGCCCAGAAGTCGGTGGGGTTGTTCAAGGCAAAATGAATCACCGGCAGGGCGGTTAGCCCCCAAGCCAGGCTCAGCATGGCCAAGTGAGCGCCCAGGTTACGCCACCTTTCTTTTCGCCCGGCCCACCACTGTTTCCAGGTGACAAGGCCGGCCAGGAGGGCAAATAGGGCCAGGGCCAGGACAAACAAGCGGAAGGCGCTGTAGAAGCTCAAGCCCAAGCCCAACGCCACGCCGGCCCCGGCCGCATCTCGCAGACGGCCGTACCGCCACAAGCGGAGCAGAAAAAAGAGGGTTAAAAATTCGGCCAAGGGGGTATCAATGCCGGGCATGGCAATCCGGCTAAAATTGACATGCCAGCGGGCAACGGCCACAAAAAAGGCCAAGATCAAGCCCAGGCGCGGGCCGCGCAGCTCACTCCCAAATAGATAAGCCGCCCCCACACCGGCCAGCCCCAGCACCACCGACACCAGTCGAATGGCGCTTGTATTTTGCCCAAACCAGCGCAGCGTGGTAGCGAATAAAAAGATATGCTGGCCGGAGTTGTTTTCTTCAAATTGGGGCCGATATGCCGCATCGTTATTCCAGCGCACGCCTTGCAGCCCGGAGATGGCCTCGTCGTACCATGTCCCAAACGGGAGGTGGTCAATTTGCCAGAGCCGCATAAAAACGGCCAGTCCAAAGATAAAAACAAGCAGCCAGCGCCCCAGAGGCGTTGACGGCCAGGGCGACCGGGTCTCTCCTTCACGGGTCAGCAGAACTACCCCCAGAACCAGAGCGGCCAGGCTGTACAGGTAAAACGCCCAGGCTTGAGGCTGGTTCACCTTTTGTCCAAAGGCAAAATAGGCTGCCAGCCCCAGGAGAGCAGCTCCCCCCAAGACCCCCAGCCCCAGCGTCTGGATAAAGCCCTGTCTCACCTGGATGGGGTTGGCTAAACCAGGCCAGGAATAGTTTAAACTTGATAATTTGGCGCTGGCGGATATTCGCACAAAGAGAAGCGCGGCTAAGAGGTACAAAAGCAGGCCATCCCAGAGCGAGTTATAAATCAACAGGTATTGACCTGCAGCCGCCAAAGCCAACGTCAAAGCGAGCAAAGCCAGCCGGTTGAGCGTCCGGCGAGGGCGCAAACGGGGTTGAGCCAATTCCGCCGGAGAAGTCGAGGCTGAAGCCGGCGTATCGGCAGTCAAAGAATCCGCCGGTGAGGGGGGACTGATCGCTTGGCGCTGCGCTTCGAGTTGCTCAAGCTGGCCGATAGATTGGCTGATAAAGGCGCGCACTGCCGGCGGCGTCTGGTTCCAATCTTCCTCTGAAATCTCAACCGGTTTACGTTCTGTCATGGCCTCGTGCCGGGGTAGGTAGATGGATATTCAGAATTATAACACCGACCGCATGACTCTTCAACAAAGTTAGGCTTTAACCAGAAAAGGAAAGCCTGAAATCAAGTCAGGCTTTCCTTTTTACTTTCCGGTGAGTTAATTGTTCAGCTTAAGAAAGCTCTTTGGGTTAGGCCGTTTGAAAGGCTTCCACTGCCGCTGCCGTGTTTTCAAAGAACCGATAATGCGCAATCTTGTCATCCTTGATTTCACAGCGTAAGGCCCACCCACTTTTGAATAACTTGCCGGTCGAGACGACCAAATGCTGAAAAGCTCCAGCCGCCATCACGATGTTTTCTTGACCCATGAGCGTCTGAATTTCAAATTGTTGGGTCTGAAAGCTCCGCCCCAGGGCCTCGATAAATCGCCGGGCTTCAACCTTACCTTGATAGGTCCGATAAATCGGAACGCTGGCTGGCCCTTCTACCTCGATGATGATGTCATCGTGCAAGGTTTCTAGCAGACTGGTTAAATCACCTTGACCAAAGGCGGTAAAAAACCGCTCTACCGGCTTTATCACTTGTTGATCCATAAGGTTTTCCTCGTTATCTTGATAAATTATTTTTGCTTGCAAGCGAATTAAGGCTACTATAAGCCATAACTTACTTAATTTCAAGTACTTACTTATTTGTAAGGTACTATCAATTTCGCAAAAATTATGGTATAATTGACCTAAAATGGAGCAGAGACGATGCATTTAGAAAAATATGAATGCCCGGTAGAAGCGGTTTCGGATTTGATTGGTGGTCGCTGGAAAATTGTGATCTTAAGTCGCTTGATGTACGGAACGCGGCGTTATGGGGAGATTAAGAGTTCTATTAGTCACATTACAGAGAAAATGCTCATTCAGCAGCTTCGTCAGCTTGAAAAAGATGGTCTAATAGAGCGACGGCAATATCCAGAGGTGCCGCCACGAGTAGAATATTGCCTCTCGGTCAAGGGCCGGACGCTAATCCCACTTTTTCAATACATTGGGGAATGGGGCCGGGAGCACCTGGCTGACCGGTTGATTGACAGTTGAGAAGACGATTCTAGCGGATATTGAGAATATCGCCATCGAGCAGGCCGACCAGACTTGGTGCGCCGGGGTCAAAACCCAGGGGAGCCAGCACGGTTGTCACGTGCTTTTCGGCTAATGCGGCCTCGCGCCAGGGCTGCCAGGATAGACCCGCATCGTTGGAGAGGAGTAAAGTTCCGCCGTGCAGCGCCAGGATGTCCGGCTGGCGGGGGAACTCCGGCGAAAGTAGAACGGTGTTGATGGCGTCGGTTAAAATATTTTCTCCCAGCCGCGCCCAACTTCTTCCGCCATCCTCTGAGCGCAGTAGCCCCTGAGTTTCGGTTCCGGCGAACAGCACGCCATCCTGGGCAAAATGGGGAGATAAGGCCAGGCTGAAAACAGCGTCGTAGCCGGGCGGCAGGGAGACTTCTCGCCAGGAGCGCCCGCCGTTGGCGCTGCGAAAGAGGCCGCTGTGCGTTCCGGCAAACAAGGTCTGGTCGTGGGCAAAGTTGGGCGAAACAGCCAGGCAGAAGAGCTTCAAATCCAGCAGGCCAAAGCTGCCTGCCTGCCAATGCAAGCCGCAGTCGGTTGAAAAAAACAGGCCATCTTCCAATGTTCCGGCAAAAAGCAGGCCATCTTGGGTGTAGTTGGGCGAAGTCGCCAGGCAGGTAACGACAGCCGGGGGCGGCGGAAAGTAAACATTCTCCCAATGCTGGCCCCCGTCAAGCGAGCGCAAAATACCCCCGCCCAGACCGGCGAAAAGATGAGGTTGCTGCTCAAAGTCGGGCGGAATGGCTACGGCCAGGGTCGAGAGAGGTTCGTTTAGCTGTAGGGACTCGTAGAGGAGTCGCCAGGTAGCCCCTTCGTCGTCGGAGCGGTATAAGCCCGACATGCGGGCCGCAACGCAGGCCGCCCCCGGCCTCCGGCCCCACCAGGCCGAGGCAGCGAAGTTATAAATCAGGTCTTGGGGCAGGGTATTGGCAGAAGACAATTGAGTATCCATAGTATCAGTGGATCCAAATTTGAGGAGCCAGCACGCCCACGTGCGGCCCCATTCGGCACGTAGGCGTGCCTCACCCCTCGAAAATTGGATCTACTGAGTATAGTTCTCCAGAAAAGTCCTCGTCACTGAAACAGGTAGCAAGTAGCAAGGTAGCAGATAACAAATTGCTACTTTGCTACTCCCACCCCTTCGGGTGCGCCGAAGGGCGTGCTATCTTGATTGTTGGGAAAGAATTTTTCTAGACACCTATATTACAGATTAGGTTCAACAGGCGCGTCGGCGCGGTGAACGAGAACGTCAATGGTTAAAGCCAGCGCAGCGCCGTGAATGGCCTTGAGCACAGCCGTTTTTACGGTCGAGGCAGCATCAACAATACCGGCCCGCTCCAGGTTCACCACCTGGCCGCGAACCACATCAAAGCCGGCCCCGGACCCGTCTTGACCAATCTGGGCCAGCGCTTCCTCGGCGGAATAGCCGGCATTGCTCAAAAGGGTGCGGAGGGGGGCTTCAACCGCTTTGAGCAAAATGGTGTAAGCCACCCGTTCGTCGGCGCATTGTGCCCGGCGCACCTTCTCCTGTAAAACGGGCTTGCATTTTAGCAAGGACACGCCGCCGCCGGGGACCACCCCCTCGCGGAGCGCACCCCGCATAGCTTCCGCCGTTTGTTTAGCCAGCTCGGTGCGGGCTTCCACCGCTACCGGAGACAGCCCGCCGACCCACAACACGGCTACGCCGCCGGTCAATTTGCCCAGCCGTTCTTGCAAACGCTTCCGCTCGTTGGCCTCCTGGGCCTGCGCCAAAGCCGTGCGCAATTCGGCGATGCGCCGGCGCAGTTGGCGGGAGTCGCCTTTGCCCCCAACCATGCCCAAATAATCCTTATCGGCCCACACCCGTCGAGCGCGCCCCAAATCCTCCGGCTGAACGGCGGCCAGGGTGTCGCCCGCCTGAGCCAGCAAGAGGCGGCCTCCGGTTAAGATCGCCAGGTCTTCCAACTCCTGATGGCGAGTTGGCGAGGTCATCGCCGGGGCTTTGACCGCAATCACCCGGACTCGCTCGCGGTTGGCCGGCGTTAAAAGCACCGCCAGGGCTTGTTCAGAAATACCGGCCGCCACTAGCAGCAAGCTCTTTATTCCGGCGCGGAGGGCCATGGCCAACAGAGGGACAACCTCTTGAGCTTCCCGTATCTCCAAATCGGTGAGCAAGATCAGCCCATTTTCCAGGGAAACTTTGCCGGACGGATGACCGGCCATAGCCCGGCTGAAAAGGCCGCCTGACCAGTACGAACCCTCGACGTACTCTCGCTCCAATTCCTGGCGGCGTCCGGGGCGAATCTCCAGCCGGCCCTCTGCACCAATCATATCGAAGATCTCGCCCAACATTTTTGCCAGAGGCGGGTCGCCGCAGAGGGTCTCGGCCAGGCCAGCCAGTTGCGCTTGTCCTTGCAACTGAAGGGTCAGACGATTTAATTCAGCACAGATGAGTTGGGCCGCCTGTTCCAGGTGCCGCCGCAAGCTCATGGCGTTCCCGCCGGCGGCAATGTAGTGGAGACCCTGGTTATAAATGGATTGGAACAGCACCGCGGCCGTTGCTGTTCCATCACCCGTCGTCTCATGCACCTGCCAGAGCATCTGGCGCAGATACATCGCCCCCACATCTTCGCTGCGTTGGGGGAGCATGAGGATGCGGCGGGCGATGACAGCGCCGTTGTCTAACAGTTCAAGCTCATTTTTTTTGGCCTGGCTTTCATTGACCACCAAACGCGGCAAAGGTCCCAAAGTTGGGCTAATGGCCTTAACCAATTGATTGATGCCGCGCTGGAAACCGCGTGAGGCTCTCGGCTGAAAAACAACGCCAGGGTTTTGCCACTTCTTTAAAGGTTGGGTCATTTTTAGTAATAGCTCACCAGAAAAGTTTTTGCTCTGAGAAGATACGCGTTGCGTATTGCGTGTTGCGTAAATTGAACGGAATACGCAACACGCAATACGGCTTTGATGGAAAGACCTTATCTGGATACCTATATCAGGAGGTGCAGGCCCGCAGCCAGACGCGCATCGCTCCCGGCTCGCGGTTGTCCCAGGCATAATAGGGGATGGCCGTAATGGGCGCGGGCCGGGTGTCCGGCGGCTGGGGACGGTACAGGGTGTCCTCCCAATCCGTGTCAACCATCGCTGCCGCAGTGCCGCGCAAGACGACAACCCCGCCCAAGAGGTCAGGCTCGACGTGGCTGCTTAAATCTGCCGTAGAGGGTAACACCAGGCGATGCAACGGCTCGGTCTGGTCACATTGTTCCAGGCAGTAGATGAGGGGGCCGCGCCGAAGGGCAATATGGCCCTGATCAACCTGCACCTCTGGATGGGCCGACAGCCGCTCAACCGGCATGGGCAAATCGAGCGTGACTACATCGCCGGGTTGCCAGAGGCGCTCCAGCCGGGCGTAGCCCTGCTCCAGCCGGTCTGCCAGATTGACCGTCTCGCCATTGACCCACACGCCGGCCGAACCACACCAGCCGGGGATACGCAGCCGCAGCCCAAATGTGGCCGGCTGCTCCGGGTTGACCTGGATGGTCACTGTTCCATCCCAGGGGTAGTTGGTTTCCTGGCGCAAGGTTATGGTCTGCCCCCCAACCGATAACCGGCCCGTACTCTGAATATAAAGATGGACAACGGCCTCGGTCTCACTCTGAGCGTAGATATACTCGCCTAACGAAGCAAACAGGCGGGCCAGGTTGGGCGGGCAGCAAGGGCAGGGGAACCAGGGCTGGCGGTGGTGATGCCCGCTGCTCGCCAGGGGGTTTTCATAAAAGAAATGTTGGCCGTCGCTGGAGATGGCGCTCAGCACGCTGTTGTAGAGGGCCAGTTCGAGGATATCGGTATAGCGCCGGTTGCAATCCAATTGCAGGATGCGCTGCGCCCAAAAGATCAGGCCGATGGCGGCGCACGTTTCGGCGTAGGCGCTTTCGTTGGGCAGGTCGTAATCGCTGGTGAAGCCCTCATTTTGGCCCGATGTGCCAATGCCGCCGGTCACGTATATCCGTTTGCTGGTCAGATGTCGCCACAGGCGCTCGCAGGTCTGGTGGAGGCTGGCATCACCATATTCACGGGATAGATCCATCATAGCGGAATAGAGATACATGGCCCGGACGGCGTGTCCAACCACTTCGTCCTGCTCTCGTACCGGGCGATGGGATTGGTTGTATTCATAAGTTCCGGCCCAAAAATTGGCCGGGTCGTCGCCGCGCTCGCGGGCTTCCTGGTCAAAGTAATGGGGTTGGCGGCCGCGCTCATCTATAAAGTAACGGCTCAGTTCCAGGTAACGCTGCTCGCCGGTGGCTCGATGGAGCTTGACCAGGGCCAGCTCGATTTCGGGGTGGCCGCAGTAGCCCCGCTTCTGGCCCGGCTCAGGACCAAAGATAGCGGCGATATGGTCAACGTAGCGGCAGACAACATCCAACAAGGTGCGCTTGCCGGTGGTCTGGTAATGGGCTACCCCGGCCTCGATCATGTGGCCGGCGCAGTAGAGTTCGTGCCAATCGCGCAGGTTTTTCCAGCGATTGTCGGGATCAACCGTAGTGAACCAGGTGTTGAGGTAGCCATCGGCGTGCTGCGCCTGGGCAATGACGGTGATCACTTCATCCACCAGGGCCTCAAGTTGGGGATCGGGGTGCGTGGCCAGGCTGTAACTGGCCGCTTCAAGCCACTTGGCTACATCCGAATCCCAGAACATCACGGGGGTTCCGCCCCACCCTTTGCGCGAGGTAATCTCCGGGCCGGGCTGCCAGGTAGGCCGGAAGGCGTCAATCCGCCCGGTTTGGAGACATTGCCGGTAGATATGGGGGATGGTGCGTTCTCGATTGACCCGGAGCTTGGGGGTCCAGAATGTATCTTCAATTGTCACCCGCGTAAAGGGAACCGGGGTGAAGGTAGGTGATAATAGCCTAAGCTTATCCAAAGTTGTTATTCCTCCTTGAGTTTAAGCACTTGCGGCGCTAATAGGGATAATCCTTTAGCGATAATTGTGAATTGTGAATAATGAATAGTGAATTGTGAATGATGGGCTTATTATTTTGTTAACAATTAACGATTGGCAATTCACTCTTCACAAATTAATTAGCCTTTCAGCCCACTCATCACCACGCCTCTGATGAAGTAACGTTGCAGGAAGAAAAAGAGAATAATCACCGGCAGCGTCATTGCTGTGGAAGCGGCCATCAACAGATGCCATTGGTTGCGCATGACGCCCCGAAATGCGGACAGACCCAACGCAACGGTGAGATTGTCGGGCGAACTGAGATAAAGGACGGGGCCGATAAAATCGTTCCAGGTGTATAAGAAGGTAAAGATGGCTACTGTAATGAGGGCCGGTTTGCTCAACGGTAGCATAATGCGCCAATAGATGTCAAATTCACTACAGCCGTCAATCCGGGCGGCATCGGATAGCTCTTTGGGCAGACTGCGGAAGAATTGGCGAAAGAGGAAGATATTGAAGGCGCCACCGCCAAAAAAGAAAGGCACCGTCAGGGGCAGGAAGGTATCTACCCAACCCAGACGGCTAAACATTACAAAATGAGGCACCATGACCACAAAATAGGGCAGCATCATGGTAGCCAGGACCACGCCAAACCAAAAATCGCGACCGGGAAATTCGATGCGGGCAAAGCCGTAGGCGCAAAAGGAGGCGGTCAAGAGAATGGCGATTTGATTGAGCGCGGCAATGAACATGGTATTTTTGAAATAGATGTGAAACGGTTTAACGGTCAGCGCTTCATAGTAGTTTATCCAACGGATAGGGTCGGGAATCCACTGGGGAGGATATTGAAACACTCTTTGCTCTAGCTTGAGCGAACTACTCACCAACCACAAAAAGGGCAAGAGCATCACCACCGCGACGGCCAGCAGCAGCAACCAAACAAACAGCCGCCACCATTTCTCACCGTCGCTCAGAAAGTTCATAACTGAGCCGGAGCTTCGTCGGGAGGCTTGGGGAAGTGAAACAGTTTTATTTAATGCACTCATCTTAAACATCTTCCTGATAGTAAACCTGGCGGCCCACCGTTTTAAACACCAGCCAGGTCATAACCATAATGACAAAAAAGAGCACCCAGGACAGGGTGGCGGCATAGCCCATTTCCAGAAACCTAAAGCCGACTTGATAGAGGTACAAAACAAAGAAGAGGGTGGCATTTTGAGGCCCGCCGCCGGTCATAATCAGAGCGGCGGTAAAAGCCTGGAAAGAGCCGATGATGCCGATAACCAAGTTAAAAAAGATGGTGGGTGACATAAGCGGGATGGTGATGTGGCGCAGTTGGGCCAAGCGCCCGGCCCCATCAATTTTGGCCGCTTCGTACAGAACTTCGGGAATGCCCTGCAACCCGGCTAAAAAAATAATCATCGGTGCGCCCACGTTCCACAGGCTCATCAAAATAAAGGCCGGCATGGTCCACTCCGGCTCTTGCAGCCAGGCAATTTTAGGCAAGCCCAGATAACGCAGCAAGATATTGAGCAAACCAAACTCGGTATTAAAAATCCAGGACCACAGCACCGCCGCGGCGACAACGGGCATAATACTGGGCAGATAGTAAATGGTCCGAAACAGGGCAATGCCGCGTATTTGCTGATTTATCAACAAGGCCAGGCTGAAACTGACGATCAAGCTAAGCGGCACTGAGAAAACGGTATAAATCGTGGTCACTTTGAGCGCTTGCCAGAAGAGCTTATCTCCTCCAAGCCTTAAAATGTTGCCCAGACCGTTATAGCGGGCGGGGGAAATCAAGTTCCAATCGTGGAAAACCAGCCAGACAGCGGTCAGGGCCGGTATCAGCACCCAAAACAAGACCCCCAGGATAAAGGGACTGATAAAGATATAGCCTAGCAGCGTCCGTCTTCCGCGCAGGGTTCTGAACCAATGGACGGCCTTCGTGATTGAGTATCTATGTAGAGGAAATTGGAGTTCTGATAAATTTACCCCTTTATCCATAAAAATCTCCCTAAAAATTGCTCTATTCATGTCACGGCGAGACCGAAGGTCGAAGCAGTCTCCAGGCCGCAATCCGGGGATTGCTTCGGCCTGCGGGCCTCGCAATAACGCTTGAATAGTTACGCGCTAAAAAGCAAGGCAAGCCTTGCACTCCTGACTTTCATTACCGACTTTAGCTCTTCTTCAGCTCAGCCTCCAGGATAGCATTCACTTCCGGTACAACTGCAACCAACGCCTCTTCCGCCGTCTGATCGCCGACAAAGACGCTGTCCAGGGCGGGGTACAAAACCGAGGTCGCCTTGGTCCACCCTGGCGGCATGTAGAGGACCTGACCATATTTGGGTATAAATTCGGTTATCAACTGTTCATAACCTTCGGGGTGGATGCCGTCGCCAGGCGCCTTGCGCAAGGTTAGCCATTTCTGCCTGCCTTCGTCGGTCATCAAGGCGGTTTGGCTGGGCAGCCAGAGGCCAATTTTGAGGAATTGGAGTTGGTAATACTCGGTAGCCAGGAATTTCACCCACTGCCAGGCTTCTTCGGGCTGCTTTGTTCCGGCAAAAACGGAATGTAAGTGCGCCTGCATGGTCGTAGCCGGCTGTTTCATCTTGGGCAGTACGGCCGTGCCCAACGTGATTTTGAGTTCGGTCAGCCAGGATAGCGCCCACGAACCATCTACCGCCATCGCCAGGTAGCCACCCTCGAGCATCTGCGGAACGTCGCTGGTCTCCGAGCGCTGGAAGACCGAGGCAAAGGGCATCACTTGATGTTTGCCCATTAAGTCGGCGACATTCTGGATGGCCTCGATGGCTTCGGGCTTGTCGGCCACCACCAAGCCGGTTTCACGGTCAACCCAATCGCCGCCATTACTAATCATAGCTGCATGCAAGGGAATCCACCAGGTGGGCCAGTGGATACCCCACCGTTTGACGTTGTTAACATCAAAGCCGCTGTCGCCGGGGTGTTTGCCGTTGTTGTCTACCGTCAACTGCGTGGCCACTTCCAGCAGGTGATCCCAATCCCAGGCTTTGGCCGGGTCATTACTGGGTGGCTCAATCCCTTCTTGTTCAAAAATATCGGCGTTGTAATAGATGTGCGGCGCTACCCAACACGAACCGATGCCGTACCATTGACCGTTGAAGGTGCAGCGCTGCGTTTCCTGCGGCTCGATGAAGTAGCCTTCTTTGCCAATCACCGGATCGCCTTTAACCCGGTCGGTAATATCCAGCAAGACCGCATCACGGGCGAACGTGGTAAAAATATCGCTGCCAATAAAGCCGGTATCGGGGGGCGTTCCCGCCGCAGCCATTGACAAAATTCTGTCGTTGTAAGCGTTGGTGTCGGGAATATGAACCCACTCCATTTTGATATTGGGGTTCTCTCCCTCGAACACCTTCATCGCCGCTCGCACTCCTTCGTCCTCCTGGGTTGCGCCCCACCCGGAGAAAGAGATCGTTACGACTTCGGGGGCAGGGGCGGCAACTTCAGAAGTGGCGGCGGCAGCAGCAGGCGCTTCCGTGGCGGCGGCCTCGGCTGGCTGTTCTGGCGCTGGCGTTGCTGCCCCGCAAGCGGTTAACCACGACCCGACGGCTGCTCCGGCGGACAAGGTCAGAAAATAGCGGCGCGTCAGTTTTTTATCTTTCATTACATTCTCCTTTGAATTTAATTTACATGGAAAGATATAGTCCTCTAGAAAAGTTTTCGCCAGAGGCAGAGTAGCAAGGTAGCATGCAGCAGCCTGCTACCTTGCTACCTGATTACAGGAAAAAAACTTTTATAGACATCTATACTTCAAATAGTGGGTAAATTATACAACTATTTCGGTAAGTTAAGCGTCCTTGCAAGCGTCATAGACACCCCTCCTTTGATTAAACCCAAAAGTCTAAATTTAGCTTTTTGGCCGCTTGCACCTCCTTTCAGTTGGATAATTGTTTGTGAGGTGAAATTGCTTGAAGTATAATTTTAGGCCACTGTGCTTTGGCCTTATTTTTTAACTATAACAGAAATTTTTGGCGTTGTCAGCACTTTCCCGACTTGCAGACGACTCAGAGGCGACATGGAGAGAGAAAGATTGGAAACTAACTTAAAACTGGTCTGGTTTACCCGCCAGTTGCGGACGGCTTTGGTTTCGCTGTTTGACCCTGCGGTGATTCGGCACAGTCCTTTGGTGGAGTTGTTTGAAGCAGAACGACGCCGCAACCCCATGTTTGCCTTGCAATACATCCTGCTCAATGCCATCGAGGCCCTGAAACCCACCGAGAGCATGCCGCCCGGCTCAAGAAACTGGCGGGTTTACCAAATCCTCCGGCGGCGCTACTCTGAGCAGGCCACGCAGCGGGAAGTGGCTCTGGAACTTGGCCTGGGGCTGCGGCAGATGCAGCGCGAGGAAAATTTGGCGCGGCAAACCCTGGCCGAGTATCTGTGGAGCACATACCGGCTTGAAACCCGGGTCAAAAACTTGCCGCTGCCGGCGCAACCGGCGGCAGCGCCGCCTACGCTGGAAGTGCATGTGCCTTCACCCAGCGAAGAGCTTGAAAGATTGAGAGAAACTGTTCCGGCCCAACTAACCGACCTGGAGGCGGTAATTCGAGAAGCCTTGAAAACCATGGGGCCATCGCTGGCTGCATTAGGCGTGTCGGTAGCCTACAAAGTGGAAGAAAATCTACCCCGCGTCTGGTCCAGAGGACCGGTGCTGCAACAGGCGCTGGTCAGCCTGTTCAGCCTGGCTATTCGTTCTGCGCCGGGAGGAGAGGTCTACCTTCAACCCCAGGTAGATCCCCAGCAGGTGGCCCTGTTACTACAGACCAGAGCCGCCGCCCAGCCGCCTGCGTCCCCGTTCAGAGACCCGGCCAAATCTTTGCAAACGGTGGAGCAGCTCATGCAATTGTGTCGAGGATCGTTGGAAATCATCTCCGAGGGCAAGGCGGGCCAGCCGTTTGCCGCCAAAATCACCCTGCCGACCCTGGAACAGGCTACCGTCCTGGTCATTGACGACAATGCCGATACCCGGCAACTTTTCCGGCGTTACCTGTCGGGCCGCCATTATCGCTTTGTGGGTGCAGCAAGCGCGGAGGAAGGGCTGGCCCTGGCCCTGGAGTTAAGGCCGCAGCTTATTGTGCTCGACGTGATGATGCCGGGCCAGGATGGCTGGGCTTTGTTGGGGCAGTTGCGCGAGCATCCTCAAACCGACCATATTCCGGTTATCGTCTCCACCATCTTGCCGCAAGAGGATTTGGCCCTTGACTTGGGCGCCGCCGATTTTATCCGCAAGCCGGTCAGCCAGGCAGCGTTGTTGTCGGCTCTGGATCGCCAACTGGCCCCGGTATCGCCAAAACCTTCGTAAAGGCTTCGATGCCGGCCAACAATTGGCTCACCGATAATCCCCCCCCCAGGGTGGCGGCCATCATCCTGCTCACAATCGGCTGCCCCGCCGGGTCACGGGCGGAAATAATGACCACCGGAATTTCGGCCAGGGCGGGCTGCCGGCGGCGCAGTTCGAGGAAGTGAAAGCCGTCCATATCAGGCATAACCAGGTCGAGCAAAATCACCTGGGGGCGGCAGTCTTGCAAAATAGCCAGTGCTTCTCGACCGTCCCTGGCCAGCAGGATGCGATAATCCCGTTCCAACGAGGTCAGCATCCGCCTGAACAGTTGGAGGGCGTCGGGTTCATCATCTACAATTAAAATCGTCCCTGCTGTGATGTTTAACTGATCTAAAGCCGCCAGCAGTGTTTCTCTAAAGATGGGTTTGACCAGCCGCACCGACACGCCCAGGGGGTCAAGTTCGTCCAGCCGGGGGATGGCGCAGGTAATCAGGGGGGTGTTGTTGGGCAACTGCTGCGATAGGTTCAGATATTCCAGAGCTTTGTCGGGTGAGGGTTCATTGACCAAAAGGGCCTGGGCAGGCAGGCGTGAAAGTTCGGTGATGGCTTCTTCCAGGTTTGACACCGCCGCCGTCTCGACCTTGTCCCAGTAGCGGGACAGCAGCCGGTGCAGAGTATCGCCGCTTTCAAGGATGACAAAACGGGGTTGGACAACCGGCTTAGCCCCCGTGTAGGGATGCGTGCGCTGCAAAAATTCCCAACCGGGGGTCACGCCGCGCAGCAAAGTATCGCCGCTTAAGACTGAGGAAGCCATGGGCAGGCTAAAGAAAAAGGTTGTGCCGCAGCCTTCCTGGCTTTCAACCCAGATTTTGCCCCCATGCAACTGGATAAAACGTTCGCTAATGGTCAAGCCCAGGCCGGTGCCGCCGTGCCGCCGGCGGATAGAACTATCCAGTTGTTGGAAGGGCTGAAAGACTTTGTGCAAATCTTTGGCGGCAATACCCGGCCCACTATCGGCCACGCTGACCACCACCTCATTTCCTTCCAGCCAGACCCGCAGACGCACCCCGCCGCGTTCGGTAAAACGCCCGGCATTGCTCAATAGGTTTAAAAGCACCTCTCGAATGCGGGTGCGGTCGCAAAAGACGGGCGGTAAATTTTCAGGGATGTCCAGCTCCAGGTATAAACCTTTGGAACTATAGAGCGGCCGGATAGCCGTCGTCGCCTCCTCGACAATTTCTTCCAGTTGGGTCTGTTCTTTGGTCAAGGCCATTTTTTCGGCGTCAACCTGGCTGAGATCAAGCACATCATTGATCAACGCGGATAGATGCTCGGCATTGCGATAAATTACCATCAGGTCGGCCAGCAGTGCCGGGGGGATTTTCTTGCCGTAAGCGCCGGGCGATTGCAAGATGGTTTCGCTAAAACCAATAATCATGTTGAGCGGCGTGCGCAGCTCATGGCTGACATTGGCGACAAATTCTTCTTTAGTTCGCTGCGCCTCCTCAGCCGCTCGCCGTAAGCCTTGCGCCAAGATATTGAGCCGGGTCATTTGTAAATTGGCCTGGGCCAGGTCGGCTAAAGCTTGCTCCAGGTTACCCCGGCGCTCGTGCGTCTCATCCGCCAAACGCTGCGCCTCTTGAAAGTAGGCCCAGGCCCAGTTAGCTACATGCTCGATGGGGCGATAAACCCAGGCCATAATGCCCAGGATGGCCCATATCGCCACCAGGCTGGTGATGTTGGACTCTGTCCCGGTCGTGTTTGAAATCAAGATGAGCGCCGTTTCAGCCACGACGATGAGCAACGCCGCCGGGAGACCAACCAGGGCGGCGGCCAAAGCGGTAGGGATGACGAATAAGGTTAAGAAGCCGGGCGCTGGCAGCCATTGCTGGCCCCAGTAAACAATCATCACCAAGGTGATAACGACGCCCCACCCACCCAGTCGAGGCCGCCATTGATTAAGCCCCCAGGCGAGCACGGTCAAGAGAAACACCAGCAAAGCTAAATCCTGCGCTTTTTCCGGGTTAACCAGATTGCTCTGTATCTGAGTCGCCAGACCCAGCATTACCCCTGCTACCGCCATCGCCGCAATGACCCACGTTGGCGAAATGCGCAAATCGGGCTTAAAACTGGACATAGATTCGTTCATCAGCCTTACCTTCATTTCTCTTTTGGTGTCTTTCATTAGAGTAAGGAGAAATATAACTTTGTCAAGGAAACCGGAGGTTTTGTACTTAGAGAGTGTTTGGAAACTTCCATAGACACCCTTGCTACTGGCTCTCGTCCGGCGATGAAGTCGCCGGACTACCTGCGGCAGCGCCCGATTAATCGGGCTAAAGCCGGGTTGACCCGGCGCTGCCGTAGGTGTAGCCCTGGCATTCATGCCGGGGCGGGCCGGTCAAACAAAAGAGGGCAGATCATCCGACCTGCCCTCTGGTATTATCATAAGCTATTCAGTTGTTTGGCCGCGTTTATTTTACGCTGAACGGCATCACCATGCCCATTTCAAAGTGGGCGTGGCCGGTGGCCGGGTCGGGCACATGGCACATGGCGACATAGTTGCCGGGTTGGAGGTCAAGGGTGAGCCAGCCGGTTTCGCCGGGATCAACCGCCTGCAAACCACCGGCAAACTCAAAGGGAGGCGCGCCGTGGGGGTCTTCCATAAAGGCGGCGACATCGGCCATCGTTTTGCCTTCGGCCAGTTTGATCAGGGCCAGTTCGTGAACCTGCTCACCTTGATTGACAATCTGCCAGACTTGTTCGCCGGCTTTGACTTCGGCGGGCAGGGTGAAGGAGAAGTCAAGCAGGTTGATGGTGGCATCGGCCTTGATTTCAGGGGCTTCGGCCTGCTCAGCGCCTTCAACCACTTCCACCGCTGCCATCATCCCTTTGGCCAGGTGCGGCACACCCTCGTGGTCGGTCATAAAGCACAGCAGTACATATTGGCCGGGGGTCAGTTCAACGGTGACTTGCTGGCTGGCGCTGTTGCCGAGCAAGCCGACGCCGCCGGCCCAGGTGACTAACGGAAAGGCTCCTTCGGGACCTTGCTGCAAGGCGCTCTGGAACTGCTCCAGCGTCACCCCATCGTTGAGCCGGGCAAATTGAACGTGGTGCGGCTCCTGCCCTTCATTGACCAGGTTAATCGAAACGAGGCCGGCTTCGATTTTGGCCGGGGCTTCAAAGGCGTAATCGGTGGCTGTAATGGTAATCTGGGGGATGTTGGCCTCGACTTCCAGGGTTGAAGCAGCGGCGGGTCCACAAGCGGTGACAATGAGGGCCATCAACAAGACAGCCAGGGTGAGTAAAAGTTTTTGGTGCGACATCGGTAAACACTCCTTCAAAGAATTGACTAAATTTTGTTTGATACTCGCATTTTAGCCAATCCCCGTTCCGTAATCGTTACAAGGAGCGTTACGATTTAGTTTAAGTTTTCTGGCTTGTTAGGACATCCACCAATTTCACCCCAAAGAAGGCTGCTACTCCAGCAGATTGCCTTTCAACAGCCGCCCGGACATGTTCGGGCCAGCGATCAAACGGAAAAACTGACACCAGCAGGTCGCTTCCTTTCCAATCATAGCGCCATGTGCCAACGATGCGTCCGTGTTCGAGCACCGTCCCTTCGATATGTCCGGCGGGCCGCCAGACCCGGCTGTAATAGGCCGGGTCTACAATCCAACTTTTATCTTTAAGGCCAAGCAGCAGGGGGTCGAAACGGTATAATAGCCGCACCGGCCACACTTCGGGCGGCGGGGGAGTCTCATGCAACGCTGACAGGTCAGCCCGCAGCGCCAGCAGCGTTTGCCCCTCCCTTTCAATTTCAGCCACTTCATCACCCAAAGCTGCCAGCCAGCGCCGGGCATTGCCCACGCTGGTTCCGCGCCAGTAGGCCAAATCCTGCACGGTAGCAGGTCCGTAGGCCGCCAGATAACGCCGGGCCAGTTCGATGTTGGCCTCGTCCGGCGGCGGCGGATTCCAGGCCAGCTGGGGCAGCCAATATTCGCGGTGGGCAAAACGGCCTTCGTTGCCGTTCTGTCCGGCGTGACAGGCATGCCCGTCTCGCACCAGGCTAGCAAAGATGCCGCCCCATGAAGAGAAATGTTCATCATCCAATTCAAAATCGGCAGCGCGCAGGTCGCTGCGGCTGAGGCTTCCCCGCTGGCGCAGCAGTTCCGCCAGGCGGGCCAGGGTAGCGCGATAAGCTTGCACATCTGCCCCGTTTTTGAGCGCCTGCCGTTCCCACCAGGTGGTCTGGCCGGTCAGCGCCCCATGAAGCAAGGGCCACTCGACGCTGGGGTAAAGGTGCAGGGTATGGCGCTGGCCCCACAACTTGACCAGTAAACGCTGTTGGTGCAGCAGGTCATCAAAAGCCTGATAGGTTAACTCGCTGGTCCGGTTCCACAGCGACAGGCCGGCAGCGGGCAAAATCTGCGCCTGCACCCCGGCTAGGGCGCTGGCCGCCCTTTCCGGCGAGTCAAACGGCTCCACCAGCCCGGAGCGGCGCAGGCGAAACCAGCGGAGTTGTTCGGTTGAAAGAGTCATGATAATCGTCAATGATCAATGGTCAATAATCAACGGTTAATGAAACGTTAACCATTGACTATTGACCGTTAGCTATTGATTATTTGATTTGCTGCTCCGCCAGAGCAATAGCCCCCAACACGCCAGCCCGATTACCCAGGCCCGGCGGCACAATATACTGGTCAATCCGCTCCAAAATCTCCGGCGACTGAACATAGCCGTTGAGCAGTTCTTGTGTTTTGCGGCGCACCAGCGGGAAGAGGTGGGCCTGGTCCATCACCCCGCCGCCCAAAATAATCCGCTGCGGCGAAAGGGTGCAGATAAAGTTGACCAGCCCGTAGGCCAGGTAATGGGCCTCGATCTCCCAGGCCGGGTGGTCCGGCGGCAGGGTTTCAGCCCGCTGACCCCAGCGGCCTTGCAAGGCGGGGCCGGCAGCCATGCCTTCCAGACAGTCGCCGTGAAAAGGGCACGCGCCGGGATAGGAGTCATTGGGATGGCGGGGCAGGCGCACATGGCCCATTTCGGGGTGGATCAGTCCGTGCATCAACTGCCCTCCCACCAACCCGCCGCCGCCCAGGCCGGTGCCGATGGTCAGATAAATAAATGTGTCCAACCCTTGCGCCGCACCCCAGCGATGCTCACCCAACGCCGCGCCGTTAACATCCGTATCAAAGCCAACCGGGACGCCCAGAGCGCGGCCAATCGTCCCGGCCAAATCGGTATTGGCCCAATGCGGCTTGGGCGTGGTGGTGATGTAACCAAAGCTGGGCGAGGCCGGATTGGGGTCTACCGGGCCAAAGGAGGCAATGCCGAGCGCCGCCAAGGGTTCTTTTTGGGCCTGCTCCGTAAAAAAGGCAATCGCCTGGTTGATTGTTTCTTCAGGGATGGTGGTGGGGAAGCGGGTTTCGGCCCGGACATCATCCGGCCCCGTGCCGACGGCACAAACAAATTTGGTCCCCCCTGCTTCGATACCGCCTAAAAGTGGCATAGTTGAACCTCCATTAAGGTAATTTGATGAGTTGCTCAATTTCCGTGAGTACAGCAGCCAGATCAGGCGCGGATGAAGGAACAATATTATCCTGGGCGCCTTCGTGTTTATGATGAGGGTAGGTGGGCAAGTTAAGTTTTTTGTGATGCCCGGTGTTGTCGTAACGAAAAACGAGGGGGTTAGCGGCGCTCATGTACTGGTAAACGTACATGAGACGATTTATATGGGTTTCAACATCTAAAAATTCCCGTAGATGAAGGGTTGAGCCATCGGCAAAATAGAGTTCACCATGGACAAAACCTGCATGAGTTCCCCGTTTGTCATAGGTAATGTTCGATGATTGTACGATTAGACAAGTTTCGATAGTTTCACGAATTTGCTGGAAGTAGAGTTCAATTCGCAAACTGAATTCCTTGCAAAATATCTATTTTTTCGCGCAGTTTCTCCAACAACCGATATTCACCAATCCATTCGGCCAAATCCAGCGACTCTTCAAATTCATCAGCCTCATAACGAGCAATGAATTCAAGTGTGGATAAGTGGTATTTGGCTTCGAATCCGCTCAGGCGTTGTTCCGTTCGTTGAACACCAGCCTGTAGCAAACGTAATTCATTGGCCAGGGCCGCTTCAACCAAGGGTTTCAAAGGGCGTTGATGGGTAGAAACAAGGGTTAATTCAGTCATACTGCCTCTCTTTCACCCTTTGATTATACTAATCTTCAGAAGCGGGAGCAAGTGCATTTAGCCAATACTGCCAAATTTCAAGGAGTAAAATCTGGTTCCATTAGCTGGTCGGCTGTTCTATGCAGCTTCTGTAAACTCCGCACCTCCAACGACTCCTCGGCCAGCAGTTTGATGCCGTTAATGGCCGCCTGAGCCGCCGTCAGGGTGGTGATGAGCGGAATCCCCAGGCGGGCCGACTCCTGGCGGATGAGTCTTCCATCCGAAAAAGAAGTAGACCCCAGGGGCGTGTTAATCAGCAACGCTATCTCGCCGGCCCGCAGCATGTCCAGAATGTGCGGCTCGCCTTCACTGACCTTGTTGACCGCCTGCACCTTGACCCCCACCCGGCGCAGCATGGCAGCGGTGCCGTGCGTCGCCACCAGCCGAAAACCCAGGCGCGATAGATCCCGCCCCAGTTTCAGCGCAGCGCTCTTGTCAAAATCGTTGACGCTGATAAAGACCGCGCCATCTTCCGGGCGAGGCAGGCGGTCGCCGACGGCCATTTCGGCTTTGGCAAAGGCGGCCCCAAAACGGCGGGCATGGCCCATCACCTCGCCGGTGGAGCGCATCTCCGGGCCAAGCACGGCATCTACCCCGGCAAATTTGCGGAAGGGCAGCACCGCCTCTTTGACAAAAAAGCCCTGCACCTCCGGCTGCTGGGTGAAGCCAATCCCGACCAGGGTTTCGCCGGCCATGACCCGCGCCGCGATTTTAGCCAGGGGTACATGGGTGGCTTTGCTGACAAAAGGCACCGTCCGGCTGGCGCGGGGGTTGACTTCCAGCACATAGACCACATCGTCTTTGATGGCGTACTGGACGTTCATCAGCCCGCGCACACCTAAAGCCTGGCCTAGCTGCTCGGTGTAATCGCGGATGATGCTCTGGTGGTAGGTGCTGATTTTGTAGGGCGGCAGCACGCAGGCACTGTCGCCGCTGTGGACGCCGGCCTCTTCGATGTGCTGCATGATGCCGCCGATGACCACACGGGGGACCTCACCCCCCAACCCCCTCTCCTGAGAGGAGAGGGGGGGCGAGCCATAGTCGGCTACGGCGTCTACATCTACCTCAAAGGCGTCTTCCAGGTAGTAATCAATCAGAATTGGTTTGCCCGGCGCGGCAGCAATGGCTTCGGCCAGGTAGTCGGCCAGGGCGCTTTCATTGTAAACAACAGCCATGGCCCGGCCGCCCAGCACATACGAGGGCCGCACCAACACCGGATAGCCAATGCTGGTTGCTACGGCGCGGGCCTCTTCCAGGTTGGCGGCGATACCATTGGGTGGGCGATCAATACCCAGCCGGGCCAACAGCGCCTCGAACTGCTCGCGGTCCTCGGCCATGGCGATGGCCGCCGGCGACGTACCCCAGATGGGAACGCCGGCCGCGGCCAGCCCTTCGGCCAGGTTGAGCGGGGTCTGCCCGCCAAACTGGACAATTACCCCATCCGGCTGCTCGACATCCACAATGTTGAGCACATCTTCCAGGGTGAGCGGTTCAAAGTAGAGCCGGTCGGCGGTGTCGTAATCGGTGCTGACGGTTTCGGGGTTGCAGTTGACCATGATCGTCTCGTAGCCCGCTTCGCGCAGGGCAAAACAGGCGTGGACGCAGCAGTAGTCGAACTCGATGCCCTGGCCGATACGGTTGGGGCCGCCGCCCAGGATCATGACCTTTTTGCGGCCGGTCGGGTTGGCCTCGTTTTGGGTTTCGTAGGTGGAGTAGAGGTAGGGCGTGTGGGCTTCAAATTCGGCGGCGCAGGTGTCTACGCGGTGGTAGACGGGGGTGATGTTGTGGGCGAGGCGTTTTTGACGGACTTGGGCAGGGGTGCAGGGGTGCAGGGGTGCAGGGGAGAGCATGTCTTTCTGACTACTGACTACTGGCTTCTGACTACTGACTAAGTCGGCGATGGTATCATCAGAAAGCCCGTACCGCTTGGCCTCGCGCAGCAGCTCCGGCGGCAGCGTGTCGAGGGAATAGCGGGCAACTTCCTGCTCCATTTCGACAATTTGGGCCAGTTGATCCACAAACCAGGGATCGTAGCCGGTTGCCTCGACAATTGCCTGCTCAGTGACGCCTCGGTGTAAACAACTCAAAACTTGAAAAAGTCGTTCACGGGTGGGCTGTCGTAAATCCTCAACGGACCACGCACCACGCACCACGTTCCGCCAATCTCCAATCTCCAATCCTCGCAGTCCCTTATTCAACGCCTCCTTAAACGTCCGCCCCATCGCCATGACCTCGCCGACGCTTTTCATCTGCGGGCCGAGGATGGGGTCCACCCCGCGAAACTTTTCAAAGGCCCAACGCGGGATTTTGACGACCACGTAATCCAGGCTCGGCTCAAAGCTGGCCGGGGTTTCGCGGGTGATGTCGTTAGGAATTTCGTCGAGGGTATAGCCGGCGGCCAGCAGCGCGGCGATTTTGGCAATGGGAAAGCCGGTGGCTTTGGAGGCCAGGGCCGAGGAACGGCTGACCCGAGGATTCATCTCGATGACCAAGACCTGGCCGTTAGCCGGGTTGACCGCAAACTGCACGTTGCTGCCGCCCGTTTCCACCCCGACCACGTTGAGAATGGCACGGGCAGCGTCGCGCAGGCGTTGGTACTCCTTGTCGGTCAGGGTTTGGGCCGGGGCAACGGTGATGCTGTCGCCGGTGTGGATGCCCATGGGGTCGAGGTTTTCGATGGAGCAGACGACCACAAAGTTGTCGGCGCGGTCGCGCATCACCTCCAGTTCGTATTCTTTCCAGCCCAACACCGATTGGTCCACCAGCACTTGTCCCACCGGGCTGCTGCGACAGCCGTGCTCAACTGCGGCAATCAATTCGGCTTCATCATAAGCAACGCCGCCGCCGGTCCCGCCCAGGGTGAAACTGGCCCGCACCAGTAAAGGATAGCCAACCTCGGCGGCCAGGGCCAGGGCCTCGGCGGGGCTTTGGGCAATGACGCTGCGTGGCATTTGCAGACCAATACGGCCCATCGCCGCTTTGAAAAGCTGGCGGTCTTCGGCCAGTTTGATAGTTTCCAATGATGCGCCGATGAGCCGGACGCCGTATCGTTCCAACACGCCTTGTTCAGCCAGGCCAACCGCCAGGTTCAGGGCCGTCTGCCCGCCGACCGTTGGCAGCATGGCATCGGGCCGTTCCAGGGCAATCACCTTTTCGGCCATCTCGACGGTCAGCGGCTCGACGTAGGTGGCGTCGGCAAATTCGGGGTCGGTCATGATGGTGGCCGGGTTGCTGTTGATGAGGATAACCCGATACCCCTCCGCCTTGAGGGCTTTGCAGGCTTGCACCCCGCTGTAATCAAACTCGCAGGCCTGGCCAATGACAATCGGCCCCGCGCCGAGGATAAGGATGGATTGGATGTCGGTTCGTTTGGGCAATCTGGATTACCTCTGTTACTCTTTCAAAATCTCAGTTTTAGCTCTAATGGTTCGCCCACCAGTTTCTAACTGACGAATTATTTCCTTTACACTGTCTTTACTCATAATATTTCCTTGCCAGAGAGCAGCCAGTATATCATTCAGGGTGAAGGTGAGGATACCTTTACTTTTACAATAACTCACTGCTTTACGATCATAAGAGGTGAATACCCAACCTCGACTCTGACAAACAGCGATAGCTTCAGCTTCGCCAGATCCTAACCAGGTAGGAAGTGTTTTTACAGAGGCGGTTTCTGCTGAAGTTAGGCTTACAATACGAATCTGTTTATTTTTGCCGATGAGGTCAAGAGCACTTTGAAGATGAGTGTGTCCCCTATTCAGACCGACCGACAACTCGTCATGAACGATTGGTGTAACATATAATGGATGCCGATTTAGAACTATCAGCAGTAAATCTAATTTTCCCAATTCAGCAAAAATTGAAAAGATGTTAGTGTCAAGCAGAACAGGTTCTTGACTCATGATTGGCCAAGGATAAGCGCGACCCCTTGCTGGATTTCGTTGGCGGTTTCATGCGGTGCGAGAATTTCTATGCCTCTCGCTTTTAGCAACGCCTCAAAATCAAAAAAATTGAGACCGGCTAACTCGGCAGCGCGGGCCAAGGAAACGATCTCATCCTGGTAAAGCTGAATGGCCATAGCCAATCGCTGTTGAGGATGAGTTAGCAAAAAGAGATCAAAAGCTTCACGTAGGATAGCTTCACGGTTGGGATAGTCGCCTGCCTGCACAATGGCATCAAGACCTTTGCCTAAAATATCATCTTCTTCGGGGAAAGCAGATACAACCGATTTTTGATGTGACATAATACTCTCCTTTATTCTGCCACGGCCTGACGTAATTTCTCGCTTAAATTACGAATATAGTCGCCAAAGGGCGTCTCGTCAAGGGCAATGTCAATGGGCACATCCAGCACCAGGGGAACCTCCACAGAAATGGGGATGGTCCGGTTGAACGGCACGGTCACTTCGGTATCAATGGGAATTGTGACCGGAATTTCCAGATCAATGGGGACGGTCCGGCTAATTTCAACGGTGAATGTTTTAGAGATGGGTAACTTGACCGGAATCTCGGCCTGAACAGGAATATTTTTGTTGATGGGCACATCCACCTCAAATTTCACCGGCACATCGGCCCGAATGGGCACGTCAATGATCGTCTCGCCATAAACCGGGATGTTGATTGGCACGCCAAATTCTTCGTCAATGGAGATAACTTCATCCACCGGGACGGTGATCTCATCCTGAAAGGGAATAGTGGTGCTAATCGGAAAAAGCTGGTCAATTTCAAAATCAACCGGCACTTCGATTTCCTGCTGAAAGGGGATTTCGTTATCAACAGTGATGGTATGCTCAACCGTCAAATTGACCGGCACGGGAATGTCCTCGTTGATCGCCAGATGGGTGGAAATCGGCACGGTTCGACTGATATGCACCGTATATTGAATATGGGCGTCCGCTACCTCGGCCAGATCGGCGGCGGCCTGGGACAGGCTGGCTCGAATATTGGCTTGAACACGAAGCAAGCTCAAGACAAGAATTACCAAAAAGAGGGTGAGCAAAATCAGCCAGATTGAGGTAAACAGTTGAAACCGGGTAAATTGTCGCAAGACTCTCATCAAATTGCCTTATTTGTTCCATTATCACTGACTTTTGGTGATAAAGCGTTTCACAATTGAAACCGTAGCGAATCATAACGAGTATCCCATTTTTAGCCACAGTTTTCGCAAGTGTACCATTTGAGGGCGATTCACTTGTAACGCCTCTACTGTCGCCCGGCCAGTGGGGGTAAGGCCGATAATTAGAGACCGATTTTCGTCCCAGGCAAAGTGGGTAGACCACTTTTGCTGACGTGGATGGTACAAGAGCACAACTTGATCGGTTTCCGGGTCGGGCGCAGATTGCCGGGCGCTTTTATGACGATTGCAGGTTGGGCAAGCCAGGCACAAATTATCCAGTGTTGTTTCACCCCCCGCACTGGCGGGTAAAATGTGGTCAACTTCAAAAGTTGTAGCGGTTAACTCTTCAAGCGACCGGCAATAGGCGCAGCGATTTTTCTCTCTAGCACGCACCTGGACACGCAATTCAGCCGAAATGGTTGCGCTCATGGCGCCACTGCCGCTCCAAGTCGCTGTTGCAGGGTATAGATAGCTCGCGCTTTGAGAATATTCAGGGAGTCCACGTATTCTAGCAAGCGATCAAGTTCTGTTTGTTCGGGGGGAGACAATTTTGCCTCTCGATTCCGTTGCAGTAATTCAGCCAAGCGTTCCTGATGAGGCGCTGATAACATGCCTTTAGCCAGTACCTGGAGTTCAGTTTCATCGAGACCAACTAATAAGTCCGGGTCTGTTGAGAAGACAGCCTGGAGATGTTGGTAATCTTCCCAACTTAACACCACCCCTGTTCGTTGCCCATTTTCCTCGACAAGATATTGAACAGGCGAAGGTATTCGTATTCCTTCCATAGCTAACTCCTTTGCTCCATTAACTCCACAAATTGCCTAAAAAACCCCAGTGCATCATGCGGCCCCGGCGACGCCTCCGGATGGTACTGGATGCTAAAAATCGGCTTGCTTTTATGGCGCAGTCCTTCGATACAGCCATCATTTAGGTTGACGTGAGTCACTTCCACCTCGTCGGGCAATGAGCCAGGGGTAACGGCGAAGCCGTGGTTGTGGCTGGTGATAGAGACTCCCCCTTCCAATCCTCCAGCCTTCCAACCTTCCGGTCTGGGAGAGGTGGAAGGTTGGAAGGTTGCAATTTCTTTTACCGGCTGATTCCCGCCGCGATGCCCAAATTTGAGCTTGTGGGTGGTCCCGCCGAAGGCCAGCCCCAAAATCTGGTGGCCCAGGCAGATGCCGAAGATGGGCAGGTTACTGTCAATCAATTCGCGGGTGGCTTCGATGGCATAAGTCACGGCGGCCGGGTCGCCGGGGCCGTTGGAGAGGAAGATGCCGTCGGGTTTCATTGCTAAGACATCCTGAGCCGAGGTAGTAGCCGGTACTACCGTCACCCGGCAGCCGGCGGCGGTTAGCAGGCGCAGAATGTTGTGTTTGATGCCGAAGTCGTAGGCGACTACGTGATGCGTGATGCGTGATGCGTGATCCGGTTTACTTGTTTGCCACTCAGAAAAGACGCCTTCCTCCCAATGGTAGGGTTCGGGGCAGGTGACGGCTTTGGCCAGATCGAGGCCGTCCATGGGCGGGGCGGCACGGGCCAGGTCTACCAGGTCGGTAGGGGAGAGACTATCATCGCCGGAGAGGGCGGCCATCATCGCGCCCTGGGAGCGGATATGGCGGACCAGGGCGCGGGTGTCCACTTCGGTCAGGCCGGGTAGGTTGTGCTGGCGCAGATAATCGGGCAGGGATTGGCTGGCCCGCCAGTTGCTCACCCGCCGGCTCACCTCGCGGACAATCAGGCCGCTGGCCCAGGGACGAGTGGCCTCCTCATCCTCCGGGTTGATGCCCACGTTACCGATGTGCGGGCAGGTCATGGTCACAATCTGGCCGTAGTAGGAAGGGTCGGTCAGGATTTCCTGATAGCCGGTCATGCTGGTATTGAACACAATTTCGCCGGTGATGGTCACGGGCGCGCCAAAAGAGTGGCCCCGGAAGATTGTCCCATCGGCCAGAGCCAGGATGGCCGGAGGATAATGCTTGAGACTCAATGTAACCTCCGTAAAAGGATGACAAGTAAAACGTGAAAACACCTCACGTTCCACACCTCATATCTGATAGCATACTATTAAGCCGAATTTTTGCCAAAGAAAAGAGGTGAAAGACAATTTACATTAAACAAAAACGGAGACTCCAAACACTAGAGTCTCCGTTCAATTCCGTAGGTCAAGTTGGCAACTTGACCTACTTGGCGCTGACGCCTTTTTCCTTCAAAGCGACCTGCCCGGCGGCCAGGCGGGCAATCGGCACGCGGAAGGGGGAGCAGCTCACGTAGTTGAGGCCGATTTTGTGGCAGAAGAAGACCGATTTCGGGTCGCCGCCGTGCTCGCCGCAGATACCCACTTCCAGGTCGGGGCGGGTCTGGCGGCCCAGTTTGACGCCCATCTCCATCAGCTTGCCCACGCCGTCCTCGTCAATGCTGGCGAAGGGGTTCTCCGGCAAAATCTTGCGCTCCATGTACTCGATCAAGAAACCCTTTTCGGCGTCGTCGCGGGAGATGCCGAAGGTGGTCTGGGTCAGGTCGTTGGTGCCGTAGGAGAAGAACTGGGCATACTCGGCCATCTGGTCGGCGGTGAGCGCCGCTCGCGGAATTTCGATCATCGTGCCGAATTTGTAATCTACGGTGACACCCTGCTCGGCCATCACCTGTTTGGCCACTTCTTCCAGGGCGGTTTGCTGCACTTTCAACTCGTTGACGTGGCTGGTCAGCGGGATCATTACTTCGGGGTGGGGGTCAAAGCCTTCTTTTTTGACCTGGCAGGCGGCTTCAAAGATGGCCCGGACCTGCATTTTGGTCAACTCGGCCAGGTGAATGCCCAGGCGCACCCCGCGCAAGCCGAGCATGGGGTTGGCTTCGTGCATGCGTTCCACGGCGGCCAGCATCTCTTCTTTTTCGGCCAGGGCCTTCGGGTCTTTGCCGGTGATTTTGAGTTCGGTCACTTCGCGCAGCAGCACATCGTGGGCCGGCAGAAATTCGTGCAGCGGGGGGTCAATCAGACGGATGATGACGGGCAGGCCGGTCATAGCTTTGAACAGGCCGGCGAAATCCTCGCGCTGGTAGGGTAATAAAGTCGCTAGGGCTTCCGCCTGGGTAGCTTCGTCTTTAGCCAAAATGAGTTTTTGTACGTGGGGTAGGCGCACCGTTTCAAAGAACATGTGCTCGGTGCGGCAGAGACCGATGCCCTGCGCCCCAAATTTGCGGGCGCGCTCGGCGTCAACCGGATAATCGGCGTTGGCCCAAACTTGCAGGCGGCGGGCTTCGTCGGCCCAAGAGAGCAGTTTGATCAGGTAGGGGTCGTTGATGTCGGGCACTTTGGTTTCGATCTTACCGGCAAAGACGTCGCCGGTGGTGCCGTCAATGGAGACCCAATCGCCCTCTTTGAGCACCCGGCCATCCACGTTCATCTGGCGTTTATTCAGGTCAATTTCCAAAGCGGCCACGCCGACCACCGCCGGCTTCCCAAACTGGCGCGCCACTAGAGCGGCGTGGCTGGTGCGGCCGCCGCGGCTGGTCAGAATACCTTTGGCGGCCAGCATACCATGCACATCGTCCGGCTTGGTTTCGGGCCGAACCATAATCACTTCTTTGCCGTCTTCCTTGGCCCACTTTTCGGCCAGGTCGGCATCAAAGGCCACCACCCCAACCGCTGCGCCGGGGGAAACATTCAGACCGACGGCAATCTTGTTACCTTCGGCTACCGCGGCCTTTTTGGCTTCGGCGCTGAATTGGGGATGCAGGAAGAAATCAACCTGATCCGGGCTAACCCGCAGCACGGCCTGTTCTTTGGTAATCAAGCCTTCCTCGACCATATCCACCGCAATTTTCACGGCGGCCTGAGCAGTGCGTTTGCCGTCGCGGGTTTGCAGCATCCACAGCTTGCCGCGCTCGATGGTAAACTCGACATCCTGCATTTCTCTGTAGTGCTTTTCCAGACGCTCGCAGATGGCGGCAAATTCGGCGTAGGATTGGGGCATTTCGGTTTTTAATTCATCGAGGGATTTGGTGTGGCGAATACCGGCCACCACGTCTTCGCCCTGGGCGTTGGTCAGGTAGTCGCCCTCGATGTGTTTCTCGCCGGTGGAGCCGTTGCGGGTCATCGCCACGCCGGTGGCGGAGTCGTTGCCCATGTTGCCAAAGACCATCGTCACGATGTTAACGCCCGTGCCCAGATCGTGGGCAATTTTGGCGGCGTTGCGGTAATCAATGGCCCGCTTGCCGTTCCAGCTTTT
Source organism: Anaerolineae bacterium (assembly GCA_023151115.1). The sequence continues at coordinate 32,653 of JAKLJP010000037.1, forward strand.
GAAGACGGCCTCGGTGGCCAGGCGCATTTGCTCCATCGGGTCCTGAGGAAAGTCGCGCCCGGTTTGCTCTTTAAAGATTTCTTTAAAATTCCGGGTGACTTCTTTCCAGTCGTCGGCTTTCAAGTCGGAGTCGCTGGCGACGCCGGCTTTCTGGCGGGCTTCGGTCAGCACTTCTTCAAACGGCTCGTCGGCAATGCCCATGACCACGCTGCCAAACATCTGGATCAGACGGCGATAGGAGTCGTAGGCAAAGCGGGCGTCGCCGGTCAATTTGGCCATACCTTCGACCACTTCATCGTTCAGGCCGATGTTGAGGACGGTGTCCATCATGCCGGGCATGGAGAATTTGGCCCCGGAGCGGCAGGAGACCAGCAGCGGGTTATTGGGATCGCCAAATTTTTTGCCGGTTTTCTTTTCGACTTCTTTGAGGGCCTCTAGCTGCTGTTCCCACATGCCGGGCGGAAACTTTTCACCGGCGGCCAGGTAGGCGTTGCAGGCTTCGGTGGTCACGGTGAAACCAGGGGGGACGGGCACGCCGGCGCGGGTCATATCGGCCAGGTTAGCGCCCTTGCCCCCCAGCAAGCCGCGCACTTTATCCCAATCGCCGCCGACATGTTTTTCGGCCTCTTCGACTTCATCGAATAAATAAACCCATTTGTAACTCATGTGTTAATCCTCCAAAAGATTAGGGTGAACGAGATGCGTGATGCGCAGGATTTTCAGATGTAATTCGTGGGCATCACGCATGACATAAATTAATTTTAAAATTCTGCTGAATGCGAGCAGCGTAATTACACGGGATGATAAGATAGAAAAACCTCCGCCTGAGGGGAGGTTGGGACAGCGTTGGCCCTGAATTATGAATAACCTGCTGTTCGAACAAAAATTTTTTATCGCCGACAGGTTAATGAAAAAAACCGGAGCGTATTATACGCCTGTGGGGGGATTTTAGCCAATTATTTAGGGTGAGAACGGTTCGATTGTAAAAATCCCACCGTTTTCTCTACCACCTGCGCACTACGGCTGGTATCGAAATAAGTGCGCCAGTAGCGCAGTTTTCCCTGGGCAATCTCAAAAAAAGCAAAGTCATGGTCTTTGCCGCGCCGGCCGGTATCGGGGTTGGTGCAGGCAAAGGTTTGTTCGCAGACGCCGAAATGGGGCTGGCTGGGGTCGAGGATGAGACGCTGCGGGGTGACGCAGGTATCGGTGTAATTGGCAAAATAGACCCGCGCCCCGGCTTCGATGGCGGCTCGTCCGACCACATAATCCCAGGGAGGTTGGACAATCATTTCGTCGTGAATGGTTGCGTTGAGTTGGGCCAGGTCATGCCTGGTCCAGGCTTGAGCGTAGCTCTGGATAATTTGCTGCACCTGCGCTGGTGACGGTGGCGGGCCGGGGTTGGGGCAAGGCGACCAACCTTCGCTGGGCAGAGGATCATCGAAACCGGACAAGGTACGCCGTCGGACCGGGTCAAGATAGGTTCGCCAGCGATAGATAAGCCCTTCCTGGTCAAAATCAAGCATGGCGCCGCCCAGAATTTCCTGACAATCTTTTTCACCGGACCGAGCGTAGCGGCCAATCCATTCGACAGCGGCGACTCGCTGCGCCGGGTCAATCAGCAAGCGGCGCAAATGAAGGTAGAGCGATTGAACCTCCGCCAGGCGAGTCTCTAAAACGGCTCGCGCCTCCCGGCGGCTTTGGCCGTGGAGAGCCGGCCAGATAAATTCGACTTCTGGATGGAGGGTGCCAGCAATTGCTGCAACATCCCTGGCTTGCCAGGCAGCCAGATGCTGCTGCACCAAACTCTCGATAGGGGGGTGATCAAGGTTGAAGACTCGTGGTTCTTCCATTTTGGCTACTTGGTATATACGGTTATAAAGAATATAATAAGGAGTATGAATATTGAAAGATACAAGAAATTAACGGCGGCCCTGGAGCGCATTATGCATGTGCTGACTACGCAATACCACCCGGAAAAAGTGATCCTTTTTGGCTCGATGGCGGAGGGTACGGTTGGCGAGTGGAGTGATATTGATCTGGTTATTATTAAGGATACATCGCTCCCGTTTCTACAACGGTTAGAAGAAGTGGCCTTACTTTGTTTTGCCGCTGAAGGTGTGGATTATCTGGTTTATACGCCTGATGAGTTTGCCCAGATGATTGCTGAGAAAAACCCCTTTGTTATTAAAGAAATTGTCGAAAAGGGAAAAGTATTGTATGAGCGACACATTACCGAAGCAGTGGCTTGAGATAGCTACCGAGGATTTGACGGTAGCCCATTTGGTATTTGCCGAAGAACACCTCGCTCATGCCTGTTTTTTGTCACAACAGAGTATCGAGAAATCGCTTAAAGCCTATCTTATTGCCAGAGCCAATTCGTATCCCCGTACCCACAATTTGGTGATACTACTCAATCAGTGTGAGGCTCTTGAGCCAAATTTTTCTCAATTTCGTACTGAGTGTACTGTAGTTGATCAATACTATGTGCCTACCCGTTACCCTGATGGTATTCCTGGAGGTTTGCCAACGGGACTACCCACCCAGCAACAAGCTCAAAGAGCTATCACCGCGGCCGAAACCCTCCTGCAATTTGTCACTACTCAGTTATCTTAAAGCCCCTGCTTTAGCCCACCAAGACCCAGCGCATCGCGTCGAAAGCGATTCTGAGATTGGATGAAGTTTCGCCGGTCAAGTCGCTGAGACGCACTGAACCACGCCCCGGCTCGAAGCGATAAGTGCCCAGGCTGACCCACTGGTTATCAAATTTGCCCTGGTTGATGGCGATTTCGGCCTGGCCGTCAGCGTGGGTAATCCGGTAGCGGGCATTGCTGGTTGGCGGGTTTTGATCGGGGATAAAGGCGGAAACCTGCCACTGCCCGGCCTGCGGGAGAAACGGCTGCCACTCGCCCCAATTGCGCTCCTGCGCCGCCGAGACGTGGGTCCAGATGGTTGAACTAAACGCGCCGGCGGGGGCGCTGTACCAATCGTCGGTGCGGGCGCGGCGGAAACGGCCCATGGCCGGGTCGGTGCGCTGGGAGTCGACAATGACTTGCACGCGAGGCGACGGCGGCGGTGCGGAGGGTGTTTGGACCACCGGCTGGGGTTGGACCGGTTGAGCCGGAACCGCCGGTTGGGGCAGCGTGCCGGGACGATGGCTTTTGATAAAGTCGGTTGGATAGTAGTAGTTGGCCAATACCTGGTTGCGGTCTTTGACCATGGGCGTCCAGTTGCCGGCGGATAGGTTATTCTTGCGGATCTCAAAATGAAGATGGGCCACGTACACATTATTGGCCCCTTTACCGATGGTACCAATCTGCTGGCCGCGTGTCACCTTTTGCCCATTGCTGACCATAATTTGGTTGAGATGGGCATATTGCGACCAGACGCGACTTCCATCGGGCAGGGCGTGTTCAATCAAGACAATATTACCCCAACTTTTGGGGTTGTAATCGGCCCAAATCACTTTGCCGTTGGAAATGGCATAGACCGGCGCGCCCAAATCGCTATCCCCGCCGGTCCGAGCATTCCAATCCTCGCCAGGATGCCAGGTCCCCCCCTGGTTTCTGAAGTATTCCTCATCCACCAGACCCGCAGCTACGTAATAGCCCTGACCATCCGGCTTGCCCACCGGAAAATCAAAACCATCGGAAATGGGAACGCCATCGGCTGTTTCTTGAGTCATTACGCCCTCCCTGGGAAGAAGTAGACAGTAGACGGTAAACAGGGCAATAGGCTCTGCAACCTTGCTACCTGCTACCTGTTACTTAAATTTTAACATAAGGTTATAATAGCGTCAACCAATTGTTGACTATCGTTTGCCCCGCAGTTGTACCACCAGAATTCCTACGCCAGCCAGAGCCAGCCCGATAAGCTCGCGCCCGGTGATCGTCTCGCCCAGAAACAGCCAGGCCAAAAATGGAATTTGTAGCAGCATGGCATTGTTAATCAGGCTGGACTCCATCGCCGAAAGGGTGCGGAGGGTGAGATTCCACAGGGTGAAGGCAAAAGCGGTATTGACCAGGGCTAACCAACCGATAATAACCCAATTCGACAGACTGAGCGCGGGCCAGCCCTGGGTAACGATACCGGCTGTCAGCAGAGCCAAACTGCCCACACCCATGCTGACCAGGGTGACAATCAGGGGGGATACGTGCCCGGCGCGATTGACGAATCGCCCCAGAACAGCCGAGCCAGCGTTAGCCAGAACGCCTATGCCGACGACGGCCAACCCCAAAATTTGGCCGGGGGGAACAGCAGCCGGGTAAAAATAAAGCGCAGCCCCCGCCAGCGACAGCCCCCCACCCAGCCACTGCCATCGAGTGGGCGACTCGGCCAGGAAAAAGAGGCCCAACAGGGGCACAATGATATTGGTAAAGCTAAGCAGCAAATTGACCGTCACCGCCGGCAAATAGGCCAGGCCCACAAACTGCGCACCCTGGGTAACGCTGTAAAACAGCAGGCCCAGGCCGATCAGCCGCAGCCAACCCCGGCCTGATAGCTTTCGCAGCGTGGCCAGGTGCGCCGGACGCCAGGCAAACGGCAACAGGCACAGAAAGGCCAGGCTGTAACGCAGCCCGGCAAAAGTCAGGGCCGGAATGTCGGCCAGGCCGAGTTTGATCAAAACCCATGAGGTGGACCAGAGAAAGGTAACAAACAGGGCTTGTAAAACCGCCTTGAAATGAGGAGAAACGTTCATAGCAGCACCTCCGGGCTGTAACTGCCCAGCATGTCATTTCGACCCGCGAGGCGGGGAGAAATCCTTGATGCCTATGCGGCGTTTCAGAGATTTCTCGACCTATGACCTCGAAATGACAGCGGGACATAAAAAAGAGATAGGGACGCGAAAACGCGCCAACCTACCTCCTCCAGCATTTTTTGCCTTGAGATGCCTGCCGCCCTGCGGCGGTTTGACGTATCGCTCGGACCAGCCCCGACGACCCGCCGGCGGAACCCTAGCCACCCCCTAGGTTGAACTGGAAATATTGTAACCTGATCGGGGGTCGAGGTCAACTACAACAAATTGCTGACGATTTAGTTTTCCCTCATCTGATTCTTTTTTACTCAAAACTCTCCCCCCACCCTAAACCGCTCGATCACCACAAACCCCATCGCGCAGACCAGCATCAGCAGTAGCGCTCGGACTAGACCCAACGACGCGGTGATTTAGTAGTCAATGTGAAGGGGTTTACTCTTTGATTCTGGCCATAGTATAAGCATCCACAAACTCACCGGCTCGGAGAGCATATTTTCGCAGCGTTCCCTCGATCACAAAACCATATTTCTTATACAGATGAACGGCGCGGGGATTGTCGGTGTAAACGGTTAGTTCCAGCCGGGTCAAGTTGAGCCAATTTTCGGCCAAGTCAATAACGGCCTCCATCAGTTTTGAGCCGATGCCCTGGTTTTGGTAATCATCATGCACGGCCATACCAATATGGGCCACATGAGCAAGCCGGCCCTGGTTTGTATGCAAGCCAATCATGCCAACTACTTTTTGATTTTCTTTTACCACTGCCACCAGGCGATATAGACCCGGTGGGGGATTTTCGAGTTTCTTCTTGATGTCATCGCGTGATTGGTAAGGCAGTTGCAACGTACCCTGTTGACAATTGGGGGCTAACCAAATCTCGGCCACATCAACCCAATCAGCCAGCTCAAAAGCACGAATGATTACTTCCATCCTACATCCACTGCCTCCCCCGTCTTGGCCGAGCGATAAGCTGCCTCCAACACCCGCATAGCCCACAGACCATCCTCGCCGCCGGGCGATGGCTCTTTGTCATTTAAAATGCAGTCAATAAAGTGATCCATCTGGGCCTGGTACATGGGCAAGTCGCACTGCTGCTGGCGCTTGGGCATGTCGGGTTGGGTCACACTCCAGATGCCCTCGATGGAGGTCTGTAGTTGGGCCGGCAGGACGCGGGCGTAGCCTTTTGTGCCGTAAGCCTGGGTGTAGCCCTCCAACCCATCGGCGTAGAGATGATACCAGCCGGCCTCGATCAGCCCGGTCACGCCGCCCTCAAACTCAACCATCGCCGTTGCCGTATCGTCCAGGGAGATGTCCCGGAAAAACGTGCCGGCATGGGCAAAAACTTTGACCGGCCTGGCCCCGCCCAGGATAAAGCGCAAGGTATCAATCGAGTGGATGCCCATATCGGCCAGCGCCCCGCCCCCGGCAAACTCCGGGGTGACAAACCAACTGCCGGGTCTGGGGCCATCGAACAGCCAGATAGCGTGGGATTTGACCTTGAAAATCCGGCCCAGTTGGCCGCTGGCCATCACATCCCGCAGCCAGACAATTTCCCGGTCAAAGCGCCACATGTGGGCAATCATCAGCTTGCGCTTGGCCCGTTGGGCGGCGGCAATCATCTGCTCCCCTTCGGCCACGTTCAGCGCCATCGGTTTTTCGCACAACACGTGTTTGCCCGCTTCGAGCATCTGAATCGTGACCGGCGCGTGCAGATAGTTGGGCAGGCCGTTGATAACGGCGTCAATATCGGGATCGGCGGCCATTTCAGCAAAGTTGGTGTAAGTTTTGGGAATGTTGAAATCAGCCGCCAGCCGCTTGAGCGACTCCGGGCGATGATTGGCCGCCGCCACCACCTCAGCCTGGGGATGATTGCGCAGCGTGACCAAATGAAAATCGCGGTTGATAACGCCGGTACCGAGAATACCAATGCGGAGTTTGTTCATAGTTACCTCGTTTTATGGAGATTGGAGATTAGAGATTGGAGTTTGGGGAATACTTTCAATCTCCAATCTCCTCTCTTCCTACCCCAACACCTCATCCAGATTATCAAACACCTTGCGGAAGGCCGCCACGTAATGCTCCATCAGTTCCAAACTCTGCACGTAAATCGGGTAGGGTTCGGTGTTGACGATGATGGACTCGTCCACGAGCCGTTGGGCTTGGGGGTAATCCTCCGGGTGGTACTGGACGCGGGGCGGTGAGCCTTTGGGCAGCCAGGGCGCGCCCTGGACATAGCCCTCGTTGAGACGCTGGAAAACAGGGAAAGAAGGCAGTGAGGTGACGTGCCACAGCGTCGCCTCGACCCCTTCCGCTTCCAGGGCGTCAATCAGCTTGTTGCGGAAATCGGGGGCCGGTATTTTGAGGCCCAACGCCTGGGGGTCGAAGCGGAGGCGGTATTTGTGATAAATGGTCGTCCGGTCGTCGGGGACGTAGGGCGGCAGCAGGCCGGGAATTTGGCTCAGTTCGGCGCTGAGATATTGGCCGTTGCGTTGGGCGATGGCGTTGTACTGGGGCAGGCGCTTCAACTGGCTGCGGGCAAAGGCCGCCGGCAGTTCCTGGGTACGGTAATTCCAGCCGATGGTGAAGCTGTAATAGGGCCGGATTTTTTCCTTCTCCTCCAGCACTTTTTCGCCAAAGGTGCGGATCATCTTGGCCCGCTCCCAATATTCCTCGTCGTCGGTGTTGATAAAGCCGCCCTCGCCGCCGGACAGATTCTTGGTGGCGTTGAGGCTAAAACAGGCCATCGCCCCAATCGTGCCACAGTTGCGCCCGCGATAGGTCGAGCCGTGGGCCTGGCAGGCGTCTTCGATAACAACCAGGTTGTATTTTTGGCCCAGGGCCAGAATTTCATCCATATCGGCGGGCAGGCCGTGGATGTGGACCGGCAGCAGCGCTTTGGTGCGCTCCGTGATTTTGGCTTCAATCTGGCCCACGTCGAGGTTGTAGGTACGCGGGTCAATATCCACAAAGACCGGCACGGCGTTCTGCTGCAAAATGGGATGAAAACTGCCGGAGAACGAAAAGGCCGAGGTGATGACCTCGTCGCCGGGGCCGACCCCCGCCGCGAACAGGGCCGAGTGAATAGCCGCCGTGCCGCTGTTGAAACTGAGCACATATTTGCTGCCGGTAAAGGCGGCCCAATCGCGCTCCAGGCCGGTCGCCTCCGGGCCGTGGACGCCGGTCAGAACATTTCGTTCCAGCACAGCCAGCACCGCCGCTTTGTCCTCCGGCGTAATCTCCGGCCAGCGTTTCTTCAATCCATCCGGCACAGTCCGGGGACCGCCGTTGATAGCGAGTTTACCTGTCATAGGTTAAGCCTCCAATTAGGTAAAATTTGGGTAATCAAAAAGAGTCTTTATCGTCTTGCGTCTTGCGTTTTGCGTAAATTAACGCAAGACGCAAGACGTATCACAAATATTCGTCACCAGCCACCACTACCTTCATACACTCCTCCGTCATCGCCTGGCGCAGGGCGGCACTGAGGCTGTTGCCGTAATCTTGCAAATGGGCGCAGTAGTAATATTCAAAGCCGTGCTTGCAGTAGTAGCAGCGCCCACAGACCAAATCCGGGCCGATGACCACCCGGTCGCCTTCGGCCAGGGGTTGATTGTAGAAATCAACCTGCGGTTCAGCCGACGGCCCGATGGCAGCGATACGGCCCACGTTCTCGTGGCCGGGAATGACCGGGAACGGGATTTTGCGTTCGTGTTCGGCGCCGGCGTACTGGGTGGTAAAGCCGCTGAAGGTATGCTTGTCGGTGCCGCAAATGCCCGACAGTTCCATTTTGACAAGCGCCGCCCCCGGCTCCGGTTCCGGCAGGGGAAAAGTTTGGATTTCCATGTGCCAGGGGGCCAGGATGACGGCGGCGCGGACGATGTTGGTCATAAAAATCTCGCTGTTGACTCGAATTATTTCAAGAACAATATGTCACTTCGAAGGGAGAAATCCTCTTGTTTGCCATAACATTTAGACAATGACAACGAAGATTCCTCCCTGCGGTCGGAATGACACGTTAGGTGATACTTTCAAGACTCCCGCTCGCCGGTAATTAAAGCGGAAATATCGCCCTCCGATAATTCATCCCGATTGTAAGTGCCCACGTTTTTGCCGTGCCGGATCACGGTGTAGCGGTCGGCCACCTGCATGACGTGGTGGACGTTGTGGGTGATAAAAATAACCGACAAGCCCCGCGCTTTGGCGTTGAGGGTGTATTCCAGCACCTTGCGCGACTCGGCCACCGACAGGGCCGAGGTGGGTTCGTCCAGAATCAGCAGCTTGACCCCAAAATGCACCGCTCGACCGATGGCAATAGATTGGCGCTCGCCGCCGGACAGCTTGCCCACCTTCTCGTTGGCCGAACGGACCCGGATGCCGATCTCGACCAGGGATTGGGCCGTTTCGCGGGCCATGCGGCCAACATCCAAAAAGCGGAGAGGGCCGACTGACCATGTCGGCTCGCGGCCCAGAAAAAAGTTGCGGCCAATGCTCATCGAATTGACCAGGGCCAAATCCTGGTAGGCCGTTTCGATGCCCAGCGCCCGCGCATCCTGGGGGCTGCGGATCTGCACCGGCTGGCCTTCGATGTAAATCTGGCCGCTGGTGGGAGTGTGGACGCCGGTTAAAATTTTGATCAGGGTAGATTTACCCGCCCCGTTGTCGCCCAGCAGAGCCATCACCTCCGGGCGGCGCACCTCAAATGTCACCTCCTCCAGCGCCGTTACCCGCCCAAAGCGCATGGTGATGTTTTCCATTTTGACTACCGGGGTTTCCTTGCCGTTGTGTTCAGTCATGCTGCTGTAATCCTCCCAGAAGATGGGAGTAAGTAGTAGGGAGTAGGGAGTAGGGAGTTTTTTTCCCTTACTACCTACTACTTACTACCTACTACCTATGACAATCTACCTCGAATCCAATCAATCAAGAGAGCCACGCCAATAATAGTCACCCCGACGACGGCGGCGAAATTATCGGAGGGGAAACCGAGTAAAACTACACCGCTGCGCAGGGTATCTATCAGCAAAATCCCCAGCAGCCCACCGACAATGCTGCCGACCCCGCCGCTGAGCAGCGTCCCGCCGACCACCGCCCCGGCGATGGCGGTCAACTCGACCGACGCGCCGGTGGCGACAAAGACCGACGAAAACTGGCTAAAGGTCAAAATTCCGGCCAGTCCGGCCAGCGCGCCGGTGAGGGCAAAACAGATAATCTTAACCCATTTGATGTTGACCCCCTGGGCAATGGCCGCCTGGGCGTTGCCGCCGGCGGCAAAAATGTGATTGCCCAGGCGGGTGCGGGTCAAAATGATTTGAAAAATCACGGCCAGCAAAATGACCCACAGCGTGGCCGTGCGAAAATTGGCTCGCGGCAGCAGGTCGTTGACAAAGTCCAGGCGGCCGTTGAGCCAGTCATAGATGACCAGTTTTTCGGTAGTTTGGATCATTTCGCCGCCGGAATAAACCCAAACCAGGCCGCGATAGATAGATAGCGTGCCCAGGGTGACAATAAAGGAAGGCAGCCGGGTATAAACCGTAATCAACCCGTTGACCGCCCCCATCAGGGTGCTGACCAGCAAAGCCAGGCCAATCGCAGCCACGGGCGAGCCGCCGCCGACCATAATATTGGCGAAAATATACGCGCCCATGGCCATCACCGCGCCCACCGACAGGTCAAACTCGCCGGCAATCATCAGCATCGTCACCCCGATGACCACAATCGCATTGACCGAGGCGGCGTTGAATACCCCGGCTACGGTGCGCACCGTGCCAAAGTTAGGCACAAACAGCCAAAAGAGCAGCCAGACCATCACCAGGCTGAACAGCGGCGGGATAATCGGCGAATCAAAAACAAGGGTTTGTTTTTTTCGGCTATCGAGACTGATTACACTCAAGGCTTGCCCCTCCTGACAAATTGTGAATAGTGAACGATTAGTTCACTTCTCATCTCATTCACAATTCACAATTGACAATTCACCATTCACCATTAATTTACTCTCCTTTGCGGAGGTAAGTATTGACCGCCACCGTCACGATGATAATAAACCCGGCCACAGCCCTGAAAATTTCGTTGGGGATGCCCAACAAGGCCAGCCCTTGCTCCAGCATGCTCATCAACAGTACACCGATGCTTGCGCCGATAATCGTCCCGTAGCCGCCGGTCAGGCGGACCCCGCCGATAACAGCGGCCGCCACCGCAATCAGTTCCATGCCGGTGCCGACCAGGGGGGTGGCGCTGTTACGCTGCGAAAAAATCAGGATGCCGGCCAATCCGGCCAGCCCGCCGGAAATTATAAAATTGATAATTTTAACCGCTTTGATATTGACCCCCTGTGAACGGGCAGCCAGAGCATTACCGCCGGTGGCAAAATTCCAGTTGCCGTAGCGGGTCCGCTCCAAAATAACGGTCATGATGACGATCAACCCCATAAACCACAGGCTGGAGGCGCGAAAGTTGCCCGCCGGGTCGAATAAGTTGTTCAGCCAGGTCAGCGAGCCGTTCAGGTAGGTGAACAGCCCCGGCAGTTCGTCGGGGGTGTACTTAACGGCAGTGCCTTCCCCCAGAATACGAGCCAGCCCCCGGTAGGCAAACAGCGTGCCCAAGGTGACGATGAAGGATGGAATTCGGGAGTAGGCCACAATCAGGCCGTTGACCAGGCCCAGGAGCGCGCTGACAACCAGGGCCAAAAGCATCGCCGGAACAGCCGGGACGCCGCCCACCAGGGCCAGGGCAAAAACGTAGCTGGCTACCGCCAGGGTCGAGCCGACCGACAGATCAAACTCACCGGAGATCATCAAAAAGGCCACCCCAATCACCACCACCCCGGTGATGCCGCCAAAGGTGAGAATATTGGACAGGGCAAAAGCGGACAGAAAGGTGTCGGGCACGGCCAGCGCAAAATAGAGAAAAATGACGGCAAAGGTGAACAGGGTAATAATTTCAGGATAATCGGCGATGGTATGGCGCAGGTCGGTCAGCCGGCTCAGGGTTTGAGCCTCATTCTGTTTTTTTAACGGAAGTCCGTTGGCGCTAATAGGTGGACTCCTCCCTAATTCCTGATAAGAGATTTGTTGGCTATCGCATCTTGAGTAGCCCTGAACGGAGTGAAGGGCGTATCGAAGGATGCGATAGGGAGATATAGCAGCACCCTGAGTGATTGGAGCGAAGCGACAATCTATCGAAGGGTGCTGCTTTACAGAGTTATCCGTAAACCAGGGTTAGCGGTACGTGCCCGCCAGTTCCTCAACCACGGCAATGTTGCTTTCGTCCACAAAGCCGGGGCCGGTGGCGGTAATATCGGTGGAGGGGGAGATGCCGTAACGATGAATCATCGCCCCCCAGAATACGGGCAGGTAGCCAACCATATAGGGCTGGCCGTCAATGGCGAAAAGCGAGGTGCCATCTTTGATTTTTTCGACAATTTTGGGGCTCAAGTCAAAGGTGCCGTGCAGCACATCGCCGGGTTCGAGTCCTTCAGCTTCCATAAAAGCATAGAAGGGATCGGCGCTGTTGGGACCGAGCGTCAGGAACATATCCACATCGGGATTGGCGGCGTAAAAGTCGCTGAGCGTGGTGGTGGATTGGGCCGGGTCATCCGAAACGCCCAGCACTTCAGTCTCGATACCATCCTCGGCCAGCCGGTCGCTTAAGCCCTGGCAGCGCAAATCCAGCAGCACGTGGCCCACCTGCTGGTTCACACAGACCGCCTTGGTGGCCCCACCGGCGGCGATAAAGCGGTCGCCGGCCTGGTAGCCGCCCTGGTAATCATCGGGGCCGACATAGGTGATGTAGGGAATACGTTCCTCTTTAGGGCGGGTATCAACGCTGTCATAGGCAATCACCGGAATCCCGGCGTCAATGGCCCGGCGGATGGGCTCGTCAAACAAAACCGCGTCGGTAATCGTAACCATCAACACATCGGGGTTGGCCGCCACGGCCCGGTCAATATTCTGGGCGGTCGCTTCCAGGTCAAATTTGTCGGTGGTCAGCAGGGTCACATCTACGTTCAGGTCCCTGGCCGCGTCATCGCTGCCTTTTTCAACCACGCACCAGTATGAGTCCCAGGCGCAGGCCCCGTGCGAAACAGCATAAATATTAACCGGCGCTCGATCATCGGCCGCCGCTTCCTCGGTGGGTTCTTCGGTAGGATCAGTTTGGACAAGTTCAACCGCCGCTTCGTGGGTATCGTCCACCGGCAGGGCGGCCAGTGTGTAACTGCCAAAAGCCAGAATCAGAGCCACTACTAAAACTAACACCAGCGTTAATCTTTTAGCGTTCATTTTTCCTCCTTATAAGTCAAATTAATTAAATAGTTGACAGTTGAATAACCGACTAATTTTTTTGAACGATCTCACCTCCTGTGAAAATAACTTGTTTGTAGTAGCGACTTCAGTCGCTGACAGCCCAGACGACTGAAGTCGTCACTACGAACAAGTTTCATCGTCGGTATCGTCCCATTGGGACTACCCGACTCCCTTAAAATTAAGGATAACCGAATCACAGCCACGGCAAACAAACGCCCTTCGCCCCACGACCGGCAGACAGTTCGGCAATGCCGCCGGGCAGCTCGGCTAACGACAAACGGTGGGTAATCAGGTCATCCAGCTTGACCGCGCCGCTCTCCAACATGCGGATGGCCTGCGGAAAAACCTGGATGCCGATAAAACTGCCCAAAATGCGCAACTCCTGGCCTTGAATCTGGTACGGACGAATCACCGCCTCGGCCTGGTGATTTTCGCCAAACATAATAATCCGGCCTCCTTTGCGCGCCGCCGAAATGGCCGCACCCAATTCCGAGCCAACCGCGTCCACTACCACCTGCGCCCCCCGACCCGTTGCTGCCCGCACCGTGTCGCGCAGGTCGGTTTCGCGGGGATTGATGACCAAATCAGCCCCGGCTCGATAGGCGAACTCGCTCCGCCAGGGCGACACTTCAACCATAATCACCTGTCCCGCCCCGGCAGCTTTGAACACTTTCAAATAGACCAGCCCCGCCGGCCCCGCCCCGATAATCACCACATCTTCCCCCGGCAGCAGGGCCGCTTTCTGCACCCCGCCCAACACACAAGAGAGCAACTCGACAAAAGCGCCGGCCTCAACTGGCAGCTCCCGGCTGATTTTGGCTAACGCTTTGGCCGGAGCCAGGGCATAATGAGCAAAGCCGCCATCCACATCGCCGCCAATAGCATACATATTCTCGCATAAATTAGGTCGAGCCTCGGCGCAAAATTGACAATAGCCGCAGGGAATGTCGGGGATGACCGCCACTCGGTCGCCGGGCTGGAACTGCTGAACGTCACTGCCTACCTCGACCACCTGGCCGATGTACTCATGCCCCAAAATAATACCCTTTTTGGCCTGCATCAGCGGCGGCACGGCCAGAAAACGCAGATCGGTACCGCAAATGCCGCAGATTTCCACTCTCAGCAGGACATCCTGGGCCGTTTTGAGGCTGGGTGTCGGCACTTCTCGAATATCCAGCCGGCCCTCGCCTTCAAAAACGGCCGCCAGCATTGTTTTTTCGGGCATAGATTGTCCCTATCTTTTTAGAGTATTCGATTTGTCTTGCGTCTTGCGTAAGGCAAAGTGGACGGAAGACGCAACACGCAAGACGATTTGATTGATTTAAGTTTTGGAACCGCCGAACACCCCGGTTGACTCACGCACAATCAACTCGCTCGGCAGCACCCATTTTTCAACCACCGGCTCGCCGGCCAGCAGGTCCAAAACCATTTGGACGGCCTTCTCACCCATCTCCCGTTTGGCCTGGGCGACAGTAGTCAGCGGCGGTTCAAAGTAAGGGGCTAAAGCAATATCGTCAAACCCGACAATGGATAAATCTTGGGGTATCCGCCGACCCACTGCATAAGTCGCTCGCATGGCCCCCAACGCGGTCACGTCATTGTAACAAAAAACAGCCGTCGGCGGATCGGGCAGGGCCAAAAGCTGCTGCATGGCGGTCAAGCCGCCCTGGGCGAAGTTATTGCCGCGCGCGATTAAAGCCGGGTCAAGGGGCAATCCCGCTTGTTGCAGGGCCTGTTCATAACCCTGCTGCCGCTCGACGCTGTCCCACTCGCTGCTGGGGCCGGCAATATAGGCGATCCGGCGGTGACCCAAATCCAGCAAGTGTTGGGTTGCCGCCCAGCCGCCGCCAACATTATCGGTTTCAACTGAATAGCCGACATGCTGTTGATGTACGTTGTTGATAATCACAATCGGTGTTTCTACTTCAGGCGAGGCAAATAACCGCTGCTTGGCTTCGGTGCTGGCGCAGGCGGCGACCAGGATAATGCCATCCACCCGCCTTTCCCGCAGGGTTTGAATGGCCGCCAGTTCGTAATCAGGTCTGCCGTCGGAGTTGGTCAGGATGACGCTGTAACCGCGATTAACCGCCGTTTCCTCGATGCCTTGAATGACCTCGGCAAAAAACAGATCGGTGATTTTGGTCACAACTACGCCAATGGTATTGGTGCGGCGCGTTACCAGGCTGCGGGCAATGGCGCTGGGCAAGTAGCCCATCTCAACCGCCTTGCGCTGAATCAACTCACGCGTCTCCAGCTTGACCCGCGGGCTGTTATTCAACGCCCGTGAGACGGTACTGTAAGAAATATCCACGGCTTTGGCAATGTCTTTGATCGAGACGGTCATTACGGTCTTTGAGTAATTCTACTCCCAAAAATACAAACGTTTGCGCTAACAATAAACAAAATAAGCAGCGAGGTGTTTCTGTTTGCTGTTGGTATCAGGGGGAAAGTGAATGGGCCGAGTTTAGCACAAATACAAACGTTTGTCAAAATAAACGAAACCGTTTTTTCTAATATATCTCTAACGTGGCTCTAAATTTCTTCTAATCTGCCCTCCCTAAAATCAAGCTGTATCCAGAAAAAATTTCACATATCACAAAAACCCATTTTTATGTGATAATTAACAAAACCAAGGAGGTTATTAAAAAATGAACGCCAAAAACCCGTTCTCTTTTAAACTTTTAATGATTACTTTCACTGCTGTCTTGTTATTAGCCATGCTTGGTTCTTTTGCCGGCGGCGTGGTTTTATCCGCCTATTTTAGCAGCGATGCTCAGGCGGCCCCCGGTCTGCCTGCGGTGAGTCTGCCCCAGGCCGAAGCCAAACCCGCCGCTCAAGAAGCCGACATCCTGGCCGCTTATGAAAATGCGTTGAGCGATATTTATGCCGCCACCTTGCCTTCAGTCGTCAGCATTAGAGTGACCCAAAGGGTTGACAGACCCTCGGGCCTGCTCAATCCCTTTGAATTTGGCAACCCTGATACACCACAGTCAGAAGAACAGCCGCGAGAGTTTTTTGATCGCGGGCTGGGCACCGGCTTTGTCTGGGACACCGACGGGCATATTGTGACCAACCATCACGTGGTGGCCGATGCCACCGATATTGAGGTCATCTTTGCCAACGGCCAAACGGTCGAAGCTGAACTGCTGGGCAGCGACCCCAATGCTGACCTGGCTGTAATTAAGGTAGACTTGCCGGCCTCCGAGTTGCAGCCGGTCACCCTGGGCGACAGCGATGCAGTCAAAGTCGGCCAGCTTACCATTGCCATCGGCAGCCCCTTTGGGCAGGAATTTACCATGACCAGCGGTATTGTCAGCGCCGTTGGCCGGACGATTCGCAGCGGCAACGCCCTCTTTTCGATTCCCGAAGCCATCCAAACCGATGCCTCGATCAACCCCGGCAACTCCGGCGGCCCACTTTTGGATCGGGAAGGGGCAGTGATTGGCATCAACAGCCAGATTTTGAGCCGCACCGGCAGCAACACCGGCATTGGCTTTGCCGTACCGATTAATACGGCCAAGCAAGTTGTCCCTACCTTGATTAAGGGCGAGGATTACGAATATGCCTGGCTGGGCATCAGCGGGGGTACATTAACCCCGGAAGTGGCTGAATTTATGAAACTGCCCGAAGATACCGAAGGCGCGCTGGTGATTGATGTTACCCAGGATGGCCCGGCCGACAAGGCCGGCCTGGTGGGCAGCGACAAAACCTTGACCGTCGCCGGGCAGGAGTACCAACTTGGCGGCGATGTGATTACTGCCATCAATGGACAGCCGATCAAAACTATGGATGAATTGATTAGCTACCTCATTCAGGAGACCCGCCCCGGCGATACCGTCGAACTGCAAGTGATCCATTCTGACGGCCAGGAGGAGACTGTTAGCGTAACCTTGGGGGTTCGCCCCAGTGCCGAAGACCTGGTCGAATCGGCGCGGGAAGAGTAGCAAGAAGCGGTGAGGCGAGGAGGCGAAAAGATGCTTCGCGTCCTCGCCTCTCTTGTCCTCGCGTCAGCGCACCTCATCCCCTCTGTACTTATTATGTCACTTTCAGTATAATACCCATGTGATTATGTCTGCTCAACAAAAGGAGATGCACCCATGTCCTCACCCAATAAAAATTCGATGTGGCTGGCCGGGTGTTTTGTGGCGGCGGTTTGCCTGCTGATTGGCGCCGCCCTGGGCAGTATGGCCGGTTATCTGGTGGCGGCCAGGGCGGTAACTCAAGCTTCTGTTCAGTCTCCGGCTGAGCCGGTGGGCCTGGTGGTTGCCTCACCGGAGACAACCGCAGGAGCGGCGCAGCCGATTGTGGTCAACGACCAAACCTCTTCCGCCGCAGCGGTTAGCAAAGTGCTGCCGGCGGTGGTGACGGTCGTGGCTCAGGGGCAACGCGGTGTTGGCAGCGGTTCCGGCTTTTTTATCAGCCAGGACGGCTATGTGGTGACCAACAACCATGTAGTCGAAGGGGCGCAGGAAGTCGCGGTGATTTATGCCCAGGGCGGGCGGGCTTCCGCTCAACTGGTCGGCACCGCGCCCGACTTTGACCTGGCTGTGCTGAAAGTAGATGGCCTGGTTCCGGCGGTGGCCGCCTGGGGCGACTCCAGCGAACTGCCCTTGGGCGCGCATGTCCTGGCGATTGGTTCGGCTCTGGGAGAATATCAAAACACCGTAACCAGCGGGGTCTTGAGCGGTTTCAATCGTGAGCTTGGCCCGCTGCGCGGCCTGCTGCAAACCGATGCGGCCATCAACAGCGGCAACAGCGGCGGCCCGCTGATCAATCTGGCCGGGCAAATTGTCGGCATCAACACGGCGGTGGTGCGCGGCCAATTTGCCGACGCCGAAGGTTTAGGCTTTGCCATCCCCAGCAATGTGGCCCAAAAAGTAGTAAAGCGCCTCATCGAGAGCGGCGACGCCCGGCCTTCTTTCCTGGGGATTCAATATCAGGAACTTAATCCGCAACTGGCGACGGAACAGGGGCTGACCATCACCCAGGGGGCCTTGCTGCAAGAAGTAGTCAACGGCTCCCCGGCAGCCCAGGCTGGCTTGCAGGTAGGTGATGTCATCGTGTCCGTCAACGGGCAGATGCTCGACGAGCGCCACCCCCTGGTCAGCCTGCTGCTGGAATACGTGGCCGGCGAAACTGTCACCCTCGATATTTTGCGCAACGGCCAGACGTTTCAGACAGAGTTGACCCTGGGTGAAAGAGCGTAGGAAATGGAAGGGTGGTGGGTTGGAAGTATTACCAATCTTCCAGCCTTCCATTCATGTGACTTCCGGCACTACCCCATGTGACCCTCGCTGTGGTACAATGCCGTTATGCTGAAGAATTTATCGCTTGTTCTGCCTAAATTTCCCCTGCTTTACCTGACTGCTTATTTTGCCCTGGCGGCTGTAGCTATTGTTGAACTGTCTGATGGCCCGGCCCATACTCAGCCGGTCACGGTCGGACTGCTGCTTGTTTTTGGTCTTCTCCTGGTAGCCAAACCTTATCTTAAACCCTTTAGCTGGCAGAGCCATGTCTTTTTAGGCTTGCAGACCACGCTGGTGGCGGCCATGCTGCTGGTACGCCCCGGTTCATTGATGCTGCCCATGCTGTTTTGTGTGTTAAGCGTCATGGCCCCGCTGGCCATCCATCCGCGCAGCGCACTGCTATGGATGGTGGTCTTTATTGCCATCAATACTTTTCATTGCACAATTTCGCCCAAATGGGATAATCATGGCTGGATGGTTTCGCTGCCGTATTCAGTGGGGTATATTTTCTGTGGCACGTTTGCCTATTCATTGGCGCACGTCACCGCTGCGCAGCGCCGCAGTGAAGCATTATTGGCAGAACTACAGACCGCCCATCAACAGTTGCAAGCATATGCCGCTCGCGTTGAAGAACTGGCCGTATCCCAGGAACGCAACCGGCTGGCCCGCGAGATGCACGACGCTCTGGGCCATCGCCTGACCGTAGCCGCCGTGCAACTGGAAGGGGCCGAGCGCCTGATTCCCACCAACCCCCAACGCGCCGCCAAGATGATCAACACCGTTCATGGAGAGGTCGTCGAGGCATTGGCCGAACTGCGTCACACCGTCGCCACCCTGCGTACCCCGCTCGCGGCTGACCTATCGCTGCCAACGACCCTGACCCGGCTGGTGACTGGCTTTGAGAACGCGACCGGGATAAAAGTCAACTGGTTATTACCCGACGAACTTCCCCCTTTGCCCGAAGCCTACCGTCTGGCCCTTTACCGGGTAGCCCAGGAGAGCCTGACCAATGTCCATCGCCACGCCCAGGCCCAACAAGTCTGGTTGGAATTGGCCCTGGAGCAGGAGGTGATTACCTTGCTGATTAAGGATGACGGCCTGGGCTTTGTCTCCGAAACCAATCCTGCCGGCTTTGGGCTGGCTGGCCTGCGCGAGCGAGCGGCTCACCTGAACGGCGAGTTTCACCTGGAAACCCACCCCGGCGCGGGAACGCAAATTTGTTTCCATTTGCCTTTACCGCAGGCGGCTGAATTGCCCCGCCAGATGACGACCCCAAAATCGTGTGGCTGGAAGCTGACCTGTCCGTGTGGGTTGGTCAAGCACAAGCCTGACTTGCGGCCCCAACTGGCCAACCCCCTACCCGAGTAGGAGCTGCCTGTGGCTGAGCCTATTCGAGTTTTATTGGTTGACGATCAACGTCTAATGCGCGACGGTTTGCGCACCCTGCTGGAGTTGGAGCCGGATTTGGCCGTGGTCGGAGAGGCTGGGGACGGTCAGGCGGCCCTAGAAAGTTATGCCAGCCTCCAGCCCGACGTGGTGTTGATGGACATCCGCATGCCGGTGATGGATGGGGTGGAGGCAACCTGGCGTTTGTGCGCCCGCTGGCCCGAAGCGCGGGTCATTATCCTGACTACCTTTGACGACGATGCTTATGTTTTCGATGGGCTGCGGGCCGGGGCGCTGGGGTATCTGCTCAAGGCGGTGTCGGGCCAGGAATTGGCCGAGGCTATTCGGACGGTGGTAGCCGGCGGCGCGCTGATCGAGCCGTCGGTGGCCCGCAAGGTGGTGGCCGAGTTTGCCCGGCTGGCTGCGCCCGCTCGTCCGTTGGACTCGACCCTGCCCGAACCGCTGTCCGAGCGCGAAGTCGAAATTCTACGGCTGATGGGCCAAAGCCTGACCAACCGCGAGATCGCCCTCAAGCTCAGCCTGGCCGAAGGCACCGTCAAAAATTACGTCACCACCATCCTGCAAAAAATCGGCGCCCGCGACCGCACTCAGGCGGCCTTGCGGGCGCAGGATTTGGGGCTGCTCTAGCCCCACATCTTTAATATGGAGCGCAATTCATCCTTGCTACTCCATCTTGGTAGCTATCCACCACGTAGTACCCCCGGCGTCCTTCACGCCTCCCCGTTTGTCTTCATCACCCTTCTTCACCGGTTCTTGCACCGACGTCGCTCCTGCTTCAAGAGCGTGTCTATAGGTTTCAGCAACGTCGCTTACATAGATATGCACGTGAGAGGGTACGGGCGGCCAGCCCTCGCCGCCATCCGCGATCATCACGACCGTATCATCAATCCGAACTTCGGCGTGCATAAGCTTTCCAGCGGCATCGGGGAAGCGGCGCAGTTCAACCGCGCCAAAGACGCGCTTGAGAAAGTCAAGGGTGGCGCTCGCTCCCTCCACAATCAAATAGGGCGAGACGGTGCTATAGTTATTCGGTTTGTAAAATGTACTCACGTGACCTCCGTTTTAAGCCAATTTATTATTATACGGATTCATTATAACCGAAGACAACCCACTTGTATTGTAAAATTTTGACCTTAATCGGGCAGCAACACATGGTTATAATGCCCGTTCCGCTGGGCCAGGTAGGTGGTGGGGTTGAGGCCGGAGAAAGCCTGAAAATCGTGGATAAAGTGGGCCTGGTCGAAATAGCCGCAGCTAAGGGCCACGTCAGCCCAATCAACAGCCTGGTCTGGTTGGAGGCGGAGCAGCACCCTCTGGAAACGCTGGACACGGCTAAACAGTTTGGGCGTCAGGCCGACTTCTTGCCGGAAATGTTGGATAAAGCAGCGCGGACTGAGGCCAATTTGGTCAGTGACCGTCGAGATGGGAGGGATGATGGGTTTTTGGAGTTCCCGCACGGCAAAGGCGACGGCAGGATGCGGGGCCGGAGATTCGGTAAGCTGGGCCAATAAGGCCCGTTCCAGGAGGCGAAACCTGGCTCTCGGCGTGGCAGCTTCGAGCAACTGTTCCCGTAGGCAACTGGCCGCTGCTGCCCACAGCGTATCCAGCGACACATCCATGTTTTGCAGTTCACAGGTGGGTAATTTGAGGAAAGGAAAAGACCCGCCGGGCTTAAAACTGACCCCCAGCGTGGAAACCTGGCTGGCGGTATCAATAACGGTGAACTCGGTATAGGGGCCGGCCACCAAGCAGCCGAGAAAGCTCTGAAACTGTTCGGGGTTATGGGGGTTGTACGTCCGAATAACATCTTCGTGCAGATTGATGATAAGCTGCACCGCGCCCGTTGGCAGCACGCGCTCTTTGGTGTGGATTACCCGGTCAGATTCATACCACCAGAACAACTCGACAAAATTCGCCAGCGGTGGCCGAGGAATATAAGTTTGATAGCGCATAAATTGATGATCCCCAAAACCAAAAGGAAAACTTTCATTCGACATGATAGCACAAACGTTCTCTCTTTAAAAGTACCGAAGAGATATTCAAAGGTAATTTACTTGACAGAGTCAAGTAAATATGGGATAATGCTTTAACCAAAACAGTTCAAAAGGCGTCCCTCATGATTGAAACAAATCTCCAGCAGCGGGTTGAAGCGGTGCGCCAATTCAATCGCTTTTACACCCGGCAGATTGGCCTTTTGCAGGAAAATTTATTACGCAGCCCCTTTTCCCTGACCGAAGCCCGTGTTATTTATGAACTGGCTCAGCGAGAAAAACCCACAGCCACCGAATTGGGGCAGGAATTGGGGCTGGACGCAGGGTATCTCAGCCGGATGCTGCGCAATTTTAGTAGGAACGGCCTGATTGACAAGCAGCCATCGGCCACTGATGGCCGGCAAAGCCTGTTGTGGCTGACCGAGGCGGGGCAAGCCGCTTTTGCTGCCCTCAACGCCAGCTCACACCACCAGATCGAAACGATGCTCAATGAGCTATCCCCGGCTGAACAAAACCGGCTGGTCGAGGCGATGCAGACCATCAAGGGGCTGCTTGGCGCACCGCCGGAGCAGAAAGTCCCTTATATTCTGCGGCCTCACCGGCCCGGCGATATGGGCTGGGTGGTACAGCGGCATGGGGCGCTGTATGCTGAGGAGTACGGCTGGAATGAGCAGTTCGAGGCGCTGGTGGCAGAGATTGTGGCCCAATTTATTCAGAACTTCGATCCCCAACGGGAGCGCTGCTGGATTGCCGAGAAAAATGGCGAGAATGTGGGTTCGGTGTTTCTGGTAAAACAATCGGAGCGCGTGGCTAAATTGCGCCTGCTGCTGGTCGAACCCAAAGCGCGTGGACTGGGCATTGGCGCTCGGTTGGTCAACGAGTGTATTGGCTTCGCCCGGCAGGCCGGTTACGACAAAATTACCCTCTGGACCAACAACATTTTGTTGGCCGCTCGCCATATCTACCAAGAGGCCGGCTTCCAATTGGTGCATGAGGAGGCCCACCACAGTTTTGGTCAAGATTTGGTTGGGGAGACCTGGGAATTAGTGCTGTAAAGGTTTTCCTGTAGAGGAAGTATGGCTATTGGTAAACTCATCTGCATGAACAGTCAGCTATCGGCGGTCACTCAAGCATAGGCCAAACTCTCCCGCACGCTGATGCGGGTGGCGCTGCGGGCCGGAACAATGGCGGCCAGGGCTGCGATGACCAGGATAACCCCCAGCCAGATCAAGACCGCCCCATAGTTATAACTATAATCCAGGTCAATATCCAGCATGGTCTGGCCCAACTGTTGGGCCACCGGGTAGCCGATGAGATACGACAGAGGCACGGCTACGGCCCAACTGAACAATCCTTGCAAGACCCCTTCCATCACAAACATACCCATAATCGAGCGGGAACCCGCCCCAATGGCCCGCATCACCCCAATCTCGCGGGTGCGCTCGACCACGCTGATGGACAGCGCGCCCATCAAGCCAATCCCGCCGACCAGGGCCACGATGACGGCCAGCATCAGCAGCATATTGATGTTGATAGCGTACTGGCTATCGGCAAACTGGCGGTCTTCAAAGGTGGTGCCGGTTCCTTGAAGCTGCAACTCCATATTGCGTTCTTCAAACATGGTTTGCAGTTGATTGGAGATGTCTGCCAGATAAGACTCATCGTGCTGATCGGTCTGCACCAGCAGCCGGGTGCCGCGATTATGCTTGTTGGTCACATCATAGACGGTCTCGAGGGGAGCGAAGATAGGCACGCTGCCAAAGTTGTCGTTAAAAGCAGTTTGGTAAATGCCGATGATTTCCCATTCCACATTTTGGCCCAGGCCGTTCAGATTTAGGGTCACCATCTGGCCGACGCTAAAGCCGTTGTCGTCGGCGGCGTCTTTGCTGACCACAATGACTCGTTCATCACCCGGCTCGATCCAGCGCCCGGCGACAATCATGGGGCGGTAGGTGGGCGTGCCGGCGGGCAGGCCGGTCAAATCGGCGCTAACTCCGGCGTCACGCAAGCGCTGACCTTCCTTGAGGATGGAGACAGGTTGGGTCAGCCAGACTTCGGCCCCTTCGACGCCCGGTACGGTTTGGGCCATTTTCACCAGCCGGTCGGCCCGCTGGCGGTCTTCAAAATTGATTCGGACATCGTAGGCTCGCCGGTTCAGGTCGTTGGTCACGGTCAAATCGGTTGAGGCGGCCAGGCTGACGACCATTAAAAACATCGTGCCGGCAGTAATCAGCACCAGTTGGGTCAGCAATAAGCGACCTTTGCGCCGGAACATATTGGCCAGGGCGATGGCGTAGGGCGAGGAAAAGAAGCGCCGGCCCACTCGCTCCACCCAGCGGTCGAGCCAGTTGGAGCCAAAGTCGCCGCCGAGGCCGTAGCTGGCAATGGCCTGGCGTACGGTAATACCCGCTCCACTCAACACAGGGCGTAGGGCCGCCAGCAGCGGAATCAGCAGCGCGGCCACAGCCTGCCAGGTCAAGGCGACAGTTGAGATTTGGAAGCTATCAAAATCAATATTGAACAAATTTAGAAAGGTGCGGGTCAGGGTGTAGGCCACCCACGCTCCCGGCAGCAGCGAGACGGCAAAGGCCAGCAGGCCGTAAACCAGCACAGTAGTCAGGTAGATTTTGAGAATGGTGGCGGTGCTGCCACCGACCGCTTTGATGATGCCAATCTGGTTGATTTGCTCGGTGATAATGGCGGTCATGGTGTTGGTTACGAGGATGACGCTCATAATCAGCGAGATGACCGCCAGAATTTGCAGCACAAAGTTAAAGCCTTCGACAAAGAGGCGGCCCCAATGCTCGTCGGGGTTCTGATAGATGGCTCCGCCCACCCGGATGTCCTCTTTGCCCAAATTCTCTTTGATTTCCGAGGCAATCTGGCGGGCAAATTCGGGGCTGTACGGTTCGACCTGTACCAGCAGTTGGTTAAATTCGCCTTCGGGGATATTGAAGCGTTCCAGGCCCTGCGCGTCTACAAAAAAGCGCGGCTCGCCGCCGAAAGAGGGCGGCGGGACAAAGGGGTGGCGGATTTTGCCGCTGACGGTCAGCGCCCGGTCGGTTTTGTCCAGCTCAAAGATAATCTTGTCGCCCAGGTTGATGTGGTAAAAGTCGCTGGCCGAGCGGTCAACGCCGATATTGTCTTTTTCAGGCCAGGTTCCAGCTTTGAGTTGCAGTAAATCATAAGTCTGATCTTCAAAATCGTCGCGCATGATCAGCACGGCTGCTTCCCACTCATCCTGGGGCTGAAGCTTATAGCGGGTCGAAACCTGGTTGAGCACTTCGATATCCACCACCCCCTCGATGTTTTTCAGGCGAATGGCCGTATCCCGGTCAATCCGATCCTGCAAGGTCAGGTTAATGTGCGAGGGCAACACGGCCCGGTGGGCCGCGTCCATGCCCGAAAGCAGTTGGTCAGCCTCGCCAAAAATCGCCCCGACGGCAAACACTCCGGCGGCAATGCTCAGCACTGCCAGCAGCGTCCGTACTTTATGATGCCACAAATCAGACCAGACTTTGCGCCAGATGACTCCCATTGGATTGTGACCCCCTTTGTTTGCAAATTTTACGTCTTGCGTGATACGTAAAAATTAAACGGAAGACGCAACACGCACCACAATAAATCGTAAATCCAAAATCGTAAATCGTAAATCTAAAATCGCTCGTCTCTGGTAATCTTCCCATCCATTATTTCCACCACACGCGGCACGCGCCGGGCCAGTTCTTTGTCGTGCGTGACCATAATCATGGTTTTGCCCTGGCTGACCAGTTGGCTAAAGAGGTCGAAGACCTCGCCGGCCATGCGCGAGTCGAGGTTGCCGGTGGGTTCATCGCCGACCAGGAGGGGCGGGTCGTTGGCCAGGGCGCGGGCAATGGCGGCCCGCTGCTGCTGTCCCCCGGAAACCATGCTCGGCAGTTTCTCGGCCTGGTCGGCCAAGCCGACCATTTCCAACAAACTCATCGCCCGTTCACGCCGTTCTTTGGGCGTGTATTTGTTGGCAAAATCCATCGGCATGACTACGTTTTGTAGCAAGCTCAAGGCCGGCAGCATCTGAAAAAACTGAAAGATGACGCCGACATTCTCCCCCCGCCAGGCCGCCAATTTGTTTTCGCTCATGTGGTGGACTTCCTGCCCGGTGACGATGACCTCGCCCTCCGAAGGCCGGTCAATGCCGGTAATCATGTTGAGCAGGGTAGATTTGCCGTTGCCCGACGGCCCGACGATGGATACAAACTCACCCTGTTTCACGTCAAAGGAAACGCCTTTGAGAATGGTCACGTTCTTATCCCCGACCGGAAAGCTTTTGACCACGTTTTTGATTTCGATAATGTTGCTGCTTGTCTGCATGATGATTGTCCCCCTGTTGGTTGACCGGGGACGAGGGACGGGGCATAAAACCCGGTACCCCGTCTCCGGTCTCCGGTCTGTTCTTTTTATGCTCCCATTTTGCCCGATGAAGGGTCACATGCGATAGTGCCGGAAGTCATAGGCGGGGTCACTTGGGAGGGGCAAACAAAAAGGGCAAGCCTCATTGGTGGCTTTACCTTAAATCGTGATGGGCTAATCGGCATCCGTCGAGCGTTGAAACGCCCGGCTCAGCCAGGTGAAAGCCCGCTGAAGCAGGCTAAAAATGTCCCTTTGAGCCGGTTTTGAACCGGCTTTCACCTGTTATAGCCGGGGGCTTCCAGCCCTCGGCGGACTTGCCCTTTTTCTAAATTTTGATTAGCAGAGGGATGGGAATGTTGGTATAATGCTTTATGATTGAGGCAGAGTGGTGGCAAAGGTTATCGGGTTTGGTGAGTCTGGAAAATTTGATATTGAAAAGTTACGCGCTGATGTTGCTTCAGGGAAGCGTCCTTTGCGCATTACTTCTCATGCTCAGATTGAGGCTTTTAAGGATGGACTACTACTGGCAGATTTGCGCTATGTTTTTGAACGTGGAGAAGTGATAGAAATATATCCCGATAATCAACGGGGGTTGTTGCATGGCATATTACCAGAGTGCAATTTGCCTGCACATATTGTGGTAGAGGATACTCCGATAGAGGGCGTGATTGTCACGGCCTACATTCCCGATAAAGGCCAGTGGATTGCTAATGTTCGCAGAAAAGGAAGCAAAGGGAAGAAAAGATGAAATGTTCAGTTTGTGCTAACGAAACACAAAAAAATGGCGTCGCCACTCAAGTCTTTCGCCGGGCCGGTGTGACCGTAACCGTGACTGGAATACCGGCTGTGTCTATCTGCCCTTACTGTGGTAATGCAGTGTTGGATTGGACCGTCGCTCAACAAGTTGAAGACCTTATTCATCCTCTGTTTCAGTGGGCTGAAACCCACACTCTACCAAAGCCGATTGTAACCATTACTTTTCCCGAACCTCAAGCATTGGCAGCTTGACTCAGTTTGCACCAGTGAGATTCAAAAATAGCTGGCTATCTGATTCTTGTGCCGGGGGGCTTGAAATGGACACCTTTTGGAGAACAATTATTTGGCAGCAGTATACCAAAGGCGAACTACAAAGCTATCTCGATCACTGCCGCCGGAAGTGCCAGGCGACGCTGGAAGCGATGTCGGACGAAAAGGCCCGCCAACGCTGCCAATTCTCGTGGGGCGAGGTCAGCTTTGCCGAGTTATTATTGTACACCATGCGCCATGTTCAGGAGCATGCCGCCCAGTTGAACCTGATTCTGGGGCAGAAAGTCGGTTCGGCTCCCGGCTGGGTTGCACGGGCGCAGCGCAGCCAGAGCAACGAAATCACCCCCTTTGATACACCCTAACCGCCAGCTTTGGCGTAAGTACTTCCTTTGAGGTTCTATGGCGTTTCCTTGATGACCAAATTATCAAATTCAACGATAAGGGTTTGGTCTGCCTCAAATAGACTAACCGCTAAAGCTATCTCACCGGTCTCTGTTAAAGTAATATCCGGCTTTGTTGTTATTAGCTCTTGACCGTTAGCATAAATTGTAAATTTCGAATCCTTAGCCAGGAGAGCAAACGTATTGGTTTCTCCTGGTTTCAGATTGATGAACTTGCTGAATGTGTCGGCTTGAGGACGCGGCTTTATCCACTGTCCATCTTTCCTCGCGTCCAGTCTATACATCCCCTCCTCTTTGAAGAGGAGATGGTAATAATTCCCATCATTCCGCCGAAATTGGAGACCTATGCCGATATCGTCGCCTTGGCTAGCTATCTCAACAATAGTGGCTTCGAATTGGAGATAGAAATCCTTGGCAGGTTTGGTAGGAACCGTTACATGTTTGGTTACAGCCTGTTTTGATTCGACTCGCCACCGAAGTTTGCCGCCATCAATTTGAGCTTCGCTAATCGAATACTCATCGTCATGAAATTCTGCATCCCAACCCTGGACGTTTGAGCTAAAATCCTCCTCAAACAAGATAGTGGCATTGGCAATAGCAGTGGCCTGCGCTATGGCGGTGGCCGTAGGTGCAAGCCGGGCTAGGGTCATGGCATTGGCCGT
This sequence comes from Anaerolineae bacterium, assembly GCA_023151115.1. The sequence continues at coordinate 60,819 of JAKLJP010000037.1, forward strand.
AGCAGTAACGGCGGTTTCGATCTCAGATTTCGGTCTGGCCAACGGTAGTTCTTCGATAACCAGATTATCAAAATCAACTTTTAAAACTTCTTCTCCGCTGTCCAGGCCAATCCCCAGCCATATCGAGCCTGGCTCATTCAAAGTTGGATCAGATATAGTGGCTAACTCCTGGCTATTGGCATAAATGGTAAAATTTGTATCTGTTACCAAAATCTCAAATGTATTCGTTATACCTTGATCCAGTTTGAAGGCGTCACTCGTAAAACTCTTCTTTTTTTCAAAATTTTCATCTTGTTTTAACCAAAGGGCATAGGTATTTTCTTCAAAATCAAGCTGGTAAAGGTCATTCGCTTCATTTTCTCGGAAGGCGATTGAAATATTTACTTCCCCATAATTATCAGGAGCTTCGCTGATGGTGGCCTCAAACCGCAATCGGAAATCTCTAAGGGAAAGACCAGGAACCTGCACCCAAGAACCTGTGCCCTGCTTGGATTTGATGGTCAGCCGGTATTGGCCGTCGTCAGTAAACTCATAGTAATAATCCCCCTTTTGGCCCGACCTGGGTTTTGTCTGCCATCCTCTCATATTTGAACCAAAATCTTCGTCCACCACTACTACGGCATTAGCCATAGCGGTCCTGCGGGCAGCGGCGGTAGCAGTTGGGGCAACCACTCTGGCTGTCGCCGTGGTTCGGATTTCCGGCACTTTGTCGTCGGGAACGAGTTCGGTAATCATCAGGTTATCAAAATCGGCGACAGTAGTTTGATTGGCCGGTTGATACACGACCAGGTAAATTTCACCCGCCTCAGTAAAGGTCGAGTCCGTTACGGTAGCCAGTTCCCGGTCATTAGCATAAAGAGTAAAATTTGAGTCTACAACTCGGATAGCCAAACGGTTGACGAGTTTTAGGTTAAGTTTAATATTATCGCTAACCGTTGAGAACTCAAGATCAATGATCTTGCCATTTTGCCTTATCTGAACATTGTAAGCGCCCTGATTGTCAAAGTTGACTCGATAATAATTATTGTCATCCTGTAAGCGGAATAAAATCGCAATTCCGGCGTCGTTGGATGGCGCATCAAGGGTGGCATCGAATTCAAGCCAAAAATCTTTGGTGGAAAAGTTGGGGATTGGCTCGGAATAAAATATATCATTTTGCTTGGAGATGATTGTCCAATGATACGTACCGCCGATAATTTGTAGTTGCCCACTCGCCAAATCATCATCGAACGGTTCTACATCCCAGCTGTGTCCATTTGAACTGAAATCATCCCGAAATGAGAGAATCTCCTGGAGCTTTACTACTGTGGGTATTGTTGTTGGTTCGGGGGAACTGACCGCATCCTGATTGTCTATTTCGGTGGTCAATTGATCGGTTATAGTGGCTGTTGAAAATGACGGAAATGGGGAGATATTGAATATGAAACTGATGACGATCAGGGAAATAACCCCGCCGAGCAAAGCGTAAGGAGTCACACGCTTGAACGAAACTGGTTCGTTTTTTGGGGCGGGGAAATCCGATAATGGACCAGTAGGGAAATAGTAAGGCTGATGTTGTTCGTATTTGGCCGGGTTGTGTTCTTTAGCCCAGGACAAGAGGATATCTATTTTCGACTGCTGATCGGCATACTCAAGCAAGTGGCTAATAATTTCACGCTTGCCGGTAGCTTGAGATAATTCATGGTAAACAGGTCTGAAATCTGGCGTATCAAAACAGAAGTTGCGCAAATCAGCATCATCAAATCCTTCGGCAAGAAGGCGACGAATTTTTCCCAGATTGTAGCGTTTGGGCATAAATCCTCCTTCAAGCAAGTAATTAATCGGTTTGCCTCAATACTCTGATAAGCCCCTGTTCTCTTTATTATATCACCCTTTGCCATTCACCAGCGCCTGAATCACCTCCGCCGCCGCCCGCCCGGCCCGGCCGCGGTGGCTGATTTGATGTTTCACCGCCCCCGGCGCTTGACCCAGAGTTTGGTTCAACTCCGGCACAAAAAAGATGGGATCGTAGCCAAACCCGTTGCTGCCTTTGAGTTCGTAATCAATAATGCCCTCCACCGTCCCTTCAACCGTGCCAATCAACCGCTCCGGGGTGGCCAGGGCGATGACACAGCGGAAGCGGGCAGTGCGCTGTTCCCAGGGCACGTTTTTTGCCGCCAGCTTGTCCAGCACCAGATGGCAGCGGCCCACGTGGTCATCTTTGGCCGTGCCCTCGTAGCGGGCCGAGTAGACCCCCGGCTCACCACCGAGGGCGTCCACTTCCAAACCGGAGTCGTCGGCCAGGGTGAGCAGGCCGCTGGCTTGGGCAAAGGCCTCGGCTTTAATGATGGCGTTTTCCTCAAAGGTTACGCCGGTTTCCTCCGGGTCAAGGGTAATGCCCTCGTCGGCCAGGTATGTCACCGCCACCGGCAGGTCGGCCAGAATTTCTTGATATTCTTTGACTTTGTTATGGTTGTTGCTGGCGATAAGTAGTTTGAGCATTTTGTCCCCCTCAGTGAGGCGAGGACGCGAGGAAGCGTGAGGCGAAAAATAATTCTCTTCGCGTCCTCGCCTCACGCCCCCTCGCCTCTCATCTCATTCCAAAAAGATGTACCGCCCCCCGCCGCCGTCATCCCAGGTGAGCACCAGATCACGCTCCCCGGCGATCACTTCAAAGGCCAGCCGGCCTTCTAGCCCCTCGCCGGGCGGCAAAGAGCCGCGCCCCAACGCGCCGTCTACCACGTCGCCGGCCAACGGTTGGTAGGCTTCTTCAAAAGCGTTCAACAGCAGAAAATCGCGCTCGTTGAAGTCAGCCTCTTCTTCGCCCAAGTTGACCATCTCGACGGTGACGATGATTAACTCGCGGCCCTCAACGGCCGGGACGGTAGGCAGGGCGGCATTGCGATTAACGTCAATGATCGTTAGCCGCATGCCTTTTTCATTGACAACTGACTCGTCGGGTAAGGCTGGGTCTTGAAAAGAAAGGCCCAAATCGCTGCCGGGAATGGGGGTGGGCGCAAACAGGCTGGATGGGTCCACCGCCAAAGCGCCGGCCGCTACCAGACCGCAGCAGCCCATACATAAAAAAACCAAACAGCCGCCGGCCAGAAAGATGAGCGCGCGCCGGAGTAACGAGTCGCCAGGACCGCCGCCCTCTTCTTCATATTCGTAGTCATCCTCGTCGTAGATATAATCTTCTTCAGGATCATTTTCAGGCGGGTAAAATGGCCCCGACTGAGGGTAATATTGACTCATTTCAGCTCCTTATGGAAGGGGGATTACCACAGCGGGCCATTATAGCACAGGTAGATACGCATCCCCAAGAATCACCCGGCAACTTGGCGGGCCTTGATTGGATGGTATAATGGATATGTTGATAGGGGGAGTTTCCAGATTTAAATAAGCCAAAACGTGTTGCGTCTTGCGTCTTCCGTGAGCTTTATGTGACGTAAGACGCAACACGCAAGACGTATTTCCTGGAAATGCCTCAAGGTTGTAGGAGTCAGAGTTAGTGAGACAAGCCAAAATTTCGACGGCGGTGCATTACCGGCATCAGCAGGTGACGGTGGAAGCCTTTCACCTGTCAAGCCTGGCCCGCCAGAATTTGGGCCTTGATTTGGCCGCGTTGGAGCAGTTCCGCCAGCAAACCGGCCTGGTTGATCTGTACTGGCGGGCCATGTATTACAAATTCCCCGATGGCTATAAAGATTTGGCCGAGGCGTTGGTTGAGGCCGACGGCTATGTTTTTTTTCTGCACGGCTGGGACGGCACTCACCGCATCTGGGAAAATCTGCCGCTGCGCCTGGCCGCGGCGCACAAGCGGCTGGTCTGTTTCAACCTCGACGTGAACGGCTTTGGTATGTCGCCCTTTATCAACGACACTCCCGAAGCCGAGCAGTGTACCCCGGCGGCTCTGATTAGAGCAATTGAGCTGTGGCTGCGCACCCTCAAGTTCTGGCCGACCCCCCGGCGGCGGCGCGGCAAACCTTTTTACCTCTTTGTCGGCCACTCGATGGGCGCGGCGGCCCTTTTCTTTAAAGAAGAAATCGGCTGGCGCGGCGACGCCTACGGTTTTTACGCTCTGGCCCCGGCCCTGTTCTGCAACGACACCCAGCGCCAGGCGTTTTTCAAAACGGTCGGAACGGGCATCCGTATCCCCTCATTCGCCGCCGTCAAAAATGCGCTGGCCCCGCACATTATGGAGATTTTAGCCGCCGGGGCCAGCCCCGAAGTAAAAAAAGAGCACGTCCGCGTTTTTGCCCGCACTCCCTTTGGCACGCTGGCCCAAACGCTCTACGTATTGGGGGCCAGCCCGACTCGCCCACAGCGGGCCGATTGGTTCCGTTTTCGGGTGGCGTTGGGTGATAAAGACCGGCTGGTAGGGCTGGATAACATGCTTTATTTGCTGGACGAATTTGGCCTCAGCGACGACCAAATCCGCGTAGCCGCCGGCGACCATTATTTTTTCTCCTACGGCGACGGCTCACCGCCGGTCCATCGCCAAAACCGTGAGGCCCTGCTGGACGATTTGCTGGACTTCTGCCGGCAGTTGGGAGAAGAAGCGCGGGGGAATTGGGGGGGGTAGGGTTGCTTATGTTGCTGCAAACTCGCTCAATAGAATCTCGTTGAAATTATTAAACGGCGGCGATCCCGACATTGCTACCAGCCGATTTAGTTCACTTAAGCGACGTTGACTGGTAAATACGACGCTAAAGCTCTGGTGGCGACTCGAAAGCGAGCGCAGCGGTCCCAGCAAATCCGGCGTGAACAGGCGTGGGTTTTCGGCCAGTTGATCCAGGTCATCCAACAATAAAACCAGTTTGCCTTCCCGTTGGTCAAGTTGACGCAGAATCCGATCAGACTTTAAGCCTGAACTTTCCGCTAAATCCTCGATGAGCCCGTGCCAGGGTTGATTTACGGCTCGCCCGGCAAACGATTGCCAGACCCGCCGCCAAAAATCCGCGGCGGTTTCATTGGCCTTGAATTGGCGAGCGGCAATATAATCAAACACCCAGTGCGGGGCCTGGGGCAGCCAGAGCGAATAAATTTGAGGATTGCCGATCTGCTGCAATAGTTTGGTTGGATCAACTTGGGTGGGGGCGATCAAGGCAATACTTTGTCCGCCCGCCAGCCGACGGAAAATATGTCGTAGAGCCGCTTCTTCATTCATTGCAAAGCCTTTGGTAAAATAATTTTACGAGCCAGATCAATTAAGCCGTCGGGGATTTTCTGCCATACCTTTTGCAGCCAATTAATCTCTTCCTGCGTCAACAGTCCACCCAATTTGTATTCTTTGTTAGTAAGCCATTGAGTGAAATCCTCAATCTGTTCGCCCCGCGTGCCGACAATTTTGTGGTCAAAAATCCAGTGCAGAAAGGCCTGTGAGCCAATACGCTCTCCCCCCGTGGCGCTGATTTCCAGCGTCCCTTGTCGCACCATTTGTTTGACTTCACTATCGTACCAGACCAGATACTTGTCTCTCTGTTCCAGGCTAAACTTTTCGCCCGACGATAGACGATTGTTTAATTCATCCAGCGCCAAAATTACCAGGGCCACTTGCGCTTTGGGGTTGAGATAGTTCCACACATCTTGAAACTGAGTGTCGGCTTTTTCGATAAATTGTATGCCAAGCCGCCGGCGGGTCAACTCGTTGGTCAAATCGGCCTCGTAATAAAGTTCTCCGGCCAATTGTAACAACAAGGGGTGATGCCCGGCCAGGGTGATGATGGTCTCGATGGCCGACGAATTTGGCATATCTCGCTTCAACCAATCCAACACAACCTCGGAACCAAAACTGCCCACAAAGACCGGCTCAAGGTAGTTGAGCAAATCAGAGCCGCGCACTTTGTCTTTTAATTTTTCGGACTGGACGTTCAATTCCGCTACCGAGAGGCGGCTAGCGGTAACTAGAACTAACCCGCGGGATTTCATAACCACCACCCGTAACGGCCCCAAAAAATCGAGCGTATTGAAGTGGGGCAGGTTGAACAGGTAATCAAACTCGTCAACCAATAAAACAACTCGCTGCCCGGCGTTGGCCAGATGATTGAAGGTGCTCAACAACCCCTGCACATCAAGAGTTTTAGGTTTCATCAAAACCCGAATGCGTTCTTTCAGGTCCTGGTCGGCACTAAACGTGATTTCTCGCAGCACATGCCGCCAGAAATCGTTGGGGGTGTGGTCGCTTTGGAAGGATTGAAAATCAAGCTCGACAAAAATGTATCGTTCCGAGTTTGGCACAAACTGGGCAATCACAGTCGGGTCATTGACACGCCGCAGGAGGGAACTTTTGCCGATGTGCGGGTTACCGACAATACCGGTGCTGGCTCCTTTGGCCACTCGCTCCAGGATGGTTTTTACTTCGGCGGCGCGATTGATAAACTGCTCACTGGTAGCGATTTGGAAGGGAATGAAGGGATTGGGCATAGCTTATGCTCCTCATAAATAGACCGTTGACGACAGATTATAATACCTTTGTGGTACCCCCGACCGCAACAAGGCATTTTCATCGTCAGTGGCGTGCCACAGGTTCATGAACACTCCTCTCAATAGCTAATCTAATAGACGAACCAATTAAAGTTCATACATTTCGCTCGGCCAGGATTTGTCAATCCTGGCCCTAAGCCGCTGGATATGGCTATCCAGCGGGAGCAGATGTATGACTTTTAATTGATTTCCCTATAAGAGTAGCTGCTTTAACCAATGACGGTGTTCTCCCGGATATTTTGACTGCCACTGTGGTGGCACTAAGGGCTGAAATAGAGCACGTTTAACCTGTATACCTCTGCTAAATAGCCAAAAGAGTAATACAAGTCCCATAATCGTTAAACCTACATAGTTATAAACATCATTTGACGGTACCACTAATTTTACGCCCTGGCCAATAAGCCAGCCTAAAATAGCAGCGACGAAGCCAATCCTCCAGGTATCTCCTATGGCCTTCATGATAGTTGTGGCCGTCGCTATCACAAATTCTTTTAATGAATAGTGCTCTGTTTTTATATCAGGATCAGCCGGAAAGGCAGCTACAACACTAAAAATACCGGAAATAAGCAGAGTCACCCCCAGATTGGGCGGAGGAACTTTAGCCCAGATTGTAAATAACCAAACCGCACTGGTCCAGCCCAGGGAATTTAATAAGGCAATCAAAAAGTAGCTCACCTTTCGATAAAAGTTATGACGCCAGATCATATCCAGAAGCCGCGGAGGTAAGGTGACAACTAATTCGCTTTGAGGATCAAGCTCGGACAAGCTCTGCAAGGCTTCCCAGGCGCCCCCGAAGTCTCCTTGAGCCATCAAATTTTGGCTTTGCTGCTCTAATCCCGTTTTAATCTTATCCCGCATATCGGGCTGTTCTGGGAAAAAGGCCAATCTACGCTTGTAGATATTCCAGGCCAGCACCGGTTTATCTTGGGCTAACAATGCTTTAATCCATTGGGATAAGACGTTCTCAAATTTGGTTTTAACCTGTCTGGCATCCTGGCGATAGGCCTCCTCAAAAAACTGAGCCGCCTTTTCAAAATCACCGGTATGCAATTTAATATCGCCGGATAAAATGAGAGCCTGGAGATGATTTGGGTTTAATCTCAAGGTGCTTTCTAAATTTTTGAAGGCGGTGTCAAAATCATCTTTTTGATATTCTAATTTGGCAATCTCAAAATATCGCTGCGCGTGCGGGTCTAATTGGTCAAGTTCGTCTCGAACATCGGCAAAACGTTTGCGCGCCTGAATCCACTGCCGCAAAACCGGCACCAAAAATCGGTAACCTTCCCCTACCTGTTGTAATAACTGCCACTCTACCAATTTTTTGGGTGACACCTGTAAATCACGCAAAATTACCTGGACGCCTTTATTCTGCAAAGTGGCTTCAATTTCAGCTTCAGTGGCTACCGCCTCATCATCCCTGAGCAGTTCTGCCAAGGCTGAGGCCACAATCCGTTCGGCCGGCGGCAACCCATCCCAAATCCAGGCAAAAATGTTATCACCCCGGCTAAAAAAGGTAGGCAGGAGACTGACCACATCTTGAGCCGTGATGAGGGGCCGTTGTGTGGCATCTGCTGTGAGCTGATCCTGGGTCTGATCAAAACAGAGGGAACAGAGCAGTTGGGTAAAATAAGGGTGGCCGTTAGTCAAAGCATAAATTTGGTCAACGGCTTCGGGGGTGTATTGCACGCTGTCCGGGGCGGTGATAAGCTTAACGGTAGTTTCCCTGGAAAAAACAGTTACTTTGATGGTTTGACCGCCTTTGAAGGTTGCCAAAAAATCGCTGTCCAAATCATTAAGATTTCGACCCAGGGCAAAAATAAATGCCAGGCGTGGCTCTTCTCGTAACCAACGCCGTAGCATGGCAAAAAGTTGGTTAGCGGCTGCGTTGCCGGATAAATTCTCCCGTTGGACCGGGTTTACTACATCAAATTCATCAAAAAGCAGGACAACGCGCTGGGCTTTATCTGGCAGAGCCTCATAAACTCTGGACAAAAATTCATTTTGAAAGATTCGCCCCTGATCATCAAAAACCAAGTCAGGTTCAGCGATGTTCAAATGATCGGCAATCTCAGCCGCTAATTCGGCCAACAAGTGGCCCATTGGTTGGTGAGCTTTGTCCTGCAAGTCCTGGTAAACAACCGTATATTGATCCGAGGGCAGACTTTCTTGCAGCCGCAACAAAATCGAGGTCTTACCAATCCGGCGCGGGCCAACTAAAACAACTGCATTCTGATTTGGCGCAGCCAAAACCTGTTCCACCTGGCGCAAAATATCGGCTCGGCCAAAGAAACCAAAATCGCCCTGGACGGGATTACCGGCAATATAGGGATTGATGTAAGGCGCTGCTTTGAAAACCACCCTTAACTTTTCCTCTGGGGGTATTATAACATAATGGACAAATTTTGAGGACTCATTTTGCTGTTTTAAGGGGAACAAAAACCTTTCAGCCAACGTCATACAAGCAAGTAACCAAAGTAGCAAGTAGCAAAGTAGCAAGTAGCAAAGTAGCAGAGTTGCAGGGTTGCAAGTTGTGGATTATCAACCTGCTACCTCACCCCTTCGGGTGCGCCGAAGGGCGTGCTACCCTGCTACCCTGCTACCCTGACCCATCGAAGGAGGATCTCATGAAACGCATTATCGCCCTATTAACCCTTTTCCTCTTAGCCTCAGCCTTCGCCTTAGCCTCGCCGGCCACCCCGGCCCGCGCCGACGGCATTATCATCATTGACCCGCCCATTTGCATCGAACCCTGCCCCATCCCGCCGCCGCCCCTCCGCGAGACGCCTTACCTGACCGTGCAAAACCACCGGGTCAACGTGACCATCGCCGACCAGGTGGCGACGACCCGCGTGGATCAAACCTTCCGCAATGACAGCCACTGGTCGCTGGAAGGGACATACATCTTCCCCCTACCCGAAAATGCCGCCATCAGCGACTTTGCCATGTGGATCAACGGTCAGCGGGTCGAAGGGCAGCTTTACACCAAAGAAGAAGCCCGCCGCATCTACGACGACATTGTGCGCCGCCGCCTCGACCCGGCCCTGCTCGAATACGTGGGCCGCGACCTGTTCCAGGCCAGCATCTTCCCCATTGACCCCGGCGACACCCGCCGCGTCGAAATTGAATACACCGAAATTCTGCCCGTAGACAACGGCCTGGTTCACTACGTCTACCCGCTCAGCACCGAGCGCTTCTCGGCCCGCCCGTTGGAAGATGTCTCGGTCACGGTCAACATCCAATCCAACGAGGCCATCAAAGCCGTCTACTCCTCCAGCCACCCGGTCAGCGTCAACCGCGAGGGCCGCTTTGGGGCCGTCGTCGGCTGGGAAGACGCCAACGTGCTGCCCAGCACCGACTTCAGCCTCTACTACACCGTTTCGCAGGACGACATCGGGGTGAACCTGCTCAGCTACAAAGCCAGAGACGAGGACGGTTTCTTTGTCCTGCTGGTCGCCCCCAATGTAGACGCCGAGCAGGTGGTAGACAAAGACGTGATTTTGGTCCTCGACGTGTCCGGCTCGATGGAAGGGGAGAAGATGGAGCAGGCCCGCGACGCGCTGCTGTACGTGCTCGACCATCTCAACCAGGGCGACCGTTTCAACATCACCGCCTTTAGCACCGGCGTCCGCAGCTTTTCGACCCGTCCCGAACCTATTTCGGCCCTGCCCGAAGCCCGCCGTTTTGTCGAGGAGTTGCGGCCCGAAGGCAGCACCGACATCAACCGCGCCCTGCTCGAAGCGATTCAGGGGGCCGACCCGGAGCGGCCAACCATCATCATCTTTTTGACCGACGGCCTGCCCACCAGCGGCGTGGTCGAGACGCCCCAAATTTTAGCCAATGTCGAAGGCGCGGCCAGCCCCAACCTGCGTATCTTCCCCTTCGGCGTGGGCGATGACGTGGACACAGTCCTGCTCGACACCCTGGCCCAGGAACAGCGCGGCGTGAGCGCCTATGTTCGCCCCAGCGAAAATGTGGCCGAACACGTCGGCAGCTTTTACGCCAAAGTCAGCACCCCGGTCCTGGCCGATCTGACCCTGACGGTGGACGGCGTGACCCTCGAAGATACCTACCCCTACCCCCTGCCCGATTTGTTTGCCGGAACGCAGCTTATTGTGACCGGCCGCTACCGCGACGGCGGCCCGGCTGCTGTCAGCCTGACCGGCCAGATTAACGGCCAGGAACGCACCTTCCGCTTTGATGACCTCAGTTTTGCCAGCGGCCCCGGCACCAACAATCGGAACGCCGAATTTATTCCGCGTCTGTGGGCGACCCGCAAAGTGGGCTATCTGCTCAACCAGATCCGGCTGCACGGCGAAAATCGCGAAATGATTGATGAAATTGTCAACCTGAGTGTGCGCTACGGCATTATCACCCCCTATACCTCTTTCCTGGTTGAAGAGCCGGAGCTGGCCCTCAGCCAGGAAGGGCGGCAGCAGCTTGCCGAAGACGAGTATGCCGCGGCCCAGGAAGCCCCTGCCGCCGAAGTTTCCGGCGATGCGGCGGTCAACAAAGCGGTGGAACAAAATGAACTGGCCGCCGCTCCGATGGCCCTGCCATTGGCCACCGCCACCCCCGGCGCCGGCGGCGAAACGGGTCTCACCACGGCCGTAACCGCCGTTGGCGACAAAGCTTTTGTGCTCAAAGACGGCGTTTGGACCGACACCACCTTCGACCCAACGACGATGACCACCACCCAACTGCCCTTCCCGTCCGACCTGTTCCTGGAGTTCCTGGGCGACCAGCCCGACGCCGGCAAATATTTCGCCCTGGGCGAGCGGGTGATTGTGGTGCTGGATGGGGTGGCCTATGAAACTGTTGCGGATGAGGAGGCTGAGGCTAAGGCTGAGCCTACAGCCTTTCCTCAGCCTCAGTCTGTCGCGTCCTCGCCTCCCGCCTCCTCGCCTCTCCTCACTGCCGATGTGACCGAAGGCATCGCCCCCTTGGAAGTCAATTTTACGGGAACGCTGGTCGGCGGAACCGATGAAGCTCAAGTGTATGCCTGCCAGGCGGGGCAGTTTGAATTTGGCGACGGTAATTCGTTAACCGTGATGGCCGCAGCATGCGATCCGACAAAGGACCGCAGCGACTCGGCCAACTACGTTTTCGATGAGCCGGGGGAATATCAAGTTACCTATGCCCTGGGTGAATTGAAATCGGAGCCTTTGACCATCGTCGTCAGAGGGCCAGCCGGCACGCCGGAACCGCCTCAATCTGGCGAAGCCGTCATCACCCTCACCGCCGATGTGACCGAAGGTATCGCTCCGTTGGAGGTCAATTTTAGGGGGACGCTGAGCGGCGGGATAGATGAGGTCCGGGCTTCTGCCTGCCAGACGGCTCAGTTTGAGTTTGGCAACGGCGACTCGCTGGGTATTGATCTAGCCACGTGTGATCCGGAGACAAAACGCGGCGACAGCGCCAGTTACATTTACGAGGCGCCGGGGGAATATCAAGCTGTCTATACGCTGGGTAAATTGAAATCCGAACCTCTAACCATCATTGTTAGAGGGCCAGCCGATACTGCCAGACCCACCGGCACGGCTACGGCAGTCGCCATGCAGCCTGCTCCTACCTCTGTGCCGACCCCCGCTGGAGCAGCCGTTGAAACCTCCGGCGCTTCCATCTTCAACGTCTGGACGTTGGTTTTACTGCCGCTGCTCGGTCTGGCCGTTGGCTGGTTTATCTGGGGGCGGGGGAAATAATGGTCAATGAGCAATTAACCGTTGACCATTGACTATTAGAAACCGCATCGTCATTACCAAAAAAGAGGAGGCTAAAGTTCACTTTGGACTCCTTCGAAAATAGACTGGAGTGCAAACCTTGGTTTGCCAAAAAAGCAAAGCAAGCTTTGGACTCCATTTTCATCATCGGTGGCGTGCTCTGGCTCGTGAACACTCCTCTTTTTGATGTCCGCCCCGGCATGAATGCCAGGGCTATCCAACAGCGCCGGGTCAACCCGGCTTTAGCCCGATTAATCGGGCGTAGTTTTATAGTCCGGCGACTCCATCGCTGGACGAACGCCGGTAGACGAGTCTAACCGGACAACAGTTCTATCTTCCATCTTCCATTCTCCATCTTCTATCTTCCGCCTTTCGGATCCAGACCCGATTGCTGTGAAAAGTGCTCTGCCCGGCCAGGTCGGCCAGGGCATCGGGGGTGGTCCAGTTGACGTTGCGCCCGCCGTCGAGCTTAGCCCAGCGACCTTTGGGCGAGGCCAACACACCGGGCCGGATCGCGTCGGTGACAACGGCCCGCAAGGTACACCAGCCTCGTTCATTTTCGACTACAACCGTGTCGCCGTCGGTAATGCTGCGAATGGCGGCGTCGGCGGGGTTGATTTCCACAAACGGCGTTCCCTCTCGTTCCAGTAAGCTGGGCTGGTTGGCCATACTGCTGGTAACAAAATGGTGGGCGGCCCCGGAGATGAGGGTGAGAGGCGACGCGAAGTGGGCGAGGAGGCGAGGAGGCGAGGCAGAGTCATAGCTGACCACTTCCTGCGGGTCTGTCCAGCCGGGCAGCGGGTCGTGTCCCGCCTCGGCCAACCGTTGAGAGAACAGCTCTACTTTGCCGCTAGAGGTGGGAAATCGCAAATCGGCAAAGGGGGTAGCCGAGTCAAGCGCCAGGGGAACAGGCCGGCCTTGTTTGAGCTGGGCCAGGGTAATCCCTCGAAAGGCCGGGTTGTGTTGGGCCGAAGCCATCAGAATCTCTTCAATCACTTCGTCAACGCTTTGATGCAGCCAGGGTTCTTTAAAGCCGAGGGCTGCGGCCAATAGGTTCATGACCTCCCAATTGCTTTTGCTTTCACCCAGCGGCGGAATAGCCGGGTGATTGTAGGTCAGCATCGTGTGGCCGTAGGCTTTATGCAGGTCGGCGTGCTCAAGCTGCGAGGTGGCTGGCAGAACAATGTCGGCGTAGTCGGCGGTATCGGTCATAAATAATTCGTGAACGACAGTGAAGAGGTCTTCCCGTTGGAGACCCTCGATAATTTTGCCGGCGTTGGGGGCAATCGCTGCCGGGTTGGAGCCAAACACATAGAGCGACATAATCGGCGGGTCGGTTACTTCGCCGGTCAACGCCGCGCCGAGGCGGTTCATATTGACGCTACGGGCCGGGGGCGGGCAGTTCTCCCCATGGCTAACTCCGGCCCATTTGAAGTAACCGCTGGTGCTGTAGGCTACACCGCCGCCCCGCACTCCATACTGGCCGGTCAGCGCGGGCAGGGTCAGCAGGGCGCGGACCGTTTGCCCGCCATGCTGATGGCGCTGCAAGCCGTCGGCAAATTTGATCAGGGCCGGCTGGGTGGTGGCGTAAAGACGGGCCAGGTCAATAATGGCGGTTTCCGGCAGGCCGGTGATGGCGGCTACGCGAGCCGGTTCGTAGGCGGCCAGACGTTCCTTTAGCTGCGGCCAGCCGACGGTCTGATTTTCCAGCCAGCTTTCATTATGCAGCTTTTCGGCTACGATGACGTGGGCCAGGCCTAAAGCCAGCACGCCATCGGTGTTGGGCAGAGGAGCCAGGTGCCAATCAGCGCCGCGAGCGGTGCGGGTGCGGCGGGGATCAATCACCACCACTCGGCAGCCGTTACGCTGAGCATTTTTGAGCTGGGGCATAAAGTGCGGCGCAGTGCTGACCGGGTTGTGGCCCCAGATGATAACCAGCTTGCTGTGAGCCACATCCTCATAAGGCTGGCTGTGCCTGGCTCCCAACGTCGCTTCGACGGCGTATTCGGCGGCGGCCCCGCAAATGGCCCGCTCAAGCTGGCTGGCCCCCAGCCGGTTCCAGAGGCGACTGCTGGTGACGGTCATCTGCACCAGGCCGAGCGTGCCGCTGTAGCTGTAGGGTAAAATGGCCGCCGCGCCATACTGGGCGATGATCTCCTGCCAGCGACCGGCAATTTCACTGATGGCTTCGTCCCAGGTGATGCGTGCCCACTGGCCGCTGCCTTTGGGGCCGACTCGCCGCAAAGGGTATTGTAAACGGTCGGGGTGGTAGACTCGCTCCAGGTAAGGCCGCACTTTGGCGCACAGCCAGCCCTCGGTAATGGGATGGTCCGGGTCGGCGTAAAAGTTGACAGCCCGCCCGTCCTCAACTTCGGTGACGATGCCGCAGGTGTCCGGGCAGTCGTGGGGACAGGCCCCGTGAATACGTTGGATGGTCATAAATCCCCCCTTAGCGATTATCAAAAAAATAAGTTCCCCAAATTCCTATGAGTTCCCAGGGAACTAAGGAACTCAAAACGGGAGTAAATTTTGGTTCATGATGACTATGCCGCCCCCAAAAAGCAAATTTGCAGCTTACTTTTTTCCTATAGGGCTGTGATATAATCTGTACTACTTTAAATTTACCGATATACCCAAAAACAAATTGCCCCGTCAACTCTTCATAATCAACTTCCCCTAGAATTTACTTCAAGAAGGAATAATTGTCAGGAAAGGAAGAGTAAAATTATGAAGTGTCGCGGTATCTTTATGGGACATCAAATCAGTTTGGCTGTATTATTGGCCTTTTTGCTAGTGGTTGTAAGTTTGGCTCTCCTGGAATTGACTGCCGAAGCAGCCCGTCGCGGTAAAGGGCCAGGGTGCGGCGGGGATTTGCTGGATGGAACCGAGCAGAATGGGGACATTATCATGGTCATGGCCAGTACCTTCTGGAACTCAGGCGGGCCGGTGATTACCAAAAATCTAGAAATCGAGGGAGGCTGGCAGGTAAAAAGTGGGGAAAGTTGCTCCGCGTCCACCGTTTATACCGATACCTCGAAATTTGAGTTTGTTGGCCCCAACACCCGCTCTACAGCCAATGAGTTTGGGGCGCCGGTGATGACCATTGATCCCAGTGTACTGACCTTAACTGTTAAACATATTATTTTTAAGCAAGGTGGATTTGTACCACAGGGAGGAGGTCTCAACGGCGTTATCTCCAACAGCGCTTATATCCTATTAGAAAACGTGGCCTTTGTTGATGACGGGGGAGGCGCTGATACTGGAGCGGGTTTATTCCTGCAAGTGCGGGGTAATTCTCGCCTCGTAATCTCGGGCAGTCAATTCTTGACCAATACAGCGCAAGATACAGGCGGCGGCTTTGAGCTGCACGTCTTTGGTGGCAGTCAGGTGACGCTCGCCAATGCCGAGGTACGGGGCAACCGTTCGTTGGATGGCAATGGCGGCGGTGGACGCATTGTGCTAAATAGAGGCACAGTTACCATTGCTAACAGCACTTTTTCTGGGAATCTGGGCAATCAGGGTTTTGGAGGCGGCCTGTCGGTGGAAGGGGTGGGAAGCGTATACTATAATTGGCCCCAAAAACTGGACCACGAGCTAAGGTGGATTGAAGTATAATCTACCAAACTTGTGGAGGGGTAAAT
>JAKLJP010000038.1 GCA_023151115.1 Anaerolineae bacterium
CCCCCGCTGCGGGGGAGGGTTGGGGAGGGGGTCTGTCTACGCTATCCACCGAATTCGCCCCCAAATCTGAACACACCTATTTTGCTTGGAATGATACTCTTTACGGATTTCTGTGGTATAATGGTAGACGCTCATATTGGAGTAAGGTGCGTTGCACTTTGAAAGTGCGACGCACCTACACACGCTATGCCAATATGAGCGATGGTAGAAAAAGGGGGGCTGATCTGAATAGCAGGATAGCCATAGTGAACTCCAACGATACCTTACCCAGCCAAGCCAAAGCAGCGCTGTATATACTGAATCGAGCGGTTGCTGCTGTTCGTAATGGGATAATCATTGCTGACGCGCAGCAGCCGGATTATCCCATTATTTATTGTAACCCGGCTTTTGAGGAAATTACCGGCTACAGCCAGGCTGAAATTTTGGGCCGCAACTGCCGCTTTTTGCAAGGCCCCGCTACCGATCCCACCGTCACTGTCCAAATTCGTGATGCGTTGCAAAACGGACGAGAGTGCCGGGTGGTGCTTAAAAACTATCGCAAAGATGGAACGCCTTTTTGGAATGAACTGACGATTTCACCCGTTAGAGATGACGCCGGCCGGTTGACTCATTTTGTGGGCATCCAAAATGATATTACAGCGCGTAAAGAGGCAGAAGAGGCGCAGCAAGAGACCGTTCAGCGACTCCAGGAGGCTTATCAACAAGCTATCGTCTATGCCCAGGAGTTGAAAGGGGAAATTCTGGAGCGCCGCCGGGCCGAAGCGTCTCTCAGAGAAAATGAGGGTCGCCTGCATTCGGTGGTAGAAAATGCCTTAGATGGGATTATTACCATTGACGAGCAGGGGTTAATTGATTCCTTTAATCCGGCTGCCGAGAGAATTTTTGGTTATAGCGCCGCCGAAGTGATCGGCCAAAATGTCAAGCTACTCATGCCCGAACCCTACCACAGCCAGCACGATAGCTATTTGGCCAACTACCGGCAAACCGGCCAGCCTAAAATTATCGGCGTGGGCCGTGAAGTAACCGGACGGCGCAAGGATGGCTCCACCTTTCCGCTTGACCTGGCGGTAAGTGAATTTTCCCTGGCCAGGCGGCGCATGTTCATCGGTCTGGTCCGCGATCTGACCAGGTGCCGCCAATTGGAAACCCAACTACGCCAGGCCCAAAAGATGGAGGCTGTCGGCCGCCTGGCCGGTGGTATCGCCCATGATTTTAACAACATCCTGACGGTTATCCTGGGCCAGACCGAGTTCTTGCTCAATCATCTCGCCGCCGCTGACCTCCGCACCGAGGTTGAACAAATCAGCGAAGCTGCTCAACAAGCGGCCAGCCTTACCCACCAATTGCTGGCCTTTAGCCGCCAGCAGCCGCTCAATGCCCAAGCCTTAAACTTGAACGAAGTAATTGGGGCCATGGGAAAAATGTTGACCCGACTGATTGGCGAACGTATTAACTTGGTTACCCGGTTGAGTCCGGCCCCGGCCTGGATCCGAATTGACCCCGGACAAATTCAGCAGGTCATCATGAATTTGGTCATTAATGCGCGCGATGCTATGCCGCAGGGGGGGCAGCTCACCCTTGAAACCGATCTTGTGGATTTGGCCGGATCTGATTTATTTCAATCGCTGGGGTTAGCGCCTGGCCCTTACGTTTTGTTAACTATAACTGATACCGGCATAGGCATGGACGTCGAAACTCAAATGCATATTTTTGAGCCATTTTTTACTACAAAAGATATAGGCCGGGGGACGGGCTTGGGCCTGTCTACCACTTACGCCATTATTCAACAAAATCGAGGGTATATTTCGGTCGAGAGTCAACTGGGCCACGGCTCAACCTTTAAAGTTTATCTGCCTCAGCTTCCTATGAAAATGGAGCCAGCCCAGGCAAACCTGTCCGTGTTGCTGCCCAGCGGCAATGAAACGATCTTGTTAATTGAAGATGAAGTCAATGTTCGGCTGGTTACTCGGAAATATCTACAGAAACAGGGGTACACAGTCTTAGAAGCCAATTGTGCCCAGGAAGCCTTGCAAATTTGCCGGCAACAGAACCCACAAGTCAACCTGGTTATTACCGATGTGATTCTGCCCGATATGAGCGGCCCGGAACTGGGGGAGCGTCTGCGGCAAAGTTATCCTTTGCTCAAAATACTCTACATTTCCGGCTACGCTAACGATATCCAGCAGCAACAAGGATCATTAGATCACAACCCGCTATTCCTGCAAAAACCCTTTTCCTCAGATATATTGGCCCGCAAAGTACGTGAGGCTCTGGATACGCCCGGGCCCCAGAGCACCCCTTGAGACCAATAGGGATGTTCATTCCCCATTCACAATTATATCCTATCTACGTCGTGCGAGCGGCTCTCGCGGATGCCGGCCGGGGTGATTTCGATAAATTCGGCGTTGGCTTGCAGCTCGACAATGGTTTGCGCCCCACCGTAGCTGAGGCCGGAGCGCAGCCCGCCGATCAGTTGATAAAGCAGTTCTTCCACGTGACCGCGATAAGGCACGACCGCTTCCACCCCTTCCGGCACCACCTTGTCCCAATCGGCCTGGCTTTCGGCGCTTTCATCCTCGCCCTGCTCAACGGCTTTGCGGCCCATCGCCGCCCCCAGTGAGGCCATCCCCCGTACCACCTTGAACTTCTGCCCGTCGCGGATCACCGTAGCGCCGGGCGCTTCCTCGCAGCCGGCAAAAAGGCTGCCAATCATCACGGTAGATGCCCCGGCTGCCAGGGCCTTAACCAGATCACCCGACGCTTTGATGCCGCCATCGGCAATGATCGGAATCTCTTTTCCGGCCTCGGCCACCCCTTCGACGCTGTCCATAATGGCCGTTAACTGCGGCACGCCAAACCCGGTGACAACGCGGGTGGTACAAATCGAGCCAGGACCTACGCCTACTTTAATCGCATCAGCGCCGGCGCTGGCTAATTCACACGCCCCCTCTTTAGAGGCCACATTCCCGGCCACAATCTGGGCCTGGGGAAAGTGATGCCGTAACGCTTTGACCATCTGAATACAGTGATCGGCATGGCCGTGAGCGATGTCCAGCACCAGCAAGTCGGCCCCGGCGGCCAGCAGCGCCTCCGCCCGCTCAATATCGTTGGGTTTGACCCCAATAGCGGCCCCCACCCGCAAGCGGCCTTTACTGTCTTTGGTGGCGTTGGGATAACGGTCCTGCTTGACAATATCTTGGGCCGTAATCAGGCCGACCAGCCGGCCCCGCGCATCAATCACCGGCAGTTTTTCCAACCGATGCTCATGTAGCAAAACCCGCGCCTGTTCGGGGGTGGTATCGGGTGTGGCGCTAATAATCTGGTCAGGCCGGGTCATCACCGACTCCACCGGCGCTTGATCATCGGGAGCTAACAAAATATCGCGCTGGGTAATCAACCCCACCAACTCATCGCTGCCGTTGGTCACTACCAGGCCGCCTACCTCAAATCGTTTCATCAACATCCGGGCCTGGGCAATAGATGAAGCCTGATCAATGGCATGAGGATGTTCTACAATATAACCCTCGACCCGCTTGACCCTTGCGACCTGGCGAGCCTGCTGCTCAACCGTCATAAAGCGGTGGATAACGCCGATGCCACCGGCGCGGGCCATGGCAATCGCCATCGGCGCTTCGGTCACGGTGTCCATGTTGGCGCTCACCACCGGCGCCCGCAATCGAATGGTCGGGGTGAGCCAACTGGAGGTATCCACATCTTGGCGCGAGGCCACCGAGGAGCGTTTGGGCACAAGCAGCACATCATCAAAAGTTAAGCCTTTGGTCGGACGGATTTTCATAGGTGGTTCCTTTCGTTAATAACAACGTTGCTTTTTATTTTACCCCACCTCTACGTTTCCGCCAATCATCAAAAGAACCCCTTAAATACACTCAGATTATTTTAGTTTTTGTAAAACTCAGTATAAAATATTAGAGAGCATTCACTCTAACAAACCTATAACTAAGGAGAGAGTATGAGCCTTGAATACGATTTGAGGCAGGAAAAGGTTATCCATCTCAATTTGACCGAATTTACCGAGGTAGAAATTGGCACGCCGGTTCGAGCGACCATTGAAAAAATGTGCCAGGAAAACCATAACTGCGCCTTTATCACTAACGAGGGCAAGCTGGCCGGCATTTTTACAGATCGCGATATTCTGCTAAGGGTGGTGGACCGGCCTGAGGTGTGGGATCAGTCCATTGATACAGTTATGACCCCTCATCCCTACAGCGTCAATTCCACCGATCCGGCGAATGCGGCGCTCAATCTAATGCATGAAAAACATGTGCGTAATGTGCCGGTTTTAGATAGCAGCGGCGCCGTAATTGGTAATTTAACCCACTATGCAATTATAAAATACCTGGCCGACCGCTTTCCAGAGTCGGTTTATAATCTGCCCCCGGAGCCAGATCGAGTGGTACGCAATCGAGATGGCGCTTAAAGTTAGAAGTTTGGGAGTAATGTTCACGAACAATAAAAAGGTAGCAAGGTTGCACACCCTTCGGCGCACCTGAAGGGGTGAAGCAGCAGGGATGGAACTACCCCTGTCTACCGTCTACCATCCACTATTTTTTAGGAGACATATTGGCATGACAGAGCCTAGAGATATTATCTTGGAAGATGTCGAGTCGGTCATCATCCGCTTTGCCGGCGACTCCGGCGATGGGATGCAGTTGACCGGAACGCAATTTAGTAATACCGCCGCCGTTTTTGGCAATGATATTAGCACCATGCCCGACTTTCCGGCCGAAATTCGCGCCCCGGCCGGCACCCTGGCCGGGGTCAGCGGCTTTCAGGTTAACTTCTCCAGCGCCGATATCCTGACCCCCGGCGATGCCCCCGAAGTGCTGGTCGCCATGAATCCGGCCGCGCTCAAAGCTAACCTGCCCGACCTACAACGGGGCGGCAAAATTATTGTCAACACCGACAACTTTACCAGCAGCAACCTCAAAAAGGCCAACTATGAAACTAATCCGCTGGAAGATGGTAGTCTGCGCGGCTACGAAGTTTACAAATTTCCTATCACCACCCTCAATCGTAAAGCATTAGAAGGCATCCCCGGTCTCAATACCCGCGACATTGACCGCTGCCAGAACTTTTTTGCCCTGGGCTTGACCTTCTGGATGTACGATCGCCCTCTTGATACCTCGATGAAGTATATTGCCGACAAGTTTGCCAAAAAACCGGAGTTGGTTCAGGCCAACCAGACAGCCCTGCAAGCCGGCTATAGTTTGGGCCATAACACCGAAGCCTTCCAGACTCGCTACCACGTCAGGCCGGCCCGCCTGGCTCCGGGCGTCTACCGCAAGATTACGGGCAACGAAGCCCTGGTACTGGGCATGGTCACAGCGGCCCACAAGGCCGGCAAACCCCTGTTTTATGGTTCTTATCCCATCACTCCGGCCAGCAGCATTTTGGAAAGCCTGGCCGCCCTTAAAAATTTTGATGTGCGCACCTTTCAGGCCGAAGATGAGATTGCGGCGATGGGATCGGTGATTGGCGCGGCCTTTGGCGGCGCTTTTGCCGCCACCGGCACCAGCGGTCCCGGCATCGCCCTCAAAAGCGAGGCCATCAACTTGGCTTTGGTGCTGGAATTACCCCTGGTGATTATCAATGTTCAGCGCGGCGGCCCCAGCACCGGTATGCCGACCAAAACCGAACAGTCGGACTTGCTGCAAGCCATGTATGGCCGCAACGGCGAAAGCCCTATCCCCATTCTGGCCCCGGCTACCCCTTCCGATTGCTTCAACATTGGCTATGAAGCTTTCCGGCTGGCCGTGCGAGCCACCACGCCGGTGTTTGTTCTGAGCGATGGCTACATCGCCAACAGCGCCGAACCCTGGCTCATCCCCAACCCCGACGACATCGAGCCAATTGTGGTCAAACATCCCTCCGCTCCCAGCAACGGCGATGGAGCCTTTAAACCTTACCAGCGCGACCCAGAAACGATGGCCCGTCCCTGGGCGCTGCCCGGCACGCCGGGACTGGAACATCGCATCGGCGGCCTGTCCAAACAGCCGGAGACCGGCAATGTCTCGTATGCCCCCCAGGATAATGAGCAAATGATTCGCGAACGGGCCGAGAAAGTGGCCCGGCTGGCCGAGGCTATCCCGCCCCAAACCCTGGTTGGACCGAGTGAAGGCGATTTATTGGTGGTCAGTTGGGGCGGCACCTTCGGGGTGGTTCGCTCAACGGTTCTGCGGCTGCAAGCGCAGGGCAAAACCGTATCACACGCCCATCTTCGTTACCTCAACCCCTTTCCGCGCAACCTGGGTGACATTCTGGGCCGCTTTGAGCGCATCCTGGTTCCAGAACTAAACATGGGCCAGTTAGCTATTTTGCTCAGGGGTCGTTACGGGCTGCAAAATGTGATCCCCTTGTCAAAAGTCCAGGGCCGACCCTTTACCATTAGTGAAATTACACAAAAAATAGAGGCGTTATTAGCGTCTAACAACGGAGCGATGCATGTCTGAAGTGATTAAATTAACCCGCAAAGATTTTGTTTCGGACCAGACGGTGCGCTGGTGCCCTGGCTGCGGCGACTACGCCATTTTAGCCCAGATGCAAAAAGTGCTGCCCGACCTGGGTATTCCACGCGAAAAAATTGTTTTTATCTCCGGGATTGGCTGCTCCAGCCGCTTCCCCTATTACATGAACACCTACGGCATCCACAGCATCCATGGCCGCGCCCCAACTCTGGCCACCGGGCTTAAAATTACCAATCCCGACCTGAGCGTTTGGGTTATCACCGGTGATGGCGACGGCCTTTCCATTGGCGGCAATCACCTGCTGCACGTGCTCCGCCGCAATCTGGATATTAATATTATCCTGTTCAACAACCGCATCTACGGGCTGACCAAAGGCCAATATTCACCCACCTCGCTGCCCGGCCACAAAACCAAAACGTCGCCCATGGGGTCGCTGGAGCAATCCTTTAATCCCCTGTCGGTCGCCATCGGCGCAGAGGCGACCTTTGTGGCCCGCACCATTGATACCAACGTCAAACACATGGCCGAAATTCTGCGCCGCGCCGCCGAACACCGGGGTACGTCTTTTGTGGAAATCTACCAGAACTGTGTTATCTTCAACGACGGGGCCTGGAGCTACGCCACCGAAGCCAGTGAGAAGGATGAAAATATTTTGGAGTTGCAGCACGGTGAGCCGATGATTTTTGGCAAAAATCGGGATAAGGGCATCCGGCTCAATGAGCTGCAGCCCGAAGTGGTTTCGCTGGACCGGGTAGCTAGAGAGGATTTGCTGGTGCATAACGAATTTGCCAGCGAACCCAGCCTGGCCTATTTGCTCAGCCGCATGCGCCATCCCGAATTTCCCGAGCCGGTGGGGGTTTTCCGCTCGATTGAAAAACCGATCTATGAGGAAGGCATGCTGAACCAGATAGAGGAGTCAATCCGGCGCAAAGGTGCGGGCAACCTGACCACCCTGTACCACGCCGCCGATACCTGGGAAAATTTGCCCCAACCGGAGCCGGTTGACAATGGCCGCAGTTGGGTCACGGTAGACGCGCCGGGCGCGGGCTACCTGGATGAAGAGTACGTCGGGGTCAGCTTCCACGGCGAAAGAACTTCCGCCCCGGCTAGCGGTCACTCGCTCACCACCGATACCCTGGCCGACCTCAAGCCCCACCCGCCCTTAACCGCTCACGTAAACATTTCTCTGGCCGAAGCGGTAGGCAAACTTAAAGAACTGAATGTCGGCTTGATTGCTCTGGTTGACGACGAGGGCAAACTGGCCGGCGTCTTTACCGAAGGTGATATTTTTAGAAAAGTCGCCTGTAAAGTCACCGACTTGGGCCAGGCCCACGTCAAAGATTATATGACGACTCGCGTCACCACCCTTAAAGCCGATACGCCTATCTCTCATGCCCTCCATCTCATGTCAATCCATAAATTCCGCCACGTGATGATTGTGGATGACCAGGGCCGGCCCACCGGGGCGCTGTCCTTCCGGGCCGTAGTCCGCTACATCGAGGAGAGCTTCCTTTCGCCGTCGAAGAATTAAGTTTTGAGCGAAAAGAAAAAAGCCTCCGTAGTGATCGGAGGCTTTTTTCATGTCATTTCGATCGAAGGGAGAAATCCCTACAGGCTCTAATTGACCAACTACTACGTTTACTTCATGACCAGTCCTTCAGGGACACTTTATATCGGCATGACCAATAATCTGCAACGTCGTGTATATGAACACAAGTATGGAATGATTGAAGGATTTACCAAGAAATACAGTGTAAACCGCCTTGTCTATTTTGAAGAAACGGGCGAGGTTCAAAGCGCTATCGCCCGCGAGAAAGAAATCAAAAAGTGGCGGCGAAGCAAAAAAATCGCTTTGATTGAGTCACTTAACCTAAAATGGCAAGTTTTAAGCGTGGAATGGTACAGTTGAGTCGTTCTATTTTTACCAACATGCTTTTCGGAGGCCATAGGGATTTCCCCCTTCGGTCGAAATGACATAAGTAAGCATGTCTCTTACCCAACTCATCAAAGAAAAAGCATATCATTTGGGTTTTGATCTCATCGGCATTGCCCCCGCTGACCGCGCCCCTCACGCCGAGGCGTACGAGCGCTGGCTGGCCCAAGGCTACGCAGCGGAGATGACCTGGCTGGGCCGCGACCCAGAACGCCGGACAGACCCGCGCCTGGTTTTGCCGGGAGCGCAGTCGGTAATGGTGGTGGGGTTATCCTATTTTATCCTCGACCCGCCCCTAGACCTGTGGCATGATCCTTCGCGCGGACGCATTGCCCGCTATGCCTGGGGCCTGGATTACCACGAGGTCATGCTGCCCCAGCTGCGCGAGTTGGGTGACTTTGTGGAAAAAGAAGCCGGCGGCTCTCTCAACCGGCGGGCTTACGTGGACACCGGCCCCATCCTGGAGCGAGACTTCGCGGCGCAGGCCGGACTGGGTTTTGTCGGCAAGAATACACTGCTCATCAATCCTCGCCTCGGCTCCTATCTCTTTTTGGGCGAAATCCTGCTGGATATCGAATTGGAATACGACGAACCTGCACCGGACGGGGGAGCAAGCTGCCGGCTTGACGCTTCCCCCCCTGTGGGGGGGACCGAGGGGGGGCATTTGGGAACATCTAAACGCTTGGGCACTTGCGGCGCTTGCACCCGCTGCCTGACCATTTGCCCGACTCACGCCTTCCCCGCGCCCTATATTTTGGACAGTAACCGCTGCATCTCGTACCTGAATATTGAGCTAAAAGGCAGCATCCCGCTCGAACTCCGCCCGCTGTTGGGTAACTGGATTTTTGGCTGCGACGAATGTCAGGAGATTTGTCCCTGGGTGCGGCGTTACTCGCGGCCTACGCAGGAGAACTTTTTGCGTTTCGATCCCGAACGGGCTGTCCCCAAACTGCTAGATTTGATGCGTCTGGATGAAGCCGGCTTCCACGCCCGCTTCAAGGGAACGCCTCTGCTCCGCGCCAAGCGGCGGGGACTGCTGCGGAATGTGGCAGTGGCGTTGGGGAATTGGGGCAGTCCGGAGGCGCTGCCCGTGTTGGAACGGGCATTGCACGACTCGGAGCCGCTGATTCGGGAGCATGCGAGGTGGGCGATCGAACAACTAAAGACAAAATGAACAAACTCAGTAGATCCAAATTTGAGGAGCCAGCACGCCCACGTGCGGCGGTGTTCGGCACGGGGGCGTGCCTCACTCCTCGGAAAATTGGATCTACTGAAACTTATTTAACTCAATCGTTGATTCTTCAATTTTTGCAGGGCTGTTACACAACGCTTCAAGCTTTCCGAATGATGAATAGCAACTTCAGGACGCCACGTATAGTCTGATGAAAGCACAAATTCGATGAGTCTGGCGGTGTAGCCAGGGCCTACACGACCCCCGCTTCCCTGACGAGGTACAATTTCTTGCCGGAGAGCTTTTCGATGGCTAAGTCGCGCTAAGTTTATTAAGGTTGTTTTGGGGTCTATTTCCAAATCTGGGTTCGGAGGAATTTTAGTCGGTGAAATGCCCAAGTAGGCAGCTAAATGCTCTGCATCAGCTAATAACCAGGATTCAATGGCTCGAACAGCCACACGAAAGCACATCCCGCTCATTGGTTCTGGAAGTGTATTACGAACAAAATCAGAAGCGCAGAGTGTATCTCGATCCAAATCAACAACAGCTAACCAAGCCCCAAAGCGGGCAGCTTGATTATAGTTTGGAAGGCGTTTGAGCAGGTCAGATTTACCATGTTTACCATATACAGTCCCACACTCTAGCCCTGCATACTCAAGTACACGCCGAATGATTACCTCATCCGTATCACCCTCAACAAGCAGGTTGACCACTAGAGTTGGCAGTATCATTCTCTACTAATCACCGAATAGAGATAATTGCCTGGCATCCGGTGGTCTTGTACGCGGGATAACAACTTCGGCTGCGGTTAAACCTGCTTCTAACAACTGGCGAACCTCGGCAATCTCTGCGCCGACCTGTACCTCACTGCCCTCTTCTGAGGGAATAAATAATAACACTTCATCCGCAGCAATGCCTTCATCCCGCAATATATCACTACTATGAGTACTCAAAAGAACCTGTCGAACTGCGCGTTTACGTCCACGTTGGACGTGAAGCATTAACTGTGGCACGTAGCGTACAATTTCAGGATGTAGAGATAATTCTGGTTCCTCCAGTAGAATAGGGCCGCTCCCTTCTAACAATGACCAAAGTAAACCCATTAAACGTAACGTGCCATCTGAAAAATCGGCTTCAGTCTGCCAAGCCCCTTTAGGACGCCAGTGTTTATAATTACCATACAGATGAGGAACTCCTCGCTCATCTCGTTCCAGCTTTAGCTCATTTAAATTTGGAACCGCAATTTTGAGCGCAGCCAGAATACGACGTAAACGGGCCTCACGTGTATGTTTTTGGGCATTGGCTATCTGTTCTAAGAAATCGCCCCCATAAGGATCAGCGCGCCGCCCTAATAAACGCTCAGGGTCTCGAATTAGCTGTGGCACCAGATGATAATAATTTACTGAGGCAAAAAATTCTGCAATCTCACGAAATTCAACATTAGCGATGGTTTGTTCCAAATGAGTCTGGCGGAGGCGTTGCTGATCGGTCTTATCTGAGTCTTCAGGACGATCCAGGATCAATTGATCACCTCGCCAAACTTTTTCTTCCTTAAGAATAGGCCGGCGCTGATTATCCTGAGTAAATGCAATCTTATAACGCCATACAAGGACTTCTTCCTCTTGTAAATCAACTTGAATAGTAATATCTGTAGATGGATGTCGGGCGGAAAGGCTGCGAATACGAGAAACTCCGCCTCGACTCTCAATAGACTTTTGAAAGCCGCCGCCTGACATAACAATGTCTCTTAAAAAACGAAACACATCCAAGAAGTTAGATTTTCCAGACGCATTTGGTCCCACCAGAAATGCCCGATTTTGCAATGCTACGTCAATACGCCCAAAATTTCGCCAGTTCTCCAGTAATATCCTTGAAAATCTCATAACTTTAATTCCTCGCTTGCTAAACCTAGTATAGCATACATTTTTTTCTGGTGGCAATAACTTTGACTGATCCTACACTATAAAAATAATCAAAACCCCGCCGAAGCGGGGTTATCCAGAAATCACAGCCTGTCAAAGCCCTACTAAATATCAAACTCCGGCGGAAAATGGGCTTCCTTCATCTGCACAGCCGCGGCGGTTGTGCCCAGGTTAGCCAGTTGGACTACATTCTTGGGTTGGTCCATCGCCGTCAAGCCCTTAACCACTTCCTCTTCTAATTCGACGCCGATATGCTCTTTGATCCAGGCCGAGTCAAAGCGCACGTTGTAGCGCAGGTAAGAGAGGAACTTTTGCCCGCCCAGGAAATCATCGCTCAGGTTGCCGATTTCGCTGTTGATCCGCACTGCTGTGGGGCTGTCGGACATCCATTGCAGCAGGGTTTGGCCCAGCCAATCGCACTCGCTCATCAACCCCAGCAGCGACTGCCCGGCTAACTGCACTGCCGGCATTCTGATCACCTCCTCAGCGGTCAATTTGGCCCTGACATAGCCGGTACCGACCGAAACCAGCAGCAGCTTGTCCACACCCACCGGCCAATTGAAACCATACCCTTTAATCGTTGCCAGCATAAACAGTTGCAGCGAGGGGTTATTAAAGGCGCTGACCCCGCCATCCACAAACGCACCCTCTACCCCCTGAGCCACCGGGAATCGCTCTGGCTGAAAGTAATGTGGCGCAGCGGTACTGGCTCGCACGACTTGCCGCACCAAAAAGTCTCGATTGGGAATCGCCGTGCTGTCGGGGCCAACCGGGTTAAAATATTTGCCCTGAGGATTATTGTAGATCACCCAGGGGCTGCCGGTATCAAAGCGTTTGGTCATGATCATCAAACCGGTCTTTAATTCCTCGCTGCCCAGAGTGTGTTCGCCAAAGTGCTCGGTCAAAGCTTCAATTAAAGGCCCCTCTGGAAATTTAGCCGAAAACAGGCCCAGGCTCAGAAATGGTTTTTTGAAAACTTCGCTGGCCAGAGTGCGGTAAATATCCTGAAGCTTTTCCACTTTAAAGCCCAGGGCCAGCCCCGCGGCGATAATCGAGCCGGTCGAAGTGCCCCCGATCAGATCAAAATAGTCACTCAGAACAAAATCGGGATCATTGCCATAGCGGGTGCGTAACATATCCTCCAGGCGTTTGAGGTAGCCCAGGGTCAGGATACCGCGAATACCACCGCCATCGAGCGCCAGAATCCGTTTAGGCCCCGGCCCAAAGAGATGTTCATCACGTGTTTTGTGTTCCACTATTTTGACCTCCCCTTGAAGTTACTTATTGAAAGTAGTTACAGTATAACATACCTTACCTTTTGCTGGCAATAGGCTGCGCCTAATGAGTTTTGACTGCAAGCAAAATTCGGTACTGTGTTGGAGGGCTGGAGGATTGGAAGGTTCGCATCATTCTGTCCAATCTTCCAAACTTCCAGGTCTTACTGAATCTGGTCGTCAAAATTTATTAGATTTGACACCAGGCCAAAAATCTGTTATTCTTTTGCCACAAAGTTGCAGTGACGCACAATTGTATCAATTATCCCCTCTTTTATTCCATGAACAGCGAACAGGTTTTGCAAATTGCCAGGCTTTATTACGAGCAAAACAAAACTCAAGAAGAGATTGCGCAAGGGTTGTTAGTCTCTCGTTCAACGGTCTCACGGGCGTTAAGAGCAGCCAGGGAACGAGGCTATATTCGCACTTTTGTAGTGGCTCCTGCCACTTCTGCCCCACGTTTAGAAGCCTGGTTCCGCCAGCGTTTCAATTTGCAGCACGTGGTGATTGTGCCCGGCCGCGGCAGCACCCCCGACATTTTAGACTCGGTGGGGCAAACGGTGGCGACCTACCTGGATTACATTATCTCTGAACAGGCTGTTTTGACCGTAGCCGGCGGCAGAACCTTACTGGCCGTCAGCAAACAATTACGCCCGGCCCACCGGCCCCAGGTAACGATTGTGCCGGCCATGGGCGGCTGGGTCGGCGACTCGGCCATCAGCGCCAACGAGGTGGTGCGAGAATTTGCTGTACGCTGGAATGCCCAGGCCGAACTGCTTTTTGCGCCGGCCATTGTTTCCGATGAAATTGCCCGCCAGGCGTTGTGGCGGGAAGAGGGGATTCATCTCACCCTTCAAAAAGCCAGGCAGGCCAACATTGCTTGTATCAGTCTGGCGGGCATTAGACCGGACCCAAACGGTTTGCATCATCATTACATC
Source organism: Anaerolineae bacterium (assembly GCA_023151115.1). Next base: position 13,724 of record JAKLJP010000038.1, read on the forward strand.
AGAAGCAGCGGCCGGCTGGCCGACGAGGACCAACGGCAATTGTTGGCCCTGGGAGCAGTGGGGGAAACCTGTGCTCAATTTTTTGATGCCGAGGGCCGGCCGATTGATGTTTGGAATCAAGCCAAAACGATTGCCCTGACCTATCAGGATTTGAGGAATATACCGACGGTGATTATGGTGGGAGCCGGTATGGAAAAGGCGCAGGCTTTTCTGGGGGCTTGTCGGGCCGGTTTTATTACCGTGTTGATTATTACGGAAGAGTTAGCCCAGAAAATCGAACAACTGGATCAAATTGCTTAAGATCACGGATTAAATTACCTGAAAAGTAACGTAGAGGTTACAGATGACAGGTCCATTACTCTTAGAAATGCGCGGCATCACCAAAATTTTCCCCGGCGTCCAGGCGCTCTCCGAGGTAGATTTTGATTTGCAGCCGGGCGAAGTCCACGCTTTGCTGGGCGAAAATGGGGCCGGCAAATCCACCCTTATGCGCATCCTCTTTGGCGTCCACCAAAAAGACGCCGGCCAAATTCTGGTTAACGGCCAGGAAGTCGCCATCCGCAATCCTCATCACGCCCAACAACTTGGCATTTCGATGGTCCACCAGGAGCTCAACCTGGTCGCCTCGATGAATGCGGCGCAGAATATCGCCCTGGGGCGGGAGAAGTATTCCCTGCCGGGGGTCATCAAGTGGTCTGCGGTTTATAACGAAGCCCAGGAACACCTGGCCCGGCTGGGCGTGGACATCAATATGCGCGTGCCGGTTCGCCATTTGAGTGTGGCCCAGCAGCAGATGATTGAAATTGCCAAAGCCCTTTCCTGGAACGCTAAAGTGTTGGTGATGGATGAGCCAACTTCCGCGTTAACCCCGCATGAGATTGACCAGCTTTTTCAACTGCTCAACCGGCTAACAACTCAAGGCGTCGGCGTCGTTTTTATCAGCCATCGTATGGAAGAAATTTTCTCCCTGGCCCACCGGGTAACGGTGCTGCGAGATGGGCGTAAAGTTGCCAGTTGGCCGGTCAAAGAAGTGGGCATGAACCAACTGGTCCAGGCGATGGTCGGGCGCAGCGTCAATCAACTCTTCCCGAAGGTGGCAACGGAACGAGGCGGTGAGGCTGTCCGGGTGGAAGGCTTGCAGCGCCACCATGTGCTGCGGAATATCTCCTTTACCGCTTATCAGGGTGAAATCCTGGGGATTGCCGGACTGGTCGGCTCCGGGCGCACTGAGTTGGCCCGCGCTATTTTTGGGGCCGACCCCATTGACGCCGGAACCATTTATATTAAAGGTAAACCTGCCCCCATTCGCTCCCCCCAACAGGCTATCCGGCGCGGGCTGGGTTTTTTGACCGAAGACCGCAAAACCCAGGGGCTGGTGTTGGTTATGACGATGGAAAGCAATCTGGCGCTGCCCGTGTACGATTTACTCTCCCGTTTTGGCGTTATCCGCCGTGAGAAACGGCGGCAGTTGGCCGCCGAAACCATCGAACGCCTGAAAATCCGGCCGCCGCTGCCCGACCGGCAGGCCCGCTACTTTAGCGGCGGCAATCAACAAAAGGTTGTTTTGGGCAAATGGCTGGCCCGTGAAACCGATATTCTGATTTTTGATGAACCCACCCGCGGCATAGATGTTGGGGCCAAAGCCGAAGTTCACCAATTGATGAACGACTTGGCCCGCGCCGGCAAATGTGTGATTATGATTTCGTCCGAACTGCCGGAGATATTGAACATGAGCGACCGCATCCTGGTGATGCGCGAAGGCCGGCTGGTGGCCGAGTTGAGCCGCCAGGAGGCCAGCCAGGAGTTAGTGATGGAATATGCCACCGGCGTGCGAGCGCCCACAGGAGAAATGCAGCCATGACCACCGAAAACATTGAAGCCCCCGTCCGCACTGAGACCAGTGGGACAAGCACCCTGAGTTGGTTGGGCCAGCTTTTAGCCCGTTACGGCATCGTACTGGCGTTTCTGGCGCTGTGTCTGGTGTTGTCGTTTCTATCGCCCTACTTTTTAACTACCAAGAATCTGTTAAATGTGCTGCTGCAAGCCTCCATCAACCTGGTGATTGCCATCGGCATGACCTTTGTCATTACCTCCGGCGGCATTGATCTCTCGGTCGGCTCGATTGTGGCGGTCGCCGGCATGGTCATGGCCGATGTCGTTTCCCGCGACATGGGGTTGGGGTTGGCCGTATTCCTGGCCCTGTTGGTGGGAACCTTATGCGGCTGGCTCAATGGCATGTTGATTACCCGGCTGCGCTTGCCGCCGTTTATTGTCACCCTGGGCACGATGAGCATGCTGCGCGGCGTGGCTTTGATTTATAACGACGGCAAACCTCTTTACGGGCTACCTCAAAAAGACCTGAAGGTTATCTCCGGCGATCTGGCCTCGATCCCCATCCCGGTCATCATTGCTCTGGTGGTGGCGCTGTTGGCTCATTTTGTGCTGCGCAACACCGTAATTGGCGAGTACACCACCGCCATTGGCGGTAACGAGGAAACGGCCCGCCTGTCCGGGATTGATGTCCGCCGCTTCAAAGTCATCATCTACTCCATCAGCGGCCTGATGTGCGGCCTGGCCGGCGTTATTTTGACCGCCCGCCTCTCCGCCGCCGAACCCATCGCCGGGGTGATGTATGAATTGGATGCCATCGCCGCCACCGTGATGGGCGGTACCAGCCTGACCGGCGGGGAAGGAACCGTCTTCGGGACCATCATCGGTGCACTGCTGATGGGCGTCCTGCGGAACGGTCTAAACCTGCTCAATATCCAATCCTATTATCAACAGTTGGTGATTGGCGGCGTCATCGTGCTGGCCGTCGCCGTAGATAAGCTGCGGAAACGGTAACGAATGAAAATGTCATGGCGAGGCCGGAGGGCGAAGCAACCCCCATCTCTGAGGTAGGACGCTACGCGGCTTCGCTAACGCTCGCAGTGACATGACAGTTATTTTTACAGGAGTGTTCACGAGCCTGACGGCACACCACCGACGCGAAGCGTGAAAATGGAGTGCAAGGCCTTGCCTTGCGACTTGGCAAAGCAAGCTTTGCACCCCAGCAGCCTATTTTCTAAGGAGGTGAAACACAAAAACCACACAAGCTCAAGCAGCAAACAAAAGTTGATCACTGCTACCCATTCACTTTTTGTTGAAGCACAACAACTTTTTACTTTCAATGCGGAGGATAAGATGAAAACAATTAAATATCACTTGTATCTGACCACGGTTCTGGCTTTGGCTGCTTCGGTTTTGCTGGCGTTGGCTCTGCTGGCCGCCGCGCCGATCAGCCCGGTTCAAGCCCAGGAAGGCACAGCGGAAGCCACCGAGGAAGCCATGGAAGGTACGGAGGCCCTGACTCCGACCTACAAAATCCTGGCGGTGGAAAAAACCCTCATCAACGAGCACTGGCAGATTATGCAAAAGGGCTACGAATGGGCCGCCAAGCGCTATAATGTGGCCATAGACGTGGTGTCGGTACCGACGGAAGCCGACACGGCGGCACAACTGGATTTGGTTGAGTCCTCGCTGGCCAAAGGTTATGACGCCATCGCCGTCTCGCCCATCTCGCCCAACAACCTCAATCCGGCTCTGGCCTCGGCCACCGAAATGGGCATTCCCATCGTCAACGTGGATGAACTCATCCCCGAAGATGTGGCTAAAGACGCCGGCATCAACATCACCACCCGCATCGCCTCCAACAACTACTATGCCGGGGTGCTGGCGGCTCAGTATATGCTTGACAACCTGCCCGCAGGCTCCCAGGTCGCCGTCATCGAAGGCATTGCCGGCAACTCCTCCGGCACGGCTCGGCGCGATGGCTTTGTCGAAACCATCGAAGCCAGCGGTGCATTGGAAATCGTGGCCAACCAGGCCGCCGATTGGGACCGGGCCAAAGCCAATGCTGTCACCACCAACATCCTGCAAGCCAATCCCGACCTGGCCGGCATCTACTTTGCCAACGACACGATGGCCCTCGGTGGGGTCGAAGCGGTCGAAGCCGCCGGCTCCGAAGGACTGATCCTCATCGGCACCGACGCCATTCCCGAAGCCACCCAAGCCGTCGCCGATGGCCGCCTCACCGGCACCGTCGCCCAGTTCCCACGCGAGATGGCTTTCCTGGCCGTGGAAAACCTGATCAAAATCCTCGAAGGGCGGCCTGTCGCGCCCCGAATTGACGCGCCGATCAAGTTACTGCTGGCCGCCGACGTTCAATAGTTCAATATAGTACGTGGTGCGTGGTATTCTAAGCACCACGCGCTATGAGTTCCAGAGTTAAATTTGTCAAAACGTGTTGCGTGTTGCGTCTTCCGTTTAGGTTACGCAAGACGCAACACGTATCTAAACAGGCTAACCATGATTTACGAATTAAGAGTCTACGAGGTCTTTCCCGGTAAAATGGAAGCCCTGCACCGCCGCTTTGAGGAAGTCACCGTTCCCTTGTGGCAGCGGCTGGGAGTCACCATCGTGGGCTTTTGGAATACGGTGATTGGGCCATCGCACAATCAACTGGTCTACATTCTGGCCTTTGAAAGCCTGGCCCGGCGCGAAGAAATCTGGCAACAATTCAAAAATGATCCGGCCTGGCTGGCCGCCCTGGCCGAAACGGAAAAAGATGGGCCGCTGGTCAAGCAGATTAGCAATTCATTCATGACGCCCACTACTTATTCACCTCTGCAATAAAATTTTTAAGGATTTTCAATGGTTCTCTCACGTTATGCGGAATTGGTTGAGCCGGGCAAATTTGTCCTCAAAGAAGAACAGCTTGCCCCTGGCGACGACCAGCTTTTGATTCGAATCACCCATTGCGGCATCTGCCAGTACGATGGGGTCTATTACAAGGGTATTATCGGCCAGACGCCCATGAGCCTCGGCCACGAGCCGGTGGGTGTGGTCGAAGCCGTTGGCCGGAATGTCAAAAACTTCCAGCCCGGCGACCGAGTAACCGGCCTGTTTGCCTATTTGCGCTCCTTTGCCACCTACGGCCTGGCCGAACCGCACCAATTGATCAAAGTGCCCGACCATGTGCCCTCGGAGCAAGCCCTGGCCGAACCGCTCAAGTGTATTGCCACCATCCTTCGCGCTGCCCCGCCGGAGTTGGGCGACCACGTGCTGGTGATGGGCAGCGGTTTCATGGGGCTGCTGGTGCTGGCCGGGCTGGTGGGCCGCGCCCCCGCTTCGCTAATTGCGGTGGATGTGCGCGAAGATCGGCTGGCTTTGGCCAAAGAAATTGGGGCCAGCCACACCCTCAATGCCAAAGACCCGGATTTTCTGGCGAAGGTCAAAGAAATCACCCAGGGGCACGGCACCGACGTGGTGTTTGAACTGACCAGCAGCGCCGAGCCGGTCGAGCTGGCGGCCAAAACCATGCGCCGTACCCGCCCGCGCTACGTGCTGGCCGGCTGGCACGGCCAGCCCGGAACCTACACCCTGCGCAACTGGACGACCATGGGCGCGGTCATCCTCTCGGCTCATCCCTCTTTTTCGCTGGACCAGATGGAAGATGTACGCCGGGCGATGGATGGGTTGGCCCGCGGCGTCTTTCCCATGGATAAGCTCATTACCCATCGTTTTTCGCTGGACGACATCCAGAAAGGGTTTGAAATTGCCATGAGCGGCGCGGAGGGATACATCAAAGGGGTGATTACCCCCTAACCGCCTCGACGGAGCAGCACCATGTCCACATTTGCCGTTGGCATTGATATTGGCGGCACCAAAATTGCCGCCGGGATTATAGACGAGTCAGCCAATATTATTGCTCGTCACGTTTCCAAAACCCACGCCGGACGCCCCCCGGCTGAAGTGATTGCTGCCAGCGTTGAAGCCTTTTATACGGTGATGGCTCAAACTGGCTTGCAGCCCGGTGAGGTATCGGGCCTGGGCGTCGGTTTTGGCGGGCACGTACATGGCGCAGCCGGCCTGATTTTGACCAGCAGCAACCTTCCGGCTTGGGATAATTACCCTCTGCGTGACCACTTGCAGGAACAGCTTGGGGTTCGGGTTATTCTGGAAAACGACTCCAACTGCGCCGCCTGGGGCGAATATCGTTTCGGCGCAGGCCAGGGGTCGGATAACATGGCCTATGTCACCTTTAGCACCGGCTATGGCCTGGGAGTAGTCATTGGCGGCAAACTCTACCGGGGCGCAACCGGCACGGCGGGCGAACTGGCTCATACCGTCGTTCACCTCGACGGCCCTTATTGTACCTGCGGCAAACGCGGCTGCCTGATGGCTTACGCCTCCGGCCTGGGGATTTCGCGCATGGTCCGCGAGCGGCTGGAAGTCGGCGAGGAAACCCTTTTGCGCCAGCTCTGCGGCCCGCACCCGGAACGGGTGGCCGGCGAAACCGTCGCCGCAGCCGCCCAGCAGGGCGACCGGGTGGCGCGGGGAGTGCTGGCCCTAGCCGGTCGCTACTTTGGGGTGGGCCTGTCGTCGGTGGTGCAGATGTTCAACCCCGACCGAATTGTGATTGGCGGCGGGCTGGCCCACATCGAGGAATGGCTGATGAAACCCTGTTTTGCCGCGCTCTACGAAAATATTCATCCCGTGCTGGCTAATTCGGCCCAACTCGTTTACTCCACCCTCTGGGAAGACGCCGGGCTGATCGGCGCGGCCTCGCTGGTTTGGGAATGACCATCTTTTAAGGTGTATTCACGGACCTGACGGCACGCCACCAATAATGAAAATGAAGTGTAATGAAAATGGAGTGCAAGGCTTGCCTTGCTGACAACAAACCAAGGTTTGCACTCCTATTTACGAAGGAGAATTTACATGGCCAAATTTGGCTCCCACTCATTTCTGTGGATTGACGAATGGAACACCGAAAAAGGCAACTACGCCATTGCCGCCACCGGCCAGGCCGGGTTTGACTTGATTGAAATCCCCCTGCTCAAGCCGCAGGAATTTGACGCGACCTCGCACAAAAAGGCGCTGGCGGAGGCGGGGATTATCGGCACTACCTCGCTGGCGCTGCCGCTGGAAATACATCTGCCGTTTCAACCGGAAAAGGCCAAGCAATTTCTTTTGAGCGCCCTGGAGAAGGTGGATGCGTTAGGCAGCGGCATGTTTTTGGGCGGCTGTATTGCTTATTCGCTGGGGGCGTTTACCAATGAGCCGCCTAAAGAGTCCGAAAGGCAGGCCGTTGTTGACGTGATTGGCGAGGTGGCTTTGGATGCTAAAAAACGCGGCATCACCCTGGGCTTTGAAGCGGTCAACCGCTACGAGTCCTACCTTTACAACACCCTGGCCGACAGCCGGGCGACCATCAAAGCTATTGGCGCGGATAACATCGTCCTGCACCCCGACACCTATCACATGAACATCGAGGAAGAAGGGTTTTACCGGCCTCTGGTCGAGTGCGCCGACGTGCTGGGCTATATCCACATCAGCGAGAGCCACCGCGGGCTGGTCGGCAGTGGGACCATCAATTGGGATGAGGTCTTTCGCGGTTTGGCCGACGCCAAATACACCGGCCCACTGGTGCTGGAGTCGTTTGTGGCCATCAACCCCGATTTGATGGCAGCCACCAAGCTGTGGCGGCCGCCGACGCAAAGCTCGGCAGAACTGGCCGGTAAGGGTCTCGATTTTATGCGCGAGTACGCCCAAAAGTATGGGTTATAAATAAAAACGTCTCGGCGCAAAGTATTACATGGGCAAATTAGAGCAGAATTTACAGAATTGGCGAATTTTTTCTCACAGTCTGATAATTCTGCTCTTTTTGGCTCAACAATTCTCCAGCAGACGGAAGGCCGCCAATCCTGCCCCAATCACCCCGGCTTGATGGCCCAGCCGCGCCGTCGAAACCTGGATATTTTGGGTGTAATTGGGGATGCCAAAGTGAGTCATAGCTGCAACGGCAGCTTGCTGCCAGACCTCGCCGGCCTGAGAGACGCCACCCCCCAGAATGATCTGCTCCGGTTGGTAGATAGCAGCCCAACTGGCCATGCCCAGGCCCAGCCAGCGTCCGGCCTCTTCAATAACTGTCTTGGCCACAAGGTCTCCTTGCGCCATCGCGGCGGCAACATCGGCGCTGGTGATGATTCCCCGTACTTGCGCCATCTGGCTCAATAGGGTTGACCGGCCTTCGGCGGCGACTTGCTGCCCTTCCCGCGCGATAGCCCGGCCGGAGGCGACCGTTTCCAGGCAGCCGCAGCAGCCGAGCGGGCAGCGTCGACCATTATGAGCTGCCACAATAATATGCCCCGCCTCCCCGGTGACGCCGTGCGCTACCCGCACCACAGCGCCTTGATTGAGCAGCACCACCCCAATCCCAGAACCAACCGTGACAAACAACGTTCTCCCCATCTGAGCCGACAGGCTGACTTCGGCCAAAGCTGCCAGACAGGCGTCATTATCCAGGACGGCGGGCAAGTTCACCTGCTCGATCAACCACGCTCGCAGTGGAAAGCCGTTGAGCGCAGCAACGTTGTTCAGCAGAATGGTCGAGCCGGCGGCATCGAGATTGCCCGAAACGCCACAGCCCACTGCCGCCAGCGCGATTTGCTTGGCTGCGGCCACATCTTGAAGCCGGTCGAGGGAATGCCGAAGTGTATCGAGGACAGTGGCCGTATTGTCAGCAGCAGTGAAAGGCATCTGCTCAAAGGCCAACACTTCGCCGCTGTCGGCTACCAGGCCAATCTTGGCGCTGCTGCCGCCCAGGTCGAGGCCCACGGCCGCGTGCCGGGGCGGGTCGGAAAGAGGCATAGATTACTCAACCGTGGTTATTTTTGAGCCAACATAAAATTTACCGGGTTCGAGCTGTTTGCGCCAGGCCAGGCCCAGACTGAGCAACTGCATGGGCAAAATTTCCAGGATGGGCAGAGCCACAGCGGGGACAGCCGGCAAACGCAGGCTCTCGTGCGGGCTGGTCACGCCGACGAGAAAGGCACGCCCGCCCGTCCCACTGAAATCCTCAACCAAGCGGCGATTTAGAACGGCGGTTTCGCCTTGGCCTTCATAAACCAATACCTGAATCGGCGTGATGGCCAGTTCCAGCGGGCCATGGCGCACCTGGGGCGCGCTCAAACCCTGGGCGTGGATTTTGGCCGCTTCCTTTAAAATCAAGGCGCTGTAATGCACCGCCGCCAGCGAGGAACCCCGGCCACAAAGAATGACATCATCGCCGGGCAAGAGCTGGCTCAGTTGGTTGGCTCGCTCCTCCCATTCGGCCAGGTAAGTGTTCATTACCTCGACTACCCTATGAAGCTGCTCCCACCCGAACGAATCACCAGATTGAGGAGCCAGAGCGTCGCTAATCATCGCCAGGGCAGCCAGGGCTGCCACATAGGTTTTGCAAGAGACATTACTCTCTACGCCTGCCGCCGTAACCACAGCTACCGCCGCCGAGTGAGCCAGTGGGCTGCCGGCGCTGTTGGTAACGGCCAGAACCGTCGCCTCCGGCTGCTGCTCGATCAGGCGCACAATTTCGGCACTGCGCCCCGACTGTGAGACGATCACTGAAAGGGTATCGGCGGTAACGAGCCGGGCGGCGGCGTACAGCAGTTCGCTGGTTTCGATGAGGTGGGGGGCATAGCCGGCCTGGATTAGGCGGTACCACAGCGGGTAAAGTGCTGCCAGCGAGCCGCCCATGCCGGTCAGCACAATCCGGCTGAACTTCCCTGCCTCCAACCGGGCGGCTAAAGCACGTACCTCAGCCGCCGCCGGGGGAAGCTGCTGCAAGGTAGCAGCAAGCGCCTGCGGCTGCGCCAGAATATCTTGGATGTAGGGGTTCATGAGCATCTCCGAAAGACCTGGAAGGTCCACAAAATTTAATCTTCAAACAGCCTGGTCGGCAGGCCGTCAATACTTTTTTGGTTGTGCTCGCGCTGATACTTGACCAGGCCGGCCTCACCCTTCTGCTTGGCCCACTCGGCCATGTTGTTGCGCCGGCTCTTAAACTCATATCTGGGCACACCAAAGCCGCATGAGGTTTGAACCGAATCAATATTGAGGAGGATGATCTGGCGCGCATTCACTTGAGGTTCAAACAGGCTGTACAGGTCGGCCCAGCCAATATCTCTGGGGTGAATAACCCGGCCGTGACCGTACAAGCGCAGGATCAGAGGTTTTTCGCCAAAGCTGCAAAACATGAGGGTCATGCGCCCGTTCTCGGTCAGGTGGGCGGCGGTCTCATTGCCACTGCCAATCAAGTCGAGATAAATCACGGTTTTGTTATCAAGGCAGCGAAATGTATCCATCCCTTTGGGTGAGAGATTGATGCGGCCCTCAGCGGGGGCGGTCGAGACAAAAAAGAGGTGCTGCTCCTTAATAAAGGTTTGCAACGTGTCGGTTAATTCGGAGTAGAATTTAGCCATGCTCATCAGCCTTTCCTTCTGGCAAAAGTTACCGGAGTTGAGGCCAACTATAGCACAGTTATCCACCCCTGACAACCGATCACAATGACAAATGGTTCTATACTGAAATCAGAATGAAACCAGCACTTTTGGATAAAATGGTCAACTGTAGCATAACCCCTTGTGGACAGGCACAAGGCCCTATGCTACAGCAACGATAGCTGTCAATAGTTATGTTCTTATTCTGTTTTTGGTACAGCTTCAAAAGGGTGAGCCGAAAAAGTTTCCTCCCTTGTGAATTTTATAATTTTTATAAAAATTACTTTACAAATTACCGCTTCAATGCTATAGTTAGCTCATACCGGCTGGAGGATAATTCCTCTTTAGCGGGTAATCAATAACCTCCGGTCAGGCAAAAATTTACCAGGATTGGTAGATTCAATTTTCGGGGAGTGAGGCACACCCACGTGCCGAACGGAGCTGCACGTGGGCGTGCTGGCTCCCCAAAGTTGGCTCCACTGAGGATACTTGTTTTATTACCCAGGTTGGAAATCTCTGGATGTTAGAGGCGTAAACTATTAATGGAAATCGTAGATAACTTGCCCATCCCCGATGAGGAAATTAGCGCAACCATGCGCGACTACTTATCCGAAATTTATCGCCTCGGGCAAGGGGGAGTTTGGGTGAGCACCACTGCTCTGGCCGAACGGTTGAACGTTTCCGGTCCGGCGGCGGTACGTATGGTCCGCCGCCTGCATCAGGGCGGCCTGCTAGACCATTTACCCTATCGAGGGGTGCGGCTGACCCCTTCTGGCAACAAAGCGGCCCTGCTGGGCATTCGGCGACACCGGCTGGTAGAGCGGTTTTTGGTGGATGTGCTGAAGTTTGGCTGGCACGAGGTTCATGACGAGGCCGACGAGCTGCAAAAGGGGATTACCCAGGTGTTGGAAGACCGCATTGACGAGCTGATGGGCCACCCGGCTACCTGTCCGCACGGCGACCCTATCCCCACCCGCGAGGGGGTCATGCCCGACCTCAACGACAAACCCCTGACTGTAGTGCCGCCGGGGGCCAAGGGGCAGATCAGCCGGGTCAAAACCCGTGAACCGGATAAACTCCATTACCTGGCCGAAATTGGCCTGGTTCCCGGCGCGGCTTTTGAACTGATCAACCGCTCCCCCTTCAATGGCCCGTTGCGGCTTAAAATCGGCGCAACTGGCCGGGAGCAGGTAATCGGCATGGAATTGGCCGCCGCCCTGTGGGTGACAAGCGAACTGCCGCCCCGCTCTCGCCCGGATACTCCGCCGGCACCTTCACCCCGGACGCGATAAGTTAAAAAGAGCAGGAGGAGCAAAGCCACCTTGCTCCTCCTTCGTAAATAGACTGCTGGAGTGCAAAGCTTGCTTTGCCAAGTCGCAAGGCAAGCCTCGCACTCCATTTTCATTCTTGGTGGTATGCTGCCAGGCTCGTGATGGTTCCTCTGAAAATAATCCACAGATTACACAGATTTCGGCGTTGTTCGAGTTAGATTGACACTTCTGGAAATTCAAATCGGAAATTCACCACAAAGACGCAGAGACACAAAGGAAAATAATTAAAAAACTCTGTGCCTCTGTGGTAAAAAAGTGTCAATCTAATTTTACAGGTTTTTGAACCACGCCCAGATTTCGCAGATAGATTTAAAAATCTGTGTAATCTGCGAAATCTGCGGATTTTCATTTTTAGTGGCGTACTCACGCCTCAGCTTCACCGCCCTCGGCATCGGCGCGGGGGTTGCGGGCCAGAAAATCCTCAACCAGCAGCAGGTTGGCTTCGCCGGCCCGTTTGACTACATTCAACAAGTCGGTCATTGAAGAGACTTCTTCTAACTGTTCGGCTACAAACCACTGCAAGAATTGGCGGGTCAAGTGATCATTTTCCTTGACTGCTAAATCCACCAGCTTATTAATTTGGTCCGTGACCTTCAACTCCTGGTTTAGCGCCAGCTCGACCGCTTCGGCAGCGGTTTCAAAGTGATTCTTCACCTCTTTGGTAGCCGGCACCAGCGCCTTCGCGCCGGCATCGTTGAGGTAGTGCAGCAGTTTCATGGCATGCCCGTGTTCCTCCATCCCCTGGGCATAGAAAAACTTGGATAGTTCGGGCAAAGTTTCGCTGTCAAAATGCAGGGCAATGGCAATGTACTGCAATGAAGCGGTAAACTCTTCGACCACTTGCTTGTTAATGGCATCAACTACATTTTGCTTTAGTAACATCGCTCGCTCCTTATAAAGATAGAGATTGGAGATGAGAGATTGGGGATTAAATCTAATCTCCAATCTCTCATCTCCATTATAATACAGAGCCGGCCTCCTTCAAAACGGTCCGGCTTTACGTCATCGAGTTTTTAGGGTAAAATGGAGCTGGATAGGATGAAGGGAGGACCCATTTGACCCGCTCACAGGCGCTAATTCTCGGCATATTGGCCGGATTTGTGGTTCTTGTCTTTGGAGCCATGATTGTGGTGCTGCTGATTGACCCATTCACCCTGGCCGTTCCCCCCACACCCACGCCGCTCCCCCCGCCTCCACCGCCTACCCCAACGCCCACCTTTCCCAATTTTATGCCCACCGCCGGACCTACGGCCACGCCGGCTCCGCCCACGCCAACCAATACTCGCCTGCCGACCATGACCCCCCAACCCACCCGCGAACCAACCGCGACCGTTCTTTTCAGCTTTCCAACCCGCCGCCCGACCGCTACCCCTACAGTTGTGACAGCCACCCCCATCCCGGCCACCGACACCCCTATCCCCCCCAGTCCCACCTACCCGCCTCGCCGCTACAAAGTGTCGTTTGAAGCCGACCAGACAACCCTGACCGAAGGGGAATGTACCGATTTAAAATGGGAAGTGGTGGGGGCTATCGCCGTGACTCTGGATGGCCGGAGCGTGGAACCGGCAGGCGAAAAAGAGGTTTGCCCGGACCAGGATACCGAATATAAATTAACCGTACAGTTTCCCGATCAGGCCCGCCTTGAAAACGAAACCGTCAAGATCAATGTTGAACCAAACGATAATACGTCCAACGACAATGGGGAATAAGGGAGATGTACGCTTGACATACTCTTATAGTTGTGATAGTCTTTCCTGAGAAGTTCATTTTTTCTCATAAAATCTAACCTTTTTAGTGGAGCAGATGCGTGTCGAAGGTACTGTATATAGAAGATCATCCCGCTCAAAGAGATATTCTGGCGCAGATGCTTGAACTTAACGGCTTTGAAGTCGCCACGGCCAGTGATGGCCAGGAAGGGGTTGAAAAGACCCGCGCCTGGCTGCCCGATTTAATTTTGATGGATTTGCGCATGCCCCGTATGGATGGCTTTGAGGCCATCAAAATCATCAGATCCGAAGATAAAACGGCGGCTATCCCCATTATTGCCATCTCGGCCTGGGCCAGCGCCAAACATAAAGAACGCGCCCTGGCCGCCGGGGCCAATGAGCATTTCACCAAACCCGTTGACTTGAACCGCCTGCTGACCACCATTAACCGTTACTTGAAAGGGTAACAATCTGCCGGAATTAAAAAGCGACCTGCGCAAGGTCGCTTTTTTGTTTTTGCGCTATTACCTTCTAAACCTGGGGCGAGCGGAGATAATTAACCAAACCAAAGATAAGCAGCAGCAGCACTCCCACTCCCGCCCATACCAGGAAACCCTTACCCTCCGGCAAAACCCCACCCCCCTGCGGAATCTGGGCCGGCGGCGCTACAGCAGCCAGCGTCCCTGCCGGCGTGGGGCTTTGAATGACCAGGGTATTGGTGGGGCTGGCTTGAACGGCGGGCGCTTCGCCGGATACGGCCTCAGAGGTTTCAACCGGCGCAGCCTCCTCTCCAGGGGCAGGCGTGCTCTCCTCGTCATCGCCAAAGATGCTGGGCAGAGGCACTTCGGTGGGCCGGGCATCGTCGGCCACTTCCTGGGCGTTAGGGTTGACTACCAGGGTTGGCGTTGCAGTAGGCTCCGGGGTATTGGTTGGGGTAGGAGGAATGGGGGTAATGGTTGGGCTGGGGGTGAAGGTAGGCTGCAAGGCCACCGGCGACGCCACCACCACTGCCTCTTCGGCCGGGCTGGTGAGAGGCCGCAGCGATAACACCGTGCCCAAGCCCACCAGACCGATGCAGATCAGGCCGACAATAGCCAACGCCAAAAGAATAAATATTCTGCTTGATTGTCCTTGATTGACTTCTTCGCTAATGGGTTAGCCCTCACTTATCTGGCCACATAGCGCCAAAGCTGGATAGGTATAGAGTCCTTCAGAAAAGTTTTCGCCAGAGGCAAAGTAGCAAGGTAGCATGTAGCAGCCTGCTACCTGCTACTTTGCTACCTGATGACAGGAAAAAACTTTTATAGACATATATATCATAACTCTTTTTTTGGTTATGGTCAAGTAGAAATTTCAACATAAAGAGACGCGATGAGGCGTGAGGTGAGGAGGCGACCAAACGCTTCCCCTCCTCGCCTCATTCTCATCGTCGGTCGTCGGCGGTCGTCCTATAGATTTCCCCCGCCACTTGTGCTATAATAGCCCTATCTCACTGATAAAAGGATGGGCTGCCTTTGGTACGCTATATCGCCGAAAGCGAAGAAGACTTTAAAACAATGCGCGAAGCGCCCGCTTCGGCTTATCTGGTGCTGCTGGTGGGCGGACGGCCCAGCCACGCCTTCCCCCTGCGCGGCGAGGTCCACCTGGGCCGGGATAAAGAAAACGGCATTGTGGTGGCCGACCAGAAAGTATCGCGCCGCCACGCTACCATGACCCCCATTGACAACACCTTTATCCTGACCGACCAGGGCAGCGCCAACGGCACCTATCTGAACGGCGTCCAAATCGGCCAGCCAACCCGCCTCAAACACCACGACCGGCTGACCGTCGGCGACACCACCTTTCTCTTTACCCTGGGCCAGCCCGACCTGACCGCCCCACCCGACCGCCCCGCCGCCGTCGTGCCCCTGCCCGCAGCCGCTGTCGCTTCCCAACCGATCATGCCATCCATGACCAGCCTCCTGCCCGAAAACAGCACCCCGCTGTGGGTGCTGCTCGGCTGCATGGCCGTGGTCATTATTGCCCTGCTGTTCATCCTGGCCCTGGTGCTGGGGTTGTATATGGGCAGCAGTCAGGTGGTGGGATAAGCGTAATTGTAAAAAATTGCGAAAACAATAAAATGAACAATATGTACCCTTGATTTTTCGACGTACTATATGAGCTACAATTGAAGTGTCACCAAGCAAACTTACCTCTAAACATCGTAATACCCTCCAAGCTATTTTTGAAAATCCAGTCCGAGCTAATATCCTGTGGTCAGACATTGAAAAATTATTGGCGGCTTGTGGAGCACAGGTTAGTGAAGGGAGAGGGTCAAGGGTACGTCTTGAGTTAAATGATGTGCGAGCCGTTTTTCATCGCCCGCATCCGCGCAAAGAAACGGATCGAGGGGCAGTCATGTCAATGCGTCGTTTTCTGATAGAAGCAGGAGTAACACCTCATGATGGAATATAAAGGATATCTAGGGCGTGTGGAATTTGATGATGAAGCCAACCTATTTCACGGTGAAGTCATTAATATTCGTGATGTTATTACTTTTCAAGGCAAATCAGTTGACGAATTGCACCAGGCATTAAAGGACTCAATTGAAGATTATTTGGAATTTTGTGCAGAACGAGGGGAACAGCCGGAAAAGCCGTTTTCGGGGCGATTTACGGTACAGCTATCACCGGAAGAGCATCGCCGGGTTATTTTTGCCGCTGAAAGAGCGGGCAAAAGGTTAGATCATTGGGTGGCTGATGTACTTGGACACGCTGCGTAAGGTTAGCAATGTCTTTTTCTTCTATTCTATAGATTTAAGCCAAAACAAAAGGCCGGAGTGTTCCGGCCTTTTTATTTGACAGGGGAAGAATTATAGATAACATTACACGACTTGGTGTATTACGAGGTAAACTGATGAACATTCCTTTCAGTTCCGACAGTGTTAAAACAGAGGCGGATATTAAAGCCTTTTTTGTGTGGCTCGTGACTGACCAATATCTCAATTTTCATCCTGATACACCCTTCGAGGATTACGTGTATTACGGCACTAATGACCACGTATATTCAAATGAGACAGCAGCTTTGTTAAATGCTATTATGGACAGGTGTTTTGAAATCAAAGAGGATATATATGAGATTGGGCTGGAGGTATTTAAGGAGTATGTATATCCCGAAATGGGAACATATTATGACTAAGATTGAAGGCAGTTACTACACCCTTATGTCGCCGCTTCAAAGTCTGGCATCCCTATTCGCCCTGCGTGACTTACAAAATGATGCAATAAATCAGCCCTGTAAGGTTCATCCAAACGTTGTTCACGCTCTAGAACGACCTGTGTTCCATTCAAAGTTTGATAAGAGTGTTTATAGATCATTGTCAGTTTCTTGGGAGCGGCCTCAATTAAGCTCAAATTTTTTACAACCAGAATCTCATGAAAACAAACTTCTAGCCCTACCTTTTGATCATCATCCCATTCTAAAGTCCATCTGTCATCTTTACGAGTTTTATCTGTCTTTTGATGAATCAGGGCCAATCGTAAGAAAGTTGTCTTGCTAGGTTGAGCCAGATCACAGGCTGGAGTGATAACTACGGCTTGAATTTGTTCTGTTTGGGCCTCAGTCCCTAAAGTTATCTTGACTATATCACCTGTCCGCACAAAGTTGTCCTTTGGCCTGTAGTACATATGTAGCCTTTTTATGCGAGATTCAATTTTTTTGGCTTTATCCGGCGCACGTTCCAATTTTTGAACAGTCTGTCGCACCTCAGCAATAAATGTTTCATCCTCATTGATTGCCCTTCCTACCAAACGTAGTAACACATCAACAGCATGTTCCATATCAACTTCACTGCTATCGCCCGCAGCAATAAGTGTTTTCAACCCCCTGGCCAGGTCGTCCTCTGAATGTTCAGCCAATCTGTAAAGCGCTTTCTCGGCTGAAACAGCAAGGCTCTGACGGAACTGATTACTCAGTTTAGCCGGGGTAGTTTCATACCACTTATTGAGGAAGTCAAGTAAATCTTTGCCCGTAACCTTTGCTTTACTTCTTGCTGTCAAACAGGCGGAAGGGAAAAATTGTTTCACCTCATCTGCTTCATCTTCATATCTCTCCAACTGTTCAGTCCAGATTACTACGGGCACAAAATATTTTGCCCGAATGGTATGCAAACATAATTTAGCCAAAATAGAATTCTGTCCATCCAATAACCAATCAAGAACAATCATCTGAAAATCAAATGGGTGTTCAAGATATTTTTCTAAGTCAGCCTGTCCACTCGCTTCTATAACGTTAACCCCTTGCGCCTTAAATTCTTCTACCACCTGACTACGAACACTGGCGACATCTTCAATAAACAAAACGCTGGAGAGTTTCATGTGCTTACCTCTGAGAAAGTGATGTTCAATTTGAGAACTGAATTTTGAAAGCAGCGCCAATTCTGAATGTGGCCGGATGACTGCCCGGCTCTAATAACTCAATTGTGGCTTTGGCCTCGGAAAGGGTTTCCCGACTGATAAACAGACCGAGTCCACGGCCATCGGTTTTGGTTGAAAAAAATATATCAAAAATGCGATGACGGATGTTGGGTTGTACTCCCGGCCCATTATCAGCTACAATTACACTTCGCTCGCTGGCTAAAATAGTAACCCTTAAACGGCGATCATTTTCCTGTGATTTGCGACTGAGCCAATAGCAGGCATTATCAATCAGGTTATTAAAAACCTGAGTCAATGCTCCCTCACGCATAATCACAATTAGTTCGCCCTGTTCGTCAATCTCCGTCTGAATTTTGTTATCCTTAATTTGTCCCTGGTTAAGCAGCAAGGCATGGCTTATAATAGTTTTGACGTTCAACTCTTTTTCACGAGTTTTATGACGTACATAAAACATTGGCCCCAGAGCTAATACCAAATCCTGTAAAGCTTCTAAAGTTACTCGCAGCGTATTGATCCGATTAGTAGCCTCCGATGAGGCTTGAATTTGAGGGAGGCGTTTTACTTCTCGAAGCAAATCTGATGCCTCCCTAGTGAGGCGAGCGAATTCATGGGTAAAGCGTTCAGCCGCCAGCCCCAAGCCCGCCAAAGCCAATAACATTTCACGTTCTTCATTAAAGGTGGTCAAAGTGTCAGTTGTGGCCTCTTTAGTTTCAATCACTGCCGTTTCAAGAATCTGGCTGGTTTGATTGAAAGTAGCCAGCATTTGAGAGGCTACTTCGGGAGTGATTTTCCCCTGTTCCACAAAATCCCTGGTTATTTTCCGTGTCTCATCCAATGCCTGGGTTACTGAATTGACACTGGTTTCCAGATGGGTTACAGTAGGGGTTAGCTCTTTTTTGGCTGCTTTTTCCCCTTCTCTAATCTTTTTGCGATCTTCAGAAAATTCATTAAAGGCAATATTCATCACCGCTCGCATCAATTCATATAGGTCGGTGAAAGCTTGGTTTTCAATGAATCCCTCCCGGTTACTTTTGTCGCGCAAATCCTTATTGCTAATCTGATCGATTTCAACAGCCCCAATCACATTCTTACGTTCAAATGCCTCCGAAGTACGCATATATCGTGCCTGATCGGTGTGGAGCCAATCATCATCCAACTCACCATAGGGCATTACCCGAATTCCATCCCGAAATACTGAAACACCATACACCTGATTCAAGTCAGCCAGATTTGTGCCAGATAATTTGATACTATCAGGACTTCTATCCCAAATATAAAGTGTAACAAAAAACTCACCGCAGGCAGACTTTCGCTCAACAGGTCGCCAATTTTTTATCTTTCTTCGCAAATCCACTCCCTGTAACCCTACTTGGCGAGAGGGGTAGGGTGGCAAGGTAAATTTATAATCATAATCAGCCACACCGTTTTCATCAACTGCCACAGTCATTTGAGCATGGGCACTTTGGAGCAATTCACCCGGATTTAGATCTTCATATTTTTCATAATCGGGACATTTTAAGATAACTGTAAATGATGCAGGGGTGCGAATCGGACTCATTAGCCGCCGTAATGCCCGAGAAACACGTGCTATATCCATTTCCTTCCAAGAAGTTCGGGCATGACGCATTTCCATCAGTGTACCACTACCTTTGATAAAGTGTTGGGGTTCACGTTCTTCGTAATCTACACCCACTTCACTCAGGTAAGTATCCGCCTCAAACTTATCCCAATCAACCCTGACCACGACCTCTCTATCACTCAGATTACCCTTCTCGTCTCGCGCCCGACTGATCAGGGTTAAATGACGACCTAATTTATGCGCAGCAAAACGCCCCACGCCCTTTTCTCCCAACGGTAAACGTCCTTTAGAGGAACGTTGCGCTTTCTCTTTAGCTGCTTCTTTGTGTCCGGTAGCGGGTTCTAACCATTTATAAAGTATGGTATCCAAATCCATCCCATTACCATCATCCTCAACAATGATCATCGTCTCAACAGGATTAGCCAGATTAAGTAATTTTACTGTTACTGTATTAGCATCAGCATCGTAACCATTTTTAACCAACTCAAGCAAGCCAACTGTAGCATCTCGAATTAACTGTTCACCCAAGACACTAACCAAGCGGGCACGAGGACGAAAAGTTTCAGTACCTTTGCGGAATATAGTAGAATTTGCCATCAGTTTTCCTTAACTCAAAGGTCTAATCGGTGTATTCACGATTGGTGCTACACGGACGCATATCACATAGAACCGGATGGGCAAATTGAGGGCTAATGATAAGGGCCTGACCTTGCCCTAAGAGTGGCACTTCACCCCAAACGGCCTCATTGATGTTACCTGCTGAAACCTGTAAAGCATCCAAATTCCGTTTCCCTGTTGTCTGGTGTATGACTTTGGTGTTGCACAATTCAAATATTTCATTAGGCAAGTGGGCAGGCTGTTGAGAAATAAAGCAAAGACCAAGCCAACGCTTACGTCCCCGTCGGCTGATGGCACGCAGCATATCCACGATATTTTCCATTGCTTTTACATTTTCTCGGCTTACAAAAGTGTGGGCTTCTTCAATTACTACCAGAGTTGGAGGCGCATTAAGTTCATCAATCTTTTTTTGAAAGATTTCTCGGAGTATTTGAGCAATAATAATATTGTTTACCCGCACATTGTTTGCATCACTCAAGTCAAATATGGAAAGCTGTCCTGGTTTAAGCAAATCATCAGCATTAAAAATATAATCAACAGAATCGAAGACCTGATATCGTTTTAGCTTGACGAGTAATTGAAGCACTTTGTTCCAAGAAGCTTTATTACCAAAACCAGCCTCTTGCTTTCCAATATCTATCCGGTCTATTAAATACTGTAAGGTAAGGTTAGGTAAACTATTTAATCCAATAGGGCTGTCAGAACTGGCAAAGCGATCCCATTTGCTCTGTCTCTGCTGAGGATTCTGTCTGGTTGTAAGTTCTGTGACAGCATCTTCATATAATTCTAGAAAACGGATCTCTTGAGGTTCACTCATGCCCATAATTTCAATTAAATCATAAGGAGATAGATTTCCAAAGCGTAAACAAAATTCACGAGCATCAAGACACCTGGACTCTGTACCCGGGCAATGAAAAACCTGTACATTTTCAATACCTCTTGGAGAAACGCCAAACTTCTGCATAGCGGCTGCAAGCGGCTTTTTCTTGGCTTCGCCATTGGGTTTATCCATTGAGATATATTCACCTTCAACATCTAGCACCACTACTGCCCAACCACTAGCTATAGCTTCCTCAATAAGGACCTGGGCGGTGTTGGTTTTACCCGAACCAACCGTACCAAAAACACCCACATTACGAGGTAAAACCTTTTTAACGTGAGCGTTAAAGTAAACCCTAATTTGCTCATAGCCGGTCAGATGTCCCAGATACATATTTCCCTCAAGTCCAAGTAATTGGGCAATCTGATCAGGCGGCATGGGTAGGACAGGTGTTTTTGGGAAAGGGCGACTGGCGAAACCAAAAAGATGGTAGTCATCTAAACTGACACGCCCTAACAGTTCTACTCGACAAACTCCATGAAAATCAGGGAGAAATGGGACTTCATTGGCTAACAAAATTGAAGTGCGAGCAAAAGCAGAGTCTTTACTAACTGCGTCAGGGGTATAGAATGGTCCTGAAATGACCCGCCCTAAATAAGGTCGCTCCACACCTATACTACCAATTAATACATATTGACCTCGTTGTATTCGCTTAATTTCATCAAAAGGAATACGCAGTTCGATTTCGTTGTTCTGCCCTCGAATATCATCAAAATTTACAAAGCCAAGTGGAGACAAAGGGTTTTGGTCAGTCATTTTCAAATCTCCTGATTATTTCAGCCGCATCTCACGTTCATCGGTTTCAGTTAGAAACTGGCCTTCCCGTGCTAATTGATAATTCATTAGACGGATAAAATCACCAGCGGGAAAGTGTTCGGTGCAAAGTGTATCGGCATAATCAATAAGCAAAGGAAATCCCTTTTCCCGTTGTAACAAAGAGTCACGGGCAATAATGGCAGCGGCAAGATCAAATGTATCACGATGAGCATGAAACATGTAAGGCCGTTGACCAATTTTGATAACACCTGTAAGAATACGCGACGCTTTCTTACGCAAAAATTCTTCCATATGTTCAAATTCACGAGGTCGCCACTTACCTGGAGCCATAAAATTCTCATCTTCAGCCAATTCATCTCCCAGAGAAAATTTTTCATCCACCATATATTCACCAGACTTTAAAGCTGTTCCAAGAGTTATATAATCATTGTAACGCGAGGTAGAAATGATGCTAAATATTTTGGGGTCGGCAATTAGTTTTTTTAAAATATCCAGAGTGGTATAAAGC
This sequence comes from Anaerolineae bacterium, assembly GCA_023151115.1. Next base: position 35,860 of record JAKLJP010000038.1, read on the forward strand.
GCCCTCAACCTACCCAGTCCCGTCATCAGTTCAAAGGGTAGTAATGGCCCGTGTAACAATTTGTAATTGCTCTTATATTCAGAGCGTATAGCCACTTCACGTTCCCGATATAGCATTAAAGCCCGAATGACAAGCGCCGAGACAGGCTGATTTTTTGGTTCACGCCGTTTTAATACTTCGAGAACATCCTCGGTGTCATTCCGCAAATTTGCCTCAGAAATGTAGTATGAGTGACGTATTTTCTCATTAAGGTAATTAACGGCTACTACACCAATTTGACAGCGAATACCCGAAAGCATTTGATGTCTAGCAACTGTCCCATCAATACCAATAACTTGTCCATTAAATAATAGCTTTTCAGCAGTTGCCAGATTTGAGTCATAATTTCTTAATGTATAACCACGCTCTAAAACTTCTGTGCGCAATGCTTCACGAATACGCTTTTCACGGGTAATATCCTCCCGCATTTCTTTTTCATAATGGGCCGGAGCTTCAGTAATGAATTGGCTGTAGTTGTGCCACTGTTTTTGGGCTAATAAATCTTTAAACGTAACACTATTCTCATCAGAAGATTTACTCATTGTCAATTTCATTTTCTTGCGCTTTTATGGCTTCCACCAGTACCTCGCCTATTGCTTGCGCCATTATAGGGGGTACAGCATTACCAATTTGAATAAACTGCGCCCCACGGCTTCCACAAAAAATATAGTCATCCGGGAAAGACTGAATCCGGGCCGCTTCACGAACAGAGAGTGACCGAATCTGGCGGTCTGGATCAGGATGAACAAAGCTATTGCCATCTTTGTGCAAATGGGAAACTATCGTTTTAGATTGACCTTCCCACTGCAAACGGTAATATTTATCGTGAAAGTTTTTGACTTCATAGTTCTTAAAAAATTGCTTTGTCATCCCTATCCGACTAACTAAGTCCTGGTAAGTTTCCCCTTCTTTTAATTCAGAATAGAGCCTAACATCATCCTCATTGTTAAAACGACTAACATGATTGAACAATATATGGGTATTTCCTCTGATTTGAAACCGCTCAAGATATCGTTGATCCCATTCAATATTTCTCCCAATACCATTCGAGTGAGCTGCTACCCATTGACCATCAGATACAGACAATCGGGGCAGATCATATAGGGCATGCTTTAAAGTCGTCATTTGCCCTTCTTGAATATTTTGCTTAAATTTCTCTAAATTTGGTATTGGTTCTCCCTGTCGAGTGCCAAAAATGAAGAAACGGTGACGATTTTGGGGGATATAAAAATTAACCGCCTCTAACAGGCATACTTTAACCTGATACCCTAACCTCTCAAGACTTTCAGCAATATGGTCGGCATAAGTTTTTTCTTTTTTAATACTGGCGCTACCTAAACCCGGCACATTTTCAATAACTACATACCGGGGCTTTAACTCTCTGGCAACTCTAAGCATTGCTTTGAAAAGGTGATTTCGTTTATCCTCAGTAAACCTGTAATCAGACCCAAAACTTTTATCACCATTCTCATACTTGTGGGGTACACGATTGCCCATCATGGAGTAGCCTTGACACGGCGGGCCACCCACTAGCAAATCTAATTCCTGACCCTTGAGTAAATTGCGTAATTGCTTTAACTTGACCCGACGCGCATCACTCTGAATTTCATCTTCAATAATGGCTTCATCGGGTATCTCTGGATGATTTAACCGATAAGTACGAATAGCATCAGGATTGTTATCAATGGCGGCAACTATTTTGAAACCAGCCCGACTCAAACCAAGAGAAAAACCACCCGCCCCACAAAACATATCAATGGCCAGGCTTTTTTTTTCCTCCGTATGGGCTGCTTGAGCTTTTGTTCGATAATAAGCACAAAATTTTTTGAGTTCGCACCGATCACATTCGGGAGTTTGTTTGCATATTTCTTTTCCTAAAACAACCAGATTACGATGCAAATCATTGCGTATATGAGGAGGCATCAGCAAAAGGGGTAATTCTTCTTGTGCCTTTTTGTGATCTTCTTGCCGCCAAGCAAATCCGAAATTTTTAAAGATACCCAAGCGATCCAGCACACGGAGACAATGTGTATCGGCTGGAAAAATATCCATACCGCGAACATACATTAAAATACATGCAGCCGTTTTCTTGCCTACACCTGGCAGTTTTTGTAGAAATTGATCCAATTGCCAGTCCGACATATTGGCAAAATCAGCCTCATCAATGCGACCAAACTCTTGACAGATGAGTCGAAGAGACCCCTGAATAAACTGCACCTTGTGGTCTTCCAGCCCACCCCCCATAATTATTGATTTCAATTCATCAGGAGGAGTCAAAGCAACCTCTTCCCAGGTGGCGTACTTTTTCTTGATGGCCCGTAATTGTTTTTCAGCGTCTTCAATTTTGGAACGACGAGTCAACAGAATATAAACCAATTCATCAATAAGGTTTTGTTGATTGCCTAACTCAGGCGAACCAAATTGTACCTTTAAAATCTCGTTGATAATACGAAGGGGGACCAGTATTTCTTTAATCAATCGTTCCCGCAATACTTCGGTTTTAATTGGTTGAGAATCAGCCGCCTGGGAAGAAGCTTCATTTCCTACTTTGTAAGTAGCTGGACGCTCCTTGATGACTGCGAGGCTAGAAGGCGAAGATAACTCAGGGGAAATATCGGATTGGCATTTTTGTAAAAAAGCTACAACTTCCTCGCGCCACTGCATCTCGGCTGAGGTCAAAACAGGAGGACGGCGGGGAAAAATCTCTGGGCCGTGGCTGGTTGGGTGATACTTCTTGGGTTCAGTGTCTTTGACTTTAGGCATTGAGCAGTACACCTCAAGGTTTATCGAAGTGTCTTATATTCTATCACACTTGTTCGGATGGCTCAAGCAATCTAAACAAACGCTGCCGAAACCATTCGGCGTAGTTTATAAAAACTTTGCCCAAAGTTCGAGTCAACATTCGGGCAATGTCGAATCAACATTCGGGGCATGTGGAAGCGATTTGCCTGCAAAAAGGAAGCAACATGCGACGCATGTTGATGGAACATGCGTCGCATGTTGACTCCAGCCTGTTGAAAAAGTCGGAAGCAGGTAAATGCCTCTAACCGCCTGTAGTGGCTTGAGCTGCGAACGCAGGATAGTTCGGCAATTAGGTTATGCCCATTTTGCCACAATAGAATATATGTTCTATAATCTTGTTAGGCTTTCAGTTCGATTTTCTTACAGAAAGGAATGGTAAGGAGACTATTATGCAAAAACTACATTATTCAATTCTAATCAACGCGCCAAAAGATAAAGTCTGGCATGCGATGCTGGACGATCAGCCCTATCGAGAGTGGACGAAGACATTTAGTGAGGGTTCGTATTACCAAGGGAGCTGGGAGAAAGGGTCAAAAATACTTTTTCTTGGCCCTGATCCAACCACAGGTGGGGAAGCCGGCATGGTCGGTCGAATCGCCGCAAACAAACCGTATGAGTTTATTTCCATAGAGCATCTTGGTATCGTGCAAAACGGGGTTGAGGATACCACGAGTGAAGCGGCCAGAAAGTGGGCGCCGGCATTTGAAAATTACACGTTTAAAGACAAGGGTGGGGCCACCGAGGTCTTGGTGGATATAGACGTAGAAGATGAGCATGCCCAAATGTTCAACGAAATGTGGCCGGAGGCTTTGCGGAAACTCAAGGACCTGGCAGAGAAATAGAAAGCATTTGTCGCACAAGGTTTCAGTTTGTTGAAAAACTACTTTTTGGTCTGATGTGGCTTGCTTTCCACTTTTTCAACGAGTTGGACAATTTAAATCTTGGAACTGCCTTAGACGTTTACTTACGATGAGGGTGCTTTCAGCCTGCCGCTTGCTCCTCCGGCCAGACCAGGGGCACGGTTAGCTCGACCACCACGCCCGGCCCGTCGTCGCGGTTGTAGAGGTTGGCCGTCCCCCCGGCCTCGGTCACCAGGGAGATGACCAGGGGCAGGCCGAGGCCCATACCGGGCGCTTCGCCGGTGAAATCCTTTTCGCCCTGATAATAGGGCATCCAGACCTGGGCCAACTGCTCCGGGGAGAGGGTCATGCCGTTGTCGGCAAAGCGCAGGCGGGCCTCGTTGGAGAGAAGACAGACGGCGGAAATCTCGACGCTGGGCGCGTGGTCGGGATGAAACTTTTGGGCGTTTTCCAAAATTTCGCGCACCATCAACTCGACGGCCTGGCGCGAGAGGGCGATGTGCGCTTCGTCCAACTCCTGCTGCCCGGAGACCCGCACGTTCTGTAACCCCAAATCGGCCCCAATCTCGACGGCCAGGGTGGGCAGCAAGGCCAGGTTAAAGCTGGCTTCGGGGCGGACCAGGCTGGGCGCGGTGAGATACTGCACAATATCGTCAATTTGCCCTTGCAGGCGTTGGACGCTGCGCAGCGCTCGGTTGGCCATGTCGGCCACTTCCTCGCTGGTTAACTTAGCCGCGTGCCGGGCCAGGATTTCCAGGCTGCTTTGCATGCCGATGAGCGGCGTGCGCAGCTTATGCCTGACCATCTCGTGAAAGCCGCGCATATCGCGCTGCGAGGCCACCTCGCGGGTTACGTCGCGCAGCCGCACTACCCAGCTTCGCTCCGCTTCGGCCGGGAAAACATCTACTTGCAGCCAAAAGGCGTGGGCCGAAGCCGTTTCCGGCTGCATCAGGTAGCGGGGGGCAGCCTGCCCCATCTGGGCGGGCCAGGTCTGCCAGGCTGCTTCGGGCCGGCGCTGATACTTTTTGGCCGCCAGTTCCAGAAAAGGCAGGGCAATCAGCTCATTTTGGTCCGCCGGCAGGCCCAGGTAGAGCCGGGCCTGGGGGTTGGCGTAAAGCACATCGTCGCCGGCATTGATGATGAGATAGCCGTCGTCGGTATTTTCAACCACCCACTCAAACTTGGCCCGCTCCAAAAGAAGCTGGCGGTAGCGGTTGATCTGGGTAATGCTGCGGACGCGGGTCAGCAGTTCGGTTTGGTCAAACGGCTTGGTTACAAAGTCATCGGCCCCCAACTCCAGGCCGTGCAAGCGCGAAGCCCGGTCGTCGAGGGCGGTAATCAAAATCACCGGCACTTTGGCCAGCAGCGGGTCGGCCCGCATGCGCTGGCAGACCTCAAAGCCGTTCATGTGGGGCATCATCACGTCCATCAGGATCAAATCCGGGGTCAGGGCCGCTGCTTTGGCCAGGGCTTCGATACCGTCGCCGGCAAAGGCCAGGTCGTACCCTTCGGCGGTCAAAAGCCTTTCCAACAGGACACGCCCTTCCGGGGCATCGTCTACAATTAATATGGTGCTGGTATTTTTCAAACCGAACTCCTCCCGAAGCTGTTTCCGCTTGTCTGAGAATAGACCGGCGACCCCCACCCTAACCCTCCCTCTAATAGGGGGAGGGAAGGGAGGGGGTGCGGTCTTCGGTCAGATTTTCATGCTTCGTATGGGTGATGTGCTGCCGGCCCTTGATGACTTCTATTTTAACATGACCCTCCGGCTGCCCCAATGTGCCGATTCTCCCATTCAAGAGCATCAGAAACCCCAGAGGCAACCTTGCCAACGGCCCTCGTCCGGCGATGAAGTCGCCGGACTATCCAACAGCGCCCGATCAATTGGGCTAAAGCCGGGTTGACCCGGCGCGGTTCTCTAGCCCTGGCATGCATGCCGGGGCGGGCCAGTCAGACGAAATATTTTCCGAACGCTTTCATTCTCCTTAAAAGACAAACCTCATAGCCTTTGAAAACCTCTGAGGTTTACTTAACTTTCCCCCTGCTACAAAATATGGTACTATTCTATTCACTATTTGTAACTGCTCACTCATTTCAAGGCTAAGGCTGAGGCTAAGCTTGATCTCAACCCTTAGCCTCAGACTCAGCCTTAGCCTTTAATATAGCTACCCTTGAGTAGTTACGACTATTTTTATGACTAATCTACCTTCACCCCATCCTTCTCCCCCGCCTGTGCCCTGGACGCCGCGCGATGTGGCCTGGGGTTTGCTGGTGTTTGTGCTGTGGATTGTCTTTTTTCTGGCGGTCGGCCTGGCCGGGGCGCAGTTGGAACTGCCGCTCGATACCGGGGCGGTGATTGTGTTTGGCGAGGCCATTTTGCTACTGCCGGCCTGGTACTTTGCCATCCACAAATACGGCGCAAGCTGGGCCGATTTGGGTCTGCGGCCTTTCCCGCCAGGGGCGGTGGGGCTGGGCTGCGGCTTGATGACCGCTTCGCTGCTGGTCAACCTGGTGTATGGCCTGCTGCTGGCCCAGTTTGACCTGCAAATTCAGCCGGAGATTCAGCAGATCTTTCAGGGCACCGATTTTCCCCTGGTGCTATTTTTTGGCGGAGCTATTGTCGCGCCCTTTGTCGAAGAGGTTTTCTTTCGTGGCTTTGTCTTTGCCGGCTGGCGCGGTCAGTGGGGCTGGCCGCGGGCGGCGCTGGCCAGCGCCTTTCTGTTTGCCCTGGTCCACGTCATGCCGACCTCCCTCTTACCCATCTTTATCCTGGGGCTAATTTTTGCCTTTTTGTATCAAAGCTCCGGCTCTATCTGGCCGGCCATCTTAATGCACATGCTCACCAACAGCGTGGCCCTCTTTTCCGCGTATGCCATCTCGCAGGGGTGGGTGTCGGTACCGTAGTGGGTCTATATTCGTCTTGCGGCTTGCGTGTCCCGTTTGTAAGACGTAACACGTTTTAACAAATCTTGAACTCACCCTAAGATAGCTCATTTTCAAATTTTATATTATAATGCATCTGACTTGAGGGGGGTAAATGAACTTGCCATGTATACCATTGTTGCACCCGTACCCGAAAATTTAGCTGTCGCCGTTGAACCTTACCGTCAAAAATATGACCCGCTGGCCGGGTTAGCCCCACCCCACATTACCTTGCTCGATCCTTTTCAGTTTAGCCTGCCGCCGGAGCAGCTCTATGCCCATCTGAGTGAGATTGGCGAGGTTCACGCCCCGATCAAGGTTTTTCTGGTCGGTTGGCATGTTCACGAAGGCAAAGAGTACCAGCTTCAACTACCCATGACCGCTGGCCAGCCGGAACTGATCGCACTGCGGCGAGAGTTGGCGACCGGTCCGCTTGGCTCTTTAGCCGGCAGCGAGAAGTCATACCAGCCGCATGTAGTGTTTGGCCGCTTTGCCGACTCGACGGCTTTGGAGCAGGCCAAAGCAGCGTTGAAAGGATTTGAGCCGCAGTTTGTTTTTAGGGTCAGCCGGCTGGAGTTGTGGCAACGAGCAGAAAGCGGCCAGCCCTGGCGCGTCGAAATGAAGTTCAGCCTAAAAGCCACCGTCGCCGGCCGCGCGCGGCGGGAAAGGGTGGAGGGGAATGTTTGAATGGAATTTACGCAAAAAGAATTATATCAACTGATAAACCTGGCCCGCAGCCCGCTCTGGCTGGTCGGCGCTGATTTGAGCCGGGCCAACCTGAGCCGGGCCGGCTTACGAGATGCCGATTTGGCCTGGAGCAACTTGAGCGGGGCCGACCTGCGCGGCGCTGATTTAGAAGGAGCCAGTTTAACCGGGGCTAACCTCTCCGGGGCCGATTTGCGCAACGCCAACCTCCGCGGCGCCGATCTGGACGGAACCAACCTCGAAGGCGTTAGATTCCGCGGGGCCATCATGCCCGACGGCTCGACGCATTATTGAAAATAGAAGATAGAGGATAGAAGATAGAGAATGGAGGATGGAGGATAGTTTTTCTCTTCCATCCACTATCTACTATCTTCCTTCCTCCAGCTTTTCCCGCAGCCAGCGGGCCACCTGCCGGTTAACTTGAGGCATTAGGGTTAAGGTAACGTGGCTGGCCCCCCTTACCTTCCACAACTCGGCCTGGGGCGCAGCCTGTCGCAGAGCTTCGCCCGCTGCCGGGGGCGCGATGGCGTCTCGTCCGCCGTGGACCAGCAGGATGGGCGTCTCCGGCAGGCAGGCAATATTGGCCAGCGGATTTAACAGGTCTATCACTTCGGCGGTGTTTTTGTGCCGGCTGACATAGCCGCCGGTAAACCAGCTCTGCCGCAACTGCTTGACCGACACCTCGCTAAACAGCGACAACACCGGCGCACGGTAGGCGTGCCACATTTCCCCATAATACATACTCCGGCTGTAACGCAGTTCAATCGGCGTTTCCAACGCAGCGAAGGCGTCAACATGTTCAAGGCTAGACCCTAAAGGTTTTTCAAAACCTTTAGGATCCATAATAGTAGATTGGGCCAAACTGGCTATCGCCATTGCGCTGCCCAGGCTAATGCCGACCAGTCCCACCCGTTCCACCCCCGGCTGCGCTCGCAGAAAACGCAGCGCCGCCGGAACTGCCGAAAGGCAGTCGGGGTAGGCCAGAGGCCGCTGGCGGTAATCGCCGTGGCCGGGCAGGTCAATGGTCAGCACGGTCAACCCTTCGGCCAACAAAGCTTTTACCAGCCGCCACTTGTAGGAGGTTTTGGTATCGCCGGCGCCGTGGACGACCAAGACGGCTGCCGTCGGGAGGGGTGGAGGGTTGGAAGGTTGGAAGGTTGGAAGGTTGGAAGGCTGGAAGGTTGGTTCTCGGTTGACTTCCCCTTCTTGCAAGGGAGGGCTGAGTAAGTAGCCCGGTATCAGGGAGTTGCCGTCGGGGATTTGCACCCGGCGGCAGCTTCCGTGAGCGGGGTGGGTGGCCTCAAAGAGACAGTCGGGGTGAGGCGGCGGATCAATAAAGGAGCCGGCCAGCAGCAGCAGCCCCAGGGTCAAGAGTCCGGCCAGGGGCGTCCACAGCAACACCCACCACGACTGGGGTAATAATGCCGCACCGGTTGCCAGCAGCAGCAGCCCCAAACCGTAACCCAGACCCCGCCTCGGCCCCACCAACGAAGCCGCTCGCCAGCCGAGATGGGTTGAAATAAGCTGGCCCAGACCCAGGGTAATTAACAAGACTGCAAACATAACAAGAATTTAGCCAAGTTCGTGATGCGTGATACGTGATGCGTAAGAAATCTTGCCTGGAAATCATCACGCATTACGCATTACGTATCACGGGTTTTGGATAATTATTTCTTGGAGTTACCTAAGTGATGTAAATCTCTGAACTCCCTATAATCTTGCCCCAATTTCGGCAAGTTACAACTTTTGGTAGTCAGCTTACAACAATTAAGTACCATTGCCTGCTATCCTGTTTGTGGTTAGACTGTTATCTGAGGAAGCTAAAAATGGAAGATCTATTTTGTGCCGCGCCGTTCTTCTGGATTCTTACTATTGGGGCCATAGTGGTCTTCGCGGTCATCTCACAACAAAACCGGGAAAAGCAAAAAGCGGCCTGGCGGCGATTGGCGGCCGCTCATAAACTGGAGTTCGTTCCCAATGATAATTTTTTTAGCCGCGGCGGTTACGTCACCGGCAGCTACCGGGGCTACCCGCTCAAGCTGGAAACCATTGAGAAAAGCCATGGCAAAAGCAGCGTCACCTACACTCGGCTGGAGATATTTGCCCATCGCCGGCCGGCTGAACAACACACCATTTCCTTTGAAGAAGCGCTTGATCGTTTTGGCTTTCTCAGTTTGCCTTATGAGTTGCCTGGAAAGATCAAAGCTGAACCGGGCTGCGAACCGATTTATTACGAACAACAAGGCGTGATCCAAGATGTAAAATTTTTAGAGTCGCTTATCAACCTGTTATCCTCGCTGGCGGAAGCGTATCCGGTTGTTGTCGCCGGGGGCACGGAAGCATTACCAAAGCTGCATCCGGCCCTGGGGAGCGAGGTCTTAGGGGAAGTGGCCTCACGCCTTCTCCGTGATATAATCGAAGAAAGCGCCCGGCGGCTGGCGCACCGCGCACCCTGGCTGTTATGCCCCACCTGTTTGACCCGTTTCGGCCCGCATACCTGGGAATTTTCCTGGTGGAGCAGCAGCACCTACTACGGCTGCCGCACCTGCCGCCAGAACCGGAAATATTTAGAGGGCAAAGTTATGGCCGTATTGGACAGTCAGATGGGGGCTGAACCCATTCAACGAGATCAGGAAATCCGGGTGAGTTGGTCGGCCCGGCGAGAGTTGTTTGATTTTGATGCGGTTGAGATCATTGAAGCAACCGACGAAGATGTAGAACGCTTTGCCGTGCAGGTCGGCAATGATACCGACCCCACCCGTAAACCGCGTTACAAGGCGATGCAATGTGTGGTTTCGCCGGGCTGCGGGTTATCGGAGAATACAATACGGATTTTAGAGCATACGTTTGGGCAGATAGAGGTTAACTAAAAAGGGAGTTATGTAGTAACGACTTTAGTCGTTCTACATCACATTCCCCCCAAAAAGCAACGACTGAAGTCGTTACTACGAGCTATTTTATATGAGGAGTGCAAAGGCTTAAGCCTTTGCACTCCTTTTAGAAATCTTCTTTACCCCGCCACGTGCCGGCTTAGCTCCTCCATCATCGGCAGATGGGTGAGCAGTTTCCCGGTGGCGCCGATGGTGCCTTTGGGCGCAACCTTCCAAAAGAGGGCCAGCCGGGTGGCCCAATTGTCCAAAACAGCCTGGCCGCGGGCGCTGCCGGTCAGGCGAACGTGGCGGGTAATCAAAAGTTTGAGCAGCGCCGCGTCCTGGTCGTTGGTAATGCGCACCAACTGCACCATATCCGGGTTGAGCCGCTGGCTCAGGTGATGCCCTTCGTCGAGCACAAAAGCCAATCCCCCGCTCATACCGGCCCCGAAGTTGTAGCCGGTGCGACCCAGCACCACCACCACCCCGCCGGTCATATATTCGCAGCCGTGGTCGCCCACGCCTTCAACCACGGCCACCGCGCCGCTGTTGCGCACGGCAAAGCGCTCGCCGGCCTGGCCGGCCACATACATGCTGCCGCCGGTCGCCCCATAAAGGACCGTATTGCCCATAATCACGTGGTCGGCAGCCACCAACTGCGACTTGAGCGAAGGCCGAACTACAAGCTGGCCACCGGCCATGCCCTTGCCCACATAATCATTGGCCTCGCCAATCAGGGTCAGGTGGACGCCCGGCGCATTAAACGCGCCAAAACTCTGGCCGGCGCTGCCCAAAAACGTGACTTGCACCGTCCCTTCCGGCAGCCCTCGCTCGCCGCAGCGCTGAGCAATCGCCCCAGCCAACGTAGCTCCTACGGCCCGATCGGTGCTATCAATGGGCAGGTTCAACTGCACCGGCTCGCCGGTTTCCAGGGCGGGTTGGGCCTGGCGGAGCAAGAGTTGGTTGAGGTCGCCCAGGGCTGTGATGGAGGGTTGGAAGGTTGGAGGGCTGGAGGTTGGAAGGTTGGGAAGTTCGTTCAGTTCTTCCATCCTTCCATTCTTCCATCCTTCCATTCTTACCAGCAGCGGCGACAAGTCCAGCGTATCGGCCATGGCGTTGCCGGTGGAGACTTGCCGCAGCAGTTCGGTTCGCCCAATCACCTCGTCCAGGCAGTGAAAGCCCAATTCGGCCAGAATCTCGCGGACTTCCTGGGCCACGTAGTGCAGATAGGCCATCACGTGTTCCGGCGTGCCGGCAAACTTGGCCCGCAGTTTGGGGTCTTGTGTGGCTACGCCCACAGGACAGGTGTTGCTGTGGCAGGCGCGGGCCAACAAACAGCCCTCGGCCACCAGAGCGACTGTGCCAAAGCTAAACTCATCCGCGCCCAAAATCGCGGCGATAACCACATCACGGCCCGTCTGCAAACCGCCGTCGGTACGCAGGCGGACTCGCTCGCGCAGGTTGTTCAAGACCAGGGTTTGGTGGGTTTCGGCCAGGCCCACTTCCCAGGGTAAGCCGACATTTTTGATACTGCTCCAGGCCGCCGCGCCCGTACCGCCGGCGTGCCCGGCGATATGCACCACGTCCGCGCCGCCTTTGACCACACCCGCCGCCACCGTACCCACCCCGGCTTCCGCCACCAGTTTCACCGAGACCTTTGCCGCCGGATTGATCTGTTTCAAATCATAGATAAGCTGGGCCAGGTCTTCAATACTGTAAATATCGTGATGCGGCGGCGGGGAAATCAGCGTCGTGCCCGCAGTGGTATGGCGGATAGCAGCAATCTCGGCGGTTACTTTGCTGCCGGGCAGTTGGCCACCCTCGCCGGGCTTGGCCCCTTGCGCCATCTTAATTTGCAGCTCGTCCGACGACATCAAATAAGCCGGGCTAACCCCAAACCGGCCCGAAGCGACCTGCTTGATCCGGTCATTCTTTTCGGTGCCAAAACGCTCCTGGGCCGAGCCACCCTCGCCGCTGTTGCTCATCGCCCCCAGCCGGTTGAGAGCTACAGCCAGAGTTTCGTGGGCTTCGCTGCTCAACGCCCCGTGCGACATCGCTCCGGTGGAAAAACGAGCAAAAAGCGCCTCTAACGGCTCTACCTCGGCCAGATCGAGCCGGGGCCGGCCGGTCGAAACAAAATCGAACATGTGGCGCGGGTCAATCGTCGGACGCTGGTGAACCAGTTCCACAAATTCTTTGTAGGCCCGGTAACCGGCGGCAAAGTTAGGACCAAGAAATGACCGGGGACCGGAGACCAGAGACCGGGCATGTCCATTCTCAGTAATCATATATCCAGTGGCGCTTCCATTGGCATAATGACAACCATTGACACCTGACACTTGATACCTGACCCCTGACACCCTATCGTCTAACATCTGGCTACTGACTACTGATCTCTGATTACTGGCTCCTGACCCCTGGCTCCTGACCCCTGACCCCTGCTCACTGGCTTCTTTACCCAGCACCCCCTCCATCCGCACCGCCGTTTGCAAGGCTTTGACGATGGCCGGGTCGTAGGCGTGGATTTCGCCTTCGCGCTTGTATTTGTAAAAGCCGGGACTTTGGATTTCGGGCCGCTGCGGGTCGGCAAAGCCGGCGCGATGCCAGCGCTGGACCTCGGCGGCAATCTCCGCCAGGCCAATCCCACCCAGGCGAGAGACCGTGCCGGTGAAAAATTCGTCAATCAGCGGCTGGCCCAGGCCGACTGCCTCAAAAATCTGCGCCCCGCAGTAGCTGTCTACAGTCGAGATGCCCATTTTGGACATAATTTTGAGCAGCCCGGCTTCCAGCGCCCGCACAAAATTGAGTTTAGCCTCGGCCACCTCCAGCTTGACTTTGCCCGCCGTCACCAAATCTTCCACCGAAGCCAGGGCCAGGTAAGGATTGACGGCGTTGGCCCCATAACCAATCAGGCAAGCGAGGTGATGGACTTCGCGCACCTCGCCGCTCTCGACCACCAAACTGACCTGCATGCGCTTGCCGCACCGCACCAGATGATGATGGACCGCCCCGACGGCTAACAGGCTGGGAATCGGCGCATACTGCTCGTTGATGCCTAAATCGCTCAGGATCAGGATGGTTTTGCCCGCGTCAATGGCGTCCTCGGCCATTTTGCCCAGCCGGTCGAGCGCCCGGCGCAGGCCGTCGGCGCGCTGAGCTACCGGATAGCGCATGGCGATAGTGTGGTGGGCAAAACGCGGGTCGCCCAGGCTCTTCAAAGCTACCAAATCGGCGTCGCTCAACACCGGGCTGGCCAGTTCGACCAGGTGAGCGTGTTTGGGGGTCTCCTCCAACAGATTGGGATGCGCCCCCAGGCGAATGGTCAGCGACATGACAAAGGTTTCGCGCAGCGGGTCAATCGGCGGATTGGTCACTTGAGCAAAACGCTGCTTGAAATAATGAAACAGCGGCCTGGCCCGCGGCGACATCACCGCCAGAGGTGTGTCATCGCCCATCGAGCCGGTCGGCTCTTTGCCCTCGTCGGCCATGGGCCGCACCAGTACAATCAGCTCTTCGTGGGTATAGCCAAAAGCGGCCTGCAACCGCGCCAGCCATTGGTGAGTCGTATTGACTTTGGGCGGCAATGGTCGAGAGACCGCCGGCTCCAGCGAGAAGTAGGCCGGGCGGGTTTCGGTGGGCACGGGTTTGAGACCTTCGACCCACTCTCCGTAGGGCAGGCGGCGGGCCAACTCATTCTTAACTTGGTCGTTGGTCAAAAAAAGCTGCCGCTCCAAATCTACCAAAATCATGTGGCCGGGGCCGAGTTTGCCTTTGGTCACAATTGTCCCCTCGTCTACGGTCACAACGCCCGCTTCGGAGGTGGCAATGACCAGATCGGTGTTGGTGGTCAGATAACGCATGGGCCGCAGGCCGTTGCGGTCAAGGGTAGCGCCCACTCGCCGGCCATCACTAAAGACAACCGCCGCCGGCCCGTCCCACGGCTCCATCAGCGCGGCGTGGTAGCGATAGAAAGCCTGCCGGTCGGGGTCAAGGTCAACCAGGTTTTCCCAGGCTTCGGGGGCCAGCATGGCCATGCTGTGGTGGATGTCGCGCCCGGCGTGGACCAACAACTCCAGCACGTTATCCAGCATGGCCGAATCGCTGCCGGCGGGATCAATGACCGGCCGCAAATCGTCCAGGTGACCGGCCCAAAACGGCGAGACCAGCATGGACTCTCTGGCCCGCATCCAGTTGACGTTGCCTTGAATGGTATTGATTTCGCCGTTGTGGGCGATCAAGCGGAAGGGCTGCGCCCGCTGCCAGTTGGAAGTGGTGTTGGTGCTGTAGCGAGTGTGCAGGGTCGCCAAAGCGGTTTCGTAAAGGGGATTGGCTAAATCCAGGTAAAAATCGGCCAGATAGGGCGAGAGCATCAAGCCTTTGTAAACCACCGCGCTGGCCGAAAGTGAAACCACGTAAAAATCAGCCAGGCCCGCCTGGCGCGCGGCGGCTTCGAGACGCTTGCGGGCCGTATACAAAAAACGCTCAAAAGCCGCGCCCCGCTCAATTTCCATCGGGCGAGGGATGATAATTTGTTTAATCTGGGGACAGGTTCGCTGTGCCGTCGGGCCGAGGGCGGCCGGGTTGACCGGCACAGAACGCCAGAGGATTTTCGATTTCCGATTTTCGATTTCCGATTTCCGATTTTCAGTTTCGAGTAGTTGGTTGAAAGTTGTTTCTACCAACTCTACAGCTTTTTCTGTCTCCAGTCCCCGGTCTCCAGTCTCCGGTCGTGGTAAGAAGAGCATGCCCAGCGCATAATCGCCCGGTTGGAGCAGGTCGGCTATTTCAGCGGTCAGGAGGCGGTGCGGGATTTGGGTCATCACCCCTGCGCCGTCGCCGGAGAGACCGTCGGCGTCAATGCCGCTGCGATGTTTCATCGCGCCGACGGCTTGCAGGGCCATTTGCACAATATCATGACCGGCCCGGCCTGTGGTCCTAGCGATAAAGCCTACCCCACAGGCGTCATGTTCAAATTCGGGGCGATATAAGGTTTGCGGGTGTGGGTTGGGCATCGCTTCCCCCTTTTTAGATAGCAAAACACCCCGCGCCGGGCCACGTCGCGGCAGCACGGTTTGGGGTTTAATGGATAGTAAGCATGAAGTTGTGAGATTCTAATTGATTTTGGGGTTTATGTCATCACCCAAACGGGCCATTTTGGGGTAAACAGAGATTTTGTTTCGACATAGAGGTACTGTTTGGTAGGTGATGCGTGATGCGTGATACGTGAGAATTTTTCACGCATCACGCATCAGGTTTTATCAATTGGCTGAAATAAAAATCTTGGCATTAAGGTAAGTGGGTCTGCCCCATCAAATACCGGTCACACTCGCGGGCCGCGCCCCGTCCCTCGTTGATGGCCCAGACCACCAAGCTCTGGCCGCGGCGCATATCGCCGGCGGCAAAAACGCCGGGGATGTTGGTGGCGAACCGGCCGTATTCGGCTTTGGCGTTGCCGCGCTGGTCGCGCTCCACGCCCAGGGGGGCGAGGAGGGTATCTTCCGGCCCCAAAAAGCCCATCGCCAGCAGTACCAGTTGGGCCGGCCACACTCTTTCGGCGCCGGCAATTTTTTGGGGCGAGGGCGGGCTGCCGTTATTGCCTTTAACCCACTCCACCTGCATGGCATGCACCTCTTTGACGCAGCCGTTCTCATCGCCCACAAAATGGGTGGGCGTGTAGAGATAGCGGCGCGGGTCAGCCCCGTACAAGGCTTTGGCCTCTTCCTGGCCGTAATCCAATTTGTAAACTTTGGGCCACTCCGGCCAGGGGTTATCGGGCTGGCGCGCCAGCGGCGGCTGAGGCAAAATTTCGATTTGGGTGACGCTCCGGCAGCCCTGCCGCAGCGCTGTGCCCACACAGTCCGTGCCGGTATCCCCCCCGCCGATGACGATGACATCTTTGCCGGCAGCGGAAATGGGAGGCGAGGAAAGATGAGGCGAGGACTCGTGAGGCGAGGACGCGATGAATTTTTCTTCTCCTCGCCTCCTCGCCTCCTCGCCTCCTCGCGTCCCCTCCTCGCGCCCATCCAACAGACTCTTCGTGTTCCCGTGCAAAAACTCCATCGCAAAGTGAATCCCTTTGAGGTTGCGGCCCTCGATGGGCAGGTCACGAGGTTTGGTGGCCCCCCCGCACAGCACAACGGCGTCGAACTCTTGCAATAGTTTTTCGGCGGGGTAATCTTTGCCGACCTCGGTGTTGGTAATAAAGGTGATGCCTTCGGCGGCCATCAGGTCAACCCGGCGCTGGACAATCTGCTTATCCAGCTTCATATTGGGGATACCGTACATCAGCAAACCGCCGATGCGGTCGGCCCGCTCGAAGACCGTCACCCAATGGCCGGCGGTGTTGAGTTGGGCCGCGCAGGCCAGCCCCGATGGGCCGGAGCCGACCACGGCCACCTTTTTGCCGGTCCGTTTGGCCGGCGGGGCGGGGACCAGCCAGCCTTCTGCAAAGCCTTTGTCAATGATGGTACACTCGATGTTTTTGATCGTGACCGGCGGCTCGTGGATGCCCAAGGTGCAGGAGCCTTCACACGGCGCGGGGCAGACCCGCCCGGTAAATTCGGGGAAGTTGTTGGTTTTGAGCAAGCGGTCCAACGCCGGCCGCCACAGCCCGCGATAGACCAAATCGTTCCATTCCGGGATCAGGTTATTGATCGGGCAGCCGGAGGCCATGCCGCTCAACAGGGTACCGGTGTGGCAAAAGGGAATGCCGCAGTCCATGCAGCGCGCCCCCTGCTGCTGAAGTTTGCTCTCGGCCATGGGTAAGTGAAACTCCTGCCAATCCTTAATCCGCTCCAGCGGCGCGCGATCAGGCGGTAGTTCACGTTGATATTCCATAAATCCGGTAGGTTTAGCCATGTTTCCTCATTTCGGTAGACGGGAGATTGAGCAGAGGAGCAGGGGGGCGGGGGTGCAGGGGAGAAAATTCACCCCTGCGCCCCTGCTCCTCCGTACCCCTGCTCAGGTCTGTCTATTTAGTACCTATCCAAAAACCTCCGTAGAGGAGGCATCCCTATGCATCCTCGGCTTGCATAGGGATGCAAGCCTACGGGTTTTCGGATAGGCTCTTAGTTGCCGCTCACGCGGGCCTGGTCATTTTTGTTTTGCTCAAAGGCGGCCATAACCGCTTCTTCACCGCTCAAACCGGCGGCTTCGACTTCGCGGAAGGCGGCCAGCACGCGCTTGTAATCCTTGGGCATGACCTTGACGAACTTGGGAATTAACTTGTCCCAGCGGGCCAGAACCCGTTCGGCCAGGGCGCTGTTGGTATAGTCAAGATGGCGCTGGATCATCGCTTTGACCTCGACGATTTCAGCCGCGTCTTCCAGCCGTTCCAGGTCAATCATCTCCTGGTTGCAGCGGCGCGGAAAATCGCCGGCCTCGTCCAGCACGTAAGCAATGCCACCCGACATGCCGGCGGCAAAGTTGCGCCCGGTGCGGCCCAACACCACTACCCGCCCGCCGGTCATATATTCGCAGCCGTGATCGCCCACGCCTTCCACCACCGCATGCACGCCGCTGTTCCTGACGCAGAAACGCTCCCCGGCTACCCCACGAATGTACGCCTCGCCGCTGGTGGCTCCGTAAAAAGCCACATTGCCGATAATGATATTTTCTTCGGCCACAAAAGTTGAGCCTTCGGGCGGGTAGACAATAAGTTTGCCGCCGGACAGGCCCTTGCCAAAATAATCATTGGCGTCGCCTTCCAGGGCCAGGGTCAGGCCGCGGGGAATAAACGCCCCAAAACTCTGCCCGGCCGAGCCGATAAAACGCAGCCGGATGGTATCTTCGGGCAGGCCGTCCGGGCCGTAGCGCCGGGTCACTTCGCTGCCCAGGATAGTGCCCACCACCCGGTTGAGATTACGAATCGGCAGGGTTGCCGCCACCGGCTCGCCGTTTTCCAGAGCCGGACGGCACAAATCCAGCAGCACTTGATTGTCAAGGGCCTTATCCAGGCCGTGATCCTGGGCCATCTGGCAGGTGCGGCCCACTTCGGGCGGCGCCTCGGGCTGGTAGAGAATGTTGGAAAAATCAAGCCCTTTGGCCTTCCAATGCGCCACCGCCTCATTCACTACCAGCCGGTCGGTCCGGCCCACCATCTCGTCAACGGTGCGGAAGCCGAGTTTGGCCATCCATTCACGCATTTCCTGGGCGATAAAACGCATAAAGTTGACCACGTGGGCCGGGTCGCCCGTAAATTTTTTGCGCAGTTCCGGGTTTTGGGTGGCTACGCCAACCGGACAGGTATCCAAATGGCAGACCCGCATCATCACGCAGCCCAGGGCCACCAGCGGGGCGGTGGCAAAACCGAACTCTTCGGCCCCCAGCAGCGCTGCAATGACCACATCGCGGCCCGTTTTGAGCTGGCCGTCGGTTTCAACCACAATCCGGCTGCGCAGGTTATTCAACACCAGAGTTTGGTGCGTTTCGGCCAGGCCCAGTTCCCAGGGCAGCCCGGCATGCTTGATGCTGGTCTGGGGCGACGCGCCGGTGCCGCCGTCGTGGCCGCTGATCAGCACCACATCGGCGTGACCTTTGGCCACCCCGGCGGCAATCGTGCCCACCCCCACCTCCGAAACCAGCTTGACATTGATCCGCGCCCGCGAGTTGGCATTTTTGAGGTCGTGGATCAGTTCGGCCAGGTCTTCGATGGAGTAAATATCGTGGTGCGGCGGCGGCGAAATCAAACCCACGCCGGGCGTCGAGTGGCGCACTTTGGCAATCCAGGGGTAAACCTTGCGGCCGGGCAACTGGCCGCCCTCGCCGGGCTTGGCCCCCTGGGCCATCTTGATTTGCAGCTCCTGGGCATTGACCAGGTAGTTACTGGTCACGCCAAAACGGCCCGAAGCGACCTGTTTGATGGCGCTGTTGCGCGAGTCGCCGTTTTCGTCCAGTTCGTAGCGGGCCGGGTCTTCGCCGCCTTCGCCGGTATTGCTCTTGCCGCCGATGCGGTTCATGGCAATGGCCAGGCTTTCGTGGGCCTCCTGGCTGATCGAACCGTAGGACATGGCCCCGGTTTTGAAGCGGCGGCAGATAGATTCGACCGATTCGACCTCTTCCAGGGGAATCGGTTCGGCGGCAAACTTAAAGTCCAGCAGGCCGCGCAGGGTGGCCAACTGCTTCGATTGGTCGTTAATCAGTTCGGCGTACTTCTGGAAAATCTTGTAATTGTTGGTGCGGCAGGCCTGCTGGAGCAGGTGAATGGTCTGCGGGTTGAACAGGTGATGCTCGCCGTCTTGCCGCCACTGGTAATGGCCGCCGACGGCCAGGGTGCGGCCATTGACCTGTCGCTCCGGGAAGGCGTGGCTGTGGCGGGCCTGAGCTTCGGCGGCAATCACGTCGAGGCCGACGCCGCCAATCCGCGAGGGCGTCCAGGTGAAATAACGATCCACAAACTCCTGGCTCAAGCCCAACGCCTCAAAAATCTGCGCCCCGCAGTAGCTCTGGATGGTCGAGATGCCCATTTTGGACATGACCTTGACCACCCCTTTGACCACCGCCTTGACGTAATTCTTGACCGCCTGAGCGTGGCTCACCCCCACCAGCAGCCCTTCTTCAATCATCTGGCCGAGCGTCTCGTAGACCAGATAGGGATTGATAGCGGTGACGCCGTAACCGAGCAGCGTGGCAAAGTGGTGAACCTCTCGCGGCTCGCCCGACTCCAGCACCAGGCCGGCATGGGTGCGCGTCCCCTCGCGGATGAGGTGATGGTGCAGCCCCGACACGGCCAGCAGCGCCGGAATGGGCGCATTTTCCCGGTCAACACCCCGGTCCGACAGGATCAGGATATTGGCCTCGTTGTTGGCAATGATCCGGCTGGCTTCCTGGTACAACTCCTCCAGCGCCCGCTCCAGTCCTGCCGGCCCATCGGCAGCTTTGAACAAAATCGGCAGGGTGACGGCTTTGAAATCGGGCAGGCTGATGTAGCGCAGTTTAGCCAACTCTTCGTTGGTCAGAATGGGGTGCTTGAGCTTGATCTGGCGGCAGTTTTCCGGGCGCGGCTCCAACAGGTTTTGCTCCGAGCCGATCATGACCTCGGTGGCGGTAATCAACTCTTCGCGGATGGCGTCAATCGGCGGGTTTGTGACCTGGGCAAAAAGCTGCTTGAAATAGTTGTAGAGCAGTTGCGGCCGCTCCGACAGCACCGCCAGCGCAGCGTCGTTGCCCATCGAACCCAACGCCTCGACCCCATCCTTACCCATCGGGACCAGCAGCATCCGCAAATCTTCAAAGGTATAGCCAAAAGCCTGCTGCAACTGGGTCAGGTTTTCATGGCCTGCGAGACTCGCGTGTGCCCCATTCCCATTGACCGGGGAAGGAAGACCAGGGACCGGGGTTGAGTGACCATTCTCACCCCTAACCCCTGACCCCTGACCCCTGACCCCCGGACTCGGCAGGTCTTCCAGCTTGACCAGAAACTTGTTCAGCCATTCCCGGTAGGGCTGGGCGGTAGCCATCTGCTGTTTTAGCTCTTCGTCGCTGATGATGCGGCCCTGTTCGGTATCCACCAGGAACATGCGGCCCGGTTCGAGCCGGCCTTTGTAAAGCACCCGCTCCGGCGGCACGTCGAGCACACCCACTTCGGAAGCCATAATCACCAGGTCATCTTTGGTCACGTAATAGCGCGAGGGGCGCAGGCCGTTGCGGTCCAGCACCGCGCCGACGCGGATGCCGTCGGTGAAGCCGATGGAGGCGGGGCCGTCCCACGGCTCCATCAGGGTGCTGTGATACTCGTAAAAGGCCCGCTTTTCGTCGCTCATGCTTTCGTGCTTGGACCAGGGTTCGGGGATCATCAGCATGACCGCGTGGGGCAAAGAGCGGCCGGCCAGCACCAGGAACTCCAGGCAGTTGTCGAACATGGCCGAGTCGCTGCCATCGGGGTTGATGACCGGCAGGATTTTGGGCAGGTCGTCGCCAAACAGTTTGGATTGGAAGCGGGTCTGCTGGGCGTAGAGCCAGTTGACATTGCCGCGCAGGGTGTTGATTTCGCCGTTGTGGATCAGGTAGCGGTAGGGGTGGGCGCGCTCCCAACTGGGGAAGGTGTTGGTGCTGAAGCGGGAGTGAACCACCGCCAGGGCGGTCTCCATGGCCGGGTTGGACAGGTCGGGGTAATAGGCCTCGACCTGCTCCGACATGAGCATACCTTTGTAGATCAGGGTTTTATAGGACAGGCTGGAGATATAAAACGACGCGCCGCCCGGAAAGCCGCTGTAGCGAATTTCTTGCTCGGCCCGTTTGCGGATGACATACAGCTTGCGCTCAAAGGCCATCTCGTCCGCCAGGCCTTCCCCCCGCCCGATAAAGACCTGGCGCATGACCGGTTCGGCCAGCAGCGCGGTTTGGCCCAGCGAACTGTTGTCGGTGGGGATGGTGCGCCAGCCGAGCACCTGCTGCCCTTCTGCGGCCACAATCTGGTCAAAACGCGCTTCGCAGGCGCGGCGGGCGGCCTCGTCCACCGGGGCGAAGACCATGCCCACGCCGTACCAACCGGGCGCGGGCAGGCTGATGTTCAGCTCGGCGCAGACCTGGCGCAAAAACGCATCGGGCATTTGCAGCAAAATACCGGCCCCATCGCCGGTATTGGGTTCGGCGCCGCACGCGCCGCGGTGAGTTAAGTTGCGCAGAATGGTCAAGCCCTGCTGGACAAGCTGGTGTGATTTGTGGCCTTTGATGTTAACCACAAAGCCGACGCCGCAGGCGTCGTGTTCAAATTGGGGGTCATACAACCCCTGCTTGGGCGGCAAGCCGGCAGGTTTGGTGCTTTTGGAGCAGTCGTCGGTAGGCATGGAATACTCCTCTCTGAAAATAATCCACAGATTACACAGATTTCGCAGATAAAAATTATAAATCTGTGCGCTTCGCGTCTGCGAAATCTACGGATTTTCATTGATAGCCCGGTCTGAGCTACCTCTTTGTAGCAGGCTGGGAATAAGTAAGTGATTGTCCAAAAATAAGTTCCCTCAAGTTCCTATGAGTTCCCAGGGAACTAAAGGAACTCATAGGAACTCAAAACGGAAAACAAATTTTAGACGTTTAGTAAGGGTGGGCTGAAACCTGTGACACAAAACACCCCGCCGGGCCACATCCAGGTGGCGCGGTTGGGGGTTTGGTTCACAAGTATGGCATTGGGGGTGTATTGTAGAATAATTTGGGGGGATTGTAACTACCCAAATGGGTAGTTTTAAAAAGGCCACGTCCCAACCTTTGCTCTAAAGAGCTACCAGAGGGGACGTGGCTATTTTATATTTGCCCAATTCCGGTAGCAAAGCCAGCCGAAATTGGCCAGGCGTCCCACCGAAGTTTCCTCCGCGGGAACTGTTCCCTCGCCGGGAACAGACAGGCCGCGCCATTTTTTATGCCTCGGCTGCGCACCCGCCCTTAAAGGGCAGACCCGCAGCATTGCCGGCGGGGTGAAAAAATGTGGGAGACCACCCGCAACCCAATGTTGTTGTTACTATTGTTAGGGTTGTTCCTGTTGCGAATCGCGCAGCGGGCGTTGTTTTGATTGTTGTTCCACGAGCCGCCCCGCAGCACCCGATCTCCTCGGCCTGCGCCTATGTCTTCATGTCACTCTGAGGCAAAGCTGAAAAATCCCTATAGCGCATTGCTTAAGGGGCATTCAGAGTGATATGTAAAACATCTCCTAAATTATTGAGGTAAATCTGATATTGCCTGCTTCTGAGACATGCTGCCCAATGCTTTGAACCAACCGCCCAGCAACCGGCCAATCTCATCGAGCATCTGGTTGACGTGACGGTGCTGGCCGGGTTCAAGCAGTTCCAGATCGCGGCACAGACGCAGATGAAAGCGCAGTTTGGTCAATTCCACATCCGCTTTATTGAGACAAGCCAGCTTGGCTTGCCGGTTGCTTTGGGGCAGCGTCCCTGCTTCGATCAAATATTCCTGAAAACGCAGGGCAATATCTTGCGTATGACGAGCCAGCACAAATCGCTGCTCTCGAGGAAAGGTGGTGGTGCGAGGAATCAGCCACAACAACAAATCATAGGTTTTAACAAAAATGGGGGATTGGCTCACCCTGCTGCTCCTTAAAATATGATGGGGCGCAGCGTTTGTTCGGCTAGCGCCCAGCTATCGCCGTGGCCGATATGAGCCAGCCAGCCGCGCAGCGAGGCCACCACCTCTGCCTGCCCAATTTCGGCCTGCTGATAGGCTTGCCAGACCTGTTTCAAGCGGCGGCGATAAGCCACCACCTTCCGTCCCTTCACCCGGCGATAAGCGGGATAAACCACAAATCCCAAAAAAGGAAGCCCTTCCCCAACCGGGCGCGGCTGCGCTCGATCCTGGTGCAGCGTCAGGCGCAAACCGGCTAAATAGTCAATAACAGCGGCCCGCCAGCGTTGCAGCGTCAGCTTATCGTTGGCAAAAAGGAGAAAATCATCTACATAACGCAGATAAGCCTGACATTTCAACTCACGCTTGACGAAATGATCGAAGGGATTCAGGTAGCAATTTGACCAAAATTGCGAAGTTAGGTTGCCAATAGGCAGCCCGCGCGGCCGCGTGGCCGCCAGCAAATCGTCCCCCGGAAAGTAGACCATTTCGTATTCGTCACTCAAAACGCCGACGCCGCTGGCTAAAATCTGCTCAATGAGGCCCATCGTCTGCGGACAAGCAATATATTTGGCCAGGATATTACGCAAAATAGCATGGTCAATCGAGGGAAAATGCTGTTTGATGTCGCATGGTAACACGTAGCGATAACGCCGCGCAAATTGAGTGCAGCGATCCAAAGCGCGGTGCGTTCCCTTGCCCACCCGATTGGCATAGCTGTCGTGGATGAAACGGGCCTCAAAAATTGGCTCGATCACCGCGCACAAAGCGTGATGAACCACCCGGTCCCGAAAGGGGGCCGCCGAAATTAATCGCTTTTTGGGTTCGTGAATAAAAAAACTATGGTAAGGACCGGGCCGGTAGGTGTGGGCCGCCAATTCCTCCTGCAAACGCAGCAGTTCCTTTTCCCAATTATATTCAAAATCAGCCACCAGCAGCGTCCCGCGCTTGCCTTTACGGGCCTTGCGGTAAGCCTTTTCCAGGTTTTCCCAGGTGTAAATGTGCGGATACAGATTTTTGTATGTTTTCACGAACTATCCTTTTTGGGAAATTTTTAGAGCGACCCCTTACGGGGGAAAGGGGTCAGAAACTCAGAAATTCAGCATCCAGAAATCCAACTACGAGGTGGGGGAGACCACCCGCAACCCAAAGTCGTTGTCACAACTGTAAGGGTCGTACCAGTTGCGAATCGCGCAGCGGGCGATGATCCGATTGCCGCTCCACGAGCCGCCCCGCAGCACCCGATCTGTCTCACTTTTATCATACCAATCGGCGCACCATTCCCAGACATTGCCACTGCAATCATACGCCCTGGCTGGGCTGACTCCGCCTGGAAAAAGACCTACAGCGCTGGTCTGATTGATCCGGCTCTCACTGGTGTTGGCCCGGTCCTCCTGCCAGTCATCACCCCAGGGATAAACCCGCCCCTCCTGCCCCCGCGCCAGCCGTTCCCACTCCGTTTCCGTCGGCAGGCGATAAAGACGGTCATAAACTGCGCTCAACCAGTTACAAAACGCCTCGGCCTCGTACCAGGTTATGCCCACCACCGGCTGATTGGCCCGGTTCCAGCGATTATCCTCCCAAAAATCAGGCCGGTCAAGCTTCTGCCACGAATAAGCAGGTTCGCCCTGCCGCCACTGCCAGCCGGCCTTGCTCCACCATTCCTGCCGTTCATAACCGCCCGCAGCTATAAATTGAGCATATTGGGCGTTGGTAATGGGGTAAACCCCGGCCTGAAAAGGGGCCACGCTGCGGCGCTCGTTGGCCTCACCGTACAGAAATTCACCAACCAGAACAGCGGTGAGCAAGGGCGGCAACTCCGTTACGCCAGGCCGGGGATCCCCCAATACCGCCAACGCCTGCCCGGCTTCGGCTCGCTCCGGCGGGGTCAGTTCGCCGTTGGTTAGAAGAGTCGCCATCAATTCGCGGGCGCGGGGCCACAGTTCGCGGCCTACTTCGTCGGCTTCGGCAGCGGTGGGGCCGGCTACCGCCAGCATCTCGGCGGCTCGCCAGGCTTGCTGCCAGCCGGGGGTATCTCCAGGCGCGGGCGGCTGTTCGGGCAGCAGATCTTCCAAAGCGTCAAACAGGTTGCGGGCCACCTTCTGGTTAAACACCAGCGTCCCGGCGGCTAATAACAGGGCTTCGCGCCAGGGCGGGCCGGCCTGGGCCAGGGGAATGGCCCGGCGGCCAAAGCGCCGGTCGTTGGCCAGGTGGCAGCCGGCCAGATATTCCTGAAAGGTGCGATGGGGGAAGCTAAAGCGGCGGTCGTCGCGCCCACCCAGGCCCACCAGCAGGTGCGCCCGCCGCTCGGTGTATTCGACAAAGGCTTCGGCTTTGGCCCAATCGCCCAAGTGTTTTTTGGCCAGCTCCATCACCTGGGTTTCGGGGATGTCGGCCGCGCCCTGGCGCTCGGCCTGCCCGGCGTGGGCGGTGTAGCCAATCTCCCACAGCAGCGGCTCGATGGCCTCCTGTTTGATCCCCAGTTGAGCCAGCGAGGGGGGCAGGCTGCCCGCGCCGGGCACCGTCTCTTTGTTCTGCTGCCAGCGTAAGAGCAGCGTTTCAACGCAGGCTTGATAGAGCTTGGCCCGCTCGTCGGGCAGGGTGCCGTAATAGCTCTGCACCAGGGCCATAATCGTCAGCAGCATCGGGTTGGGGGCCAGCTCGACCAGCGTTCCGGCGGCGGCGGTACGGAGTTGGGCGGCCAGGGCCTCGCTCTGGGCCGGGGTTTTCTCGCCCAATTCGGTCAGGGCGTGGTACCAGGCGGCAATAAAGGTTTCGATTTGGGCCGGGGTCAGCGGGGCCAGGGTCAGGCGGGCGCGGGCTGCGGCCGCCGCGGCTTCTTCCTCCACGTAAGAGAGAACGCGGCAGGTAGCCAGCCAGCGGCAGCGGTTGAACGCCCCCTGACCCAACGCGCCAATGGCCTGCCAGACCTGGGCACGGCGGCCCGCCGGCACTTCGTCCACGCCGTCGAGCAGCAGCAGCGCTTCGCCCCGAACCAGGGCGGCCCGGACGGCCTCGACCGCCTCGGCCAGGCCGCGCCGGGTCAAATCGGCGGCCACAAAATCCCACACCGCCAGCGGCGAAGCCGGGTCAAAAGCGGTGGCGGCAAAATCGCGCAGCGTGACCAGCACCGGCACAAACGGCGGGTGCGGCCAGGGCATCTGGCCCAGCGGCTTGTCCTCTTCGCCTCGCAGCCTCGCCTCCTCGTCTCTTTTTTCCCCATAGACCGGCCAGCCCAACTGGGCCAGCCAGTCAACCTGCGGTTCCAGGCGGGCCTGGGCCAGGCGCAGGGCCAAAAAGCGCAAAAAGGTGGATTTGCCGGAGCCGGGGTCGCCCAGGATAACCAGGCGGGGATAAGCGGCCACATAAGCCAGGGCGGAGCGGGCCGCGGCTTTTTGTTTTTCAAAGGCGACGGCCAGGGGCGGCTGGCTATCCAGCCCCACGTAGACCTGCTCCAGGGTGACGCGGGCGCTTTCCCGGCCGCCGGGGTCAAGCGGGCCGAGGGGTAAACTGCGGCACAGGTCGTTGACGGTTTGCAGATAAAAGGCCAACTGCTCGGCCGGGTCGGGCGAGGTGGGGGGCAGATTGACAGTTTGTTGAGTTAAATGGATGTTGCCGTATTCGGTCTGCAAGTGGTGAGCTTGCATAGACAGGCCGCCCCCCGAACCTACGCCGGGGGCGGGGCTTTTGGGTCGCCGCTTTCGCCTTTGCCGATGAGGATATCTTTTTTGGCTTTCAGGTCTCTGGCGTCAATCCCAATGCCGGAAGGATTATGCGCTGTACCTTCCTCGATGACAATATCGCCGGCGGTTGACTCCAGCTTTTCGGCCCTGACGCCGGCCGGGGGTGGCGCAGCCGGTCGAGCGGGCGGGCGGGGGGCGGCGTTTTCGCCCGACAGACCCAGGTCAAACCCCAGACCTTTCAGGGTCAGGCTAACCTTTTGCCGAAAGGCGATGATCACCGCCAGGATCACCAGGGCGATGATAATCAGAGCGATAACGGATAAGGTGTCCATAGAATCCCTCCTAAAAAAATAGCAGACGGTAGACAGGGAAATGCGATAACTCTGCAACCTTGCTACCCTCCCAAAAAAATTGATGATATAGGAGTTACGCGGTTCAAGGTAGTTTAGCCCCTCGTGGGCGGGCACAAGGCCCTAAACTACAGCCCAATTGCGTAACTCATATTATTTTTTGGCTCATGTTAAGTACTAGTGCAAAGCAGGCCGGGCTCCCACGCCCGGCCCTCGGCGGCGTGGGAGCCGCCTCCGCTAAATTGCACTTGTTCTATACATGAGCCTATTTTTTTTGGTGATAATTGTGCCGGTCAAGAGCAAGATTTTCAGAATAAAAGGACAAAAATCCTTCAATTCTACTGATCCTGCTCTGACTTTCAGCTACAACCTTAAATTTGTCAGCCAATCAGTGATGAATATAGTAAAATTTTGATCTAATGTCAATAACTTTGCCATCTTGGGTGCGTTCGGATTTGGGGGCAGATTTTGTAGGTCACGTTGCTAACTTGACCGTTGCGTGGGCAATTTGCTAAATTGCCCTACAGTTGCCCTAAAAAGTGAGCACGCCTACCATCTTGGTAAATAGGTTGAACCGTGTTATGATTATTGGCGTTAAATTTCATGAGGAGAAACGTGAAACGTGATGCGTAATGCGTGAGAAAATTTCACGCATCACGCATCACGCATCAAAAAACTTATGCCTCCTAATCCATCCTCCACCCTCGAACTCGCCCAAACTCTGGCCCGCGACTTTGCCGCCCGCGCCGACGAGGCCGACCGGCTGGCCCGGCTGCCGGGGGAAGATGTCCAGGCGTTGAAAGATTCCGGCTACCTGAGCCTGAGCATTCCCCAGGAGTACGGCGGGGCGGGGTTATCGCTGCGGGATTGTCTGGCCGCGCAGTTGGAGCTGGCCCAGGGCAGCGGTTCGACGGCGCTGGTGGCCGGGATGCAGTTGCACCTGTTCGGCCACGCCCGCGAAATCCGGCCCTGGCCGGAGGCCACCTTTGCCTGGCTGTGCCAAGAGGCAGCCAACGGTGGGTTGTTCAACAATGTTGCCAGCGAACCGCTGCTGGGCAGCCCGTCGCGGGGCGGTTTGCCCGCTACCACTGCCGAACCCACTTCTGATGGCGCAGGTTGGGTCATCAACGGCCACAAAACCTGGACGACCGGCGGCAAACATCTGACCCACATGATCGTCAGCACCCGGCTTGAGAACGATCCGGCCTGGTTGTTGGTCCGGCAAGACAGTCCTGGCGTCGAGTGGGTTGAAACCTGGGGCGACTCGCTCAGCCTGCGGGCCAGCGACAGCCACGACGTTTACTTTAAAGATGTAGTCGTGCCGGGCCATCACTTGCTCCAGCGAGGAGTGACGCCCGCTCAGGCGGCGCCCAGCGCCTGGTTTCCCATGATCATGTCCGCCGTTTATTTGGGGACAGCCCTGGCGGCGCGGAATACGGTCATCCAATTCGCCCTGGAACGAGTGCCGACGGCCCTGGGCAAGCCGATTGCCACCCTGCCCAAAATTCAGCGCCAGATTGGCGAAATTGACCTGGCTTTGCAGGCGGCCCAGGCCCTCATGTTCGAGGTGGCCGGGCAGTGGACCGGCGAGGCCGAGAACCGGCGCGCCCTTTACCCGCGTATTGTGGCGGTCAAGCACCTCATCACCGAAACGGCCAACACCGTCACCGATCAAGCCCTGCGGATTGCCGGCGGCCTGAGCCTGACCAAATCGCTGCCGCTGGAGCGCTACTTCCGCGATGTTCGGGCCGGGCTGATGCAGCCGCCTTCGGGCGACACGGCCCTGGAAATTATCGGGCAGCAGGCGATTGAGCATATAAAGCACCTCTAACCGGTTACGAGTGATTGGGCGCTCGTCTACTGATAAATTGATGCAAAAACTACTCGGATTTAGAATTTGTTTTCTAGAACTCATTCAGATAAGATTTCATCCAAATACCCAATCTTGAACATCTCTCTAAAGTGAAGCCAGGCAAAGAGAAAAATTATGGCTAAAACAGCGGCTCAAGTAACAGATGAAGAAATGGCTGTATATCGAACCACAGCCCAACGGCGAGAAGAGCAGGAACGCCAGGAACAGATACAACGAAGGCAACGGGCATTGTCTTTGGCTCAACAGGCAGCCAGGCTTCTCCGAACAGACTTTCAGGCCAAGCAGGTGATCCTTTTTGGATCATTAGCGCGCGGCGATTTTTTCCATCGGCGTTCAGATATTGATTTGGTTGTAACAGGCGTAAAGAGCCAGGACTTTTGGCGAGCCTGGAGTGCTCTGGACAAACTGGGGGGTGAATTTGAAATAGATTTGGTAGATATCGAAACGGCTTCACCAAGCTTACATTTAGTTCTTGAACAGGAAGGAATTGAGCTATGACGCTCCGCCAGAAAGCGCTTGCCCAACGGATTCGCCTGGAAATAGATGCTTTAGAGCAAACTACTGCGGCCATTGACCGGCATTGGCAACGAGCCAAAACGTCGGGTGCGGACCAAGACGCTTTTCTTAATTCGGTTGCTCTCAATTTGCATAGTTTCTATAACGGCCTGGAACGAACCATGGAATTGATTGCCCTGGAAATGGATGGCGGAACTCTTGGTGGAGAAACCTGGCATACTGAATTGTTACGCCAGATGACGATGGAATTACCTGCGGTGCGGCCAGCAGTTTTAAGCACAGAGGCCAGTCAAAATTTAGATGAGTATCGCAAGTTTCGGCATAGAGTGCGCAATATCTATGCTATCCAGCTAAATCCTGCCCGCATGGAATACCTGGTTGTAAATTTACCCTCAATATGGTTGCAGACTCGTACAGAATTATTGGCTTTTGCTAATTTCCTCGAGGGTCTGGAGAACCACGAGTGATTTTGCGCTCTTTATTACTCATCCTCCTCTCTGTCCATTTAACTACCTGCCAAACCACACCCCTCCCCGCTACGGCCACGCCGGTGGCAGCTATCCAAACCCCTCTCCTTTCACCCACTTCAACCCCCTCCCCTGCTGTCACCTTGTCACCCCTTCCCCTTGTCACCCCCTCGCCTCCCGTGTCCTCGCCTCTTCGCCTCACGCCCACCGCCCCCCTGCCCTTGAGCGCCTTTCCCCGCCCCAAAGACGACAACGGCCTGGGCATCCATTGGAGCACTCACCTCTACGCCCAATCCGACGAGGCCACCGGCTATTTTGTTTCAGAATTAGCCCGGATGAACATCAAATGGGTCAAACTGCTGGTGGACGGCCTGAATAACCGCGACTACGATGAAACCATTGATGAATTGGTCAAACGCGACATCATGCCGGTCATCCGCATTTACCGGCAGTGCAACACCCCTTATGATGCTGAGGATTTAACCGCCCTGGTGCGCCATTATGTGGCCAAGGGCGTCTACTATTACGACCTGTACAATGAACCCAACCAGCCCGGCGAAAGCGGCGGCTGGTGCGAGGGCGACGGCGAACCGCAGCCGGAATATCTGGCCGAAATCTGGGCCGATGCGGCCCGGACCATCTATTTGGCCGGCGGCTACCCCGGCCTGCCCTCCTTTTTTGCCCCCGGCCAGAAGCAGCCGGAGTGGCGCGATGATTTCTTTTATCGCTTTTTCGACGCTTTGCGGGAGCAGGGCAACGAAGAGGTGCTCTATTTTTCTTGGGCCTCGATTCATAACTACACCATCAATCACCCGCCGACCTACCCCTATGATGAAGTCAACCAAACCGGCCGCCTGCTGACCGAAGCCGAAATCGAACGATACGGCTTGACCCAGGCCCAGGCCGCGGAAATCAATTTGAACCGCCGCGTGGCCGGGATTTTGCGAAAGCGGCTGTTGACCCCGGAGGATGGGCGTGAATTGGGGTTGGATAAAGCCACCCTTGATGAAATCAACCGCCGCTTTAGCGCCGGCGAGTTGATGGGCTTTAACATTTACGACGACAACACCTGCTTTTTCCAATTTATCGCCTTTCGCAACCAGTTTTACGATTTGTTTGGCTTTGAAATTCCCATAATTTCAACCGAAGGCGGAGCGACTAGAGGGTCGGGCGAAGACCCGCGCTACCCGGTGGTGGATGGTCAAACCGTAGCCGAATGGACGCTCTGGACGGCCGATTATATGCTCGACGATGCGCCGGATTACTACTTTGCCAGTATGACCTGGCTGTTAGCCCAACGCGCTTTGGATTACGAGGAGCCGGTCTGGGAGAAAAACGCCTGGTATCACAACCGCGAGGGCGACCAGGAGCCGGTGGTGGAGGCGTTGAAGCAGCGGCCTCGGCTGGAGGAAGCCCGGCGATTGTGTTTTGAGGCTGAGGCTAAGGCTGAGGCAGGTTATCGAGAGTTGGTTAAGGCGCAAGTGGAGGTTGAAAAATGTCTGGAAGCGGGGGTGACGCCGCAGCCGGGGCGCAATCCGCTGGCTCAGTACCCTCGCCCGGAAGGGGATAACGGGCGCGGGCTGCACGGCTCGCCGACCAACCAGGCTTTGCCTAAAGACGTGGTGGATTATTTTACGCCGGAACTGCGGGCTATGAACATCAAATGGTTCAAATTTTTGCAAGACGACGCGCCGGAAGTGACCGATCCCTATTTGATCGAACAGTTGACCGCCAACGGCATCGAGCCGGTAATGCGGGTCTATAAGCCGTTTAACGAGCCATATCAGCATTTGCCGGAGCTAGTTCCCCAGGCCGTCGAGTTGGGCGTTCATTATTTTGAGCTTTACAACGAACCCAACGTGGCCGGTCCTGCCGGCGGCTGGCCGGAGGGGGAGCCGATCAACGTCGAGCGCATGGTTGATTTGTGGCTGGCGGCGGCGCAGGAGGTGCATGCCGCCGGGGGGCATCCCAGCCTGCCGCCTTTGGCCGGCGGCGGAACCATGGATGACTTGCTTTTTCTGCGCCAATTTCTGGCCGGGGTGCGGGCTAGGGGGCAAGCCGAGGTTTTGCCCGGCGCGTGGCTGGCCCTGCACAATTACTTCCTCAACCACCCCCTCGATTACCCAACCGACCCGGTCAATGTCAACGATGTTCCCTTGACCGAGGCCGAAATTGCCGAGCGTGGGTTGACGCCGGAGCAGGTCGAAGCCATCAACCACGCCCGCCGCATCGCCAAGCGGCCGCGCGACCAGGGCGGTTTTTGGGTTGGCAATACCCTGGATGAAGATTCTAACGCTTTTCGTAAATTCGATGCTTACGCAAAGGTGTTTTACCGGCGTTTTGGCTATTACCTGCCGGTGATTGGCACCGAGGGGGGGGCCATCATCGGTGCGGCGGAGGATCCGCGCTATCCGCCGGTGCGGGAGGAAGATTTGACTACATTGACTCTGGACGCCTATCACGCCGTGCTGGACGACGCCCCGCCCTACTTCTTTGCCCAAACCCCTTGGCTCATGGCCAATAAGGCCGGGGAGCACGAGGATGAACGGTTTGAGCAAGCGGCCTGGTATAAAGATCGAGCAGGGACAGTGTTGCCGGTGGTCGAGGCGCTAAAAAAAGACCCGCGCAAAGAGGAGGTGCGGGTTTGGAAAGAACCGGAATTTCAGTAGCATCGTCAGAATAAATTACAGCTTTTCGGGAGGTAACCGGGACGATATTGACTACAGGCAACAACTCATTCACCCGTTCTCGGCTGATTATAAGAACGATTGCCTAAACTATCAGTGATAAATTGGCGTTTGAGAACTGTTGTCGTCATTTTTTGCTCCAACTGAAAGTTTCTCAAAGTATTATAGCATGAAAAGCAAATGATTGTCTTCAGTATCAGGCTTCATGAATTCAACTGCTGTAGCAGGCTGTCCGCTTCCTCCACCCGATCCAGCCGGCCAAGCTGCTCATAGATGGCGCGGGCCTGTTCAGCGTAAGTTTGGGCCAGGGGGATATTGTGACGGGCCTGGTGCAGACTGGCCAGGCGCAAAAAGGCTTTGGCAATTTGGCGAAGCCAGTTATGCTCGGTGGCTATGGCCTGGGCGCGCAGAATCACTTTTTCGGCCAAATCCAACTGGCCTGTTTGCAAATAATTTTCCCCCAGCCGCAGCAGGGCCTGGGTTTCATCAAAGTGAAAGTCTTCGGCTGAAGCCATCTCAACCACCAATTCCAGAGCGTCGTTGGCCTGGTCCCATTCCTGGCGCTGCGAATAATAGTAAGCCCTGATCCGGTGGGCGCGAATTTTGGTCCGGGGTGTGACTGCCTGGGCCAGAGCTTTTTCAAAGTGCTGCTGGGCCGCCGGGTGGTCCTGACGTTCCAGCGCCCAGCGCGCTAACAGGGTTTCCGCCGCCGCCAGGCAGTCGGATAAATCAGCCTCCTGGGCGATGAGTTGTCCGGTTCTCAAATGATTCAGCGCCGCTTCCTGGTCGCCGACGGCGCTCAGGGCGTAGCCCAGCGCGTCAATATGCAGCCAGGCCCGCATTTCCTGATCGCCCAATTTTTCGGCGGCCACCAACGCTTTTTCGGCCAGTTCAATCCGTTTGGATAAAGTGACCGGCGACAGGGCCAGGGGATGCACAATGCCCACAAAAATAGTTTGCACCGCCGGCCAGTTCGACTCGGCATAAGCCTGTTCCAGGGCTAGATACAAATTTTCAAGCTCCGGCCCAATCAGTTGGTTATCATAGTTTGAACCGGCCCAGTAGTGCGAGCCAATTTGTTCCTGGCAAAAGTTGGCAAAGTACTCGATGTAACGCTGCCATAACTCCGGGTTTTCAGCCCCGGCGGCAAAGGTTTTGGTTAGTGGTAACAACCAGAAGCGGTTGCCCTGCTTGTTGACCAGCGACAGCTTCTCCAGCGCCACCAGCCCTTCATCCCGGTCCAACTCCGGCGTGTTCGCCACAAACCCCAAAGCCTCGCGGCTGCCATCCTTGGCAAAAAGAGAGAGCGCCAGCAGCAGAGTGTGAGCCGGTTTGCCCCGGATGCGCTCGACCGCGCCCTCAAAGCAAAAGCGGGCGATGTCGCTGGTGGGCTGGCTCAAACGGGCCAGCACCGCCTCGACCTGATACCCCAACCCCATCTGGGCAATACTCCAGGCCAGGGCCAGGGGCACGCCGCCGGTGCGGTCGTACAGGCGGCGGGCTTCCTCGGCGGTCAGGGTGACGCCCTTCTTTTCACATTCGTGGGCAATTAACTTTTCGGCGTCGGCCCAAATCATGCCGACCAGCCGCACCGGGTAAGCCACGTCCAGGCGGTGGCGGGTGGTAATAATGGCTTTGGCCGGCGCGGGCAGCTCGCGCAAAAAAGCCAGCACCGCTTCGTCGTCCACGGTTTCCAGGTTGTCCACCAGCAGCAGGGTACGCTGGCGGGTCAGGGCGCGGCGGACAATTTCGGCTTGCTCTTCGGGGCGAGCCTCGGTAATCTCCTCATGCTGCAAGGCAATGGCAATGGCGGTATAAATGTCATCCAGGGTACGCAGGGCCTGGGGGCGGGTGGCAATACCCTCGGCGGTCAGCACGGTTTGCTTGGCGCTGGCCCAGACGATGGCTTCAAAACGTTCTTCTGGGGGAATCCGGTCGAAGTTGCGCAGGTAACGATGGGCGACTTCCAGGGCCAGCGCGCTTTTGCCAATGCCGCCGATACCGTCAATCGTTACCAGGGCATGCTGCGAGTGGGGATAAGGCCGCAAGATGCGGACCACCTGGGACATCTCGGCCTCGCGGCCCACAAAGCGGCCATAATCGGGCTGGGGTAAATTGTGGAACACTTTGGGCGGGGCCGGCAGGGCCAGAGCTGCCCCGCCAGGGAGTAATTTCTGCTCGGCCACAGCCTCGGTCAGTTGCAGTAGCGCCTCGCGCAGACCGGAGTTTAGCCCGGCCAAGGCTTGTAGTTGAGCTTTTTGAATGGCGACCTGTTCACGGGCGGCTTCGGCGGTGAGGCGCTGGAAAAGCAGGCTGTAAATGGGCTGAAGTTCAGGCAGGCTCATCAACTCTTCAGCCAGACATTTCAGCAGATAGGTAACAGCCTGATCCACCCGCTCGCGGTTGCGGCGTTGGGGCAGCACGGTGGCAAAAGAGTGGGCAATCACTTCCCGGTCGTCGCTTTCAAAGACGCCGGGCCGCCTGACGACCGCCAGCAAAGCCGCCTGAATCTCCTGATTGTTGAAAAACTCTTTATCGGCGGCAATGGCCGCGACCAGGTCTTCATCCTGGGCTTCGTACTCGACTACAAAGCGCCGGGCGGCGCGCTTTAGACTGTCCTCAAAAGCCTGGTTGAAGGCGGCGTTGGAGCGCAGCTTCTTGATCCTGGCCGCTGCCTCATCACTCAGGAATTTTTTGGCCTGGTCGGAGACAAAATCAACCAGCGCGTCGCCAACCGCCTGTTTGAGGTTAGCCGGGATCAGTTGCAGCAGGTCAAGTTGGAGCATGGGTTTATGGCAACTCCAAGAGGCAATGAGCAAAAGTTCGCGAAATGTGATGCGTGATGCCTCTAGGCAAAATCTCTCACGCATCACATTTCAGTTTATCGTTCCGCCCTGGAAATCACCCGTTGCAGGAACATTCTGGTTTGGGGGTTTTTGGGATTTTCAAAAAGCTGCTGCGGCGGTCCCTCCTCGGCAATCACGCCGCCTTCCATAAAAACCATGCGGTGGGCCACATCGTGGGCAAACGACATCTCGTGGGTGACACAGAGCATGGTCATGCCCTCGTCGGCCAGTTGGCGCATCACCTCCAGCACCTCGCCGATCAGTTCCGGGTCAAGGGCGCTGGTCGGCTCGTCAAAAAGCATGACTTTGGGCTGCATGGTCAAAGCGCGAGCAATGGCGACCCGCTGCTTTTGCCCGCCGGAGAGCCGGTTGGGGTACTCGTCGCGCTTGGCGCTGAGGCCCACTTTGGCTAAAAACGTCTCGCCGATAGCAATGGCCTCATCCTTTTTCATCTTTTTGACCGTGACCGGCGCTTCAATCAAGTTTTCCATTACCGACAGATGGGGGAAAAGGTTAAACTCCTGAAAAACCATGCCGGTGCGCAGGCGAATATCGTGAATAGTTTGCTTTTGTTCGTTGGTAAGTTTGTGCTGCTCCACATTAACCGACAGGCCATCCACCTCGATCCGGCCGTGGGTGGGCTGCTCCAGAAAATTGACACAGCGCAGCAAGGTTGATTTACCGGAGCCAGAACGGCCGATGATGGTCACAACCTCACCCTGCTGGACCTGCAAGGAGACGCCTTTGAGCACTTCCAACGGGCCAAAATTTTTGTGCAAATCCTGAATTTCGACGATAGCCATCTTAACGATCCCCCCGCGACATATTTTTCTCGATGTTGGCCTGGATGAAAGAGAAAATAATGGTCATCAGCCAGTACCACAGCGCGGCCACCAGCAAAGCTTCCAGACCCTTGAAGTTAGCCCGCCCGACCTTGTTGGCCCGCCACATAATTTCCTGGACAAAGCCGGTGGCCGATACCAGGGCCGAATCTTTGAGCATGGCGATAAACTCGTTACCGGTGGGCGGCACCACCAGGCGCAGCGCCTGGGGCAGCACCACCCGGCGCATCATCTGGCCCGACGTCATGCCCAGAGCAATCGCCGCTTCACGCTGGCCCCGGCTCACACTCGAAATACCGGCCCGGAAAATCTCGCTCATATACGCGCCATAGTTGAGCGACAGAGCCAGCACACCGGCCATGGCCGGCGGCAGTTTGATCCCAATTTGAGGTAAAGCCAGGAAAAAGAAGAAGATTTGGAGATAAAGCGGGGTGCCGCGAATGAGGGAGACATAAAAGCTGGACAAGGCCACCAGCGGCGGCACCCCGGAGAGCCGGCCCAGCGCTGACAACAGAGCCAAAATACTGGCGCAAACGATAGACACCGCCGAAATCCACAGCGTTTGGACCACCCCGCCGCTAATAAAGCCGAACCAAGTGGCAATAAACTCGGTATCCAGCTTGATCGCTTTGAGTGAAATGGGGCCAAAATTAAGGCTAAGCCCGCTGAACATCAAGATCAGCAGCCCCAAAATAATCACCCACCAGATGACCACCTGAATACTGGACCAATATCTGGCCCGCTGCTGCTGCTGCAAAACAAGTTGCGTCTGGGATAATGCTCTTTCAGCCACGATGCCTCCTCCTTAGTTATTTATGATGGCTATTATTAAAGTGACCACCGCACCCCCACCCTTTTCTCCCCCTCGTAGGGGGGGGTAGGGAGGGGGTAAGGACAAAATCGGCGGTCGGTGGTCAGGGGTCGTGTACTACACTCCCTCAAGCGTCACCGGAACGCGCACCAGTTCCCCTTTTTCATCTTCGCGCACCCGGTACAGGTCGTTGATACTGGCAACCCGGTCAATAAACAAAACGCCGTCCAGGTGATCAATTTCGTGATGAACCAGCACGGCGTCGAAGCCTTCAAAAACGCGGGTAAAGGGTTTGCCCCATTCATCCAGGCCCTTTACTTTGAGATAATGGGGACGCACGGTTTCGGCGTAGAGGCCGGGGAAACTGAGGCAGCCGTCAAAATCTTTTTCGGGCCGTCGCTCCTCAACAATTTCGGGGTTAATCAAAGCGATGGGCGGGCTTGGTTCATCCGCACTGCTTCCTCTGCCGCCCAGGCGGACCACAATCACTCGGCTGTGGACGTTGATCTGCGGCGCAGCCAGTCCAATCCCCTCCGGCCGGTCGAGCAGGGTATCCTTTAAATCCTTGATCAACAGTTTAATCCGCCGGTTGATAAAGCGAACCGGCTCGCTTTTTTTACGCAGTGCGGCTTCATTATCCGCGTATTGAACAATATCTCTAATCGCCATAATGTTTCCGTTAAAGGTTGAACGTTTGAACGTTATAAGGTAAAGGCTTGCCCTCGCGCCGGGATGTGGACTTCGGGGATGCCCTGCTGGCGGGCTGCTTCGGCCAGGGTGGTGGCCGGCTCGATTTCGCCATGCACCAAAAAGAGCTGGCGCGGATTGCCTCGCTCCTGGGCCAGCTTGAGCCAGGCCAGCAGGCCGTTGTGGTCGGCGTGGGCCGAATAACCGTTGAGTTTGAACACTTTGGCCTGCACCCGATACTCTTCGCCAAAAATAGAAACCACCGGCTGACCGTCTAAAATTTTGCGGCCCAGGGTATTTTCAGCCTGGTAGCCGACAAACAGGATCATGTTGCGCGGGTCGCTGATATTGTGCTTGAGATGGTGCAGCACCCGGCCCGATTCAGCCATACCGGAGGCGCTAATAATGATGGCCGGCTGGCTCAACTCATTGAGAGCTTTCGACTCCTCCACATCCCGAACGTAGGTAATCCCTTCAAAGCCAAAGGGATTGTGATTGTTGGTCGCCTTGATAAAGGCTTGCATCTCCTGGTCGTAGGCTTCGGGGTGCAGCCGAAAAATCTCGGTGGCGCTAACGGCCAACGGGCTGTCCACATAAATCCGGATGTCGGGCAGTTCCCCGGCATCCTTCATCACATGCAAGGCATAAACCAACTCCTGCGTGCGCCCCAGCGCAAAAGCTGGAATAATAATTTTACCATTATTTTGATAAGCATCAAGCACCATGTGTTTGAGTTCAGCCCGCGCCTCTTCCGGCGGCTCGTGATAACGACCGCCGTAGGTGCTTTCCATGATAATAAAATCGGCCCCGTCTACCGGTTGCGGGTCGCGCAGAATGGGCAGGTTGGTCCGGCCCACATCGCCGCTGAAAACCAGGCGTTTCTGCTTACCGTGATCATCCAAATCCAGCGTCACCGAAGCGGAACCGAGCAGATGCCCGGCATCGCGGTAATGCACCTGAACGCCGGGGAGCGGGCTAAAGGTGCGATCATATTCGATGGATTGGAACAGAGCCAAAGCTGCAATGGCGTCGGCCTGGGTATAAAGCGGCTCAAACGGTTTTTGTCCCTGCTTGACCCGGCGCTTGTTGACGTATTCCACGTCGCTTTCCTGGATGTGAGCCGAGTCGCGCAGCATAATCGCGGCCAGGTCGCGGGTGGCCGAGGTAGCCCAAATGGGGCCGCGATAGCCTTTTTTGACCAGGGTCGGAATATTGCCGATATGGTCAATATGGGCGTGGGAGACAATCAGGGCGTCAATATCGCTGGGGGCAAAGGGAAATTTGTTGTTGCGTTCAAAAGCCTCTTTGCGGCGGCCTTGATACATGCCGCAATCCAGCAGAATTTGATGGCCGTTCACCTTTAACAGGTGCATCGAGCCGGTGACCGTCTGCGCCGCGCCCCAAAATTGCAGTTCCATCGTTTTTCCGGGTGTGTTCGCTTTTGGGGGCAGACCTCACCCCCCAACCCCCTCTCCGAAGCGGAGAGGGGGAGAAGAGCGCCCTC
>JAKLJP010000039.1 GCA_023151115.1 Anaerolineae bacterium
CTATGGATAATTTGAATTATTCAGCTTACCATAGGTTGTCTTACCTGGCAATATTTTTTAGAACTGAACGACCCTGGCAAACTTATGGCCTGCTACATGCTACCTTGCTACCTGTTTTAGTGGCGAAAACTTTCCTGGAGAATCATATTATTGCCGGGTGTAGGGCCTTATGCTAAGATAGACTGGATGACCCAGGCCAAAACTCAGCCTTCATTCATAGCCAAATCGGACGACCATCCGTTGCTGCTGGTCATAATTTTGGCCGGGTTTGCCCTGCGACTCTACCGGCTGGGCGCTGACAGTTTGTGGTACGATGAGACGGTCAGTGCCTTTTTGGCCTCTGAGGCTACCACCGAACTGATTGCTCACACTGCCCGCGATATTCATCCGCCGGGCTATTATCTGCTACTCCACTTCTGGACTCTCGTTGCCGGCTCCAGCGAGTTTGTCCTGGCTTTTTTCTCGCTGGTCTTTGGACTGCTGCTGATTCCTTTGACCTACCAACTGGCCCGGTTATTAGCCAATCGGCAAGCGGCCATCTGGGCCGCTTTGCTGGTGGCCGTTTCTCCTTACCACCTCTGGTATTCGCAAGAGGTGCGGATGTACACCCTGGGCGCGGTGTTGGGAGTCTGCGCCGGGTACTGTGGCCTGCGCGCCTTATCTTGTCCTGACAAATCTGGCTCATCGCGTCTTTTCTGGGCAGGTTATACCGCTGCTGCCGTGATGGGATTGTACACTCTTTATTACTTTGCTTTCCTGCTAATCGTTCTCAATGGGTTATTTTTTTTATATACCTTACGCTCTACGCTTAACCAGACGGCGCTGCGCTCGCTTGTACTCACAAACGGGCTGGTGTTGCTGGCCTATTTGCCCTGGCTACCCACTGCCTGGCGACAGGCAACTGAGCCGCCCGTTCCACCGTGGCGTACTCTGGACAGCTTTTCCCCCTGGCCGATTTTGCTGGAAAGCTGGTCAGTTCTTTCCCTCGGCCAATCCGTCGAACCTGCCGCCATCTGGCCCATTCTGTGCTTAACTCTGGTCTTGTTCATCCTGGGCCTGCTCTATCTCAATTACCTGCCCACTTTCCAACCTTCCAACCCTCCAACCCTCCAACCCTCCAACCTCTTTCTTCTCCTCTACACCTTCGGCCCGCTGCTGCTGATTTATCTACTTTCCTTTTTTACTCCCCTCTACCACGTCCGCTACCTGTTCACTTACTCACCCGCCTTTTACATTATCCTGGGCGCGGGGTTGGCCTGGTTGAACCTGCGCACCGGGCGCTGGCTAACTCTGATTGCCGCCAGCTTGTTGGTGGTCGCCTGCGGTTTTTCGAGCTACCAATACTACTTCAATCCGCGCTACCGCGCCGACGATTATCGGGCGGCGGTTGATTTTATTCAGAGTCACTGGCAACCGGGCGATATGATTCTGGCCAATGCAGGTTATGTCTACACTGCTTACTTATACTACAATGAGATGCCAAACCTTCAACGCCAGCGGCTGGCGCCTTATCAAAAACCGGCTGATACGAGTCAGCCCTTGCTTTTGCAAACCGGCTCGGTGGACGGCAGCCCGCAGTTGGGCTGGGGCGACCCCCAGGCCGATTTTTATGCCATGAGCGCCGCCGAGACCGTGACCGCGCTCGAAGCCGTGTCGCAGGATTTTGCTCGGTTGTGGGTCTTGCGCGCCTACGACACCGTCACCGATCCTAACGGCCTGATCCGGGCCTGGCTGGCCGAACAGACCATCCCGCTGGAAGATGAACTCTTTGCCGGGGAAAGTAACATCCGGGCGCAGGGTTTTCTTTTGTCGGGGGCCAACGCTTTGCTGCAGCAGAACCAGACCGTTCAATTTGCCGATGGCCTGACCCTGGCAGGCTGGTCGCTGCCGGATCAACAGTGGCAGAGCGGGCAGGCTATCCCAATCAAATTGTGGTG
Source organism: Anaerolineae bacterium (assembly GCA_023151115.1). Next base: position 1,938 of record JAKLJP010000039.1, read on the forward strand.
GCGGGCGGAGAGCCGGCCCGGTGTGGATTACAAAATGTCTCTCAAACTGTGGACGCCCACCGCCGAACTGGCCGCTCAGGGGCAGGACACATGGCCGGTCGGGACACTTTACCGGACGACAGCCTGGCCTATTGGTCAGAATGTCTACCAGGCTACCGCAATTACCCTACCGCCTCATCTGGCCCCCGGCCAATACTGGCTCAACGTGGAGTTGTATCACCCTGACACCGGCCTGCCGCTGTCCCGCCTCGATGGGGAAGACCCGGTGGTGACGCTTGGCTCGGTGCTGGTTAAAGGCTGAGGCTAAGATTGATCTCATATCCTTAGCCTCAGCCTTGCTGGTGAGTAGCTACAAAATTAGCGCCCAAAAAATTAGGCAAAACTTTTGATAATGGTATAATCCGGCTATGACACAAAACAAACCGAGAATTGTTTCATTGCAGCCGATCGTCTTGGGCGACAACCGCCGGGTGACGATGGAATTGGTGGTTGAAAACCTGCCGGCGGTTTTTGCCAACGTGGCCTTTACTATGCCCGATATGCTTGATCCAGCGCCGGCCGGGCCGCCCAAGCCCGCTGCCGACGTTCCCAGTCCTTACCCTAATCTTGAACTCAGCATCCTCAACCGTCACCGCCAGCAAGTTGCCAGCCTCTTTATTGTCGAGCACAAGGAAGAATTTACGGCACTAACTATGCATTTGCGCCAGCCGGACCTCCAGGAAGATTATACGGCCCGCGCCGAAATGACCTACCAGGACGAAGTTTTAGATGTGGTTGAAACTTCGTTTAGGCTGCGCCAGGCCAATTGAGTATGGAAACCCTCTTTCCCTTTTTGCATTGGACCAACCTACTGATTATCCCCGGTTTATTGCTGGGCTACACCGTCCATGAGTTGGGGCACGCGCTGGCCGCCTATTTCTTGGGCGACTTCTCTCAGGTCGAGCGCGGCAAGATTACCCTGAATCCCCTTGTTCATGTCTCCTGGGCCGGGATGGTCGCTTTTTTGATATTTGGCCTGGACTGGGCCGGGTTTATTGCCTTTTTGTTCTTTAGCCTGGGTTGGCCCAAGCCCCTGCGCGTCAATCCCCAAAACTTCAAGCGCGGTTACCTGGATGTGTGCCTGGTAGCCCTCTCCGGCCCCGCCGCCAGCCTGACCTTTGGGTTGGCCGGGCTAATGTTGACTCTCGTCATCGCGGCAACATTAGTCTATACCAGCGGGGTCAGCACTGATCAGGTTTATCCTTTTCTCTTCCGGGTAGACAACACCCTCCCCTCCACTCTGGATGCGCAGGCTCTATCCATCGCCTTTACCGGTTATATCGGCGTGACCAGTTTATGGCTGACCGCTATCAGTCTAATCCCTTTGCCCGGCTTGGATGGTTTTGCCGCTCTGGTTAGTCTGATTACTTTTCTGCGCGAGCGAAAGCGCAAGACTCAACCACGCCAGCCGGCGCCGGCCCGGCATCCGCTCATGCTGCTCAATCAGTATCATCGCCGCAACAATGCCGCCGATATTCACTTTAAGGCCGGGGCCGAGTACCACGAGGCCCAGCAGTATGAGGATGCCATAGCCCGTTATCAGCAAGCTATCCGCAACGATTCCAACTTTGGCCCGGCTTATATCAACCTGGGGCTGGCCCATCTGGCCCTGGGCCATCGCCAGCGAGCCATCCAGTCCTTCCGCGGGGCGGTCCAACGGGCCGACGACAAAAAATCACAAGAGACAGCCTGGCAGCAGTTACACGAATTGAGCGAAATTTCCCCCACAAACCCGGAAACGGCCAGGGAAAGCATGGTAGAAATGGGCGCGGCCCCCTGGACCGATACCCAACCGCGCCCCAATTGGGTTCACCTGGGGCTGGGGAGCGCCGCCTTGTTTGTCTGCGCCCTTTTGCTATATGGTTATCTCATCATCCAGCTTTTTAAGCTGCTCCAGACACAATAACCCGTAAAACGTAAAACGTAATGATCTATTGACAGGCTAAATTTACGTTTTGCGGTTTACGTTTTACGTTTTACAATGACAAACCGCCCTGCCCCCCTCATCTCCATCTTGCTCATTTTAGCAATGGCCGGCTATGCGGCTTTTTTTAGCGCGCAGCTCTTGTTGCATTACTACTCTTTCGGCTCGCGCTCGCTGGATTTGGGCAATATGGACCAGGCCATCTGGAATACTCTGCATGGCCGGCCCTTTCATCAAACCAACCAACCGGGCGCAACCAACCGCCTCAGCCTGCACGTCGAACCGATTTTGCTGCCGATTTCGCTGCTTTATCTCCTTTACAGCGGCCCCGAAATCCTCTTTGTATTTCAAAGTATCGTTGTGGCTTTGGGCGCAATTCCGGTATTCGCCCTGGCCCGCTTCAAACTCCACAATGACGGCCTGGCCCTTATTTTTGCCCTGGTTTACCTGATGTTCCCGGCCATCCAGGGGGCTACGTTGCTCGACTTTCACGCGGTGACCTTGGCCCCTACCTTTCTGTTGGCCGCTTTTTACACCCTCGAAACCCGGCGGCCCGGCCTATTTGCCCTGTTTGCCATCCTGGCCACCGCCTGCAAAGAAGATATGACCTTATTGGTCATGATGCTGGGCTTTTACGCGCTGTTTATCAACCGGCAGTATCGCCTGGGTTTGCTGACCATTGCCCTATGCGCGCTGTGGGCGTTTGTGGCCGTTTTTGTCATTCCCCCGGCCTTTGCCGGCAGCGAAAATATTCATTGGAATCGTTACGGCCACCTGGGAGACAGCCCGCTTAATATTGTCTTAAATTTTTTCCTCCAGCCGCAGCTTGTGCTGAATCACCTGCAAAAAGTCCAGGCCCTCGATTACCTGCGCCTGCTGCTGACCCCGACGGCCTTCACCGCGCTGCTCAACCCGGTGACCTTACTGCTGGCTCTGCCCTCGCTGGGCATCAACCTGCTCAGCAATTTTCCGCCCATGCAGCGCGCCAACAGCCTCATTTATGCCGCGCCGATTGTACCTGCCGTGATAATTAGCAGCATTTATGGCGTTGCCAACCTTAAACGAATGGGCGAATGGCGAAGGGCGAAGGGGATGTTCTCACGCCTCACGCCTCACGCTTCACGCGCCACGCCGCTTTTTAATAGCTTCGTGGGCTTAGTCATTCTTACGGCTTCGCTTGGCTACCATTTCTTCTACGGTTACTTTCCCTGGGGCGGGCAGTTTCGAGGGTGGGAAGAGGTGACGGACCATCACCGCCGGGCCGAGCGGATTTTTGCCCAAATTCCGCCCGAAGCGGCCCTGTCGGCCCACGACCGGCTGAATCCCCACGTTAGCCAGCGGCAAACGCTCTACATTTTTAACCGCCTCGAAGATGCCGATCACATTGTGCTGGATGTGACCGAAGACTCCTGGCCGCTGCACCCGGTCGAACTACGGCATCAAGTTGATCAATTTTTGGAGAGAGGCTTTGGGGTAGTAGATGCCTTTGATGGTTATCTGCTGCTGGCCAAAAACCGGCCCGACCTGCCGGCAGAGCTACCCGACGCCTTCTTTGATTTCGCCCGCATCCCCGATCCGGTGGCTTTTCAGCCCCAGTTCCCGGCGGACGTGACGTTTGACGACAAATTAAAATTGTTGGGCTATGATCTGAGCTATGGGGCGCACGAGGAGCGTTTGCCGGTGGTAACATTGTATTGGCAGGCGTTGGCGCCGCTGGAGCAAAACTACCGGCTCTGGCCTTTTTTTATAGATCGCCAGGGCAAGCTGATCGAAGATACCGGCGAACGCCCGCTGGTGACGCTGCTGTGGTATTCCACCTCGCGCTGGTCGCCTGATGAAGTAATTCTGACTCGCACCCTGCCCTGGGACTTGGGCGATGAGTTCACCTTGGCTGTCGGCGTGGCTGAGGATGCGGGAGGCGAGGAGGCGAAGACAAGCGGAGGCTGGGCCGACTTGGCGCAAAGGTTACCAATTACTGAAGTTGACGAGGGGCTTTATCTATTTGAAAACAAAACCTGGGCCAGATTGGGTACGTTTCAGCGCACCGGGCGGGACAGTTATGCGCCGGTGGTCCCCGCTTCACCGCCGTCGTTGCAACCGCATCAGGTTGAGTTTTGGCATCTCATTCAACTGCAAGGCGTTGATCTGCCCGCCTCCCCCCTTCGCCCCGGCGACTCCCTCCCTTTCACCCTCGCCTGGCAGAGCACTGCCCTCATCACGGTTGATTTGAAGACCTTTGTTCATCTGCTGGATCAAAACGGCCAGGTTGTGGCTCAATTAGATTGGACGCCCCAGGACAGCCTGGGCTACCTACCCACCACCGCCTGGCAGCCCCATCGCCCGGTGGTTGACCGGCAAACGCTAATCCTGCCCGCCGAGATGACCCCCGGCGAATATCGGCTGGTAGCCGGCTGGTATTATCCGGTCACCGGCGACCGGCTGCCGGTGACTGCCGGCGGGAGTGGGGATTCGGTGGAGGTGGGGGGAGTAGTGGTGAAATAGTATCTGCCCGTTCAAGTTAAGGGAGGGATTCCTTAAGGATAACTGGTAAGAAGACAGGGCGGCAATAGTATGCGGCGCAGTGCCTATTAACAGATGTTTAGACTCCAGCCCTGTGTCGCAGAAGGCGTTATCAGCCAGACAAAGAGCACAAATGGCCTGTTCATATACTTGTTCCCCTCAATGACCTCAAGTTAAAGGCGGACGTAATGCCTCTTATTTTTCATGGCCCCTTTGTTTTTACGGTAACAGCGTCCAGTTCTGTTAATCCAGCCGGCAAATCACGAAAACCCGGAGGCTCATGTTAAGAACAAGTGCGAGTAACTAAAAGAGAAATGAAGGAGGGATCTATTCGCTTCAAATTGATGCCGAACTCGCAGATAGCTATGTAACCGCTGAGGTACTTTTTGTGTACGCCGCGTAAAGGGCGTAAGAAGTTGCGAACCCCCGTCCACATGCCTTTGACCGTATTGACGTGAACCTCGCGGATGCCATCGCCATCGTCATCGCGGGCCCACTCTTTTTTCCCGTGACAAACGGTAGCATGCGGACGAATGAGGTGATTGTAGCCCTGCCATTCATCGGTATTGACGATTGTGCCCGCTTGGGTGAAGGCGTGAACGTGTTTTTCCAGCGTTTCCCGGTCGGTATGATGGACGACTGCCAACCGCACTTGCCCACTCTCACGGCCGACCGTCCCAATCACAGGGGGGCGGTCATTATCGTAAGTGCCGTGTCCTCGCTGTTTATTGGCTCGACAGCGGGGTGGATCGTCTGGGTCCGGATGATAGTCCCCTTTTTTCCCCCGCGTTCTGAAACATCTCGTCTGTTTCAGTCCGTTCATCGGTTAAGGGGGTCTGGGGTTGGTGGTCTTGAGCATTGGCTTGAATTTCGTGGCGGACCTCAAGCACAGTTTGCCGACTGACCCCCAGTTCACGGGCAATTTCGGCACTGGGTTGCCCTTTGGTCCCCCCCCGCAACAACAGTACCGCCTGGGCCGGACGAAAGTACCTCCCTTCAAAGACGGTCCGGCTATAAAGATTGTAAATACCCTGGCACACGGTACAGCGGTAGACCATCAGCTGGCTGATCTTGGTTTGCCGGAACTCACGGGCTTGATTTAGTCCTGCCTCACAGTGGGGACACTTCAACCCCTCAGGATGAAAGTGTTTCGATAGCCACTGGCTGCTAAGTTCATCATCTAACAAATCTACGATTGGAAAGTCCATACCGATAGTTTACCATATCTTGCACTTGTTCTATACATGAGCCTGATGCTTTTTGAGCAACTTGCCAATTACGGTTCGACTGACCTGAATTTCATATCGTTCAGCCAACCGTTGGGCAATTTCCCACGGATACAAGTTCGTCCAGTGGATGGTCTCGTCCATCGGGTCACCAGCTGTATCGTACTTTAAGACCTCTAAGAATTTCTGGTCAATATCGGGATGAGTTTCATCATATCGCTTTCGGCCACCACCAGGCTGCCTTATTCGTTTTTTTTAGCGGCCTCTTGGGGGCTTAACTCGTGCAATTCTTTCAGCCCTTTGAGGACCGTCTTACGACTACAGCCTAGCACCCGGCTAATGTACGCTACCCCACCTCGGCCAAATTTCATGGCTTCTACGCCGGCGTAGCATCTTTGATCTTTTTCATTCAAGGTCTCATAGAACTTTTTCATCTTTTGTTCTATGCTCTGATGATAGGGGGTCATAGTTCTCGTGCCTTTGTGATTTACAAACTAACCAGCATACCCCCTCGACCCTGACCTGGCAAATTTCTGTTGCCTTTCAAATTATTGGGTAACTTATTTAATTCTCATTCCTTAACCAATTATGTCAATACTTCCGAGAACCCATAGATAGAGTAAAATGGGGTTTTTCGGGTCCGCGATGTGAGTTACGATGAAGATCGCCGGCACGGACGTAAGATTACCCCGGCCTTGTCCCTATTTCGCAACCTGGCCATCAATCTGCTCCGGCAAGAAGGTTATACCTACATCCCGGATGGCTGGCGTGATTTGGCCAGCCAACCTGATCGCGGTCTTCATCTTCTATACAAAAGATTAAACAACTGATAACCCCTAGGAACCAGCTACACCCTGGTCAACGGCGAATACAAGGCCACGCTGCAAGAAGATGGTGAAAACCTTATCTTGGCCGTTTCATTTCGGCGGATAGTGCCAGAGCCGGGAGGATCGCTGGGGTGGCATAGGTATGCGTACGGAAGTAATAATCCACCCCGATATATAGATCTAACGGTTTAACTACTGTCATTTAAAAACAAGAATAATTCCCTGAAGAAGCTTGTTGAGCTTCTGTGGCGATAACAACCTGATCATAAGACCAGGAAGGCTGAAACCGGAGGTATCTGGTTAGTTTCTGAGCCAATGGTCAGGGTTGCTGACAAGGAAAAACCCTATGCAGGTTTTTCACGGTGCTGTCACTCTCTCAGTCTCGTCGTCAACCGGCGCGGCCCGACTTGGCTCATCTGACCAGGCTCAATTCCGCACCTGAACGGCCTGGCTGTCGGGCGCCTTGGGAGTTCCACTCCTTATGCAGCAGTGGATCAACGCTCCTATCGGTCTCAGCGGCTCAGGCCGGGACGATGAGGTGCCACATCCAGAGGGTAGTCCAGGCGATGCCCAAGAGCAAGACCGCTAGAGCATGTTATGCACTTTAAGATTTGACAAGGTGGGTATGCTAACAGGATGGAACGAAAAGCATACTCGAGTGATGTAAGTGATGATGAATGGGCCTTCGTGGCCCCCTATTTGACCCTGATGCGCGAAGATGCCCCCAACGGGAGCATGAATTGCGTGAAGTGTTCAATGGTGTGCGCTGGCTGGTGCGAGCCGGGGCAGCCTGGCGAATGATGCCCAACGACCTGCCGCCGTGGTATACGGTCTATCAACACACGCAGTGCTGGCTGAGCGTTGGAGTATTCGAAGCCATGCTGTATGATTTGCGGGCGCTGTTGCGCTTGGCAGCGGGTCGAGCCGAGCAACCATCGGCGGCGATTTTTGATGGACAAACCCTGCAATCGAGCCCGGAAAGCGGTCAGCGGGCTGGTTACGATGGTCATAAACGTAAAAAGGGCAGCAAAATGCATATGGCGGTAGATACCTTGGGCCATTTGCTGGCGTTGTATGTCACCCCAGCTAACGAACAAGAGCGTGCCCAAGTGACCGAACTGGCTGAACAGGTGCAGGAAGTGACCGGCGATACCGTCAAAGTCGCCTTTGTCGAGCAAGGCTACACAGGTGATCCCCCTGCTCAGGATGCTGCCACACATGGTATCGAACTGATAGTCGTCAAGTTGCCAGAAGTCAAGAAAGGCTTCGTCCTGCTTGCCAAAACGATGGGGGTAGAACGCAGCTTGGCCTGGACCGCTCGTTTTCGCAGGCTGGTGCGGGACTATGAACGCTTGCCCGAAACCTTGACCGGCTTGCATTTCCTGGTTTTTGCTATGATTATGCTCAAATAGGCCGTTTATCTTATTATTCAAAGTGCATAACACGCTCTAGTATAAACTCGTCTTTTCGCGTAAGCTCCTTGATGAAATTGAAGCCATGCCAGAACAGAAAGCTGAAGACTTGATGCGAGCTATGTGCCTCGTTTAATGGGATGGGATATAATCTGATAACTGGCAGGTGTTACTGATGGGAATGTTTGATGAAATTGAATGTCAATATCCACTCCCTGATAATCCACCCGATTGAGTCCTCACGACCCTTCCCGCAAAAAGCGCCCCATTAACCCCAATGCCCCCAAAAGACAGCCCCCGGCCACCAGGCAAACGCCCCATAACCCCGTCGCTTCCCATAAATTCGCGGCGATAGGCGCACCCAACGCCCCGCCGATGGCCGCGCCGAGAAGGACCAGCGAAAATAAGGTCCCGCGCGCCTCCGGAACCTGCTCGGAGTAGAGCGGGATGAGCGAGACAATGGTAAATTCAAGCAAAGCCCCAGCGGCAATTAACGTGGCGACGGCCAAAAAGAAAACAGCCTGGGTCAGCGGCAGGAGCAGTAAAATCAGCGCACTCAGTAGCAGGCCCAGCCCGCTGCCCCGGCGTTTGCCCAGGTGGTCAATAAACAGGCTGGAGGAGCCGGAGCCGGCCAACTCGGCCAGGCCGATACCGGTAGCGACCAGGCCCAAGGCTGCCGCCTCCAAACCATAATCGGCGCTGAGCCAGATGCCCCAGACTGAAATAAAACAATCCACCGTCACAAACAACAACAACGACACCGCTATCGAAGCCAGCACGTTGGGCCGCAGACTGAGCCGGCGCATCTCCGTCCAGGAGAGCTGGGCCTGGCTAAGGTGCGCCGCCGGGGGCAAATAACGCCAGACCAGCAGCGCGCCTAACAGGCTGAACAGGCCCAGCAGCAAAAAAGGCAAGCGCCAGCCAAAATTGTCAATGAGCCAGCCGATGATGGGCAGAAAGACAATGGCCGCTACCGCCCAGGAAGCCTCGATAATCGCCAGCGCCCGGCCGCGCCGCTGATAAGCCACCTGGTCGCTGATGTAAGCCTGCTGGGGCGGAATAAAAGCGGTCAGCCCCAGCCCAAACAGCAGCATCGGCCCGACCGCCCACCACTGCCAAGAGAGGGTTAAGCCGACCACGCCCAACGTCTGGCATAACAAGCCCACGGCCATCATCTTGCGCCGCCCGTAGCGGTCGGACCAGACCCCAAAAACAGGCCCGGCCATACCGATGATGCCCCGGATAAAAATCAACCAGCTAAAATTGACCACACTCAAGCCTAGACCGGCGGCCAGTTGAGGGATAAAAGGGAAAACAGTACGGGTGCCAATATCTAAAATGAGGCGGGCTAAAAAAACAACGCCGATTACCTGCAAACTGATTCCAAAAAAGGCTTTGATTTTTTCGGGCCAGGTGGGAAGGGGGCTGATTTGGGCCAAAGTTGTCTCCTCTGAAAATAGACTGCCGGAGTGCAAAGTTTGCTTTGTCAAGTCGCAAGGCAAGCCTTGCACTCCATTTTCACGCTTCGCGTCGGTGGTGTGCTGTCAGGCTCGTGATGACTCTTTCGTAAAAAGGAGTGCAAGCCTTGGTTTGCTATCAGCAAGGCCAACCTTGCACTCCTTTTTCATTGTTGGTGGTGTGCTGTCAGGCTCGTGACGACTCCTCTGAAAATACGACCGAGGACAGAAGACCGGTTACAGAGGGCAAAGACCCGGTCCTCGGTCTCTGGTCTACGGTCAGCGCCGGCAAAAGATTTTCATCCCTAGCGGCATGGATTATAACAAACTACGGCTATTCTTGACAGCAGAGATGGCCGGTATAACGGCTGCAGAGGGGAACAATGGATGGAAGCTGTAACCCCAATTCGCGCCAGGCGGCGGCTAGTTCACCCAGGGGCAGGCCCATGATGCTGGCAAAGCAGCCCTGCCAACGGGCCACGGGCGCAAAACTTTTATTTTGAATACCGTAAGCGCCGGCTTTATCGAGGGGGTCGCCACTGGCAACATAAACGGCAATTTCGGCGTCGGTGTAGGGACGCATCCAGACGGTGCTTTGGTGCAGGCGAGTGACAAAGGTAAGCTCTGCCCCGGCCAGCCGGGCGACGGTCAGACCGCTGTAAACGTGATGAGCTTGCCGGCGCAGCGCTTTGAGTATCTCTGTTGCGGCGATAGGGTGGCCGGGTTTGCCCAAAATTTGCGTCCCTAAAGCCACTTCGGTATCGGCGGCAATGATAAAGATGGGGTTATTTGGGGTGGAATTGGCAAGCAAAGAAGGGGCCGAGTGCCTCAAATGTGCAATCACAGCTTCAGCCTTGAGCCGGCTCAACCGTTGAACCAGCGCGTTGGGGAGTTCGCCCAGTAAGGGTGTTTCGTCAACGGCGAAAGGAGCATCCGGGGTGATGACTTGAAAAGGTAAGCCTAAAACAGCCAGTAGTTCCCGCCGCCGGGGTGAACTGGAAGCCAGGATAAGCTGCGGCTTCATAGAGGCGATAGGAGTATTCACCCTGTTTGCTCTATCGCCCTGATTTTAAAGGTAATAAAACGTAGAATTTGCTGCCCGGGTAAGCAACCGGATCCCGGCCCTCGCTCTCAACCCAAACTCGCCCGCCGTGGGCTTCGATGATGCCGCGTGTAATCGGCAGCCCCAAGCCGATGCCACCGCCGCCAAAAGCTGTTTTGTTAGAGCTATGATAAGTGGTGTCGCCGGCAGTATAAAAGTGCTGAAAAATCTCTTTTTGTTCCAGGGGGTCAATGCCGATGCCCGTATCTTTGACCAGGATGATAAGGTTATCTTCTCCCGGATAAGAGGTGGAAACCGGCGACTCATCGGCGGAGGGCTGCGTACTGCTGAGCCAGCCCTTGACCTCAATAGAGCCGCCGTCGGGGGTGTACTTGATAGCGTTACTAAGAATATTCCAAAAAGCCTGGCGCAGCCGGTTCTTGTCGCCGATAAAAGTGGGTAAAGCATCCAGCCGTTCCAGCGAGATATTAAGCTGGCGGTTATTTTTGGCCGGATTCAGTTCTTGCAAGGCAGCGTTGATAATTTCGGCCAGATTAACCGGCTCTTGCAACAGGCGCATTTCGTTGGCTTCAATCAGCGAAATATTCAGAATATCGTTGACCACCTCATTCAAGCGCTGCACCGAAAGATAAATCCGGCCGGCCAAATCGGCCACACCCCCTTCAATAAATTCGACCTGTTCTGTCTCGGTGGCGACCAGTTGCAGCAAGCGCGCATAGCCATACACCAGGGTGATGGGGGTTCTCAACTCGTGCGCGGCTACGGTAATAAAGTCTGATTTGATTTTATCTATTTTTTGCAGCCGGCTGTTGGCCTCTTCTAGCTCAAGAATTTTGCTTTCCAGGCGCTCGACCAATTTGTGGCTGTAATGGCCCAAATAGTGTTGGCGTTCATCATTGGTTATCGTATCCCGATGACCCTCCAGGTAGGAAATAATTTTGTGGGGAAAATTATCAATGTCAATCGGTTTGGTAATATAGCCGTCGCAGCCGGCCGCCAGAGCCAGCTCGCGTTCGCCTTTGGCCGAGCGGGCGGTCAGGGCAACGATCGGAACCCGTTCCAGCACGGGGATACTGCGCATGCGGGTTGTGGTTTCATGCCCATCGAGACCGGGCATGTTAATATCCATGAGGATCAGGTTGGGCGGGTCATTGCGGGCAATGGTCAAGCCTTCCAGCCCGGTTTCGGCTTCAATAACTTCAAAATCATAACTGGTCAGCAACCGATTTACCAGTAAGCGGTTGGTCGGGTCGTCGTCAATGTATAATATCTTGGGGGTGGTGAGACAGTTTGACTGGGGCAAGGCATCTTCTCCGGTTTTATGACAGAATGACTATGAAATAGGGTGAGCTGGGTAAAGATTATTTCAAAACGTCGCGAATGCTTTCAAATAGTTCTTCTTCCATAAATTCTCCCTTTTGCAAGAGAGATTCGACTCGTCCAGAGAGGCGTTTGTAATCTTTACTGGTCAAATCTTTAGCGGTAATCACAATCACCGGAATATCGCGCAGTTCAACATCGGCTTTCATCATGTCGAGAATAGTGAAGCCATCTATGCCGGGCATCATCAGGTCTAACAATACCAGGTCAGGTTTTTCGGCCCGGATTAATTTAATCCCGCTGTTGCCATCGTCCGCTTCAAAAATATTATATTTGCGGGTGTACTGTAAAATGCGCCGTAATAATATCCGGGCATCGGGTTCGTCTTCGATGATGGCAATGCTTTGCACCCGGTCGTCGAGCCGGCGTAAGGCTGTGAGCAGCCCTTCCTGGGGTAAGCTTTCGGTGGAATGACGCGGACGGTGTTCGGTTTTGTTATCCTCCTCAACCACTTCTTTCTCCAGATTTTGAACCCGGATATGGCTTTTAACGATTTCATTTTCCAGAATCTGTTTTTCCACAGGAAAGGTATGCCCGGAGGCGTTGACCACAACCGTCTCATTAGGGCTGATGAGCTGCTCCTGAACCATTTTGATTAACCCGGCACAGGCTACGGCCGCCGCCGGTTCCATGGAAAGACCTTCCATTTGAGCCATCACCCGCATGGCTCTGAAGGAAGATTGGTCATCTACTTTGACAAAGGCGCCGCCGTAGGTCAGGACCAAATTGCGCAAAAAAGGGTAAGCGGGGCCGGGGTTGCCGGTAGCCAAAACATTGATAATACTGGATGGGTTTTCCACAATCTCGCACGTTTCCAGGCCCTTTTGGAAACTGTTGACCATGGGCGCGCAGCCTTCGGTTTGAATAATGGCAAGTTTGGGCATTTTTTTGATGAGGCCCATTTTGAACAACTCATAAAACCCCTGCCACACCCCAATAGGCCCCATCCCCCCGCTGACGGCTTGAATATACCAGTCTGGGGCGGTCCAGCCTACTCCTCTGAGCCGGCCCAACTGCTCGGCAATTTCAAAGGCAAGCGTTTTCATGGCTTCGCGTGAGGAAATCCCTTTGACGCCTTTATCCAGAAAGAGGTTACGATACTTGGCAAACTGGGCCGCTACCTGTTTGGTCCGGTCATAATTGCTGGATACTTTAATCACCTCCGTACCGTAGAGGGTTACTTCGCGCATCTTTTCGTGAGGTACATTGCTGTCTAAAAAGGCCCATAATTTAATGCCGGAGCGGGCGCAGTAAGCGGAGTAAGAGATGGCCACATTGCCGGTGGAAGCAACCACCAATTCTTTGATGTCGGCTTCTTTCAGCACCGAAATAGCCAGGGAAGCCTGTCTATCCTTAAACGAGGCGGTTGGGCCTTGTCTTTCATCTTTAATGAAAATATTGCGGCGGCCCAACATCGCCCCCAGGTTTTCGGCGCGCAGCAGCGGGGTCCAACCTTCACCCATTGAAACAATGTGCTTTCGATCCAGCATCGGCAGTAATTCCCAGTACCGCCACATCGTTCGATCACGCTGCGGCAGTTCGTGTCGCCAGATGTAGGCTGTTTCGTTGAGATTATAGACAAGTTCTAACCATTCTCCGCCACACTCCGGGCAACTGCTGACCAACTTAATATACTCATCCGTATAGCCGCAAGAATTGCATTTATAAGCAAAAGATTTGGTCACAGACTTACTCGCCTTACTTCCTGGATGAATTTTTGAGGCTCTCTTCCGGTTGAATCCGTTTAAGCGCTTGACTTACATCTTCGAGTAATTCGTTCTCGGTGAAAATGCCCTTGCGTAGAAGCACTTCTACTTGTCCGGTTAAAGCCAGATGTTCTGCCGGGGTTAATTCCTTGGCGCTGGCAATGATAATGGGAATGCTGCGGGTTTTTTCATTATTTTTTAGAGCCTCAACGACCATAAAACCATCCATTTTGGGCATGGTTAAATCCAGAATAATTAAATCAGGTTCAATTTTTTGAACTAACTCCAGACTTTCCTGGCCGTCGTTAGCTTCAAAAATCTTGTAATTAGGCTGCGCTTCAAGAATACGGCGAATCAACAGGATGTCGTCGGCCTGGTCGTCAACTACCAAAACTTTGACCTGCTCTTTGTGCTGGTTATCCAGGTGTTTTAGGGCTTTGACCAGTTCATTTTCAACAATGGGCTTAATCAGATAATCCGCTGCACCCAATGAAAAGCCTCGATTTTTATCGCTGATGATGCTGCAAACAATGACCGGAATATCTTTTGTGGCCGGGTCGTCTTTGAGGGTGCGTAGTACCCCCCACCCGTCCTTTTCCGGCATCAAAACATCGAGTAGAATGGCCGCCGGGGCCAGCTCTTTGACTTGGGGCAGCACATCGTAGCTGTGATTAATGCCAATGACTCGATAATCTTGCTGTTCCAAAAAACGCTCATAGAGGGTGATAACGCCGGGATCATCGTCAATCGCCACAATTACCTTGCCCTGACCTTCTTTCGGCACATCAAGGGCAAAATTAGCCGGCCATTCTTTTTCAGGTTCAACCTGTTGCTGGATGGGAATGGTAAAATTGAAGGTGGAACCATACCCTAACCGGCTTTCAACCCAAATTTGGCCTCTGTGCATTTCTACAAAGTGGCGGCTAATGGGCAGACCCAAGCCGGTTCCTCCTACTTTACGAGTCGTGCTAGAGTCAACCTGGGTAAACTCCTCAAAAATGCTGGATAAATTCTCTTCGGGGATGCCAATGCCGGTATCACTGACACTAATCAGCACCTTTTCCTGGTCGGCTTTGGCCCGGATGGTTATCGTGCCTTCGTCGGTGAACTTACAAGCATTGGAAACCAGGTTAAGAATAATCTGCCGGATACGAGTGGGGTCGGCCCAAACAACCGGTAAGGTCGCCGGAATTTCCTGGTGCAGGGTTACGGGCTTGTCTTTAACCAGCGCCAGTGCGGTGGACATAACTCCTTTGATAATCGGCTCCAACTCAACCTCTTCAAAATTAAGTTCCATTTTGCCGGCCTCAATTTTGGAGAGGTCAAGAATATTATTAATCAGGCCCAGCAAGTGCTGCCCGCTGTTGTGGATCGAGGTCAAGTCAGTTTTTTGCAGTTCGGTCAAGGGGCCGTCAATGCCTTTGAGAATGACTCGTGAAAACCCGATAATCGAATTGAGCGGGGTACGCAGTTCGTGGCTCATGTTAGCCAGGAATTGGGTCTTGAGCTTGTCAATTTCCTTGAGACGTTCGGCTGTTTCCTGTTGTTCTCTAAAGGCCCGAGCGTTCTGGATAGCAACGGCCAGTTGCGCGGCTAAAGTTTCGAGCACGGCAATATCTTCGGTGGTAAACGCATGGGGTGACGTACTCTGCACATCCAAGGCCCCAATCAAATTATCCCCAACCTGCAAGGGGATGGCCAATTCGGCCCGAGTTTCGGGCAAAAATTCATTGCGACGAAGGGGGTTGGCGTCGGCTGAATCAGTATCACGAACCACTATAGACCGGCGCTGGTGTGTGACCTGTCCAATTACACTTTGGCTCCCTATCGCCAGTTTATGGCCCAGCGCCAGTAACCTTTGCCCCACTTTGCCCGTACTCTTATAAAGCACAGCAAACTGTTTGGCCTCATCAATGAGGAAAATCTGGACATGGTAAAAGCCAAAACGATCCCGAATCAATTCGACCGCCTGGCTTAACATAGTTTCCTGGTCCAAAATAGAAGTTGCGACTCGGCCGACATCGGAGCTGGTCTGCAATTGAACCGCCCGTCGCTTTGTTTCTTGAAGTAGGCGGCGGTTTTGCAGCATAATCGAAAGTTGGTCGGCCATAGCCAAAGCCAGGTTTATCTCTCTTTCGGTAAAGATATGTTTTTTACCAACAGCGTCGGCTCCGATAGCGCCAATAACATGGTCGTTGATAATAATGGGCACCAACAGCAATGAAGCAACCCCCAAGTTTTTGTTTATCTCTCGTACCGTTTCCAGGAGTGGATCATTGGCCGCATCCTCGATTACTACAGGTTGTTTGGTTGTAATCAGTTTTTCGTAAGAAAGATTACCTTCAATGGGGAAACGCAAACCGGGTTCAGCCGGTTCGCCATTAATAAAAAGTGCATGAAGTTTACCAAATTTTCGGTCTTCTTCAAAGAAGAGCACCCCTCCTTGTCCCAATCCAAGCGTAGAAAGCATCTCGCTTAGGACGGTGTACAACATTTCTTGTTCATCTTCTGTTGCTACCAGGGTACGGCCCACTTCGTACAGCGCTTCGGCTTCTTTACGGGCGGCCTGGGTTTGTTCAAACTGGCGCACACTTTCAATCGCTTGCGCCGCCTGGTTGGCCACGGCCTCAACAATAACGAGATCATCTTCGTCCAGTTGATCCTGGGCCGGTATTTCAAAGTCAACTGCGCCAATCACTACCTGTCCGTGCAGGGTTAAGGGAGCAATCAGTAGCGAAGAGTCCTCTGGGTTAGAAGTTACAGCCGGAGGGACATTTTCTTTGCCATTTGAACGAGGGATATTGAAGTCAGAGTTATCTCCCTGAGCGGGAATAAACATGGGGTGTTTCACTTCAATCGCTCGCTCTATTTTAGCCAAAGGCCATGAGGTTTCATCAGAAATGGCAAAGCCTTCTTTAGTCAGGCGATAGCTGGTAGCTGCCTGCTGATTTTTAAGATAAGCACTCCATTGTTCATTTAAGTAAAATTGATGAAGTTTTTGTATATCTTCCAGGGCTTGGCGAGAAGCGCTGAAGGAGCGAGCTGCTTCAATGGCGTTAGCCAACTGGTCGGCCAGGGACTGCAAAATAGTAATATCACTCTGGCTAAAGGCAGCTTGTTTAACACTGTGTACATCGAGCGCGCCAATCACCTGACCGCGCGCAATCAGCGGCAAGGCCATTTCTGAATGGGTATCGGGCAAGAGAGGATTATCGAAGCGAACCGCATCTTTGCCTGTATCTCGCATCATAATGGCCTTGCCGGTGCTGGTTACTTTACCGACAATGCTTTTATCCCCTACCCTGAATTTGTGTTTGCTGGCTAACATTTGCCGGCCTACTTCGCCGGTTGAAGCCTTGACCACTGCATACTTCTGGTATTCATCAACCAGGAAGATGGAAACGTGATAAAAGTTAAAGCGTTCGCGGATTAATTCAACGGTCTGGGGTAATAAGGTGTCCAATTCTAGCGAGCCGGTGGCCGCTTGCGAAACTTCGGCGGCGGTTTGGAGCAAGGTGGCCCGATACTGGGTTTCTTCAAACAGCCGCCGGTTTTCCAAAGCGCCGGAGGTTTGGCGGGCAATATCCTCGTAGAGACGGGTTATTTCCGGGGAAAATGGAGTGAATTTTTGGCTGCCCACCAGGATAAAGCCGCCCACCTCACGATTGAGCCAGATAGGTACGGCCACCAGGGTATTGATTTGCATGATCACCAAGAGCTGGCGCAGCAGCTCGGAAAAGCGGAGGTCTCGGGTGGCATCGCTTGAAATTACGGTCTGTCCGGTTTTGAGCAATGGCCCTAAGCCCAGAGCTGCGGTAGAGAAACGAGCGCCAGGGGTGATAGGCGGCCACTGCTGCTGAGGATTGTCCCACAGGGCCACCAGCTCTAATTCAACCCCTCCCTCGATTTGGTCGTACATAAAAATACCGGTCCCCCGGTCGGGGTTAGTATCGGCAATGGCTTGCAGGGTTAGGTTGTAAATGGTCTCGACAGTGTCGGCAACCAGCAAATCTTGGCTCAGATGTGATAGGATTTCTGAGTTGTAGAGACTTTGCTTGGTGGCCTCAAACAGGCGCAGGTTTTCTATGGCCACGATGGCCTGGTCGGTGAGGGTCTGGTAGATCCGAATTTCCTGTTTAGTATAGTGATGCGCTTTGCGGGTCGAAATGGAAAGTACACCTTTGTAATCTGTACCCAAAAACATAGGAGCGGAAAAAAGAGTGACGGCCCCCAATTTATCCTGCATAAAACGACGAAAAGCATCATCCAGGCGTGGGTCTTGACCCTCAGCCTGACTCAAATCTTCAGAAATAAGCGGCTCAAAAGGAGGCTCGGTAAACGCATGCACCAGCGAAAACGTATCAGCGGAGACTTTGGAACCAACAGGTAGAAGCTGGTCAGAGTCTCGATCCCAACTGGCAACAATAGTGACGGTATCAATGGAGTTAGACTCGACTCGATCCAGTAAAGAAATAGTGACCCGATCTACATCATAAACTCTGACGCTTTCAACAATAACGGCGAAAATGTCATCCAGGTCAGTGCTCTCGGCCAGGGAGCGGCTAATTTCATACAGTTTTTGGGTTTCCGAGAGGGCTATCTGAGTTTGCTGAAACAGTTGGGCATTCTCAATGGCCACTGTAACCTGAGTAACAATAGCCTGCGCCAGTTGCAGCTCATTCTTGGTATAGTCACGATAATAATTATTATGCCTGATCCTTAAGAAACCGATCAATTTGCTGCGGACAATTAAAGGAAAGGTTGCAACGGTATCTCCACTCGACTCCGCCAGGTACTCAAGAATAAAGGTGGGCTGCTTTAGCATTTGTTGCAGGGTAGTTGAATTCTCGACAGCTTCCAGAAGGGGTTCTTGATTGTCGGTTTGCCCTTTGAACACAATTTGCTCAGCATGCGTTCTGGTTTTGTTGATTAACCAAACACTGCTGCTATCGGCGTTGAAATAGCTTTTGATTTGAGCCGCTAATATTTCATAAATTTGCTGCAAATCAATGGTTTCGGAAAGTTGGCGACTGGCTTCAAACAGCAGGGCTAACTCTTTGGTCCGTTCTTGCGTTTGCTGCAATAAACGGGCATTTTCAATGGCTAAGGCTACCTGGGTGCTGACTTCTTCTAGCAGGCTGACATCTTCAGGTGAAATTTCTTCTCCATAAACGCTGTCCTCAATGCCGATAACACCGATGGTTTCTCCATAGAGTTTGATAGGGGTCAGCAGTTCTCTAGTGACATTCTCCTGAGTTGTGCTAACCCCAATTTGTTCTTTAGCCAGGGCCACCTGAACTGAAGGAGGTAATTGCTTTACTTCTGAAATGGCAGTTCTATCGTATTCATAGCCCAAAAGTGCTTTTTTACCCGTTAGTTGTCCCCGCTGGCTTAAATCCTCTTGGCGTTGTAAGTTATAAAGAATTTTTATCTCCTGGAGATCATCTTGTAATTGCTGAACGGTTTGAGAATTTTTAATAGCCGAGGCTAACAATGCGGCTAAACTGGTTAGAAAAGCCGTGTCAATTCTATCAAAACCGTCAGCAATTTTGCTCTGAACGCGTAGAACACCTATATATTCTGTGCCAGAGGGAAGCGGTAGGACCAACTCCGATTGGATAGCCGTCTGGATCTGGCCCGATTGAGCCAAATGGTAAAAAGAGTATGGTCCCTGGTTAATATCGGGCAAATATATAGTTTTGCCTTGCTGAATAGCGTGACTCACAATGTTATTTTCATCAACGGAGAAGATATCAGGCGTCTGAGTAACAGGTTTACTCCCTGAGCCGTACTCCAAAAAGAGCCATAAATCTTTGCCAGAGGGCGCTAAACGATAGATCTGGGCAGCCTGATACCCTAATAGATCTACTAAATAATGTAGGGCCGTTTCCAGCACCAGTTCCAGTTTCTCTTTAGAGCTGATATTACGGCTAATATCTTGTATTACTTCAAGTTGACGGGCATACTTGGGGGTAAACTCTGTAAATTTGGCTGCATCTGCCTGTAAATTGCTCATATCAGTCCTCATTTTTGCAGGTCAAGCATCTAGGCAAAAACATCTCTCAAAAGATGCCGTTGAGTGCTTCGCTTCGTTACTTCTTTTCCCCATTGGTTGGAGAAATTAAATGCACGAAGGCCCGTTTACTGCCCAACGCATCCCCCAATTCTTTAACAGTCGTCTGTAGAATGGTATCCACGTTGGTTGAAGCTCTCACTTTAGTGGTAATCTCTTTGATCAAGGTTTCGCGGTGAGCCGCCTTTTGGCTGGCTTCGTAGCGCTGAGCATTATCCAGAGCCAGGGCTGTTTGGTCAATAAAGGCGCGCAACAGCCGGATCTGAGCCTCATCAATAGTTTTATTTGTGTCCCTGTTAAAACCGATTTCAACTAACCCGATATTTTCTTGACGTAAAGTAACGGGAGTAAATATTCTGACCCAATTGGCATGTCCTTCAGCCTCAAATAGGTCCCGGTCGAAACGTTCATCCCAGCCAGTGATAACCTCTGTCTGGCCTGTTCTGATAATATCAGCCATAATATCATGGCTGTCCAGCAAGCGATTGGCTCGTTTAATTTGAGCTTCAGACACCTCAAACCCGGCGACGGCCTTGACTCGGTTTTGATACTTGTCCACCAAAGAAAACATCCCATACTCAAAACCCAAAACATCAATACAGGCTCTAAAGAAGATGTTCAAAATCTCGTTAACTTGTAAGGTGCCGGCCAGCATTTGGCTAAATAGTTGCAGGGCCTGGGTTTCTTGAAGTAACACCTCGGCTTCTTGCTGGGCTTGGATCACATTTTCAAACAGGCGGGCATTCTGGATGGCATTAGCCAACTGATCGGCCATTGTTTGCAGCATGGTAATATCTTCGGGCGAGAACGCCCCTCGTTCGGTGCTTTGAACGGTCAGCGCCCCAATCACCTCATCACGGCTAACCAGCGGCAAAGCCATTTCTGAATGGGTATCAGGCAAATGAGGGTTTTGAAACCGGACTGCTTCCTGACCTACGTCCAGGGCAATGCGAGCGCGGCGGTTCTGCACACACCAGCCGATCATTGACTCGCCGCCGATTTTGAGTTTGTGGTTATTTTTAAGCTGGATTCGCCCGGCTTCACCCGTGCCGGCCCGGAGAACAGCCCACTCCCTGGCTTCATCCACCAAAAAGAGACCCACATAGTAAAAGTCGAATTGGTTGCGGATGAGATTAACGGAGGTTTCAATAAGCTGAGAAGCGTCAAGAATGGAACTGGCCGCACGGGAAACTTCGGCGGCGGTTTGCAGCCGTTCCGAGCGGTATTGAGCTTCGGTCAACAATAAATGATTGTCTAACCAGATGGCCAATTGATCGGCAATTGCTTCGCCACTTTCAATATCTTCTGCCGTAAAGACGTGACCTTTTTCGGTAGCATCTGCGCTGATAATGCCAATTACCTCCCCACGAGATACAATCGGGATAAAGAGAATGGCTTCAACCGACCCTCGCCACCGTTGATTATGTTGGGTTAATGGATGGCTCGAAACATCAGCAATCACCAGGGGGAGTGGATTTTGCTGCAAGTATTGAGCAATCAGGTCTTCTTTAACCGGAAAAACAAGATCAGGCTCGACGACCTTATGATCCACATACAAGGCTTCCAAAGTGTTATATTCGCGGTCAGGGTCAGTTAACACGATGCTGCCCTGGCTAACGTTGAGCAAGAGCAAATATTCGCCCAGAACGGTTTCAAAAGCTGCCCGCTGGTTCATCAGGGTCGCCAGGGCTTCACTGATATTAAAGAGCAACTGGGTTCTGGCCAACGCTTTTTGCAAGGCTGCTTCGGCCTGCTTGCGCTCGATAGCAACCCCGGCCAATTGAACCGCCGTGCCAATAAGTTCAAGATCGGTGGAGCTGGGGGCGCGAGGTTCGGTGTGGTACATGGCAAATGTGCCCAATACCCGGCCATCAGTCGCCAGAATAGGCGTAGACCAACAGGCGCGTAAATTATAATTAGAGATAATCCAGTCGGCGTAATCTACCCACAGCGGGTCTTGGGCAATATCTGGAGAAACAACCTGTTCACCCAGGTAAGCAGCCGTACCACAAGAACCAACTCGCGGTCCAATCACCAGGCCGTCAATGGCTTGGGCAAAACTGCTGGGTAGGCTGGGAGCTGCCGCGCTGCGCAAATGAACCCCATCGGCGTCCAGCAACATGATGGAGGCATGGAATGAATTATCGGCCAAGCTCTCGCTGAACTTAGCCAGAACATGCAAAATATCCGGCAGAGCCGCATCTGTAGCAATCATCTGAAAAACGCGCTGCTGTCCGGCTAACAAGGTTTCGGCTCGCTTACGTTCCGTAATATCCAAATGCGTCCCGGAGACTCGTAAGGGGTGGCCTTCCTCGTCCCACTCAACAATTTTGCCTCGATCCAGAACCCAGCGCCACTCGCCCGATTTGGTCTGAACCCGGTACTCACATTCATAAAAAGGCGTTTTACCAGCAAGGTGATCAGCCCAGACTGCCCGAACTGAGGCCAAATCATCGGGGTGAGTACGCTCATCCCACCATGTAACTGCCGGCTCAATCTCATCGGGCATATAGCCCAGCATCGCCGCAGCCCGTTCATCAACGATATCTAAACCTGTCTGAAGATTGTAGTTCCATAGACCCAGGTCGGCGCCTCTGAGGGCCAGTTCAAGTTGCTGTTGGCTCTGTCGCAGGGCCTCTTCAGCCTTTTTGCGTTCGGTAATATCCCAAAAAATATTTTGAGTTCCTACAACTTCACCCGCAGCATCGAAAATAGGTGATTTCACCACCCGGACATATTTTTTCTCCCCTGTCGCCGTTATATTCTCTTCGACAGTTTCAAAAATCTCTCCTGTTGCCAAAACTCTTTGATCATCTTGCCGATACTTCTCCGCCGCTGTAGGGGGATAAAAGTCAAAGTCGGTTTTACCAGTTAATTCACTCAGCGAAACCCCCAAAATTTTGCAGAAGCTTTTGTTGCCAAAAACAAAGCGACCTTCCCGGTCCTTGCGTAGAATATATTGGGGAATATTATCTACCAGAGATTGGTAAAGCGCTTCGGAGGCGCGCAAGGCTTCTTCAGCTTTTTTGCGTTCTGCCAACTCTTGCTGCGCCTGTTCGTAGAGTTGTGCATTTTTAACCGCGTTAGCCAATTGATCGGCCATTGTTTGCAAAACGATAATGTCTTCGCGGCTGAAAGCGGCTTGTTCCTCGCTCTGGACGGTTAACGCGCCGATAAGCTCATTGTGATAAATCAGTGGTAGAGCAATCTCGGACCGAGTTTTAGGCAGGTCGGGGTTTTGAAACCGGACTGCCTCTTTACCCACATCCAGAGCAATTCGGGGCTGGCGATGGGCAATGCTCCAGCCAATCATTGATTCGCCGCCTATTCGCAAGCGGTGGTTTTTCTTTAATTGGATTTGACCGGCTTCACCCGTACCGGCTTTCAAAACAGCCCACTCGCCACCCTCATCCACCAGAAAAGCGCCCACATAATACAGCTCAAAGCGATCGCAAATTAAGGCCACGGCGGAGTTAAGCAGTTCTTGAACCTCCAGGATTGAACTGGCCGCCCGCGCTACCTCGGCCGCTGCTTCCATCCGGGTGACCCGATAGGCAGCCTCTTCAATTAAATGGCGATTGATCAGCGCGATGCTGACCTGATCGGCCATGGCCAGCCAGAGACGTTGGGTATCTGTAGTAAAGGTATAGGGCTGGGTAAAATAAACCAGGATAACCCCCAGGTGCTGACGCCCGATCATTAAGGGTAATATCGCCGCTGAACAAGCCCCGGTGGGGATAAAGCTGGCTCGTTCTATCCCCGACAATCTATCATCGGTGTTAATATCGTCAATAAAAAGTGACCGGCCGCCGGTCAATAGCTCTCGTTGGGCAAACTCCGGCAGATAAAAGCGGGTTCCAATCGGATAGGATGGATTGTTTTGCTTTTGCCAGTTGAAGCGCAGTTCGGCCCAGGTTGGCTCATTATCTACCAGGCTAAACCGAAATGCGGTTATTTCGCACGGATCGCTCCGCCGGATCTGTTCAAAGATAGCGTCAAAAATTTGCCGTTCACTCAAGGCTTTGGTAATCGCTTGACTCCCCAGGTAAAGCGCGGCTGTTTCGGCTAAAAGTCGTTCGCGTTCAGCCTCTTGCGCGCGCCGCTCGGTCACATCGTGGCTGATACCCAGCATATACTCAGGCTGGCCTGATGCATTGGGAATGGGGATGAGCCGGGTGTAGGCGATATGTTCCTGTCCATCGGCCCAGATAGTTCTATCTTCTGCTTCCAAAATCTGATTGGTGGTAAAAACCTGGCTGTCGCGCCGGTGAAACCGCTGGGCCAACTCTGGCGGAAAAAGCGCCTGATCTGTTTTGCCCAATAATGCCTCGGGCGCCTGTCCAATTACCCGGGCATTGGCTTGATTCATCTCTAACAACGTATGATTTTTATCTTTGATAAAGATGGGATCGGGGATATGTTCGATAACGGTTTTGAGGAAACGGCGACTGTTTTCGGCTTGTTCCAACAGCCGTGCATTTTCCGAGAAAAGCTGAGCATTCTGGATGGAGTTGGCCAGTTGATCGGCCAGGGTCTGGAATAACGAAATGTCGTTTTCAGAAAAGGACGCCGCTTCTGAACTCTGCAAATCCAATGCGCCAATCACCTGACCGCGATTGATGAGGGGCAAGACCATTTCAGAGCGGGTTTCGGGCAATTGCAGATTTTGAAAACGGACGGCTTCTTCACCTACATCCAAGGCAACTCGAGGTTGGCGATGATTAAGAACCCAGCCAATAAGCGACTCCTCCCCAATTCTTAGACGATGTCCTTTCAAAAATAGAGGGCCAACCTCACTGATTCCGGTTTGAAATCTGACCCACTCATTGGTCTCATCGGTAAGATAGATACCTACGAAATAAAAATCAAAATAGTCCCGAATCAGACTCACCGCCACCCGCAACAGGTCATCTACCTCCAAAATAGAGCTGGCCGCGTCGGAGAGGGCCGCCACCGTCTCCAGCAACAATTCCTGGCGCTCCGTATTTTGCGCTAACCCGCTCAGTTCGGTCAGAATTTCGGTCCATTGAGGGCTTGTTTGGAGATGAGGATAAGCCTGAGATAGGCCAGCGAGTTTAGTTTGAACGTTTTGCAGGGTTTCGTTGACCATATTACTTACTTTCTCTATTTTCTGTCACGGCCACTTTGTGGGCTGAACCATATTCAGCTTCATCTTTGGTCGGAAGTTGGGCGGGATGATCCGTTTTGAGCGCCAGGGTAATGCCCCCCTGTGAGGCCCCAACAACTTTGCCCAATTCTGTAACCGTGGTCTTCAAAATATCTTCAACATTGGTCGCGCTTCTAATTTTACTGGTAATCTCGCGGATAATCTCTTCGCGGCGCAGTCGTCGCTGCGAGGCATCCAGCAGGCGCAAGTTTTCCAGGGCAATAACCATCTGTTGGGCGACGGTCTGATAAAATCTCATCTGCTGCGGCGTAAAAAATTTCTCTTTGGTTTTATAAGTGACCAACAAAAAGCCTAGCCGACCCTGAGACGTTGAAAGTGGAAGCGCTACCAGAGATTTTATACCAATTTGCTCCAGGATACGGCGAAGATGTTCGGTCAAAGGACTGGTATGCGCGGTTACATCTTCGATGAGAAAGGGATCATGTTGAGGGATTAACTGTTCAAATATTAATTCATTAGAACGGAAGCGGACGCCATTCGCAAAAGTTGGCTCTCCGGCGGCTACCCAAACTGCTTTTTGTTCCAAAAGTTGTTCATTAGGGTCTGTATCGGGACTATGTACATACATATAGATGGTAGCAGTATCCACTCCTGATTGGGAAACGGCTTTTATAGCCAACTGATAAACTGTTTCCTCATCGTGAGCCGAGAGTAAGTCCTGAGTAATTTGATACAGGTTTTCTGTTTCTGCCAGGGCCTCTTGCGTTTGTTTAAACAAAATCGCATTTTCAATTGCATTAGCCAGTTGGTCGGCCATGGTTTGTAATAAAGTAATATCTTCAGTCGAGAAAGCACCCTGTTCGACACTTTGCACGGTCAAGGCGCCGATTACCTCATCCCGGCTAATTAAGGGTAGCGCCATCTCTGAGTGGGTATCGGGTAAGTAAGGGTTATGAAAGCGTACCGCCTCTTGCCCTACATCGAGAGCGATGCGAGCTTGACGGTTTTGAATACACCAGCCGATCATCGAGCCGGCCCCAATTTTGAGTTTATGTTCATTTTCAAGCTGGATGCGCCCTGCCTCGCCGGTGCCGGCCCGCAGAACTGCCCATTCTTTGGCCTCATCAACCATAAACAGGCCCACATAGTAAAAATCAAACTGATCGCGGATAAGGTTGACCGAGGTGTTAATCAGGTCATCTACGTCGAGGATAGAACTGGCGGCGCGAGAAACTTCGGCGGCGGTTTGCAAATGTTCAGAGCGGTATTGGGCTTCATCAAGAAGTTGGCGATTTTCCAGCCAAATACTTAACTGGCCGGCAATCGCTTGCCCAATTTCAATACTATTTTCAGAAAAAGTATACCCTTCTTCGGTTGAACTGGCAGAAAGAGCGCCCGCGACCCTATCACGTAGGACAAGTGGCAGAACTAGCATAGCCCCTGTCCTGCTTAGGTATTTTAACATATTTTTGGTCAGGGGGTGGGTTTGGATATTGTCAATAACCAAAGGTGTTTGATCTTGCTGCAAATGCTGGAGGATTGTATCTTCTTTGGCCGGAATAACCAGGTTTGGCGCTACTGCTGTTCCGTTGTGATACAGCGCCTTGGTTGCGTGAGAATGACCGGTTTTATCCAGCAGCAAAATAGCCCCATTTTTTAGGTTAAGCAAGCTCAAATATTCACCCAATACTATTTCGGCGGCGGTTTGCTGATCGGTGGCTGTGGCTAACGCGCCGCTGATCCGGTAAAGGGATTGAGTTCTGGCAAAAGTCTCTCGCAGTGTCTCTTCATCTCGTTTACGGTCGGTGATGTCTTCCGAGATTGCCAGCAAATATCTGGGCGCGCCATCTGCGCCCAGAACTGGGATTTTTCGGGTGTGCAATATCCGTACCCCCGCTCCCGTGTGGATAGGTTCTTCGGGAATATCCAGTAACTTGCCGCTGGCCAGTACCTCCCGATCCTTGTTGGTAAAAAAATCGGCTTCTTCTTTTGGAAAGAAGTCGTAGTCGCTTTTGTTCAGGACATCTTTTTGTTTGAGACCGAACAACTCTTCGCTGGCCCGATTCCAGCGGGCAAAACGCAAATCTTTCGCCTCTTTGACAAAAATGGGTGTGGGAATATTGTCAATGATCGAGTTGAGAAAATTCTGGCTGTCCTGGGCGTTGCGGAGCAGCCGGGCATTTTCAATCGCATTGGCGAGCTGGTCGGCCATAATTTGCAGCGTGTCAACATCCTCATCGCTAAAAGCGTTGACCTCGGTACTTTGCACATCCAGAGCGCCAATCACAATGCCCCGCGAAAGTAGCGGCAGGGCCATTTCTGAGCGGGTATCGGGCAAAAGTGGATTTTGAAAGTGGACGGCATCTTCACCGACATCCAGCGCAATACGTGGTTGGGCATGGGCGGTGGCATAGCCAACAATTGAATTGCTGCCCACTTTCAATCGGTGCGGGGTCGAGACCATAATTTTGCCCACTTCGCCGGTTGAAGCGTGGACCACAGCCCACTCACGGGTCTCATCGAGAAGAAAGATTGAAACGTGATAAAAACCAAAACGATCTCTAATCAGGTCTACGGTGGTATCGAAAATCTCGTTTAAGTCAAGCATACGAGAAACCGACTCGCCAACTTGGGCGACGGTTTTTAAACGGGTAGCCCGGCGTTCCGTTTGCTCTAACAGACGGCGGTTTTGAATGGTGATAGCTATCTGGTCGGCCATCGCCCTGGCCAGATCAATTTCTTGTTGGCTGAAGTTACGGTGTTCTTTTACCGAGTCTGCGCCAATCCAGCCAATTGTTTCGCCCCGGATAATCATGGGGGCTTCGAGTAATGATTTGGGCATACCTTGTTGATTGAAGCTGTGAAAACCCACCAGATTGGGATCATTAGGGGCATCCACGCTGACAAAAGGGCGACCCGAGAGGAGGACTTGCTGATAAGCAATGTCCTCGTTAAGCGGAAATTTTAGTTTCTCTACGTTTTGCAGTTGACCATCCTGAACATAAGCCATTACCTGGCAGTATTGTCTATCAGGGCTAACCAGGGTAACGCCGCCTTGATCAAGGCCCAGGCTATAAACATATTCCACCAGGGCCTCTTGCAAAATTTCCTGTAAATCAGCTGTACCGGCCAAAACCCGGCCTGCCCGATAAAGGGTTTGGGTTTCAGCCAGTGCCATCTCAGTACGCTGAACTTGGCGAGCGTGTTCGATAGCCAGGGTTGTTTGGTTACATAAGGTGCGGTAAAGCGCCAGTTCGCGCTCGGTAAAGGTGTGCCTGTCTCGATACTCAATAAAGATGAGGCCAATCACATAGACCCGGCTAATAAGCGGGTTAATCACCAAGCTGCGCGCCCCAAATTTTTGTAAAAATTCACGTTCATCGCTCGTCAGTCGTTTATCTGTAGCAATGTCTTCAATTATTAATGTTTCTTGAGTAAAAATCAGATCACTCAGC
The DNA here is from genome assembly GCA_023151115.1 of Anaerolineae bacterium. The sequence continues at coordinate 30,148 of JAKLJP010000039.1, forward strand.
ACAGGATACTGCTTTAACGGAAACAGATACCCCAGACCCTCATTTTGGATGGCTGGGTTTTTATCACCTATCGCCACAATTTCGCTACGGGTGGGCAGGTTATGCGCATCAAGTTCATTACATAAATGCAAAGCGCATCGGTCTGCGCCGGTGGCCATAATACTCTGGGTTAAAGCGGGGTAAACATCGTTGAGGTTTAATGTTCCAGAAAGCCGCCGGCTCATATCCAAAATCAGATGGGTTTCACGGAGGCTGCTTTGGAGATTGCTGAGGAAAGTTGTATTTTTAAGGGCAATAGCAATTTGGGTAGCAAAAGCTTGTAAAAAAACAAGGTCCTGTTCATCAAATTGATGGGGCTGGGGTTGAAAGATGGCAATAACCCCCCGGAGATCTTGAGCGCCTACGACAATAGGGGCGCAAATAAGCGAGCGAACCGGAATCGAGTAACCGTTACTGGTTAGGTCTGTCCGAAAAAAAGGGGCCGCCGGCCATTGGTGGGGGTGAGAGGTTGTATCTGCAATCAGGGCAGCTTGACCCGTTTGCAAAACCTCGACGGCGACACTTTTGGTCAAAACTTCAACTACCAGATCTTCTAAGGCTGTGTCAGGCAGATTGCCTCGCACCGATTGAGACCCTTTAAAGTAAACCTCACCTGTATCGGTTTGTAAATAAATCTCACACAAACCGGTACCCAAACGGTCAGCAAACGCGACGGCAGTAGTGAGGATGGCCTCTAAGTCAAGGTCATCATTCAGGGCCACGCTGATTTCATGCAACAGCCTTACCCGGTCAGGGGCGGCGATAGTTTCCGCAAGGGACATCCTTCAACCTCTTTTGTATTTTAAATTACAGTTTTTGGTTTTTGTCGGGCTTCTGAAATTATCCTATCGGGTTAAGATAATTAGTAGCCCAATTCCCAAACCATATTTCCCTGCAAGATGCTAATGATTTGATCGGGAAATTTATCGGGGTCAATCGGTTTGCCCAGAAAACCATCAAAACCGGCTTTTTTAGCTTTTTCCATGGTCGTTGAGTTGGAGTCAGCGGTAACGGCCACCACCCGTGTTTCGGCAAAACGAGGATCGCTGCGTAATTTTGCCAGAGCATCGTAGCCGTCCTCATAGGGCAGGTGCAGGTCCATCAATACCAAATCCACGCGGGGCATGGTGTCGGCAAATTCTAAAACCTGCCAGCCAGAGGCCTTCCACTCGTACCGGCGTACGCCAATAAAAGCCAACAGCCGGGCAATGAGGACCAGGTTTTGCAGGTTATCTTCGACAACCAGTACATAAGCATCTTTAGGGTCAATTGCTTTTTTGGACTTTGCAGTTTCCGCAACTATTTGTTCCATCGGGATTTACCTTTCAAAAAGTTTTCGATTTGATTAGGGAGTTCATCAATATCAATAGGTTTGGAAATGTAACCATCACAGCCAGCTTGCCGCACATTCTCTCGATCTTTTTTCATGACATTGGCCGTCATGGCAATAATCGGGATATGAGCCGTTTCTTTGGCTTTTTTGAGGGTATCAGTAATTTCATAGCCATCAATATCAGGCAGGTTGATGTCGGTGATGATAATATCGGGTCGCCGGCTCATTGCCTTGGCCAGTCCCTCTCGGCCGTTATCCGCCTCGATGACTTCATAACCTTCAATTTCCAGAACTCGTTTGACGAGGGTCATATTATCGAGGTTATCCTCGATATAAAGAACTTTGGCTTTACCCATAAAATCTCTCCTTGAAACAGGCTCTCTTGTCTCACTTTTGCTCTTGCTAACGGGGCGAAAGTGGGGGATAGTTTCGCTCAGCAGTTAAACTAGGTGAGGGAAGCTCTTTGATCATAAGAATTTCCTGGATCATTTCTTGAAGCTGGGCAATGGGAAAAGGTTTGATGAGATAGCCATTCACCTTCAGTTGTTCGCTCTCGTCCTGGACTTCACGCGATCCAAAAGCGGTCATTAAAATAACATTGATTGTCGGGTGGAGGGAGCGAGCAACCTCTACTAAAGTGAAGCCGCTGATACCGGGCATCTTTAAGTCGGTTACCAGGAGATCGTATATGTTATAAGTCAGCTTGGTCAGCGCTTCCTCACCCGATGAAGCCCCATCAACTACATAGGCCAGTTGGGCCTCTTGCAGGGCCTGTTTAAGAAAAAAGACCAGGGTGGGTTCATCGTCAACAATGAGGATACGTTTAGGCCGGCTGTGCTGATTTAGCATAAGTATTGCTCCTTTAGCCTAAAAGTTGCTTGTTTATGCTCAGTAAATCCAATTTTTCACCGTAGCTGGCGCATCCTTATGCGTCAGCGGGCGGCATCGGGATGCCACCCTACGGGAAATTTGGATCCACTGATGCTCAGTAAATTGAGGGGCCAACATGCCCATTTGCGGCTCTGTGTGGCACGTGGGCGCGCCTCGCTCCGCGAAAAGATCCACTGATGCTAATATAACACAAAACGGGTTAAGTTGTAGTTACAGGATGATTACAATTATTAATATAGAGTGTGTCGTCGGAGTATTAATCAGGGCTGATTAAATACCGCCCGCCGGCAATGGTGGTGATATATTGAGGGTGGGTGGGGTCTGTTTCTAATTTGTGACGCAGGCGATGAATGTGGACTCGAGCAATAGCGCGGGCGTCGGCTTCCGTGGCTTCATAACCCCGGACATGTTTGATCAAAGTAATGGAGTCCAGGGCGACATTTGGCTGAGCCATCAGTGTTGCCAGAATATCAAATTCAGTAGGCGTTAAATTAATGACTTCACCCTGCCGGCTCACCTGGCGATTGCCCAGGTTGAGTTTAAGTCCCTTTATTTCCAGCACCGCCTCGCTGTTTTTCACCGGGGGCGCTGGCTCCGCCGATTGGCGGGCAATGCCATCGGCCACACTGGCCAGCAGTTCACTGGTGTCAAAGGGTTTGGTTAAGTAGTCGTGCGCGCCATGGCGCAGCGCCTCTACCGCAGAATCGAGGGTGGCATAAGCCGTTAAAATGATCACGCTGGTCGTGGGAGCAAGCTGCCGCAGCCGGCGGACAATCTCCAGGCCATCCATATCGGTTAGCCGCAAATCAACCAGGGCGACATCAAAACGCTGTTGTTCAATTAAACTGAGCGCAGCCTGACCATCGGCAGCTTCGGCAACTTCATAGCCCTGCTCCTGCAAATTAAGCCGCAAAAAGTGGCGCAGGGTTTTCTCATCATCTATAACTAACACCCGATGAGTCATAGGGCTGCCCTTTGGGTAACAGGCAAACTAATCACAAAACAGGTCCCCCGAGCGGCTTCGCTCTGGACCTTGATGGTGCCGCCATGTTCTTCAACAATGCGTCGAGCTACCGTCAGGCCCAGGCCGGTACCTCTTGTCTTGGTGGTAAAGAAAGGTTCAAAAATCTGTTGTTGAGCCTCAACGGGAATACCCGGCCCGGTATCGGCAATAACCACCCTGACCTGTTCCACTGCTGTGCCATTTTGCCACGGTGCTAAATCAGTTTGAAGGGAAAGTTCTCCTCCCTGGGGCATGGCCTGAGTGGCGTTGATAATCAAATTGGTAAAAACCTGTTCCAGACGCTGCCGGTCTACTCTCAGATGAGGAAGATTTTCGCCATAATGAGATATAACTTTGACTTGGCTCTCTTTGACTTGAGCCGAGCACCGTTTGAGTACGCTTTCAAGAATTTGGCTTATATCTTCGCTCGATAAGCGCAGCCGGGTCGGGCGGGCGACGAACAAAATATCCTCTAAAATACGGTTAACCCGTTGGATTTCGCCCCGCATCATCGCCGCCCCTTCATATTCCGGCGAGTCTTTGGGCGCGTGGCGAGTGACATAGTCAATACCGGCGGCAATTCCGGCAATGGGGTTGCGTATCTCATGGGCTACCACCGCCGACATTTCGCCCAGGGCAGCCAGCCGGTCGAGCCGCCGCCGCTCCGCCTCCATTGCTTTGATCTCGCTCAAATCTTCCAGCACCCCCACCACGCCAACGGGGCAGTCAACGGTAGTCCCGGTTCCCAGCGGCGCAGTACTAACCGAAACAGGCAGCGTTGTGCCCGTGCGATGATGTAGGACAATTTCCTGGTGGGTATAGGATTTTCCGCTGGTCAGTGTTTCATTAAATATTTTGATCAAATCTTCGCCTTGTGGGGTGGCAAGCTGATGCAGCGGCTGCCAGAGCGCTTCTTCGGCCTGATAGCCCAGCATGGCGGCAGCCGCCGGATTAAAAGCGGTCACATAACCATCTTGGTCAATGGCTATCAAACCATTAGTCATATTTCGGATGATGTCTTCATTAAACATACGCAAGGCTTCGGTTTGTTGAAACAACTGCACATTTTCCAGCATAATTGCCAATTGTCCGGCCAGCACCGACAGCAGGTCCAGGCTAATCTGATTGAAGGGGCCGCTGCGTCCCCCGCTGCCGGTTTCAGCCGTAAGCAGGCCGACTACCTCGCCTTTGATGACCAGCGGTAGCAGCGCACCGATAATATTCGATTGACCTGCCAGGGTTGTGGCCAGGGTTCCATCGGCCAGAAGCCAGCCTGGCTGTCCTTCGGCCAGAACCTCATCAACTACCCTCTGCGGCAACTGCGAAGATTGGAGTCCGTTTTGGCAAACAACAGCCATCTCGACAACTTGGGACTTGGGTCTGGTGTCTACCTTATTCATTGTTGGGTTCTGGAAAGAGGATTTAAAGGCGCGGGGTTGGCAGCTTAGCCAGGTTAGCCGGGCGGCGCCGGTTTCCTGTCGGGCTATTTCCAGAACTCGCCGTACCAGCGAGGCTTCGCCGCCGGCGACCTGTAAGATTTGGTTGATTTCCAGCAGGGGTAGCAAGGTTTGCAGGCGCAAACTATCTTGCAACTGCGCTCGGCGAGCCAGGTTATTTTTAATGGTCGAAATCAACTCCTCCGGCTCAAAGGGTTTCATCAAAAAGCCCTGCGCCCCCAGCCGGATCGCATTGATGGCATCTTCCATGGTGCCGTAGCCGGTAATAAGGACTACGGTTAAATGAGGGTCAATTTCTTTAGCCAGACGGAGCAGTTCTAATCCGTCCAAGCGGGGCATTTTGATGTCGGTCAGGAGCAGGTCAAAACTCTCTTGCCGCAGCAAATCAAGCGCAGCCTGGCTGTCGGTTAAGCCGGATACGGTAAAACCTTGTCGCTCCAAAATGCGCACACAAGAATGGACTACCCCTTTTTCATCATCAACCACTAAAATTCTTTGGTTTATCACGGTGCATATCCTTCTGGTATGGGGTTTCTTTTCGAAGACTGGCGCTCTTAAGAAAGCTGAGTTTTGACCGATGACACCGCCGAGATTGGAAATGTCAGAGAAAAGGCCGTTCCTTCACCGCAGATGCTCTCCACAGTAATATGGCCGCCATGTTTTTCCATAATGCCGTAGCTGATGGATAAACCCAAACCTGTGCCCTGACCAACCTCTTTGGTGGTGAAAAAAGGATCAAAGATTTTATCTAAATGTTCTGGTTGAATGCCGTGGCCGGTGTCGCTTATTTTACAAACAATGATGGGTTCAGTTTCTTCTCCTGCCTCTAAATCCAGGTTGTTTTGCTGGCTGGTGATAAGAGGCGTTGTATCCGTTACAATTCGTTTTCGTTTCTTGCGTCCGTTACTGTGTGGGGCTTGACTCGTGGGAGCGGCAGCGAGCGGGTTAACAAAGGTAGTGCTTACAGTTAAAATGGCTGGCCGGTCTCCATTATTTTGCATGGCTTGGATAGCATTATTCAACAGATTAACAATAACTTGTTTCATCTGGTTGACGTCCAACGATATTTCCGGCAGAGGCTCCAGCGATTTCCGCAGCTCAATTTTATGGCTGATGCTTTTAGTATAAACCAAAAAGATGCACTCTTCAATCAGACGGTTCAAATTGGTAACTTCACGTTTGGGGGTGTCGGTGCGGGCGAAATTGAGCAGGCCGCGCACAATATCGCGAGCGCGCCGGGCTTCTTGATTGACCATTTGCAAATCTTCAATCTGCTCATGTTTAGTGGTTGGCGCGTTAGTGTCCAGTAACAAACTGGTCAGGCCAATAATCGTGGTCAAGGGATTGTTGATTTCGTGGGCAATACCCGCCGCCAGTTCACCCACGCCGGCCAGCTTGGCGCTCTGAACCAACTGCCGCTGTGTTTCGGCCAGCCGTTTGATGGCCCAACTCTGCTCTTCGTATAGTTGAGCGTTCTCGATGGCGGCGGCAGCGGGCGCAGCCAGGGCTTGCAACAGGGCCAAATCTTCCTTATTAAACTCGCCGCTCTTTTTGTTCATCACCTCAATCGCGCCGATGGTATGCCCTTTGGTTTGTAAAGGGACACATAAAATAGATTGCGTGGTGAAACCGCTGGTTTTGTCCATATCGGGAAAAAAGCGTTGGTCGGCATAAACATCGGGCACAATCACCGCCTCACCTTTGTCGGCCACCCAACCGGCTAACCCCTGTCCCAGGGCCATGTGCAGCCCAATAACCGCCTCCGAACCTTCGCCGGAAGCTGCCGCAAACCAGACTTCCCCGGCTTCGTCGTCACGCAGGACCACCGAAGCAGCAGCCACGTTCATCAGTTGGGTCGTGTGGTCGGTGATGAGAGTCAGCGTTTTTTGCAGGTCCAGGGTCGAGGTGATGGCCTGCCCAATATCGTTAAGTGATTGCAGCTCTTTGAGGCGCTGGTTAATTTCGTCATAGAGCCGGGCATTTTCAATGGCGATGGCTAACTGGTCGGCCAGGGTTTCCAGGGCTGAGACATGATACTTGTCGAAGGCTTCCAATTGGGTACTCTGGATATCCAGCACCCCAATGGTTTTAGTGCCCAGCCTGATGGGGACACACAACTCGGCCCGGACCTCTTTATTATTTTTGCTGATAATATAGCGCGGGTCCTGGGTAACATCATTCGCCACAATAGTTTTGTTGGTAGCGGCCGACCAGCCAATCAACCCCTGCCGCAATTTGTGGGTTGTGGCCTGAATGGGTGCGGTCAGGCTAAAGCGGTCCAGCGTATCTCTGGCCCGCAACTCGACCAGGTGGGTGGCCGGGCTGTATAAATGAATAGATACGCTGTAAAAAACAAAGCTGCGTCGAATTGCCTGCACTACCGTCCGCAGCATCACATCTAAGTTAAGAATCGAGGTGGCTGCTCGACTCACTTCGTTGATCAGCGAAAGCTGCACCGAACGCTCTGACTGATTTTTAAAAAGCATCGCATTTTCAATAGCCATGCCAATCTGGATAATGACCGCTTCCATCAGGGGCACATTTTCTTTGGTAAAGTAGCCCGGCCGTTTGTGGCCAACCAGATAAACGCCCCTCGCTCCTACCCGTTCCAGGGTAAAAGGTAGGGCAATAACACAATGTTCTTCTTCCGGTAGGTAAGACGCGCGAAACCAGCGCGAGTCGTTCATTGTATTGCTAATGACAACCGCCTGATTGTGGCGCAGCACCCACCCTTCCAGGCCATCTTTGAGCAATCTCTGGGCAAAACGTCGCCCGGTTAACCCAATCAGTTCTTCACGGCCTGGTTGAGTAGAACGATAATAAATAGTTTCGTCGCCTTCTTGGACCAGCAGGGCAGCAAAATCTGCTTTAAGCTCGACGGCCAGAGCCAGTATCCGCTCGAAAAGCGCGTTAATTTCCAGTTGGCCGCTTAGGGATTGATTGATATTAAAGAGCAGGGCCAGGTGTTCAATATTGTCCGCTTTTGTTTCGGAGTTGCGGGTGGGGGGCGCAATAAAATTGCTTAAGCGGTCAATCAATGTGTGGATATCCTTTGAATATTTGAGCGAAAAAATATGATCGGCTTGAAATTCGACCGGGAGCGTCTCCCCCTGCTTGTCGGTTAACACCAGTATTTTTGCGGCTTTAACAAACTCGCTAGCTTTCGGCTCGTTCAATATCGAAATGTGGGTTAACAGTATATCAGTTTTGGAGAGATGCGCCAAAGCTTCGTCGGCATTATAAAATAAGCGCGTGGGGTAGCCCCGTAACTTTAAGGCTTCGTGCAGTGGACGCAGCGGCTGGCTATCCGAGTCAATCAGGATAATTTGAGAGGATAACTCTGTAGAGGCCACCACGATTGAATTGGAGTTGTGCTTGAGCGCGTTTGAAATTACCATCAGCGCCTGTCAAAAATTCATTTCCTCGGAATTGTTCTCTACCATTGTCCTTAAAAAGGCATTACCCTAAAAGTATAACACGGGCTGATGATCACTGCAACAGGAAATTTCGACTAATTAGTTAGAAGTAGAGTTCCTATATATTGTATAGTAGAGCAGTTGCCCTACTACAGATAGTGTTTATAGAACGAATCTGTATATTATGTCATCTAAATTTTGTACTTTTACTCTACCTGTGCTATGATAGTAATTGTATCATTATGTTGAGTTCTAACTAACCCCTGTGGGTGGGTATTATGGCAGTAGACGAACTTATTCAGGCCAAAAAATATCGCCTGGAAGAGTTGAAAAAATATCAAGCCTACTACGGCCCCAACACCCCTTATCCGGTTATTGTCGAAATTAATGATCTTGAAGCTGAACTTCAACGGCTAACCAAGGCCGACAAAACCCGAGCCACCGCACCTGTTAAAAAACCTCCTCTCAAAAAGAAGAAATCCCAGACTCATTTCTGGGAGTTCGGACAATTGTCGGGGCCAACCAAAGATGCCATTGCCACCATTGCCTTCATTGGCCTGGTCTTTTTATTCGGCTCAATTGTTTTTGCCGCTTATGTCAGAACTCGGCCTCGACCACCGGCTGAGGCCCCTATGGCCTACGTCAACCCCGCCGACCCCGCTGTTCCTACCCTGCGACCCACTTTTACCCCAACCTCCAACCCGAATCAGCCGTTGCTGACCGAAGGCGTTTCTGACAGCACCACCTACCTTCCCACCCCTGGCGAGGCAGCCACCGAGGTGCCCACCCCTGTTCCTACCTTGACTCCAAGCCCCACCGTGCCGCCTACGGCGCTACCCTTACCAACCGATACCCCCGAACCTACCCCACCTGCGGCGGAGTCTCCACCAGTAGCCGCCCAACCGGCTGTCGCGCCCGCTGCGCCTGCTGCACCCGCCGCCGCTCCCGTAGCTGTCGCTTCTACTCCAGAACCAGAGCCGACCGCTCTGCCGGCTGCACCCGAATTTCCCTTTGCAGTGGTTGAGCAGGGTAATCGAGAGTTTCAACGTACCAATTACCACGTGATTACTATTTATGTGGCGGCGGTAAGCGCCGGCAACATTCCTATCGGCGGGATAAAAGTGGTGGGCGACCATGTTCCTTCTGGCCGGCACGCTGAGAGCGGCCCCAGCGATTGGAGCTGGAGCGCCGTTAACTGTTTGGAGTGTGATTATATCAAGCAGGGTAATGTAAAATTCGAGCCGGGAACCTTTGAAGATGGCGTCTGGAATATTTACCTGGCCGATCAGAGCGGTACCCCCCTCTCGCCGGTAGTCCCCCTCTCTTATTCCGCCGACCCGGAAAAATGGGTCTGGGATTTTGTGCTCTTTCGGAAAAACTCCTGAGAAAAAAGGGCCGGCGGTTTAAGCCGGCCCCTTTTGCTATTCAAGTGAAGTGGCCTGGATAACCTCGCCGGTCTTGGCATCAATAACTACAGTAAATACTACCCGGAAATCACCCCCGGCATAATTGAGATACCAGGTTAGCCGGTTGTTATCCAGCGGATAGGGGGTAATCGCGGCCATAGGCCGATAGCCTTCGGCGGTGTATTTGGCCGCGCCGGCCTGGTCGCCAATCTCGACTAAACGTTTGGTATCCAAGATCACCCCTTCGAGCACGGTTGTTTTGGGGGTGGGCAGGTCGGTGGGCGAGGTAGTAAAGGCGCCATTCATAAACATGATAGTGTTCAACCCTTTGGTGGTGGGCGACCAGAATTTGAGGATCCAATCGGTAGATTTGCCCTCGGCATCCAGTGGTCCCAAGCCGCTGGTGGCAATTTCACTGAGCACAGCGTCGGGCTGCCACTTTTGGGCTTCGACCAGGGCCAGGTCAACTATTTCCTGACCAGTCATGGCGGCGGCAACCGGCTGAACGGGCGCGGCTACGGGGGTATTGCCCGCAACCGGGGTAGCTTCGACAGCAACCGCTTCGGTGGTTGGTTCTGTTTCCGTCGTCAGCGAAATGGTGTCCGACTCAGCCGTAGGTGCGACGGTTGGTTCTGAGGTGGGGGGAGACGTCGGCGCTTCGGTGGGAGCCGTCGTCGGCGTTGAGGCAGGCGTGGCCGCGGTGATGGCTGCGGTAGCGGGCGTTTCGACCCCCGGCGTATTTTGAGCTACTTCATTGTCACCTGGACGTAGTTGTAAAAAAATCAGGATGCCGATGCCAATCAGCACCAGAAAAATTAATACGCCGATTGCGCCAAACCCCAAAATGTTGAGCGGCAGCCCAGATTTGGTGGGGGCTGGAGTAGCCACCGGTTGGCCGGACACGCGGGTAGGTTCCGGCGTAGCCGGGGCCGTTTTTTGCGGCGTCACTAACCCGGCGGACACACCGGCTAAAACCTGGTTTGGATTGGGACCAAATGCTTCCTTCAAGGCGACGGCCATAGCCCCGGTACTGTCAAAGCGGTCAGCCGGGTCTGTCGCCAGCGCCTTCAGCAACACCCGCTCGACTGCTTCGGGAATGTTGGGATTGAGGCTGCGCGGCATAGGCAGCGGCTCGTTGAGTCGTTTCATCACGGTAGCGATGGGCGTTTCAGCCCGGTGGGGCACTACGCCGGTCAGCATTTCGTACAGCATAATGCCCAAAGCATAGATATCGGTACGATGGTCTACCTTTTTGCCCATGCCCTGTTCCGGCGACATGTAAGCCGGGGTGCCCATACCCACGCCGGTGCCGGTCAACTCCGAAGAGCCTTCTACCATTTTGGCCAGGCCAAAATCACTGAGCAAGGCCCACTGCCCGTCGAGCAAAACATTGCTCGGCTTCACATCGCGGTGGATAATGCCGGCTTTATGAGCCTGATCAAGCGCCCCACCAATTTGAGCAATCAACTCGATAATCCGTTCTGTTGAGAGGGGGGATTTCATCTCATCGCTCAGGGTGCGGGCGTTAGGAATATAGCGCATGGCAATGTAACTAAAACCTTTATCCTGGCCGGTGTCGTAAACGGGTAAAATATTGGGGTGATGTAAATTGCCAATAGCCTGAGCTTCGCGGGTGAACCGCTCGACAAAATCCTCTTTTTTGGCAAAGTAAGGCGGCAAAACTTTGAGGGCAACTTCACGATTGAGTCCAGGCTGATAAGCCTTAAAAACTGCGGCCATCCCGCCTGCGCCAATCTGCTCGATAATGCGGTACTGGCCGAGTGTTTGACCAATAAGCCCTTGTAAATCATCCATAATAGTTGACTCCTGAGGGTCAGAGAAATAGGGACGCCCCCATCCTATCACAAGGTTCATGCTGCTGTCAAGTGCTACTTTTTAACCACGATGAAAGAGGCGATGGCGCGTGAGGCGAGGAAAACTTTCGCCTCCTCGTCTCTACTTTGACTATCTCCGGCAATTATTGTAATATTCTCTGTAAAGTTATGGGCCGGTGGCGGAATGGCAGACGCAGGGGACTTAAGCGTTTGAGCACCAGGGTAGGAAACTCCCTGAGTGAATTCGGCCAAATTCGGGGAAACCTCAGCAGATAATGACAGTGGCAACCCCGAGCCAAATTTTTTGTCGGTGACAATTTGGCTGCTCTTCAAATTGCGGTAATTTGTGAAATCAAGAAAATATACCGATGAACAATTGGAAGATGCTGTTAAGAATAGTCACTCGATAAGGGCAGTTCTTAAAAGGATAGGTTTGACCCCCTCTGGTGGAAATTACGAGGCCATAGAGAAACATATCCGGGTGCTTAATCTGGATACCTCTCATTTTCTCGGACAAGCCATCTTAAGAGGAAAAACACATACTTACGGTATACGACCTTTGGAAGAAGTTTTAGTCCACAAGAAGTTAGAGAACACTTGGAGACTAAAGAATAGACTTCTTCGCAGTGGCCTCAAGAAATACCAATGTGAGTGTTGTGGGAATACAGAGTGGTTAGGCCAACCCATATCCCTGGAACTCCATCACAAGGATGGAGACAGGACAAATAATACGCTGCCCAATATCGAACTTTTGTGTCCTAATTGTCACGCTTTAACTGACAATTATAGAGGCGGCAAGAAAAAGGTGTAGAGACTTGACGGTCGAGACCTATGGTGGACACCTAAGGTCAAGAGAAAGTCCAGACTACAAACCTACAAAGGGTGGCGAAAGCCATAGTAGTAAGAAAATCCCCCGAGGCTTAACCCTCGTGTGGGTTCGACTCCCACCCGGCCCATAGTTAGGACGAAAGAGCGCATTTGATTAAGGTGCGCTCTTTTACTTCTGTAGTTTCATCGGGGATATTTATGAACTATGCCGTTGTTGACAGTCACATTCATTTTTGGAACCCCCACGAGTTACAGTATGATTGGTTGGCCGGTGTCCCCGCTATCAACCGGCCCTTTTTGCCCTCCGATTTGGCCCAACAGGCTGGCCCGGTAAACCTGCAAAAAATTGTGTTTGTGCAGTGCGACTGCATTCCCGCGCATAGTTTCAAAGAGGTCGAATGGGTGACAGGTCTGGCTGAAGAAGAACCCCGGATTCAAGCAATTGTGGCCTTTGCTCCCCTGGAAAAAGGCGCAGCCGCCAGAGAACATTTACAGGCGCTTACCGCTTATCCACTCGTTAAAGGAGTGCGCCGGCTTATCCAAGCAGAAGAGGCTGGCTTTTGCCTCCAACCGGATTTTGTTGCAGGCGTGCAATTGCTGGCCGAGTTCAACTATAGTTTCGACCTCTGTATTTTTCATTATCAATTGAGCGACATCATCAAGCTGGTGGAGCAGTGCCCGCAGGTATCATTTGTGCTGGATCACCTGGGCAAACCGGCCATCAAAGCACACTTACTCGATCCCTGGCGTGAAGAAATCAAAATCCTGGCCTCTTTCCCTCATGTGACCTGCAAACTTTCCGGAGCCGTTACCGAAGCTGATTGGCAGCAGTGGGCACCGGCTGATTTACAGCCCTATATTGACCATGTTGTTGAATCTTTTGGACCTGACCGAGTGATGTACGGCGGCGATTGGCCGGTTTCTTTGCTGGCGACAACCTATCAAGCCTGGCTTAAAACACTCGATGCCGCTACGGGGGAGTTATCGGCCGCGGAGAAAGAAAAACTCTTCTGCCAAAATGCTTGTACCTTTTACAAACTGAGCTAAGTGGCTGTTCAGAAGTAACTTTGTACTTGGCAGGAGATTCGAAAATCTCCTATCTCTAATCTCTAAAACTGAAAACTTATCTGCGAAATATCCTCGGGAATGGATAAGCTGAGGAGTCCGATCGATCAGTTCTACAGCCGCCCAAAACCCCGCTTCATGAGAGAAGTCCTCTTCAACGCGACGTGAAGAATTTGACAGCAAATCAAAATTGATATATTCTTCACCGTGAGCGTTCACGGGAACGCTCACGGTGCTGCGAATGAAATCCCAAGTGACAATTGAAGATGTAGCACGCGAAGCTGGTGTTTCTCGACAGACCGTTTCGCGGGCCATTAATAACAAGGCCGAAATTAGCCCTGATACATTAAGTCGGGTATTAGCGGTTGTAGAAAAGTTGGGCTATCGGCCGAGCCGCATGGCTCAGGGATTGGTAACGCAGAGGACCTATGCCGTCGGCTTGGTTGTGGGCGATATTGCCAACCCCTTTTTTCCCGAAGTGGCTCGAGGCGCGCTTGATACGGCCCAGGCCAAAGGTTATAATGTTTTTTTGTGTAACAGCGACGGTAATGTCCAGCAAGAATTCCGCCTCCTCCAGTCCCTGGCTGCCCATGCCGTGGATGGCATTATTCTTTATCCTTCTTACGATAGTGATAACAACTTAAAAACTTTTATGAAATCGTACCGGCCGGTGGTAGTGGTCAACTATGCTTTCGACCATCCGGGGGCCAGCGTCGTGATGGTAGATCACCGCCGGGGGGCGAGGCTGGCGGTTGATTACTTGGTCAGTAAAGGTCATCGGGCTATTGGGATGTTAACCGGAGTGCAGAATCCTTCTCTTGACCGGGTCCGGCGGGTTCAGGGGTTTTGTGAAGGGTTAACTGCCCATAACTTACCTCTTGTTAACGAGTGGATTGTACCCAGCCAGAGCCCAACGGTGGAGAGTGGTTATGAAAGTGCCCGCTGGCTGCTGATCGAGCAGCCTCAAGTAACTGCTATTTTTGCCTACAATGATCTGTTGGCGCTGGGCGCTATCCAGGCTTGTAAGGAGTTGGGCCGTCATGTGCCGACTCAATGCGCTATTGTCGGTTTTGATGATATTCACTGGGCAGCAACGGCTACCCCCCCGCTGACGACGGTGCGGGTCAATAAATATGAATTGGGCCAACAGGCCATGTCTCGGCTACTGGCTATGTTAGCCGAACCTGAGACCGTTTTTCCTACCATTCACCTGGATGTCGAGTTGGTCATTCGTGAGTCAGCCTAGCCGTTGATACAAGCTGACCCAATTAGGTTTCTGTAAATCACATCCTGAGTAGCGCGAAACGAAGTGAAGCGCGTATCGAAGGATGCGATAAAGAGCCGAAAATCATCCTGAGCAGCCCCGACCGGAGGGAGTGGGCGTATCGAAGGGTGATTTTCGAGCAAATTCTTATGTATCCACTGAAGGATCGAAGCTATGGCAGCAACCACTTCACCTTCCCACCCAATCCTGGAAATCAAAAATCTAAAAACTCAATTTTTTCTTGATCGGGGCACGGTCAAAGCAGTGGATGGCGTCAACTTGAGCCTGGACCGTCGCAGCACAGTGGGTATTGTCGGCGAAAGCGGCTGTGGCAAAAGCATCACCGCTATGTCAATTATGCGCCTGATTAAGTCTCCTCCCGGCAAGATTGTGGAAGGCCAAATCTTACTCCATCAAAAAAATGGCGGCGGCGACAAGGTTGTTGACATCGCCAGGTTAGACCCCAAAGGCTCTGAGATGCGCCACATTCGCGGCGGTGAAATCTCGATGGTTTTTCAAGAGCCGATGACCTCGCTTAATCCTCTCTACACCATCGGCGCGCAAATTGCGGAAGTGGTGGAACTGCATCAAAAAGTAGGCCGCCAGGAAGCGATGGGACGGGCGCTGGAGATGCTGCACAAAGTTCACATTAGCGCCCCCAAACAACGCCTGCACCAGTACCCGCACCAGCTCAGCGGCGGCATGCGCCAGCGGGTGATGATTGCCCTGGCGCTATCCTGTAACCCTTCCATCCTCATTGCCGACGAGCCGACGACGGCCCTCGATGTGACCGTGCAGGCCCAAATTCTGGACTTGATGCGGGAACTGCAAAACGATTTTAACTCCTCAATTATCATGATTACCCACAATTTAGGTGTGGTTTCGCAAATGGCCGATTACGTGGCGGTCATGTATCTGGGCAAAGTAGTTGAGTATGCCCCGGTGCGGGAGTTGTTTCACCACCCGCTGCATCCCTACACGGTCGGGCTACTGAACTCGGTGCCGGTGTTGGGCAAAAAAGCCAAACAAGCTCTGGTTCCCATTAAAGGAATGGTGCCCAGCCCGACCGAGCAAATTCAAGGTTGCGCCTTTGCTTCGCGCTGCCCACAGGTGATGGAGATTTGTGGCCAGGAGGCTCCGCCGTTAACAGGCGTCCACTCAAACCACGAAGTGGCTTGCTGGCTACATCAGTGAAATGGCAGTCCGATTAAACGGAGGTGAAGATGGTTTGATTGCGTCAAATCCATACCTCTTAGAGAGAGTAATTATTAATGGAAGTGCAAAGAAAAAGGAGATACCGGCTCACTTGGCGGTAGACGGTATCTCCTTAATCGGGCACAGTGCTTAGAGTAGCCTGATCTTATCATCAGGCCCCCTATCACTGGCTGATTTATTATACCCCAACGTAGCCAGTTTGGGAATGTTCTAAGCACCTCCTTACCTACGTATCTTGCTAAAGGGGGTGATCGCAGATTAACATATTGCAAACAGCCGAATCCATTTAAGCTAAACGATGTCTAATCAAGCAAGTGTAAAAGGAGGGACAATGTTGTTTTCCAAAAAAATAGCAATGCTGCTGCTGGCTGCGTTGATCTTGGGGGCGCTGTCGCTGATGACGGCTTGCAATACCCAACCGCAAACCATCACCGTGGTAGAGACTGTTGTCGTCGAAAAAGAAGTGCAGGGCGAAACCATCACCATTGTTGAAACGGTTGAGGTAGTCAAAGAGGTTGAGGTTGAAAAAATAGTCACCCAAGAGGTCGAGGTTGAAAAGGTCGTCGAGATTCAGGGAGCGATTCCTTACCCCGACGCTGTGCCTTTGAACCTCACCGGCGCCGGAGAGACGAGGCAGTCTATTGACCAGATTGTAACCTACAAGGCGCTGCCGGAGTATCACGAGCCGGAATGGGTGACCGAACTGGTTGAAAAGGGTGAGTTGCCCCCCATTGAGGAACGGTTGCCCAAAGAGCCGCAGGTCATCCTGAAGTCTGGTATGGCGGATGGCATCGGGGAGTATGGTGACGTTTGGCGTGCTTTCTCTGCCTGTCCAGTTGTTGGTTGGAACAATACCGCCGGGGTCAGCTCCGGCTGGTTTGGCATCGAGTCGGTATCCGCTTGGGACCAGGCCCTGGTGCAAACCGGCCCGCTTTGGCGCGCCGACCAGAACATCGAGCCGTTCCCCCAACTGGCCAAGAGCTGGGAGTGGTCGGAGGACGGCAAAGAATTAACCATGCACCTGATCGAAGGAGCTAAATGGTCTGACGGCGATCCGTTCACCTCTGAAGATGTCATCTTTACCTGGGAGGATTATATCGTTGATCCCAACGTCAACTCCTGGCAAAAGAGTACGGCCTTTGAGCTTGATGGCCAAGTTCCTACATTGGAGGCGGTAGACGACTATACCATCAAGTGGACCTTTGCCGTGGCAAAGCCGGTCCACCTGTTCTACCAAATGGATGAACAGGACTTCAGCGTCATGCCGGCCCACCTCTTAAAACCGTTCCATCCCAGATACAATAAGGACATGGATTATAAGGAATTTGAAAATGCCCTACCGCCGGATGCCCTGCCCCAGGTCACTATGGGCCCCTGGGCGGCGGTAGAGTACAAAACGGATGAGCTGTTGATTGCCCGTCGCAACCCTTACTATTGGAAGGTAGACGAAGAAGGCAACCAACTGCCCTACATTGACGAAGTCACCTTTCAAAAGGGGCCGAGTGGGGTAGGCCGAACCTTGTGTACCCTGGCCGGCGACTGCGATCACAGCAACCTGGAGAACCCGGCCGGCGAATTTGTAGAATCCTTGAAACGCGCCCAGGAGCCGGATGCCCACTTCGACATTACCTGGGGGCCTGAACTCCTAGCCTTTGAGCTTGAACTCAATCAATCGGTAGATTTGGGGGTGAAGGATGAGAAGCAGGCGGCCATCCGCCAGCTGTTCCGTGACCTGCGCTTCCGCCGCGCCCTGAGCCAGGCGATGGATCGTGACGGCCTGGCCCAGTCCACGCTGCGCGGTCCTTTCCTGCGACCCTGGCCGGGCGGCCTCTTGCCGGGTTCGCCTGAGTTCGACCGTAACTCCGTGGTCTACTATCCTTACGCCCCCGACGCAGCCAAAGCCCTGCTGGCCGAGATTGGTTTTGAGGACACCGACGGTAACGGCTTCTTGAACTGGACTAGCGGCCCGTTAGAAGGCGAGGACCTGGCCATTGCCATGAACGCCAACGAAGACCAGCAGGAGGGCGTTAATCTCGGTGATGCCCTGGTCAATGTGTTTGCCGAGGTGGGCATCAAGGTAAATTTCCGGCCGATTACCAGCGCCGCCTGGCAGGACATCTTGCAGAGTGGTGAGTGGGAGACGCACGTCTGGCGCGTTGATCGCTGGTTCGCCCTGCCCAACATCGGCTGCACCAACTTGGCCCCGATTAGCAAAAACCAACCCGACTGGCACCGTGAGGGCGACAAGCCGCGCCAACTCCAGCCGTTTGAGGAGGATTTGGTTGACCTGGCCAACCAATACTGCGCGGAGCAGGATCCGGCCAAGCGCAAGGAATTGATCAACGAGTACAATAAGGTCTTCACCGAAAACGTCTATGCTGTGGGCATCTGGGTGGGCCGCCACGGTTTGGCCCTAGCCAAGCGCTTCCAGAACGTGAACGCCGGCTCGCCGGTTTTCTTCTACCAGTGGGCTGAGGACAACTACATGTCGGAGCAAATCTGGACGCCAAAAGACCAGCAGGTTGAACAGCTCAGGCCCAATACGATACCGGTTTATAATAAGTAATAGTAGCAGGTAGCAGATAGCAGATAGCAGATAATAGTATAGAGGATGGAAGATAGTAGATAGAGGATAGTTTTTACCTTACTACCTACTACTTACTCCTTACTTCCTATTCTTTGCTACCTTGCTACTCTGCTACAAGCTTTCTCCCATAGGGGGATAAATGCTCAATTACATTGTGCGCCGGCTCTTGATCTCAATTGTCTTACTCCTGGGCATTGGCCTGGTGTCCTTCATTGTGATTCAACTGCCGCCGGGAGACTTTGCCTCCAGTTACCAAAATTATCTGATCAACCAGGCCGGGATGTCTCAGGATGAGGCCGAAGCCGCCGCGGCTATACTGAGGGCCAGGTACGGTTTAGACCAACCCCTGCCCCTCCAATTTGTCAATTGGATCAAAGGCATTGTCACCGAGGGTAAGTTTGGTTTCTCGATGGCTTATCGCCGGGATGTGGGTGGGATCATTGCCGAGCGTCTGCCCAAGACACTACTGTTGGCGCTGCTGGCCCATTCTATTTCGACCCTTGTCGGCATTTTCTTGGGTGTCTTCGTCGCTACTCGCCAATATAGCCTGGTTGATAACCTGTCGGCGGTGGTAGCTTTTGTTTTTACCTCGGTACCCCGCTTTTTTCTGGCTCTGATCATTCTTTACGTCCTGGTTTTTACGTTTAAACAGCGCGCCATTATCTCTTTTTTTTCCCCCGAGTATGCCGTGGCCCCCTGGTCTTGGGCTAAAGTGGTAGACCTGATCCAGCATATCTGGCCGGTCGTCTTGATTGCCGGTTTGGGCGGAGTGGCGCGGAACATGCGGGTCATGCGCGGCAATCTGCTCGATGTGCTAAATGCCCAGTACGTCACTACCGCTCGCTCCAAGGGGTTGACCGAAGCAAAGGTGATGAATAAACATGCTGTGCCCAATGCGCTGCATCCGATCGTGGCCTACCAGGGCACAGTTTTACCTTATATGATTCAAGGGGAGCTGGAGGCAGCCATCGTTTTGAATATGCCGACTATGGCGCCTTTGTTTTATGACTCCCTGGTGAACCAGGACATCTATATTTCCGGCAGTTTACTGCTGGTATACGGCGCGCTGATTGTCATCGGTAACTTGCTGGCCGATATTTTCCTGGCCGTTCTTGACCCGCGCATTCGCTACAATTAAGCGGGTCTGTAAGATAATAAGAAATAAGAAATGAGAAATGAGAAATAAGATTTCAGAGATTCTTATTTCTAAATTGGCAAAGCTTGAGGCAAGCAATGAGTGACATGAGTCTGACTATCGGTCAAAATGTACCTGAGGTTATTGAAAAAACAGAAACCGAGCGGCACGAAAGTTATTTCGAGCTGGTCTGGAAGAAATTCCAAAGAAGCAAGCCGGCCATCGCCGGCGGCCTGATGATTCTGGCTTTAACCATACTGGCGATCTTTGCCGACTTTTTTTCACCGAATCGACTCAATGAACTTAAGATGCAGGCCGCTTTTACGCCCCCGCAGCAAATTCACTTTGTGGATACTGAGGGTAACTTTCATCTGCGGCCCTTTGTCTATGCCCTGGTCCCTAGCATAGATCTGCAGACCCTTGAACCGACATGGACGGAGGATACGAGCAAGCGTTACCCTATTCAGTTCTTTGTTCAGAGTTGGGAGTATAAGCTGTTCGGTTTGATTCCTATGCGCTGGCATCTTTTTGGCGTCGAGGAAGGCGGCAGCATCTATATCCTCGGTACCGACAAGTTGGGCCGCGACCTATGGGGTAAATCTTGCGAGGCCGGCCGCATCTCTCTGGCCATGAGTTTGTTTGGCACTTTTATCAGTGTCGCCATCGGCTCTATCCTGGGCGTTGTCTCAGGTTATTATGGCGGCTGGATTGACAACGCCTTGCAGCGCTTTGTCGAATTTGTCAATGCGTTTCCGCAGTTACCGCTGTGGATGGCTCTGGCGGCCATCGTCCCTCGAAATTGGGACTCATTTACAGTCTTTATTATTATGGCTTTTATTTTTGCCCTGTTGTCGTGGACGGTGCTGGCCCGTGAGGTGCGGGGTAAGGTGCTGGCTTTTCGGGAAACAGATTTTGTGCTGGCCGCCAGGGAAATGGGCGCCTCTGATGCCCGGACGATCTTCCTGCATCTCTATCCTAATACGCTGAGCCACATTATTGTGGTTTTAACCCTGACCATTCCCCAGATCATTCTGGCCGAGGCTTTTCTCAGTTTCCTGGGAATCGGCATCCAGGAGCCGCTCATCAGTTGGGGCCTGCTGATGAGAAACGCCCAAACCTTACAAACCCTGGGCGTGACCCCTTGGATTATGGCCCCGGTGGGCTTTATCATCATTGCCGTGTTGGGCTTCAATTTCCTGGGCGACGGCCTGCGCGATGCGGCTGATCCGTATTCGATTGTGTGAGTGTTAAAGGTAGCAGAGTAGCACGCCCTTTCCCCCTTCGGGGACGCCCGAAGGGGCGCGGCCAGCACCCGAAGGGTGAGGTCGCAACTCGCAGGTTGTAAGTTGGATGAAATAAACGAAACACGCAACACGGGCTTAAGTAGTTTTCAGAATTAACTTGTGGATTTTACATAAAAATGTTAGACAAGATTTACAAGATTAACAGGATAAAACGGCAGATAATCTTGTAAATCTTGTTAACCCTGTCGAAAAAATATGACAACTTAGCGATGAAAACCACTTAATTTTAGAACAGTCAATGAGAAAACACTGGCTTCTCAACTTAATAATCGCCTTTGCTAGTGTAGCCTGGGGTATTTCCGCCTTATTCTCTCAACCACCACTCCTCGCCGCTGCCACGCCCACACCCGCGCCAGCGAAGGTAACGCCTACGCCTGAGCCGTCCCCAGGGACGGTGTTTGGCGTGGTGCGGAATGAGCAGGGACCGGTGGCCGGGGCCAGGGTGCGGCTACAACTTGCCGAAACCCATACCACCACGGCTGCTGATGGCTCTTTTACCCTAACTGGAGTGACTGCCACTCAACCGGTGACAGTGACCGCCTGGGCTTCAGGCCACTACAATGGCTGGACCCAAGCTATTGCCGGGGCCGCGCCCGTCACAATTACCCTCACTGCCCATTATACGAGTGACAACCTCGATTATGACTGGTACTCCTTTGAAGGTGTTGAAGGCTCCAAGGCGTGCGGTCTGTGTCATACCGCCAACGCCGAATGGGAGGCAGACGCTCATGCCCAGGCCGCCATCAACCCTCGTTTTTTAACCATGTATATGGGCACAGATATTCACGGCAACAAAAATTCATCACTACCCAAGGATAATTTGGGCAAACCGCTGCCGCCAGATTTGAGCCAACCTTACTACGGTCCCGGCTTCCGGCTCGACTATCCCGACCGGGCCGGCAACTGCGCCGCCTGCCATACTCCGGCAGCGTCCAAATTGGAACCGGCCAATACCTGCGGCTGGTCAGGCTGCCATTCGAGCACGACCGCCGCTTATTCGGACCAAGTTCCCGATGGCGTCAGCCCCCTGTATCTCACCGGCGACGCCGCCGAGGGTATCTCCTGCGAATTTTGCCATAAAATCGGCGAAGTGTTCCTGGTCCCAGAAACAGGCTTACCTCATCCCGACAAGCCGGGCATCTCCTCGGTGCGCTTGTATCGCCCGGCTGGAGAGGATCAACTCTTCTTTGGCACTTTCGACGACGTGAGCCGGCCGGCAGATAGCTACTTGCCGCTGTTGGAGGAAAGCGCCTTTTGCGCGCCATGTCACTACGGCGTCTTCGACGGCGTGGCCGGGGATATGACGGTGGCCGATGGCGTAGTCATCTATAACTCCTTTGGCGAGTGGCTGGCCAGCCCCTACAGCGACCCGGAGACCGGCCAGACCTGCCAGGATTGCCATATGCCGGCCGGAACCAGCGATTATTTCGTTTTCCCGGAAAAAGGGGGATTGCGACGTGACCCGCAGCACATCCGTAGCCATCGCATGCCGGGTGCGGCAGATAAAACATTATTACAAAACGCAGTCACTATGACCGCGACGGCCCGGCTGGCCGGAGATCAGGTGCAGGTTGAGGTCAGCCTGACCAACGACAAAACCGGTCATTCCGTGCCCACCGACTCGCCCCTGCGCCACATGATTCTGGTTGTGCAGGCCAGCGATGCTGCTAACCGTGAATTGCCTCTGCAAGTGGGTCCCCAGTTGCCCGATTGGACGGGTAACTACGCCGGCCGGCCCGGCCAGGTCTATGCCCAAATCCTGGAAGACGAATGGACCGGCGAGTCGCCCACGGGGGCCTTCTGGCGGCCCATTCGACTGATCAGCGATACCCGCCTGAAAGCCATGGCAACCGATGTCAGCCGGTATAGTTTTACGCTACCAGACAATGGCTCCGCCAAAATTGAAGTCCGTCTGATCTACCGCCGGGCTTTCCAGCAGTTGATGCAATGGAAGGGCTGGACGGACCCCGACATGGTGATGGAAGAAGCAACACTAACGGTTGAGCGTTCTGAATAAACAGGGGGCTTTCTTTGAACGACAACGATAACCTTACCTCCGGCAAGTGGGATGGACGTGCACCTCAAGCTGTCCGGTCAGAGCCATTTACAGACAGTTATGATACGACCATCCTTAAAGTAAAAGACCTTAAGCAGCATTTCCCCATCCGCCAGGGATTCTTGCAGCGCGTCATCGGCCAGATTAAGGCGGTGGATGGGGTCAGCTTTTCCATGCGCGAGGAAGAAGTGCTGGGCCTGGTGGGCGAAAGCGGCTGCGGCAAAACCACGTTGGGCCGCACCATCCTGCGCCTGTATGACCCCACGGCGGGCGAAATTCATTTCCGCAAACACGATGGCAATTGGATTGACCTCTCTCGGATTAGCCAGAAAGAGATGAAACCCTTCCGGCGCGAGATGCGCATGATCTTTCAGGACCCGTTTAGTTCGCTCAATCCGCGTTTTACGGTCAAAGATATTATTGGCGAACCCCTGATCATTCACCATATTGCCAAAGGGAAAGAGATGGAGGATCGTGTGGCGCAGCTCATGCGCTCCGTCGGCCTCGACCCGGCCTACATGCGCCGCTATCCCCACGAGTTTTCGGGCGGGCAGCGGCAGCGCATCGGCCTGGCCCGTACCCTGGCCCTCAGCCCGCGTCTGATTGTGGCCGATGAGCCGGTCTCTGCCCTGGATGTCTCGATTCAGGCCCAGGTGCTCAACCTGTTGCAGGAGCTAAAGGAAAGGCTGGGCTTGACTTTACTCTTTATCGCCCACGATCTCTCCGTGGTTGAGCATATGTGCGACCGGATTGCGGTGATGTATGTCGGCAAGCTGGTGGAACTGGCCGAAGCCGAAGAATTGCTGCGCCATCCGCTGCATCCCTATACCGAAGCCCTGGTTTCGGCGGTGCCGCCGGCCGACCCGGATATTCGCTTGAACCGCATTACCCTGGAAGGCGACGTGCCCAGCCCGGCCAACCCGCCGCCGGGCTGCGTGTTTCACCCGCGCTGCCGGTACGCCCAGGCTATTTGCAGCCAGCAGGCGCCGCAACTGGTCGAGGTCGAAGCCAACCACTCCGTGAGCTGTCACTTTGCCAAAGAGCTAAATTTGCAAGGGGTCGGGAATTAAAAAAGATGGAGACCACCAATCGCTTTCCGGCATTCTTGGCCTATTTTCTGCTCATCTTTGGCTGTCTGTATGTCTTTATCTTTGAACGGCGGGACAAATTTGCCGTCTACCATGCCAAACAATCGCTGCTAATTGTGCTGACCGCCCTGGCCGCGCCCCTGGTCTGGGCAGTAGTGGCCTGGCTGTTATCGTGGCTGCCTTTTGGCTTTTTGTTGGGGGTCGCCCTTTTTTCCCTGGTCGTAGCAACCTACATCTTTCTGGGGGTCATTTGGTTGCTAGGTATGCTCTATGTCTCTCAAACCCAGGCCAAACCTTTGCCCCTTATTGGGGGCTGGGCCAAGTGGATTCCCATCCGTTAAATTTACGATTTCAGATTTACGATTTACGATTGGGTGTTGTTTTAAATCGTAAATCGTAAATCCTCATCATGCGAGGTAACAAATTCTATGCCAAAAATTGCCTTTATCGGCGCGGGTAGTGTAGTTTTTACCCGCAACCTGTGTAGCGACATTTTATTGACTCCCGCTTTGCAAGATAGCACCCTAACCCTGATGGATATTGACCCTAACCGCCTCGGTCAGGCTCAGGAGTTGGTCCAGGCCATCGTTGACCGGCGGGGTCTCAAGGCCCGAGTCGAAGCCACTACCCAGCCGCGGGAAGCGGTGGCCGGCGCGGATTATGTTATCACCACCTTCCAGCAGGGCGGCCTGGAAGCCTACGTCCTGGATATCGAAATTCCGCAGCGTTACGGGGTGGAGCAGTGCGTGGGCGACACGTTGGGACCGGGGGGTGTCTTCCGCGCCTTGCGGACTATCCCGGTGCTGCTAAATTTGTGCCGCGATATGGATGAAGTTGCGCCACAAGCGCTGCTGCTCAACTACGTTAACCCGATGGCAGCCAACTGCTGGGCCGTCGCCAGAGCCACCGGCCGGCCGTATGTCGGCCTGTGCCACAGCGTCCAGGGCACCAGCGAAATGCTGGCCGAGTGGATAGAGACGCCCTATGAGGAAGTGGTGTTTCGCTGCGCCGGCATCAATCACCAGGCGTTCTTTTTAGAATTTCGCCGGGGTCAAGAAGACCTTTATCCGTTGCTCTGGCAGGCCATCGAGCGGGACGAGATTTACGCCCAGGAGCCGGTGCGCATCGAGCTGATGAAGCACTTTGGTTACTTCGTCACCGAGTCCAGCGGACACGCCAGCGAGTACGTACCCTATTTTCGCAAAACAGCCGAGATGGTTAACCACGATTTGGTCCCGCGTTTCAAAGATGAAGTCAACCACTGGTTCGACTTTGGCCGCACCGGCGGCTATCTGCGCCACTGCTTCGAGCGGCTGGAGGAGTCGAGCGAGGTTTATGAGGAGATGATTAGCGGACGGCAGCCGCTGCCCAGCCAGCGGACCCACGAATATGGTTCACGCATTATCGAGGCCATCGAAATCAACCGCCCGATTTCGATCAACGGCAACGTGCCCAATGACCACCTGATAGACAACTTGCCCACCGGCTGCTGCGTCGAAGTGCCCTGCCTGGTGGATAGCAATGGCATCCAGCCGACCCGCGTGGACAACTACCCGCCCCAACTGGCCGCCCTCAACCGGACCAATATCAATGTCCAGGAATTAATCGTCGAGGCGGCTTTGACCGGCCGCCGTGAAGCCGTCTATCACGCCGTTATGCTCGACCCACTCACCGCCGCCGTCTGCACCCTGCCCCAGATTCGAGCGATGGTCACAGAATTACTGGCGGCGCAGGCGCAGTGGCTGCCCCAGTTTCAAGCCTGATTTTGAGGAGTGTTTACGAGACTGTGGTATACTACCGATGATGAAAATGGAGTCCAAAAACATAGCTTTTGGACTCCGGCAAAGCATAAACCTTTAGCACATCATCAATGATGAAAATTTTCTGGCGGTCGGCGGTCGTATTCTCACAGGAGATAACTTATCATGCAAAAAAAAATCGTTGTTACCGGCGGCAGCGGTAAGGCGGGCCGGGCGGTTGTGCGCGAGCTGCTTGAACACAATTATGAGGTCTTGAATGTAGACGTAGCGCCCCCGCGAGAAGCACTGGCTCCTTTTCTGAAGGTTGACCTGACCGACCTGGGCCAGACCTTCGAGACGCTGCAAGGAGCCGACGGCGTTATCCACCTGGCCGCTATCCCGGCCCCCGGTCAAGCGACCCCGGAAGTCACCTTTCGAGTCAATATGGCCAGCACCTATAATATTTTTAGCGCGGCTACCAGCCTGGGCTTACAGCGAGTCGTTTGGGCTTCGAGCGAAACGACGCTGGGCCTGCCTTTCGACAGAGAGCAGCCGGTTTATGCCCCCATTGATGAAGCCCATCCGCTCTATCCGGAAACGAGTTACGCTCTCTCCAAGGTTTTGAGCGAGGAAATGGCCCGCCAGTTCAACCGCTGGAGTGGTCTACCCTTTGTGGGGCTGCGCTTCTCCAACATTATGGAGCCGGAAGATTACCAACGCTTTCCCGGCTTTTGGAACAATCCCCGCCTGCGTAAATGGAATCTGTGGGGCTATGTGGACGCGCGGGATGTCGCCCAGGGCTGCCGCCTGGGTTTGGAGGCGGACATCCAAGGCGCAGAAGCCTTCATCATCGCCGCCGCCGACACGGTGATGAACCGGCCCAACCGCGAATTAATGGCCGAGATCTTTCCGCACGTGCCGCTGCGAGAGGGCACGGGTGAGTTTGAGACCCTGCTCTCTATTGCCAAAGCGCGTAAACTGCTGGGGTATGCTCCCAAATATTCCTGGCGGGATCAATTATGACTTAACCTGATTTTGGAATTAGCTCGAAAATCATCCTGAGTAGGCCGAAGGCCGTATCGAAGGGTGATTTTCGGCTTTTTGTCGCATCCTGAGTAGCCCGGAGCAAAGCGAGGGGCGTATCGAAGCTGCGTCCTGAGCTTGTCGAAGGGGGTGCGATTTACCGGAACTTCGAATTCAGGTGACTTAGCGAAAGGTCTAATTAATGCCAAAAATTACCTTCATCGGCGCCGGCAGCACCATCTTTGCCCAAAAATTAATGGGTGATATCCTCAGTTTTCCCGAACTGGCCGAGTCTACCATCAGCCTGTTCGACATTGACCCTGAGCGCCTGCGAACCTCAGAGATTGTGGCCTATAAAGTGGCCGCCGAACTGGAGGCGCAGCCAACCATTGAAGCCACCACCGACCGCCGTGCGGCGCTCGCCGGGGCTGATTACGCTATCTGTATGATCCAGGTCGGCGGTTACAGGCCGGGCACGGTGCTCGACTTTGAAATTCCCAAAAAGTATGGTCTCCGCCAGACCATTGCCGATACCCTCGGCATCGGCGGGATCATGCGCGGCCTGCGAACCATCCCCGTTCTGTTAGACATGTGCCGCGATATGGAAGAGGTCTGCCCTGAGGTCACTTTTTTAAATTACGTCAACCCCATGGCTATGAACTGTTGGGCTATCCACCGCGTCAGCAAGATCAAAACGGTGGGGCTGTGTCACAGCGTACAGGGGACGGCCAATGAACTGGCCCACGATATCGGCGTACCGCTCCAAGAGATTAATTACCTCTGCGCCGGTATCAACCACATGGCCTTCTATCTAAAGTTTGAGCGGGAGGGGCAAGACCTTTACCCTTTATTGCGTCAGGTGGTGGCTGAAGGACGGGCGCCGGCCTGGAACCGCGTCCGCTATGAGGTCTTGACCCATCTCGGTTACTTTGTGACCGAATCCAGCGAACATTTCAGCGAATATGTGCCCTGGTTCATCAAGCGCGACCGGCCCGATTTGATTGAACAGTTCAATATCCCGCTTGACGAATATATCTGGCGCTGCGAGCAGCAGCTTGGCGGCTGGGAGCAGCTTCGGGCGGCGATGGAAGACCCTGATCCGCATGCCCTGAGCCGGTTCGAGCGGAGCTATCGCCAAGAGCGGCTGGACCATCTCGACCAACACGATCCCTGGCACGCCGCTCAATTGCGCCGCTGGTGGACTAACGACGAGGAAGAGTCGGGCGAGAATAGCCAGACCCGCCGCCGCTCCCACGAGTACGGCTCGTACATCATTCACTCTCTGGAAACCGGCCAACCGCAGGTGATTTATGGCAATGTGAGCAATGAGGGTTTGATTGATAATTTGCCCCAGGGCTGCTGCGTGGAGGTACCCTGCCTGGTGGACAAAAATGGCATCCAGCCGACCCGCATCGGCAGCCTGCCGCCGCAGTTGGCCGCGTTGATGCAAACCAATATCAATGTCCAGGCCCTCACCGTCGAGGCAGCTTTGACCGGCAAGCGTGAACACATCTACCACGCGGCCATGCTGGACCCGCACACCGCCGCCGAACTGGACCTGAGCCAGATTCGAGCGATGGTAGACGAACTGCTGGTCGCCCATGCTCAATGGCTGCCGCAGTTCCAAATATAAAATGACAGCCAGTCCGCTGCTCGATACCTCGCGTCTCTGCGTGCATACCATCACCACCCAACCCTGGCCTGTTGAAGAGGCCATTGAGCGCTATGTTCAGGCCGGGGTGGCCGGGATGACCGTCTGGCGGCAAGCCCTAACCGGGCGCGACCCGAACAAGGTGGGTGAACAGATTCGCGCCGCCGGTCTAACCATCGTTTCACTCTGCCGGGGTGGTTTCTTTCCCGCCCCTGACCTGGCTGGCCGGCAGGCGGCTGTCGCCGACAACCGCCGGGCGATAGAGGAAGCTGCCGCCCTGGGCGCGCCGCTGGTGGTGCTGGTTTGCGGGGCTGTCCCCGGCCAACCGCTTGAAGAGTCGCGCCGCCAAATCAAAGAGGGTATCATGGCTGTCCTGCCCGACGCAGAGCGGTATGGGGTCAGGCTGGCAGTCGAACCGCTCCACCCGATGTATGCCGACTCGCGTTCGGCGATTAACACTCTGGCTCAGGCCAACGATATCTGCGCGGAACTGGCTTCGCCCCTGGTGGGGGTTGCCGTGGATGTTTATCATCTGTGGTGGGATCCGCATCTGGAAGCCGAAATTCGGCGTTGCGGCCAGGCCGGACGCCTGTTTGCTTTTCACGTAAGCGATTGGAAAACGCCGACCGAGGATTTGCTCAACGACCGGGGTTTGATGGGCGAGGGCTGTATTCCTATTCGCCAGATTCGGGGCTGGGTGGAAGAGGCCGGCTTTAGCGGCTTCAACGAGGTTGAAATTTTTTCCAACAAATATTGGGCCATGGACCAGCAGGAGTTTCTGCAAGCCATCAAAACGGCCTACCTGAGTTATGTTTGACCCATCCAGTCCTGTAGCCCGGTGATTCATCGCCGGGCGAATACCGAGAAACAGCAGGTAGTGAGGTTAAAATACTTTACATAAAAAGTAATATTATCGAAGTAGCTACGAAAATTTTATCACGGATATAATTCTATGAAAGAACACAAAATCGGCCTTATTATGAACGGCGTCACCGGGCGGATGGGGGCCAACCAGCACCTGGCTCGCTCGATTATGGCGATTATCAAAGAGGGCGGCCTTAAAATCAGCCCCGGCGAAGTGATTGTGCCGGAGCCTATCCTGGTGGGCCGCAACGAGCACAAGCTGCGGGCGCTGGCGGTCGAGCATGGTCTGACCCGCTACACTACCGACCTGGACGCCTGCCTGTCAGACCCGGCTTACCCGGTCTACTTTGACGCTCAACTGACCGGCCTGCGGGTCGAAGCGGTGCGTAAGGCCATTGCCGCCGGCAAGGCGATCTATTGTGAAAAGCCGGTGGCCGATACCCTGGCCGACGCCCTGACCCTCTGCCGTGAAGCGGAGGCGGCTCAGGTGAAAAATGGGGTGGTGCAGGACAAGCTGTTTCTGCCGGGGTTGTTGAAATTAAAATACCTGCTGGACACCAACTTTTTTGGCCGCGTTCTGTCTGTGCGGGGCGAGTTTGGCTACTGGGTTTTTGACGGCAAAAGCCAGCCATGCCAGCGGCCCTCGTGGAATTATAAAAAAGAGGAAGGTGGGAGTATTATTGTAGATATGTTCTGCCACTGGCGCTACGTGATTGACAACTTGTTCGGACCCATCAAGTCGCTCTCCTGCCTGGGGGCCAGGCATATTGACCGGCGGGTGGACGAAGCGGGGCAGGAATACGCCTGCACCGCCGACGACGCCGCCTACGGCACCTTTGAACTGGCCAACGGCATTATTTGTCACTTTAACTCCTCCTGGGCCGTCCGTGTCCGGCGCGACGATTTGCTGACTTTACAGGTGGATGGTACTCAGGGCAGCGCCGTAGCCGGCTTGCGCGATTGCGTCATCCAGCACGAAAGTATGACCCCCCGGCCCGTCTGGAACCCGGATGTAGACAGTCCCATTGACTTCTATGCCGGTTGGACGCGTTTGCCCAACAATAGAGTTTACGATAATGCTTTCAAAGTGCAGTGGGAACTGTTTCTCAAGCATGTCATTTACGATACCCCTTTCCCCTGGAATCTGCGCGAAGGAGCCAAAGGCGTCCAACTGGCCGAACTCGCCCTGCAAAGTTGGGCCAACCGGTGCTGGGTAGAGGTGCCGCCGCTAGCTACCTACAGCGAGGACACGAGGCTGTGAAGGATTTTTTCATCGGCTTCATCTCGTCGGGCATATCGCCAGTAAGAGAAATATTTTCTGACTACTGACTACTGATTACTATTTTAAAAGGAGCAAACCATGCAATACCGTTTTCTGGGCAACACCGGCTTAAAAGTAAGCGAACTTTGTCTGGGAGCGATGACCTTTGGCCGCGAGGCCGATGAAGCAATCAGCCGCCGCATCCTCGACCGTTTTGTCGAAGCGGGTGGGAATTTTATTGATACCGCCGATGTCTATACTCAAGGCGCTTCCGAGGAAATTGTTGGGCGTTGGCTGCAGGGCAAGAATCGCGATGATTTTATTATCGCTACCAAAGTCCGCTTCCCCATGGGCCAGGGACCCAACGATGTCGGCCTTAGCCGCAAACATATTTTGGCCGGAGTGGAGGCCAGCCTGCGCCGCCTGGGGACCGATTATATTGACCTGTACCAGGTTCACTGCTGGGATGGGGCCACGCCGCTGACCGAAACCCTGAGCACCCTCAACGATTTAGTCCGCAGTGGCAAGGTTCGCTATCTGGGGGCCAGCAACTACAGCGGCTGGCAGTTACAAAAGGCCATTGACCTGAGCCGGGGTATGGGCTGGGAAGCCTTCACCTGCTTGCAGCCGTTGTACAATTTGCTCGACCGCTCCCTGGAATGGGAACTACTGCCTGTCTGTCAGAATGAAGGCTTGGGCATCATCCCCTGGAGTCCTCTGCGCGGCGGCTGGTTGAGCGGCAAATTCCGGCGGGGCATGAGCGCGCCGCCGGAAGGGACGCGGGTCAAGATGGCCGAAGAACAGGGCTGGAGCGAATCGTGGAGCGCCTACAACAACGAGCATACCTGGAGCGTGCTCGATGCGCTCTTCGCGGTGGCCGAGGAAGCAGGTAAAAGTCCGGCCCAGGTAGCTATCAATTGGCTGCTGCAACGACCCGGCGTGACCGCTCCCATCATCGGGGCGCGCAACATGGAGCAGTTGGAAAGTAACCTGGGCGCTGCCGGTTGGTCTCTCAGCGATGAACACCTGGCCCGGCTCAGCCAGGCCGGCGACCAGCCCTTGCCTTACCCCTACGACTTTATTCTTGGCGCTCAGCAGCGCCGCTGAATTTTAGCAGCGAGGTACCTATGAGTCTACCTAAACTTCGCTTTGGCGTGATTGGCCTTAATCACAACCACATCTACGGCCAAAGTAATTTGTTGCTGCGGGCCGGGGCAGAATTGGTTTCGTTTTACGCCGCCGAGCCGGAACTGGCCGGCCCGTTTGCCAAGACTTATCCCCAAGCCCGGCAGGCCGGCAGCGCCGAGGAAATCCTGGCCGACGAGTCGCTTCAACTCATCATCAGCGCCGCCATCGCCAATGAGCGCGCCCCGCTCGGCATCGCCGTGATGCAGCATGGCAAAGATTTTATGAGCGACAAGCCCGGCTTCACCAGTCTTGACCAACTGGCCGCAGCCCGCCGGGTACAGGCCGAAACCGGGCGCATCTATTCCATCTGCTTCAGCGAGCGTTTTGAAAATCCGGCCACCGTCAAAGCCGTCGAACTGGTTCAGGCCGGGGCGATTGGCCGGGTGGTCCAGACGATTGGCCTGGGGCCGCACCGGACCAACCTGCCCAGCCGCCCCGCCTGGTTTTTTCGCCGGGCGCAGTACGGCGGTATTCTGACCGACATCGGCTCGCATCAGGTGGACCAGTTTCTCACCTTCACCGGCTCTACCCAGGCCGAGGTGGTGGCGGCGCAGGTGGCTAATTACAAACACCCGCAGTACCCGGAACTGGAAGATTTCGGCGATCTGGTGCTGCGAGGCAACGGGGGGACCGGCTATATTCGGGTGGATTGGTACACCCCCGACGGCCTGGACACCTGGGGTGATGGTCGCCTGACCATTTTGGGCACCGAAGGGTACATTGAACTACGCAAATATTGCGACCTGGCCGGGCGGCCCGGCGGCAATCATCTCTTTCTGGTTGACGGCAGCGGCGTCCACTATTTTGACTGCGCCAAGCTCGACCTGCCCTATGGCCGCCAATTAATCAGCGATATCTTTAACCGCACCGAAACCGCCATGACCCAGGCCCACTGTTTTTTGGTTTCCGAACTCAGCCTGACCGCCCAGGCTCAGGCGCAAAGATTGGGGAATTTGAAAAATGACTAAAAAATTACAAGTTGGCATTGTCGGCGGGGGAATTGGCAGTTACCACATCCGCGCCTTTCAGACGTTGCCAGACCAATTTGAGATTGTGGCTATTTGTGATATTGACGAAGCCAGAGCCAAAAGCCTGGCCGAAACCTATCATATTCCGCACGTGGCCACCAGCCTCACCGACCTGTGCCGGTTAAGCGAGTTGGACGTGGTGGACCTATGCACCCCGCCCTATCTCCATTTTACCCAGGTTCAGGAAGTGGTGGCTGCCGGCAAACATGTTATCCTGGAAAAGCCGCACGTCGGCTCGCTGCAAGAAGTTGACCGTTTGCTAGCCCTGGAAGCAGAATCGAGCCGGCGGATTATGCCAATTTTTCAATATCGCTATGGGCATGGATTACAAAAGCTCAAGCTGCTCATCGAAGCCGGTCTGGCCGGGCGCGCTTATCTGACCACCGTTGAAACATCCTGGCGGCGCGGAAATGATTACTACGCTGTTCCGTGGCGAGGCAAATGGGCTACAGAATTGGGCGGCGTGCTTACTTCAATGGCCATTCACGCCCATGATTTGCTCTATTATGTCCTGGGGCCGGTCAAAAGTGTCTTTGCCCGCGCCAAAACTCTGGTCAATCCGATAGAAGTGGACGATTGTGTGTCCGCCTCGTTAGAGATGGCCGATGGCTCCCTGGCTTCGTTGTCGGCCACCACCGGCTCGCCGGCCCAAATCAGCCGGCATCGCTTTTGTTTTAGCCAGCTCACCGCCGAGAGCAACACCCAACCCTATACCAATACCGCCGATCCCTGGATCTTCACCGGCGACTCGCCGGAAATTCAGGCCCAGATCGAAACTGCCCTGGCCGGTTTCAAACCGCTGCCCGAAGGCTACGCCGGGCAGTTTTATCGCTATCATCAAGCTCTCAGTGACAACACCGAACTCCCCGTTACGCTGGCTGACGCTCGCGTAGCCCTCGAACTGCTCACCGCCCTCTACCATTCCGCCGATACAGGTCAGGCGGTGGAATTACCCATCGCTAACGATCATCCCAAATATGCCGGCTGGCAGCCAAAACAGAACAAGTAGCAGGGTCGCAAGTCACAAGGTAGCAAGTCGCAGGGTAACATAGGTGGGTTTCAATTGGGTTGTTCACGAACTAATGCACACTACTGATGATGAAAACGGAGTCCAAAAGCATAGCTTTTGGACTCCTACAGGGCTAATTTTTTAGGAGACCCTCATGGTTGAACAAAAACAAATCGGTATCGGCATCATTGGCGCCGGCTTTCTGGCCGAAACTCGCGCCCGTTGTTATGCCCAGGTCAGTGGTTATCATGCCCGGCTGGTGGCGGTTGCGGCGCGTACCGAGGCCAACGCGGCCAGCTATGCTCAACGTCACAGCGTCCCCAAGAGCTTCACCGACTACCAGGAGTTGCTGGCCCTGCCTGAAGTTGACATGGTTGATTTATGCGTTCCCAATCACCTGCACCGGCCCATTGCCGAAGCCGCCGCCGCGGCGGGCAAGCACATTGTCTGCACCAAACCGCTCACCGCTTATGTGGGGCAAGATTTACCGGCCGGGGCCGGCGATCAGGAAATCGCCCAGGTAGACCGCCGTCACATGCTGGCTGTTGCCACCGCAGATGCGCAGGCCATGGTCGAGGCGGCCCGCCGGGCCGGGGTGTACCTGATGTATGGCGAAAACTGGATTTACGCCCCGGCCATCACCCGCGCCGCCGGTTTAATCAAGGCTTCCGGGGGCGCCATTTTGGAGATGCGCGGCGGCGAGTGTCACAGCGGCTCGCACTCACCCTACTCCAAAATTTGGCGTTACACCGGCGGCGGCGCTTTGCTGCGCTTGGGGGCGCACCCCATTGGGGCGATGCTTTACCTCAAGCAGCAGGAAGGGCTGGCCCGCACCGGGCAGCCCTTCCGGCCGGTCGCAGTCAGCGCCGAAGTTGGCGACCTGAGCCGCATTCCCGGTGTGGGTGAGGCCGAAAAACCCTGGATTGTGACCGGCTGGCAGGATGTCGAGAATTGGGCGGCGCTCATCCTCACCTTCGACGATGGCAGCCGGGCGGTGGTCTATGCTTCGGACGCGGTGCTGGGCGGGATGGAGAGCCGTTTGGAAATCTTTTTGTCGAACAGCCAGTTCAAGTGTAACCTCAGCCCCCATAACATGGTCCAGGCTTATGCCCCTCACCCGGACATTTTTGGAACGGAATACATCATGGAAAAAGCCAGCACCGGCGCCGGCTGGAGTACCCCTCTGCCCAATGAGGATTGGAGTTCCGGTCACCTGGCCATGTGCCAGGATTTTGTGGCCGCCGTAGCCGAGAACCGCCCGGCCCAATCTGACGGCAACCTGGGACTGGAGGTCATCCAGGTAGTTTATGCGGCCTATGTGGCTGCGGTCACCGGCCAAAGAGTCGAGATTAATAGACCAGAGCCGAATATTTAGGCGTGTTCACGAACCTGCAAAAAGTAGCAGGGTAGCACGCCCTTTCCCCCTTCGGGGACGCCCGACACCCCTTCGGGTGCGTCCCAAGGGATGGGGGCGCGGCCAGCACCCGAAGGGGTGAGGTCGCAGAGGTATATAATTTCCCTGTCTACCGTCTACTGTCTACTATTTTCGAGGAGAAAGCGATGTCTCTTTCCTTGTTACTGCCCTATCCCGATGGAACTTTAAAATCCTATACACCTGGCCCACCCACGTACTTCACGCCGCCCAGCGCGCCCTTGCAAAGCCGCATTGCTTACACTGCCGCGCATGTGGTCTGCGATCCTTTGGCCGACATCAATCCAACCCTCGAAACAGCCGTGGATTGGGAAGCGACTCTGGCCTACCGGCGCTATCTCTGGTCG
This sequence comes from Anaerolineae bacterium, assembly GCA_023151115.1. The sequence goes on from JAKLJP010000039.1 coordinate 65,612, forward strand.
TTGGGGCTGGCGGTGGCCGAGGCGATGGATACGGCCCAACGGGGCATGGGGCTGACCTGGCCGACCGCCCAAGAACTCATTCGCCGCGCTGTGGCCGAGGCGAAGGCGATGGGTGGCGTTATTGCCTGCGGCGCAGGAACCGACCATCTGACCCCCCACCCCGGCCTGACCTTGCGAGAAGTAGAGATGGCTTATGAAGAACAGGTCGGCTATGTCGAAAGTGTGGGCGGGCGGGTCATTCTCATGGCCAGCCGGGCCCTGGCCGCCTGCGCCAGAGGGCCGGAGGATTACCTCCAGATCTACAGCCGAATTCTGACCCAGACAGCGCAGCCGGTGATTATTCATTGGCTGGGCAACATGTTCGATCCGGCGCTGGCCGGTTATTGGGGCACAACAGATATTACCAGGGCAATGGATGTCTGTCTCCAGCTTATCGGCGACCACGCCGGCAAAGTAGATGGCATCAAAATTTCGCTGCTAGACCATCACCTCGAAGTTGAAATGCGCCGCCGCCTGCCCCCCGGTGTGCGAATGTATACCGGTGATGATTTTAACTACCCGGACCTTATTCGCGGGGATGAGTTAGGTTACAGCCACGCCTTGTTGGGCATCTTCGATGCGATTGCCCCGGCCGCCTCTCTGGCCCTGCAGATGCTGGATGCCGGTCAGTTGGATCGCTATGAAGCCATTTTAGCGCCCACCGTCCCTCTGTCGCGCCATATTTTTCAAGCGCCCACCTATTACTACAAAACGGGTGTGGTCTTTATGGCTTATCTCAACGGGCATCAGTCCCACTTTCGCATGGTCGGCGGCTTGGAGAGCGCCCGTTCGGTGATCCATCTGGCCCAATTGTTTATGCTGGCCGACCAGGCGGGCCTGCTGGTTAATCCCGAGCTAGCAGTATCGCGCATGCGCCGGGTGTTAGGGGTGGCCGGAGTAGAGGCTTAAGGTATCAGGCAGCAATTCTCAGTATGACCAACCAGGTCAAGGCAGATTTGCCAGGAGATAACATTGGCATTAATGTGGGTCGAGACAACGAGCGAAAGTGAAGCCAATGCCAGAGCCTATCAGTTTTGAACAATTAATCATGCCCTTATTTGAACAGTTTAAGCGCTTACCCGATCATCGAACGGGTCAGAATAGTCATTACGCCATTGAGGATGCGGCCAAAGGCGCTTTCGCCGTGTTTTTTACCCAGTCGGCCTCATTTCTGGCGCACCAACAGGCGATGAAACAAAGCAAAGGGCGCAGTAATGCCGAAACGTTGTTTCAGATCGACCAAATTCCGTCGGATAATCAAATTCGGACCTTGCTCGATCCGATTTCGCCGCGCCAACTGTTTGGGGTCTTTGATACCGTCTACCAGCAGTTAGCTCAGGCGGGGGTGCTGGCTGATTTTCAGGT